>CAVXRT010000027.1:0-509784 GCA_963764115.1 uncultured Alphaproteobacteria bacterium
GTGCGTCGCATTTTAGTTGAACTCGGGATTCCCCTGTGGCCGCAAATCAGATTCAAACTTCCTGCCGGAGGTGGAGGCCGGCGGGGATGGCGAAGCCTTATTCGATGGATTTGCGCGAGCGGGCGATGGCGCGCGTGGCGGCGGGAGAAAGCCCCGGAACGGTGGCCGAGGTGCTTGATATAAGCGTATCGAGCGTCATTAAGTGGGCGCGGCGGCAGAGGCAGACCGGAAGCGTGGCTCCGGGCAAGATGGGCGGACACCGGCCGCACCGTATCGCGGGCGAACACGAGATCTGGCTGCTTCATCGCGTGGAGAACGATGCCGATGTGACGTTGCGCGGCTTGGAGGGGGAGCTTGGCGGGCGCGGGCTTACTGTCGATCACGCAACGGTTGGGCGTTTCCTGCACCGCAAGGGGCAAAGCTTTAAAAAAAACCGTGTTCGCGGCTGAACAGAAGCGGCCCGCCCTTGCCCGCTTCCGTGCGCGCTGGCAGGCCTATCAAGGCAGGATCGATCCGCGCCGGCTGGTTTTTCTCGATGAAACCTGGATCAAGACGAACATGGCGCCGTTGCGCGGATGGGGGCCGCGATGCAAGCGGCTGCTGGCTTACGTTCCCTATAAGCGCTGGAAAACCATGACATTTATTGCTGCTTTGCGCCATGACCGGATCGAGGCGCCTTGGGTGCTGGACGGCCCAATTAATGGCGAGGCTTTCAAAGTCTATGTGGAGACGCAGCTCTTAAAGACCCTCAAGCCCGGCGATATTGTTGTAGCCGATAATCTGGGCAGCCACAAAAACAAGGCCGTGCGCAAGCTCATCCGCGATGCCGGCGCGCACTTGCTCTTTCTGCCTGCCTATAGCCCAGACCTCAACCCGATCGAGCAGGTCTTTGCCAAAACCAAACACCTCATGCGCAGGGCCATGGCACGAACCGTCGAGGCCGCCCAGGAGCACCTCGCCACAGTCCTCGAAAAGGTCAAGTCTAAGGAATGCGGCAACTATTTACAAAATTCCGGCTACGCAGCAATCTAAATGCGACACGCTCTAGGCGTCCAAATCGTCGAAGTCCGTGGAGCCACGCAGCAACAGTTCGTCCTTCAACGCGCTTTTGAGGTGGCCATGCGGGCTTTCGATGGAGCCATTTTCGTGCGCGACGCCGGGGTTGTTGCGCGAGGGAGTCATGCCGTAGTGCGCCATCAGATCCTGATAACGGTGTGTCAGGTCCTCCTCCGCCGCCTTGTCGAGGTTGCGAAACGCCGCCGACAGACTGTCGCTGCGATGTTCCTTCGGCACGCCGCCAAGCGCCCACAGGGCGTTCTGCAGACCCTCGGCCAGCGCCACGAAGCTTTCGCCGCCCAGTACGACATGAGCGTGCGCGAAGCCCGAGAACGCCAGCCGGAAGTGATACAGCCGGTGCACCAGAACCACACCAGCCACCGTGATGTTCAGCGCGCTGGTGTCGGTGAAGTCGGACAACCCCATGCGGCCGGGTTCGTGTTCCTGGCGGAAGATCACATCCCGTTCCGGGCCATGCTCAGCGCGCCAGTGCGTAATGCGCCGCTCCAGCGTGCGGCGGATGTTTGGGTTCAGCTCCGGATACCGCCGCCGCATCTCGGCCAGCACGCCGATCGTGCGGATGCCAGGCGCCGCCTTCAGGATCGGCACAACATCGGCCTCCCAGATGGCGACCAGCGGGTCTAACCGCCGCCGGGTGCGTGGCGCCGCCTTCTGTGATGGCAGCCGGGGATCGGCATCGACGCGGAAACCGGTGGCGCGACTGATGCCAGCCTTGGCGGCGGCGATGGTCGTTTCGTGGGTTTTTCGGATACTCATGTACAGCCTCATCTGGTGGTCGGTGATGTGGAGGCCGGGCAAATGCTGATCCCTCAATTGCTGAGACGAATCAGAACTTTGCCGCAGACCTGCCCGACCGCCAGACGGGTTTTAAAAAGAGCGCCGCCGTGTGTGGCCTGCCGTCGGTCGGGCTCCGCCCTTCCTCCGTCAGCCCACACACGGCGCAGTCTCATCCTGATTCATCAGGGTGGAAAGCCGCGGTTCCCGGACCGGCGGGATGCCGTCTTTGGGAATGAGCCGGGACAAAAGCGAGGGTTGAACGCCCATCAGGCGAGCAAAGCTTTCCCGCGTGTGACCGGATCGGTGGAGGAAGTCCTGGAATTTCTCGACAAGCAGCATCGGTAACCTCATTCGCTGTCTTGCCCGATACTTGTCTAGTAGGTCTTAGTCGCGCAACAAAAAAAATTTTGGGACCCCCTTGAGGTCTTTGTCTTTCTGAGCAATATCCGTGTCATGGAGACAAGTAGAATCAAGAGATTGCGTTTGGAGCGCGGCCTGACGCTCGCCGATCTGGCCGAAAAGGTCGGGCTATCGGAAGGCCACATGTCGCGGGTCGAGGCGGGCACGCGGGGCTTGCGTTTCGCCAAGCTCGACCGGCTCGCCCGGACGCTGGGAGTGCCGGTCACCGACCTCGTCGCCGCCGAGGAGGTGGCGTTTACGCCTGATCTCGAGGTCTATCATCCGCCGAAAGGATCGGTGGTGGCCAAGGCCCTGGCCTCATCCACCCAGCGCATGTTCCGCGTGCTGTCAGGCGTCTTGAGCGAGTTGGACCTGCGCGAGAACGCCCTGATCGTCGCCGATATGGATGAGAAAGCCGTGAAATCTGTCGGTAGTGGAAGCGTGTCGTCGTCTCCATGGCGTCAAAGGAGAGTGATCCTATTCTCCTGCTTCGGCAGTTTATCGCGCCCTATCTTCTCATCACGAACAGCCGAGAGCAGAATTCTTTACCGATCCATATGCTGATGACGCCCGCCGAGATTGCCGGCGTCGTGATTTTTAGTCGCAAGAAGTCACGTTAACCGAGCTTTTACGTCACAAGCCGACGGTTTTTCCCCTCCTGTTGTCCCTCTTCCGCAGCTTCCCGCGACGACGACCTTACTGAGCTTCGAACAGCCAAGCGCGCTGGCGCTCACTTTTGACTGCGGAAGTTATCACCGCCGCGACGCTCAAGGCTCGGACATGTGCGGCCAGATGGGCTGCGCCCACAGGTCAAACGTTATTACCTTGCTTAAGGCTTGTCTTTAACGCCGAACCTGTGCTTTGTTCGGGACGTGGTTCGGGCTTGGGAACGCTTACAGGGGATCCCTTGCCCGCGACCTTCGCTTTCTTAAGCCCGGGCTACGCTGGCGGCCGGGGAGGGATGAAGCGTTGAGGGAGACCGTTTCGGTGCGACGATTTTTGTCAGACGTGGACGCTGCAACACAATTGGGCCTTTCGCTTGCGACATTTAGATCTCTCGTCGAAGCGAAGCTTCTTCCGCGCCCGCTGCCGGAAGTGGGCCTGTACGACATGAAGGCGCTGGATCTCGCCTGCGACCGCTTATCGGGTCTTGGATCGCCGAAGAACGCCCTCGACGCTTGGAAGGACAAAAAGAATGGTTCGCGTTCTGCTTAAAGGCGTCAATCAAAAGACGGTCAGGCTCGCAAGCGGCATTGTCAAGACCTACTACTATCTCGGGAAGGGCGGACCGAGGCTGCACGGCGTGCCGGGTTCGCCAGAATTCATGGCGTCTTACGAAAGCGCTGCTCAACGCTTGAAAAAAGCGGATGCCTCGTTGTTTCAGGGCGTCGTCGCCGACTTCAAAGCGAGCCGCGACTTCGGAGGTCTCGCGCCAAGAACCAAGAAGGACTACCTGAAACACATCGGCATCATCGAAGAAGCCTTCGGGGATTTGCCTCTCGACGCGCTTGAGGACCCTCGGGTGACGCGGGAATTCCTGGCCTGGAGAGACGGGCTCAAGATCGGAGATCGCCAAGCGGACTATGCCTTCACCGTCCTCATGCGGCTGATCTCTTGGGCTCGCGAGCGCGGGCTTACCACCTACCGGCCGCCGTCGCGCATTAAACCGCTTTACGAGAGCGACCACTCGGAGAAGATTTGGATGCCGGAGCATGTTACGGCGTTTCGAGCCGTTGCGTGGAGAGCAGGCGCTCGTCCTGGCCATAGAGACGGGAAGGCAGGGTGATCTTATCCGCCTTCCCTGGTCTGCGTACGACGGCCAATGGATCAGGCTACGCCAATCAAAGGGCGGGCAAAGGGTGCAGGTTCCAGTCACCCAGGATTTGAAAGCCATCCTCGACGCCATGCCGCGTTCCTCGCCCATCATTTTGACGTCGAGCGCCGGGCGGCCATGGACGAGCGATGGCCTGCGTACGTCCTGGCACCGCGCTTCACGCGCGGCCGGCATTGTGGATTTCACGTTTCACGATTTGCGGGGGACCGCAGTCACCCGCCTCGCCGAGGCGGGATGCACGGAGGCGGAGATCGCCTCCATCACCGGCCACTCGATCAAGAGCGTCGGAGCGATTCTGGATCGCTATCTCGCCCGCACAAAAGGCTTGGCGTTGTCCGCGATCGAGAAGCTCGAAAAGAGCAAAAGGTGAACAGATTCTCCCGAATGGACTCCCGAACGCGTCGGATGCTCACAGACATTTCGGAGCTAAGTCCTTGAAATTAATGGTGCCCAGGGCCGGAATTGAACCAGCGACACGCGGATTTTCAGTCCGCATTTCTGTTGTTTCAGGGGATTTCAGGAATTCTCAAAAGATTCATAACTAGCTGAATTTAAACGATTTATGTTTGCAGAAGCATTCAGGGGTTGTCAGGAGTCTTCGTTTTGGTGAGTATCAGGTGAGTACCAGAAGCGACACCTGCCCAGGCCTGATATGAAGAAAAAGCTTACGTTGACTGCGGTCTACTCCCTCAGGAAAGAGGCGGAGGCCACGCGCAGGCGGATTTACGTCTACGATACCGACCAACCGAAATTCGGGGCGGCGTTCCATCCGTCCGGAGCAGTGACCTATTTCGTCCAATACCGGCTGAGAGGCGCTGGTCGGAAAGGGAGCTCCAAACGGATGACAATCGGTTCCGGCCGCGACCTCTCGCCCGAGCGCGCCCGGGCGCTCGCGTCAGAAAGTATCGGGCTCGTTCTTCGGGGTGTTGACGTGGTGCTTCAACTCAAGGAAGAGCGGCTTAAACTTAAAGAGGCAACGCTCAAGGAGATCACAGAACAGTATTTCAAGCTTGAGGCCAAGCCATCACGCCACTGGATCGATACACGCGCCCTTTTCGAACATTACGTTTTTCCAGCCTTAGGGGCCAAGCCGATCTCGACCGTCAGCAGGCAGCAAATCCGGGCGCTGTTGGACAACGTCCGCAAGAACGGCGCATCAGTTGAGCGAAAGCTATTCGTGGCGCTGCGGCCATTTTTCCAATGGGCGGTCGAACGAGGAAAGCCGGAACACAACCCGCTGCTCGGCATCAAACCGCCGCCTCCCCTGCCAGCAAGAACTCGTTATCTGTCACCTGACGAAATCAAAGCTTTATGGCTTGCCACGGAAGAGGAGAGCTGGCCCTTCCAACAAATCTACCGGCTGTTTCTTCTAACGGGGCAAAGGCGCGAAGAGGTCGCCGGCATGCGTTGGGAAGAACTCGATCTTAAGAACGCTCTATGGAATTTGCCCGCGATAGGCGAGGTCAAAGTCACCAAGAAGCGCAAGGAGCAGGAATACCAGACCGGTCGCACGAAAAACCGCGAAGCGCATATTGTTAATCTAAGCAGGCAGGCGCTTGCGGTGATTGACACGATCCCGCGAGCCGAAGGTGGTTTTTGCTTTTCCACCACGGGGTACTCGTCGCCGTCTGGATTTGGAAAGGTCAAGGCGCGTATCGATGCTCGGATCGCGAGTTTATTAGGGAAAGCACCCACCCCCTGGGTCAATCACGATCTACGCCGCACCATCGCCACGCTCTCCGCAGATTTGCTCGGGGTCGAAGCCGACATTATCGAACGCATCCTCAATCACAAATCGACCACCCGAAGCGGGCTGAAGGGCGTTTATCAACGACAGGAACGTCTCGACCTTCGGGCGCAAGCTTTTTCGACGTGGGGCGACTACGTCGAGAACCTTGTCAAACACGAGGATGTCGGAGGTACGATGGCGCGGACGCTCAGGTGATCAGCCAAGATATTTTTGAGTTTCTCAGATCGGCCCTGCGACAGTTGCGACTCAGGCGACATTTTGAGAACAGAGAAGCAACTTCGCCATGTCTTCTGAGCGCCTCAGTGTGGGTTAAAGCCTCATTGCGCTGATTTACAGCTCTTTTTCCAGCCGGCGTTAGCGAAGCCAAGCGATCGGGACAGGTCGAAGACTGACGGGGCGACATTTGCGACTTCTGCGACAGTTTTAGAACAAACCAAAAACATCGAGGCGTTTGTCGCAACTGTCGCAATTGTCGCCCGGGGTCTCCTGGTTATTCGCTTTTTCGCCAAGGCGCCCCCCCGGCAGAGGCTCTGAGGAGCATTTGAGACCGAGATTTCGCCAAAATGGCGCTCTGGAGGCTGCAATATTCACCAAAAAAAGCGGCCGGATCTGCGTTCGTGTCGCAACTGTCGCAAATGTCGCCCCAGGTTTTTGCGACATGTCACAATCATAGGCCTCTGCCGTAGATCCCCCACGCCTTCCGTGCCGGCTTGCCCTCAACGGTCGCCTCATCCAGCGCCCATAACCAGCCGTGGGATTCGAGGATCGAAAGCAGCCTTTCCGCTGTGGCCTTGTCGCGGATGGGCTTCGGTCCCCGCCTGAGAATAACCCGGACAGAGACCGCAGGCTCATGCCAGACCCGTTGCAGCCAGTTCAGGAGGATCTCGGCCTGCCTCAACTCCCCGCGGATCAAGGATGCGTCGAACAGGCGAAGCGTCTCGCTCGCGTAATAGTTCGTAAGCTCGATGCCGCGCTCCAGGTCATGATTGTCGAGATATTCGACGGCTGGTTCATCGTAGACCGCGAGCACCGCCGCGATGCGTGCGGCGTGCTCAGCGATTTTGCTGGCGAAGCCCGAGATCTCGTGCAGCCTGCAGCCTGGTTTCAGCGCCGTATCCACCTCGTCCGAGAATGCGATCCAGCGTTCGCGCGCCTCTGGTGTCATCTCAAGGGGCAACGGTTTCAGAGCCTCGCCGCGATCGTCGTAGAGAAGGGGATGCCGCAGCAAGCCGAGGGTTTTCGCACGATAAGCGGCCATGACCGCCTCCTGCGCCGGAGTCAGATCGCGATGAGGACGGTTTCCCATCATGGTTTCCGGCTCGGTAACGAGGAAGCGGGAGAGGAGACCGATATCCTGCAATACGGCATCGCTCAAGAAGACGTGGCCCACCTCCGGCTGGGTCTGCAACAAGACCGAAAGACGGCGTCCAGGCAAGATCACCGCATCTTCAGAAGCTCGGATGCGTTCCAGCTTGCCGTCGTCCCACATTGCGTTGAGCGCGGCTGCCGATCGCCTCTTGGCGTCATCCGACATGGCGTGTCCGCCGATGAACTGGCCGCCTTCGGATGAGAACAACCCCACAGAGGGGTATCCGGCCTTCAGATGCTTCGTCAGCCCCTCGATCGTGGGTTCGCTGAGTGTCAGGATCGGGGTCTTGGGCGGCTTCGGCTCTGCGCCCAGCGCGTCGAGTTCGCGTTTGCGCGTGTGCGCATCGGCTTTTTTTTTTAAGATGCGAGCTCGCTCAGCCGTCCAGACGTCTAAGGTGTTTCTGTGATCCAAGATCTTGGCGCTGTACTCCTCCTGCAGTTCCGCCGCACGTTGTTTGACAGGAGCAAGAACCAAAGCGTCGGTGGCGGTCTTTCGTTCGCCGGATCGTGCCACGATCAGGAAATAAAGGCTCAATGGTTTGGCGATACCACCGGCGAGAGGCAAAATCACATCACGCAGGCCTTGCGCTGAGACGGCCGCCGCGGCAAGCACACTCGTGCCGCAAATGGAAAGCGGCGCCTGCACGGCCGCCTCGTGCAGCGCGCGCGCCATGCCGCCGAGAACCGGACCTAAAGCGCTGGCCGGAAATGTTTCTCCTTTTGGAACATGCCGGTAGAGGGGCAGCGGCTCGCCCGTTCCGCGCTCGCCGCTAAGCGAGCCTCCATTCCTGAAGACGATCGGAGTGTCCCGGATTGCGATGGTTTGATCGGACAGTGTCATAGAAGCCGTTCTCCGTAGAAACCACGCTCGCGAGCGGTGCGCTACACCGCTTGCGATGTTACGCAGTTCATGCCGCGCAGCTAGCGCCAGATTATTTCGTGCCGCCAAGGGTCTTATTTTGAGGATCTCGCACTGCGTCCATCCCAAAGGGGATGGGCCGGCTGTTGAGCCTCGGCTTCAACGTCGAGGCATTCTGGCATCGTCGGGGCAGAGGCCGAAGCCGGCTCTCTCCTTACATCGCGCGGTGAGAGCGAGGTTCTTTACTCGAGGAGAGGGCTTCTCCGAACTCGGCCATGACAAAGGAGCGGAGGAACTGATCGACAATGGGCTTTGGCCAGGCGACCCGCCGCTTGCTGATCCTGACTGGCGGGGCAAGCTCTCCGCTTTTGATCGCGCGATAAACGGTGGCCCTGGATACGGGCCAGCGGCGCAACAATTCACGCATGTCCACGAAATCTGTTTGATCCGGAAATCCCGGATCACTCTTACCCTTCATGATGCATCCCTCCGATTCAAGGCGAATCTGGGTATATCACGTTCGTTTTTAAATAAAAATCATAGATATTGGTCATAGATATTGCTTTTTAATTGCCGATAAAGTCAAAATTACCGATTTAGATTTGATCAGGAAGGCAAACTTAAAATTCTGGTGAGCATAATTTTATAAAAGATCTTATGAGGCTACGAGAAAGATGCGGGCTAAGAACTGATCGATTGTCCTTTCGGCAAGTCGGAGCGAAGCACGAGCCTGCGCGAACTCATCGAAGCCAAAGACTGTTGCGAAAGTGCCACCGCCCTTGCCGCGCGTAGCTTGCCGCCGTGCTCGCAGCTCTCAAGAACAAGCCTTTGGCGGCCGCAAAATGCGGCCGTTCTTGACAGCTGCTCCGCGCGGCTGCCCAAAGCCTTCACAGGCAGGGACATGGCGTAATCGCAAGGCGGCTATCGTGGACGCCTTATCAACGCCAACCGGAGTACGCGTCCCATGTCCAAGCTCAAGCAGTATGTCGGCCTCGATGTGTCGTTAAAGGAGACGTCTGTCGCTGTCATCGACGAGAACGATAGGCTCGTGTGGCGCGGCCGTGTCGCCTCGACCCCCGAGGCAATTGCCGACGCCCTGAGGAAGCATGCCGTGCGCGCTGAGCGCATCGGCCTCGAGGCCGGTCAGCTGGCTGCCTGGCTCTATCATGGGCTCAAGGCGAAGGGCTGGCCAGTCACCTGCATCGATGCGCGCCACGCCAAGGCCGCCCTGTCGCTCAAGGTCAACAAAACCGATGCCAACGACGCTTTGGGTCTCGCGCAGATCATGCGGGTCGGCTGGTTTCGCGAGGTTGCCGTCAAAGGTCACGACTGCCAGGCGCTCAGGGCGCTGCTTGTCGCGCGCGCCCAGATCGTCTCGCAGATTACGACGCTGAAGAACTGCATGCGCGGTATCCTGAAGACGTTCGGTCATGTGTTGCCGAAAAAGCTGCGCGCCTCCTACATCGCCAGTGTGCGCGAGATTGTCCAGGGCAATGCCACGCTCGAGCCGATCGTCATGCCGATGCTCAAGACGCTGGCCGCGACAATGGAGCAACTGCAGGTCTACGATCGCTCCGTCCAGCGGATCGCGCGCGAAGACGAGACCGCGCGCCATCTTATGACCGCGCCCGGCGTCGGCATGATCGTGGCACTTGCTTACCTGACTGGCGTTGAGACTCCGGCTCGCTTCGCGCGCTCGCGTCGGTTGGCGCCTATTTCGGCATGACACCCCGTCGCTATCAATCTGGCGAGGTCGACCAGGCCGGCCGCGTCTCCAAGTGCGGCGACGGCATGGTGCGAGGCTTGCTCTTCGAAGCGGCGAAGGTGTTGCTGAGCCGGTCGGCAAAGCCCAGTGATCTGCAGGCGTGGGGCCGCTCGCTCATGCGACGCATGGGCAAGAAAAAGGCGACCATGGCCGTTGCGCGCAAGCTCGCGGTGATCCTGCATCGCATGTGGAGCGCAGGCGAACCCTTCCGCTGGACGGCGGTAAAAGCGGCAGCGTGATCATCCTCCGACTACCCCCCAATCACTGCCTCTCGCAGTGACCTGTCGTCCCTGCTGGGACGGGTCTCGGCGACCGCGCGATTCCTCCTGCGATCCTTTCCAATCGCGATCGGGACATGGCGGCGCCGAAGCCTTCCGAAGACCATGGTGCGGAGAGCGCGGGCTCGACCGCGAAGAGAACGATGCACCCGGCAGCGTCGACTGAATGAAGAGAGAGGCTTGGAGGCGGCGAGAAGAAGGCAGCCCGATCCAACCAGTGTGCCGTTGTGCTCGGCCGTATCAAGGCCAAGCCTGCGGTGGCCGCCAAGGGCGGCCAGTCTTGACACGACCTGCGCGCAACGGCCTTGGCATCATGCGGTCGGGGCGAGAGAAAGCCTGCGGCCCGGTCGAACTAGAGAAATGACCGGGAAGGAAGAAAAGATGGTGTCCGGCTGCTCTCTTTGCGCGGTCGAACAAAAGAATGAAAAAACAAAAGAGAATGGGAAAAGCGCTTGCGTTCGTTGCCGCGATTAGAGAACGGAGGAATGGCCGTGGCTGAACAAAGGAATGGGCCTCTCACCTTGATTTCGCTGCAAAGGTTTGCGCAAGGTTAGGGCGTTCTCAGTCAACGGCGGAAGTCTCTGGTGGGTGGTATAGATAGCCCACCGTCCGTTGGCGCAATTACCTCTTATTGGTTTTGACCGATCTGCTTCCGACTACGGCGAACAATGGCAAACTCCGTCAATCACCGTCATTCTTTGGCGAAGGATGGCGCAAAATCGCGGGTTTGACGGAGATCGCCATAGAATGACGGAGTTTGCCGAAGATGGACATAGATTGTCGGAGAATGCCAGAGTTTTTGACGGCAAGATGTGTGATGTTGGCCAACATCACCGCCTTTGGCCGTCCGGCCTCCGGCTTTCTTACTCGCCTTCGGCTCGACGAGAGCGCTGACGCGCGCCGGAAAGGAGAAGGCTGACCCATGCCCGTACGCAAGGTGGAGGAGAGCCGGGACAGGAATTGGCCACTCAAGGTTATCGTCTCCGAGCAGGAACGCGCGGAGATCGAAACGCGCGCCGCCGCTACGGGTCTGTCCGTGTCTGCCTATCTTCGAAATCTCGGGCTTGGATTTCAGCCGCAATCAACCTTGGATCACGAGGCCGTTCTCGCCCTCCTAAGGGTAAACGCCGATCAGGGCCGCCTGGGCGGCCTGTTCAAGCTCTGGCTGTCGGCGCAGAGTACGCCGTCAGCGGAGACCCCCGAGATCCGGAAGCTGCTCGCAGCCGTCGAGGACTGCCAGCGGAAGCTTAAGGCTGTCATTGAGTGTTTACCGGGCTGATTTCGGCGTCAGAGGTAAGCGCTGTTCCGACCTCACCTTCCAATTTTGACGAGGCGATGCCAGGGTGCGAGGCCTGGTGAGGGGGCTTCGTCCTATGACTAATCCTAGTGCTAGTCCTAGGCCTAGCGATGCCGACGTGGCTGGAGAGACGTTTCAGCGGAACGAGGCTCCGCCGGAAGCGGTCGCAGCGGCGCAAGGAGTCCATCGTGCTTGAGGCGCTTGAGGAATGGGCCAGCTTTTCCGAGGTTGCACGCCAGCACGGCGTCGATGTCAGCTAGGTTTTCGAATGGCGCGCCGCGATGCTGGGCTGAGATCGCGACCGTGTGCCTCTGAGCCCGTGATGTTTGCCCGTTTGCTGATCGAACTTGAACTTGCTGGGGCACGGGCGCGGATCACGGTGACGGCGGGCCGCGAGGTCATCCCGGCTGTTATTGGGCTTTCGATGAGGCGGCGGTGATTTTCGGGGCGGTTCCATGGACGGCTCGGGCTTGATCATGATCTACAAGCGGCTCGATGACGCCAAGTTCCGCTGGCCAAGGATCGAAGACGGGGTCATGCGCCTGCGCGCCGATGAATTTTCCGGAGATTGCTTCGGAACTTAAGCCAGGAGACCTCAAGCGCTATGCGAATCGCGCGCATCTGATATGTATGCGCATACTTGACAGTAGCGGGGTCGCTGTCTTAGTATGCATGCAGGTACATACAGTTTAGGGCATTTACGGAGGATCATGCCATGAGCGATCGCGGTCGTGCGGCTCAAATCTCTCTTTATGGGGTGCAGCTCCTCGCTACGGAGGCGACCCTTAAGGCGTTTCCCGAGCTTTTGCCCAATCTGAGCATTCGAGCCTTCGTGGTCGTCGGGGCCGAGTGCGGCGAGGAACCGATGGCGAGCGCCGTTCCGCTCATCCACGAAGCAAAAAGCGAAGTGCTGATGAATGGCGGCTTGCACGCTGATGAGACGATGCACAGCGGGACGTTCAAGACCTCGCCCCTGCGGATGGCGCGACGAATCAGAATCCCCGCATCGGGCAGCCGATATGTATCCGGGAAAGCGCCGACGCCGTCTATGCCGCTTAGGCAGGTGAAGGATCGATGATTTCAGGGAGTCCGAAGCAGACCACCGGAGAAGGTCCTCGGCTGACGCAAATCCAGCTTCTGAACTTCCATCAGCATCAACATTGACAGAAAGGTCACTGAAATGATCGCCCCCGATTTCTCTCGAAGGGTCCCAGAATTCCACGCCAAGCTTTATGAAGGCAAGAGAGGAACTCATCGTCGGTATCGCGAATGAGAATTCCATCGCCTGGGGCTGCGCCGCCGCCTTCCGAGGTTTAGGGGCAGAGCTTGCGGTCACGTATTTGAACGAGAAGGCCCGCAGATTTGTTGAGCCGCTTGCCAACGATTTGGAAGCCAAAATCTTCATGCCTCTGGATGTGACCAAGCCGGGCGAGATGGAGGCCGTGTTCGAGCGCATCGCCAAGGAATGGGGAACGCTCGATTTCGTGGTTCACTCCCTGGCGTTCTCGCCGAAGGAGACCCTTTGCGGACGCGTAACCGACGCGTCCCGGGAAGGCTTCCTGCAGACGATGGATATCTCGGTGTGGTCCTTCATCCGCATGGCTCGTCTCGCCGAGCCGCTCATGCCGAAGGGCGGCGCCCTGTGCACCATGACCTATTACGGCAGCCAGATGGTCGTGGAGCATTACAACATCATGGGCGTTGCGAAGGCCGCCCTGGAAGCCGCCGTGAAGTATGTCGCGGCCGAACTCGGGCCCAAGGGAATCCGGGTCAACGCCATTTCGCCTGGGCCGCTCGCCACCCGCGCCGCATCTGGCATCCCGGAGTTCGATGAACTGCTCCATAAGGCGCAGCTGAAAGCGCCTACGCGGTGCCTTGTCAGCGTGATGGATGTTGGGCTCGCCACCGCCTTCCTCGCGCATGATGCAGCGCGGCTCGTCACCGGCGACACCTTCTACGTCGACGGCGGCTACCACGTCATCGACTAGGCTCAGGCAAAGGAGGTCAAAGTCATGCAGGCCCGCGATGTGATGACGAAAGCGGTCGTAACAGTCCGACCCGAAACGCCAATAGGGCAGATCGCTTCGCTTTTCTTGGAGAAGCGGGTCAGCGGCGTGCCGGTGGCCGATGAAACCGGAACGCCTGTTGGCATCGTGACCGAGGGCGATCTGATAAAGGCGAACGCACCGGACCGGGAAAAGCGAAGGGAGTGGTGGCTTTCGCTCCTCGCCGAGGGTGAGGCGCTGAGCCAGGAATATTTGTCCACGCTTCGAAAAAACCATCAAAACGCGCGAGACATCATGTCCGCTCCTGTTGTGACGGTGAGTGAAAACACGGACATTACCGAGATCGGCAAGCTCTTCACCACGCTTAAGATCAAGCGCCTCCCCGTGCTGCGCGAAGGCCGCATAACCGGCATCGTGGCGCGCGCCGACCTCGTTCGCGTGATAGCCTGTCAGGAGACGGAAGGCCCTCAGGAAGAGGGGATATTTGGCTGGACGCTTCGCTTTGATCCATTCAAGAATGCGGAGACCCCCACTCACGTTGCAAAGGAAGGATCTCCCAAAGAGGACGGGTTGAGCGCGTCACTTTTCAGGCACCTCGTCAGGGATGCCGCCTCGAATAAAGTGCATCAGCAGGAGCGGCAGCGCCAAGCGGCGGAAGAGCAGCGAAAAGCAAAACTGAAAGAGCTGATCGACCACCACCTCACGGACGAGCACTGGCGCACCGCCCTGCATCAGGCGCGCATCGCGGCCGAAAATGGAGAGCGGGAAGTGCTTCTCCTTCAGTTTCCCCACGAGCTGTGCAGCGACGGTGGCCGGGCGATCAACGTAGCCGAGCCTGACTGGCCATCGACTTTGCGCGGCGAAGCGGCGGAAAGCTATCTACGCTTCGACCGCGATCTGAAGCCCAAGGGATTCCACCTCGTCGCCAAGGTGATGAGTTTCCCAGACGGTTACATTGGGGACATCGGTCTGTTTCTGCATTGGGGAGGCGCGGCCGACACATAGCGGCGTCTTCTTCCGCTCCCGAACCGGCAAGTCAACAGTTAGCCATCAACCGCGAACGCGGAGAGTCCCAATGACCCGTGTCTGTCTCATGGTTTCCTTGTTGCTTTCGTCGGGGTGCACAGCCGAGGACATCCGGCCAAGCACCGCCATTGCCCGGCAGATCGGCGACGCCTTGCCGGGGAAGAGGATACTTGCATGCACTGGGCTACCCCTGGGCGGCGAGAAATGCGGTCTTGAGCTTCCTAAACTGAACTGCGGGACCGCTTCCAATTGATGCCCAGGATCACTGAGCCAAACAACATTTTTCTGCCCGAGCTTCCAGGCCCCGCACCCGATCAGCGCCTGGGAAGTCAGGCAGTTAGGAGGTGCGATCATGACAGGAAAGACTATTGTCATCACTGGCGCTAGCGACGGAATTGGCGCGGCCGCCGCGCGCCGTCTTGCTGCGGACGGACATCACGTCGTAATTGTAGGGCGATCTCCCGAAAAAACGCGAGCGGTCGCGCAGGAACTCGGGACTGAGTTCTACGTCGTGGATTTCACCGAACTCAGCGAGGTCGATGCGCTCGCGCGCCAGCTTCTCGCGAAATACCCACGCATTGACGTTCTGGCGAACAACGCCGGCGTCTTCAGCCGCGTTCTGCGTGCGACCGAGGATGGGCACGAGATGACCTTCCAGGTGAATTACCTCTCAAGCTACCTGCTCACCACACGGCTGCTGGATCACCTGATCGGGTCGCGGGCTACGGTCATCTTTACGTCCAGCATCGGCCAAAGCATTCTTGGGAACATCGATATCGACGACCTGGAAAACGGCGATAACTACTGCCCCTTGAGAGCATATTGCAATAGCAAGCTTGCCCAGGTGCTTTTCGCCCGAGAGTTGCACCGGCGGTACCGGCAAAGTGGCCTTGCCGCTGTTGCCTTCGATCCGAGCAATATCGCCTCCAACATGGTCCGCAACCCAAACTTCCTGCTCCGATGGACGTCTTTTTTGTCGCTCCCGGAGGTGCTTGGAATGCTTCCGGGGACTTCGGGGGGACGACCGCTTCCCGAGACGGCCGCAGAGACGCTTGTCTTCCTCGCCGAAGGCTTGCCAGGCCTGGATTTTCCGAGCGGGGAATACTTTGTCAAGACCACTGTCGCGAAACCCAACAAGCAAGCCCTTGATCCCTCCCTGGCCCGTGAACTCTGGAAGCGTTCCGAAGCCATGGTTGGACTAGCGAGGTCCAGGCCCGCTGCGGTGAATGTCCATTCTGACCAGTATTGCTGGGGGAATATAGGATGACCCTGAAATACATCATTGCGTGCATACTCGGCCATCTTCTTGGCTGGTTCGGCTACGACATCCTCAAAGGCGCCTTCACAGCCATAAAGAGAGGGCGTCGCACCCGGGATGCAGCGGTGGAGGCATCAAGGAGCCCAAAAACTGCTCGCCCTGGCATCGCATGCGGTGCGCCACAAGCTTCTGCCTCATTCGGGGGTAGTCTCGCGTGAATGAACTGCGACGGCGATTCGGGTCCTCCAATCACATTCGATGACAGCGCTCAGGTTCGATCAGAGAGGCTCTCGGAGGATAAAACGACAATGGACGCTGCGTTGCTCCCAGCGGTTTCAGCCTTGGCCGGTTCCTTGATCGGCGGGATCGCTACGTTCTCGGCCTCCTGGCTCACCCACCACAAGCAGGTGCGGGTCCAGACGCATATCCATGAGTTGGCAAAGCGCGAAGCGCTCTATGCCGAATTCATCAGTGAAGCCTCCAAGCGCCGCGCCCAGGCGTGGAGCCATCATGCCGAGACACCCGAGGTCATCGCAGGCCTCTATTCAGGAGTCGAACGGATGCGCCTGACGTCGTCAAGCGAGGTTATCTGCGCCGCTGAGCAAGTCCTCCGCCACGTCATCGATGCCTATGCGGCCCCGGATAAGACATTCGACGATCTGCTGGCGTCCATTGAAAGCGAAGCGAAGTCCGATCCTCTTAGGAAGTTTAGCGAGGCCTGCCAGAAGGAACTGCGCGCCCTGTGCCTCTGATTTTGGCTACCTTTTCAGGCGAGCCGCAAACATCCGCCTCGGAAACAACCAGCCTTCTCGCCTTCTCGTCAATGGCAAGGCTGGCTGGGCCTGTCCTCCAGCAGGGAGAGGACACAATTGAGTTCCGACCGGTTGTGGTCCGAATGAATCTGCGCATCGAGAAACGCTTGAAGCGGCGGCGACAGCCACCAGCTTATCGCCACGCTTTTGTACCGAATTTGTTCCTGAACTTTTTGCCGGATGTGGGCGGCGCGTTCTTCTTTTTTTGTAGCGTTATCGGTAGTGCTGAACTCCCGAAGGACCTCTTGGAAAAAGCTTTCTTTTGGTTGCGGGCAGACATTGATTTGCGCTGCGGACCATACGCCGTCGTTGAGCTGTTTCGCTCGAGCGGGGAGATCCAGTATTGTCTCATAACTCCGGGCTATGCGGGTGGTATTGACGGTTAGAAGATCGGCGATCGTTTCAAAAGGACGGAAATCGTGCTGATTAGAAATCTGCGGCCTGTCGCCAAAGCTCGCGAAGCCGCAACTCTTGCTGTCCTTAAACCAGTCCGGCTCGCTGGAAACCTGTAGAATGAATGGCCTCAATCGAGCGTCCGTTAACTTCAGGCCCTGAGCAATCTCGAGCGCCGTCACAACGCCGGAGTTATCAAAGTAACCACCATCGACCACCCTGTCTGCAATCTGTGCCTGCCTGTCCCGAATATTTCCATGGGGCGTCACAAAGGGTGCTCTTGAACTCGCTCCCGCGGCCGTGCTTAGACGCACGTCTATCGATATCGGTTTCTTGTTATCGCATCTGGGGCGCTTGGCTGGGCTAAAAAGGTAGGGAAGGAGGCGTGCAATCCTGTCCCAAGCATTGAGTTGGGGAAGCTCTCTTGTCCTGGGGTCCCGATACGGCGAGCACAACAGCTCGTGAAGGTCGTAGGCGTCAGAGAACAGAGAGTTCCCCTTGCTGGTCAGCTCCGTCATTCTGACAGGCGTGACAATGATCCGGCGGCCGGTCTCATTTGAAGTGGCGTTCAGAAAAAGAAGAGGCGTCCAGCCCTCGGGCGCCGGCGCGATGGCCTGTAAAGGTTCCGACAGAGGAGAAGTCTCCCTTGTCGTTCCGTAAACTGCATTGAATGCATTTTCCCAGGAGGTTTCCAGGATCCCAGCGCGATCGTAGACAAAGGGAAGGCGCGACAGCATCAGTATGTCGCGGGACAAGTAGGCTATCGCCACCGGCGACAGGAAGTCGTTCGAGAGCGCCGCTTGGAGGGCATCCTTGTAGGTAACGTAATCGGTCAGGACTTCTCTTGTGGCTGTCTCGCCTGTCGGCAGCTCCTCCCTCATCCTTTCTGGATTGGCGCCGATCAGGTTCGGGAACCAGAGCCGCTGCCTGAATAAGGCTTTCCTCAACTTGTTGGTCGTTGTCGAGGGCCTTGCTTTCAGAGCGCCAATGAAGAATGCCGCGCCTACGGACCCCCCCGAAACGCCTGAGATTGCGAAAAGCTGCTTGTGGAACGGGCGCGCAGGATGTTTCGTTTTGTCCAGGCTTTCGTCCTCGAGAACGCCGAGCACGCTTGCCAGAAAGAAAGCGGCGCGGCTTCCGCCGCCCTCTCCGGCGATCACAATCGGGCGGGGACAACTCGCGAGAGCCGGGGCATTCGCCGCAAGGGGTTCGCAACCGTTACTGTCCCAACCGCTGGAGATTTTCCACTCCTTCACCGCGTGAGAAAAGGCGATGGGCCTCAAATCGGACCGGTGAGTATGGGAAATCGTCGTGAGGCGGAGGTCATGGCCATCGCCAACGAACAACGTCAGGCCAACGACGATAATGACAAGTCCTGCGATGATGGGAAACTGATAGCGGTTCGACAAGAGAGCAAGAATTGTGGCGAAAGGAATCCAGGCACCGAAAACAATGAAAAGAAATGAAGCCCGCTTCAGGGAGAACGTATCTATCAGAAAATCCAGGGTATACTGATCTAAAACGTCTTTGGGCAGGAAGAGCCGGTTGATCAAATCTGAATAGGAAATGAAATGGATCGCGCCCAGAACGAGAAGCAACCAGGCGAGGCGAACCATATAGCGCCACATGAATACCTTGACCCGCTGTGCAGCCACCCAGGCGTCCGCGCTGAGAAAGCCGGGTTTCAGAGCCGTCAAATGAAGATCGAGTTCATCAAGTGTTCGGTCGTGCCGCCTCGTTACTCTCTCGATTCGGATCAAGGCGCTTTTGAAGCCTTTGGGATCGGACTCCTCCATGCGTTGCATCGAACGGCCGAGGCCTCGAAGAAACATTCTTTGGGTGACAACGAGGATAAGAACGGCCGCTGTCGCTATAAACAGTGTGATCAGGTGAGTTTCCAAGAGGCTTCGGATTGCCGCCTCGTATTTGTTTCCGCCTAGGGGCGCTGGAAGGTTGTCTGCGGCGGCAATCACGCCGGCGAGAACTGCCGCCCAGGCTAGGACAGCAAAGAAGCTTGGAAACGGGAAAATGTAGAATTTGAAACGCTCTTCCGTGTCAATTCCGATCAGCTGGAAATTCTGCAATAAAAGCAGGCGCGCCGAGAAAACGAGCGGCAGAGCCCATATGAAAGCGCCGATCGCATAGAAGCCTACCCAATAGATGACCTCTTGGATCCGGTAGGGCCGGGCATCGAACAACAGATCCTGCACCTGCGGGAGCTCAGCCAAAGGCGTAGAACGCGATTGCAACGCTAAACACGCTGAAAAATGAGACGCCAAGCGCTCGGAGAAACATCCTTATTCTCGATATGCGCGTCGCGCCGTGCGCCGCCGGAATGGGCGGCGCACAATTTTTGGTTGCCGGAATTTCCGAGAGGGTTTCCGGCATGGAGGGGGCGTCGACGAGATCGTTCATGGCTGCGATACCTTCCTCAACGCTGAGGTGTGGCCATCCAAGGCCGTCGCCAAATATTAATGCGACGGTTGAGCGAACGCCGGGTGGGCTTGCGCTGGAAACTGCAGTGGAACCACTTGGTCAAGCGCTACCGTCCGGAGCCTGTACGACCGGTGGAAGAAATCAGCGTTCGACGTACCTCGCCCGAAATTCAGCACAGCGGCATATCTCAGCTCTTCGTTGAAAATCGAGATAACCAAACTCCGGGTTTCCTCCTCCATCTCCATCATGGATTCATCGTGGATTACCCAGGCCGGGCGGTGCGCCAGCAGGCGCGCGAGCATCAGCCGGTGCTGCTCATCGGCCGTCAGTTTGTTATCCCAGCGCGCGACGCAATCCAGGGCGGGAATGAGCTTTTTCAACTCAACGCGCTCAAGCGCCTGGCTCAAAGCCGCATCGCGGAAGCGGTCCGAATCATCCGGATAGCAAATCGCTGCCCTGAGGGTTCCAAGAGGAATATACGGAAGCTCGGGCAGAATCATCATCGTCTCACGGGCCGGCAAACGAATGACGCCCTCACCCCAGACCCATAACCCAGCGATTGCTCGAAAAAATATGCTTTTCCCCGACTTCGCCGGTCCAAAGATCAAGACCCGTTCTCCCGGGCTGATCTCAACGCGCCGCTCCCTCAGTTCAATCCGGCCGCTGGGGCCGAAAACGCATAGGTCCTCGAATGACAGGTTCCTCTCCGCGTGGTCGGCGAAGACAATGCGCCCGCTTTTTCCGCCCAGTGTTTCTAGACCTATAAGCGCGTTGCGGTATCCGGCGATCCGTTCGAGCAAGGCGCGCCACTCGGCGATGACCGGAAAGCGGTCCACATACCAGCGGAGAGCCTGCTGCACCTGATTGAACGCACCGACCACCATCATCATGCCGCCAAGCGACAGCGTTCCGCCGAAATAACCTGGCGCAGCCAGGATCATAGGCACGACCAGCCCGGCCCAGCCATAGGAGCCAGTTACCCAGCAAAGCCGTGCAATGCGGCTGGCGATGGACCTCATGGTGCCAATGACGGTGCTCAGCCTGACCCGGAGCAGCCGCCGCTCAGCGGCTTCCCCACCGCACAGACCGATCACTTCTGCGGTCTCGTTCACATGCATCAGCGCGAATCGGAATTGCGCTTCGTTCGCTCGCAATTCTCCATGAGCCTCAATAAGGCTTCGCCCCGCAAGCCAGGTAAAAAATGATCCCACAGCCGCATAAAGAATAGCGCACCAGACCATGTAACCGGGAACCACGAACGTAGCGCCGTGCATCTTGAAAGCCACCTGGCTGGACAGGGTCCACAGCACGCCGACGAAAGCCAGAAGCATCAGTGACGATTGAACCAGACCCACACCGAGATCAGCCGAAAGCTCCGAAAGCCGCCTGGTGTCCTCTTGCATGCGCTGGTCCGGATTGGCGCCCACCTCGCCGGCAAACTGCAAAAGACAGGCGCGTTTGGGCCTCAACCATTCGTGAAGCAGATTGCCGGTTATGGTCTCGCGCAGGCGGACTTTCAGATTTTCATGGAGCCAGGTCTGCGCCACACCGAGGCACAACAGGATGCTGACAATGATCGCGAAGACCAAAAGTTCATGCAGGAAAACCGCGACTTCACGCTGGCTAATGGCGTCGTAGATGTTGCCCTGCCAGGAATTAAGCCGGATCTGGACAATAGCGTTTGCCCCGATAACCAGCGTGATGAGGAGGCAAAACTGGGAAATCCTTTCCCCTTCACTCGAGAGCCGGATAACCCTTAGAAGCTCTCGAGTCTGGGCCCTTACACTCCCGGTAACAGAACCCGTTTTCTCGCCCTTTGTGCCCATGCGTCATTGCGACCCTATCGAAACGCCGAGTTCGCGACGCGGTCGCCCCGCGCTTCCCACACACGAATGTCCCACCAGACCGGCGAACGACTTTCAGCGACAATTCCGCTTGCCTGGAGTCCTCTGACCAGCGCCAGCCTATGTTGCGCACTCATGAGTTCCTCATTCCTCGGAATGATATCGCAGCATCAGCCCCGGCCGGCAGCAGGCCACTCGTTGTTGCAGCCATGATAGCACCTCCAGTTTCGTGACATGAGCAGGAAGACAAGGCTTGTCGCCCGAACTAGTCGATGACGTGGTAGCCGCCGTCGACGTAGAAGGTGTCGCCGGTGACGAGCCGCGCTGCATCATGCGCGAGGAAGGCGGTGGCGAGCCCAACATCCATCACGCTGACAAGGCACCGCGTAGGCGCTTTCAGCTGCGCCTTATGGAGCAGTTCATCGAACTCCGGGATGCCAGATGCGGCGCGGGTGGCGAGCGGCCCAGGCGAAATGGCGTTGACCCGGATTCCCTTGGGCCCGAGTTCGGCCGCGACATACTTCACGGCGGCTTCCAGGGCGGCCTTCGCAACGCCCATGATGTTGTAATGCTCCACGACCATCTGGCTGCCGTAATAGGTCATGGTGCACAGGGCGCCGCCCTTCGGCATGAGCGGCTCGGCGAGACGAGCCATGCGGATGAAGGACCACACCGAGATATCCATCGTCTGCAGGAAGCCTTCCCGGGACGCGTCGGTTACGCGTCCGCAAAGGGTCTCCTTCGGCGAGAACGCCAGGGAGTGAACCACGAAATCGAGCGTTCCCCATTCCTTGGCGATGCGCTCGAACACGGCCTCCATCTCGCCCGGCTTGGTCACATCCAGAGGCATGAAGATTTTGGCTTCCAAATCGTTGGCAAGCGGCTCAACAAATCTGCGGGCCTTCTCGTTCAAATACGTGACCGCAAGCTCTGCCCCTAAACCTCGGAAGGCGGCGGCGCAGCCCCAGGCGATGGAATTCTCATTCGCGATACCGACGATGAGTTCCTCTCTTGCCTTCATAAAGCTTGGCGTGGAATTCTGGGACCCTTCGAGAGAAATCGGGGGCGATCATTTCAGTGACCTTTCTGTCAATGTTACACGCGAATGACTGATCAGAGATGCAGGCCTCCTCAGTTGAAGGCCATTTCCGGCACGTGCTCTGGAACGATCAGTTCGGCCTCGGTCGCATGAACCACGTCTGCAACCGAGACTGACGGGGCAGTCTCGATCAGCGTGGCGCGGCCATTCGGAAAGGCGAGCACCGCCAGGTCCGTTACGACCATGTCTACCGGCCGGGCGGAGGTAAGCGGGAGCGTGCATTGCTTCACGATTTTTGATTTGCCTTTAGCCGCGTGCTGCATGGCCACGATCACGCGCTTTGCGCCGGTCACGAGATCCATTGCCCCGCCCATGCCAGGGACCATCTTTCCGGGGATTGTCCAGTTGGCCAGCAGACCGTTCTGGTCGACCTGCAAGCCGCCCAGAACCGTGAGGTCGACATGACCGCCGCGAATGAGGCCGAAGGACATGGCGCTGTCGAAAATGGAAGCGCCGGGCAAGGCGGTGACAGGTTTCCCGCCGGCGTCGGTCAGCATCGGAAGCTCCATGCCTTCTTCTGGCGGCGCGCCCGTGCCGATAAGCCCGTTTTCCGATTGAAAGAATACGTTCATGCCTGCGGGCACGTATTTGGCGACGAGGGTCGGAATGCCGATGCCGAGATTGACAAGCATTCCATCCGAAAGCTCTCGGGCGATGCGGCGGGCTATTAGAATCTGCGGTTCCATGGCGCTTCTCATGAATGGGAGATGATGTAGTCGACAACCGGCGCAGGGGTCATGACGTGATCGGGCGCGATCACACCCACGGGCACGATGTTGTCTGCGTTAACGATGACCGTGTTCGCTGCCATGGCCATCACCGGGTTGAAGTTCCGGGCGGTGAGCGCGTACCCCAGATTGCCCTGGTAGTCGGCGACAAACGAATGGATGAGGGCGAAATCGGCGCGGAGCGCCGTTTCCAGCAGGTAGGACTTGCCGCCGGCTTCGATCCTTTGTTTTCCCTCTTCGGCCGTGGTTCCAAGACCGGTTGGAGTTGAGCACGCCGCCAAGGCCGTAGCCGCCGCAGCGGATGCGTTCCACGAGCGTTCCTTGGGGGATGAGTTCGACCTCCAGCTCCCCCGCATTCATTTGCTGCTGCGTTTCGGGGTTGAGCCCGATGTGGCTCGCGATCAGCTTCCGCAACAGCTTTGCCCTGACGAGTTTCCCGATCCCTTTGCCGGGGCTGGCGGTATCGTTTGCTATCACGGTCAGGTCGCGCTTTCCCTGGCGGACGATCTCATCCATCACGCGCTCAGGCGTTCCCACAGCCATGAAGCCGCCAATCATCAAGCTTGCGCCGTCCGGAATCATGGCGACCGCTTTTTCGAGGGAAATCGTTTTCATTGGACACCTCCCGTGCCGACCAGCGTGAGCGTATGTTGCGCGATCATGAGTTCCTCATTCGTCGGAACGACATAGACGGCGACGGCGCTGTCCGGGGTTGAGATCAGCTGTTGTCCGCCGCCGTTCGCCGCATGGTCGAGTTTCGCGCCGAGCCAGGACAGCTTCGCGGCCACCCGTGCGCGGATGAGCGGGGAGTTTTCGCCGATGCCCGCCGTAAAGACGAAAGCGTCTAGCCCGCCAAGCGCCGCCGCGAGCGCGCCGGTAAACAGCGCGATGCGGTGGACGAAATAGTCGATCGCAAAGGCCGCGCGGGGATCGGCGCTTGCTTCGAGCTCGCGCATGTCATTGCTGATGCCGGACAAACCCTTGAGGCCGCAGTCGTGGTAGAGCATGTGCTGAACCTCATGCGGACTCATGCCCTTCTGCTCGATCAGATAAAGCACCACTCCCGGATCGATCTGGCCGGCTCGCGTGCCCATCGGCAGCCCGTCGAGCGCCGTGAAGCCCATGGTGCTTTCGATGCTTCGTCCGCCTTCCAGCGCGCATAGGGAAGCGCCGCTGCCGAGATGGGCCACGACGATTTTTTTGTTCGCGATCCCAGGCGCCATCTCGGCCAGCCGTCCTGCGATGTACTCGTAGGAAAGGCCATGGAAGCCATAGCGGCGCACGCCTTCGGCATGCAACTGTTCAGGGATTGCATAGTAATCGGCGACCGCGGGGTGCTTGCGATGGAAGGCCGTGTCGAAACAAGCCACTTGGGGCAGGCCTGGCAGATCGGCCATGATGGTCCGGATCGGGGCAAGGTTGTGCGGTTGATGCAGCGGCGCGAGCGGGATATAGCGCTCGAGGCGCTGGAGCACTCTCTCTGTCACAAGGACCGGTTGATCGAAGTCCGGGCCGCCATGCACGACACGGTGGCCAACCGCAAAGGGATGGATGTGAAGCTCGTCGCGCAGCCATGCCCCCGCCGCCTGTAGGGCGGCGGGAACGTGGGGCACCGCCTCCTTCGGGTAGGTTCGCTCAACCAGAGCCTTCCCTTCAGATGTCTTGGCGGTGAGATGCGGTTTGGTTCCGACACCTTCAATCTTGCCGATGATCTCAACGCTCAGTTCGTGGTTCTTATCGGCGCCGAAAACTTCGAACTTGACGCTTGACGACCCGGCATTCGCAACAAGGATCGTGTCCATGACGCTTATGCCTCCGGCAAGCTGGTTTCGCGCCGGCGTGAATCCGCATAAAGCGCAGCCACCGCGCACGAAGCGAGCCGGGTTCTCACCGAATCGGCGCGTGAGGTCAGGATGATGGGCACGCGCGCGCCCAGGACGATGCCCGCGCAATCGGCGCCGGAAAGGAATGTGAGGTTCTTCGCGAGCATATTCCCCGCTTCCAGATCGGGGACCACGAGCACCTGGGCGCGCCCGGCGACCTCGGATTTGATGCCTTTGATTTCAGCCGCTTCGGGGTCGATGGCGTTGTCGAAAGCAAGCGGTCCATCAAGAATGCCGCCTGTGATCTGGCCGCGATCGCACATCTTGCAAAGAGCCGCCGCATCGAGGGTCGAGGGAATCTTCGGCGTGACCGTTTCGACAGCGGAGAGGATTGCAACCCGTGGCTTGCCCTGTCCGAAATGCGTGTAAAGGTCGATGGCGTTCTGAACGATGTCGCGCTTGGCTTCGAGGTCAGGGAAGATGTTGATCGCCGCATCCGTGATGAGCAGCGTCTCTTTGTAGGCCGGCACATCCATGATGAACGCGTGGCTGATGCGGCGCGCGGTCCGGAGACCGGAGGTCTTCGCGGTAACGTTCCGCATCAGCTCATCCGTGTGCAGGCTGCCCTTCATAAGGACTTCGCCCTTCGCTTCCTGGATAAGCTGAACGCCTTTTGCTGCGGCCTCCTCGCTATGTTCAGCCTCCACGATCTCGAAGCCGCCGATATCGAGGCCGAATTTCTGCGCAACGGCCCTGATCTTTTTCGCGGGCCCGACCAGCACCGGCTCGACAAGTTTGGCCTCCGCAGCCTCAACCGCACCCCGCAATGAGGTCTCGTCGCACGGGTACACGACAATCGTCTTGGGCGATTCCACTTCTGCGGCGCGCGTCAGGAGATGCTCGTACTTCTCGTGCGGCCTATGGACCTCGGAATCCGCGGTCATGACACCACCTCATTTCTGGATTTTTCGCTGGAAAGCAGGGTGGCTTCTGCCAACTCAGCGGTTTTCGAAACCAGCCTCAGCGGTTCTGCCTGGAAGGCCCCGCCTCTTTCCGTTTCGCGAAGCCCAAAGAGCTCCTCGACCCGGTTCAGCCGTTTCGTGGCGTCGCTTGATAGCTCTCCGCTTGCCAGGATGATGTTCGTTAGCAATGTGAAGGCTTTCCGGCGCAGCGCGGTATCGACTGGCGTCAGAAGTGCCGGGATCGCTTCCAGCGCCGCCTCCGTGTCGAGGAGCAGCATGAAGAACTGATCGCGCGCCATATCCTTGAATTCGTCGAGCGTCATGGCCGGAAGCTTTCCAGACAGCCGGAGGCGCCTTAGAGAGTTGACACTGCGCTCGTCCAAGCGCCCGCAGGCGAGCACCACGTAAATCAGGCCGCGAAGGGCGCACTCTTCCAGCCCCCCTTTCGTGATGCCCGATTTGAGCTCGGCAATGCGTTTCTCGACGAGTTCGCGATGCAACTCGGATTTCGCCGCCTGGCGCTGCGGCTGCGATGAGTTCGGGTCCAATCCCGCCATGGCCTGCACCATCGGCGCCCCGTAGATGGCGAGGAAGATATTCTCCACGAAGGTGTCGCGGAATTTGCCCCAGCTTTGCAGCGCGTTCACGATTTGATCCGAGGCCGCCTGCTGCGCCTTAAGGAAGGGATTGTCCGGGGAGACCTGATGGCGGTTGGTGCGCACACTTTCAGCCACCCCGGAAAGCAGCGCCACGAACGGGTTTTGGTCGCTCAGCAGTTCGTATTGTAGGCGCAGCGGATGCATCTTGCGCATCCATTCCGCGAAGGCCGGCGTGACGGTTGCTTTCACCAGCGGCTGGAGGAATGTGCGGTAGAGCGCGAGATTGGCCTGCGAAAGCTGGGCAACGGCCGCAAACATGCGCTCCTCTTCCGGCTCGTGGCCGCCAAGCGCGCGGATGTCGTCGAGCGTGCGCGGCTCGCAGAACATGATCCAATTGCCAGTGATGAGATCCGCGTTAGGCGTCTTTTCCGACTTCTTCTCGAACTTCGCTTCGTAAAGGCCGGGAGGCAGCATATCGATGAGGTCGATGTTGCTGGAAAACTCCTGGTACTCCTTCTTGGCGATCGCGCTTGAGACGAAGACACCAAGGTGGCCCGCGCTGTCGTGCACCGTATAAACGATGGTTTGCCCGTAGGACTGGATTTCCCGGACATCCTCATAGAGATCAAGAACCCAGCCAAGCGCCTGCTGCGGTGGCGTGATGTTGTCCCCCTTGGAGCAGAAGACCACGATGGGAGAGCGGATGTTGCGCAGGTCGACCGCGGTGCCGTCGGATAGCTTAATGCCGCCCGCGGCGAGCTTGTTACCGATGAACAGGTTATCGACGATCCATTGGATCTCCTCGGCATTCAGATTGACATGCCCGCCCCACCAGCGCTCGAATTCGAGATAGCGGGAAGCCTCTGTGTCCACTTTTGAATAGAGATTGTAGTGTTTGGACCAGAGTGTGTTAGCGGGGTTGAGGTTCTCGAAATTCTGAACGAGCCAGGAGCCATCGAATTTGCCTGCGCCAAGGTCGCTTGTGAGAGCCGTGAGCCAGCTCCCCCCGAGAAGCCCGCCTGAATAACGCATGGGGTTGATGCCGCGAAGCCCCGCCCAATAGGAGAGCGGCGAGCCAGCGATGATGAGCGGGCCGAACAGCTCGGGCCGGATCGCCGCCAGCCCCATGACGGCCCAGCCGGCCTGGCAGTTTCCGATCACGCAGACCTTGCCCTCGGCCTCCGGATGCAGCGCAATAACCTTCTCAAGGAAGATCGCCTCGGCCCGGCCGACATCTTCGAGAGTCTGACCAGGCATTGGCTCGGGCAGAAAGCCGACAAAGTAACAAGGATGGCCCGCTTTCAGGGCGACGCCGATCTCGCTGTCCGCCTTGAAGCCGCCGATGCCGGGGCCGTGGCCCGCTCGGGGATCAACGATGACAAAGGGCCTCGCCTTTGGGCTGAGCGTCACGTCCTTCGGCGGGATAATGCGAACCAGCGCATAGTTGACCGGCCTCTCGAAGGTGCGGCCATCGACGATCACTTCGAAGGCATAGCTGAGCACGTGTGGCGCGAGTTTCGCGGCGTGTTCGCGGTACTGATTCCCGCGCTGCCGCATGGTGTCCCAAAACAGAATTTGCCTCTCCGCGAAATCCATCGCGTACTCGATTGCGGGATTCTGGAGGGCAGGGAACGATCCCCAATCAATGGAGAGATGGGAAGTCTTTTGTAAGTCACTCATGGCATGACATCCCTTGTAACCGCTGAACCACTAGGTATGTACCTGTGTGCATACTATCGCATTGGATGCTGATTGTCAAGTATGCGCGTACATGCTAACCGGAAAAGCCATTATTATAGCACCTTACGTCGCTCTTGCAGAACAGGGGGAAGCAATAAAGCCAGCAGGCACGCCGTCTCGCGCTCGTCCTGCATCTGCCTGCCTGCAGCTATGGAGTGGCCAAGCATGATTCAAGCGATGCCAAATCCATCGCGCTTTGATGGATGTCAAATCGATTGCAACCAAAAATGACCTTGTTTAAGTCAGGTCTAATATCCGATATCGTTTCCGACAGTACTACACTCTCGATCACGAAATACAGGAGGTAGCCAAAATGACTCGTCATCGACAAAGAGCTTGATGGTTTTGCTGTCTGTCACATTGACGATAGTCTGGCCGGTTTTGGCAAAGCCGTAGATGGGCCATGTTTCATAGAAGCCCTTGATGAGGGTGCTATCTTCGGCACAGGGACCTCCTCCGGGCATCCGCGCATGCCGATATAGCCGTTACTAAGCGCAAACACCGTTTCGGTCTGGGCGAGGAACTCGGGAGAAATCCTCTTTCGATGGTGTTCCATTCGTCGGCAAGAAAATCTTTGGGCGGCGGCTTAAGGCGCGTGTGGTGGAGCATAACAGGTTCTCAGCCGTGCGTTCGCCAAAAACGTTCAGGGCCGCGCGCTTTTTGGCTTGACCTCTCACGATCGGACGAGCGGAACGCATTGGAGAGGGTTCCCGCCAACGTGCTGAGCTAGCGCCAGATCAAGAACAGTCCGACATCGCCGGGCATGCCCCGCGGAAAGTCCAAAATCTGAGCCCGGACCTTGTAGCCCATAGGACGCAGGTTCTCGTACCAAAACTGGTACATATCCTTTGGGAGCCCGGTAAGAGTGTTTTCCCAACCTGGCTCTGCTTGATTGATCGCGCGGCCGCGATCCGTGCAAAGTTCATTGGGAAATCGAATAACTTCCACTTCCGTCAGTCCATTCTTGACCGCCCGTTCGATAATAGACGCTGCTCGCTCGACCTTCTCATCGACAGACAAGCTGGAATGTTTCTGAAAAGACTGGATAAGTGCTTTTTTCTCCTCTTCAGCAGCCTTAGCCGCCCGTCGATGCTCTTCGGCTTTTGCTGCCTCGGCTTCCGCTACCCTGAGCGCCGCATCGGCAGCTGTCGGCAGCACACCACTCGTTCTTCCAGCCATGATAGCAAGACCATTTTGCGTTAGAGACAGCATCCTCGCGACACATTAGAACAGCGTCTTTGATAAATCTCAATTTAGACAGCCGAATGTTGGGATAATGCTACAAAATGGGCAGCAGACGATGGTGCCTTGTGATACTGACGTTCCAAGCAGAAGATTCGCAGCGGCTCGCGATGCGCGCTCTTGCCTAGCTGATGCATGTAATACTTATCAGATTCTTTCTACGAACACTATGCGACAGCGCAGAACCATTATCTTGAGCATAGCGCGAATGCCGCTTGGTTCGGTCAGAAACACACGGTGAAGCTCATGATCGCACGGCCGGACAATTACTCGGCTCGAACTCTGCCTTGGCGCCTGTCGTTTCCGCCGAAAGGGATCGAGATCGATCCGGTCCGGCCCTTCGTGATGGTGGACCCCGCCCTTACAATCGAGGGGGGTTGAATGACAAAAGAATCTGGACTTGGAAGCTTGTCATAAAAGAGGATCTTGTCAAGTATGCGCATACATGCTAGTTAGGGGTGTCACGGTCCTAGCCCCAGGGTTCTCTCATGCAGAAGATGCCGCGCAAGCGAGACAAAGAAGCCAGCAAGCAGGCGCTTCTACGAGCGGGGCTGGATGTATTCTCGAAGTACGGCTATGAGGCTGCGACCACGAAAATGGTTGCCGCCGAGGCTGGGCTTAACGAGCAGCTCATCACGCGCTATTTCGGCGGTAAGTCTGGGCTGCTGCTCGCGGCTCTTGCCGCTTTTGTCGATGAAGAAGCCACCGATTACTATCCTTCTGCTGCTCAAGACGTCGAGACGGAAATCAGGCAATTTCTGTTCTACAGGCACGGACGATATTTAGAGATGCAGGATTTCTTTCGGATTTTCGTGCCCCTTAGCCTTGTCGATGCTTCCATTCGTGAAAAACTGGAGCCTATTCTACTGCGGGCGGCACCAATTTTGCGTGATCGTTTGGTGCGGCTTCAGAAGCGCCATCTCGTTCGAGCCGACGCAGATTTGATCACCGCTAGCCTGATGGTAGTTGGGCAGTCCTTCTTCATTTCGTTTCTGCTGCGCTTTACGACCTCGATCGAAGACGATCGTTTCAAGCGCATGATGTCGGACTTTGCCTCATACATGGCGAATGGTTTAGCTCCGGCAAAGGCGTGAGAGGCCGCCAATGAATAATTGCACTCGAAGTTGGTTGCACCTGGGAAGGCCGGACATGCCCGCTTAGCAACGCATGAACGTGCGCTCGAAACTGGGAGAGTAAGTTATGTGTCCCGTCCATGTTCTCACGCGAGTTTCTGCTTCTTCTGACACTGCGGCAGGCTGCTCCCTCGTTCTCCCCGCCAACGGTCACGGCCGGACTTTTGGCGGGGGAGGTTATGAGCCCGAAGCAGGTCATCTGGGCGGTGGAGAAGAAGGCCATGCTAAAGACTAGCGAAAATGCCGGTAATCCCGAACAGCGCTTGCTAGAAGCCGGCAAAACATCTCCGAATTTGAAGGCAACACCACAGGCTGGCCCGGAAGGCGGCAAGACTGCAGCCGCTCCTGCCCCCGGAAAGACCCCGGCCATGATTGTGACTTTCATCGTCGCCGCGGTAGCGGGGCTTACACTTTGGTATTTAGTCCAGCCGGAACCTCTCATCATTCAGGGCGAAGCTGACGCGACCCGCATAGATATTGCGGCTCGCGTCGATGGCCGGGTTGCGAAGCGCCCTGTCTCCCGGGGCCAGAATGTGGCCGCAGGCGAGCTGCTTTTCCAAATCGACAATCCTGAGCTGCTGACAAGGCTCCGCGAAGCCGAGGCCGCAAAAAATGTCGCGGCCGCGGAACTCGCCCATATCGAAGCTGGAACACGCGCCGAGGTCGTGGCCCAACGCAAGGCGGCAGTCGACAGCGCCGAGGCTAATCTTACGCTCGCCAAGCTGACCTATGACCGGACCAAACAGCTGGTCGCGCAGGGACACTCGCCGCTGCAGCGGCTGGACGAAGTCACAGACCAGCTCGCGGTCGCCCAGCGCAGCACAGATCAAGCAAAGCTTGCTTATCAGGAGGCATTGGCGGGACCCACGAAAGAGGAGCGGGGCATCGCTACTGCAAATGTGGCGAAGGCGCAGGCTTCCATTGATACAATAAAAGCGCAGGTCGGTGAGCTTGTGGTGAAAGCGCCAGTCGCTGCCCAGGTGTACCAGGTCGGCGCAGAGCTCGGCGAATATGTATCGCCTGGCGTGCCCCTTCTGTCTCTGGTCGATCTCAAAGATGTCTGGCTGCGTTTCAATCTTCGAGAGGACCTCGCAAAGGGCCTGAAGACGGGCGATAAGCTTCAGATGCGCGTTCCAGCGCTCGGGGACCGGCTGATCACGGCAGACATCAAAGTCATCGCTACGAAGGGGGAGTATGCTGGCTGGCGCGCGACACGCTCCACTGGCGATTTTGATCTTAGGACTTTCGAAATACGTGCGTATCCGGTCAAACCGATTCCTGAACTTCGCCCGGGGATGAGCGTTTACGCCGAGTGGCGAAAGCAGCCATGAAAAAAGCTTCGCGTCCGGGTGTCCTTCTTGTTGCGACGCGCGAGCTGCGGTGGATGCGCCGCGATCCCCTTGCGCTTTTCCTCGTGATTGGCGTGCCGGTCATCGCCTTCGCGCTCCTCGCCTTGACCTTCAGCAACGCTGTGATTCGCAACCTTCATGTCGCGATCGTTGACGCCGACCGCACGCCGACGTCCATGACCTACGTACAGGCCATTGGGTCGGCGCCGGGCGTAAAGGTTGCAGAACGCTCCGATGACCTCGATGGCGCGATGCATGCCGTCCGCTCGGGACAGGCCATCGCCGCCGTGTTCATTCCGCCGGATTTTGAACGCGACCTCCTGGCGCGAAAGCGGCCACAGATTGTCTCATTCTACAATCGCCAATACTTCACGCCGGGCAATAGCGCCTCAAGCGCCATATCGAATGCCATTAACGCCGCATCGGCTTTTGTCGCTCCTCCACGAAGCGCGGGATTTGCTCCGGGAGTTTTGGCCGTCGAACAATATGTCCTCACAAATCCAGCCCTGAATTACGCCCAGTTTCTGCTGCGGTCCGTTCTGCCCATGGTCCTGCATGTGGTGGTGGCGATTGCGGCCGGGTACGCTGTGGGTTCTGAGTTTTCGAGGCGCAGTCTAAAGACCTGGCTCAAAACTGCAGGGGGCAGTCCTCTCGCCGCTCTCGTTGGAAAGCTGGCGCCGCTCTTTGCTATCTTCATCGTGATGATGGCCATTGTCGCGGTGATTATTCATGGCCTCTATGACATTCCGTTCCGCGGAGACCCCGTCATCATGGGGGCGGCGGCATGCCTGCTGGTTGTCGCTTATCTGTCGGTCGGAGCACTCTTTCAGCTTCTCGCCCGCAACATGGCCTTCGGCCTGAGCCTGACCGCAATCGTTTGTTCTCCAGCCTTCGGTTTCATCGGCGTCGGTTTTCCGATCCTTGGCATGAATGAGTTTGCGCGTGTTTGGGGCGCAGTCCTTCCACTCCGCTGGTACATGCAAATTTTGTTCGATCAGGCCGTTCGAGGTTTGCCATCGTCCATATCGGCAGCGCCGTTCGGCATTCTCGGTGCGCTCTCACTTCTGTATTTTGGGCTTGCCTGGTTTGGCCTGCGTGCCGTGGCTGGAGCCCATCGGGCGCGGGCATCAACACAGCAGGCGGCGTTGCTCTCCTACTCCCGGCCGAGTATTGGCGGGACAATGGCCGCTGAATTCGGGCGGGTTCTCGCGGACAGGAATGCCTTCAGCCTGATCGTTCTTGGTCCCATTCTCTACGGTCTTTTCTATCCCCAGCCTTATCTCGGCCAGGTGCTCCGCGCCATCCCAATTGCGGTTGTGGATCAGGATCAGACGGAGCTCAGCCGCAACCTTGTTCAGACGCTGAACGCGGACGAAGCCATCAAAGTCGCGGTCCGGTCAGACACGCTCTCGGACGCACATTCGGCGCTTGGGAGACGTGAGGTTTTTGGAATTGTGGGCATTCCAGAGGGTACAGAACGGGAAGTCTTGAAAGGCAACAGAGCCCGGCTGCCTGCTTATATCAATTCAGCCTACTTTCTCTTATACAATCGAACGCTCCAGGGGATTACCGAGGCAGCGAGCAGCGTGACCGCTGATGTAGCCGCACGGGGAGCCCGCGCGGATGGGAGCCTCGCCCATGCGGCCTTGATCAAAAGCTCTCCGGTCGAACTCTTGACCGAGCCGCTGTTCAATCCGACCGGCAGCTATGCGAGTTATGTTGTGCCGGCGGCCTTCGTATTGATTCTGCAGCAGACGCTTCTCATGGGGTCCGCCCTGCTCGGCGGCGTTACATTTGAGGCGACCGGCCACCTCGCAAGGCGATGGCGCGGAGCTCCGCAGGCCATAGCTGGTCAAGCGCTGGCGCATGTTTGTCTCGCGATGCCTGGAGTAGCCCTTTATCTCGTCATATTGCCTCGGTTTTTTGGGTTTTCGACGCTTGGGCGGCCCCTCGATCTGTTTTTAATGGCAGTGCCATTCTTGCTGTCTGTAAGCTTACTCGCTCAGTTCGTCGGAGCCTGGTTTACGCGTCGCGAAAGCGCGGTGCTTCTCTTCATTGCGACGAGCTTACCCTTGTTCTTTCTGGTGGGCGTGTCGTGGCCTCTTGAAGCCATCCCCAACGCTTTGAGAGCGGCGAGCGCGGTTTTTCCGAGCACCTCGGCCATCGACGGATTGGTGCGGGTCAACCAGATGGGCGCGACGCTCAACGACGTGTGGGGCGACTGGATAACGCTTTGGGCTTTGACCGGCATCTATGGAGTGCTGGCCGTTCTGGCCGCGTCTTTGACAGCCAGGGAGGGATCACCTATGGCCAGCAAGCTGCCTCGTTTTCTCCTTTGGGGACTGCCCTTTATCGCCCTGGCAGGCGTAGGACTGTTGGTGTATCGATCCCATGACGCCGGACCGGCGGCTGTTCGGATCCCAGGCGTTGTCCGGGAAACCGAGATCCACATCGCGCCGGAAATCAATGGGCGGCTTGCGTCCGTGCTCGTGAAAGCGGGACAAGAGGTTCACGAAGGCGAGGTCCTGGCAACATTGTCCAACCCGGAACTCGCCGCCTCTGTCGCAGACGCAAAAGCCGCGCTCGCAAAAGCACGCGCCGACCGCGACAACGTTTTCGCCGGTGTGCGCAAGGAAGCGGTCGGCAGGTCGGCGAGGGAGGTGGAAATCGCCGAGGCGAATCGCATCCTCGCGCTGCAGCAATATGAACGGTCCGCTGCGCTTGCTGCAAAAGACTTCGCGAGCAAACAGAGACTTGATGAAAATACCGCTTCGCGCCGCAGATCGGAAGCCAATCTTGCCTTGCTGCGTGAGGCTCATGCCCGGAACAGGGCTGGGCCTACGAGAGAAGAGCGGGCGAGCGCCGAAGCGAAGGTCGCTTTAGCGGAAGCGGCCGTCGCCAATCTCGAAGCGAAGCTGGAAAAGACGAAGCTCGTTGCCCCTGTGGATAGCGTGGTGCGCTTGCTGGTCGCCCAGCCCGGCGAGGTGATTTCACCGGGGCAGTCTGTCCTGACGCTTCAAGCGGGGCGCGAGCGGTGGTTCACGTTCACCATCCGCGAAGATCGGCTCGGGAGCATTAGGATAGGCTCTCCCGTAAAATTATTGACGGCCAAAGGGAGTCCCATCGAAGGCCGCGTAACTGAATTGCGCCCGCTCGGCGAGTTCGCAACCTGGCGCGCGGCGCGGGCCGCGGGGGACCATGATCTGAACAGCTTTCTGGTCCGGATCGATCCGTCCGAAAGCAATGAGGACTTGCAGCCAGGCATGACTGTCTGGCTCGAACCTGACAGCATGTCCGCGGAACGATCTTAAATTGCACATACTCTTGGAAACCGTCCGCATTCTCGGACCCTGGCAAAGCTAGCGTGAAAACGGCGCGAGCGGTTCGCATTCAAGACTACCGCGAATGCGGATTGTAATAGCCATGGAGATGCCGACTGCCGTTCCGGCGTACTACTTTGTACGTATGCACATACATTACGAATATCATTGGCAAGTATGTGGGTACATGCTAATGTATTCGGTATAAAACTCTCTCGCGATGGTCAACGTGCACTCATGCAACAGAAGCCGCGCAAGCAATTAAGCGCAGATGTCGGACTTCGCCTCTTCATCGCGCGTGGATTAGGTCCACCAAAGGCGTAAGGACTATCCACCTTAGTGGTTGAGACTGCGAGTTACTCGCAAGCTGGCAAGCGGAAGAATTCTTGCCAGCAGGGTTCGCATTTGCTCGCAAGCAGGAGAAAGTGTAATGTTTTTTTTGAAAGTACCTCCGATGACGCCGGCTTGTTTATCCATCGACGCCGGCGCTGGAGTCTCTGCCGACCTATCAATCGAAGGCCGTGTCCGGCCTTTCATCCGGGGGCGGTTATGAGCCAGGAGTGTATCGTCTGGGCGGTGCTGGCCCCGATCGTTGTGTGCACCATCCTTGTGCCGCTCGTCCTCTCCGCGGCTCAGCGAGACCTCGCGGCAGAGATCAACGGGCAAACCCTCAAAGCGGCCGCCGAATTAAAAGGTCCCGAGCGGCTTAAAGATCGGGCGTCACCGCGGCCGTTTCACGCCTCGCTCACCCACTGAAGGGAGGGGAGTATTTCCCATGCCTGAAGCACCTGCGCTTGTATTGTATAGGCATCGCCGGACCCAGGCGCTGCGATGCACGCTGTGTCTCGCCTGCTGCCTCGGCATCGCCCTGCTAGGCGGGTGCGATCAGAAGGGCACAGAGAACCATTCACTGCTGCCCGTCAAGGTCCAGCCGGTCAAGCTCATCACGTACGCTCCGAGAGCCACGCTCACGGGAGAAGTCGCCGCCCGCGTGCAGAGCGAGCTTTCATTCCGCGTGGGCGGACGGATTGTCGAACGGAAGGTGGAAGTCGGCCAGCACGTCGTGCAAGGGGAGGTCTTGGCGCGGCTGGACCCGAAAGTCCAGGAAGCTGATGTTGAAGGCGCAAGCGCTGGCGTTCAGGCTGCGGAAGCTAAATTGAGCCAGGTGACATCGGTTTTTGAGCGTCAGAAGGCGCTGCTTAAGGATGGCTTCACCACCCGGCGCGACTACGACAAGGCGGAACAGGAGCATCGAAGCGCACAAGCGATGCTGGATGCCGCGAAGGCGCAACTGGCAACAGTGCGCGACAACCTCGCCCAGACGGTGCTGCATGCTCCCGCTCCAGGCATAATCACGGCTCGCCATATGGAGGTTGGGCAGGTGGCTCAGCCGGGCCAGTCCGTGTTTGCGCTTGCTCAGGACGGTCCCCGCGACGCCGTCATCAATGTTCAGGAATCTGTTTTCACCGGCGGCTTCAAGGAAGACATTGAAGTCGCTCTCGTCTCCGATCCGAAGATCAAGGCGCGCGGAGAAGTGCGGGAGGTTTCCCCCGCGCTCAACGTAACAGGTTCCGTGCGGGTCAAAATCGCGATACAGAAGCCGCCCCCTGAGATGGTGCTGGGGTCAGCGGTTACGGTGTCGGCGCATGCGAAGGAACGTGAGACCGCTGTCCTGCCGTGGAGCGCGCTCTATTCCGACGGCGGCAAGCCGGCTGTCTGGGTGGTCGACCCAAAGAGCGGCGCGGTAGCCCTCCGCCGGGTCGAAATCGAGTCTTACGGAAACACGGACATCGTCATTCGCGCAGGTTTGCAGCCTGGAGACCTCGTGGTGACCGTGGGGACACAGCTCCTGAGGCCCGCGCAGCAGGTGGCATTTGCGGAGAACAACCCATGAAAAATGCGTCTGCATTTCTGCTCATGCTTGCGGCTGCCGCGTTTTTGGGCGGCTGCGACAGCGGCAGCAAGCTCCCCAACCAGAAGGTGCGCCCGGTGCTATCCGTGGTCGCCGAACGGCAAGTTGGCGCGAGCGCCTCTTTTGCCGGGACAATCGAACCCCGCTACAGCGCAGGCCTCGCGTTCCGTGTTCTGGGGCGTGTCATCACCCGCGATGTCAACGCGGGTGACAGCATAAAAAAGGGCGCTCGTCTTGCCGCTTTGGATCCCGTTCCGTTTGAGCTTGCCGTCAGGGATGCCCGCGCGGGTGTTGCCAACGCGGAGGCGCAGCTCAGCAATGCGTTGGCCTCTGAAAAGCGCTTGAAGACCCTGTTCGAAGAGAAGCATATTCCGCAGCAGCAATTGGAGGCGGTACAACAGGCGCGAGCCGCGGCGGAAGCCGGCGTAACACAGGCGCACAGCGTCCTCGATAAAGCGATTGAGCAACGCGGCTATACCGAGCTCAGCGCCGAGTTCGACGGCGTCGTCACCGCAGTTAATTTTGAGGTGGGCCAGGTCGTTGCAGCGGGTCAGCCGGTGGTCACGGTGGCCCGGCCTGACGTACGGGAAGCCGTCATCGACGTGCCAGACGACGCCGCCGCGAACCTCAAGGAAGGTAGTCCATTCGAGGTCGCGCTGCTAATCGCACCCTCCGTTCGCAGTAGCGGCCAGGTGCGGGAAATCGCTCCCCGGGTCGACGTCCTGACCCACAGCCAGCGCGTGAAAATAGCGCTCGGTGATCCGCCCGCCAATTTCCGCCTCGGCACCAACATCACGGCCCACGCGCTGGAGCAGTCCACAGGGCACATCAAGATCCCGGCAGCGGCGCTCTTCGAGCAGGACGGAAAAGAGATGGTCTGGATTGTCGATCCGGCGGCGAAGACTGTCTCCGTTAGAGAAGTGAAGATTTCGGGCCGGGACAGCGAGGCTGCAATCGTAGCAGCGGGCCTTGATTCCGGCGATCGCGTGGTAACGGCGGGCGTGCACTCGCTTGCGCCAGGGCAGTCGGTAAAAATCCCGGAGGAGACACAACAATGAGCGCAACGCCCGAAAAGTCCGATGGAAGCGGAAAGAAGAAATTCAATCTGTCTGCCGTGGCTCTCGATAACCCTTCGGTCATCTGGTACTTCATGATCGTCTGCATGGTCGCGGGCGTGATGGCCTACATCAACCTTGGACGCGAAGAAGACCCTCAATTCACCATCAAAACCATGGTCATCGCCGCGCAGTGGCCGGGCGCGTCTGTCGAGGACACCATCAATCAAGTCACCGAGCGCATCGAGAAGAAGCTCGAAGAACTGGAGGAGCTCGACTACACAAAGAGCGTCACCATTCCCGGGCAGACCACCATCTATGTCTATCTGCGGTCGAAAACCAAAAAGCGTGATGTGCCCACGACGTGGGTCAAGGTCCGGAACATGGTCGAGGATATCCGGGCACAGTTGCCGCTGGGCGTCATCGGCCCATTCTACAACGACCGCTTCGGCGACGTGTACGGCAATGTCTACGCCTTCACGGCTGATGGATTAACTCAACGGCAGTTGCGCGATTACGTCGAGTCGGCCCGCACCGCCATCCTGACCGTGCCCGATGTCGGCAAGGTTGATCTCATCGGCGCGCAGGACGAGGTGATCTACCTCGAATTCGATCCACGCAAAATCGCAAACCTCGGTCTTGATCTGCCGGCGGTGGTCCAGGCGGTGCAAAACCAGAACGCGATTGTGCCTTCCGGCGTCATTCAGGCTGGCCCCGAGCGCGTCAGCGTGCGCGTCAGCGGGCAGTTCGCCTCCGAGGAAAGCCTGAAGGCCTTCAACCTGCGCTTGAACGACCGCTTCTTCCGCTTGAGCGATGTCGTCAACATTAAGCGCGGCTATGCGGACCCGCCAACAACGCTGTTCCGCTTTAACGGGAAGCCCGCCATCGGCCTCGCCATCAGCATGAAGGCAGGCGCCAACCTCCTCGAATTCGGCAAGGCGCTCAATGCGGAGCTGGAGAAAATCACCAGCGACTTGCCCATTGGCGTTGGCGTCCATCTTGTGTCGGACCAGCCGCTCGTCGTCGAGCACGCAATCGGGCATTTCATGAAATCGCTGGTCGAGGCGGTAGTGATCGTGCTCGCCGTCAGCTTCGTTGCCCTTGGCCTCCGAGCCGGCCTGATCGTGGCGCTGGCCATCCCGCTGGTGCTCGCCATGACGTTCATGAGCATGCAAGTTCTTGACGTCACGCTCCAGCGCGTCTCCCTTGGCGCGCTCATCATCGCGCTCGGCCTTCTGGTGGACGACGCCATGATCGCCATCGAGATGATGATTTCCCGGCTGGAAAAGGGAGACACGCTCCGGCAGGCTGCGCTGCAGATCTATACCTCCACGGCGTTTCCGAGGCTCACGGGCACGCTCTGCATCATCCTCGGGTTCACCCCCATCGGGCTGAATAGCAGCGATGCCGGCGAATACACTTTCACGCTCTTCGTCGTGCTCGCGATAGCGCTGCTCCTCTCCTGGCTGGTCGCCGGCATCTTCACGCCGCTGCTGGGCTATAATTTGCTGCCGTCCAAGATCGAAAAGCATGAGGGACACGGCCGCGCCTTCACGATCTTCCAGAAGGTGCTGCTGTGGTCGATGCGCTGGCGTTGGGTGACCATCGGGGCAACCTTCGCGATTTTCGCGGCCTCGGTGTACGGCATGCAGTCCGTGCCGAAGCAGTTCTTCCCGGCCTCGGACCGGCCCGAACTGCTCGTGGATTGGACCCTGCCGCAGAATGCCACGATCCACGAGACGAAAGCCCAGATGGACCGCTTCGAGAAGGCGCTCGAAGGCGATCCGGACATCGTCCGGTGGAGTTCCTATGTCGGCCAGAGCGCGGTCCGCTTCATCTTGACACTCGATGTGCAGCCCCCGAATGCCTATTACGGGCAGACGGTCATTCTCACGAAGGACCTCGCAGCGCGTGAGCGGGTGCGGGCCAGAATCAAGGAAGTCTTGAGAAAGGATTTCCCGGGCCTGGATCCTTACGTGAACCTCTTGGCCTTGGGGCCGCCCGCTGGCCGTGCTGTTCAATACCGGCTTAGCGGCCCGGACATTGAAAAGGTGCGGAAGCTGTCGCAGCAGCTGGCCGGGGTTGTCGGTTCCGATCCCAATCTGAGTTCGCCGATCTTCGACTGGAACGAACCTGCGCGGGTCGTCAGGGTCAACGTCCTTCAGGATAAAGCTCGCCAGCTGGGGATCAGCTCGGCCGATATCGCCTGGGCGATGAACGGCACCGTCGGCGGCGTGCCAATCACCCAGGTGCGCGACAACATTTATCTGGTCAACGTCACGGTGCGCGCCGGGGAGAAGGAACGCGGCTCTATTCAAACGCTGCAGAACACCCAGCTTGTGAATAAAACCGGGCAATCGGTACCGCTCGCGGCCATTGCCACGTTCCAATATGAGATGGAGCAGCCCGCAATCTGGCGCCGGAACCGCCTCCCCACGGTGACAGTCAAAGCCGACATTCTTGATGACAGACAGCCCGCCTCGGTGATCGAGAAGTTTGCGCCAGCCGTGAAGGCCTTCGCCGATCAACTGCCCGGCGGTTACCGCCTCGCCATCGGCGGCCCGGTCGAGGAAAGCGGGAAGTCCCAGAAGCCAATCTTCGCAGTGGTGCCGCTGATGCTGATCGCCATGGCGACCATCCTCATGCTGCAACTGCGGAGCTTCAATTTGCTCTTCCTGGTCGCGTCCGTGGCGCCGCTCGCGCTGATTGGCGTCGTTATCGCTTTGCTGCTCAGCAATTCGCCGATGGGCTTCGTGGCGATACTGGGCATTGTCGCGCTCGTCGGCATCCTGATCCGCAATTCCGTGATCCTCACGGTGCAGATCGAGACGCTGCGCAAAGAGGGTCTCGGTCAATGGGACGCCGTCGTGAAGGCCTGCGAGGAGCGCGTCCGGCCGATCATGCTCACAGCGTCGGCTGCGAGCCTCGGCCTGATCCCCATTGCGCGCGATGTGTTCTGGGGGCCGATGGCCTACGCCATGATGGGCGGCATTCTGGTCGGCACCGCGCTCACGCTTCTGTTCCTGCCTGCCCTTTATGTGGCCTGGTTCAGAGTCAAGGAGCCTAAGGAAGCCCCGGCTTCAGCCGAGGCGCCCGAGCATGCGGCCTTAGCTTGAAATGACTGATCCCGCCGTGTGTTGGGATACACTTCATTTGCCGGCTCACGCGTCTGGTGCGCGGCCGGCGCGGAGCCAGCACTTGATTATGACGCCCTTGTCGACCGCCGATGAAACACGCGCCCGCATACTGATGCAGGCCAAGCTTCTATTCCGGCGCCACGGTCATTCGAAAACGACCGTGGCCGACATCGCGAAAGCCTGCGCGATGTCGTCCGCGAACGTCTACCGCTTCTTCCCCTCAAAATCCGCGATCGAAGAGGCGATTTGCGGGGTCATCATCTCCGAACTCGGAAGCCGTTTGCGCGAGATCGGCGTTGCCGATGCTCCAGCTTCGAAACGCCTTATCGAGTTTGTTGAGCTTGTCGCCCGCTACACCGCCGAGACCTATACCAAGGAAAAGAGAGTGCACGACATGGTGGTGGTCGCCATGGAGGAGAAATGGGGCACGATCGATCAGCATTTGCACGCCGCCGAAGCGATAATCGCGAAGATAATCGAAAGTGGCGTTAACGCCGGAGAGTTCAAACCGCAAGACCCAGCAAAGGCAGCGAGGTGTGTCCGTTTGGCACTCGCCGGTTTTTCGCATCCGGTTTTGGTTGCGCAACGTTACGGTGATCCGCACGCGCCAACGCCAATCGAAATGGCGGTGTTTATCCTGTCTGCTTTGAAGGCTTAGCGTTTCTCTGCTGGGAATAAACTCCTCGCATCGAGGCGATCCGGGTTCCAAACGGTGAGTGCCGCGTGAGTATTTCAGCGTTTATGCTCTAACGGTTCGTTGAGCTAAGTCATTGAAATTAATGGTGCCCAGGGCCGGAATCGAACCAGCGACACGCGGATTTTCAGTCCGCTGCTCTACCGACTGAGCTACCTGGGCGCACGCTCAGCATGCGAGGCCGCGTTATACGAGCTTTAGCCGCCGATGTCGAGCATTCAAGTGAGCAAAATGTGCGCCGGCGCACAGCGGCGTGGAAACCGCCAGGCCGAAAAGTTGTGAACTTCAACAGAACACGTTCAGGTTTTGAGTTGATGCGAGGGGCATGTTACAATTCGGCAGGGAGGTGACGTCATGTCCTTGTCCGACGAACAATACCGCCAAGCCAGCTTCGAAAGCGCCCGGATACCTGCCGACCTGCCTGCTTCGCGCTCGGATGATCTCCAAAAGCCTCTTCCTTTGCGTCTGATGTTCGTGGCCGTTTGCGCCTTTGCCGCCGCCGCCGCCACTTATTTTGCCAGCGGCAGCGTCCAGAGCGCCGATCCTGATCTTGCCAAGCTTCTGAAGGGCATGGCGATCATCAAGACGGTCATCCTGCTTGCGGTCGGCGCCGCCATCTGGTGGAGACTGGGAACCGCCATAAGGCCGGGCGTCGCCACGGGCTACATGCTTTTCGGCGCGATAGGGGTGGCGGGAGCCGCTCTGGTCTGGAATATGGCCGGGCTTGGGCTTGCGCCCTTTCTATTCGATGGCGGGCTCCTCGGTTTCCTTATCCTTGCGCTTCGAGATGACAACGGCCCCTGGCTTCGCGCATTGACGAGGGGCAGAAGCAGGCGTAGCGATTGAACACTCTGTAAATCGCCAAAAACCCTGAGACGCCGCAATGCTGAAAATGCGCATCATCCCCTGCCTGGACGTGAAAGACGGGCGAGTGGTGAAGGGAATAAACTTCGTTGATCTTCGCGATGCCGGAGATCCGGTCGAGGCCGCCGCGGCGTATGACGAGGCCGGAGCCGACGAACTTTGCTTTCTGGATATCACCGCAAGCCATGAGAAGCGCGGCATCATCCTTGACGTTGTGAAACGAACCGCCGAACGGTGCTTTATGCCTCTGACCGTTGGCGGCGGCGTGCGGACGCTGGACGACGTGCGCGCACTGCTTCGCGCGGGCGCCGACAAGGTTTCGATCAACACCGCCGCGGTCGCCGACCGGTCCTTCGTCGCGCGCGCTGCGGAAAAGTTCGGCAACCAGTGCATTGTCGTCGCCATCGACGCGAAGCGGGTGGAGAACGGCGGCGAGCCGCATTGGGAAATCTTCACGCATGGCGGGCGCAACCGCACCGGCATCGACGCCATCGCTTATGCGAAGGAGGTTGTCGGCCTTGGCGCGGGCGAAATCCTTCTCACCTCGATGGACCGCGACGGGACGCGCGCCGGTTTTGACATCCCGCTCACCCGCGCGATCTCGGACGCCGTCACCGTGCCGGTCATCGCCTCGGGCGGCGTTGGCACACTCGATCACCTCGTCGAAGGCATCCGCGATGGCGGGGCCACCGCCGTGCTTGCCGCGTCGATTTTCCATTTCGGCGATCACACCATAGGCGAGGCGAAGCGTCATATGGCTGGGGCGGGGCTGGCCGTGAGACTGGATTCGCTGCCAGCGTCGTAGAGGCAGCCCGCAGCGCTATCGGGAGCGTCTCATCCGGATTTGATAACCTTTTTCTAAAAATTCTGTGTGCCTTTGAAGCTAAAGTGACAAACTATAATCGTGTTGCTGTCCATCTAAAGCGATTGGACTGAATACCAAGCAATTAAGAACCTTTGATCACGTTGGACGCCCATCCGACGGCAATGGCGGTTGCAGTAAAAAGGAGTTTGTCTATGACCGTCCTTCTTCGTCAGCTCGCGCTTGTTTCCGAGTTCAAGCCAGATCGCCAAAGCCGATGTGCAGAAGGTTTCCGCCGCTCTGCAAAAGCAGGCTTCCCGTGACCTCGCGCCTATCTGGGAAATCTCCTCCACCGTGGACACCTTCGACAAACTCGAAGATGTGCCAGCCGGGTATTGGCCAATCATCGTAAGGGACGACATCGGCACACCCGGCGCAGCTGGCGTTCACGAGGACAGGAATGGCCAGCCCTTTGCACTGGTGCAGGCTTCATCCAGCATCGACGAATGGTCTCTGACTGCAAGCCACGAAGCTTTAGAGATGCTGGTGGACCCGTCCGGCAATCGCCTCGTTGCTGGAGATTCCCCCAAGGCAGACCAGGGCCGCGTCAGCTTTCTCGTGGAGGTGTGCGACCCATCGGAGGCGTCCGATAACGCTTACAGCGCGAATGGCATTCTCGTCTCGGATTTCTACACGCCGAACTATTTCGATCCCGTCAAAGCTCCAGGCGTGAGATATTCCTATACAGGCGCCATAACAGAGCCGCGGCAGGTGCTGAAGGGCGGATACCTGTCCTGGGAAGACGCTGTCTCAGGAAGCTGGTGGCAGGAAATCTGGTTTGACACTGCCCAGCCCAGCTTCCGTAATATTGGCCCTATCGATCCGAAAACCGCCGGCAATTTGAGGGCCGCCATCGACAGATTGACCATGGAAGACACGATGAACGCCATTCGGCGCGGGCGACAGCTCGCCGAAGCCGCTGGCATCCATGTGAGTGTCGTCTCCGAGTTTGGGGAGTCCAATGCCTTATCCCTGCGCGAAGAGATCGATGAAATCCTGCGCAGCTCGAGGAAAAAGGTCTCTACGAGCGCCAAACGGCGTTCCGCACCCTCTGTTCGGCAATCTTAGTAGTCTGCGACGCGCCCGGGAGCAACCGTGCGCCCGGGTTTGTTTTCTGCTAGTTTAGGCTCAGATACTTAATCGCGCATGCTTGCGCGGAGGTGAACCCCATGGCAGACGAACCCACCCCGGAGGATAAAGCACGCGCCAAGGCGTTGCATGACGAAATCGATTGCGTTCTGCATCCCGGTAAAAAGGACAATGGAGCGGAGAGCGATGTTTCCGGGTCTGGAAGTCCGAAAGGGCCGCCCTCACCAAGAGAATTCATCCAGAAACGGATGCGTGAACTCGACGGTAAGAAGGACAAGAGTTAATGTTTCGCTTAAGGCCCCTCGTCTAAGCTCTCACCTTGTCATGGCGAAATCTTTTCGTCCATGAAATCCAATCGCTACAAATCAATCATTGCGATAAAGATCTCTGATTAATCTTGACGAGCCTGGGCGCGAGGATATTCAATCGATATATAAATCTAATAATGTGAGCGCGTTCCATGCCCGACGAACTTATCTCTGCACAAGTCAACAACACTATCGCCAACGACATCGCTGAGCGCCGGAAACAACATCAGGCGACAATCGCGAGACTGAAAGCAGCAGAGGCCCATGCGCGCACCTTCCGCGAGGAAGTTCCGCTCAAAACACCGCTCGTCATGCTCGCGCTTGGTGATTCATGGTTCGATTACCCGCTTGACGGAAATTCGCTGACGATCGGAACCACGGACATCATCGCCCAGCTCCAGACCATGGGCGGCAATCCGCCCGTAATCTACAACCTCTCGCACTACGGTGACGCCACAACAGACGAATTGTCCTTGCCGAAGCAGGAGCGCACCATCCAGGCGCTGCAGGACCCTGACAATTGGCTCGGCAGCGGGAAGCCGGACGCCATTCTGTTCTCCGGCGGCGGCAACGATATCGCGGGCAACCAGTTTTGCATTTTTCTCGACTATGCCGCCCCTGGCGTCGACGGCCTCAACAAAGACCGGTTCGAGAAAGCCTTGGGCATGGTCGAGGCGTCGTATCTCGATCTCTTCGTTCTCAGGAACCGCTATGCGACGGACGTGCCCATCATCGGGCATGCTTACGATTTCCCGATCCCTAACGGCGCCCACCCCGCCTGCGCGGGGCCGTGGCTCTTGCCGTCGCTGCAGTACTGCAACTGGTCCGTCCAGGAGGGGACCGCAATCGTCAAGGAGGCGCTCGTCGAATTCAACGCGATGTTGATGCGGCTCGCGGCCGATCCCGCGAACGACTTTACGGTCGCGCCGACGCAGGGCCTTCTCCAGCCGGGCGACTGGGCGAACGAGTTGCACCCTTATCCGGCTGGCTTTAAAACGATCGCCAGCGCCTTTCTGAAGATCATAGCCGCCAAGTTCCCGACCAAGCTGATAGCCTGATAGCCGATGATGTTAGGCGGGTTGATCGGTCACTCGGCTGCATGGCGCTGAATGATCATCGACGAGATGAGCGCCCGCAGCGCCGCCGGCTTGACCGGCTTCTGCAAGAACGCGCATCCCGCAGCGCTCACGGCAGTGCGGACCTCATTTGAGCCGTCGGCGGTGACGATAACGCCGGGAACGGTGATGTTGCAGGCCGCGCCCACCGCGCAAATGGCCTCGCAGCCGCTTTCGTGATCCAGGTGATAGTCGGATATGATGACGTCCGGCGTCACCTTTGCCGCGTTGATCTGCTCGATCGCGTCACTCGAGTCCATCGCGGCGATGACCGGGCACTGCCAGTTGGACAGCAAAGCCTTCATGCCGTCGAGAATAGTGCGGTCGTTGTCGATGCAAAGCACAATCGCGCCACGCAAATCGCCGTAGGACACCGGCCGCGTCGCGAATGTCCGCGGCTGCTCCATCTCCGACCACCGGGCCAGAGGCGCCGACACGGAGAAGGACGACCCCTTTCCGAGTTTCGACTGAAGAGAGAGGCTGTGATTGAGCACGCGGCACATGCGCTCGACAATCGAGAGGCCGAGCCCAAGGCCAGGCGCATGGCTATGGTGATCGAGACGCTGGAATTCCTTGAAGATCAGGTCACGCTGATCCTCGGCGATGCCGCACCCGCTGTCGTGAACCTCGATGAGGAGATTGCGCCCGGATCGCCGGCAGCCCAGCACGGCGCGGCCCTTCTCCTTGTTATATTTGAGCGCGTTCGAAACAAGGTTTTGGAGGATGCGCCGCAGGAGCTTCCGGTCTGAGCGGATAAGCGCGGAGGACTGCACGATTGTGAACGAGATGCCGCGTGATTTCGCGATGGGCTCGAAGTCGATCCTGATCTGCTCAAGCAGATCGTTGACAGGGAAGACGCCGAATTCAGGCTTCATGGCGCCCGAGTTCGAGCCGGGAGATGTCGAGAAGCGCGTTCAGGATTTCCTCGACGCCATCGAGCGATGCATCGATATTGCGGGCGAGGCGGCCAAGTTCGGCGGGCGGCGAGCGCTCCAAGAGGCTCGAAGCATAGAGGCGCGCGGCGTTCAGAGGCTGGAGAACGTCATGGCTCGCCGCCGCCAGGAAGCGCGTCTTGCTGATGTTGGCCTCGTCGGCTTTTGCCTTGGCTATGGCGAGTTCCAGCGTGCGGGCCTCCACGCGCTTTTCGAGGTTCTCGTTGGCGCGTGCAAGAGCATCGGCGGCGGTTTCGCGTTCGGTGATGTCGGTGTAGGTCACAACGATGCCACCCTGTGGCATCGCGTTGGTGCGAACCTCCACAACACGGCCTTCGATGGAGCGTTCGCGGAAACTTTCCATCGTAATCTGATATTTGATGATGCGGTCGGTGACGAACTCCTCGACAGCGGTGGCGTTCCGCTGCACGCGCTGCGCCATGAAGCGGATGATTTCATCGAGCGGGGCTCCCACCCGGCCATATTGCTGGGGCAGCATCAGGATCTCGCGGAACTGGCGATTCCAGCAGATGAGCTGCATCTTCTTGTCGAACACAGCGAGACCTTGGCCGACGTGATCAAGCGCGGACTGCAAGAGATCGCGATTGTACTGGACCGCCTCGGAGGCTTCATCGAGGAGCCGTAGCGCAGACTCGCGGCCTACGTTTAGGCGTCTCAGCATCAGCGACATGACGAGCCGCGAGGACGGCGCACCGATCGCGCTTGCCAGAAGGTTTTCCGCGAACTTGACCGCGTGCGGATCGGCTTGCGCCCGTGAAGATGGGTTTATGGCCCGGCTGGCCATGTAATCCGCGAAAGATCGGCTCGCCCGCTCCTCGCCGAGATAGCGCGCTACGGTCGACACGAGTTCGTCGTATGGAATGGTGGTTCGCCATGGCCTGAACGGCGACGCCGACAGAGGCGGGTTTGCGTCCTCGATGAAGAGGTTTGTCTGGAGCCGCTCGATTGGCTCCAAAGAACGGAGCAAGGATACGAACAGGAAAGCCAGAACGTTGAACGTGAGGCTCCAAAACACCCCGTGCGTGAGGGGATCGAAGGTCAGGAAGAAGAGTTTTTCCGGCCGCAGAAAGCCGATGCCGAAGGGGCCATTCTCGAGAAGGGCGGCGCCAGCCACGGTATCGTCGATCAATCTCGGCAGCAGGAGCGTGTAGGCCCAGACCGCAAAGCCGGCGAGAATCCCCGCCGCAGCGCCTCGGGCCGTCGCCCTGCGCCAGAAAAGCCCGATGAAAAAGGCGGGGGCGAATTGGGCGATGGCCGCGAAGGAAAGAAGCCCGATTTCGGCGAGCGACGCATTTCCGATCTTATCGTAAAAAGCATAGGCCGCCAGGATGATGCAAAGCATCACGGCGCGCCGAATATTCAGAAGAAACCCGGACATATCCTGCTGGCCGGACCCGGCCACGCCGGGCCGCTTCAGGATAAGCGGCATCAGCAGGTCGTTGGAGAGCATAATGGACAAGGCGACCGTCTCGACCACCACCATCGCGGTTGCTGCGGATAGCCCTCCCAGAAATGCGATGAATGTAAAAAACAGGCTTCCTGACTGGAGCGGCAGGGCGAGAAGATACATGTCCTGCGGGATAGCAGCGTGCGGCAAGAGACTTCCGGCCATCGCCACGGGTATGACGAAGATATTGATGACAATGAGGTAAAGGGGAAAGAGCCAGGAGGCCTTGCGCAGTTCATCCTCGGAGGCATTCTCGACGAAAGTCACGTGAAACTGCCGCGGCAGCAAAAAAATGCAGACGAAACTCAATAAGGAGACAGTCACAAGGACGCCGCCATGAATTCCGGTATTGAAGACTTGGGCAATGTCCGGCCGCGCCATGGCCTTTTCGATCAGGTCCCCCATTCCGCCGAACATGCCGTAGACCACGTATATGCCGACCAGGAGAAAGGCGGAAATCTTCACAATCGACTCGACGGCGATCGCAAGCATGAGCCCGCGCTGGTTTTCGGTCGCATCGCTATGCCGTGCGCCGAAGAGGATTGAGAACGCGGCCAGGACGAGCGCGATGACAAGATCCATCTCGCCGGTCGGGAGCGGGCCGGGATTGCCGCCGTCTCCCGAATGCTGGAGCAGCACCACAATTGCTTGCGAGATGGCCTTCAGCTGAAGGGCGATGTAAGGCAACAGGCCGACCACCGCCACGAGCGTGACAATCGCCGCCACGGCGGGGTTCTTGCCATATCGGGCCGCGATGAAGTCGGCGATCGAGGTGATGTTCTGCGTTTTCGTCAGCAGCGTTATTCGCCGCAGCAAAGGCAGGGCAAGCGTAAAGGCAAGGATCGGACCGACATAGACCGCGATGAAATCGAACCCTTTCTCCGCGGCGGAACCCACACTTCCGAAGAATGTCCACGATGTACAGTAGACACCGAGAGCGAGGGCATAAACATAGGGGCGTCCCACAGGCGCCGTACGCTTCCTTCCAGCGCGATCGCCAAGATAGGCGATGCCAAAGAGGGCGCCGATATACAGCAAGGAACAGATTATTATGACCCAGCCGTTGTTCATGCCTTACTCGTGTCTGGGTCCTTAACGGGGAGCGTCATGGGATGACGGCGACGGCGGTGTTTTATCCCGCGGACCTGCGCTAATTTAAAATGTTATGCCATGGTTACGCAACCCGTACGCAGCGCGGGTAAGTCCGATTGTATTCGGACAATATAAATTTATCCTTTGTGAAGGTTAACATCGACGCGGGCGGCGCTGTTTTTCCAGCGCGGAGGGTTTGCGCTCCCGGCGCAACCGACACTCCGGCGGATCTTCTCGAAGACCGCTGTCTCCCCCAAATAAGATAGAAAACGCCGGGGACGGAGAATCTCATGACATACGATTACGTCATTGTGGGCGGCGGTTCCGCTGGTTGCGTTCTCGCGAACCGCCTTTCGGCCGACCCCTCCGTCACAGTTGCGCTTCTGGAAGCCGGCCCGGGCGACAAGAATTTCCTTATTCACATGCCCATGGGCTATGCGGCGCTGATGAAGACCGGCTGGGTCGACTGGGGTTACCACACCGAGCCGCAAGCGGGGATGGGCGGGCGCCGCCTGTACTGGCCTCGCGGAAGGGTTCTCGGCGGATCGAGCTCGGTAAACGCCATGATCTATATCCGCGGCGTTCCAAGCGATTACGACCTCTGGGCGCAGCTTGGAAACCGGGGCTGGGCCTGGGAAAACGTTCTGCCCTATTTCAAGAAAGCCGAGAGCTATTTCGACGGCCCGAACGAATTCCACGGGGGCGACGGTCCCCTGAAGGTGACAAGGCCCGGCGTCGCGAACCCGCTCAACGTGGCGTGGATCGAGGCCGGGCAGCAGGCCGGGTACCCTTACACGTCCGATTTCAACGGAGCCCGGCAGGAAGGCTTTGGGCCCGTGGACTGCACAATTTCAGGCGGACGCCGCGCCAGCGCCGCGGTGTGTTATTTGCGGCCCGCGATCGATCGCCCGAACCTCACCGTGATCACGAAGGCGCAGGCGACGCGCATTCTCATGGAGCGGGGCCGCGCCGTTGGCATGGAGTATGCGAAGAAGAAGCAAAGGCGCGAAATCCGGGCGAACCGCGAAGTCATTGTGTCGGGCGGCGCCATCAACTCTCCCCAGCTCCTCCTCCTGTCAGGGATTGGCCCCGCGAACGAAATCGCTCAGCACGGACTCAGGCCGGTTCACAACCTGCCCGGCGTCGGCAAGAATTTGCAGGACCACCTCCACGGCGGCGTCAAGTGCGCCTGCAGCGCGCCCGTTTCGCTTTATTCGGTCCTGAAACCGTCCGCGCTGGCGCGCCACGTTCCGTACTACCTCTTGACCGGCAAAGGCCCCGCGTCCGCGATGGCGCTGGAGGTGCTGTCTTTCGTGAAAACCCGGCCGGAGGTTGTCGCGCCTGACCTGCAGTATCACTTCGTGCCCGTGCTTTACGCCGACCATGGCCGCATCATGATCCACCGCCACGGCTTCATGGGCTATTACAATATGCAAAGGCCGGAAGCGCGGGGCGAGATCACGCTGAAATCGGCCGATCCCCTGGCTCATCCGGCAATTCAGCCGAACTATCTGCAGAACGAAACGGACCTCCGCACCCTTCGCGACGGCCTCAAGATCCTGCGCGAAATCTTCCGCCAGAAAGCGTTCGAGCCTTACGGCGGCGAGGAATTCATGCCCGGGCCGGAGGTGCGGACGGATGCGGAGATCGATCATTACCACCGCGCCTCGGCCGAATCCCTCTACCACCCTGTCGGCGGCTGCAAGATGGGGCAGGACGACATGGCGGTTGTGGACGAGACGCTGCGTGTGCGAGGCGTCGAAGCTTTGCGCGTGGTGGATGCCTCGATCATGCCGAGGCTCATCAGCGGCAACACGAACGCGCCCACCATCATGATCGCCGAGAAGGCGGCCGCCATGATCCTGAGTGGCGAAGCCGCCGCTTCACCCGCCGATGGCGTCATCGCGGCTTGAGGCGGCGATGGGCTTTTCTGCCGAAACCTAAGACCAAAGCACTTCCTCAGCTGTTTGGCCAAGAAAGCGGTCATTGCGGCTTGCCCGCAATCCCGGGAGACACCCACGCTGAAGGAGGTCACGCTTTGACCGGCAACTTTACAGAACACGCCGCCAATGAGCGGACGTTCCTCGCCTGGATGCGCACAGCCATCGCCGTGATCGCCTTCGGATTCGTCCTGGAGAAATTCAACCTGTTCATTCTGGCCCTTACGGCGACGGCCTCGGCGGAGCTTGCCAAGGCCATCCGCACCGACAGGCTGAGCGGCCCGGTCGGGCGCTACGAAGGGCTCGCATTCATGCTGACCGGGCTGGTTCTGATCGGCCTCGGCTCTTGGCGGTTCATCCAGAATAGGAAGCTGATTGAAGGCGCGGAGCCAAGGCGGGCAGGGGGTGTTACGGCCGAAATCGCCGTTTCCGCCATCCTCGCTTCGCTGGTCGCCGTTTACTGCGCTTCGATCCTTGTTGGATGAAAAGAAAAAGCCCCGGACGCGAAACGCATCCGAGGCCGATTTTCAGGTAAGCGTCAGGTTACCAGCCGCAGCTGCACCCGCCGTAACCGGCGTAGCCATAGCCAGGGTAGCCCCAGCCAGTTCCGAGGCCGTATCCGAGGCCAAGGCCAAGGCCAACCGGCCAGCCCCAACCACCGCCCCAGCCGCCGCCCCAGCCGCCGCCATAGCCCAAGCCCAAGCCGGCTCCGCGCCAGCCCCAGCCACGGCCCAATCCTCCGCGCCAGCCCCAGCCACGGCCCAATCCTCCGCGCCAACCCCAGCCACGGCCCAAACCTACGCCCCAGCCACGGCCAATGCCGCCACGCCAGCCGCCGCCCCAGCCACGGCCAATACCGCCGCCGCGCCAACCACCGCCACCGCGCCAGAACACTTGAGTAACGGCGCTCTTGCTAGTAGCCCCTTGGTCGTTGCCGGCGGTTAGCGGCGAGATCGCCGCGGCGTTCGCAGAGGACGACATGTAGCCCGCAAGGAGCAATCCCAACGCGGCCAGAGCCGAGATAAAGAACCCTTTTTTACGCATCTAAACTTCCTCTCAAGACACTGCTCAAGCCGCCGCGCAACCTCGATCGCGATACGGCAGCCCCTTCATGCATGATTGCATCACTGAGGCCGTTAATAAAAGGTAACGCTTCTTAAGCTTGTCGAGAGTTTTCTTGTAATTTGCACAATAGTGTGATGTCAACGAACGTCGATCCCAACAAATCACCCGCAAGTACTTTGGCGGGTTGTGCTGGCCCTCCGAGATTATCGACAACCAAGGTGGCGCCGGAGAAATCTTGACCTGTAGTATAGGGGTTAACAGTAACGATAGTCTTGAGCCCGGCCCCAAGCGAGGAGCGCAAACCCAGTTCCGAATCCTCAAACGCGATGCACCGATCGGGGCTGAGCCGCAGCTCGTTCAGCACATAATGGTAAATGTCCGGCGCGGGCTTCTTTGCCGGCGCCACGTCTCCCGCCCCGATGACCTCGAACCAGTCGAGCTTTCCCGGCAACAGACTTTCGAGCAGCGCCGTGACATTGGCGGGCGTGGTCGTGGTGGCGATCGCAAGCCGCAACCCCGCCTCCCGCGCCTCGTTCAAAAGGCGCTCGACGCCGGGGCGAAGCGGGATGCCGCCCTCGGCAAAAATTTGGAGGTAGTACCTCGTTTTCGCCGCATGCAGGTCCGCCGCGAACGCCGCGACCGGCTTTGGCGGCTGAAAGCCGGGGCGGTATCGCCGCAGATAATAGGCGAGCCGCTCCTTGCCCCCGGTCACGGAGAGGAGATCGCCGTAAAGCTCGACGTCCCAATCCCAATCAAGGCCCGCGTCGGCGAACGCCCGGTTGAAGGCGACGCGATGGCCCTCCTCGGTCTCGGACAGCGTCCCGTCCACGTCGAAAATCAACGCCTCTAACTTGCTCATCAGTGCTCCTACATCAACCCGCAGAGAAGTTGATCAATTCTAGCAGGATGCTGAAAAAGGCTGAAATCTGGGCTCCATCCTTCGACAAGCTCAGGATGAGGTCGAGTGATATAAACAGCTTGGACCTCATGGTGAGGAGGCCGTCCTTCGACGGGCTCAGGATGAGGGGCCGTCTCGAACCATGAGCTTGTCGCGGTTCGGCGGGCTCACCGTGAGGCCATGGGCTGCATCGTTTCTCGGTAACCTGCCGAGTTTGCGTCGGCTTCTCGCTTAACGCTCTTTCGGGATGGTTGGGTCGTTGCGGTCCGCCTCTTCCTTGCTGGCCCACACCCAGCGGCCATCCGAAAGCTGCGTCTGCCGCATGTCGCCCTTGTTCGCGATGGCGATCAGCTTGTCGGCGACGGTGCTTGGCAGGATTTGCCCATCGAGCCGCATCAGGCGGCCTTGGGGCAAACCAAGAAGATGCTTTCCGGCTGCATCCGCCTTCCTGTCCTCAAGTTTCGGAAGGTCTTTGAAATCATCAAGATCGTCGGGCAACGGGATGCCGGTGTAAAGGGTGGTCAGCTTTCCGGCAATCCACGGCGCCCACTTTTTCGCGGCTTCCCACCACTCCTTGTCGGCCTCAATAAGATCGACGGCGCCAGGAACTGCCTTTTCCGACAACTCGCAGAAGAGCTGGATCTGGACGCTGTTCTTGGTCGCCCTTTTTGCGGCATTGGGAGCGTTTGCGGGGGCGGCGATCTCAAACAGGCGCGGCGGTCTGCCGAAAGTCCGGCCCGACAGCTCAAGTCTTCGCGTGTCCACTGAAGCTGTCGCCAGTTCGATGCCGTAAAGCAGCATCGCGACCCGATGGCGGTGCGGGCGGCGCGCATCGCAAAACGCCCCGTCACTATGGCCCTCGCGCTGCTCGGCTTGCAAGACATTAAGCGCGTATTTTCCCCGGCACTCAGGCGTCGGGCACGGCACGGTAAAGGTGAACGGCGGCTCCTCGTCCTGCTTCGAGCCGGGCCACTGATCATAGATGAGCCGCACCAGCGTTTCTTGCAGGTCGTGAATCAGAACATCGCTTTGCGGACCGCGCGTCTCCATGCAGATGGTCTGCTCGCCGTCGACCGTGATGAGCGCTTCCGCGCCCGTGATGGGATGGCGCAGAAACGCGCCGCGCTGCCAGAACAGGCGCTGCCCTTTCACGTGCTTGTAATGGTTGCGAACAGTGAGGAAGGCCATCAACCCGGAGATGGGATAGTCGAGCCTGCAATCGAGCCGGATCGTGGAGCCGTTTGCCGTCCAGGGCAGCGGCTCGGGAACACGATCCGGGACGCTCTGCGGCACGACCCACTCATCCTCGCTCAAGCGATAGACGAGGTCGTGACGCGCCATGAGGTCGAGCAGATGCGGCCAGAGATGATCCTCGAAGCGAACGGGATTTTCCTTCGCGGGGCGGCCGTGGTCTCTCCAGATGCGGCCCAACTCGCGCCGATGCAGAATGCCCCCGTTTCCCGCCACGCCCTTATCGTCGGTGACGTAGGCGATGGCCTTCAACAGCCACTCGGGATCGAGCACCACGAGCTGGTCGGGCTCCGCCTCGGTGCCCTTGTAATCGAGACGGCCTTGCAGCGACAAGGCGACGGCAAGGCTGCGGGTTGCAACGCCCATGACGCCATGCGTTTCGCAAACTTTCAGGAAGTCGGTGTACGGCATATAATGCCGCCCTCGTTTCCCGTTGCCTCCGGCCCGCAACGCGAGAACCTCGTCGCGCGCCCGGACATAACTTCCGGGCCATACGTCATCGAAGTTGGGAAGCCCGCGTGCCTCTTCGCAAACGCGCGCAACGAGTTCGCGTGCGCCAAAACCCGACGGAGTGTCGACCGCGAAGACATCGCCCGGCCTGATCATCTGCCTGAGTTCATCGCGCAAGGGCGTCAGGCTCGGAACGCCATCGTGCTTCTTCGTATGTGAAAAGATGAGAAGCACCCGCGCATCGCGTCCCGCGCGAAGCTGGATGAGCCGCAGCCATTCCTCGACGCCCGAATTCAAGAATGTTTTTGCGGCCGTTGCAAACAAGCAAATACAGCGCGCCGGGCGTGAACAGCGGCTGCTGGGCGGGGCGATAGCGATCCTGTCCGCCGAAGTCCCAGATATTGATCCGGCCTTTCGCCTCGCCAGCATCGATGGTCCGGAACCCGACCTCGCCGCCCCGCGTGGACTCGCCAGGCTCGCGAAATTCGTCATGTTCCAGCCAGCTCCGCAGCGCCGTCTTCCCGTGCGCCGGATCGCCCACCAGCACCACCTTTGCCTCATGCAGCGGCTTGCTGTCCGCTCGCACGCCATCAAGGAAGGTGACAATCGCCTGAGCGCCTTGGCGGACGATCTCCGGGGGCGGATAAGTGAGAGGATTTCCGTCCAGCGAGAGCGTTTGCAGGGCGGCGAGGCCGCCGATGGCATCGGGCAGGGCCGCGAGCTGGTTGCCGGCGAGCCAGAGCGTTTGCAGGGCGGCGAGGCCGCCGATGGCATCGGGCAGGGCCGCGAGCTGGTTGTTGTCGAGGTAGAGCACTTGCAGCCCGGCGAGGCCGCCGATGGAATCGGGCAGGGCCGCGAGCTGGTTGCCGGCGAGCCGGAGCTGTTGCAGGGCGGCGAGGCCGCCGATGGCATCGGGCAGGGCCGCGAGCTGGTTGTTGTCGAGGTAGAGCACTTGCAGCCCGGCGAGGCCGCCGATGGAATCGGGCAGGGCCGCGAGCTGGTTGCCGGCGAGCCGGAGCTGTTGCAGGGCGGCGAGGCCGCCGATGGCATCGGGCAGGGCCGCGAGCTGGTTGTTGTCGAGGTGGAGCGTTTGAAGCCCGGCGAGGCCGCCGATGGCATCGGGCAGGGCCGCGAGCTGGTTGTCGTCGAGCGAGAGCCGTTGCAGGGCGGCGAGGCCGCCGATGGAATCGGGCAGGGCCGCGAGCTGGTTGCCGGCGAGCCGGAGCTGTTGCAGGGCGGCGAGGCCGCCGATGGCATCGGGCAGGGCCGCGAGCTGGTTGTCGTCGAGGTAGAGCACTTGCAGGGCGGCGAGGCCGCCGATGGCATCGGGCAGGGCCGCGAGCCGGTTGCCGGCGAGGTAGAGCGTTTGCAGGGCGGCGAGGCCGCCGATGGCATCGGGCAGGGCCGCGAGCTGGTTGTTGTCGAGCCGGAGCGCTTGCAGCCCGGCGAGGCCGCCGATGGCATCGGGCAGGGCCGCGAGCCGGTTGTTGCGGAGGTTCAGGAAGGTGAGCTGACTGTGTGCTTCGATCAGCTCAGTTGGAAAGGAATTGAGGGAATTTTTCGGTTTTTCTCCACCACCTGTCAAATCAATAGATTGGGACTCGACCTCGCCCGCCAGTCCAAGATTCAGCGATTTCAGAGGCGGCAGCTTTATGAGTTCCGGCAGCAGCTCATTAAGCGCGGCGTCGTCGAGGCCAAGGCCCCCAAGGTCCAAGACGCCGTCCCCGCGTTTGCGGCAAGCCGCAATCGCTTTGCGCGCCGCTTTGATGTCTGGCTTCATTCCAGCCCTCCCCGCTCATGGCTGAGCTAAAGATAGTTAGAAGGAGCCGCGCCGCCGCGCAAGATTATCTCGATTTGAAAGTATTTGCTTTTTGTCAAAGGAAGGGATGCGCCTCCCGCCGCCCTTGGTCATGGCCGGGCTTTGACCCTGCCATCCAGTAATTCGATGCACTGCTTGTTTCCTGGATAGCCGCGTCAAGCGCGGCTATGAACACAAACCGTTGCCAATAGCAGGTGGCGTATGTGCAGATTCGGTTAAAAACATCGCTTAAGAAAGCGTTTCACCCGGTGCGTGGTGGGCGTTTGGGGGCTCTTCCCGAGCAACGGTATTTTCCAGAAATTACAGATGCGTGATCGAAAGCGTTACAAAATTACAAATTTGTCACAAATTTCCGCAATAAGTTACTTGCATATTTACTTGCATATGTTTTTACAAAACGAAACCAATTTTAACTGATCGTACACCCTCACAGGATGCCGAAGGCTCAGGCGGCGGCGATGAGCTCCAGCCACTCATCCTCGCTCAGCACCTTCACGCCTAGCTCCTCGGCCTTCTTCAGCTTCGATCCCGCGCCCGGCCCGGCCACCAGATACAGCGTGTTCTTCGACACCGACCCCGCCACCTTCGCGCCGAGCCGTTCGGCCTGCGCCTTGGCTTCGTCGCGCGTGAAGCGTTCGAGCTTGCCGGTGAAGACCACCGTTGCGCCCGCGAGCTTCGACGAGACCACGTCGGGCTTGTACTCCTCGACGGTCAGCTCGCGCTCAAGGTTCGCGATGACCTCCTGGTTATGCGGCTCCTGGAAGAAGTCCACGATGGATTGCGCCACCGTGTCGCCGATGCCGTCGATCTCGTTCAGCCGCTCCAGCGCATGCGCGTCGGCCATGACTTGGCGCAGATGCTCCAGCGAGCCGAAGCTCTTGGCCAGCAGCTTCCCCGTCGTCTCGCCCACATGCCGGATGCCGAGCGCGAAAATGAAGCGCTCCAGCGCAATGGTGCGCCGCGCCTCGATGGCCGCGAAGAGATTGGCGGCGGATTGCGCGCCCCAGCCCTCCTTCTCGGCGAGCCTCGGCACCGAAACGCCGTCGCGCGCGGCAAGCGTGAAGATGTCGGCGGGCGCGCGGATGCGGCCTTCCTCGAAAAACGCCTGGATGTGCTTCTCGCCAAGCCCCTCGATGTCGAAGGCGAGGCGCGACACGAAATGGCGAAGCCGCTCCACCATCTGCGCCGGGCAGATCAGGCCGCCGGTGCAGCGCCGCACCACGTCGAGTTTGCCGGTCTTGGGGTTGGCCTCGCGCACGGCGTGGCTCTTGCAGACCGGGCATAGGTCGGGAAACACGTAGGGAACCGCTGTTGCGGGCCGCTTTTCCGGCACGAAGCCCAGGATTTGCGGGATGACATCGCCCGCGCGCTGCACGATGACCGTGTCGCCGACGCGGACATCCTTGCGCGCGATCTCGTCCTCGTTGTGGAGCGTGGCGTTCTGCACCACCACGCCGCCCACCGTGACCGGCGCGAGCTTCGCGACGGGCGTCAGTGCGCCCGTGCGGCCGACCTGAACCTCAATTCCCTCCAGCACGGTCATCGCCTTCTCGGCGGAGAATTTGTGCGCCGTCGCCCAGCGCGGCGTCCGCGATACGAAGCCGAGCCGCTCCTGCAGATCGAGCCGGTCCACCTTGTAGACCACGCCGTCGATATCGTAGCCGAGCGCGGCGCGGTTCAGCTCGATGGCGCGATACGCGTCCAGCATCTCCCCGACCGACTTGCACACCTTGAGCGGCGGCATGAGGAAGCCCCAGCTCGCGATCGCTTCCAGAACACCGTGATTCGTATCGGCGGGCAGCTCGCTCGCCTCGCCCCAGCCCCACGAGAAGAAGCGCAAGGGCCGCGCCGCCGTGATCGCGGGGTCGAGCTGGCGCAGCGAACCCGCCGCCGCATTGCGCGGATTAGCAAAGATCTTGCCGCCCGCTCTGAGCTGCCGCTGGTTCAGCTCCGAAAAATCGGCGTGTGACATGTAAACTTCGCCGCGCACCTCGAAGACGGCGGGCACGTCCAGGCCCTTCAGCGCGTTCGGAATCTGCGCGATGGTCCGCACGTTTGCGGTCACATCCTCGCCTTCGGAGCCGTCGCCGCGCGTGGCCGCCACCACAAGCTCGCCTCGCTCGTACCGCAGCGAAACCGACAGCCCGTCAATCTTGTTCTCGGCCGTGAAGTCGAGCGGCGCGTCAGCTCCCAGCTTGAGAAAACGCCGAACCCGCGTGACGAATTCCTCGACGTCCTCGTCGCTGAACACGTTTCCAAGCGACAGCATCCTGACGGAATGCCTGACCTTCGCAAACTTCTCCGAGGGGGCGGCCCCAACCTTCTGCGTCGGGCTTTCCGCCGTTATCAGGGAGGGGAAGCGCGCTTCCAGCGCTTCGGTGCGGAGCCGAAGCCGGTCGTACTCCGCGTCTGAGATTTCGGGCTGAGCGTCCTGATAATAGAGGCGGTCGTGCCTCTTGATCTCCCGCACGAGAAAATCGTGCTCGTCCTTCGCCTCCTCCAGCGTGAGGCTCTCGACCGGCCTCACCAGGCCGTCCCCATGCGCCGCTTCAAACTCAGACAACCTCATGCCTGGCTCCGATGAGGCTGGCGGCAGCGGCCCTTGCCTCCGCCGTCACCTCTTTGCCTGCGAGCATGCGGGCGATCTCCTCGCGGCGGCCGCCAATGTCGAGGGCCTCGGCGCGGGTTTCGACGGAGACAGCTTCGCCGTCGCCGCGCGCGGTCTTGTAAAGGCGGAAGTGCGCATCCGCGTGCGCCGCCACTTGCGGCGAGTGCGTCACGGCCAGGACCTGCGCGCGATAACCCAACCGCGCAAGCCGCTCACCGATCGCCGAGGCCGTCGCACCGCCGACGCCGGTGTCAATTTCATCGAAGACGAGAACAGGGGCCGTGGTCTTCTCCGCAAGAACGACTTTGAGCGCGAGCAGGAAACGCGCCAGTTCGCCGCCTGACGCGACCTTCATCAATGGACCGGGATTCGACCCAGGGTTCGTCTGAACATGAAACATGACCAATTCACGCCCGAAAGGCCCGCCGGCGAGGCCGCTTTTGTCCTCGGGCAATCTTTCAGTTTGGGTCATGAACCGCGCCTTTTCAAGCCGCAGCGGCGCCAGCTCTTTTTGAACCGCGGCGTCGAGCAACGCCGCAGCTGCACGCCTTCTTTCGCTGAGACTATCGGCCGCCTTTATGTAGGCGCCGGCTGCCGCATCCGCTGCCTTCCGCGCGGATTCGAGGCTTTCCGCGCCCATTTCGATCTTGGAAAGCTCCCCAAGGAAACGCTTATGAACCGCCGGAAGCTCGCTGACAGGCACGCGGTGCTTCCGTGCGACCGCCCGGAGCCTGAAGAGCCGTTCCTCGATCGCCTCCACATTATCCTGGTTTTCCGAGCGGAGTTGCGCCGCGACGAGCGTGCGTGCTTCCTCCGCCTCAATCAAAACGCGCTCCAGCGCGGCTTGTATAGGCTTCAGCCGTTCGGGAAGAGCGGACAGGCGTTCCAGCCTTCGCAGCACGGAATTGAGCTTCGCATCGGGGAAGACGGGAGCGGACAGAGCGTCGGCGGCGCTTTCTAGGTCTTCCCTGAGCTTCGCTGACGAGAGGATCGCCTGCCGCTTTGCGGCGAGCGTCTCTTCCTCTCCGGGCTGCGGAGCAAGCACATTCAGCTCGTCACAGGCGGCCGCCAGGTAATCCACTTCACGCTGGGCAAGGTCGAGCGCCTTCTCAAGATCGGCGACGGTCTTGCTGTGCTCGCGCCATTCCTCCCAAAGCCGTGAAACGGCCTGCACCTCCGGCGCCAGCCCGCCAAACAGGTCCAGGAGATGGCGGTGCGTCGCGGGGTCCAGCAGGGCGCGGTCGTCGTGCTGCCCGTGGATTTCCACGAGTGTGCGGCCGAGTTGACGCAGCAGCGCCTGTGACACAGGGCGATCGTTGACGAAGGCTTTGGTGCGTCCGTCCTCGTATTGGATTCGCCGAAGGATGAGCAGATCCTCGCCGTCGATATCCTGCTCTCGCAGGAGACCGCTGGCAGGATGTGAAGCGTGAAGCTCGAAGGACGCGGTCACCGAGGCAGATTGCGCGCCTTTGCGGACGAGCCTGCCATCGCCGCGAGCGCCGAGCGCAAGGCTCAGACTATCGAGGACGATCGACTTGCCCGCCCCGGTTTCGCCGGTGAAGACGGTCAGCCCCTTGGCGAGGACAAGATCGAGGCAATCGATCAGAACGATGTCGCGGATCGAAAGAGCCACTAGCATGGCTTCTGCCTACGCCGCCACCGCCGTCTTCCCGGAAAGGCAAAGCCTTATCCGGGATCGTAAGGAACTGAGGTACAGGGCTTTTTGCGATCCCGGCTCGCGCTTTGCTTGGCCGGGATGACGGTCCGTTAGACAGATGAGCGAAATCTGCTTAAGCATCAACCCGCCCCCACGCTGGTAACGGTTTTTTTCCAGGTCTGGCTGATCCACGAGCCCGTATCCTCGCGAGGCGCCGTGCCACCGGATTGAAGCAGGGCATAAGCGTCCTTGTACCACTGGCTATCCGGGAAGTTATGCCCGAGAACCGCCGCCGCCGTCTGCGCCTCGTTCACGATTCCGAGCGCCATGTAGCATTCTGTCAGCCGCATCAACGCTTCCTCCACGTGCGCGGTCTGCTGGTACTCCGCGACAACGGTCTTGAACCGGTTCACGGCTGCGAGATAGTTGCCCTTCTTCTGCCAGTAGCGGCCGACGCTCATCTCAGCTGCAGCCAGCGTGTCCCGCCCGAGTTTGATTCGGCGCTTCGCCTCTTCAACATATTCGCTGTTGGGGTAGCGGCGGATGAGCGTCTCCAGCTCTGTGATGGCTTTCTTTGTCTCTCCCTGATCGCGGGATGGGGAGGAAACGCGGTCGAAGTATGAGCTTGCTATGATTTGCTGAGCCTGCGCCGCTTCCTTCGTGCCAGGATGCAATTGCAGATAGCGGCGGGCCGCGGCCACCGCCTCCGGGCCTTTTCCGGCTTTCTGATAGGCGACGGCCGCCATCAGAGTGGCCTTCTTGGATTCCTCCGAATATGGATAAAGCTGGTCGATCCTCTCGAATATCTCCGCAGCCTTGGTGCTGCTGCCCTTATCGAGCTTCTCCTGGGCATCCTTCCACATCTCATCCGGCGGACGCGTGTCGAGCGCGCCTGGGTCGCTGTTGCCGAACAGGGACCCCATCGAGCTGCAGCCAGCGATGAAAGCTGCCAGAATTATCGCAACCGCAGTTTGCCCGACAAATCGCAATCTCATCTCACCTTGCTCCAAAGCCCCATTTTCGAGCGCGAATCAAACCTCGCTACCCTTAGCGTTCTACCGAAGAAAACAACAAAATGATGGTGAATTGCGGAGTTTTTCAGTCGAAAGGTTTTTGAGGCGAAATTCCGGGCCTTGCCAAATCGGGTTCCCGGGATCGGTGAAGCGGTGGCCGCTGTTGCATTCTTGACACTAAAAGGTTGACAGCTGCCCTCTAGCTTGTTGGCCGCCATGTCATGCGCCGCTGGGCCGCTTGGAAAGTCAGCAATAGTTTATCTACGCCAAGGGCGCGATAATGAGAGACAAATTGAGGAAGCAGATGGCAACGATCGATATCAGCCATCGTGATGAGGCATATCATTCCGCACAAGTTCCAGGAAGGTGATCGACGCAGAGCAGTTCCTGTGATTCAAGCGAATGTGGGATGAACTTCTATAGCATGCGGCCGGGTTGGCTTCCGTCCGCAAATTGCGCTACGCTTGAGCCGTTGGCCGGCCAAGCCTCATCAATCGGTCTCGGGTGCGAAGTTCGGCGTGGCGAAGGCAATGCCAAACTCAGGGCTCGGCGCGACATGCCGGGCCTGCGGCTTCTCGGCCGTCTCCACGATGGTCCAGGCGTCCTTGTTGTCGTGAAGGGCGTGAAGCACCTTGGAATTCAGGCGATGGCCGCCGCGGGACGAACGGTAGAGCCCAAGGATCGGGGCGCCGGCAAGGGCGAGATCGCCAACGGCGTCCATCGCCTTGTGGCGAACGAACTCGTCGCTGTAGCGAAGCCCTTCGATGTTGATAATCCGGTCGTCTCCGATCGCCACCGTATTCTCGAGCGAGGCGCCGAGCGCGCGGCCTGCAGCCCAAAGCTGCTTCACATCCTTCATGAAGCCGAAGGTGCGGGCGCGGCATAGCTTCCTCTTGAAGGACCAGGGCGTGACATCGACGTCGAGACGCTGCTTGCCGATGAACGGAGAGTTGAATTCGATTTCGACGTCGAGACGGAAGCCGTTATAGGGGAAGATCTCTCCGATGGCGTCGCCGTCCTTGACCTGTACGGGGCGCAGCACCTTGATGTAGCGGCGCGGTTCGTCCAGCTCGCGCAAACCAGCCTCTTCGATCGCGTCGACGAAGGGCTCCGCGCTGCCGTCCATGATCGGAATTTCATTGCCGTCGACCTCGATATCGACGTTGTCGACGCCCAGGCCGCGAAGAGCCGCCAGCAGATGCTCCACGGTCGCCACCGACACGCCGTGCATGCCGCTCAAAACCGTGCACAGCGTCAGATTGCTGACCGCCCTGAAATCGCCAGGCACGCGCCCTACGCGCCCGCTGCCCTGGACGTAGAAATTGTAGCCGGTGTTAGCCTCCGCAGGGTGCAGGATCAACGAGACCTCAGCGCCGCTGTGGACGCCTGTGCCTTTCATGACGATATCGCGATCGACGGTTGACTGCCTGCTCGAATAGCTTCGAAAGCTCATTAGTTTGCGCCGTTCTTTTGTGCCATGGCGCTCTCCCTTTGCCGAAGGAAGACGCCCCCCCAACGCGAGTGAAATGCTTGAGCCTCAACGGCAAAGCACCGTTACTCTGACGCTTACTCTTGGAACTGGCTCAGCTGGTTACTCACGCCTGAGCCCTAAGAACATCCGATGGAGCAAACCTAGCCGCGCCATCGGCGGCGCTTCAAATCACGCTTTCTAACAGTGTGTTACGAGGGAGGGGCAAAGCGGCGTGCTGACGGCTGGGACGGCCTGCCGCATGCAAGAAGCATGCGGCCGTCGGGAACGGAAGAAAGGGGATCTTAGGAGACGGGTTTCTTGAAAAACTTCGGAATTTCAAGGGCTTCCTCCGAATTTTGCCGAGAGGAAGAAGCGTCGCCGCCTTGGCCGTCGTCGTGTTGCAGCGCGTGAGATCCGTTGCGATTCTCTTGATCCGAAAGCGATTTTTCACCCCGCGGGCGTGACGGAAATGCAACGGATTTTGTTGTTGATGATGGCTTCGAGCTGCGGTCTTTGCCGGCCATCCAGTCGAAAAACCCGCGGGGCTTCGTGGACGCTCGATTCGCGGGCGCGCCGGTTGCAGGCATGTTCCCCTGGTTGAGTTCGGGGAAATCCTGATAAGTCAAAGGCCTGCGGGGCGGCCGTGTTTTCGATGGAGGAAGAGGCTCGAATCGCTGCGGCGCGTCCGATGACGCAGCGAGACCGGCCCCGTCATTCTCCGGGCTTTTCCTGACCTTTGGTTCAAGCACGACCCGGCGATCCTGCGCCTGCCTCGGGGCGCTCGCTGGCTCGCGCGACGGCGCAAAGCCCCGCCGGGGCGCCGTCGGTGCGATCCGGTCTGCAAGACTTGGTTCGCGCTCAGAAAAAACGGGTGGCGTCAGAGGCATGAGTTCGTTTGGGGCGATCCCCGTCGCGACGACCGACACGCGAACCCGGTTTTGCAAAGAGGGGTCGAAGGTTGCGCCGACGATGATGTTGACATCCGGATTTTCGTCCGCATCGACTTCGCGGCGGATGCGCGATGCCGCCTCCTCGACCTCGTACAGGGTCATGTTGAAACTGCCGGTGATGCTTACCAAAAGGCCCCTTGCGCCGCGCATGGAAACCTCGCCCAGGAGCGGGTTCGAGATCGCGGCCTCTGCCGCCTGCAGCGCGCGCTTCTCGCCCTCGGCCTCTCCTGTGCCCATCAGCGCCGTGCCCATGTTCTGCATGACGGTGCGGACGTCGGCGAAATCGAGGTTGATGAGCCCTTCCTTAACCATGAGGTCTGTAATGCATGAGACGCCAGATTTCAGCACGTCGTCCGCGCGCATAAAGGCATCGGCGAAGGTGGTTTTTTCGCTCGCCACCAGGAAGAGATTTTGGTTCGGAATGACGATCAGCGTATCGACGTGCTTTGCAAGCTGGGTAATGCCCGCCTCCGCCATGCGCATCCGGCGTTGGCCCTCGAACTCGAAGGGCTTCGTCACGACCGCAACAGTAAGCACGCCAAGTTCTTTTGCTGTCCGGGCAATGATCGGAGCGGCGCCGGTGCCTGTACCGCCGCCCATGCCGGCGGTAATGAAAAGGAGATGAACGCCGTCCAGATTGGAGCGGATTTCCTCCAGCGCTTCCTCGGCCGCGGCGGCGCCGATTTCCGGCCTGGACCCCGCGCCAAGCCCCTCGGTGATGTTCGCGCCCATTTGAATGACGGTCCCCGCGCTCGAAGAGGCAAGGGCCTGCGCGTCTGTGTTCGCGGCGATGAACTCGACGCCTTCAAGGCCGCTCTCAATCATGTTGCTAACGGCGTTGCCGCCCGCGCCGCCGACGCCAATGACCGTGATGCGCGGCCGCAACTCCGTCAACCCTGGAAGTTGCAGGTTTATTCCCATGGCAAGGCCTCGTCAGCTTCCTTCCGGGGCTTTAAGCCCGCTTATGCCTGCAGCCGATCGCGCGGAGCCGCTAAAGAAAGCTTGTCCGCAGCCATTGGCTGATTCGAGACGCGTAGCTACTATCTTGAGACCCAAGTTCAGGCGCGTAAGGGATTTCTCCCGCGGACTGATGCCGGCTTGCATAAAGACACCCCCCAACAAGCGCGCTTAACGCATTACCGGCGCTGAGACCGTTCAAGCTGACGGGTGTTGCCGTTCTGACCTCTGAGGCGAGGATGTGCGAAGCGAGTTCGCGAATTCCCGGAAGCAAACTCCCACCCCCGGTCAGTACGGCGCCCCCCATTGGAATAGAATATCCAGCACCTTTTAACCGTTCATTAATGGCCTGCAGAAGGCACGATGCCCTCGATCGAATAATATGATTAAGAGAAAACTTGGATATTGGCTCGGTGGTTTCTCCATTACTGACAGGCAAATCGATATCAGCTTGCAGGCTATCGTACACACTGCCATAGCGGATTTTGAGGCGTTCCGCTTCGAATTTGCGAAGGTGGAACGCGCGCGCAATTTCTTCGGAAATCTGCTGGCCGCCCGAGCCGATGCAATCGGCAAAAACAGGGACGCCGCGCGAGAAGAGAACGAAGCCCGTAGATTGTGCGCCCAGGTCGATGACAAGAATCCCCGCCGAGCGCTCCAGAGCATTCGTAACCGCCAGCGCAGCGGCGATAGGGCCTGCAATATATCCACGCACCGTGAGCAGGCTCTTTGCGAGGCACGCCGCAATCTGGCGCGCGCCGCGAAGCGGCATGGAAATCGCGATGACATCGGTTTCGCCGGACGCGATGCTCGCCGCCGACGGCCCGTCATCGGAATGACCCGCGGTCATGAAGAGATGAAGCAGTTTCCGCTGCGCCGCCGAGCAATGTTCTCCGGCCGCAATCGAAATCGCGTCGATGTCTTCCTTGAGCAGCGTGCCGTGTGCGCCGAGGTTGGCAGCGAACGTGTCTGCGCCCAGGCCATGGAACTGGCCCGTAACGAGCGCGTCCTCGACTGTCATGCCGGCCTCGGCTTCGGCCTGCGCCACGGCTCGCCTTATGCTCGTTTCCGTCGCCGTCACATTGACGATGCGTCCATCGGAGAAGCCCGAAGATCTGACCACCCCGCTGCCCAGGACACGGACGTTCCTCGCGCCCGTATCGAAGCCAAAGCGCGGCGCGGACAACGAGACGATCGCGCATGCGAGCTTTTGGGAGCCCATATCCACGATGGTTATGATCTCGTCTCGCGTTCTGAACGGCCATAGCCGCGACGGACCGCGAGAGGTCTGCCGCCGCTCTTCCGTCATAAGGCCCTGCCTCTCCGGGGCGGGGCCGCTGCTTGCGGCGGCCCGGATGTAATAACGGAGATGGCCCGATCGCGATTGGCCAGAGTCGGATCTCGCAGTTGCAAAATTGTCCGGTTCGCGAGACGGAAATCTATGGTGTCCAGGGCCATGTCGGCAATCTTGTTGCTGGCCAGAAGCGTTTCTACCCGGCCGATAACTACCTCGTTCACCTTGCGCGGGAGTTTCAGGATCAGCCCGCTGTCGAGCTTGATCTGCCAAAACCGTCCGGCGACGAGATCGATGCGTTCGATATGCCGCTTGACCGCCTCATGACCGGAGATGGCATCGATAAATTCTGCAGCTTCCGACGGTGCGTCCTCGCCCGCAAAGAGAGGAAGCGTTTCGAACCGGCCTTCCGCCGGCCCGAGGATACGCCCCTCGCGGTCAACGGCCTGCACGACATTTTCTGCATCCGCCCATCGCGCAAAGGGCTCGCGCTCGGTCATTACCACTTCCAGCCGCGAAGGCAGGCTGCGGCGCACTTCCGCCGAAGCGACCCAGCCGATCTTCAAGAGCCGGTCCTGCGCTTCTGCCGTTTCGTAAGAGAGGGAGGACTTCGCGAAAGGCAGGGCGAGGGCCTTCATAAGGACCTCTCGCGGCATGTTCTTGGAACCGGAAATTGCGAGGTCTTCGACACGGAACCCGGCGTCGTATGCGGCGCGATCCGCCATCTCGGCGCCTTCGTCGTAGATTGCCTTTGTCGCGCCCGATAGTTGAAGCGCATAGAACGCCGCCGCGACGAGAAACATCATGCTCACAACGAAGCCAGCCTTCGCCGCGTAGTCGGCATGCGCCTCAATCATCGAAAACCAGGAGGGTTGCGCAGCCCTCTTCTTGACCGGTTGCGCCCCGCCGTCTCCGAGACTGGGTGATCGAACCTTTTCCTGGGTTACCGGTTGCAAGAAGCATCCTCCACAATCCACCGAACAAGCTCACCGAACGTCAATCCAACATGGGCAGCGAGTTCAGGGACCAGCGATGTTGCCGTCATGCCCGGCTGAGTATTGACCTCAAGGCAGACAAGTTCGCCTGTTCCCTCCGGCCGATCGTCGAAACGAAAATCGGCTCGGCTTATGCCGCGGCAGCCCAATGCGTTGTGCGCATCGACCGCCAATTTTTGGATAAACTTGTAAATGTCCGGTGAAATTTGTGCCGGTAGAATGTGGCGTGAGCCTCCTTTTGCATATTTTGCTTCGTAATCGTAGAAACTGAGCCCCTCAGCGGGCATGATTTCGATGATGTCGAGCGCGCGATCGCCCCTTACGGCGCAGGTGAGTTCCCGGCCGCCGATATATCGCTCGACAAGAACGTCGCCAAATGCCCAGTCGGGCCGGTTCAACTCTTGCGGCGGAAACTCATGATCCTCGCGCACGAGGTAGACGCCGACGCTCGATCCCTCCGAGACGGGCTTGATGACATAGGGCGGCGGCATGAGATGGCCCCGCGCGGCCTCTTCGCGGCTCGCCACGATGCCATCGGCCACCGGCACGCCAGCCGCCTTGAAGGCGATCTTCGCCCGCGCCTTGTCCATCGCGAGCGCGGAGGCAAGCACGCCCGAATGCGTGTAGGGAATTTCGAGCGTCTCAAGCACGCCCTGGATGCAGCCGTCCTCGCCCCATTTGCCGTGAAGCGCGTTAAAACAGGCGTCAGGCTTGAGAACGGTGAGGCGGTCGGCGATATCCCGGTTCACGTCGATGGGCGTCACCCGATAGCCGAGCTGCTCCAGCGTGCTTGCGCAGGCCGCGCCCGATCTGAGCGAAACGTCCCGCTCCGAAGACCAGCCGCCCATCAAGACGGCGATATGGTGGAACCCGGTTGTCATTCAGCGGCGGCGAGTTCTGCCCCTGCGCCCGGAATGCCGATGCGCTTGACTTCCCATTCAAGCATGATTCCGCTGTGTGCGAAAACCCGCTCGCGAACGAGCTCGCCGAGCTGCTCGACATCGGCGGCGGTGGCGCCCTGATCGTTGATGAGAAAGTTGCAGTGCATCTCGGACATATGCGCGCCGCCTACGCGAAGACCACGGCACCCCGCCGCGTCGATAAGTTTCCAGGCGCTTTGGCCTGGGGGATTTTTAAAGGTTGAACCCCCTGTGCGGCTTTTTATGGGCTGATGCGTTTCACGATACTCGGCGACGCTTTTCATCTCGCGTTCGATTTCGGCAGGCTCGCCCTCTCTGCCTTCGAAAATCGCGTGGGTAAAAATATAGTCGCCCGGAACGCCGCAATGGCGGTAGGCGAAGCCCATCCCGGCATTGTCGAAGACGTGGATCTTGCCGCTCCGGTCGACTGCGCGCGCTTCAATCAAAACGTTCCTCGTTTCGCCGCCATGCGCGCCTGCGTTCATGCGCAGCGCACCGCCGACGGCGCCGGGGATGCCGCGATAAAAGGCAAGGCCCGCAATACCCGCCGAAGCTGCGACTTGGGCAAGCCTCACATCAGGCACAGCCGCGCCTGCCCGGACTTGGGTCGCGCTTGTCGCCACGGCCTCGTTGAAGCCGCGCGCAAGGCGAATGACGACGCCAGGAACGCCACCGTCCCGGACAAGCAAATTTGAGCCGACGCCGATAACGATCACCGGAACGTCGGGCGGGCAGCGCGAGAGGAAATAAGCAAGATCGTCCTCGTCGGCTGGCGTAAATAGCACCTGCGCCGGGCCGCCGACGCGCAACCATGTCAGATCGCTCAGCGAGATATTGGGCAGAAGCCTGCCGCGAAGATCAGGTGCGGCAGCCAGGAGACTTGGGACGAGGTCCGGAAACACGATCACTCCGCCGCGCCGGCAAACGCGGAATAAAGGCTGAGACGGCCCGGAAGCGCGTGCGTCCATTCGCTGATGGTGCCGGCGCCGAGCCCGATGACGAGATCGCCAGGCCGTGCGAGCGCGGCGACTGTGCGCGTGAGCGTATCCTCGCCCTCGATTGCGTAGACGTGCGTGTGCCCCGTCTGCCGTATGCCCTCGACGAGCCTGTCGCGATCGAAGCCGTTCGGCGCTTCGCCGGCGGCGTAGACGGGCGCGATGAGCACCGTGTCCGCCTCCTTGAAGCACTCGCAGAACTGGTCGAACAGCGATTTCAGCCTCGAAAAGCGATGGGGCTGCATGACAGCGATAACGTGGCCCTTCGAAGCTCCACGCGCCGCGCTCAATACGGCCGCAATCTCGGTGGGGTGATGGGCATAGTCGTCGTAGATCGAGACGCCATTCCATTCGCCGGTCGAGGTGAACCTGCGGTCGACGCCTTCGAAGGTCGAGAGCGCTGCAAAAATCTGTTCGGGCGCAAGGCCGACATGCTGGCCCACTGCGATCGCAGCCGCCGCATTCAGCGCGTTGTGCGCGCCAGGCACGCCGAGCTTGAACGTGTTCCTCCGGACAGGCGGATTGCCAGCGTCTGCGGCCAGGATCGCGTCGAAGGTCACCGAGCCGCCATTCGTTGCGACGTGGTCGATCCGTGACTGCGCATCGAGCGCGCGCCCGAACCCTGCGATCGGCGGGAGCCGTCCTTCCGCCTCAAGGCGGTCGAGAAGGCCGCGCACAACGGGATGATCAATGCCCGGCACGGCGAGGCCGTTTTCGGGAATTTGACGGAAGAAAGTGAGGAATGCTTCGTGGAGGGCGGCCTCTGTTCCGTAATAATCAAGATGCTCCGGGTCGATATTGGTCACGACGCCGATTTCGGTCGGCAGCCGGATAAAGGTGCCATCCGATTCATCCGCTTCAACGACCATCCATTGGCTCGCTCCGATCCTCGTATTCGAGCCCCAGGCGCCAACAACGCCGCCGACCAGCACAGTCGGATCGAGACCGGCCTCGGTCATCATCCACCCGATCATGGCCGTGGTCGTGGTCTTCCCGTGGGAACCGGTGATCGAGATCGTCCGGTAGCCCTTCATAAGTGCTGCAAGCGTATCCGCGCGGCTGAAAACGGGCAGGCCTTTTTCCCGCGCAGCCATGAGCTCCGGATTTGCATCCTTGACCGCCGTCGATATGACCACGGTGGCTGCGCCATCGAGATTTTCAGCGCACTGCCCCACGAAGACCTTGATGCCTTTGCTGGAGAGGCGGCGAAGATTGGCGCCGTCTTTCTGATCGCTGCCTTGCACGGCGATGCCACGCGCAGCCATGATCTCAGCGATCGCGCTCATGCCAATGCCGCCGATGCCGATGATATGTACGCGACCGCCGGAAAGCGGATCTTTCATTGCCGTGTCCTCTCTTCCGCCAGCTGCCTCAATCCAGACAGCTAGCCCAATAATAGAAGCAGATTCTTAAGCAGTTACTGCAGCGCCCACGGTGGAACCTTGCTTTTCAGCTAACTCTTCAAGGAGATTCGCTAGATTTTCAACAGCTCTGTAATTTGCAAGAGCATGGGCGTTGGATGCCGCCCTTACGAGCGCCGCAGGATCCTCGAAGAGACGGCGCACCGCTCCCGCAAGTCCCTCCGCTGTCAGCGAGCCTTGCGGGTAACAATAGCCGGCGCCAGCGCTTTCCATCCGGGTTGCGTTCTCGAGCTGATCGTTGTCTTTGGCATTTGGAAGCGGAACGAGTATGGCGGGGCGTCCCAGCGCGCAGAGCTCGGCCACGGTGGTGGCGCCGCTTCGCGACAGGATGAGGTGCGAGTTCGACATTCTGTAGGGAAGATCCTCAAAGAATGTCGCAAGTTCGGCAGCAACGCCTGAAGCCTCGTAGCTGTCGAAGACGCGGTCGATATCCTCGGCGCGGCATTGCTGCATGACGAAGAGCCGGTCTTTGATCTGCTGCGGCAGTAGCTGCAGCGCCTGAGGCACCATCTCGGAAAAGTACCGGGCTCCCTGGCTGCCGCCAAAAACAAGCAGGTTGAGCTGGGCTTGGCTTGCAGGCGGGCGATAGGGAACACTGTGCAAATCGAGAACCGTCTTGCGAAGGGGCGTTCCCGTGACCCGGGCCTTGAGGAGAAGCTTGCCTTCCAGATATTTCGTGTTCTCGAAGGAGCACGCGACGGCCTTCACCATCGGCGCCAGAAAGCGGTTGGCCTGCCCCATCACAGAATTTTGTTCATGGATGGCCGACGGAATGCCGCGCCCCATTGCAGCGAGAACGGGCGCGAGCGTCGGATAACCGCCGAAGCCTATGATGGCTTTGGGCTGGGCTTCTCCCATGATCCGGTACGAGGCTTGGAAGCCGTTTCCGAGAAGCCCGAGCGTCTTTGTCGCTTCGATTGGGGAGCGCCCCTGGAATGTTGCGGCCGCCACCTTGTGGATCTTCCGAGCCGGAAAATCGCCGCCGAATGCGTTGCCGCGCGTGTCGGTGATGAGATCCACCTCCCAGCCGCGCCGGACCAATTCCTCGCAAAGCGCCTGGGCGGGGAAAAGATGACCGCCGGTTCCACCCGCGGTCAACATGAGCGAACCGCGGCTCATGGCAGAGTCTCCCTGCTGGATGTCATTGCCAATTCTCCCACCCCCGGGAAGGCCTGGGAGGCGCACTTGAACTGAGACCGCTTCGTCAAGGCGACGATCATGCCAAGAGTGATCGCGGTCGCGAGAACTGAGGATCGGCCGTAAGACACAAAGGGCAACGTTACACCCTTTGCGGGAAGCAAATTCAAGTTCACCGCCATATTGATCAACGCCTGCAATCCGAAAATCATGACGAGCCCCGCAGCTGCAAGACGTACAAACGCATCCTGCTCGCGAAACGCGCCCCTTAAGGCTCTCCAGACAATTAAGCCATAAATAAGGATCAGGAAGAGGCAGGCGGCAATGCCCATCTCTTCAGCCACCGCTGCAAACACGAAATCGTTATGGGCGTCGGGTAGGCGCGTCTTCGTGAAGCCCTCGCCCAGCCCATGCCCGAACCAGCCCGCGTCGCGGAAGGCGCTCACCGCAACCGAGGTTTGCAGAGACTCGGCGGTCCCGCCGGTGAAGCGATTGATGCGGCTCGTGAAATGCGGCATGGTGAAATACGCCGCCGCGAGCCCCGCCAAAAATATGAAAAGGAATAAGGGCGCGATGCGCAGCGAGTAGCCGGACAGGAAGAAAAGACCGCACCAGACGCAGGTGACTATGATCGTCTGCCCCATGTCTGGCTGAAGGACGAGAAGTGCGACGAAAAGGAGGAGCATGAACAGGGCCAGCTCAAGCGCAGGCATATCCTGCCTCCTGATGCTTTCCGAGAAAAGCCACGCGGACAGCACGACAAAGCCCGGCTTGACGAATTCGGAAGGCTGAAGGAAGACGCCCCCGACAATCAGCCAGCGCGCCGCCCCGTTTCGCTCGATGCCCTGCAGGAGCGTGGCGGCCATCAGGATGATGCCGATGCTGAACAGGAAAAGGGCCAGGCGCTTGATCTGAAGAGGGTTGAGCAGAGAGACGCCGAACACGATGAGGAGCGCGACGAACACGCCGAGCGCGTGGCGCTTCACGAAATAGAAAGGCTCAAGCTTGAAGTGCAGGGCTGTTTGAGGGCTCGCTGCTGCGGAGGCCGCAAGACCGGCAACGGCGAGCACGAGGATGAGTGCAAGCAGGGTGCGGTCTACGGTGAGCCACCAATCGGTAACGACGGCCCGCTCCGCCCGCGAAAAGCTCATGCGGCGCGGTCCTTGGCGGGCGCTTCAGACAGAGCCTCAACGAGGACACGGAAGGCATCGCCGCGAACTTCGAAGTTCGGGAATTGATCAAAAGAGGCGCATGCGGGCGATAGAAGCACCACCAATTCAGCGCCCGTCGTGGAGAGCGCATCGGCCGAGGCCTCCGCCACCGCCCGCTCCAGCGTCTTGCACATTGCATGGGGAAGCTTGCCGAGCGTCTTCGAAAACGCCTCCGACGCCTCGCCGATCAGATAAGCCTTCCTGATGCGCGGGAGATAAGGCGCGAGGCTTTCGATGCCGCCCGCTTTCGGCTTGCCCCCCGCGATCCAGTAGATATTCGAGAAACTTGAAAGCGCCCGCTCGGCCGCGTCGGCGTTCGTGGCCTTCGAGTCGTTCACGAAGAGCACATGCCCGATGCGCCGGATCTCCTCCATCCGATGAGCCAGGCCGGGGAAGGTCCGGAGTCCTTGCGCAAGCTTGTCCCAGGGAAGGCCGAGACTGCGCGCGGCAGCCAGCGCCGCGCTTGCATTCTGGGCATTGTGCGCGCCCCTGAGCGAGCCGATGCCAGCGAGTTGGCCGCGGTTTGTGACAGCGCCGTCCGCCACCTCGAACAACTCGGAACCTTGCGCGTAGATGCCGGCGCCAACCGGGTGACGCGCCGAAATCCGCAACGTTTTCAGACCGCGTGCGACAGCCCTCTCCGCAGTGGCGTCGCAAAAGCCATCCTCCGCGCCGATCACCGCCGTCCCCGCCTTCGCGAAGATCTTCTCCTTCACCGCTGCATAATTTTCGAGCGTTCCATGCCGGTCGAGATGGTCGGGCGTAACGTTCAAGAGGATGCCCACGTCAGGATCGAGGCTTGGGGTGAGGTCGATCTGATAGCTCGACAATTCCAGCACGTAATGCCGCCCGTCCTTGAAGGCCGGGAGATCGAGAACCGCGGTCCCGATATTGCCGCCGCTAACCGCATCGAGCCCGGCCGCCTCGAGGAGATGGTGGGTCAACGCAGTCGTGGTGGATTTTCCGTTCGTGCCCGTGATCGCGATGACGGGCGAAGCCGCGCCAGCCCGCCGGCGCTCGCGCATGAAGATCTCGGTGTCCCCGATGACCTCGACGCCATGCGCTTGCGCAAGCTTCACAGTCCAGTGCGGCTCCGGATGAGTGAGCGGCACGCCGGGGGCGAGGACAAGCGCGTCGATTGCGCTCCAATCCAAGCTTTTCAAATCGGCGAGAGGCAATCCGGCCGCTTTCGCCGCCGCGCGCCCCTTCTCGCGGTCGTCCCAGGCCAAAATCGAAGCCCCGCCCGCCAGCAGGGAGCGGCCCGTCGCCAGTCCCGATAGTCCCATCCCGAAAACGGCGACGGTTTTGCCCGCGAAGGAGTGCGCTTCGATCATGTTACCTCAGCTTCAGCGTGGTCAGCCCGACGAGGGCAAGAATCACGGCGATGATCCAGAAACGCACGACAACGGTTGGCTCGGCCCAGCCCTTTTGCTCGAAATGATGGTGCAAGGGCGCCATTCGGAAGACGCGTTTCCCGGTCAGTTTGAAGGACAACACCTGGACAATGACCGAAACGGTTTCAAGAACGAACAAGCCGCCGACGATGGCGAGCACGATCTCATGCTTGACGGCGACGGCAATGGAGCCGAGCGCGCCCCCCAAGGCGAGCGAGCCGGTGTCGCCCATGAAGATCATCGCAGGCGGCGCATTGAACCATAAGAACCCGAGCCCCGCGCCGAGAAGCGCCCCGCAGACCACCGCCAGTTCGCCCGCCCCCGGTACAAAGTGAATTTGCAGATAGTCGGCGAAAATCTTGTTTCCGACGAGATAGGCGATGACGCCGAAGGCCGAAGCGGCGATCATGACCGGGACGATGGCAAGGCCATCGAGGCCGTCAGTCAGGTTCACTGCGTTACCGGCGCCCACGATCACAAAAACCCCGAGGCAGACGAACAGCAACGGTCCGAGCTGGATCACAAAGTCCTTGAAAAACGGCACGGTCAACGACGTTGCGAACGGCTTGAAGCCAGCGGCGGCGACCATGGCGTAGGTGGCGAGGCCGGCGACGAGGAGTTCGAGAAAAAATCGGAACCGCCCCGAAAAACCCGACGAGGTGCGCTTGGTCACCTTCAGATAGTCGTCGTAGAAGCCGATGAGGCCGAAGGAGAGCGTTACAGCGAGGACAATCCACACATAGGGGCTGAAGGGATTGGCCCAAAGCACCGTCGCCACGCATAACCCCAGCAGGATCATGAGGCCGCCCATCGTCGGCGTGCCCTTCTTGGTGAGGAGGTGCGTTTTCGGTCCGTCCTCGCGGATCGGCTGACCCTTGCCTTGCCGCAGGCGGAGTGAGTCGATCAGCCACGGTCCGAGCACGAACACGACAAGCATCGCCGTCACGACCGCCCCTCCCGTCCGGAACGTGATGTACCGGAACAGGTTGAAGACTTGTGCTTGGCTGCTCAGTTCGCCCAGTAAATAAAGCATGCGATGTCCAACTTTAAGCTGCCCCGCGGCCGTTTTCTTCTGCCGCAAGATTAGAAAAGTGCAGTCGCAGCGCCTCCGCCAGCTGACCCATCCGGCTTCCGAGAGAGCCCTTGATCATGACTGCGTCGCCGCCTCGCACACGATCCAGCAACACGGCGCGCAGATCATCGGATTTCTGAGCCCAGCCGCCCCGCTTATGCTGAGGCAGCCGTTCGTAAAGACGGGCCATCAATGGTCCGGCGCAGAAAACGAGATCGATGCCGCTCGAGTCAACCGCACTGGCGAGTTCTGCGTGGAATTGTGGCCCATCGTGGCCAAGTTCCAACATATCCCCAAGGACGGCGACGCGGCGGACAAACCTGGCTCGCGACGTTGTGCCGAGGACATCGAGCGCCGCCCGCATCGACGCCGGATTGGCGTTGTAGGATTTCGTCGATGACGAGAACCGGCCCCTCCGGGATGTCGTAGGATATGCTGCGCCCGCGGCCTTCCGGCGCCTCGAAAAGGGCGAGCAATTCAGCGGCCGCATGAACATCCGCGCCCGCAAGTTCCGACGCCGCAAGCGCTGCAATCGCGTTCGAAGCGAGATGGCGGCCGCGCGCGCGGATCAGGAATGTGAGGCGTGCGCCCAGGATATCGGCGGTGACCACGGAGCCTTCCTCGACTGCCTCGTAGGAGAGAAGCCGCGCATCGACGCCGGGGCTCTCGCCAAAGGTCACGAAGCGTGCATCTTTTGCGCGCGCATGCGCCGCGAGCCTTGCAAAATGCTCATTGCCGGCGGGAAGAACAGCAAATCCGCCTTGCTCGAGCCCGTCGAAGATCTCGGCTTTCGCGTCCGCAATCTCAGCCACTGAGTTGAAGAACTCGATATGAACCGGGGCCACCCAGGTGACGATCGCGATATTCGGGCGAACGAGGCGCGTCAGCGGCGTGATCTCGCCTGCGTGATTCATCCCGATTTCGAACACGCCAAAAGCCGCATCTCGCGGCATTCGTGCAATCGAAAGAGGGACGCCCCAGAGGTTGTTGTAGGATTTTTCCGAGGCATGAGCGGGCTCCGGCGCGGAAAGCATCGTGCGCAGCATCTCTTTCGTGCCGGTCTTACCGACACTTCCGGTCACGGCGATGATGCTTGCCTTCGACCTTTTTCGTGATTGCCGCGCCAGCGCGTTCAGCGCTTCCAGCGTGTCGGCCACGCTGAAAATCGGGCCGGATAACGATCCCGGCTCGAAGGTCTCATCCACGACAGCGGCGGCAGCGCCCTTGTCGAAGGCGGAGCCGACGAACTTGTGCCCGTCCATCCGCTCGCCCTTGATGGCGAAGAAGAGATCGCCGGGCTTAACTGTGCGGCTGTCGATGGAGACGCCGTTCACTATGACGGCAATTGCATCTGGCGGAGCGGTTTCCAGCGCCGCCGCGATTTCCGGGATCGTCCAAAGCGGTTCAGCCATGGCTCGTCCTCCGGGCGGCGGCAAGCGCTGCGGCGACGGCGTCGTGATCGGAGTATGGAATGACGGTCTTGCCCACAATCTGCCCGGTCTCGTGGCCCTTGCCCGCCACAAGCAGAACATCGCCCCTCTTGAGGTTGCCGACCGCCATCGCAATGGCGTCGGCCCGGCCCGCGACCTCGATTGCGCCGGTCGCAGCCGCCATGATTGCGCGGCGGATCTCCGCGGGCTCTTCGCTCCGCGGGTTGTCATCGGTGACATAGACGTCATCCGCGTGGGCAACCGCCGCTCGCCCCATCTCGGGGCGCTTTCCCTTGTCGCGGTCGCCGCCGCAGCCAAAAACGACGTGCAAGCGCCTGCTGACGTAAGGCCGCAAGGCTTGCAGCGCTTTCACAAGCGCGTCCGGCGTGTGAGCGTAGTCGACGAAAACCGGCGCGCCGGGTGCGGTCTCGCCGATATATTCGAGACGGCCCTTCGCGCCCCGGATTTCCGCCAAGGCCGGGAACACCGTATCCGGTGAAGCGCCAAGCCCGAGCGCCATCCCTGCGGACACGAGCGCGTTCGAGACCTGGAAGGCTCCCGCGAGAGGCAGCTCGACGCAGCGGTCCCGGCCATCGAAATTGACGCAGAGGCGCTGCCTGAAACCCTCTCGCGCGATGCTGTTGAGAACAATCGCCCGGCCGCTTTGCCCGACGGTCAAGACATTGAGCTTGCGGTTCTGCGCCGCTTCGATGACCCGATCCGCGCCGGGGCTGTCGGCGTCGATCACTGCGGGTGCGCCGGGAGGTAAGAGCTCGCGAAAGAGGCGCAGCTTCGCCTCAAAGTAATCCTCGAAGGTCGAATGATAATCGAGATGGTCGCGCGTGATATTTGTGAACGCGCCTGCCGAGAAACGTATGCCGTCCAGCCTGTGCTGGTCGAGGCCATGGCTGGACGCTTCCAGCGCCAGGTGGGTCACGCCTTCCGCCGACAGCGCCGCAAGGTGTTTGTGGAGCGTAACCGGATCGGGCGTCGTGTGCGCGAGCGCCTTCTCGCCTGTCCTTGTCACGATGCCGACCGTGCCGAGGCTCGCGGCCTCAAAGCCGATTGCGGCCCAGATCTGGCGCAGGAAAGCTGCAACCGAGGTTTTGCCGTTGGTGCCGGTGACGGCCGCGACAGTTTCGGGTTGCGCACCGTAAAAGCGAGCGGCAAGGCGAGCGAGGCTCTGCCGTGGCTCCGCCGAACGCAACACCGGCAGGTTCAGTGGGTCCGGCTTCGCATCATCCGCAGCAAGGACCGCAACCGCCCCTCGCGCGACAGCTTCACCTGCAAAGGCCATCCCATCCGCCTTCGTTCCCGAAAGCGCGACAAACAGCATGCCGGGTTGGGCAAGGCGGCTATCGGCCGTAAGGCCAGTAATATTCGTATCCAGGGGAGTACTGGTACTGACCGTAAGCGGAATATCCTTGATTAAATCCGCTAGTTTCATAGGGGTTCCGTCGAAAGAAGCGCTGACGCTCTCTGGGAGCCGCCTGTTCATAGGAGGTTGGAGCGGGTTCGTCAAACCGAGGTGTGGGCAAGATGTCGAGCATGGGGGCGACTCGCTTGACGATGGCGCCCGCCGTCGGAGCCGCGTTTTGCGAGGCTTCATTGATTTTGCCCGCCTCCTCGGGCTTCGGCTCGTCGAGCGTCACCATGACGATGTATTTAGGGTCATCGATCGGGAACGCCGCCACAAAGCTGTTCATCACGTCATGGGTATAACGGCCCTCTTTCACTTTGAGCGCCGTTCCGGTCTTGCCGCCGACGTCGATGCCTGGGACCGCCGCGCGCCGCCCCGTGCCCCGCATGACAACGAGGCGCATCAAATCCCGCATCACGGCGCTCGTTTGAGGGCTGATCACCCTTTGGCCTTTTTCGTCCGCGCCTTTTTCCGAAAGCAGAAAAGTCGGTTTGATCCGCTCCCCGCCATTGACAAGAGAAGCCATCGCCCCCGCGAACAGAAGCGGCGGAACGGCGATGCCGTGGCCATAGGCAATGGTGATCGCGTTGGTGGGCCTCCACACCTTGGGAAAAACCGGAACGGGGGAAGTTCCGGCCTCGGTTTCGATCTTCTCGAACAGGCCGAGCGACCTGAGGAAAGCCTGCTGGCGCGTCATGCCGGCCGCCATCGCAATATGCGCCGCACCAGGATTCGAGGAATGGATGAAAATATCCTCGACGCTCATCCTTTGGTACATGGCATGCGAATCGCGAATGATAAAATGGCCGATTGCGAACGGGCTTGTGTCGAAGAACTCGTAGCGGGTCGCCACGCCTTGATCGAGCGCCATCGCGATGGTGAAAGATTTAAAGACGGAGCCGAGCTCATAAACGTCGGTCACGACGCGGTTTTGCCTGTTCTGCTCGGCGGCCTGCTCCCGGCGGTTCGGGTCGAAATCCGGCAGTGAGGCGGAGGCCAGGACCTCGCCGTTCCTCACATCGAGGACAAGCCCGAGAACGGCTTTCGCGCGGTAGAGCTCCATCGCATGCGAAAGCTCTTCGGTCAGCACATGCTGCACGCTCAAGTCGAGCGCGAGCTTGACGATGGGCCTGTCCATGAGGGAAGTCGGCGCAACCTGCGAGCCGAGCTTCTGGTCGATGTACCATTCGACGCCGCTGCGGCCTTCATTGTCGACGTTTGTGATCCCAAGGATGTGCGCGGCCTCGTTCCCGGCAGGATAAACCCGCTGGTTCGTGGGAAGCAGCGTCAGGGCGGGAATGCCGAGCGCGTGGACCGCCTCGGCCTGCTTGGGCGTCAGGCCGCGCTTGACCCACTCGAAATGGCTCGTCTTGTCGCGGAATTTCTTCGCGAGCGCGGCCTGATTGAGATCCGGAAATAAGCCTGCGAGTTTTTCGGCGGCGTCATCTTCGTTCACCATCTGCTTCGGATTTGCCGAAAGCCAGTATACACGGATGTCGGTGGCGAGCAGCCTTCCGTGCCGGTCGACGACGTCGGGGCGATTTTTGGCGAGCACCGTCGGGGTCGCCACAGCGAGGACGGGAAGATCGCCCGCAGATGCCCCGTAACGGATGACCCGGCCCGAAACGACTGTGAAGGCGCAGACGAAAAAAAGCGCGAGCAGCGCTTGCGCGCGCCGGCCATTTCCCGCAGCCCGGCCGGCGGTGTTCGAGCCGCCAAGCCGGTGGCAAAGGGTCGCCAGCGTCGCCATAGCCTTCTAGTGGATCCCGGCCGGGGCAGGCTGGGCGGATGCTTTTTCGATCAGGGCCGCGATGCCGTCTTTCCGGGCCGCGGGCGCGCTTGAATTTTGGGCGGTGGCGCTTGAACCCGACACAACCGCGCTCCAGGGAACGAGCTGTGCGGATGCAATCGGCTCAAGGTTCAAGGTCTTGCGCGCCATATCCTCGATCCGCTCCGGCCTGGACAGATAACTGACCTCGGCGCGCATCAGCGCGAGGAAGTCGCTTTCGTCCTGAAGAGTGTTCACAAGCTCGCGCGCTTCGGTTTCAAGCGCCCGCGTCTTGAGCTTGAGAGTGTAGGTATAGGCGAACAGCCCGACGAAGCAGCCAAAGGCCAGAAGACAAAGTGTACGCATAACGGGGTTTTCCCATGCGGAAGCGTATGGGAGAATTAATGCACAGGCGCCGTAAATTTTCGGTGTGGCCGCTGCTTAAAAAACAGGTTTTTTTTATTCTTCAAGGGGCGGCAGCCAGGACCGGCAACCGGCGCGCCGCCTTCAGCGCACACCCTCCCGATTCCGGATGACTGTGGCGCTCTTCGATTTTATGAGGTTATTCGGACGTTACGCCACGTTCGAAGTTTGAACGCGGCTTCCAACGCCCAGGTCGAACAGCTTCTGTGCGAGGGTCACGGCGGCTGGTGCGTTCACGGCGGCGGCATCCGCGCCAACGCGCTTCACAAGTTCCGGGTTCTTGTTGAATATCGGACCGCCAACCATCACGCCGATCGATTTGTTGCAGGATTGTTCGCGGATTGTTTTGATCATGTCGGCAAGAACGTCGAGCCGGAACTCGCAGCTCAACGTGATCCCGGCGACAGCGAACCATTCGTTCTGGACAGCGGCGGCCACCGACCCCGGCGTCAAGCCTTCCTCAGAGCGGACTTGCCAGCCTGCCGCGCGCAAGAACTTCTCCACCATCGCCAGACCGAAGCGGTGCTGCTCGCCCGCTGTCGTCGCGGTGATAACCCGGCGCATGTCGCCGCTGGCGGTCATCTTGTGCGTGTCATTGAACACGGCCATGAGCTTCTGCAACCGCGCCACGCCGAGCGTTACGTCCAGGAAATCGCAACGGTCGTCATCCCACAGCTTGCCGAGATGCCGCGCGGCTGGCTCCAAAAGCTCGACGAACAATTTGTCCAGGGGCAGGCCGCGCTGCTTCAGGCGCAAAATGTAGTTGATCGCTGCCTGCACATCGGGTCCAAGCACGAGGCTGGCTATTTCCTCGATTTCATGCTGCGACGGCGCATCCCCTTCGGTCGCGCGAGGCGGCAGAACCTCCTGGTAAATCAGCATAAGCCGCGGAATGATTTCCTGAGCGATGATCGTCGCCAGCCGGCGCTGCCGGTCGGCGGCATCGGGGCTCGCAGGCCTCTCCGGAGAGAACGAGGTCTTCCCAAACGGCCCAGAGCGGGCAAATGATGAAGAAACGGTTGCCTGCTCCACATTCCTCATCAACCTACTCCCTTCCCGAACGCCTGCCATAACTTGATATCCAAATCACAATTTAGTGATTATACGACGGACTAACGGCTCTTCGAGGAAGAAACGCTATTTGCGACATTAAGTCTATCCTCGAATTCTAAGGAATCGCAAGCGTTTCTTCGTCGCGTATGGAACTTTCGTCTAGGTTCCGTGTTGGGTGAAGCCGCGTAACCAGACGCGGTATATGCTGTGGAATAAGGGGCCGTATCCGGCGAGTCGCCCGCGCAAAAGCGCGGGACTGATTCGTTTCTCGCTCGCCGGTCGGCGTCGCGATGGCACCGCGCCGCGCGCTCCCATCCGGGGATGGTTGGGCGCGATGAACGGTTGTGCCCGGCCGCAGCGATTGTTGTCCGCCCTTTTGGAGTCGCCGCAATCGGTGCAGAGGTCTCGCGGCGCGCCAGGCGCAAATGCAAGCGCCAACGCAGCCGACGCTTCGGTTTCTTCCACGATCACGATGGCGAAAACCTTCAGCTTTGGAATGGGTTGAGAGCGGCAACATAGCCCGGCTCACGACTAAAGTCGAGCAGAGATTGTGCCGCAGTGGTAACGGCGCAGGATTTATTTCTCTTGATGGAAGGAAGGAATTTCTCTTGCTAAGGTCGAGCACAGGGTGAAAGCGGAGGATTTTGCGGGTGATGCCCGGGGCGATTTCGGCAGACAACGGCAGGATCGGCTTCTTTATTTCTCGCGCCGGGGCAGATGCGCATTTTGCCGCAGCGGTCGGCGGCAGCCTCGAAGACGCGGGTTATGGAGCGCTGCGCGGTTTCGTGGCGAGCCGGATGCGAGCCGGTTGATTGTGTCGAGGAAGGCGACGGCGCTCATGATGTGGCGCGAGCGCCGTTCGGGATAACGAACGGAGAAATGTCACCCATTGATAAGTAAACGGTTCGCCAATGCCCGTGTAACGTTAATCGAACAAGGTTAACACTAAGCGCCCCTGATTTATTTCCGCCCGGTTATGCTTAAGGATACGTTTATTCGGTCAAAAGCAAGGAGCGCGGCGCCTATGACAGGACGGGGGTTTATCACCATTAACCTATTGTAATACAAACGTTTTTATGGTTAATCAATCAGGGCTATGCAGTTTACTCCCGTAGCTCTAGATGTAGTAGTCTGAGGCATGAAGCAATATCCTGCGAACATGGCCGATTTCATGGCTATGTTTCCGACCGAGGACGCGTGCTTGGAGTATTTGAGCATCGTGCGGTGGCCGGACGGATATCAATGTTTGCGCTGCGGGAAGGGGGATTACTGGAAGAAGGCCCGTGGTCTTTTCACCTGCCGCGCATGCGGGTACGAGGCTTCTGTGCTGGCAGGCACATTGTTCCAGGACACGCACAAACCGCTCCGCTTATGGTTTCAGGCGATGTGGTATGTGGTGAACCAGAAAAACGGCGTCAGCGCGCTGGGGCTGCAAAAGGCGCTGGGCCTCGGCAGCTATCACACCGCCTGGGAATGGTTGCACAAGCTGCGCCGCGCCATGGTTCGTCCCGGCCGCGATAGGCCGTCCGGCATAGTCGAAGTGGACGAGACTTTCCTTGGCGGCGAGCGCCGGGGAAAACGCGGGCGTGGAGCCGAAGGCAAGTCCCTGATTTTCATTGCGGCGGAAGAAGCAAAAGACAGCGAGAATGCAATTGGCCGCATTCGCCTTTCCGTGCTCAAGAACGCTGCTGGAGAAACGCTCGCAAAGGCGGTCCAAGCGACGGTTGAGCCAGGAAGCCTTGTGCGCTCGGACGGGTTAAGCAGTTACGGCTTTCTGCCTAGCTATGGTTATATCCATGTTCCCAGCTTCCACAAGGAGGCCACCCCGGGTGACGCGACGCCATTGGCGCATCGCGTGGCTTCCCTCCTGAAGCGCTGGTGGCTCGGAACGCATCAGGGCGCCATCAGCCCGGACCACCTCGCCTATTATCTTGATGAGTTCACTTTCCGGTTCAACCGGCGAACCTCACGCTCGCGCGGCAAGCCTCTACCGGCTTATCGAAGGTGCGCTGCAAACCGATCCAATCCCAGCCAAGACGCTCACACACAACATCTAGAGGCACGGGAGTTAACTGCATAGCCCTGTTGCAACTTCCCCGTTAACCACGGCGGCAGGCTCGGCCGGCCCCGTCCGCGCGTCGGAGCGCCAATGCGCCCGGAATCTTTTTCAATATAAATCAATGACTTGCTGGCGCTTAATCTCTCGCTAAGGCGCTATTTCCCAAGATCTGCGGCGCAAGGAACGGGGACGCAAGCCCAAACGCAGCCGATCCGGGGTATGACCAAGATGCCGTTTTTCGCTACAAGCAGAGAAAATGCCAGTTGGCCTGTAAGCCGGGTTCTGTGCCGGCGGCGAACCGCCGCGATGGCCATTCATCTGGGACGCACGTCGCCGCGCGCCTCAAGCAACCAACCCGGACGGCGATGCGAAAACGCATTCCGCCCCACAGCCGAGGCCGCGGGGCTGTGCCGTCCCTATTCGGTTTTGCTCCCGGCGGGGTTTGCCTTGCCAGCCCTGTCGCCAGCGCTGCGGTGCGCTCTTACCGCACCCTTTCACCCTTGCTCTATTTTTGGTCTACCGCGCTCCGCGCTACTTGAGACACCGAACGTGAATGGCCTGAATAGGGCGGTTTGCTTTCTGTGGCACTTTCCCTGGGGTCGCCCCCGCCGGACGTTATCCGGCGCCGTGTTTCCGTGGAGCCCGGACTTTCCTCCACCCGGAAGGCGCTACGACCTTGCGGCCCACAACGCGCCTTTCAGGCAGCGGCCATCCGGCCAACTGGCATTCCGAGTAAGGGGCTACGCCCGCGCCGCGTCAAGGGGCGGCGGAAAAAATGCACGGTCCTTTTTGCCGCGGAACCTTTTGCAGCGCCGCCGCTCTTACCTGCCGGAGTAAATCACAAACAAAGGCAGATGGGCGTCCCATGGCACACGGAAGAACGGCAGCCGCAATTATCGCATCCTGCCTCCTATGGTCCGGCGCAGCCGCCGCGGATGAAAAGCCGATTGCGGAGCAGATCGTGGACGCCATGAACAAGGTGTTCGGCGTGCAGCGCAACGGCTTTCGGGCCAACCACGCGAAGGGCATCGTGGTCGAGGGCAGCTTCAAGGCGACGCCCGAGGCCGCGGTGCTGAGCAAGGCGGCGCTCTTCAACGGAAGCGAAATCCCGGTGACGGCGCGCTTCTCGGATTCGACAGGCCTTCCAAATATCCCGGACGGCATGGCCAACGCCAACCCGCACGGCGTCGCGATGAAGTTCCACCTGCCGGATGGAAGCGACAGCGATCTCGTCACAAACGCATTCAAGTTCTTCCCCGTCTCGAACGGCGAAGATTTCCGGGATCTGTTCCTGGCCATCGCCGCCAGCCCGCCGGACGCGCCAAAGCCGACGAAAATCGAGCAATTTATCGCCGCGCACCCCACTGTCGCCGCAGCCAACGCCGCGATCCATACGCCCGACAGTTTTGCTCATGAAGAGTATCGCGGCATCAACGCCTTCGTGTTTGTGAACAAACCGGGCCAAAGACAGGCCTTCCGCTATCATCTCGCGCCCGAGCGCATCGTGCACCTCGATCCGGCGGAGGCGAAGGGGAAAGCGCCGAACTTTCTTATCGACGAGGTGCAGGAGCGGCTCAAGAAAGGCCCGATCACATTCCACCTGCAGGCGCAACTCGCCGCTCCAGGCGATCAAACCGGCGACGGCTCGAAGCCCTGGCCGGATGACCGCAAAGAAGTGGATATGGGCGTTCTGACCATCAGCAAGGTGGCTGCAGATCCTTTCGAGGCCCAGAATAAGCTGCTGTTCCTCCCGGGGCAGCTTCCGGACGGGGTCGAGCAATCCGACGATCCGATGATCGACATCCGCAACGCCGCCTATCCGATCTCGTTCGCCCGCCGTCTCCAGCAGTAATAGGAATAGCCATAAGTTGAGACCTTTTCCTGAAGTCGAAATTCTATCCTGGATTGCAATAGTCTCTACCCATAGTTGCGAAAAATTGCATTTTTTGCGAAACGAACCCAATAGAGTTAATGGACCGTTGCGCCCGATATGGGTCGAACGTTCTGACGATTGTATAAGGGAGATCAATTCTTCAGCGGATCGTGGCCCCAGTTCATGAGCGAGTAGCGCCAGCGCGTATGCTCGAATGGTGGTTCGGGCGCTGCGCGAGATGCCGCTTGATGGTGGGGGCGGCGGCTTTGCGCATATGGGCGCGATCGTCCTCGGGGAGGCTGCGGCGGCTTCGGAGTATAGCGATGATTTGCCGGCCGGATTGGTGGCCGATGGATGCGTCCTCGCCCTCGTGATGCCAGCCGGCGGATTTGCTTTCCTCGGTCTCAAGCCAATCCGTCAACTCACGGGCAGACATGCTCACGAGCGAGCCGAAATCGCGTCATCTCGTCGCTTTCCTTGTGTCTGCTTGTCATGAACCGCCCCTCGCGGATGCGATGGCGCGCAACAGCTCGCCCTTCGTCATGGCCGAGCGGCCTTTAATTCCGAGGCTGCGCGCCTTCTGGATCAGTTGTTCCTTCGGTGGCAAACCATCGCGATAAGCGGCTGTTTTCCTGGCAATTGCTTTGGGCTGGCGCGAGAACTGCCGCCCCTTTGCCGTGTCGCGCCGCTTCTTGGCTGTTGTCTTGTAATATTCGGCGGGGGAGAGCGCTTTGCGTGCATCCTTCGGAAGATAGCGCTCGCCGGTCTCGGTGCTCTTCTCACCCGATTTCGTGCCCCAATCCTCCTCGGTCCACTTCACGAGCGAGTTGTCTTCGCTCTTAGGGCCGATATACCCGCCGCCCTCTTTCTTGTATTCCTGCACGGCCATCTGGGCCTTGCGGGCCGACCACTGCCCCGGACGGCCGCCCTTATTGCCGACGGTCACGTCCTCTTTCACCTTTTCCCAAAGCTTTGGGTCGGTTTTCTTCGAAGTTTTCGCCACTTGCATCTCCAGTTCATCGACAGTGATGAACCGGAGGCGGCAGGCGATGTTCCGCCTGTACAGCCGGAGGCGGGTTCGCACCCCATTGGCCGCAAACTCAGGTGCAAGTGCGCCTTCTCCGCGGGAAATCCTGAAAGACCTCGCAGCAAGCGTGGCAGGATTTACCGCTGGGGCGCACTAGCGGTCGATCTCGCCGAAAACGACGTCGAGGCTGCCGAGCACGGCCGATACGTCGGCAAGCATGTGGCCTTTGCAGAGGAAGTCCATCGCAGCGAGGTGAGGGAAGCCGGGCGCACGGATCTTGCAGCGATAAGGCTTGTTGGTGCCATCGGCCACGAGATAGACGCCGAACTCGCCCTTCGGCGCTTCGATCGCGGCGTAAACTTCGCCCTCCGGCACACGGAAGCCCTCGGTGTAAAGCTTGAAGTGATGGATGACGCCTTCCATCGTGCGCTTCATCTCGGCGCGCCGCGGCGGCGTCACCTTGTGGTTCGGCAGAAGCACCGGGCCGCGCCCAGCCGGAGAGTTCAGCCGCTCGATGCATTGCTTCATGATGCGAACCGCTTGGCGCATCTCCTCCATGCGGATGAGATAGCGGTCCCAGTTGTCGCCGTTCTTGCCGATGGGGATGTCGAATTCGAGGTCTGCGTAGCACTCGTAGGGTTGCGCCTTGCGCAGATCCCAGGGCGCGCCGGAGCCGCGCAGCATCACGCCAGTGAAGCCGTGGGCCATCGCATCTTCAAGGCTCACGACGCCGATATTGACGTTTCTCTGCTTGAAGATGCGGTTGTCGGTGAGAAGCTCGTCGATGTCCGCGAGGGTCTTCAGGAACGGATCGCACCATGCGGCGATGTCGTCGACGAGAGCCTGCGGCAGATCCTGATGCACGCCGCCCGGCCGGAAATAATTCGCGTGGAGCCGCGACCCGCTCGCGCGCTCATAGAACACCATGAGCTTCTCGCGCTCTTCGAAGCCCCAAAGCGGAGGCGTCAGCGCACCCACGTCGAGCGCGAAGGTCGTGACGTTGAGGATATGGTTCAGGACGCGCCCGATCTCGCTAAAGAGCACGCGGATAAGCTGCCCGCGGATCGGCGGCGTGATCCCCAGCAGGCGCTCGATCGCCAGGCAGAACGCATGCTCCTGGTTCATCGGCGCGACATAGTCAAGCCGGTCGAAATAAGGGATCGCCTGAAGATAGGTCTTGTACTCGATCAGCTTTTCGGTGCCGCGATGCAAAAGCCCGATATGCGGATCGATCCTCCGCACCACCTCGCCATCGAGTTCCGTAATCATGCGCAACACGCCATGCGCGGCGGGATGCTGCGGTCCGAAGTTGATCGTGAAATTACGGTTGTCGGGCGGCCGCACGCAAATGTCAGAGCGCGCGCCCTCCGCTCCAGGTGTCCCACCCCCATCCGCCATCGTCTTGCTCTCTTTCCGGGAAGGGCTGCCCTATCAGGCAAGCCATCGTGGCATCATTTTCAGCTTCAGAAGCTTGAGGACCAAGTATTCCTGAGGCCGCAGATATTTCAAATATATGTTCGTTGCGGGCGTCCGGAAAGCCTTTGTTTCGCCGCGCCCTAATGTCCCGGTAAAGAATGCGCGCCTCCGGAAAACGATGGCTGGCGTAAGATCGCGTAAATAGCGAGAGAAAACCGCCATGCACCCGTCGAGCGACCCGAGTTCCCCCCGATCGCCCCAGAGATCGTAGGTGAAAATAAAGAACTTGCCCTCCGCCAGCTCTGAGAGACGGTTTAGAAATTGCTCCTCGTCTTTCAGCCAGTTCACGACGCCGAGGGCGGTGAGCACGTTGAAATCCAGCGCCGGAAGCGTGAAATCCGGCGAATTGAAGTCCGCGAGATGAGTTCCAGGAAGCGTATCGACACAATCGACGGGGACGTATTTTGCGCTTTCCGGCAGAAAGTTTCTGAGAGGCTGAGAACCCGCTCCCAGATCGCAGACAATATCTCCGGGTCTGAGGAATGTAGCGGCAAGTTGTGCGCGGTCATGCCAGGCGTCTTTGGCTTTTTTCGATGCAACCTGTCTCCAGCCATCCAACTTTGTCGAATCAGCCGATATGCGCGAAGCGACTTCGAGTGCGGACATGATATCCCCTTGCAACGCTACCTTTTGCAGTATTGCAGGGCAACTACACGTTGAACGTGTGGTTGTAAATGACGCACTCGCGTCAGGGTAGTGGATTTCCCGGTTTATTCCACCTTGGGTCCGAGATCGTCTTCCTAACCGGCCTTTGGCGCCGCTTTCTCGTCGCCGGGCAGCGGAGCATAATGAGACCCCTCCCAGGGGCTGAGGAAATCAAAGCTGCGGAACTCCTGCGGCAATTTCACGGGCTCGTACACCACGCGCTTCTGCTCCTCGTCGTAACGCAACTCGACGAAGCCGGTGAGCGGGAAGTCCTTGCGCAACGGGTGCCCCCGGAAGCCGTAATCCGTGAGGAGGCGGCGAAGATCGGGATGTCCTTCGAACAGGATGCCGTAAAGATCGTAAGCCTCGCGCTCGTACCAATTCGCTGCCGGAAAAACGCTGACAATGCTGGGAACGGTCGAGGCGTCGTCGGTCGACAGCTTGAGGCGCACGCGCAAATTTTCGTAGACGCTCAGGAAGTGATAGACCACCTCGAACCGCTCGGCGTGCTCCGGGTAGTCCGCGCCGCAAATGTCGATCAGGATCTTGAAGCGCCATGCGGGATCGTCGCGCAAAAATTGTGCGACCTCGGCGATGCGCGCGCGTTGGACGGTGACCGTAAGTTCGCCGAGCCCAAGCCGTGTGCTTGTAACAGCATCGGGACAGGCGGTCTTTATCGCTCCGGCCAGGGCTTCAAGCTTCCCCGTCTCCGTCATTCTCTTAGCTCCGGCTGTTAGCGTTCGATTGTGCCCGTGCGGCGAATTTTCTTCTGAAGAAGCATGATGCCGTAAACGAGGGCCTCCGCGCTTGGCGGGCAGCCAGGGACATAGACGTCCACCGGGACGACGCGATCGCATCCCCGCACGACAGAATAGGAATAGTGGTAATAGCCTCCTCCGTTCGCGCAGCTGCCCATGGAGATGACATAGCGCGGCTCCGGCATCTGGTCGTAGACCTTGCGGAGCGCGGGCGCCATCTTGTTGCACAGCGTGCCGGCGACGATCATGACATCGGACTGACGCGGGCTGCCGCGCGGCGCGAAGCCGAAACGCTCCACGTCATAGCGCGGCATCGAGGCTTGCATCATCTCAACCGCGCAACAGGCCAAGCCGAAGGTCATCCACATCAGCGAGCCGGTACGCGCCCAGTTGATGAGCTCATCGGTGCTCGTGACCAGAAAACCCTTGTCCGACAGTTCGTTATTCACGCTCTTGAAATACGCGTGCTGGGGTCACCAGCCCGGAGCCCTCGCCCGACTTCTCGAGAAGCGGCTCACCAAATGGCTGTTTGATCAATCCCATTCCAGCGCTCCCTTTTTCCACTCATATATGAAGCCGATTGTAAGAACGCCAAGAAAGATCATCATCGCCCAGAAGCCGAAGGCGCCCGCTTCCTTGAAGGCCACGGCCCAGGGAAAGAGGAATGCCACCTCGAGGTCGAAGATGATGAACAGGATGGATACAAGGTAGAAGCGCACGTCGAACTTCATGCGCGCGTCGTCAAAGGCAGGGAAACCGCATTCATAAGCGGCGACCTTCTCGGGATCGGGCTTGTTTGGGGCGATCAGGAACGGCGCGACAAGCAGCGCCAAGCCGATGACGAGTGCGACGGCGAAAAAGATGACAAGCGGAAGGTAGGTCAGAAGCAGGTCCGTCATGATCGCTCGCGGCTGTTCAGGGTAAGCTATTCATTTACGATGGAAAGGGCTTGCCGCGCAACGGGCTTCGCGCCGCAGAGGCGTCTCTCTTTGTCCTAAAGCGTGTGCGCTTAATCGGGACGCGGGCCTCGACAGGCTTTTCTGCAGGCGCATTGGACCTCACTTCATCCCCGGATTAGCTTCCCGCTTGTCACGGATTTTCTTGAGCAAGGATTGTACGAAAAAGCGCCTTGCTGGGAAGTTAATGAAATAAGTCATTGATATAAAACGAAAATTTCATAACGGACGGCGCTTCCGGCGCACGCGGCTGGCTGATTTCGGCGCGGCCATGGTTAACACGGAAATCCGAGATTATATTTAACGGACTTTTCAGAGCCCACTTAATGCCAAAATTCCGGCATTAAATTCTATTTAATGGCCCTCGGCCGAAGACGAAAACCCTTCATTTTCAATGCGTTGAAGCGCGCCTCCCTAGCCGGCCCTTAGGCGCGAGCCGCCTCGTTTTGAGACAAACTTAACGTTTATAAAGCGTTAATTGGACCGGAAATAAATCGGCGGCGCTTCCGTTAACCAGTTTCAGTTTAACACTCCGCGCTGCGAACGAAGCGTTAACTCCGAAGCATAAGGCGGGCGCCGTCGGAGATGACAGCGCCCAGATGGGCGAGAAGCACGCGGGCACGCGGTTAAGCTTGCGTCGCTGCGGTTCCGCCGCGCTAGAGCGCGTTGCGATTTGCTGGAATCAATCCAGTCCCAAAATCCAAAAAGATGGAGCTTGTCGCCCTGGATGGCCGCCTCGGAGGGCGGCCATGACAACAAGGGGATTCCGAAGATGGAAGCGCGCTGATAAATTCATAGGCAATCTCCGCCTCGACCCGATCCGCTCCGGGCGGAATTACGGTCACGCAGCTCCCGCCCCTCCGATGCCAGGCGCTTTACGGCTTCGATGAAGCCGTCGCTTTTCAGGGGCTTCGTCATGTACATGTCCGCGCCTGCGGTGGCGTGATATTCATCCGCGCCTTTCATCGCATCGGCCGTCAAAGAGAGGATCGGTATCCGGGCTTTCCAATCGGAGCGGCGCCGAATGATCGTCATGGCTTCGATGCCCGTCATGATCGGCATCTGGCTGTCCATCACGATCAAGTCGTAATCGGCCTTATCCAATGCTGTCAGGGCCTGTCGTCCGTTTTCGGCGGAGTGGGCTCGGCAACCAGCCGCCTGAAGCAGCGCGACCGCCAGCTTCAGGTTGATGGGATGATCCTCAGCGACGAGAACATCATAAGCGCAGGCCGCCTCGACCTTTGCCATCGGACCGCAAGCCCGATCTTGCCCTGGCGCGGCTGCTCTTTCGGTGTTGAGCCATACCGGCAGCCAGACTCGAAAAGTGGAACCGTGGCCGCGTTCGCTCGTCACTATAATCTCGCCCCCCATGAGATGGGCAAGGTCGCGTGCAATGGCCAGCCCGAGCCCGCTGCCCTGCACTCCGGCTGAACCATTCTCGCTGACCCGGTGAAATCTCTCGAAAACCGCCTTCAGTTCCGCCGCAGGGATGCCGCGCCCGGTATCGCTAACGGTCAGTTGCAGTCCGCCGTCTTCGCGGGTGATGGCCAGCCGCACACAGCCAGCCTCCGTATATTTTATGGCGTTGCCCAGAAGGTTGACGAGGATCTGCCTGATGCGCTTCACGTCGCCGACAGCAATCATGTCCTCCGGCAGCGAGCACTCGATTTCGAGCTTGAGAGACTTGTTGCCGGCCAGCGCTTCAAGAAAGCGGGCAGCCGCTATAAGTTCGGAGAGCCTGAAGGGGAGAGCTTCGATTTCCAGCCCGCCACGCTCGATCCTTCCGAGATCGAGGATTTCATCGATCAGGGACATGAGGGAATTCGAGGAGTCCTGGATGAACGAGGCGTATTCCCTCTGTGTCGCCGTGAGCTCGGTTTGAAGCAGCAGGTGATTGAAGCCGATGATGCCATTCATCGGGGTGCGAATTTCGTGGCTGGCGTCGGTCAGGAACCGGCTTTTCGCCCGGTCTGCGGCCTCTGCCCGGCCGCGGGCTTCCTCAAGTTCCGTCTGCTGGCGCTTGAGTGAGTTGATATCCGTCCAAATCCGGACAGTTTCGTTGTTTTCCATGCGTTTGTGACGCCTCGTCATCCATCCGCCATCGACAAACCGCAGGTGGATTTCGGACGACGGCAGACGCGCCATGTTGAGTTGACGCTTTATCCAGCGCTCGGGCTCCTCCCTGCCGAGGTCCAGCAGGCCTGCCGCCACGGTGTGCCGCAACAGTTCCTCGAAAGAGGAGCCGGGGCCGATCTTGTCCTCCACCCCGGCGTGGATATCGGCAAAAGCACGGTTCGCGATCAGGAGGCGGTCGCTTTCGTCATAGATCGCAAAGCCATCTGAAATGGCCTCGATGGCGGCTCGCAAACGCCCTTCCGCCCTGCTGTGGCTCAGCGCCGCTTTGGTCAGATCGCAATTGCGCGCCATGCAATCGGAAATGTCGCGCTGGATGGCCACAAACCCGCCGAGACGGCGGGCGGCGTCGAAAAGTGGAGAGATTTCCAAATCGGACCAGACGGGATCGCCGTTCTTCGCCTGCCGCTGAAGCTGCGTCTTGACAGGCTGCCGCTCTTGCAGGGCCCGCAAGATCGTACCGGCCTGAGCGCGCCCTGAGCTATGGGACTGGAGAATCTCCCGCGGTTCCCACATCGCGATTTCATTCAGGGATAAGTCCGTCAGCCTGGCGAAGGTTTCATTCGCCCAGACCGGAACGCCGTCCGCGTCCGTTATGATGACAACATCGTGCGCGTCTTCGGCCGTCTTCGTCAGGGCTATTCCAGGTGGACGTGTCGCAGCCGCGTTTTCATTCATAGTCAGCCCGGGGAGCAAATATGGTCTTCAGCCCATGAGCAGCCGCCTAAAGCGCAGCACTCTTCACGCTAGTAGTTGCTCCCGGAAGTCAGGGTCAAGTGATTTGCCGACTATAACGGAAGCTGTGCTTGAGTGCGGGCTACTTTGAAGTGAAAAATTCAAGTAAAAATGTATTGATATTTTCTAAATCTATTTGGATTCAGTGGGTTATCCGTTGTTTTAAAGGAGCTTTTCCTGGGGGTGATTGATCGCGCCGCGTAGGAAAGCGGGACCAAAGGGCCATTGCCCTCGATGATGTCCCGCCATCGCGACACCCGCTTCACCGCGAGCGCCAATCCCGCGGAGAACGGCGTCACTCTGCGGCCGATCGCGCTCCGTAAAGTCTTTGCACACCGGCGATATCGGACGGTTGCAGCTCACGGACGCGCTCATCGTAACGGAAGGCCATGACGGCGCCGGTGCTGTCCGGGTGATCGAGGCCGATCGCATGCCCGACTTCGTGCGTGAAAGTGTGCCTGAGATCATAAACGTCGAGATTGCCGTCGAACCCGATCTTCCAGTGTGATCTGGGGTTCAGGCAAACATACGCCTGATCGATCGGCACCATCGATCCGTCGGCGCTTTGCTCTTTGGGAGCCGCCGACGCAGGTGCGTCGGGCTTGCCGAGCGCCATCGTCACGGGTGTGAAACCTTTTCCGCTCCGGTACCTAAGGTTGGCGAAAGCGCGCCCTCCCGGATCGTCTGCAGCGCCGATGACGATGTTGGCAGACCGCGGATCGGCGGCCTCGACAAAGACGATGTCTGCAACTTTCTCCCAAGTCTGGAACGCTGCTTCCAGCTCACTTTTCGCCCTCTCTTCCGATAGTCCGGTCGACAGCGTCACAATATCGGCGAAAGCGTGCATTTTGGCGCAATTGCTGGGGCTGAGGATGCTCTTGTCGCTTTGGACGTTGTAAGGCCCTTTCAGAACTGAGTAAGTGACAACCGTCTTCCCGCCAGGCGTTTCGGGCGCCCAGCGCATCAAGTGACCTTGCACATGAAGAAGCTCACCCGCAATCGCCGGACTGGCGGTGCAAATGATGGACGCAGCCATAACCCCTGTCAGTAGTCTCATCATGTCCTTGCCAAATTCCCCAACGAGCGCAACGTGCTCGCGTCAGTTCCCATTGTTATTAACTCACCCTTAAGGATAAGAATCAATCAACGCTACCTGCGGTCAATCGAAGCAAAAGGCGGGCCAAACAGGAGCGGGTAAGTGTTTTAGAGTTCGCAGATGCAGTATCGGAATTAGACAGTACAAGGATTTTTTGTTGATCGAGCCAGGGGCGGGGGTGAAAAAAAGCAAGTGCGACGCTACCTTGGCCTGATATCTAACGTCAGGCCGTCAACAGGAAGTTTTCTGGTTAATCTCCTGCTTGATCGCTACCAAGTTATATTATGGCGTGCCAACAAGTCGCAGAAATTCCTTAAGCTTAGCCCAGATGCAATCCGCATTCGAGACGATCATGGACAGCCTTCCTGTTATCGAATTGTTAGCTAACGCCGATCCTGTCGTAAAAGGGGTCATGCTGATCCTCGTGATCGCGTCGGTTATTTGCTGGACGATCGCGATCGAGAAACTGATGCGAATTCTTGCATTTTCGCGGCAGGTTGCGGCCTTTGAGCGCGGAGGCCAGAACCCCGCTCCTTCGGATTGGTTTGCGGATCGCATGACGCGCGTTGCGGATTCGGAGCCTTTTGCAAGCGGAGAAACTCAGGCCGAGTTCAGCGCCAGATTGGAGAGAAGCTTACAAATCGAACAAGCGGCTGAGTTGCAAAGGCTACAATCCGGGCTTCCCTTCCTGGCGACAGTTGGGTCGACGGCTCCTTTCGTCGGTTTGTTCGGCACCGTATGGGGCATCATGCGGAGCTTCACCGGCATCGCGGCCGCCAAGGATACAAGCCTTGCCGTCGTGGCGCCGGGCATCGCGGAGGCGCTGTTTGCGACCGCTGTCGGCCTGGCGGCGGCGATCCCCGCCGTGATTTTCTACAACCAGGCGAATGTTTCGTTGAGCCGTGTCTCAGAGCGAGTGTCGGCGGCGGTGGCACGATTTGCCAAATTGCGTGTTTACGGCGACTCGTCCGGGGCACGTTTCGATGCGAAGCAGCCCGCGATGCATGTAACTCAGGGGCTGAGCAATGGCGGGCTGGATACCCGGTAAGGGAAACGGACAACCCTCGCAGGCGAAGATCATGGCGGAGATCAACGTCACGCCGATGGTCGACGTCATGCTTGTGCTTCTGGTGATTTTCATGGTCACGGCGCCGCTGCTCGTGGCCGGCGTGCCGGTTCAGCTTCCGAAGAGCTCCGCCCAGCGCCTCAGCCAGCCCAACAAGCCGGTCATCGTAACGCTCGCTGCAGATGGGAGGCTTTACATCAGGGATGACGCGGTGGACGCCGCTTCGCTGATCCCGCGGCTGTCGGCGCTGCGAACGGGCGAGGGCGACGCCGTTGTTTACCTCAGGGCCGACAAGACGATTGCCTACGGACAGGTGATGGAGCTTCTCGGGCGTCTCAGCTCCTCCGGCTACCAGCGTATATCCCTCCTGTCGCAGCCTCCGCGCCAGGACGGCGAAGGAGCAGCGCTTCAACCCGCAGCTTCCGCCGCCGGAGCCGCGCAATGAACTGGGTTCGCATTGGCGCCGCGTGCATCGCCATTGGCGTTCACGTGGCGTTTGTTTTCGTGCTCCTCAGCATGCATGAGCCCGACCTTGCGGCCCTCCAGTCCAGCGGCGGCGAGGATGACCTTTCAGTTGTCGCCACGATCACCATGCAGTCGGAGGAGATCCTGGGTCTCGACGCGGCTTCCGTGCAGCGTCGGGAAGCCTCGGCAGGCGGACAGGCTGCGCCGCAGGCGCCCGAAGAGATTAAGAAGGAAGAGGACAAGGTCGAGCTTCCGCCTGAGGCATCCCCGGAACCCGTCCCCTCGACCAATGAGAAAAAGCCCGAGAAGAAGGTTGTGGAGCAGAAGCCTTCCACCCCCGCGCCTCGCAGCGAAGCGCAGGACGAACAGCGCGCCGCAAACCGCGCCCACGAAGCGCGCCGCGCCGAGGCGCTTTCGATCTATAACAGCAAGGTCTATCAGGCGCTGATGAAGAACGCGCTTCGCCCCAGGATCACGCAGAAAGGCCGAGTCGTCCTTGAGTTGACGCTAGCCCCCTCGGGAGAGCTTCTCGATCACCATGTCGTTCAAAGCTCGGGGTCGCGGACGCTCGACAGAACCGCGATGTCATCGCTTGAACGCGCCGCACCGTTTCCGCCCGTTCCCCCGGAAGCCGGCGAAGACCGTCACACGCTGCGCGTTCCGTTTGAATACGCGATGAAATAGGCCCTTCATCGCCGGGTTTGCGCCAGCCTCCCAACCCCAACCGCTTTTCGAAAGCGAGAGAGGCGCCTATGTTTGCACACAACCAATCATTGAAGCAGGCGCCGCCATGAGCTTAGTCGAAGCCGTTGACCTCAAAACCGGGCCGCAACCTGCGGATAGTCTCGCGCTGCAACGGCAAGCGTTCCTCCGGGCTGGACCGCCGGACCTGGCGCGGCGCAAGGAAGATATCGGCAAACTGCGCGATGCCCTGAAGCAGGAGGCGGATCGGATCGCCTCCGTCATATCGGAGGATTTCGGCAACCGGTCGAGGCATGAAACGCTGCTCGCCGATGTCTGGCCGGTCATTTCGTCCGCGCGCGAAACCCTGAAACATCTGGCCGGTTGGATGAAGCCCAAAAGCGTGAGCGTCGGCCTCGAACTCATGCCGGGCCGGGCGCGCATGCTCTATCAGCCGGTCGGCGTCGTCGGCGTCATCAGCCCTTGGAACTATCCGGTTCAGCTTGCTCTCATGCCCCTGATCGCGGCGCTGGCGGCGGGCAATCGCGTCATGCTCAAGCCCTCGGAGTTGACGCCTCGCACCTCCGAATTTCTTGCGGACTTCCTGGGACGGCTGTTTCCTGAAGAAAAGGTCGCCACGATTCTGGGCGGGCCGGAGGCCGGCGCGGCCTTCGCCGCGCTGCCCTTCGACCATTTGCTCTACACCGGATCGACCGAAGTGGGCCGCCGCGTCATGCGCGCCGCCGCCGAAAACCTGACGCCCGTCACGCTGGAACTCGGGGGAAAGTCGCCCTGCATCATCGGCGGCGATGCAGCACTGCCCGCGGCTGCGGAAAGCATCGTGACCGGGAAGTTTCTCAACGCGGGCCAGACCTGCATTGCGCCGGATTATGTTCTCGTTCCCGAGGATATCCGCGAGAACTTCATTGGCTTGATCCAGGACGCGGTGAAGAAGCTCTATCCTTCGCTCAAAGCAAATCCGGATTACACATCGATCATCAACGCGCGGCATTACGGGCGCATCCAGCGGTATATCGAGGAAGCTCGCCAGCGCGGCGCGCGCATCATCGAGATCAATCCATCGGGTGAAGCGCTCCCGCCACAGGAAAGGAAGGTCGCCCCCACGCTTCTGATCGATCCCGCCGACGATCTCGCCGTGATGCGCGAAGAGATTTTCGGCCCTGTGCTGCCGGTCAAGTCCTATCGCACGCTCGACGAGGCCATCGACTACGTGAATGCCCGCCCCAGGCCGCTCGCTCTCTACTATTTCGGGCGAGACAAGGGGAACCGCGACAAGGTTCTGGAGCGGACGACTTCTGGCGGCGCTTCAATCAACGAGACGCTGATGCATGTGGTTGTCGAGAACCTGCCATTTGGCGGCATTGGTCCGTCCGGCATGGGCGCCTACCACGGCGAATATGGGTTCCAAACCTTCTCGCATCGGAAGGGCGTTTTCCTGCAGAGCCGCTACAACGCCGCGAGCCTCCTGCGACCCCCCTACGGCAAGACGGCCGACACCATGAAGAAGATCCTCCTCAGCCGATGAGCCGGAAGGCCAGCTCGCTGTTCATTTGATTGTATATTATCAAATTAGCACCTTTGAGTTGTAGTCTTAAGGTGTTAGAGGGACTAAGTGCCAAGTTAGCTGCAAGCAAAGCTGTGGGAAGCAGGGAAAAACATCTTCTCCGTCTTGTTAAAAGAATCCAGCTCACTTAAGCCTCAGCCGTGGCACTTAATATTTGGGGGTGTAACGTGAGAATGTGGGCAGTGCGCGGCCGTGGGGTTGCGCTAACCGTTTGTTTTTCTTCTTTGCTGGCGGCAACTGGGGCTTTGGCCACGGACCTCTACGTCCGGCCAGAACCGAAGGATGTTCCTTATGTTCCGCCTGCACTACTTTGGCCGGGGTTCTACATCGGCGGTCATGCCGGCGGCGCGTTGAACGCAGCCACCGCTCAGGATCACTATGACTACATAGGAGACCCTGAAGCCAGCAATAGGATGACTGGAAGCGGCGTGATCGCCGGCGGGCAGGCTGGGTATAACATTCAGTGGGGCAACATCGTATTCGGCCCGGAGGCGGACCTCGGCTATCTTGGACTATCCGCGAACAAAACGGCGGCTCTGCCCACATCGCCGGATTGTATGGTCAATCATCTTGCGAATCAGTGCGGGCTGAACGCGCTCTATTCGAGCTCGGGCAGTCTCTATGGCGACATCACCGGGCGCCTCGGCTACGCGGCTGGTCCCTTGCTCTTCTACGGAAAGGGCGGCTTTGCACTTCTGGATGCAGGTATCAAGGCGAACTACATCGGCGACAACTGTACGACGGCGCACGCGTGCGCGTCAGCGCCGGTCGCTGCTTCAACATTCAACTTCGACCGGAGCGGCACGCTTTCAGGTTGGACGGCAGGCGCGGGCGTCGAATACGCCTTTAGCCCGACATGGTCTGTCAAGCTCGAATACCTGCACTTCGATTTCGACAGCTTATCCCTCGCGCATGACGGCAAGTACACCATTACCGGCACGCCATACCACTCAACGCTCTCAGGCGCCGTCGAGGTTTCGCCAACCGTGGACTCCGTCATGCTGGGCGTGAATTACCACCTGAACTTTGCTTCTACGCTGAAATAGCAAGAACGCGACGAAGCGCGGCTAAAAGCTTGCCGCGCTTTCTTTGATGTCGGCCTTTTGGCATCGCTCATGGCGTCGATGGCTCGGTAATGCCGGTGAGCAGAAAAAGTAAGTAATAAGCGGGCGCATAGTCGCCTTGGTTGCCGGAAAGTAAGACATCGCCGTCTGGTTGCGGATCTAAGATGTCAGAAAACTAAGTGTCAATTTAGCTTGAAGCAAAGTCGCCGGATATAGTTTCGCTGCGGCCAAAAGACCGGGAAAAACATCTTTGCCGCCTTGTTGAAGTGTCGCGACTCACTTAGCCCGCCACGTGTGGGCACGTATATAGGTGGGGAAAGTAATATGAAAATTTCGAGGCTGCGCGCCCGTGGGGTCGCGCTAGCGGTGTTCTTTTCTTCTTTGGCGGCAACTGGGGCTTTGGCCACGGACCTCTATGTCCGGCCGGGACTGAAAGATGTTCCTTATGTTCCGCCTGCACTGCTTTGGCCGGGGTTCTATATCGGCGGCCATGTTGGCGGCGCGTGGAATATCGCTACCGCTCAGGATCACTTTGACTACATAGGAGACCCTGAAGCCAGCAATAGGATAACTGGCGTCGGCGTGATCGCCGGCGGCCAGGCTGGGTATAACATTCAGTGGGGCAACATCGTATTTGGCCCGGAAGCAGATCTCGGCTACCTTGGGCTGGCCGGAAGTAAAATGGTGGCTCTGCCCACATCGCCGGATTGTATGGTCAATCATCTTGCAAATCAGTGCGGGCTGAATGCGCTCTATTCCAGCCCTGGCGGTCTCTATGGCGACATCACCGGGCGCCTCGGCTACGCGGCTGGTCCCCTGCTCTTCTACGCGAAGGGCGGCCTCGCTCTTCTGGATGCAGACATAAAGGCGAACTACATCGGCGACAACTGTACGACGGCGCACGCGTGCAAGAACGCGCCGGTCGCTGCTTCAACATTCGACTTCGACCGGAGCGGCACGCTTTCAGGTTGGGCGGCAGGCGCGGGCGTCGAATACGCTTTCAGCCCGACATGGTCCGTCAAGCTCGAATACCTGCACTTCGATTTCGACGGCATGTCCGTCGCGCATGACGGCAAGTACACCATTACCGGTACACCATGGCACTCGACGCTCTCAGGCAGTGTTGAGGTTTCGCCAACCGTGGACACCGTCATGCTGGGCGTGAATTACCACCTGAACCTGGCTTCTGCGCTGAAGTAGCAAGAGACGAAACGCGGCTTAAACGGCTTCCTGGCTGGCATGGGATGAACTCGAGCGAGTCCAGGAAGCTTGCCGTGCTTTCTCTGTTACGCTCCTGCAGTCCTTGCGGATCAGGGCGGCGATCAGAAGGCCGTGAGGACCAACGGAGCCAGGCTTTTGCCCAGGGCGCCTCCCTCGGCTTCGGCCGTCGTCATCTTCGGCGCAAGGAGGGTCATAAAAGCGCATGCGGCGATCGCGCTCCAAAGCACGGCCGATGCCAAGTTTTCACGCGAGACTTTCACAATGGCATCCATGTTTGACGTTGCGGCGCCATTGAGCGCCCGCCGAAGCCTGAACGCAACCGCAACCTGCGTTTACGCTTAAAGGGTTGTAATTTACGCTTCAAAGCAACCTTTGATTGTGCTAAGCAAGGGATGCGCTCGAGCGCACATCAGTCACCCACCCACCCACCCCCGCTTTACGCTCCTCGTACGGCGCCAGCCCCAAAAGTGAATGAGTAACCTGAGATGGACCCCCATCCCGTGGATGTAAATCTTATTGTCGTTGCAGTCAGTGGTCTCTTCTTCGCCGGCATCATAAAGGGCGCAACCGGAATTGGATATTCTTCCTGCGCCTTGCCATTCCTCGTAGCATCTCTTGGCTTGAAGGAAGCCATCGTTCTTGTTGTCGCGCCGGCGATGGCGAGCAACGTCGCGGTTTTGTTTACAACCGGTTCCCTTGAGCGCAGTGTTCGGACGTTCTGGCGGCTCTATCTGGCCACCCTTCCCGGCATCCTTGGCGGCGTTCTTCTGCTCGCGTGGGCGGACAGGCGCATTCCGACCCAGGTTCTAGGCGTCATCATCTGTGCGTACGCCATTCAGGCATTGCTGCGGCCTTCCTTTTCGATATCGCCAAAGATAGCAAGCGCCGTGCAGATTCCGGTGGGCTTTCTGAACGGCTTGCTCACAGGCTTCACGGGCTCGCAGATGCTGCCTTTGATGCCTTACATGCTTGCGCTCAACCTGGAGCCGGTCCTTTTCGTGCAGGCGGTGAACGTCGCTGTTGTGATTGCGTCGGTCTTCCTGGCCTTCGGGCTTTGGATAGCCGGACTGATGTCCGCGCCAGCTTTGAGCCTGTCGATCCTCGCCATCGCGCCGGCGCTTCTCGGGGTCCAGGTTGGAAGCTGGGCAAGACGGCATATTCCTGCGTCCCGGTTCAAGTCTATCGTGCTCGCGGTGCTACTCCTGATCGGCTTTTCGCTGACGGTGCGAGCATGAGCGGCGGCGAAGCGAAATTGCAGGCTCGGCGCTTGAGGGCGGGACGGCGCGGTCTTCTTGCACGCGGGAAAGCTCCTGTTCACCCTTGAACCCCATCCGAAACCCCCGTATAACCCCGTCACCTCTGAAGACTGCTGGGGTGTAGCCAAGCGGTAAGGCAGCGGATTTTGATTCCGCCATGCCCAGGTTCGAATCCTGGCACCCCAGCCAACGCGGTTGTCATGGCCGCCCTCCGGGGCGGACATCCAGGGCGACAAACTCCATCTTTATGGGTTTCGGGACTGGATGGCTGGGCAGCCCGGCCATGACATCGGTTCCAGCAATTCGCTACTTTAACAGTTCGTTCACAGCGCCGAGCATTAATCCGAAACTGGTTAACAGGAGCGCCGCCGATTTATTTCCGGTCCAATTAACGCTTGGTTGGGCTTAACCATCCATTTATCCGGCGTAGAACGAGGCCTACGAGGGCGGTAGACAGGCGGCTCCAACGCGTTGAAAATGAACAGCTTTTTTACCGCCGACCGCCCCATTAAATAGAATTTAATGCCGGAATTTTGGCATTAAATGGGCTCTGAAAAGTCCGTTAAATATAATCCCGGATTCCCGTGTTAACCACGACGCGCCGATGTCGGCCCGGCGCGAGCGCCGGGAGCGCCGGGAGCGCCGTCGGTTCTGAAATTTTCGTATCAGTATCAATAGCTTATCCATTAACTTCCCGGCAAGGCGCTTTCTCATACAATCCTCACTCAAGAAAAATCCGTGACGCAAATGCAAGGGGGAAGCTGATCCGGGGATAAAAAGTGAGGTCCAATGTGCATGCAGAAAAGCGTATCAAGGCCCGCGCCGGATTGAGCGCGGGATCTGCAATCGGCCATGCTTGAGATCGTCCACACCTTGTTCCCCCTACGGCGAGAAAAGCCGTGCACCGCTCCGCTGCAGCCGGTACGACAAGGCGTGACACAACCAATGGGAAAGGACATGGCTTGAGACAGAACGAGAAATTTTGGGCGCGGCTTCTGCTGGCCTCGGTGGTTGTCTCCGTTCTATCGATGGCTGCGCCGGTGAAGGGTTTTGCGCAGCAGAACACTGACCCCGCACGCCTCGCCGCCGCGAAGGAACTGCTGGTCGTTATAGGAACGGCAAAGCAGTTTGATGTCGTCGTGCCGCTGATTGCCCAGCAGCTTGAGAACGCATTGGTAAGCCTCAAGCCCGATCACGCGGCTGAGATCAAGGAGGTATTCAGGGCCATTCCGGAAAAGTTCTCGTCGCGAGAGCAGGAGCTTTTGGACCAAAGTGCGGTGATCTACGCCGACAAGCTGACCGCGGACGAGATGAACGAGATCATCAAGTTCTACAAGACTCCCGTTGGCGCGAAATTTGTCCAGCTGCAACCTGAAATTGCAAAACAAAGCATGCAGCTCGGGCAGGCCTGGAGCCGGAAGCTCGGGCAGGACATCGATCAGGAAGTCCGCAAGCAGCTGAAAGATCGCGGCGTCGATATCACGCCGCCGAATAGCCCGAGGTGAGTGGCGGGGCTCAGCCCGCCATTGCCGCTGCCCGTTCCATGCGCTTGCGCTCGTTCGAGTCGAGATAGCGCTTGCGCAGCCGGATTGATTTTGGCGTCACCTCCACAAGCTCATCGTCCTGAATATAAGCGAGAGCCTTTTCGAGCGGCAATCTCATGGGCGGGGTGAGGCGCACAGCCTCGTCCTTGCTTGTCGTGCGGATATTGGTGAGCTGCTTGCCCTTGATCACATTCACTTCGAGATCGTTGTCGCGCGTGTGCTCGCCGACGATCATGCCCGGATAGACCCTCGTTTGCGGATCGATCATCATTGGCCCGCGATCTTCCAGGTTCCAAAGCGCGTAGGCGACGGCTTCGCCGGTGCTGTTCGAGATTAGGACGCCGTTGCGGCGGCCCTGGATTTCGCCCTTATACGGCGCGTATTCATGGAAGAGGCGGTTCATGATCGCCGTGCCGCGCGTGTCGGTCAGAAGCTCGCCCTGATAGCCGATCAGCCCGCGCGTCGGGACGTAGAAGATGAGCCGTTGGCGGCCGCCGCCCGAGGGGCGCATTTCGATGAGGTCGCCCCTGCGCTCCGACAGCTTGGAAACCACCGCGCCGGCATGCTCCTCGTCCACATCGATGATGACCTCCTCGATGGGCTCAAGCCGCTCGCCGGTTTCTGGGTCCGTGTCGAACACCACGCGCGGACGCGATACGGTCAGCTCGAAGCCCTCGCGCCGCATTGTCTCGATCAGGATGCCGAGCTGCAACTCGCCGCGGCCGGATATCTCTAAAGCGTCGGTATCTTTCGTTTCGGCAATGCGCAGCGCGACATTGCCTTCGGCCTCGCGGAGAAGCCGCTCGCGGATGACGCGGCTTTGCACCTTGTCGCCCTCTTGGCCAGCGAACGGGCCGTCGTTGATGCGGAAGGTCATGGTTAGCGTCGGCGGATCGATTGGCTGCGCTGGCAGCGCATGTGACTCTTGCGGATCACAAATTGTGTCGGCGACGGTCGCCTTTGTTAGCCCGGAAATGGCGATGATGTCGCCCGCCTTTCCTTCGTCGATGGGCAAGCGCTCAAGGCCCCGGAAACCGAGCACCTTCGACACGCGGCCATGATCGATCAATTTTCCATCGCGTGAGATCGCCTTAACGGTCATGTTCGGCTTCACCACGCCGTTCGTCACCCGCCCCGTAAGGATACGGCCCAGGAACGGATCCGCCTCGATGGTCGTCGCCAGCATGCGGAACGGCCCGCCGCCCACGCGCGGCGGCGCGACGTGCTTCAGCACGAGATCGAACAGCGGCGCCATGTCTTCTTTAGGCCCATTCGGATCGACAGCCATCCAGCCCTGCTTGGCTGAGCCGTATAGGATCGGGAAATCGAGTTGCTCTTCGGTGGCGTCGAGATTGGCGAACAGGTCGAAAATCTCGTTCAACACCTCGACATGCCGCTCGTCCGGCTTGTCGATCTTGTTGATCGCAACGATAGGGCGGAGGCCGATCTTGAGCGCCTTCGACACCACGAATTTTGTTTGCGGCATCGGCCCTTCCGACGCATCGACGAGCACGATGGCGCCGTCCACCATGTTCAGGATGCGCTCCACCTCGCCGCCGAAATCGGCGTGTCCCGGCGTGTCGACGATGTTGATGCGGGTGTCCTTCCACTGGATGGACGTAACCTTCGCAAGGATGGTGATGCCGCGCTCGCGTTCCAGGTCATTCGAATCCATCGCGCGCTCGGCCACGCGCTGGTTCTCGCGGAACGAGCCGGATTGTTTCAAGAGCACGTCGATGAGCGTTGTCTTGCCATGATCGACGTGGGCAATAATGGCGATGTTGCGCAAAGGCATGTCGAGCCGCGCCTTTCTGAAAGTCATGTTACGATGCGGGAATTTGCCCTAGATGTGAGGCATAGGCGCGTCCGCGTCAATGGGCAACGCTGGTTCTGCGCAGCTTGTGCGGCGACTCGCAGCGTGAGCGGCTAAGCGCCCTTGCGGAAAATTCCTGCGATTGACCTGCGGTCCCCACGATTGGGGGCGGGTTCCGCTTCCTGCTTGAGAGCGAAATCCAGACAATTTTTCGCGTTTTCCGCAGTTAGCTGAGGAATATCCGCCAGATGCCACAGGCTTATCCAGATCAGGGCGGCGTGGCGCCAATACGCCACCATGGGTTGGTCGAGACCACCTTGCGAAAACTCAGCGCTGTGAAACACTTCGAGCGCGGCGCGGCGATAGTACCTTCCGCGTGTGGCGTTTGGCGCGCTGCGCGCCATCCAATCCGTGACTGATGCTATGAACCTGCTGTCGGTCCGGCTGAACCAATCCAGATCATGAGAATCCTTGCGAGTTTGCTCCAGGAGTACTGCGATTGCCTTTCCAAGGCGCTCCCACGGCTCCGGATTGTCTCTTCGCCTCAATGAAGTGTGGAATTCCCTTTTGAGAGAGCCGCCATACGCAATGGCGAGTTCCAAGCGCCGTTTCGGTTCATTTCCTGATTGCTGATCAGAGAGGTTCGGGTTGGCTAAGTCCATAAACAAACCCCTGAGGTCGTCGGAATCAACTTATCAAACATTTTCGCCCATCAATGGGCGTTAGGCTGAGAATACAATCTTCATAAAATGAGATAATGTGTTTCGCCTGAGACCTCCACCAATTCCAGGTTGCGATTGTGGCCGGACAGGGACTACGGTTCAACCGATCGAGCTCGTCCCCGGCACTCTTTTGCGAACTTGCGCTTCAGCGGGATCGCGGCCAGCGCCAGAAGAGCGAGCCCCCCGAGCGCGCCCATGATTTCCGGCGTGAGGATGGAATCGATCGTGATGCTGTTTCCCTGAGCCAACACGTCTCCAAGCCCTGCCCCCGAGAGCGAGAAAACGATTGTGGCGGGGATTATGCCAAGGAAGGTCGTGATCACGAAAGTGCCGAGCCGGACGCCGGCAAAAGCGGGGATGACATTGACGAGAAAGAACGGAAACAGCGGCAAGAGCCGGAGCACAAGCAGATAGGACCACGCATTCGCCCTGATGGCGCAGGCAAGTTTTGCCCCGCTCTTTCCGAAATGCGCCATCGCGTTGTCGCCCATCATCGTCCGCGCAAACACGAACAGGAGGGTTGCGCCAACTGTTGCGCCAACCAGCGTAAAAGCCGTCCCCGCTGCGGCGCCGAAGAGGAACCCCCCGGAAAGCGTGAGAAGGAGCGCGGAGGGCAGGGACAGTGCGACGACCAGCACATAAACGCCGATATAGGCCAACGCCGAAACAGCATAATTGTCGCTGACGAAAGTGACGATGTCTTGCCGGTTCGCTCTAAGTGTATCGAGCGTAAGAGAGCCCGGAAGACCCGAGGCGTGAATGGCGAGGATGACGCCGAGCGCGAAGATCGTCAGCCAGAACCGCCGGCTTTTGAGAAGGCCAGGAACAGTCAGCTCCGCCTCCAAAACTTCATCATGCATGGCGCGCCGATCCGCAAGAACCGCCCCCAAGAACGCAGAAGGTGGCACAGTAAGGATGAGCCAGCGGCACGGCCCTGCTTGCTTCCGCAAGCGTCGCGCCAAGCTCGAAGCGTCGGTCGTGTGGAAGAAGCGTGCAGGCGGCGACAGCGGGCGACGCCGCGCCCTTTCGCTTCACAACCATGCGCGCACACGAGCACATGACATCATCGGGAGATTTTTTCAGAAGTCCCCAGCAGGCTTCGGTAATCTCGGGCGGGGCGGCGCCCGGCCTCATTTCGGGAAAGAAAAGCAGCGCCCGGTCGTCGTCGCAGTCGATCCCGATCCCACACTTCGCAAGAAGCGCCGCAAAGCCTCGCCTCAACTCATCTTCACTGTCACCGCTCAAGCGCCGGGCTGCAATTTCGAGTTCGACGCCTGTGCGCCAGAGCCAGGTCAGCCCTTCGACAGCATGAGCGAATGCGCCCTCGCCTCGTTCGGCGTCGTGAACCTCGGCGCGGAAGTCATCGATCGAAACACGGATGCGCATCCGCGGGCCGTACCGCTTCGCGAGCCGCGCGATGTCGCTTTTCCGCTGCTCCATCGGCTTCAGCGCGTTCGTCAGCGTCAGCGTCTCGAACCCGCGCCCTAAAGCCTCTTCAAGAATGCCGATGAAGTTCGGATTCATGAACGGCTCGCCGCCTGTGAAGCCGATCAGTGAGACTGGCCCAGGAAGCCTGGCAATCTCATCCAGGAACGGAACGACATCGGCGACCGTGAGGTAAGCCAGGCGGTCGTTCTTGGGCGAGCTTTCGATATAGCAATTTTCGCAAGCGATGTTGCAGAGCGTTCCGGTGTTGAACCACACGGTTTGCAGCCGCTTCAGCGGGACCGACGCACGCCTTTCCCCGCGCGCCGTCCGTGCGAGGTCTCCGAACGGTTGGGGAAGGCGGTAGTCGAGGCCGTCTTCGATCGATAGTTGCATGAAAATTTCCGATGGGGCAAATCGCTATGTTATTCATTGCACAATCGGTGTGCATGGGTATAGCAAAGCCGTTCTCAAACTCTCGTTACTGCGCCATAGCGCCAGCTGGCGAATTCTTGAACTTGGCCATATAGCGCCCGTCGAGCCAGTTCTTCCACTGCCACACCCAGCGGCCTTCGAACGTCAGACCGTTGCGCGTGCCGACTGCATAACGTTCGCCGGTCGAGATCAGCGAAAGGATGTGGCCCTGCGGCTTGTGGGCTAGCAGTTCCTCACCGGCGACGGTCCGGCGCAGATTTGAGGCCAATGTCGGGCCTTGCCGCACAGCGTAGACGCCTGCCTTCGGCAACGAGAACCCCCGAAGCGAGGCGATGTCACCCGCGGCGAAAACGTTAGCGTGCGACGTGCTTTGCAGGGTGGCTTCGACTTCGATAAAGCCCTGAGGGTCGAGTTTCACCCCTGTCTCCGAGAGCCAGGGCGCAGGCGACGCCTCGGTCGCCCAGAATACCTCGTCAAAGGCCAGCTTTTCGCCCCCCGCCAAATCAACAACGCCGCTTTCCACGCCAGTCGCCGCCCTGCCGGTGATCACCGTAATCCCGCGAGCGGAAAGGATCTCGTTGAACCGTTTGCGCATGCGGGGCGGATAGGTGATCAAGATGTCGGAGTTTGCGGACAGCAATGTAAAGCGGAGCCCCTCGGTATCGAGGCCCGCATCCTTGGCGTCTCTCCTCAACCGCCCTTCGATGGCGAGCAGCATCTCAACCCCGGCCGCCCCTGCGCCAACGACGCAGATGCTGGCTTGTGCGCCCTTTGACAGAATGCGCCGGCGGGTTGTTTCGAACCGGACGATAAAACCGTCCATGGGCTTTACGGAGGTCGCATTCGACACTGCGCCCTGCACGCCGCGGCTGCTCGGCATGGACCCGATATCAAAGGACAGAATGTCGAAGGGAATGAAAGGACCACCGATGCAGACGACTCGCTTCCTGCCGAGATCAACGCCCACGGCCTCATCGAGAACAAGGCGCGCTCCCGCAAAGCTGCAGAGAGGCCTCACATCGATATTCGTTTCCTCGAAGGCGTAATAACCCGCGACCACTCCGGGGAGCATGGCGGAGTAGGGCGTCCAGGCCCTCCGCGTGATCACGGTGAGACGCGTGCCGGGAATGGGGTTCTTTCCAAAAGCAAGCAGCACAAGCGCGTGCGCATGGCCTGCGCCAACCAACACAATGTCTTTCAGGGGCGCCTCGATCTCAGATACCTCACTTCGCTCGGAAGACGGCATGACAGGAATGACGCCTTACCATTGTCGTGGCAAGACCATCCGCCAACTTCGACCATCCGGTCGCGCCGGGCGATTCACCGATCTCCGCCGCATCCGCGCCATCTCTTCCGGTCGAGGCCGCCTCACGGATTTTGCCTTCGGCCCATGAGTTGCACAACACTGTTTAGCTGGTTCAGGCGCGTCCGCGTGTGTTTCTCAGGCGAACGCATCCTTATCCGGGGCGACGATGATGGCCCCGGCTCAATAAGCAGGAGCGAACCCATGTTTTCACGCGAGGCGGCCTTCAACGATTGCTTCGGCTGTCAGCCAACGCGCTTCGCCTCGGGCTTCATCATCCTCACGAGCACGTTCGTCTTCGCAACATAATGCTGCATCAAGGCGCCTGCGAAATGCACGATCACCGCGAGAATGATCAGCGGCTTCGCATAGGCATGGATTTCCGCCATTGAAGCGTAACCTAAGAACCAAGCCATCGCGCCGGTAATGGGCATGACAAACAGGATGGCATAGAGAATAAGTTGAGTGGCCGCTGCGATCCATAGCTTGGGGCCGCTCTGGCCGGCAGGCGCATCCGGAACGCCGCGGGCCATGCGAATGATAACCCGCAAGATGGCGAGGGTAAGAATCGTGAAGCCCACGACCGCGTGGATGTTCGCGCCGAGCAAATTGTCCGGGGCTATCTCTTTGTGTTTAACCCAGGCGTTATAGGCGTGCTCCATCCCCTCGCTGAAGAAGAGCTGGAAAAGGACGAGCAAGGCGATGATCCAATGAAGCATGATCTGGGCGCCGCTGTAACCGGCGGGACTCTTTGATGCCATTGCATTCTCCCGATTTGCGATATTAAGCCATGCATATACCGGCTTTTCCGGCTGCCGTTTGATCTGTGACAAACGTCGGCTGGGCAGAAGCACGCAGCTTATTGTAAGCTTGCCGCTGGCAAACTCGAACCAAGCGACGCGTGTCATGACAAGCGCCTATACTCAAGATCTCGACAGGACGCCCGCAAATTTCCAACAGCTGACGCCGCTCGGCTTTCTTGCCCGCGCCGCCCGGGTGTTCCCCGATTATCCCGCCGTGGTCCATGGGGACCGGACTTACCCATACTCGGAGTTCTATGCGCGCTCTCGCCGCCTCGGCTCAGCGCTGACTGAGCTCGGGATCGGGAAAAGCGACACCGTCTCCGTCATGCTCGCCAACACGCCTGCCATGCTGGAGGCGAAGTTCGGCGTGCCGATGACGCAGGCGGTCCTGCATTCGATCAATACTCGGCTCGACGCGGCGAATATCGCCTTCATGCTCGATCATGCCGAGACCAAGGTGCTCATCACCGATACGGAATTCTCAAAGATCATAGGCGAGGCGCTGAAGATCGCGAAGGTTCGGCCCACGATCATCGACTATATGGACCCTGCCTACCCTGGTCTCGGGTCGCGGCTGTCGGAAACGGAGTACGAAGATTTCATCGCGCGGGGCGATCCGGAGTTCGCCTGGAAGATGCCGGACGATGAGTGGGACGCGATCTCCCTCAACTACACGTCGGGGACGACCGGCAACCCGAAAGGCGTCGTCTATCACCACCGCGGCGCTTATCTCGTGTGTATGGGTAATATCCTAGCCTCAGGCATGGCCAAGCACGCCAACTATCTGTGGACGCTGCCGATGTTCCATTGTGATGGCTGGTGCTTCGGCTGGACGATGCCGGTGGTCGCCGGCACGCAAATCTGCCTGCGCTATGTTCGCCCCGACGCGATCTGGAACGCGCTCGCCGATCAGAAGATCACCCATCTCTGCGGCGCGCCAATCGTGATGGCGACGATCCTCAACGCGCCCGACGACATGAAACGCGAGCTATCGCAGCAGGTCCAGTTCATGACGGCGGCGGCCCCTCCACCCGAAGCTGTGCTCGCGGCAATGAAGGCCGCCGGCTTCAACGTCACCCATCTCTACGGGCTCACGGAGACGTACGGACCTGCCGTTGTGAACGACTGGAAAGCGGAGTGGAACGATCTCGATAATGCAGGTCAGGCGCAGAAAAAGGCGCGGCAAGGCGTGCGCTATGTGTCGCTGGAGGATCTCGATGTCATCGACCCGACGACGATGATGCCGGTGCCGCCGGACGGCGAGACGCTAGGCGAAGTCATGTTCCGCGGCAATAACGTGATGAAAGGCTACCTCAAGAACAAGAATGCGACTGAGGAGGCGCTGTTTGGCGGCTGGTTCCATTCGGGCGACCTCGGCGTCATGCACCCCGACGGCTACATTCAGCTGAAGGACCGCTCCAAGGACATCATCATTTCGGGCGGCGAGAACATCTCGTCCATCGAGGTTGAAGATGTGCTTTATAAGCATCCCGCCGTGGCGGCTGCCTCGGTGGTGGCGAAGCACGACGAGAAATGGGGCGAGACGCCTTGCGCCTTCATTGAGCTGAGGTCCGGCAAGACGGCGACGGCGGAGGAGATCATCGCCTATTGCCGCCAGCATCTGGCGCATTACAAGGTGCCGCGCTACGTCGTCTTCGAGGAACTGCCGAAGACCTCCACGGGCAAGGTGCAGAAGTACGTCCTGCGTGCGATGGCGAAGAAGGTTTCGCCTGAGTAGCGCGCCGCCGCCGGTGTGCCCCCCATCCTGTCCTTCTCCCGCAATGCAAGCGCAAGCGGGGGTGAGGTTCGGCGTTTAGCGATCAGTGAGCCCGGGTGCGAGCGCCATCAGCTTTGATGAATGCGCGCGCCTGCTCCTCGCTCGTTTTGCGGCTGCCATGTCCGACGGCGCACGCCGCATGCCTCGCGGTTATTAACGCTTCGTTCGCAGCGCTGAGCGTTAATCTGAACCTGGTTAACGGAAGCGCCGCCGATTTATTTCTGGTCCAATTAACGCTTGATTAGGCTTAACTATCCATTTATCCGGCGCAGAACGAGGCCTACGAGGGCGGTAGGCAGGCGGTTCCAACGCGTTGAAACTGAATAGCTTTTTTACCGCCGACCGCCCCATTAAATAGAATTTAATGCCGGAATTTTGGCATTAAATGGGCTCTGAAAAGTCCGTTAAATATAATCCCGGATTCGCGTGTTAACCATGACCGCGCCCAGTCAGCCCGCCGCGTGCGCCGGAGCGCCGTCCGTTCTGAAAATTTCATTGCAATATCAACGGTTTACCCGTTAACTTCCCGGCAAGGCGCTTTCTCGTACAATCCTCACTCAAAGAAAATCCGTGACGCAAACGCAAGCGATAAGCCAATCCGGGGATGAAAGTAAGGTCCAACGTGCATCGAGGCCCGCGTCCGACTTAGGCGCACGAGGCTTCCAGGCGTTGCGTTCAAGGAGGTGGACAAGTCGACTTAGCCCGAGATAGATCGACAAACGAAAGACATACCTTCGACGGGGAGAAGGCGATGGACTACCCTGCTGGTTCGACGGCGGTAAGGCCGCGGTCGACAGGAATGCCCTGGCTCGTGCGCGGAGACATCGACGGCTTCTTCGGGCTTGCGATCGACAATCTCGTCCAACTCCTGGTGATCGTCGCGCTGTGCCGAGGGGTGCTCGGCTTCTCGGACACTCTGATCATGGGGACGATCCTGCCAGGCGTCGCAGTCTCGCTCGTGATTGGGAATGTGTTCTACGCCTGGCAGGCGAAAGAGCTCTCTCGACGCACCGGGCGCAGCGACATCTGCGCGCTGCCCTATGGCATCAATACCGTATCGCTGTTCGCGTTCATCTTCCTCGTCATGCTGCCGGCGCTCATGGCGGCCAAGGCGCGAGGGCTTGGCGATGAAGCGGCTACGCTAGCAGCTTGGCGAATGGGCCTTATCGCGTGTTTCAGCGCTGGCCTGATCGAAGTCCTGGCGGCGCCCTTCGCCGAACGGTTGCGTCGCGCCACCCCGCGAGCGGCGCTTCTGTCCACGCTAGGCGGCATTGCGCTCGGCTTCATATCGTTCTCGTTCCTGTTCCGAACCTATGCGAGCCCGGTCGTTGGTTTGGCGACGCTCGGCGTCATCCTAATGGTCTATTTCGGCAAGGTCCGGTTCAAGGGCGGCTTGCCGGGTGGATTCGTCGCCGTGATGCTGGGCGTCGCGCTGTCGTTTGCGATGGGCCTTATTCCGCCCACCCCGCCGGCTTCACAGACTCTGGGCTTGCATTTTCCCGCCCCGGTGCTGAGCGATCTCCTTGCCGGCCTCAGCTGGCAGGATTTCTTGACCTACCTCTCGGTCATCGTGCCGATGGGCATCTTCAACGTACTGGGTTCGCTGCAAAACATTGAGTCGGCCGCTGCTGCAGGCGATCCGTTCCCGACTGCGCCATCGCTTGCTATGAACGGCGTTGGCACCATTGCCGCGGCCCTCTTCGGATCGTGCTTTCCCACCACGCTTTACATTGGTCATCCCGGCTGGAAAGCGCTTGGCGCGCGCGCCGGCTATTCCATCTTGAACGCGGCGCTGTTCACTGTGCTGTGCCTGACAGGCACGCTGGCCTTTGTCGCGTGGCTTATCCCGATTGAGGCTGGAATGGCGATTGTGCTGTGGATCGGCATCATGATGGCCTCCCAGGCATTTGAAGCGACACCGCGTCGTCACGCCCCGGCGGTCGTTATGGGCCTCCTGCCGGGTCTTGGCGCCTGGGGCGTGATGATGGCGAAGGATGGCCTTCGCGCGGGCCATGCAACGTTCTCGCCGGAGATTGTCGCGAAGATGACCGAGAGCGGCAACTACATCGGCGGCGGCTTTGCGCTCGAGCAAGGCTTCATCTTCACGGCCATGATCCTGTCAGCCGTCACGGTCCATCTGATTGAGAAGCGCTTCGCAAAGGCCGCACTCTGGTGCCTTGCCGCCGCCGCGCTGTCTGCAGTGGGTCTGATGCACAGTTATGTCTTTACTGCCGCCGACACGATCGGCAGTTTCGGCGTTCCCGCCTGGCGGTACGTGGCCGGTTATACGGCAATGGCGGTGGTTTTCCTGGGAGCCCGGTGGCTCGTCGTTGAAGTCAAGGAATAGAGCTCGGCGCCGAGTTCGTTGACTTATCAGCTTGGCCGGCGGTCAGGTCATCATTGGAGAACCTGCGCGAGGAAACGCCGAAGCGTTTGGGTGAAGAGCTGGCCGCCGGGGCCCGCAAGGTTGTAGTCAAATCCATGCGTGGCCCAGGGAAGGCTTAAGAAGGTGACCGGAACCTTGAGGTCCCTCAATCGGGCTTCGAGGCGTTCGCTCTGACGGCGCCAGACGAGCTTGTCTTCCTGCCCATGGACTAGGAACGTCGGGCAAGACGCGCTGGTGGCGAGAAGAAGCGGCGAGCCGGTCTGATATTGATGGGGAACCTCCTGCGGGCTCCCGCCGAGATAGTTTTTCAGAAGCGTCAGCGGATCGAGGATGGCGCCGGGCTTCGAAGACTTCCAAGCCAGAAACAGGTCGCTCGGGGCGTAAAGGGACACCAGACCACGCGGCGCGTTTTCCTTCATTGTATAAGCCAACACGCCTGCGATCTGCCCGCCAGCCGAGCGGCCGAGAACGGCCCATCGAGCGGGCGACACGCCAAACTCGCCGGCGCGGGTGCGTATGAATTCGACGGCGGTTCGCGCATCGTCCAGAGGCGCCGGCCATCTGTACTCAGGAGCCAGCCGGTAGTTGATGGCGAACACCGCGATCCCCCAGCCGGCAAGCATCGAATTCAGTTCGGCAAGCTGGCTGGAATCGCCGCTTCCCCAGCCTCCGCCGTGGATAACGAGAACCCATGGGGCGTCCCTGGCGCCTTGAGCCGGGTAGTGATCGAGGGTTAGAGCCTGCTCGCCCGCACGGCTATATTCGAGGCTCTGATACGGGACGGGCTTGAGGTCCATTCCGGCGAAAAGAGTGCGAACGCTAATGGCAAGATCGACCGGAAAATCACCGCTCGCGCGATCGCGGATCTGACGCTGAAGCCGAAGGGCCGACGCTAGAGGCCAGGCAAATGCGCCAGTTAGCAGGACTCCCAGGACAAGAACAAAAACGTGCGCCCACCAAAAGGGCGGCGCCGTTAAAAGAAGCGCGGCGACCACCGCCACGGTAAGGATGGCGGCGTAGTGGCCGTATTCCTTGGCGACCACTGATATTTGCCACAGCAGCGTCGACTCCGACCGGTTCAGCATCGAGAAAGCCATAAGGGCGAGCGGCGCCAACGATGCGCTGAGAACTGCTGTCAGGACGTTCATGCGATGCCGTAACCTCAACTGAGGAATGAGCGCGCGCAAGCCGCGCATTTCGGGTTGCGCTAATCTAACAGGTTGCTGAAAAACGATGCGGCCCATGGCCTCACGGTGAGCCAGCCGAACCGCGACAAGCTCCCCATGACGTGCAAGCCGTTAATATCGCTCGCCTCATCCTGAGCTTGTCGAAGGATGGAGCCAGGATTTCGGCTTTTTTCAGCGATCTGCTGAGCCTGAACGACGGGAAATGATCCGGGTAGGGGTCCGCTATCCAGGACCGGCATCACCGGAACTCCCGCGTCGCCGCGTCCTATCACAAATCCCGGTTTTCGAATAGAAAAGGGATGTCCCCACAGCACTCTGCGCCCGATTGTCACTTTTGAGACAAGGACTTCCTCGCGCTCCGTCGCCAGTGCATAGTGCGGATCCATGAATGACACCGAAACAGCGGCCAACATATCAGCCCGTGCAAGGCGGGTGATGGTCTTAGGCGCCACCGGCACCATCGGCCGGGCCACGGTTAGCGTGCTCCTGAAGCGCGGTCATGAGGTCGTGTGCTTCGTGCGGCCCCGCGCAGGAGTGGGCGGGGCGCTTACGCAAGCCGGGAGCGCTGACCTCCTCAAGGGGGCAACGCTGCGGTTCGGCGACGTCACCGACCCTGCATCCCTTGCGCGTGACGGCTTTCGCGGCGAGCATTTCGACGCTTTGGTTTCGTGTCTGGCCTCCCGAACCGGAGCCCCCAAGGATGCCTGGGCCATTGATTGCCAGGCTCATGTCGACGCCTTGGCCGCTGCGAAGGAAGCGGGCGTCTCCCAGATGGTGCTCTTGTCGGCGCTCTGCGTTCAGAAACCGCTTCTGGCCTTTCAGCAGGCCAAGCTGGCGTTCGAGAAGGCCCTCATCGAGTTCTGGTCTCACCTATTCAATCGTCAGGCCCACCGCCTTCTTCAAGTCCCTGTCGGGGCAGGTCGATCGAGTGAAGCGCGGCAAGCCTTTTCTGATGTTTGGCAATGGGGAACTGACGGCTTGCAAGCCCATCAGTGACAATGATCTCGGGCAATTCCTAGCCGAATGTCTTGACGATGAAAGCCGCCACAATCGCATCCTGCCCATCGGCGGACCGGGAGAGGCCATCACGCCGAAACAGCAGGGCGAGCGCCTGTTTGCCTTGTTGGGGCGCGAACCTAAGTTCAAGCGCGTCCCTGTGGCGATGCTCGATACGATAATCTGGGTCCTGTCAGGGCTTGGCCGCGTTGTTCCCAAGCTGGCGGAGAAGGCCGAGCTTGCTCGCATCGGGCGCTATTACGCCACGGAATCCATGCTCGTTCTGGACCCGGCGACGGGGCGGTATGACGCCGCCAAAACACCCTCGGCCGGATCCGAGACGCTTTTCGACTTCTATGCGCGCCTGATCAAGGGCGAGGCCTCATCTGAACTTGGAGATCACGCCGTGTTTTGACGCGGCTTAGATCAATGGCGTCGCGAATGCGGTGGAAGTGGTTTTAGAATTGAGGACGATGTTTGCGTTCGAGAACCTCAAGCATACTTGTGAGCCCCTCATTGCGTAGCCGTCCCGCCCTCCAAAAAATGGGACCTTCTGAGCACAGTTGCAGCGCGGTTCACCCGGCGCAGTCTCCTGTGCCCCGCGTCGACCCCACAATCCCCAGCCGGCGCCGCAATGCTTGCTGCTCGGACCCTGCGACATCCGCCAAGCTGTAGCGATCAAGCACTGCCAGCATGGCTTCCTTTGCCTCGTCCATAATGCCTTGCAGCCCGCAAACGCCACCAATCGCGCAAGGCTCTCCCGCCTGACATTCGACCAAGGCAAGGCTCTGCTCGGTGGCGCGCACGACTTGACCGAGGCCAATCTCCGCAGCCGGACGCGCCAGCCTTATTCCGCCATTACGCCCGCGTATGGTATCGATCAGCCCCGCCAAGCTAAGATGATGCACCACCTTGATCATGTGGTTTTCCGAGATCCGGTATGCGCCTGATATCTCCGCTATGGAAGCTAACTCGCCGGGCCGCAGAGCCAGGTAGATGAGGGTACGAAGACCATAATCAGTAAAGCGGGTCAGGTGCATAAGCGTTCATGGCTCCGCTGGGGCGCGCCTTCATTTCTGAAAGATATTCTCGGCGATAATGCGCTCCGGCGGTAAACGGCGAGCCTGCGCCACGGCCTTCACCGCCTCAAGGAGTTTTGGCGGGCCGCAGACATAGACATCCGGCGTTTCCGCGCAAGACTCCAGATGGGCGGCGAAGGCATCCGCCGCAGTGCCCGTGAATCCCGTCCAGGCTGGCTGCGGACGCCAGACGCAGAGCGTGACGCCGAGATGAGGCAAAGCTTCCCGCAAGGCGTCGATTTCGCCCGCAAGAAGCAACTCGTCTTCCCGGTTCGCTCCTAAGATCAGATGCGTGGCCTGCGTGTCCTGAAAGTCGGCCAGATGCCGCAACATGGATAGCACCGGCGCAAAGCCGCAACCGCCGCCAATCAGGCAGCGCGGTCGCGGGCTTGTTTCGTCCAGCACGAAATCTCCATGAGGGCCGCGCGCGATCAACGTGTCGCCGATCTTGGCGCGTTCGGCGAGATAGGTGGAAAATGCGCCGCCCGGCTGCAAACGGATCAGAAACTCAAGCCGTCCCTCCCAGTTCGGCAGGTTGGCCATGGAATAGGCGCGGAGAATATCCGTGCCGGGAATGCCGAGTTCCATGTACTGGCCCGGAATAAAATCCGCCGCCTGACCGAGATCCGGATGCGGTTTCAGCAACATGGTCATGGCCACTGCGCCATGGCCAGCCTGGGCGAGCGCCTCTATCGTCGCTTCGCGGCTGGGGACTTCGTGGCGGCGAATAACGGCTTGCGGGTACGGAAGATTGACGACCAGATCGCCGCGCGGCTGGCAGCGGCAGAGGAGAACGCCATTTTCCCCGATGGCTTTCAGCACATCGCTGGAATGGCTGCTCATTTCATAGGCCCCATCGGCCACCTTCGCTTTGCAGAGGCCGCAGGCCCCCTCGCGGCACATGCCAAGAAGAAACAATCCCGCCTTTGCCGCGGCATCCAGCAGGTTTTCATTTTCGCTGCAGTCATATTGCAGGCGCACGCCATCGCGTGTGACAAGCGTAACATCTGGCATCTTTTTGGCGCACTTCCCGAATGGACGAAATCATGAGGCGAGCGCTCTTGGAGCGCACTTGAGGCCGGGCGAGACAGGAAGCCGCCCGGCCTGAGTTTGGCTCAGGCGGCCTTCCGGTTCAATGCCGCTGCGATATCGGCGTCCGCAGTGGTGATTGGCTGAATGCCGAAGCGGTTCACCAGGACATCGAGGAGCGCAGGCGTCAAGAAGGCCGGCAGCGTCGGCCCGAGGCGCACATTGCGCACGCCGAGAGCGAGCAGCGTCAGGAACACCGCCGCAGCCTTCTGCTCAAACCAGGAAATGATCAGCGACAGAGGCAAGTCGTTCACCCCGCATTCGAACGCCTTGGCAAGCGCTCCCGCCACCACGAGCGCCGAGTAGGAGTCGTTGCACTGCCCCATGTCGAGCAAGCGCGGCACGCCGCCGATGTCGCCAAAGTCGCCCATGTTGAAGCGGTACTTTCCGCAGCCGAGCGTCAGCAGCACGGTATCCTTCGGCGCAGCCTCGGCGAATTCGGTGTAGTAGTTGCGGCCCGGCGCAGCGCCGTCACACCCGCCGATCAGGAAGAAATGCTTGATCGCCCCGGACTTCACGGCGTCTATCACCGTGCCCGCCACGCCCAGCACCGCTTCGCGGCCAAAGCCGACCGTGATGGTTTTTTCCGGCTCGGTCGCTTTGAAACCCGGCAACGCCAGAGCCGCCTGCGCAACCGAAGAAAAATCGCCATTGCTGATATGGCGCAGCCCCGGCCAACCGACTGGCCCTGCGGTGAAGATGCGGTTGCGGTAGCGTGCATTCGGCTCGATCAGGCAGTTCGACGTCATCACGATCGCACCGGGAAAATCCGCGAATTCCTGCTGCTGGTTCTGCCAGGCGCCCCCATAATTGCCCACGAGATGCGGGTAGGCCTTAAGCTTCGGATAGCTGTGCGCCGGCAGCATTTCGCCATGCGTGTAGACGTTGATGCCTTTGTCCTTCGTCGCTTCCAGGATGCCCGCGAGGTCGCGCAGGTCGTGGCCGGAAACAAGGATGGCCTTGCCCTCGACCGGCGTGATCAGCACCTTGGTTGGAACTGGCGCGCCATAGGCTCCGGTGTTCGCCGCGTCCAGGGTTTCCATGACCTTGAAATTCGTGCGGCCGAGAGCAAGCGCTTCTTCCAGCAAGACTTCGATATCGACCGGATCGGTGGCGAGGAAATCCAGCGCATGCGCAATGGCTGCCCCGATTTCCTCGCGGGTTTCGCCCAAGACCCCGGCATGATGCGCGTAAGCCGCCACGCCCTTCAGGCCATAGAGAACGAGTGAGCGCAGACCGATGACATCGGCGCCGGCCGCATCGAGACCGGCACGCACGCTGGCCATGCCGGCTTGCGCCAGAAGACCCGCAAGCGAATCCGCCGGGACAAAGGCGGCGGGGCCGGTGAGCCCTTCCGGGGTCTGTCCGGCGGCGCGGGCCGCCTCTACATAGGCGCTGCGAAGCCGGTCGCGAATGCGGGCCGCTTCGGCGATCATGTCCACGAACCGCGCGCGGCTGAAGTTGACGTTCGTTAGCGTGGTGAACAGGGCATAGAGGATGAAACTATCGGCTGCGGCGTCCGACTGTCCCAGCGCACGCAGCCGCATGTGATATTGGCCGATCCCCTTGAGTTGATAGATCAGCACATCCTGCAAGTCGGCCGTCGCCTCATCCTTGCCGCACACGCCTTTGGCGGAGGCGCAACCCGCTCCTGCTTCCGTTCTCGCCGTCTGCTCGCATTGAAAGCAAAACATGTGGGTCGTATCTCCTGAGTTTTTGCCTAAGCCCGGAGAAAAATCCGCTAGGCCGTTAAAGGTGTAAAACGGATATATCTTTTGGCTTGAGCATGGCTTGACTTAGATCAAGCGCTGGCGAGGTTTTCAGCGGTCACGCTCTAAAAGCGCTAAAAATCAGGGCCTTACCTGGGAGGACGCCGAGATAGCACTACAAAACAGCGCCTCGCGCCAGATTCCTTGTGGCGCCATCTGAAGGAGCACGAGGCCGCTATAATGAGCGCCGCGCTTCTGGTTGGGTGCAAGGCGGCCTTCACCGGAGCGGCGGACATCATGAAAGATGCGCGAGTCCGTGAACTTGACCTTCAGGCGTGTGAAAATCGCCTGGCTCCTGTTGCAAGCCACACTTGATAATTCTACGACCTGGTCTAAGCCTACCGATGGTCGCCGCCGGACAGTGGCTGCCGTATATCCAAGCCCGTTGTCAGAGCAAGTCCTGGCTCTTATGGCGAAGGACAAATCCCTACTCATGAGCCGCCCCATAAAGGTCCTGCCCGGAAGTCCCGCTCCACTAGGTCCCACCCTTGACAAGCGCGGGGTCAACTTCGCCCTCTTTTCCGCCAACGCGACCAAGGTGGAGCTTTGCTTTTTCGACCCGTCCCAGCGATACGCCGAAACGCGCATCACGCTGCCCGAATGCACCAATCAGGTGTGGCATGGTCATGTGCACGGCATCCGGGCTGGCCAACTCTACGGCTATCGAGTGCATGGCCCCTACGAACCGGAAAACGGTCACCGCTTCAATCCCAACAAGGTTCTGCTCGATCCCTATGCCAAGGCGATCGGACGCCCGCTGCTGGAGTGGCGCCCCGAGCTTTTCGGCTACACGTTAGACCACAAGCGCGCGGATCTCAGCTTCGACGAGCGCGATTCTGGCCCATTTGCTCCCCTCGGCATGGTCATGGACACCGGCTTCGATTGGGGCCGCGATAAGGCCCCGCGCACTCCCTTGCATTGCACCACCATCTATGAACTCCACGTCAAAGGCTTCACCCGCCTCATGCAGGCCATGCCGGAGTCCCTTCGCGGCTCCTACGCCGGCCTCGCCTCGGACGAAGCCATAGACCACCTTAAGAAACTTGGGGTGACGGCGGTGGAGCTTCTGCCGGTGCACCACCATCTCGATGACGCGTTCCTGCTGGAGAAAAATCTCAGCAATTATTGGGGCTACAACACCCTATCCTTCTTCGCCTTCGAACCCACCTATGCATCCGCCGCCGATCCCCATGCCGCTCTGCGGGAATTCAAAGGCATGGTCAAACGCCTCCACGCCGCCGGAATAGAGGTCATCCTGGACGTGGTCTATAATCACACCGCCGAAGGCAATCAGCTGGGCCCCACCTTAAGTTTCCGTGGCTTGGACAACGCCTCCTACTATCGCCTGTCGCAGGCCGCGCCACGCTATTACGAGGACTTCAGCGGTTGCGGCAACACGCTCAGCATGCGCCATCCGGCGAGCCTGCGCCTTCTCATGGACAGCCTGCGCTACTGGGTCACGGAAATGCACGTCGACGGCTTTCGTTTCGACCTCGCGAGCGCGCTGGCTCGCGAACTTAAGGGTTGGGACAAGCTTGGTTCATTTTTCGATGTGATTGGCCAGGACCCCGTTTTGACCAACGTCAAGCTCATAGCCGAACCCTGGGACGTTGGCATGGGCGGCTATCAGGTTGGAAACTATCCCACCGGCTGGGCCGAATGGAACGGACGGTATCGCGATGAAGTGCGTTGCTTTTGGAAGGGCGCCGGCTTCGCCGGTGAACTCGCGGCCCGCCTGAGCGGCAGCGCCGATCTCTACGACCACAGCGGGCGTCATCCGCATGCCAGCATCAATTTCATCACCTGCCATGACGGGTTCTGTCTTCGTGACCTCGTCAGCTACAATGACAAACACAACCTTGCCAATGGCGACGACAACCGCGACGGCGACAGCCACAACAATACTTGGAACTGCGGCGAGGAAGGGGACAGCGCCGACCCCGCCATCCAGACGCTCCGCTATCGGCAGGCCCGCAATTTACTCGCCACGCTTTTTCTCTCGCAAGGCGTGCCCATGCTGCTGGCGGGCGACGACCGCTGGCACACCCAGCAGGGAAACAACAACTGTTACTGCCAGGATAACGCCCTTACCTGGCTCGAATGGAGTTGGCGCGACGACATTCAAGTCAAACTTCGCGATTTCATTAGCGAGTTGATCGCGCTTCGCGGCGAATATCCTGTTCTTTGCCGCAAAAATTTCCTCACCGGCAAGCCCGTCGGTCCAGGTCTTCCCAAGGACGTGCTCTGGTGGAACGTCGAGGGCCGCGAAATGACCCAGGGTGATTGGGATTGCGGGTTCATCCGTTGTTTTGGCATGCACCTCGCGGGCGGGGCGTTGAACGAAAAGGACGAACGGGGCCGTCCAAGAGAAAGCGACAGCGTGTTCCTTCTCCTCAACGCTCATCATGAAGACGTCAGTTGCGTCATGCCTCCTACCGGCGCCGCGTCGAATGTCTGGAAACTCCGCCTCACGACTGCCGACGACGCAAGCCCAGTTCAGGTGTCGGAACACCATGAGTTCAAGTCGCAGGCTCGCTCCCTTACACTGTTCATTGCTGACGCAAGCACTCGAAAGGACTGGTTCTCGAAGGTGCGGTCGCGCATTGCGGCGAGCCGGCTGAAGGACTGACGCTTGATTGGGCAGGAAGAAGCATTTGCTGCGCCTATCGCGCTTGTTCAACTGTCCAGCCGTCCGGGCTGGAGTGCGTCCGGAAAAGTGCGAAGCGTTTTTCCGATAAAGACGGACGACGAAACAAAAGCTTAGAGCCCGCTTTTGATCCCATCAAAAGCGGATAGGCTCTAAGGGCCTCGCTGGCATGGCGGCGTGATGGCTGGCGCGACCGTTGGCGCGGTTGAGCGCGAAGCCATGGGGCGCGGCGGCGCCGGCGGCCTTACGCCTGTTCTTCTGGGCAGGCGCTGGCCGGCCCGCGCCTTGCGCCTCTCTCCCGATGCGGAAGAACGCGATGCTCGTCTGCAGCGTCTCGGCCTGGCCGGACAGCGCCTCCGACGTCGCCGACATCTCCTCGGCGGCGCCGGCGTTCTGCTGGATCACCTTGTCGAGCTGCTGGATGGCCTGGTTCACCTGATTGGCGCCGATGTCCTGCTCGCGGCAGGCGGCCGAGATCTCCTCCACGAGTTCGGCCGTCTTCTTGATGTCCGGCACGAGCTTTGCCAGCATGGAGCCCGCCTCGCGCGCCGCGCTCACGGTCTGGCCCGAGAGCGCGCTGATTTCGCCGGCCGCCGTCTGGCTCCGCTCGGCGAGCTTCCGCACCTCGGAGGCGACCACCGCGAAGCCCTTGCCGTGCTCGCCCGCGCGCGCCGCTTCCACCGCCGCGTTCAGCGCGAGAAGGTCGGTCTGGCGCGCGATCTCCTGCACGAAGGTGATCTTCTCGGCGATGGTCTGCATGGCCTCGACCGCGCGGTTCACCGCGTCGCCGCTCGCCTGCGCGTCGGCGGAGGACTGGCGCGCGATCTTCTCGGTCTCCCGCGCGTTGTCGGCGTTCTGCTTGATGTTGGCGGCCATCTGTTCCATGGACGAGGACACCTCCTCGGCGGACGCCGCCTGCTCGTTGGCGCCGGCCGAGAGCTGCTGGCAGGCCGACGACAGCTCCTCGCTGCCCGAGGAGACGTTACCCGCGGCGGAGAGCGCGTCGGAGACGACGGTGCGAAGCTTCTGGCTCATCTCTTTCAGCGCGAGGCCGAGCGTATCCTTGTCCGACAGGGGCTTCGGCTCGACGGAGAGATCGCCGTGCGCGATCGCGCCGGCCATCTCGGCCGTGACGCGCAGGTTCCCCGTCATGCGGTTCAGGGCGTCGATGAGGTTGCCTACCTCGTCTCGCCGTTTGCAATCGATGCCCCTTGAGAAGTCGCCCTTGGCCGCGGCTTCAAGCGCATCATTCGCTTCTGCGAGCCCGATTCTAATGGAGAGGATGACCGAGCGGCCCATCAGCATGCTGGACAAAGCCAGAACAAAGAGAGAGACGACGAGGAGACGGTCGTTGTGCCAGAGGTCGAGCGACAGCCTATTGAAAAATGCTGCGTCCATATCGTCCAGGTAAACTCCGATGCCGGCGAGACCTTCGATTTCCGGGACGTTTCTGATGTAGGAGAGCTTTGGGGTTATGGGGCCACCGACGCCCTTTTCATACGAGTAGGGAACGAAACCCGCTCCCGCTGACCCCTTGGCGACTTTGATAAATGCCTGGATAAATTTAAAACCACTCGGATCCGCGAGTTCGAAGCGGTTCTGGCCGATCTTCGATCGATCGTTCAATACCGTCAGAACACCATTGTAGTCATAGGCAAAAACGTAGTTTGCCTGCTTTTCGCCGCCAAAATGCGAGGACTGCAGACTGGAGAAAAAGGCTTTCCGGCCGTCATCGGTGGACGGCCCGCCAGCAGCAATCATTCTATCGCGGGCGATGGAGACGGCCATGTCGAGGAGATTGCGGAGCTGGGTCTGCCGCTCTTCCATCATCTGAGCGCGCAAGATGGAATAGCCGATGGACATGACTATCAAGGCGCCGATCAGCCCCAATAGCAAGGTGAGATTGATACGAGTAGTTATTTTTAAATTCGTGAGCATCCGTGTCCGCCTCAACCATTGGCTGCAGCAATCATGTGCGGTTGAGGTAAACGTGCGGTTAGTGCAAGGGTCGCCAGGATGGACCAGCCTCGGGATCAGGGCAAAGCCACCTTCTGTGGAATAAATTGCAGCCGCCGGCCCACCTGAAGCCCTGGCGACGCTCGCACTGCGCCGCCAGCTTTCGTCTGCGTTATTGGAGGCCTGAGGCTAGCTGATGCACAGAGGATTTGCGTGATCGCTCGTTCGCAATTCAGCTAACGACAAATGCCTTGTCGCCCAGATCGCAGCCTGAGTGCGATTCTTCACGCGAATTTTTCGGAGGATAGCTTTGACATGAACCTTAACCGTCGCCTCTGTAATATGAAGCCTCTGAGCGATGACTTTGTTTGGCGACCCATCTACAAGGCCTCTCAAAATCAGTCCTTCCCGGGCTGAAAGCTTTGCCCCGGCAGACGTTTCCTCGCTCACCGCCGCCGCCGGGCTTACACTTACGCTGTCAATTTCCTGATAGCTGTTGCAAACTGCTTCCGGCTGGGTGTCCCTGGACTCTCGCAGGCTTCTCACGAAGTCCGGCGGCAGAATCGTCTCATCCTCGCCAATCAGCTCGATGACCCGAACAAACGTTTGAGAGGATATGGCGTCCCGCAGATAGCCATCGGCGCCGGCTTCAAGCGCGACCATCACTTCGTTTGGCTCTGTTGAGGCATTGATGACTAAAATGTATGCAGAAAGCTGCTGGCTTCGGATGCCTTTCACGAGTTCTACGATGTCGGAAGGGGTACGCCCTCCCACAACGAAGACAACCTTGCCTTCCACCTGATCTGCCGGAAAGAAAACGCTGCCTGAACCGGCTGACTGATGAACTATCTTATAGTGCTTCTCCTTGAGAAGGGCTGAAAGAGCTTCAACGAACAGGCGACTCGGATGCACAAAAACGATGGTTAGTTGGTCTTCAGAAAAATTACTATCACGCACTACCTTTTCTCCTCTCACGAAGAAAGAAGCCTTGTCCCACATTCAATCGCAGTGCTCTGGATGCTTGCCGGCCCAACCCTACGCCTTTTGCGTAGATTACCCGGCCCGACTGCTTTTCGAGAGCAGAAGCTGTAACCCTAATGCAGTAAACCACCTCTGACTGGGTACAGTTTTGGCTATTTTTCTTCGAATTGCAAGTCTGGCAATAGTTTTTTTTTTAGTAAATAGCCATTGCAGCAAAGTTCGGAATGCGCTCAAGCTCCAGGTCGGAGGGTTCGCTGGCGCACCCAAGAAATACTGGCTTCGCTGCGGCCTCTTTTAGTAGTTAAGGCTTAATTCAACCTTTAGGAAGAGGGTAACGAGACTGCGGAAGCGCCGCCACTCAACCTCAACTGATAACAGGCAAAATGGCGCTACCGAGGAGGCAGGATCCGGCGTTCTCGTCCTCTTCAGGCATCGCGCCCGCCAGAGATTTCCCATGCTAGTTGAAGAACCTTGCCGCTCAAGAAATTGCCACGTGCGGGAGGGAAAATTTTCGTTAACTATTTCGAGAAAATGAACCAATCCGCAGAATGTCGCTCAAACGATGCGGCCAGTAGATGGCGGCCCGTCGAGATCACTTTTTTGCGAGTTTGGCTGAGATTATGGGCGTGCGGATCATCACGCGAACTTTTTCGAGTGCTCGCGGCAGCGATCCGGAGGGAGGACTGCAAGCAAACAAAGCGCTCGGCTGTATATCTCTGCCGCGAAGGCTTACCCAGGAGAGCGATTATGAGGCGCCGTCGTGAAGCGCTCTCGCCTTTCGAGGCGGCGAGTTTCATAGTCGCCGACACCGGCCGAAAAGACTTTCCACTATGGCGCCGGGCCGACAGCAGGAGCCGTGCAGGCTGGATCAAGGCATCGACCATGACTGCATTTTACTGGCGCCGTCACTGATTGCATCGCTGCCGGACCGGATTTTGGAGCGGCGTCGCGATAGTGACCGCGTACGGAAGACTCCGGTTTACTGAGGTTATTGAGCCGGATCGCGATTTCCATCTTTGATCATGGCGTCAGCCCATCCACTGGTTCAGCGAGATCTCAGCAAAGCAAATCAGGCCCGCGAGCCGAGCGAGGTTTCGCCAGGGCTCCTTAAGCAGGCCGTCACCGTCAAGGTTCTTGGCGGACGGCGAGATGCTCCCTGACACAGGTCAGAAACGCCTCGCCATACTGTTCGAGCTTCGCTGCGCCCACGCCGTGGACCATCGCCATTTGCCCGCGCGTCTGAGGCTTGAGGTGCACCATGTCGAGCAAGGTTTTGTCGGGGAACACGACATAAGCGGGGACTTTCTTTTCGGTTGCAATCGCGCGCCGGATTGCTTTCAAGGCCTCGAACAAACTTGCGTCCATGCCCGACAGAGCTAAGCCGTTCGCGCCGCCAGCCGGCGCCGAGCGGGCCGGCCGCTTGTCCGTGCGGTCAACGAGGGCTTCCTTCCTCAGTTCCACTGTGGCCTTGCCGCGCAAAACCTCTCGTCCCCGCGCCGTAATGGTCCAGGAGCCGTATCCAGCAACGTCAAGATTGATGACGCCGCCCGCATAAAGCTGGCGGAAAATCGCCCGCCAGGCATTTGCGCTGATGTCGCCGCCCACGCCGAAAGTGGGCAGGTTGTGGTGGTTAAATTGACTGATGCGGTCCGTCAGCTGGCCGCGTAGTAAAGCGATCAGATGCTCGGCGCCGAACCTCTCGCCTGTGCGGACGATGGCGGACAATGCTTTCTGCGCGAAAATGGTTCCGTCCACAAGTTCGACGCCCTCCACGCACAGATCGCAGTTGCCGCATGGCGCCGCGCTCTCGCCAAAATAGGCAAGCAGCGTCTGCCGCCGGCAACGCGGGGCTTCGCAGAGCGCGATGAGAGCATCGAGCCTCCGGCGCTCGACGCGCTTTTGTTCGTCCGGCGCCTCGCTTTCCTCGATCTGCTGGCGGCGCAACCGCATATCGTCGAGCCCGTAGAGCGTCAGCGTCGAAGCGGGCAAGCCGTCGCGTCCCGCGCGTCCGATTTCCTGATAATAGGCCTCGATGGATTTCGGCAGATTGGCGTGGGCGACGAAGCGGACATCCGGCTTATCGATGCCCATTCCGAATGCGACCGTCGCCACCATGACAAGGCCGTCCTCCTGCAGGAACCGGTCTTGATTGTGCGAGCGCGCCACGCTCTCCATTCCGGCGTGGTAAGCGAGCGCCGCAATGCCCTTCTCGCCAAGAAACGCGGCGAGGTCCTCGGTCTGCCTGCGTGCGCTGCAATAAATGATGCCGCTTTCGCCTTTGTGGCCGGCGATAAAGTCCACCAGCTGGCGGCGGCCGTCGCTCTTCGCGCGCATGGCAAGGCGCAGGTTCGGCCTGTCAAAGCCATGGACGAAGACCGCCGGCGCGCGGACGAAGAGACGGCTCAGAATATCTTCGCGCGTGGCGGTGTCGGCCGTCGCGGTAAGCGCCAGAATTTGTACGCCTGGGAGGAAGGCGGCGACCTCTCCCAGCGCGAGGTAATCGGGGCGGAAATCATGCCCCCACTGAGAAACGCAATGAGCTTCATCGATGGCGAAGAGACTGACGCCCGCCCGCTTAAGCATCGCCTTCGTGTCGCTGAGCGCCAGTCTCTCCGGCGCGACATAGAGAAGGCGCAAGCGGCGATCTGAAATGGCGTCGAGAATCGCAGCCGCTTCGTCGCGGCTGTTCGAAGAATTGAGAGCGCCTGCCGCGATCCCAAAGGCTTGCAGCTGCGCAACCTGATTGCGCATCAGCGCAATCAACGGTGAGACGACAATGGTCAGTCCGTCTCTCAGCAGCGCTGGCAATTGATAGCAGAGCGATTTGCCCCCGCCCGTCGGCATCACAGCGAGCACATCTCTCCCATCGAGGATCGCGCTGACAACATCATCCTGGCCCGCCCGGAAATCTGGGAACCCGAAGGTTTTCCGTAAGACTTCCCGCGCCGCATTTAAATCACCCATGCCGCGATTTACACGATCCTAACCCCTACTGGAAAGGGTGAAGTGGCGCGGCGCCCTGGCCGGCATTGGTGTTTCGAGCCTGTGATCGCTTGCGAAAAGCACCGCCTCCAGGCTTCTTTCGCCTGCGCCTCGGGAGTTTTTATCCAGTTTGTAGCAACCGATGTCATCTCTGTGCAGGGAAAGTGTGCGATCAAAGGGGCCAGGAGTAACAGTAAGGACGGAAAGTGATGGAAGTCACCCTCTGCAAATCGGCATCTTGCCCAAGCGCCCGGTGCTGCTATCGGTTCACGGCGCTCAGAAGCAGCGCGAAGCAATCCGAGTTCATCGACGATCCGCGCAAAGAGGACGGTTCCTGCGAGCACTTCCTGCCGATGGCGGCTCGAGGGACCGCCCGGCCTGCGCGGCAACAAGAGGTCCATCTGGCCTCGCATCCTTAAGCGCGGCCGTCGTCATCCCGGAAAGGCGCAAGCACCTATCCGGGATCGTAAGACATCGACACGCAAGTTTTTTTTACGATCCCGGCTCGCGCTTCGATTGCCGGGATGACAAAAAACGAAGCGAGCGGCGTCCGCCATCCGTGTCCATTACGACGTTCCAGCTTCGCCAGCGAGGTCCTGCGCTGGCGCGCGTCGATGAAGTTCGCGTCGCCCGCGCCGAATTGCGCCGTGTCCCCGCTTCATCCGCGCGACCTTGGAAACGGTCCCCTTCGCCGAAGTTCAACGCCGAAGCCGGGGCTGATGCGGTCGTCGCCTCCTTATCCTGAGAGCGCCAGCCAACTCAGGAATTTCACCATCGCCGAAATCGTTTTCCCGATTGTGCCTCCCGACGACGCCTTCCGGCGTCGCGCAAATGGAGATAGGCCCAAGACCCGTGATGACTTGCCCGATTTCAATGGGAAGAGAAGATTGCGCAGAAGGCGGAGGGCGGTCATCATCGCCATTAGCGCATGCCATGGCGAGTTCGACTGGTTTTGCACGGCGGAACTGCGGCGACCCATGCTAAGAATTGGAGAGTTCGCCGTTGAAAGGATTTATGTGGCGGCTCAGGCGAATTCTCACCGCTGCAACCGGGTAGGCCTGTTCGATTCCGGCGGCGAGTTAAGGGCGCGGAGGCAGACCGGTTAAGAGGCAGGTCTATCACCTGACGCTGAGGCGGACATCGATCGGAAATGGGAGGACTATGTGCTACGATTTTGTTTGATCTTGTTTGTTCTATTCGCGACCGCAACGCGGCTCTATTCGCAAGATCGGCTGTTTTTCGCGCCGACCGCGGTCTCTGGCCCCAAAGGCAAACTCGCGCCCAAACCGTCTGCGGTCCTCGTACAGGAACTCCCATATTGCGAACTCGGTTACGGCCCTTGCGGAGGCCAATGCAGCAGCGACGAAGGTCAGAAAAAATGGACCTGTCCTCCGGCCGCTCTGCCGTGCCATCACGAAGGCCAGCGTTGCACATGTGAAACCGCGGATATGTGCAAGCCGAAAAAGAAAAAAGGGGAACCGGCTCAATAATTCTTGTTGCATTCGCCGGGCGAATCACAACGGCGCCCATTAGGCGCCGCCGAATCACTAGCAGTTAAACTCTGCAATCGATGGGCTGTACGGATCGACTCCGGACATTGGCTCTATTTTTGACGCGCATTTTGCTCGATTGCTAACTGCAATACATGCGGAGCCGCTGGTTCGTTGACACAATCTTCACTCATCGCTGGCAATTTCCAGCACTGTCCTCCTTAAGCTCTCACCCCGGCTGTTTATCGGCATTTGGAACCACTGGCATGAGCACCCTTCGCACCTGGTGCAGATCTGCATTACTCGTTCTCGCCCTTATTTTCGTTGCTGGGCCAGCCTTTGCCGGCGATGCGGCGCTGAATGACAGCGCCCGCTTCCTTGCAGGCATGGAAGTCGCCCCCGGCAGTCCCTTGCAGCCGCTGACGAAAGAGAAGTCATACGTCCGGCATTCCCAGTTCTTCAACAGGGCGTGGACGGGCCTCGATGCGACCCAGCTTTCAAGGGTCAGGGATTGGTCCGCGGAAAATCTGAAAAAAACGCACCCGACACTTTTTTACATGTTCAGCGGGCCGGATTTTCTGTATGCCAACGCGCTTTTTCCGAAATCGGAAACCTATGTCATGGCCGGTCTTGAGCTTCCAGGCGATGTTCCGGACGTGTCAAAGTTGCCAAGATCATCCATCCCGCAGGAGCTTTCCGCGCTTCGCGGTTCTCTTAATAGCGTAATGTCCTACAGTTTCTTCATTACCAAGGCAATGAAGAGGGACCTCTATGGCAGGCGGCTGACGGGCACGCTCCCTGTTCTTTTTGTTTTTCTGGCGCGCTCCGGCAAGACCATTGAAAGTGTAAGTTTCGTCAACGTCGATGCGGATGGGACGCTGCACCCCGCTGACTCCGCGTCTCAAGGGCAGGCGAAGGATGACTCGGTTGGCGTCAAAATTACCTTCACGGGGAATGATAAGCAGCAGCAGACGCTCTATTATTTCAGGACGGATCTTTCAAATAACGGGACGGAGCACAGCGGCTTCCTGAAATTCTGCGAGCAACTGGGCGCTGGTGACAGTCTCATCAAGAGCGCTTCCTATCTCCTCCACGGCGATGAGTTCTCCCGCGTCCGGAATTTCCTCCTCGATCATAGCGCAACGATCGTCCAGGATGACACCGGCGTCCGGCTCAAGCAATTTGACCAGAGCGGATGGGATCTCGCGCCCTTCGGCAATTATGTGAGGCCGATATCCCTATTTGCCCGCAATTACCAGTCGGACTTGCATGGCCTTTATGCCGCGCGTCATCCTCATCCGCTTCGTTTCAGCTTTGGCTACCAGTGGAAGGCCGGCAAATCGATGGTTCTACTGGCCATGAAGAAGCAGGCGCCATCGTATGCCGAGAACAAACCAGTGGTTCAGCCGGCAAAGCTCGACGAAGTCACAAGAAAATAGAACGATTGCAGCTGGGGTAAGCGCACCAGTCGTAGGGCATCTTGCCTTTAAGCGGACGCGGATGCGCCCCTGATCGTCGCCCCGGAATGCGCCTTTGCGCATATCCGTGGGCCGTTACGAACCGAAGCGCCTTTTGCGATCCCGGATTTAGCGCAAGCGCGGCTTCGTTTCAGATCATTGTCGCAACCGATCCCGAAAGGCGGGCGATGCTTCGATAAGCGGCGGCAGTTCGCGCATATCCGAGAATACAAGGTCGGCTCCGGCAGCCTTGAGGCGATCTCTATGCTCCGGGTCGCAGTGGCTTCCGCCGGTAAAGCCAAGCACGCGCATGCCGGCGGCGCACCCGGCTTGCACACCAGCAATGCCGTCCTCGATCACAAGGCAGTTCTCAGGAGCATGTCCCATCTCGTTTGCGGCATGCAGGAAGAGATCGGGAAAAGGCTTTCCTCGCCGGACCATATCGACGGAGTAGATGTGAGGAGCGAACAGGTCGTAGAGCCCCGCAACCCCGAGCAGATCATGCAACAAATCGATGCCGGCGCCGGAGGCGATGCATCGCGGCGTGTTTCCTGTCGCCGCCAGGGCTCCGTGGATTCCGGCGACTGGCTTGAGGCGTTGACGAAAAACCTCCTTTTTGCGCCGCTCGATCCGGGCGGCGATATCGGGCGAAATGGCGCGTCCGGTTTCCTCCGAGAGGATGCGATAGACCTCCGCTTCGCCAACGCCCGCAAAGCGCAGCGCAAGTTCTTTCGGCGAGATGCTAATGCCGATGGACTGGAAGGCTTGCGCTTCTACTTCCGTGTGCAAATCCATGGAGTTGACGACAACGCCGTCACAATCGAAGATTAGCAGCATGATAGTGATCGCCGCTGAGACATCGCCATCGTGGCTCCTTTCTATCCGGGGGCTTGGATCTGTGCTAACAGGAGGCTGAAAAAGGTTCGACAAGCTCACCGTGAGGGAGTCAACCCTCGGCCTCATCCCGGCTTGTCGAAGGATGAAGCCAAGTATCGGATCGTTTCACTGGCCGTCCGCGCCTTTGTGGCGCGCCGTTAACCCATTATGGTTTATTTCCCGCGCAGCGGATTTATTTCCGGTCCAAAACAGCGGGCGAAATGTGTAAAAATTGGGGCAACTCGATCGGCCGGGCATAGAAAATCACCCGTAAGTAACTGAAATATATATACTTTCTTGCTGCCTCAAATAGAGTTAACCGAGTGTATTTATTCCCGAAATGGGACGCGATAAAGCCGGTTAAATATAATGTGTTAACAAGCGCCACGCCTTTCCAAGCCGGGGCGGCAGGATGTCTTACGATTTTTCCTACGTAATATCAGTGACTTGGTGCGATTAACCTCTGGGCAAGGCGCTTTTTTATATAATGACCGCCAAGGCAGACATAAGCGCGATGATGGTCCACAGGTTCGAGAAAGATGCCGTGTTTCGGGAAAGGGACTGGACTTTGAGACGTCGCATCGCTGCATTCTGTCTTTCTCTCCTTCTTCCGGCGGCCGTCCAGGCGGCGCAGTGCGGCGGAGATTTTCGCTCCTTCATCAAAGAGGTATCCCAGGAGGCAGTGGCCGCTGGCGTTTCCACCGCGGTTGTCGAACAGGCGTTCGCGGGAGTGTCTGCGGATCATGCCGTGCTAGCATCGGACCGCCGCCAGCAGGGCGAGTTCAGCCAAAGTTTCGAGCACTATGCTGCGGTTGCGGTGACCCCTCGGCGCACCGAGCGCGGCCGCAAGCTGTTACGCAAGAATGCCGCTCTGCTCGCGCGAATTGAGCGGGAATTCGGGGTGCCTGGCCCTGTGATCGTGGCGATTTGGGGCCTTGAGACCAACTACGGGACGGCGGACCTCGGCGCCTTGCCGGTCATCCGCACACTCGCCACGCTGGCTCACGATTGCCGGCGCACAGACCTGTTTCAGAGCGAGCTTCTTGCCGCCTTGCAGATCCTGCAGCGCGGCGATCTTTCCTTGCGCGACATGATCGGCGGCAACGCTGGCGAGATGGGACAAACTCAGTTCCTGCCCAGTTCCTATCTCAAGTACGGCGTCGATTACGACAAGGACGGGCATGTGAATTTGCGGAAGAGCGCGCCGGATGTCCTCGCCTCGACGGCCAACTTCCTCAAGGCGAACGGCTGGCGGAAGGACGCCCCCTTTCGTGAAGGGTCCGCCAATTTCGAGGTCATGCGCAGTTGGAACCAAGCCTTGTTGTATCGCAAGGCCATTGTGCTTCTCGCCGAGCGCATAGGCGAGCCCTGAGGTACGCTGCGGCCTCTTCGCATTCACTTGGCCGCACGCAAAGTTTCCGGCTCAGTACACATCCTTGTGAAAGCGCTAATTTTATTGCGTGCCCGCAAATTCTAGCCTAATGGCAAGGCAGGAGCCACGACCATCACCCTCGCTTTAAATAAGCAGGCAAGAATGGATCGGGGGTGTGGGAGGAAGCATGAATTACAAGCCGTTAGACGGCTGCCGCATCCTCGTCGCCGAGGACAATGCTTTGCTTGTGCTCGACATTGCAGACGCGCTTAGCGAAGCCGGCGCCGAAATCGTAGGGCCAGCCGTAAGCGTCCAGAGCGCAGTATTCCTTGCGCGGTCTGAACGGCTTGATGGCGGCGTGCTTGATGTAACACTCAAGGGTGGTGACGTATTTCCGATCGCAAGAATACTCGCGGAACAAGGCAAGGGCATCGTTTTCGTCACAGGAATGCTGGATACATCGGCGCTTGAGGAGGAATGGCCCGCAGCCAAAGTCTTGAGCAAGCCTTCATCGCCTTATGAGCTGATAGAAGCCACAGTGGCAGTGTGCCGAACCGTAACCCCGAGTTGACGCTGAGATCGGCGTGGCCCGGGCCGCACGCACGCCGAACGGCAGCTCCGCGCGGGTAGCGTTGATCCAGCAGGCGATCCTGGATCACCATCCCGCAGTTTGCTCAGGTGATGCGCTTTGCCATATCGGCTTTGCGTGCGATCATCTTCTCGATTAGCGCAGTGCCGCCGCCAGTCTCGTCGATGACGCTGCGAATCGAGGCGTCCGGGATCCGCGTCACCACGGCGATGGCCTCATTGATCTGGGCCGGGCTCATGTCTCCGAAAAGCCGGACCGCGTAAGGGTTGTCCGCGTCACTGCGCAGGGTGTCGAGTTCGCCGACGCACGCGCCGAACGCTTTGCCCTTTGGGTCCCCCTGCGCCCGAAACTCGAGCGCCCCTCCGACGTCGAGCGTCGTGACCAACCCGTTGACGATGCCCTGATTGTCGCCATTAAATCCGGCTGCATCCCAGTTGGCTGTCCAGGCGTGCACGCCGAGCCACGCCTGCGCCTCTTTGCGCTCGCTGTCGCTCAGATGCGAAATATGCCTCTTGTCGAGTTCGACCCACTCGGTCGCGATCTGGTTTGGCTCCTTCGCGCTCACATAAGTCAGCGTCGGCGCCCCGGCCAGCTGGTAGAGCTTCGCCGCGATGAGTTCGTTCTTCGCATGCGCGGGCAATTCCAGCGATTTCACGTAGAACCGGCGCCCGTGCCTGTCCTGGTAGACGCCACCCGGATTGCTGCCCAACTGCCGGCCAACACGCTGCATGGCCGCTGTGTCGATGGCATCGGCGTCAATGGCCTTGGTCCGTCTGACCACCGCCAGCTGCCCCAGCGTCTCGATCGCGCCTTGGCGCACACGGCGGACTTCCCTGATCGCCCCCTGGGGTGTCATGCCCAATTCGACCAGAAGCCGTGCGGCGATCATGCCGGCTCTGCCGAGCCCCCCCTTGCAATGCACGAGCACATCGCCGCCGCCGCGCAACAGCGCGCGGATGTCCCGGCCATCCGTTTCCCACTGCTTTTCGAAGGCCTCGTTCGGAACCGAGTAGTCCCTGATGGGCAGATGCCGCCAAACGATGCCCCGGCTTCGGATTTCCTCGCCAAGATGAGGCACCTTGAGCGCCACGAGTTCGGCCGGCTCGTTGAGCGTCAGCACGAGACGCGCGCCCCATGCGGCGATGACGTCGAGATCCACGGAGAGATCGCGCGCCCAAGCGCCCGTGCTCGCGGCGCGGTCGTGCTTGCCGGGACAGAATGTGATCCCGATCCGCCCATGCGACGGGCTTACACGCACTTCCGCGATCTGAAGCGGGTGTGTCAGGCTTGTCCGCGCCCTGGCCATCCTCAATTCCCGAAAACGAGATCGGCTTCCCGCGAAAAGAATAGCGCAAAAGTCGAGCTTTCGCCACGCGCCGGACCGGCGGTCGTTGGCGTCAGCCGTGCTGGTCGAGGAAACGGCGGCAAGCTTGGAAATCCTGCGCGTAGCCGGGAGGCAGCGGCAGCTTCTTCGCCTTGGCAAGCTTCTCCGCATAAGCGACCATGCGGGCGGTCGGAGCGGCGCGTGACGCAGCGGAAGTTTCCGGAGCGCTTTCCGCCTGGCCAGCCTTGCTCCTGCGGGGCCGTTTGGGTTTGGCCGAAGCCGCCTTCCGGCGGGAGGGTTTCGCCACTGCGGTCTCGTCCTTTGCCGCAGCGGCCCCGCGCGAACGCCGCTTTCGTGGCTCCGGCTTGGCAGGCGCGGCCGTGAGGTCGACTGCGCCGCGCTCGCGCTGCTGCAGCACACCGATCAGCTTTTCCGCCTCGACGGCGATGGCGTCGATTACTTGGCGATGGTCAGCATTGCCGGTCACCACGGCGTCGAGCTGCATCTCCCATTCGGCGGTTGTCCCCGGGTCGACGAGCGCAGGCGCCGCGTCGCGCAACACTTCGAACACTTGCAGGCCGGCGCTAGTCGGTAGTACCCATTTGCCGTCAGCCGCGAGCAGGTTCTGCCTCTTCAGGCCTTTGATGATCTCGGCGCGCGTCGCCGGAGTGCCGATGCCCTTGGCCTCTTTCAGCCGCTCGCGCACCGCCTTGTTTTCCACGAAGCGCCAGGCGTTCTGCATGGCGTCGATCAGCGTGCCTTCATTGTAGCGCGGCGGGGCCTGCGTGCGTTTGGCGTCGACGCGGGGTTCAGTGAGCCGGGCCATTTCGCCATCGGTCAGCGGCGGCAGGGTTTGCTCGGTTTCATCGGCGGCGGCGTCCGGCTCGTTGGCGCTGTAGACCGCCTTCCAGCCCTGGACGAGCGGAATGCGCCCTACCGCCCGGAATTCGGCGTCTCCGGGCGGCGCAGGCACGCAGAGGGTGACGGCCGTCTGGCGGTATTCATAGTCCGGCATCACCGCGGCGAGGTAGGATCGGCAAATGATGGCGAATAGCCGCTTCTCGTCGTCGCTGAGCCGCGCCAGCCGCTTCTCCAGATCCTCGTCGAGGACATTGACGTTCGGGACCACGGCATGATGCGAGACGCCCTGAAGCGCACGGTCGCAAAAATGGCCGGATTTGCCTTTGCGGATCACCGGCTTGGATAAATTAAGATGGGCGAAGCCGCGAAGCCTAGTCAGCGCGGCGGTAATGGCCGGCACGTCCGCGATCTGGTTCTCGCTCAGATAGCGGGCCTCGGCGCGCGGATAGGTGATCAGCTTCTTGCCGTCGCCGTCGTAGAGTTCCTGGGCGATGGCGAGCGTCTTGTCAGCCGTCCAGCCCCAGCGCTGGCCGCAGGTCTTCTGCAGCGACGGCAGGTCGAACAGCTTCGGCGGCCCCTGCCGGCAATGCTCGACCTTGACGCCCAGCGGACCACTAAAGCCATCAGCCGCGCGGGCGATTGCCTCGGCGCGGGCGCGGTCCTTGATGCGCTGCTTCGCAGGCGGAGCATGGCGCATGGCGAAACTGCCGCCCGCCACATGCGCCTCGACCACGACCTCGAAATAGTCCTCGGGCCGGAAATTGCGGATCTCCAACTCGCGCAGGCAGACGATGCCAAGCGTGGGCGTCTTCACTCGCCCGATGCCGATGACGCCGCGCGCGCCTGGCGCCAAAAGCGTCTTCGTCGCGGTGCGCGTCAGCGACAGGTTGAAGATCTGATCGGCCTGCTGACGCGCGACCGCCGCCTCGTAGAGGGGGCGCATCTCATGGTTGGGCTTCAGGGTGGCAAACGCCTGGCGCAGCGTTTTGGGGTCTTGCGCAGTGAAGAGCGCGCGCTGCACGCTGCCCCGGTAACGCAAATGTTCCAGGATTTCCTGGCCGATCAGCTGGCCCTCGCGGTCGCAGTCAGTGGCGATGATCACCATCTCGCAGGACTTAAGCGCCGCCGCGATGGCCGCGAGCTTGGCGGACTTGTTGCCGCCGGTGGCGGGCCGGGTAGGGTAGAGGCCATCCGGCTTGAGCAGCGCGCAGGACCAGCGTTTCCAGGCGGGATCGATCTCATCGGGCTCGGCGAGACGCAACAGATGGCCTTCGGCGGGCAGAATCGTCCCGTAACGGCTGCCGAGCGCCGCCGCCAAATCCTTAGCCTGGCTGGTTTTTTCGGTGATGATCAGCGTTGCCATAACCCGCCGCGACGAATGATTCCCATGAAGGCAGCGTAACGTCTAAAGCGGGATGGATAAAGCCCAGCATTGGAGAGGCAGGCGCGAGAGCCTTAGGCTGACGCATATGGGCAGCACTCCTTTGCCCGGTGCAGACCGACTAATACGAACCGTTATAAATCATGACGCTTTTGCCCATCGCAGTCCCTTCGAAGCACGGATAACTACTTATAAAGTTACTTATATGCATTTTTGCAAAACAAAACCAATTTTAACCGGCCGTAAACTATCACAGGATGACACGCCTGGGCTGATGTCAAGTGCTCCGGCGGTCGGTATAAGTCGAAGCCGGTTTCCGGTTTGGCCGAGTACGTTGCCTTTTTCCATCACTTTCGGCGATTTCTATCCAAACCGGCGCGTGATCGCTCGCCTTGTCCCAACCCCGGACGTAGCGATCGACATTCGCGGCCATCAAGCGATCGGCCATCACGGGATTGAGGAGGAGATGGTCGATGCGAAGGCCGGCATTCCTGCCCCATGCGTTCCGGAAATAATCCCAGAAGGTGTAGATCGGCTCATTGGGATGCAGCGTGCGCAGGGCATCGGTCCAGCCTTGCGCGATCAGGCCATGAAAGGCGCTCCGCACCTCGGGGCGAAACAGCGCATCATCAAGCCATCGTTCCGGCTTATAGACGTCGAGCTCTGTTGGCATGACGTTGTAGTCACCGGCAAGGATGACTGGCGCGTCGAGCGCGATCAATTCGGAAGCGTAGGACGTCAGCCGTTCGAACCAGCGCAGTTTGTAGTCGAACTTGGGGCCGGGCGCCGGATTTCCGTTTGGCACATAAAGGCAGCCGATCAGGAAGCCATCGACAGCCGCTTCGATGTAGCGGCTTTGACTGTCGTCGGGATCGCCCGGCAGTCCGCGCCTGGTTTCGATGGGATCCTTGCCGCGCGCAAGTATGGCGACGCCATTCCAGCTTTTCTGTCCGTGCCAGATCGCGCCATAGCCCGCGCCCCGGATCGCAGCCTCCGGGAATTTCACCTGGGGCGCCTTCAGTTCCTGGAGACAGACAACATCCGGCTTCGCCTCCGCCAGCCAGCGAAGAAGCACGGGCAACCGGCCATTGATGCCATTGACATTGTAGGTTGCGATCTTCATGCCCACTGCCTTTTGACGCCATCAGGGTCAGGAAACATCTCTCCTCACGATACCCTAATCGCCGATAGGTCCCGGCGCCCGCCGCTGGCGCTTTACCTCGCCGCGCTTGGTCTTACCGGTCAGCCGCCGCTGTTTCGAGCCAAGCGTTGGCCGCGTCGGCACGCGAAAGGGACGCTCGATGGCCGCTTGCCTGATCATGCGGACGAGCCGGTCGATGGCATCCCTGCGATTGGCCTCCTGCGTGCGAAAGTTTCCGGCCGTGAGTACGATCTCGCCGTCCTTCGTCAGCCGCGCGCCGGCGATGTGCTCCAGGCGCAGGCGCACCGCGTCCGGCAGGCTCGGCGAGCGGCGCACATCGAAGCGCAATTGAGCAGCGCTCGAAACCTTGTTCACGTTCTGCCCGCCGGGGCCGCTCGCGCGGATAAAGGTCACGACAATCTCAGCCTCGTTAAGCGCGATCCTGTCCGTAATCTCGATCATGGCCGGATCATAGCCCCCCTCTCCAAGAGACCAAGGTTAAATATGGTGCTGTCGCGCAACCTCGGGAGGTAAGTTCATAGCGCCGCTGGCTTGGGCGGAAGACGATGTTCGCGCAGCTACGCCCGAGCATGTTGAATTGCCGTGCGATCACCAAGTGAGAGCATGACGGCTGGTCGCAGCCATAAACCGAAAGCGAGGCGTTCATGGGCAAAGCGCATTACGAAATCGTCGAACATGATGGGGGCTGGGCCTACCGGTTCCAGGGCACATACTCGGAGACTTTTGCCACCAAAGCCGCCGCCGAAGCCGCCGCTCAGCGTGCTGCAGCCGAACAAAAGGTGCCGGGCCAATCAGAAGACATCGAGTTTGAGGATAGCAAGGGCCGATGGCATACTGAGCACTCGCCGGGCGATGATCGCCCGGACACGGATGTGGCCTAGCAGGCGTCGCCGGACAACCCAACGGGTTCGCCCGCCGCAGCCGTCATCCAGGCCTTGCGAAGCGCCGAGCCGGGATCGCAAAAAAGCAGGCGTTTCAGTTTGTTACGATCCCGGACAAGGCTTCGCCTTTCCGGGATAACGCCATCCAGTGGCTAAGTTAGCGAGGTTTGCCCCGCTTCGCTCAGCTTCGTTCAAAGCCGGCGCTGATGATGATCTTAACGTCATCGCCAATCAGCGGGACATAGGTCTTCACGCCGAAGTCGCTCCGTTTGATTGCGCCGCTGGCCTCAAAACCAACGGTGTATTTCTTGTCGAGTGGGTTTGTGCCGGCGCCATTGAACGTCACGTCAAGCGTCACGGGCTTGGTCACCCCGTGCAAAGTCAGTTCGCCTGTGACCTTGGCCGTTTTATCGCCCGTGCGTTCGATCTGCTTCGCCTTGAAAACGATCTCAGGAAACTTTGCAGCGTCGAGCCATTGAGCATCCTTCAACTCGCCGTCCAGTTTCGCGTTGCTGGTGGAGACGGTATTTGTCGGAATGTGAATCTCGAACGTGCTGTTCGCAACCGACTTCGGCGAGAGATTCAACGTGCCGGAGACGTTCGTGAACTCCCCATACCAGGTCGTGAAACCCATATGGGAGACCGCGAAAAGCACGCGCGTATGATTCGGCTCGACCGTGTAAGCCCCTTCTTGAACGCTTGCCGGGGCGTTATTCGCCGCTGCCTGGGCGAAGGCGGCGGACGACAGCGCCAACACGGACAAAAGAGCCGCAGTAAAAAGACGGGTATGGGCTTTCATCGTGAATGCTTTCCTTTGTTGAATTGTTTTGGTGTTACGTCAGGCAGCAAGTACGGAGATTTCACGGCGCGCCTCGGCCAGGGCGGCGTTCCGCGCATCGGCTCCCTTGCCGACATTCTCGGCGCGGATGATGGTTACATCCGTCACGCCGATGAATCCAAGCGTCGCCTTCAGATAGCTTTCTTGATGATCGAGAAAGGCGCCCGGCGAGTCCTTGCCATAGGAGCCGCCGCGTGAGGACGCAATGATCGCTTTTTTACCCTTCGGCAGAAGGCCTTGCGGAACCCCCTCTCCCGTGTAGCGAAAGGTCCGCCCTGCTACCACCAGCCGGTCGACCCAGGCTTTGAGCTGGCTCGATATCGCAAAGTTATACATCGGCGCCCCGATCACGAGGATGGATGCCGCAAAGAGTTCATCGAGAACCTTTCCACCATTGGCGATATCGGCTTGAACTGCGCTATCCGTCGGCGGCGCGCCATGAAAGGCTGCGATGTGGGCGGGAGAGAGATGCATCAAAGGCTCGGCCGCGAGATCGCGATAGATGACCTGAACGCCAGGATGAAGTCTTTTCTGCTGATCGACAATCTCCGCTGACAACATCCGCGAAACCGAATGAGGACCCAAAATACTTGAATCAACGTGCAAAAGCTTCATGACTTGGACTCCTTCCGAAATGGGCGGCCGGGAGCCGAAGTGACGCCGGAAGCCTTCTGCCGCATATAAAGGAGACAAAACCCCTCAGATAGCCTATATGTTTCGATATTATCTATCGATCGGACCGATAGGTTGAGGGGGAGACGCCGTGCTGGATGGGCTTTCGCTCGATCAATTGAGAACCTTCATCGCTGCGGCCGAGGAAGGCAGCTTCTCGGCGGCCGGCCGGCGCCTTGGCCGCGCTCAATCCGTCGTCAGCCAGACCATCGTCAACCTCGAAGCCCAGCTCGGCGTGCCTTTGTTCGAGCGCTCCGGCCGCTATCCGGAGCTGACCGAACAGGGCCGCATCCTGCTTGGCGATGCCCGCGCCGTCGTTCATGTGACGGATGGCCTGAAGGCGCGCGCAAAGGGCATGGCCTCGGGTCTTGAGCCGGAATTGTCCGTGGTCGTCGACGTCATGTTTCCGATGAGCGCGCTGACAAAGGCCGCGGCCGCCTTCGGCGAAGCGTTTCCGGCTACTCCACTGCGGCTGTACGTGGAGGCCCTCGGCGGCGTCGCCAAGGCTGTCCTCACACGGCAATGTGGATTGGGCGTGATGGGATCGCTGACGCTTGAAAGGCCCGAGCTTGTCCGCGAGCGGCTCTTGGGCGTGAAGATGGTCTTTGTGACTTCGCCCGTCCATCCTCTCGCTTCTTACAAACGCCCCATCCCTCAATGTACGCTCGCCGAGCATGTGCAACTCGTTCTCACCGATCGCACGGATCTTTCGGCGGGTCAGGAATTTAAGGTCATGTCGCCTCGGAACTGGCGGCTCGCCGATCTCGGCGCCAAACACGCTTTCTTGCGGGAAGGATTGGGATGGGGCGGCATGCCCTTCGCCATGGTGGAGCGCGATCTGGTGGACGGCTCGCTTGTCGAGATAAAGCTCCAGGACGCCGACATGGACGGGTTCGTCATGCCGATGTACGCCACATATCGCACCGATACTCCGCCCGGACCGGCAGGACGGTGGCTCATCAACCGGTTCAAAGCCGTGCAGTAGGGCAAAACCCTAAGCGCGGACGTCATGAGCGCGGGGGTTATGAACCGCGCTTTGCCTTGCGGGCATCGCCGTAGCCACAGACGATCTCGCATCGCAGTCCTGCCATCAACAGCGGAATTCGTGGACAAGGGCGCCAAGGTCTTTATTTTGCTGGATATAGCTTATATCGGCAGGCGTGCCGTGAGCGCGGTCGCTGTTGTGAAAAGAGAAGGCGCAAAAGGCGGGCTATGTCCGCAGCGTCCCGGAATGAATGGTCCCGTTTTTCCTGCGAAGCTGAAATGACGACAGAGTCACTTACGGGCTTGCCGCGCATTGTTGCGGTGCAAGGAGCGGCCCGCAACCTGACCCAGGCGCTTCTCTCACATCTTGCCGTATCCTGGCGCGCCCGCGGCTTGCGGATTGCAGGCGTTGTTGAGGAGTTCACAGTTGAGAACGCCCGCGAAACGGTGCTGCTGCGCGACCTGAAATCCGGCGCGCGCTATCCGCTGAAACAAGATCTGGGCTCCGGTTCAATATCGTGTTCGCTGGACCTCGCAAGCCTTGCAGCCGCCTGCCTCTCCGTGGAAACAGCGATCGAACAGGGGTGCGACTTTGTGATCATCAGCAAATTCGGCAAGATGGAGGCTTCAGGCGGCGGCCTTGCCGGTGCATTTTATGCCGCCATCGCAGCCGATAGGCCGATTGTCACGTCGGTCTCGCCATCGTTGACCGAGGCGTGGAACGGATTTGCCAACCCCTTGACCAAGTTCGTAAGGCCCGACTACGACGCGATCGAGACTTGGCGGCTGGCCCTGGCAAAGTCCGAGGGGAACCGAATAGCGTAAAAAGAATTCAGGCTCGGTATCGGAGTGCGTCGACCTGTAAGGCAAAGGCAGGCATGTGCTGCCGGCGGCTCGGGTGATACAGGTGATAGCCCGGGAAGGGGGCACACCAATCGTCGAGCACACGGATAAGCCGCCGTTCCTTGATATGCGGTTGCACCACGTCTTCCGGTAGGAAGGCCAAGCCTAGTCCGCCGGAACGACCATGACAGGCACATCGAGGACTTTCAGGAGGAGGCGGCGAATTCCGCCGAGCGTATGCGCCGCCATGGAGCAGGTCGTGCAACAGCCGCTCAAGCGCACCTTCACGCGGTGGCCTTCAACTGCGACCAGTTCGATATCGCCGCCGTCGGCGAGCACAACGGGACGCACTTGGGCGATGACGTGCTGGATCATGCGCAGCCGCTCTTCGGCTGTCATGGAGTTCGGGTCCTGAGGGAGATCCATGTCTAGTGACGCCAAGTCCATTCTCTTTACTCCAGTTCGTCGATTGAGGCGATGAGGCGGTGGCTTTCGGCCAGGCCTTCGGCGAGGCTGCGCTGAGGCAGGGCTGCGGCTTTGGCCTTGGCGCGGTCGACCCAGGCGAGGCCGCCATGGGCGAGCGCGAGGCTCACCTCGTTCAAGAGGTCGAGGATGTCGTGGCCGGTATCGACGATGATGGGCTGGACGCCGAGCGCCATCAGCCGCCGAATCGAGGATGCGCCGATGGAGGCGGCATAGACGGCAGCGCAGCCTTGAATGTAGTCGAGCTTCGGAATCACCTTGTCGTGGAGTGTGCCCGTCAAACCGACGCGGCCGGTTTCGCCCACCGTTTCGGCTTTGGGAAACTCGGCGAAGCCGACAAGATCGGCGTGCCCCGGCGAAACGTCGTAGAGCATCAGGCTTTCCGCGCCGCCAAAGTGGAGGTTGACGGTCTTCTTATCGCTGGACGCAAAGGCGATCCTCAGCATGCGGCGTCCCTCCGGGTTTCGGCGTCGCGCTCGGTCCCCTGCCAATAGCGCGACCTGTAAGGCGCAAGTTCCTGGTATTGCCCAGCGAGGAGGTTCGCGATCTCGAACAAGGTCTGGCGCGTTCCGGCGTAGCCGACAAAGGCCCGCATGTGTGCGCCATAACTGTCGTAGATCGGGAAGCCCGCGCGAAAGAGCGCCGTCTTCAGCCGCTTGGCGATTTCGGCGCCGTGTGAGTTCGCGATAATCAGTTCCGCGCCGTTTTCGCGCGACAGCCACTCGAGATCCGCCAGATCGCCGATGACAACGCTGTCGATGGGGAGTTCGGCAAGACGATCGGCCCGCGAGGATGCGACGGCTGCGACCACGTCCGCGCCCATGGAGACGAAAAAGCGCGCGATGGCGGCGAGCAGGTCCGGGTCGGCGGCGATGCCGACGCGCGCCCCGCCGAGCTGGAACTGGCAATCGACCATGGCGTCCTGCAACTGCGCGCGCTGTCGCTCGATGCTGGGCGGGATGCGCGTGCCTGCGATATAGGTCAAGGTTCTGGAGAAGGCGTCGCATTCGTCGAGGCCGATGAGGCTCGCAAAGCGATAATCCGGAACGCCGGTTTTCGCCTCGAGCAGATCGGCGGCCCTGTCGAGAGAGCGCCCGATGACGAGGGTCGCGACGGACTCGCCCATCCGGGCGATATCCGCTGGCGGCGTGCCGCCATAAGAGAGCGTGGAAAAACCCGCCTCGATCAGATGGCCGTCGAGCGAGTCCGCGATGTCGGGAAGCACGATGGCGGTCAGGCCGAAAGCGGCGATCCAGTCCTTGATCGCCTCGACATCGCCGGGCGCGAGCATGGCGGAGGCCAGCACATTCACCTGTCGCGGACGCCGCAGTTTGGAGGGCGACGCGGGCACGAGCGCATCGATAATTGCTTCTAGCGCCGCCGCGAACCCCGTCTCCAGGCAGCCCAGCGTGTCGCTGGCGCTCGCCGGAATGACCGCCACGCCGTTATGCTGCGGAAACTCTTCGCGGAAAGCCTCGATGGTGCGGGGCACGTCCGCGCCGAGCGTCTCCGACAAGCCGGTCGTAATCAGCCCGATAACAGAAGGCTTGTCCTTGTCGCAAATGGTGGCGAGCGCCTCGACCACATTGCTGTCCGCGCCGAGAACGGTCGTCATCTGATCCATCGCCGTGGTCTGCAGCGCGATCGGTTCCCTGAAATGGCGCATGAAGAACAGCTTGTTGAAGGACGTGCAGCCGCGCGCGCCGTGCTCCAGCGGCATGGCCTCGGCGAGGCCCAGAAAGGCGAGCGACGCGCCGATGGGCTGGGTGGCCTTCAGCGGGTTGACGGAAAGCGGCTTGGTGGGAAGGACGATCTCGGCCATGGTTCCTCTCTACGCCGCGCGCTTCGATGCGCTGGGACGGGCGCGAACTTGCGCCCACACCGGCGAATGGACGGCGCGGTCCACATTGCGGGCCAGCTCGATCATGCCGTCATAGCCCGCGTAGCCGATGCGACGGACATGGTCGATGTCGAGGAAGGGGATGCGCGATTTGAGCGCCGGATAGATGTAGCGGTCGCCGGCGACGAGGATGTCCGCCTCGCAGTCGTGGAAGCTTTTGATCAGCGCGGTTTGATCGTTGTCCGAGATCATGCGGGCGTCCGGCCCCATCAGCGCCACGATGCGCGCCTTGTCCTCCTCGGTCGACTTCTCGGTGCCAGTGGCGACGACCGTCATACCGAGGTCCTGCATCGCCGACACCAGCGACCAGGATTTGTAGCCGCCCGCGAAAACCAGCACGCGCTTGCCAGCGAGACGGTCGCGCAAGGGGCGGATGGCCGCCGCTACCTTTTCCTCCTCGCGCGCAATCAGCGCCTCGGTGCGGGCACTCAGATCGGGATCGCCCAGGAGGCCGGCGAAATCGCGAAACGCCTGCGAGGTGTCGGCGATGCCGTAGAAGCTGCCCTCAAAGTACGGGGCGCCGTGGTCCTCGCGGAGCTTGCGCGCGACATGCAGCATGGCCTTGGAGCAGACCACCATATTGGCTTGCGAGCGGTGCATGGTCTGCACCTCGCGGAATCGCGCATCTCCTGAAAACGTGCACAGAATCCGCAAGCCCAACTCGTCGAAGAGCGGCGCGACGTTCCAGAATTCGCCGCCGACATTCCACTCGCCGATGAGGCTCACGTCGTGGGTCTTGATCCCGGGCCTTTCCGCCGAGGCGGGCGCTGGGGGCGGCTCGCGCGTGCCGATCACGCGCTTATAGATGACATCGCCCGCAAGGCGATTGCCGAGGTTCTTGTTGCCGTAGAAGCCTGCGCAATCGACGGGAATGACGGGCAGCCCGAGCCGCTCCGCCGCAACCTTCGCGACCGCTTCGATATCGTCGCCGTGGAGCGCCGGCACGCAGGTGTTGTAGACGAAAACAGCCGCTGGCTTGTACGTTTCGGCCGCTTGCCGGATGGCCTGGTACAGGCGCTTCTCGCCGCGCCCCATGATGACGTCCATGTCGTTGAGATCGGTCGTCATTCCGATGCGATAGGTATCGACGCCGCTCGAGCGCGTGCCGCGATTATCCCAGGACGAGCCCGCGCAGCCGATCGGGCCGTGGACGATATGGGCGGCGTCGGCGATTGGCAGCAGGGCGTTGCGGGCGCCATCGAAGCAGCAGCCGCCTTGCGTCGCCCCAGGCTGGGGCTTCGCGCAGCCGGATTTCGACTTGGCGTTTTGCGCGCAGGCCGGCTCATTCATCAGAGCCAGGATGTCCTCAGGTTTCATGCCGCTTACTCCTGTATCGGCATCGATATAGCAAGGGACGTGCCAGCAGCGGATTCGGCGACGCTTGGGTCGGCGCGCGACCGGGCCAGCGCGCGGGCCTGCTCCAGTTCTTCAGGTGTCAATAGCGAGTCGCGGGCGCGGTTAAAAAGAGGATTGAGATAGCCGTCGAGCCAGTTGAATAAAGGTGAACACTGCTTCAGCGCATTTTTCCGGAAGCGCAGACAGCCGCGACACTTCTTCGACCGCGCCTTTCCCCCATCGGTTCGAATCATCAAAACAACGGCGAACAACCGGATTCCGGTGGCGAGCGTCTCCCTGAAGGCGCGAAACCACCAGGCGCGCTGGTAGCAGAGTTCCTCAAGCCGGATTGTGCAGATCTTGCAGGCGGACAAGGCGTTTGCTTCTGAGACGGGAACGGACATGCGGTCCTCCTGGCGATGGTGCATGCCGCCAATCTTGCAAGCACCGGGCCAAACCTATTCCCAATCGTATACAGCTATGGCAGGATACTCCGGCGTTTGGCGTTTCGTACATGGATGGACGGAGGGAAAGAATTCGTTCGCTTTTGTACGTTTCGCAAGCCGCCTGCCTGGGGCTTTCCAATGCCGGGAAAGCCCCAGGCGCCCGTCGTCCCCCGGAAAGATGCGCGCCTCCGACGCAGACTGCGTGGCGTCCAGCACTCCTGGCATCGACGTTGCAATGAAGGCTATGTGTTGAAGGGCATCGAGAACACCTATGGACCAGGCAGTCGCAATCGATCTGGACGATATCGGCGAGGACTTCACCCACTGCTTCACCGGCGAATGCCGTGTGAACGTGCTTCCTATTTTATTCCAGATCAGCGAAATCATTACCGAGAGCGAAGACCTGCAGACGATGCTGGCCATCATCCTGAAGGTGATGCAGGAACGCCTGAAGATCGCGCGCGGCATGGTCACGCTTTACGACCGCGAAGCCGAACGCATTTTTATCCACGAAAGCTTCGGATTGACGGACGAGCAGAAAGCGCGCGGCATCTATTCTCCTGGCGAGGGCATCACCGGCAAGGTAGTCGAGGCCGGAAAGCCGATCATCGTGCCACGGCTTCGCGACAATCCGAGTTCGCTGCCCCACACCATCAGCGGCAAGGGGGCCAACAAAAATGCGTCGTTCTTCTGCGTGCCGATCCTTCACGCGAAGAAGGTTCTGGGCACAATCAGCGCGGAGCGCGTCTACCACAACCGGCGGCTTCTGAAGCAGGATGTAGAACTGCTTTCCACCATCGCGTCCATGATCGCTCCCGCGGTCGAGCTCTATCTCATGGAGAACATCGACAAGGTTCGACTTGAGAATGAAAACCGCCGCCTGAACGATGCGTTGAAGCAGCGTTTCAAGCCTTCCAACATCATCGGCAACTCCAAGCCGATGCGGGAGGTCTACGAGTTGATCCACAAGGTGGCGGGCACTAAGGCGACCGTCCTGATCCTCGGCGAAAGCGGCGTCGGCAAGGAGCTTGTCGCCAACGCCATCCACTATAACAGCGCCACCGCGGATGGCCCTTTCATCAAGTTCAACTGCGCCGCGCTGCCGGAGAACATCGTCGAGAGCGAGTTGTTCGGTCACGAGAAAGGCTCGTTCACGGGCGCCATCGCTATGCGCAAGGGTCGCTTCGAGATGGCCGACGGCGGCTCCATCTTTCTCGATGAGGTGGGCGAGTTGAGCCTTCCCATGCAGGCGAAGCTCTTGAGGGTGCTACAGGAAAAAACCTTCGAGCGCGTCGGCGGCATGAAGCCCGTGAAGGTGGATCTGCGGATCATTGCCGCCACCAACCGGAACCTGCTCGACATGGTCGAAAAAGGTACGTTCCGCGAGGACCTGTACTATCGGCTGAACGTGTTTCCGATCACCATCCCGCCGCTCCGCGAGCGGTCGAGCGACATCATTCTCCTCGCCGATCACTTCGTGGCAGCCTACGCCAACGAGACCGGCAAGGACGTCAAGCGCATCTCGACGCCAGCGCTGAATATGCTGATGGCCTATCACTGGCCCGGCAATGTGCGTGAGCTTGAGAACGTCATCGAGCGCTCGGTGATCCTCTCGGAGGACGGCGTCATCCATGGTTATAACCTGCCGCCATCATTGCAGACCTCGACCGAGACCGGCACCACGTTCGGCTGCGGGCTTGAAGCGAAGCTGCAAGCCGTTGAGTATGAAATGATTATCGAGGCGCTGAAAACGCATCAGGGCAACATGACGGAGGCGGCAAAAGACCTCGGCCTGACGCGCCGCATCCTCGGGCTGCGCATGGAAAAGCAGAACATCACCTACAAGGCGTTTCGCAAGAAAGAGGGCGTCAAGTGACGGAAGAGCCGCAGCAGCGCCTATCGGCCAATCAGCGTTATCATCTGATGCTGGCCGATATCGCCATGGCGGCGGCGATCAAGACCTTCGATCCTAAATACGCGATTGTTGGCGGCGAGGGCTTTGCACCGGAGCGCGCCCGGCAAACTCTGCTTAAAGCGCGTCGCGCCGTGCCGAAATATCGATGCCGACGGCATATGTATGACGCTCAACTCTTCAGGCAATGTCGAAGTTTTGCAATGAGGAGTTCCGAGTGAAGAGGTTTTGTGAGCCACGCGGCACCCAGAAATATGACGGGCTGGTGATGTTGCACATAGGCGGACAGCGTGACAAAGGGCGTGCCGAGCTCATTGAGCATACGGGCCACAGGTTCCGAAGTTTCGCTTCCAAGCGTGATGTCGAGCACTGCCGCATCGCAGTCCTCATGCTTTAAATACTTGACCGCCCCCGCGACGCTCGGCGCAGGGCCCACGACGTCGAAACCGGCTTCTATCAAAGTTTGCTCGATTTGAAACGCTGTCACGGCCTCATCCTCGACGACAAGGACACGCGGGCGGCGGTTGGAGTGCGCTTTCTTGCGCGGCCCTCCCGTATAGGCCGCGGAGGCTTGAGTCGCCTTTTTCTCGGAAAGTTCTCCCGCCCGGCATTGAAGCCGCCATACCACCCCGCTGGCGGCGTAGCTAAGCTCTACCTTTGCATTAAGGCTCCCTTCGGCCAAACGGCAGATGACGGTCGAGCCAAAGCCGGTGCGGGATGGCGCGGAAACAGGCGGCCCGCCGCGCTCGCGCCAGCTCATTGTAAAGGTCTCCTCGCCGCCTGCGGCCTCTTCGAGGGTCCAGCAAACGTCGACTTCGCCGGTTGCGTTGGAGAGCGCTCCATATTTTCCTGCGTTGGTGGAGAGCTCGTGCAACGCCATGCCGAGCGCCTGCGCCGCAGCTGCAGAGACGAGGACTCGCGGTCCACTCACCTTGATCCGCGCGCCGATCCAATCATTGAAATGAGCAAGCTGTGAGCGGGCCAATTCTTCCAGCTCGACGCCTTTCCAATTACTTTTGACAAGCAGGTCCTGGCTCGCTGAAAGGGCTAGGATCCGTTCATCAAAGCGCTTAAGGAAGTTTGCTGGTGTTGACGCAACGGTTTGCCGCGCGACCGCCTGCACGAGAGTAAGCATATTCTTGGAGCGATGGCTCACCTCGCGCAACAAGAGGTGAATCTGTTCCTCTTGCCGTTTGCGTTCGGTGATGTCGGTTACAAGAGCGATCATGTGGGTTGCATGCCCCCCGCCATCGCGCAGCAAAGAACCGCGCTTGTGCACCCAGATCGGCCTGCCGTCTTTCGCCAGATACCGGTTCACGGTCTCGAACGAGGAAATATCCTGCGCCATCAAGCGGCGAACCTCCGCCGTGTTCGCCTCGCGGTCCTCGGGATGAACCAGCTCTGAAAAATCAAGCGAAGAAAGCTCCTGCAAGCTATACCCAATCATGGCGCAGAATGCGGGATTGCAGGACTGCAACGTTCCGTTCCAATCCGTAATGGCGATCCCGGTGCTGGCATGCTCGTAAATGCCCCGAAACAGTTCTTCGCTCTGCCGTAATCTCTCTTCGGCGTGCTTGCGCTCGGTTATGTCAAGGAAGGCGCCGACCGCGCCGCGCACCTCGCCTCCCTCGTCAAACAGGGGCAGGGCGTTGCCGAGCAGGTGCCTGCGATCGCCATCCTTGAAGCGCAGCTCAAGCTCCGCGTTGTGAACCGCGCGCCTGGTAGCGGCCGCCAGCTGGATCGGCAGTTCTTCCGGCGCCAAAACCCGGCCGTCTGAAATGACTTCGAAATTCCTGGGAGCATCTCCTGGCGGCGCTGACTTCGAAATGTTCTCTCCTAAGGGAATCCGCAGCAAGTCATGTCCGAAGTCATTGCCGGTCATGCGCGTGCATGCGGCATCTTCCGCAATAACGACCGCCGCAGGGATGGCTTGCAGCACGGCTTTCAAATCCTGGCGTTTTCGCCACTCTCCTTCCTCCGCCACAAGGCGGGCCGCCTCGGCCCGCTTCTGCCCGGTAATATCCAAATTGATCCCGCTCATCCGCAGGGCGGCGCCGTCATGGGCGCGTTCAACGCGTCCTAAGGCCAAGAGCCAGCGAACCGCGCCATCTCGCCGGACGATCCGAAACTCAATGCGAAACTCCGGGGCGGAACCTTCAATCGCTTGTTGCACGGCGCGTCTTGCATCTTCGCGATCGTCTGGGTGAAGGCAGGCTTTCCAGTCCTCGAAGCTCAATGGGGCGACGGGGTCGCGGCCGTAAAGGGCATAGTTCTCCGGCGACCAGGTGACAGCTCCCGAAGAGATGTCCCAATCCCATATGCCGGCGGACGCGGCCCGAAGCGCGTAGCCGAGGCGCGCCTGGCTCTCTCGCAACCGGGCCTCGGCGCGCGCCTGCTCCGCGGCGGCCCAGGTTCGCTCCGCTACGTCACGGACAAGCTCATCGTCTTCTTTGGTCCAATGACGGGGTTCCCGCTTGTGAACGTAGAAGGCGGCTACCCATCGGCCGCCTTTGATGAGAGGCACGGTGATCGCCGCGCGCGTGCTGGCGGCATGATAGGCTGCGGCAGTTTCCTCGCCGGCCGTGAGGGGTTCCTCTAACACATCCGCGAAGGCCACGGTTCGTCCCGACCGAAGCTCGGCAATCAAGCGCGGTCCGAAATCATCAAGGGTGTGACAGCCAGATAAGCTTGGCATCTCCCCGGCCGTCCAGTCGCTTTCAACGGAGCAGAATGCGCCGCTGGCGTCGATCTCGGCATAGCCCGCTCGATCCACGCTCAAATGCTGGCCAAGCATTTTCGCTGCGGCCGCCATGACGGCTCTCGGATCGCTCAAGGGCCGCAGGCCGTCGCCAAGCGCGATCAGGAAAGCCTGCCGCTTCCGGGCATGAACCGCCTCAGTGGTCTCGGTGCAAACAACGAGCACCCCGCCGACGCCGCCCGGCATTGTCTGGTCGTCGATCGGACAATAGCTGTAAGTCCAATAAACGTCTTCGCGCCGGCCATTCCTCGTGATGGGCACCAAATGGTTCTCGTGCCAGGTCGCTCCTTTTCCGCTCATGACGGTCTCGATTTGCGGACCGATGATATCCCAAATCTCGCTCCATACCTGTTCGCCAGGTTGACCAAGCGAGCAAGGATGACGCTCGGGACCGATCGATTGACGGTAGGCGTCGTTGTAGAGGCACGCGCTATGCGCACCCCAGAAAATATACATTGGGTGCTTCGTATTGAGCAGCAGCCGCACCGCGGTGCGCAGCGATTGAGGCCAGGTCGAGGGCGCTCCGAGAGGCGATGCCGACCAATCATGCGTCCGCATGCGCGCAGCCATCTCGCCGTCGCCTCCAAGGAAATCAGGGATCGGCTCTTTCTGTTCAACGCGTACCTGCATCGTCCAGCCTCGACTGATTCAGCTCGGATTCGAACGCACTTCAGGCGCTTTTTCTAGTCAGCGTGTTTTGAAATAAAAAAGCGTTGATTGAACGAAATTACAAACAACGTGATCGTGAGCTTGCTCGGCGGAACGAACGCCTCGCTGAATTTTATGCGGGCGATCGCCGGGGGGGCATTGGGCGCATGGCCTAATTGGCGTCTGATCCCAAAAACAGCCGTCCGAAGTTCAACACTAACCCCACAGGCCCGCACTCGGATGAAGTCAATGGGCAGTGGCGGCCGCCTCGGTTGCTGGCGGCTTTCTGGTTAGAGGATGTCAAAAATTTCAATGAGTTGCAATTTAAGCACATCCCCAAGACTGCGGTTTCCTCAATAAAAATAGACGCATAAAAGTTTGTAAGCGGACGATGCCAACCTCAAATTGTTCATTCAATTTTCCGGCCACCTGAAATGCGTGTTTCCGCTCCGCCTCGCCCTTTATTCAAGGCTCACGAGTTTCGTTAATGTTCGAGGTGAGTCTCATGAAAGTCTGGATGCTGGCTGGCGCTGTGAGCCTTTGCGCAATCGCCGACGTTTCGGCTGCTGATATGTACGCGCCGGCGCCCGGTGGCTATACAGATGCGCCTCTTATCGAACAGAATATCTGGGCTGGATTTTATGGCGGTGTGACCGCTGGTTATGCTTTTTCGGAAGCCAACGATATCAGCTATTACTTCCATGATCCAGTATTGCTGACTACATCGCAGACCTACCGGTTTGATAAGGTGAACCAGGAAGGTGGCTTTGTTGGTACGCTGGGCGGATATAATTGGCAGAGCGGTCCTTTCGTTTATGGTGTCGAAACCGATTTCCAGGCTGGCAACATCTCAGGCAGCACTTCGAACATCAACCCATTCAATACCTTGGACACCTACGGCTATAAGAGCCAGCTTGATTGGTGGGGCACGCTTCGTGGGCGTTTAGGCTACAGCTTTGGCCAGGCTCTCGTGTACGCTACTGGCGGTGTAGCCTACGGCCAAGTGCAAAGCCAAGTGACATACACATCGATTTATCCGCAATTTTCCCGTGGTGCTCCCGCGGGAACAGTCGCCTTTGGCCGCAACAACAAGACCGAAAATGATGTCGGCTTTGTCGTCGGCGGCGGCCTTGAATATGCCTTAAGCCCCCGGTGGTCAATCAAGGGCGAGTATCAATATATCGATCTTGGCGCGACCGATACCGCAACGAATTATTGCTTCTTCGGATGCACGACGAATGAACTTCACGCCAAAGTCGAAAACGCCTTCAGCACCGTCAGCCTTGGCGTAAACTACCATATGGGCATTCAGTACGTGCCTTTGAAATAGCATCGGAGCTCTGGCAAGTTCGCTCACTTTGCTGCACGCTCTCAAAGCGAACTTGCCTCGGATCCTATTGCTGGGAGTGATGACGTTGTCAGGGTTCACCCACGTGACATCTCGCATTTTATTCGCGTACGCCATTGCGGCTGCAGTGGTTGGCTGCACCGGCGCGTCCGACACAGGGACCGCTCAAATGGCTGCGACTGCCTCGACACAGGCGCCGGGTCTGCAAATCACCGACGCTAAGATCGGAACCGGCATTTCTCCGAGGCCTGGACAGAAGTGTGTCGTGCATTACACGGGCTGGATCTACGAAAATGGAGCCAAGGGCAAGAAATTCGACAGTTCAGTCGATCGCAAAACCCCCTTCTCTTTTGTGCTTGGCGAGCACAAAGTGATCGAGGGCTGGGAGCGGGGTGTCAGCACCATGAAGGTTGGCGGCAAGCGCACGCTCATCATACCGCCATCGCTTGCCTACGGTTCGGCTGGTGGGGGTTCGGCCATTCCATCGAATGCGACGTTGCTCTTCGAGATCGAGCTTTTGGATGTGAGGGCCTCTTAGAGCCTATCCGCTTTTGATGGAATCAAAAGCGGGCTCTAAGTTTTTGTTTTGTCGTGCGTCTTTATCGGAAAACCGCTTCGCGCTTTTCCGGAGGCACTCTCGCTTCACCCGAAGGCGCATAAACCCTGCGAGCGTTAGCGGCGGCTCTTGCCTCTCTCAGGTTTCCACCCCGCCCTCATCGCGCGCTGTTGGCGCCGGAGACCGTTATTCGGGGAACGCAAAACGGCGCAGGACTGCGGCGCAATCCGATCCGCAATCCTGCCATTCGCCGGAAGACGTCTCCACTTGCCAGAAGGTTCCCCGCCCGATCCGGACGAACCGCGTTTGCGCTGTAACCTTCTGGCCGCGATTTATCCCGCCATAAGCAACAACGGAGCCGTGTTCGATAACAAGCGGCTGATAAAGCCCGGCTTCGTAATACGAGTATGCGAGGAACCCAATCAGGATGAACACCACGCCGCCGGCGAGAGCGCCTCTCAGCGGGAGACGTCCAAGCGTAATTTCTCTTCTCATCGGATAGCCAAGGCGGAAATCCAGCCGTCAATCGAAGCCAAGAACGAAGTCAATTCATGATGTATATGCAAAGGGCGGCAGGAATGCGCCGGCGTTACTCACGGCTGGCGTTGGCGCGTCCGGTCAACCGGCCTTCGCCCCCCTTACGATCCCGCATCAGACGCCTCCGTAAAATCGGCCGAAGGCCTGAGCCAGCATAATTCCCATAAGCAGCACGCCGAGCCCAGCGGCAAGGACATGCGTGGTCTTACGGAGCTCAAAGTTTCCAAGACGGGAGAGCAGCAGGTACGCCATGACGGCGTTGAAGAAACCCCAAAGCACGTTGACCGCCGCGCTCGATAGCCCTTCTCCTGGCGGGGTTGCGAATGGACTTTGAAAAGGATGCCCGCTCACCCCCATCACGAAATGCGGGATTGCGTTTGTGAGGAAGGCTCCACCCAAGAAATAAGCGAGATAGTGATACCATTTCATAACGAAAGCTCCGTACCGGCGCGATTACGCGCCGCCCCGGCAGTCTGGAACAGGAATACGAAATCTTTTAGCCCTGCCTAACGGGTTACCGGTGTTGAACACTCGATTTCCGCTCTTGTTGTCTTCGTTGCCTCAAGCCGCTACCGGCTGGTAGTCAACTTCGAGGGCGGATCGCAGGAAAGGGAGCCCAAATTTTGACAGTCGACCCCGAAAAAGCGTCCCTCCTCGCCCATTTGTGGGCCGATCGGCGTTATGCGGCCATGCTGGGGCTCGGCTTTAGCGCGGGTATTCCCTATCTCCTTGTGTATGTGACGCAGTCCGCCTGGCTGTCAGAGGCCAAAGTTCCGATCGAGACGATTGGGCTTATGAGCGAACTCACCATTGCATATAAGTTCAAGTTCGTGTGGGCGCCGTTCCTCGACAAATACGATGCGCCGGTATTCGGCGCCCTTCTCGGGCGCCGGCGTGGCTGGATCGTTGTCTCGCAGATGGCGGTCATGCTGGCGCTCGCGGGCATCGCCTTCGGCGATCCGGCTCAATGGCTGGGCTACACGGTGGCTTTCTCGCTCGCGCTTGGCCTCGCTGGGGCGACTCAGGACGTGACGATCGACGGCTGGCGCATCACGGCAGTCCCCGTCGCCAAGCAATCGGTCATGACGGCCATTTCCGAGATGGGATACCGCGTCGGCACGCTCGCTGCCGGCGCAGGCGCGCTTTTGCTCGCAGACAGATATGGCTGGCGCTGGGCCTATCTTTGCATGGGAGCGCTGATGACGGTCGGAGCGATATCCGCCTTCCTCGCGCCTGAGCCCCAATCCGACTTCACCCAGAAACATGAGCATCCGGGTTTCGTCGCCGCGGTCGTTGCGCCGATCAAGGAAATGGTGACGCGGCTCGGGCCGGCGGCCCTTCCTATCTTCCTGATGATCGCCGGCTTTCGGATGCCTGGCTACATCTCGAGCGCCATGGCCTTCCCCCTATTCAAAAGCCTGAACTATTCCGACACGGACATCGCGACGGTCACGAAACTGTTTGGATTTTGGATCGCGCTCGCAGCCACCTTTTTCAGCGCCTACATCATTCGCAGGATCGGCATGATGCGGAGCCTTTTGGTGGGGACGGTTGCGGGATCGGCCTCGCATCTGAGCCTCGCGTGGCTTTCCGCGGACGGCGGCCATGATTTCTGGATCTTCGCCGGCGCGGCTGGCATCGAAGGTTTCGCCTATGCCTTCGCGCAGGTGGTGCTGATCAACTACATGTCCTCTCTCACCGCAACCGAACTCGCCGCGAGCCAATTTGCCCTTCTGACCTCGCTGTGCGCCTTTCCGGGCAGCCTCCTGGCGGGAACTTCCGGGTTCATCATCGAGCGCACCGGATTCACGATGTTCTTTATGCTCACCTCGCTGATCGGAATCCCGGTCGCGGCTCTGTGCTGGTATGTGGTGCGCAAGCACGCCGATGTGACGCCAGATCCCGCGCGGCGCGGATCGACTTAGCCAAGCGGGCGTTGCTTGGCGCCCATTCCGCTTTACCCGGTATCAGGACCTCAAATTTTTTTAAATAAAAGGGCCACGCCTGACTTCACGCGGTTATCGTCTCAAGCAAAATTAAAATGAACGCAACCTTTTCATTATTGGTCAGAAGGTTTCAAGGGACTGTTGCTGTGAGCCTGATCTTGCTTTTGCAGCTCCTCCACGGCTTTTTGCCGCTCTTGCGGAGTCAAAATGCTTCCCAAATCTGAGATCTTCGAGAGACTTGGGAAATTGCGGTCCTCGGCGCAAGCGGCCAGCCCTGCGCAGAGCGTGATGGCTAGCCCCCTCGCGACTACGTCGGCAATGCGGTTCCTCGGTGTTTGAGCTCCGCCCCGTCCAGACACAGGACACCTGTTATTTTGCATGGCCTTGAAAGTGACTCCCTCTACGCCCCCAGCTGTCCACGACCGGCAAGATGCTTGGCGTTTCCTGAGGCTTGGACGATTTCGGCGTCATAGGCTGGGTCTGGCTGATCAACCAGACGCCAGTAATGACACATGCCAGACCCATAATCTCAAGACCGTCAACGGCCTCACCCAGTACCAGCGCCGAGAAGATGGGGACCGTTGCGTAGCTCAGCGACGATATTGGTTTCACATAGCTTAAATCCGCCTGGCTGAGCACGATGAGCCAGTTGAAGAATTGTATCGCCATCAGAAAAAGCACGCCGAAAGAGGCAGGATTGGAGAAGACGGAGCTGAGTGTGGCCAAAGGGGCGGCATCGGCAGCCGTCTCTAGGACAGTTGTTTTCCAAGCAAGCTGAAGGAGCGTGTCTATTGCGATCGCGGCGAAAAGCCCGATCGCAAGCTTCGAGGTTAGCCGTCGGTTTGATATGGCTGTGGTATCCCTACTTGCCGGAGCCGATGGCCTTGCTGATCTCGCTCTCCAATCCCGTTCCCAAGGACCCGTGCAGCGAGTCGCGGCCTGTTGGATCGCTCGAAATTGCGTTGTCGCCAGCATTTTGGGATCCGCTGACGGAGCTTTCCTGCGCACCGAAAGTCGTTGTTTCCTTGCTGTCAGATTGGGCCAGACCCCCATGTGCTCCAGCGTAGAAGCCGGTCCATCGGTTGTCATTCTGGTTGCTCTCATCCGCGTTGGCCCAACCAACAGCGATGGAACTCGCGATTATCAATCCAAAAATGCTGGAAAACATTCTCATGTCTGATGCGCCATTTGTTATTTACTAGCACGCCCCGCGGGAAGTCCTGCCCCATTTGCTGAGAGCGCAGACAGGACTTCCCGCGGATAAGGCGTACTAGCAACTCTATGATTCTCGTACAGCTTATCCGAGGCAAGTTCGCTTAAGAGCGCGCAGCGAAGCGAGCGCAAACTTGCCTCGGGCTGTACTAGTTCTCAAAGCACAGCGGCATCCAGGCAGAAATATGATTTTAAGTATGTGAAATTGTAAGCCATCGTAACGAGATCGAAGCTTATGGCCTGAAGGCGCTTTTGCAACGCGGAACCCCCGTATCAGCATCCCTCTACGTCGCCCGACTGTATAATAGGCTCACCACGAGAAGCGATTAACGCACATCTGCCGCCGGGTGACCTCGGAGCCAACCCACCGCAAAAGGCCCTGCGGGATGAAGGCCGACGAACTTGGCGCAAGGACCACAAGCTAAGGCTGCGCTGGCAGATAAGTATAATTCGCTTAGCCCGTGCGACGGCGTTCAGCACCGGGATTTTGCATAAGCCCGTGCGCGTGCCGCAATCGTAAAGCGGCCGGTCCGAGGAAATGAAGCTCAGACAGCTATACCGATAAACAAGACCGGGGTTATCAATGTCGCTAGATAAGACTGGAACAGGGGGTGATTGGCTGCCATGGCGATTGCGGGAAATGGCATTAAGAGAAGCCGAGGCGCAGCTTTCTCGCGACCCCAACGCGCTCTCGCCATGTTTCGAGCGAGCGCGCCTGCTCGGTGAGCTTGGGCGGCCGGAGGAGGCAAAGCAGGCTTATCTTGACCTTCTGGCCGTCTCGCCGATGCATCTTGGCGCGCTCCACAATCTCGGGGCGCTCTTGCATTCGACGGGGTACCGCTCGGCCGCTCGGACCTGCTACGCGGCGGCGGCCGCGCATCACCCGGAAAACCCCGCAGGGCATGTCAATTTCGCCAATGTGCTCGTGGAAGACGGGGATCTGGTTTCAGCCCGCGCGCATTTCGAGAAAGCGCTGAGCATCGCTCCCGACTTCGCAGACGCACATCGGGGCTTAGGCAATCTTTTTTGGGCGCTCGGCGATGAAGAAGCTTCCAAACGGCATCAGCGATTGGGGTTCCAGAAACAGAGCGCCATCCCCATGCCCTATCGCGGGCGTTCGCAGCCCATTCCGCTCGTCCTTTTGATATCAGGGGCGAACGGCAACATTCCGATCGGCTCCTTTCTGGATAGTCAGATCTATTTTGTCACTATCATCGTTGCGGAATTTTACGATCCTGCGGCGCCGCTGCCGCCGCACCGGTTGATGGTCAATGCGATCGGCGATGCCGATCTTTGTCAGCCCGCGCTTGAGGCCGCCGTCAAGCTCGCCGCGCTGACACAGGCGCCTGTTCTAAACCATCCTGCGGCGGTCCTTAAGACAGGCCGGATCGCCAACGCCAGCCGTCTTCGGCAAGTGCCCGGAGTCATCACCCCAGCCATGACGAAGCTGCCGCGGGCCGCGTTGGCCGGTCTTGATGCCCTTGAGAAGATTGCCTCTCTCGGCTTCGCCTGCCCGTTTTTGCTGCGAACGCCCGGTTTCCATAACGGTCACAATTTCTACAAGATAGAAAACGCGGATGATTTGAAGGCGGCGGTGGAGAAGCTGCCCGGACGCGAACTCACGGTCATGCAGTTTCTCGAGGGCCGCCGGGCCGACGGCAAAACCCGCAAATATCGCGTGATGATGATCGACGGCGAAATCTATCCTTTGCATGCAGCCATCTCGCATCAATGGAAAATCCACTATGTGACAGCTGAGATGGCCGATCACCCGGAACATCTGGCCGAGGATGAGGCATTCCTGAATGCCATGCCGGACCAACTGGGGCCGCGCGCCATGGCTGCCTTGGAGGGTATTCGCGACGTTCTTGGCCTTGATTACGCGGGCGTCGATTTCAGTCTCAATGAAAACGGCGAAGTACTTCTATTCGAAGCCAACGGCACTATGGTCGTGACGTCGCCCGAACCGCATGAGCAATGGGCTTACCGGCGCGCTCCTGTCGAACGGGTCCTGAAAGCCATACGCACAATGCTGGCCAGGAAGGCCGCCTCGTCTTCATTGCGCTAGAAAGAAACTGACCGCGAGTCATGCGGCCGAGTTTGATCGGACGTCGTAGCCGAGACTTTGGATTTTGGCGGCGAGGCGTTTGATCTGGTTTGGCTTGGCGCGGTCTGATCGGCGCCGAGGTCTTGAGAGAATGTGCCGTCTGCGATCATGTGGCAGCCGGCGGTCAGGATGGAAGCTGCAACAGCCCCCACGGCTTTTTTGGCCCTCGTCGCGCCGTCCGCGCGAAGCGCAATGCCTCCAGCGCAGGCTGATTTCGAGGATCGGTGGCGCGACCACACCGATCATTGCTTTCGGGAATAAAAGAGCTAATCTTTGCTCGCTTTCTCCCCGCTTGAACACCTCACGCCTGCCTTTTAACGAAAGGCGTCTTCATGGACGAAACCCAAGCCAACTCTTCTCCTATCCGCCTGTATAATAGTCCGGATGATTTCGCCGGCATGAGGCGGGCTGGACAACTCGCCGCCGCGACGCTCGATTTCATCACGCCCCATGTGAAACCGGATGTGACCACAGCCGAGCTTGATGAACTCATGCAGCAGTTCATGGAAGACCGCGGCGCGGTCCCTGCAACACTTGGCTATCGCGGATATCCCAAAGCAAGCTGCATTTCGGTCAACCACGTGGTCTGCCACGGCATCCCAGGCGATAAGCGCCTGCAGGAGGGCGACATCGTGAACATCGACGTGACGCCTGTGCTCGACGGTTGGTATGGCGACACGAGCCGCATGTATTTTTGCGGCGAGGTCAGCGTGAAGGCGAAGAAGCTGGTCGATATCACCTATGAGGCCATGATGCTCGGCATCGCCGAGATCAAACCCGGCGCGACCTTTGGCGACATCGGCCACGCCATCCAAAGCTTCGCCGAACTCCATCGTTTTTCGGTCGTACGCGACTTCACAGGCCACGGGGTGGGCCGCGCCTTCCACGAGCCGCCGAAGGTTCGCCACTATGGCCGCCGCGGCGAGGGCGCCACAATGCAGGAAGGCATGATCTTCACCGTTGAACCGATGATCAACGCAGGCCGGGCCAGCGTGAAGATCCTGTCTGATGGCTGGACCGCGGTTACGCGCGACAAGAGCCTGTCCGCGCAGTTCGAGCATACAGTCGGCGTCATCAAAGACGGCTGTGAAATCTTCACCTTGTCGGCTGCCGGCAATTCCAAGCCGCCGTATCTGGCAGGTTTTGGAGCGGAACAAGGCTGGGGCCGGAGAACAGAGTAGAAGATAGAGCCAGACCGGGATATCTCGATCATGCGCTCAACGAAGTCAAACGCGGAGCGCGAGGCCCAAGGCCTGCCTTTCACCGGGGCGGATCTTCACCACGCCATTATGCTCGTAGCCGTGGAGCGGGTGCGCTCTAGCGCGGCATGCGCAAAATCTGAACCGGTTGCGGGGCGCCGAATGCGCCAAGGCGCGTTCCGGGCGACGATCACGATCACGCCCGTATCCGATTGAACGCGGGATCTTTTGAGGCTTCTCCAATCTGGCAATTCCATCTTGGACGGCGCTCGCCGCGCGCCTAAAGGTAAACCGTTCGTCAACCCCGCGTAAGCGTTAATACAACGTGGTTAACAGGAGCGCGCCGGATTTATTTCCAGCCCGAGTATGCTTAATAAAGCGTCTATCTGGCGCGAAAGGAGCAGCGCCGCGCCTTACGGCTGGCCGTAGGCGGTCTCATCTAAGTAATTGAAAAACAACAGCTTTCTGACTTCCCCTGAGCGCCATTAAATAGAATTTAATGCCGGAATTTTGGCATTAAGTCGGCTCGCAAAAGTCCGTTAAATATGTTTGCAAGTTCACGAGTTAACGCTTTCGCCAGCCCGAAAGCTGCGGCACAGGCGGGGGCGATGGCGTCCCGTTCGGTATTTTCCCCTTATTTAGCAAGGGTTGGAGTGGGGTCATGCTGTGTTAACCTGCCCGCAAGGCGTTTTCGCCGAAGATCTTTCAGATCAAGAAGTGCCGACGAAAACGTCAGGGACAGGTTGACAAGCAGAGGCCGCTTTGCGCAATACGCATACAGAAATGCATCCAGCCTGCGTCCGATTAAAGGCGCGATGCTCTCTAAGAGCGTCAGCCGAAAACAAAGCCGTTGCGACCTATGGCGGTTCGTACGAGCCCCGGCTTGGACTTATAACTGGCGCGTCATAAAAAATGGCCGGGGGATCGCCCGGCCATTTCCATTTTATAATGCGCGTTCCTACTGATGCGCGAGAACCGCCAGGATCAAGAGCGCCACGATGTTCGTGATCTTGATCATCGGGTTGACGGCGGGACCAGCGGTGTCCTTGTAAGGATCGCCGACCGTGTCGCCTGTCACCGATGCCTTATGCGCCTCGGAGCCCTTCATGTGACGCTTGCCATCCTTATCGACAAAGCCGTCCTCAAAGGATTTCTTCGCGTTGTCCCAGGCTCCGCCGCCCGAGGTCATGGAGATGGCGACGAAGAGGCCCGTCACGATCACGCCAAGAAGCATCGCGCCAAGCGCCGCAAAGCCTGCGGACTTGCCGCCGATGAAGCTGATCAACGCGAAAACCACAATCGGGGACAGAACCGGCAGCATCGACGGGATGATCATCTCCTTGATCGCCGCCTTGGTCAGCATGTCCACGGCCTTGCCGTAGTCCGGCTTCTCGGTGCCCTGCATAATGCCGGGCTTCTCGCGGAACTGCCTGCGGACCTCCTCAACGATGGAGCCCGCCGCGCGGCCTACCGCAGTCATGCCCATAGCTGCGAACAGATACGGAAGAAGACCGCCGAAAAGCAGGCCGACCACCACATACGGGTTCGACAGCGAGAAGTCGACGTTCACGCCACGGAAGTACTGGAAGTGGTCCGCCGATTTTGCCGCCTGCTCCGTGAAGTAGCGCAGATCCTCGGTGTAGGCCGCAAACAGCACGAGAGCGCCGAGGCCGGCAGAGCCGATAGCATAGCCCTTCGTCACCGCCTTGGTCGTGTTGCCGACCGCGTCAAGCGCGTCGGTCGTTTTGCGGACCGAGGAAGGAAGGTCAGCCATTTCGGCGATGCCGCCCGCGTTATCGGTCACCGGGCCGAACGCATCGAGGGCCACCACCATGCCGGCGAGGGCGAGCATGGTCGTCACCGCGATCGCGATACCATAAAGCCCTGCGAGATTAAAGGCGACCAGGATGCCGGCCATGATGACCAGGGCGGGAAGCGCAGTCGATTCAAGCGAGACCGCCAGCCCCTGGATCACGTTCGTGCCGTGTCCCGTCACCGAAGCTTGCGCAATCGACTTCACAGGACGGTAGCCCGTGCCCGTGTAGTACTCGGTGATGACCACGATCAGCGTCGTGACCACGAGACCGACGATTCCACAGAAGAAAAGATCCCAGCCAGTGAAGACCGTGCCGTTCGCCTTCAGCTCTGTGCCCAGGCCGACGATGTAGGCGGTCAAGGGAAAGAGCGCGATCAGCGAGAAAATGCCGGTGGCGATGAAGCCCTTGTAAAGCGCGCCCATGATCGAGTTGCTCGACCCGAGACGGACGAAGAAGGTGCCGAGGATCGAGGTCACGACGCAAGCGCCGCCGATGGCCAGCGGGAAGATCATCATACGGGACAGGAGATCGGGATCGTAGGCGAAGTAGATGGAGGACAGCACCATCGTCGCCACAACCGTCACGGCATAGGTCTCGAACAGATCGGCCGCCATGCCTGCGCAGTCGCCCACGTTGTCGCCGACGTTGTCTGCGATTGTGGCCGGGTTACGCGGGTCGTCTTCAGGGATGCCGGCCTCTACCTTGCCGACGAGATCGCCGCCCACGTCAGCGCCCTTCGTGAAGATGCCGCCGCCAAGACGAGCGAAGATCGAGATCAGCGATGCGCCGAAGCCGAGCGCGACGAGAGCGTCAATGACGCGCCGGTCAGCCGGCGCGTAGCCAAGATATTGGGTCAAAACGGTGTAATAAACGGTCACGCCCAGAAGCGCGAGGCCCGCGACGAGAAGTCCTGTCACAGCGCCGGCTTTGAACGCCATGGAAAGCCCTTCGGCAAGTCCGATTGACGACGCTTGCGTCGTACGAACATTCGCGCGAACGGAGACATTCATGCCAATGATGCCGGCAAGGCCGGACAGGATCGCGCCGACCAGGTATCCGATCGCAACGGTCCAGGATAGAAGGTAGGCGAGAATTCCGAAGATAACCACGCCGACGATAGCGATGGTGGTGTATTGACGTGTCAGGTAGGCTGAGGCGCCTTCCTGAATAGCTGCGGCAATTTCCTGCATGCGCGCATTGCCGGGGCTTGCCGCCAGCAGAGAACGTGTGGTGAGCGCCCCATACACAATGGAGAGCGCGCCACACGCCATAATGATCCAAAGCACTTGGTTCATGAGTTCATGGTCCTGGAACGTGTGATTGCTGGGCTTGGTTACCGCCCGCCGGGTAAGAACGATAGGAGTTTTCTCTTAAGCGCACAGACCTTAAAAAACTTGGTGGTGCATTGCAACAAGCTATTGTGAAGCACTAAACGAAGGGCTCAGCTTCGCAAGAGGTTGCTGATCACCTTAACCGCACCGGTATAATTTCCGCCGACAACTGCACGTTGTCGCCGAGCCCGTAGAAATAATGAGCGGGCTGCGATACGCGGCGGAGTATCCGGAAAAGCCTCAGACGGGCTCGGCCCCATGCCCTCATGTTCCGGGACGGGAGCAGGTGTTCGATGGACACATGCACGATCCAGCGATGCTCATCGACGGGTAGGTCTATTTCCCGGTGCCTGGCCATGTCCTCGAGCACCGCTTCCACGTTCGGCTCCTCCATGAAGCCGAATTGCAAAGTGACGGCTATAATGCTGGAATTTTGATCCTTATGAAAAACGGTGATGCCATAACGGCCGTCGTGGATGTAGGGGACCTTGCGATGGACCACCTCAACGAAGATGAGGTGGCGCGGCAATATTCCGTAGCGGTCATGCAGGAGCTGCAATAAGGCGGGCGAATTGTCGTTCAATGACGAGAGATGCTTGGGCGTCATCAACAGCGCGATGCGCTCCATATAGGCCGTTTCGTTCCTGTGAAACTCCACAAGCCTGCGCATCGACATCGTATGCTTCGCGGTATAAGCCGCGAACGTCGCCCTTCGGCCCCATCGCCACGTGAGCATGATGGCGAAGACCACAAGACCGATGGCCAATGGGATATAGCCGCCCTCCAGAAACTTGAATGAGCTCGCGACACAGAACAGCGTGTTGACGAACGTAAAGAAACCGAACACAGCGCCGCTGGCCAGAGCGCTCCATCGCCAATAGTAGGCGCCGATGGGGAACATGGCGATGGATGTGATGACCATCACGCCGGAAACGGCGAGCCCATAAGCTGCTGCTAGGGAATCACTGGAGCGGAATCCAAGTACGAGAGCGAGGCACCCGGCGAACAGCGCCCAATTGACGAAGGGGATATAGATCTGTCCTTCATGATGGTGATGTGTATGGACGATGTGAAGCCGGGGAAAGAGACCGAGAGCTATGGCCTGGGATGTGAGCGAGAACGCTCCAGATATCAGGGCTTGCGAGGCGATAACGGTCGCGACAGTTGCAAGCGCGACCATGGGGTAGAGCATCGCATGCGGCACCATACTATAAAAGAGTTGGCTCTCTTCAGCCGGTGGTTCGCCGAGCAATAGAGCGCCCTGCCCGAGGTAATTCAGAATGAGCGCTGGAAATACGATCGCGAACCAGCCCATTCGAATGGGGCGCGCGCCAAAATGCCCAAGGTCCGCATACATAGCCTCGCCGCCTGTCACCACCAGCATGAGCGCCCCAAGCGTCAGGAGAACGCTCTTCGCTCCGGTTTCGTGCAGAAATGCGAAGCCGTAAATCGGGTTGAACGCTTTCAGGATCTCTGGGTGCCCCTCGATTTGCACGATGCCAAGCATCGCGATTATGCCGAACCAGAGAATAAGGATGGGGCCGAATACCTGCCCCATGCCAGCCGTTCCGTTGCGTTGGACCGCGAACAGGAGCGTAAGAATAACAAAAGTGATCGGGATGACGGCGTCTGCGAACATCGGTGTCGCGGCTTTCAAGCCTTCAACGGCGGCCAGCACACTAATGGCTGGCGTAATAATGCCGTCCCCGAACAAGAAGCCCGCGCCCAGCATGAGCCCCGCGAGCAGCAAGGGGAAATAGGGGTTCCTCTCCCGGTATTTATGTAGCAGGCTGTAAAGCGCGAAGACGCCGCCTTCGCCGTCGCTATCGGCGCGCAGCACAAAAGCCGCGTATTTGCAGCTTACAATGAGCGTCAGCGTCCAAAGAACGAGCGAGATGCAACCGAGAATGTTGTCCGGCGTAATCGGAATGTGGGCTGGGCCGTAAAAGATCTGATCGACGGCGTAAAGCGGCGAGGTGCCGATGTCCCCGAAGACCACTCCGATTGCGCCAACTGTCAGGGCCGCCTTGGCGCTATGCGGCTTGTGGGTCAATTTCGACGCGATGGCGCCATCGAGCATGGATACACCCGCGCGCCCGACCAGCGCCGGAGTTATCGAAGTCCAAGCGCATCGGGCGTGTCCCTGACACTGCCCCGCCTGCTCAGAAAGGAAGGAAGTTGCGTGGAAAGTCAGCAAGCGGAACGTGCTTCACGCATCATCGCTTACAGCTGTGCTTTTTGCCAGAGCTTTTCAGAGCGCACAGCGCCGCTGTGCATTGTGTACGGGTTCCGGTCCGCTGTTCACTGGTCGAGAAGGGACAACATAGCCTCCTGATACCGGCCGCCTGACGCGGCGCCTCGCGGCGCAGCAGCGTCCAACCTTTCCAGATCCGATGGAGAAAGGTGTAGATCGGCGGCGGCTACGTTTTCTTCGAGATAGCTGCGGCGCTTCGTTCCCGGGATAGGCACGATGTCCGGCCCTTGCGCAAGCAGCCAGGCAAGCGCGACCTGACCGAGCTTCGCGCCCTTTCCCTGTGCGAGCGCCTGCACCGCCTCTACAATCTTCATATTGCGGTCGAAATTCTCGCCCTTGAAGCGCGGCTGCCGGCTGCGGAAATCGTCCGGCGAATGGTCCTCGGCCCTTTTCGCTGTGCCCGTCAGGAAGCCACGGCCCAGCGGGCTGTAGGGAACGAAGCCGATGCCGAGTTCGCGGCAGGCGGGCAAAATCTCGTCTTCGACGTTTCGTTCCCACAGCGAATACTCACTCTGAAGCGCGCTTATCGGATGAATGGCGCTAGCGCGGCGCAATGTTTTCGCCGACGCCTCCGAAAGGCCGAGGAAGCGCACTTTGCCGGCCTTCACGAGATCGGCCATGGCGCCGACCGTGTCCTCGATAGGGACGTTCGGATCGACGCGGTGCTGATAGAAGAGGTCGATTCGATCCGTATTCAGCCGTTTCAGCGATGCGTCGCAGACCTCTTTCACATGCTCGGGCCCACTGTCCACGCCTTGGAGTTGCTTTCCGTCGCGGATCTTGAACCCGAACTTCGTCGCGATGACAACAGAATCGCGTTTTCCGGCCAACGCCTTGCCAACCAGGATTTCGTTCTCGAAAGGACCGTAGATTTCCGCCGTGTCGAAGAAATCGATCCCGAGTTCGAGCGCGCGGTGGATCGTCGCAATCAACTCCTTATCATCGCGCCCGCTATAGGCAAAGCTCATCCCCATGCAGCCAAGGCCAAGCGTCGAGACTTCCAGCCCCTCGCTGCCCAACTTCCGCTTTTGCATTTGCGCGCTCCTGTCGATCTCATTGAATCTAACAACAGGTTCCCTGCCAGGTGTTCCCCAGCCCTGTGGACTCACGTCACACGGAGATCGGTATATCTAGCATCTGCATCTTTGCGGCGCGACCAGGCTGAGAGCCCTGCTCATCCGAACCGGTTTCGCTGCGCCGCAGCCGCCAGATCGAAGATGCGGTGAATGCTGCGGCAAACACCGATGATCTGGCCAGGGTTTGTATGGGAGATGCGGACGGTTCGGAAATTCGGGTTGAGCGGCACAAGGTCGACGATGATCGAACCGTCCTCGGCGCGCCCGACCTCGCGGTAGAGGCGAAACAGCGCCGTCTGCTCCTCCGGCACGAGCGCCAGCACGAAATCGGCCGGCGCCGGAGTGGCTTCGAGGTCGATCAATGCCATGTCACCGGGCTCGAAGGAGATCGAACTCCCGCGGAGCAGACATCGACTTGTCCCTGATTTCAATAAAGATTGCTCTGTCGGGAACCGTTTCCCAGCTGCAAACGGGGACCGTGACATTCGTCGCAGCTTCGAGACCCGTGGCAATTCGTTTTAATTCTGACATGTTTTCAAGCGCCACAAGAGGAATTCGGCGAACCGTACGCGATGGTATCGCCAGAGTCCCTTCTAATTGCTTGAGATTATCTCTTTTTCCAAAATAAATAAAATCAACTGTTACGCCATACGCGGATGCGAACAGGATAGCCTGCTTCGGAGGAACGGACCGCTCTCCGTTTTCGTAGTTCATATAGCGGCTGTAGCTCCAGCCGAATCGGCGCGCCGCGTCGCTCGCTCGCTCGAAGCCGGCGTTGATGCGAGAGCGCCGAAGGCGTTCAGCTATCGATTTAAGTTCGTCAGCCGTCCAATCTCTCATCTCGCCTGCCCTACACAATCCGTGTAATATGTCTCTGCGTCGGATAAGTTCTCAAAGTGTGATGGATTCTGATCTGATTCGCAGGACAATGTTCGATAAATAGGCCCAAAACGGGCAAGCGTGGCGGCCCGCCGTCTCCTGGCCTCTTCTTACTAACGCGCAGTTAACTGCTTTATTCCCCTGTAACGCCAATCTCATAGCGATTGTCACAGCGAGCGCAGATCTCAATCACGCCATCGGAAGACACGCTACACACCACGTGTAACTCGGTGTGTGTTCCATCTCTACACAAATGAGAGGCGAAATCGCGGCGCCGTCGCTCATCGTACCCATTTCACGGTCACCATGCCCGCAGGTCTTATTCAACCGCCGGCCCTGCCTCAACCTTGCGCTCCGCGTTGAGATGTGTGGATTGAAGCACAGAGCAGATGCCTTGCCGGCGTCCAATTTTGCCGCCGCCTGCACGCAATTATATTTTTCCGCAATTTCAATGACTTATTCAGCCACGCCGGCAAGGGCGCCCATTCATAGCATTTCTTGATGACTGCCGAATGAAGGGTGCCGATACACGCGCCGCGCCTCAGGTTAGAAACACCCCATGCGCCAGACACCGCAAAAAATGGTGATACACGTTTCGTGTAGCTAATACACGATTATGCCGTAAGGAGACGGCAGATCGTTATTTACGTGTATCAGATATGCCAATTTGTGTTTTTTCCTCAATTGAGCAATGAAGCCGATCCATTTCGCACAAAATCAAAGCCTCCCCCTCGGGCTAACCAAAATGTGTACCCTTGCTCCTCCATGCACCCGCCCCTCGCGTTCGGGAATTCGTTCAAATCTGTGGCAAAGCGGCATCACAACGAGGCGCTGCACAAAAAAAACAATTTGAAACAAGGCTTAGGAAATTTTTACACGTTGCGTGTAATGTGTTTTTCGATTTTAGAAATAAGAGCCAAACCGAGAGTGATTCATGTGTAATCTCTCACTGCAGCAAACACACAAAACGAAAGCGCCGTCAGCCGCTCCTTCCTTGCGCACCGCGGTCGCTCTCTCTTGCCTCACTCCTTCGATCGCGGCCCTGCCAGAAGGCCGGCGGCGCAGACGGTGGACGGCGGGCGAGCTCAGCGAAATTCTCGACGCGCTTGTGGCGCTCAGGACGGACGACATTGCACGCACAATCGGCGTTCACCCGAAGGCGTTGCGCTCCGTGTTGAGGCGCAATGGCATCAGCCTTCGCGCTCTTCGAGAACATGCAAAGAAGAACGGGTCTTCTGAAGGCGGCCTTGTTGTGCGGCGGTCCACAATCGGGCCTTCGGCGGCCTACGGGGCGGCTGCGCTTGAAAGTCTTCCGGACGGCGCATGCCGCTGGTCTCTCGGAGACCCGGCTGAGCCGAATTTCACATTTTGCGGAGCGCCGGTGGCTGGCCGGTCTCCTTATTGTACCACTCACCTTGGGCAAGCCTTTCATCGCGGGGGTAGCAAATGAAAAAGACGGGCATGGCGGAACTTTCTGAGGGACCTACACAGCACAGGCGGCAACACACAGCCTTTATACGGGATGTGTTGACGCCTCCCGGAGCGCCGGTCATTGCTCGCCACCGGGTGAGAACGATTTTGACGCCGCTCGAAGTACGCCGCGCGATCCTTGAGGATGTCGCCTCAAAGCCGGAAGCAATGCGCGTTCGCTCGTTGCGCCGCCGCTTGACGGTTCTGGACCGTATGCTCTCCGACCAGGAGGCGGAAGCGCTGGAAAGGCTAACCACGTGCATCAACTCTTTATCTAATGTGAGATCGATCGACTACCTGAAGCCCGAGGTGCGATACACGCCGCTCGGTCGCGTTCCTTTCAGCGAGAAGCGGCGGCGGGAAATCGCAGCGATGAGCTACGTCCTGAAAAGCTTGTCCGCGCCTCACCGCGCGGCCTGTCTCGAGTTGGCCATGTTGCTTGACCCGAGCCACAGCGGCGCCGAAAAACCGGCTGAGGAAATTCTCTCGCTGATCTGGGTGGCGGCGTCAGAAGTCGTGCGGCTCTACGACGAGAGGCGCCGGAATGAGAGGCAGGCCAGCCTTCAATAAGATGCGCAGGCCGCAGGTGTCTTGATGCATTCCGCTGTATGAACGTGCGTACCATGAGGCCGCGCCGATAGAGTTTTTGAGATGGCGCGACAGCCCTTTCAAAGGGCAATCAAAGATTTTCGAGGTTTGGGCGGTTAGTTGATCGCCTGAGTAGCCCCGGAGCAGCAGCGTCGAAGGACCAATCCCCATCCTTGGAACCAGTGCTCCGGGGCCGTCTTACCTCTCCGTCCATCCTGTTTATGGAGGTGGAGAGAGTGTTCAGAAAATTTGCCGTGATTGTTGCCGCTTGTTTCACCGCCGTTTCCTTCGCTTTCGGGGCCGCCGCGCAGGGACGCGGAGGCCACTTTGGTGGAACTGGTGGATTCGGCGGAGGCCATTTCGGGGGATTTGGCGGTCTTAGCGGCGGATTCCGTCCCATCGCGCCTCCCGCTTTCCACGGGTTTGGAGCGGGTCAACTCAACGCTCCCAGGCTCGGAAGCGCGCAAATCGGAGGATTTGGCGGCAGGCAATCCCGGATGCCGTCCACTGCGCCTCGTTTCCAAAGCCTGAACGCACAACCTTTCGCCGGAAGGAGAGGCGCCGTTTCCGGGTTCTGAGGTGGCTCCGCTCGTTCGGACGGTTTTTCCACTTCGATAAGTGGAGCGTCTGCCGGGGTTAGGCCGCCAAGCGGACTGGCGGCAAGCTCAGTGCTCCGTAGTAGGCTTGATCGGGCGTCATGCCGTCAAGGCTTGAGTGCGGGCGGCGGCGATTGTAAAGATCGAGATACCGACCAATCGAGGCGCGTGCGTCCGGCACGCTGTCGTAGCCGTGCAGATAGGCGAGTGGCGCGAGGCATCGCAGCCTCGCGCTCTCATAGGTAGGGTCGAGGACTGGCGCGTCGGTTTAGGTCGATGTTTGTGTTCCCTGTTATCTCGCTCTTTCGGTTGCGAGTGTCACAGCATCTCGACCATGCCACGTTTCCAGCCCCCGCCGCGTCGAACGCAGCATGCGGATTTCCCGCACTACGCTCTCCTGTTCGCTTCGCCCCAAGGCTTATGGGACCTATCCTGCCGGAACGACTTTCAGCCCTGGCCGGCGAACCCTGTAGCCGTTGAATAGCTTCAGTGTTTCGTACAACCACCGCCTACTCCACCGCTTCCAGCCGAAGCCTTTTTGCTTCCGGGCTCGCAGCATATGGCGCCGGACCTTCTTTTCTACCCAGTCTTTGATGAAGCTGAAGCACTCGCTGGAATGCCCAACCGCAAAGTAATTCACCCAACCGCGCAGCACCGGGTTGATCAACTTCACGACCCGGTCCACCGGCTGCGATTGGTAGCGGCGGAACACCTCTTTGAGCTTCCGCAGCATTGCCGTTCGCTTCTTGAGTTTTGGCGTGTAATGGGCACGCCAGGCCCCGCGACGGCTGCGTATACGGCGGAAATCGAATCCTAGAAAGCCGAAGCTGTCGCCTCGGTCGAGATCCACGATCCGGCTCTTTTCTTCATTGATTTCGACTTGCAGTTCAGCCAACTCCTCACGCAGGCGCTTTTCAACCGCCCCCATCAGCCAGTCATGTCGTCGGTAGGCGTCAATCAAGATCACCAGATCGTCTGCAAAACGAGCATACTCGACGTAGGTGTACTTGCCGCAACGCGTGGTCTCCTTTGCTCGCTCCAGCATCCGGTCAACCTCAGTGAGGTACAGATTGCTGAGCAAGGGTGAGATGACCCCGCCTTGCGGAACGCCGCGTTGACCGTTGGCCTTGAGCATGATTTTCAGCAAGCGCATGACGTCTGCATCATCGACCCGCCGCGCCACCTTGGCCAACAACCGGTCGTGCCGGACATTGTCAAAATAGCTGCGCAAGTCGATGTCTATGACGCGAGTCTTTTGCTGGACAATCGCCCGGGCCACAAGGTCGACCGCTTCATGAGCTGTCCGCCTGGGACGGTATCCAAACGATCCCGGTTGGAAGTCTGCCTCGAAGATCGGTTCCAATATCAACTTGAGCGCGCCCTGCACCACCCGATCCCGGATCGCAGGTATCGAAAGGACACGGACCTTGCCGCCCTCTTTCGGTATTTCCTGCCGCCGGGCTGGCAGCGGGACATAAGTGCGCCCAATCAGTTCGTCCCTGATCTGCACGAGGAACGCCTCTACACCTTGCATCTCGATGGCCGCGAAGGTTACTCCGTCACTTCCCGGAGCACCGTCATTGCTTTTGGCCAGCGCATACGCAGCACGCAAGGTTTCCATCTTGCAGATGTGGACGTACAAACCCCAGAAACGCCAGGACGTCTCAGCCTTCGCCTTGACGTATAGTCTCCGCCTCAGGTCTTGCAGACTGATGGACGTCTTTATCATCCCGTCCCTGCCTTCCCGATTGAAGGAGACATTACAAACAGAAGGGCCCCTTTGCTCCACGGACATTACTCCGCTTCCTCGCTCATACGGACCCATCCGCCACCCTCTCGCCGTCGACCGACTTCCCGGTTGAACCGGTTATACGATCTACCCTTCTCCGGTGATTTCGCACCGGGACGAGGAGGGCTTCTCCAGTTGCTCGGCATGTCCTTGCCACCGTGCTGTCGCTTCCACCCGGCCAAGGTGAAGGCACCGTATCGGTCAGATTTCGGCGCCCCATGCTGCCTTCGCCCCTACGGTTGCGGGCTCGGCCCTTGGTTCCACTCAATTTCGAGGCCACATTCGCGTTCACTTTTGTTACGGCCCGGCGGCTCGTGATCTCCCCAAAGGAGACCTTGTCGATAGGCTTCAGAGTTTGGTTCCGCCCCTGCTATCCAAACTACGGGGCTCCTGACTTTTACCCGGCAGGTTTGTCTCCTGCTGAACATGCCAGCCTTCGCTGGACACACAACCGGACGTGAACATAGCGAAGCGTGATAAGCAGTGAGCGAGGAGGCGGGGGCGGCGAGCGAAGTAAACAGTGCAGCGGGGGCGAGGTTGCGAACGACGAACGAGTAGGCACGATCGGCGCGCCCGAGCAAGGGGAGAGCGAGAGCGCAAAGGTGAGCGGGCGAAAGGCGGCACGCCAGAGAAGATCGCCGCGAGCAGCGCACGGCGCCAGCGCCGCCGGCCGCGACGCGGAAGGAAGCGACGACGCGGGCGGTGCGCCAGCTGGCGAAGGTATAGCGAGGAAGTCGACGACGCGGGTGGGGGCGATGCCACGTAACGACTGGCCGGAGCAAACGAAGCGCGCCGAAACCCGCCAGCGCGAGTAGCACGCGCGAGCCGCACGACAGGCAGATGACGCACGGCACGCAACGGAATGCCGAGCGGCGCCACGAGAAGACGGGAAGGAAGAGGTCGCAAGAGGGCGACGACGGCCCGCGGGGTCCCCGCGGCAGGCCAGCAGCCACGGCGCCAGCCACCGGCAGGTAGGAAGCACCAGCAGCCGGTGTGCGGCGCGCCCACAGAAGGCCCAGACTCGAAGAAGCCGAGTCGAGGTCGAGCACCCAGCCGTGGCGCAACAACGGCCGAGCCACGGCCAGCGCGCGTGCGCGCATCCAGGCCGATACCCGTACGATCGTGTAGAACACGGGTCCGGACGGTCCAGGTAGCGCGACGACAGGGCGAGCGACAGAAACCGACGGTATGCCCGACGGTCTGGGCGCGCAACGCCCCGGAGCGACGCGCGCGCGGCGGCGGAAAGTAGCGCCGGAACACACCGACCAGATCCGATAGAGGTCACCGGACCCGGTCGAAATCTGCGATGGATGTCCGTCAACGCCCGCCGCCCCAGAAGGCCCACGCGTACGCCTCCCACACAACATGCGGCGAACAAAACGGCGGCCTATCCATGCCGGTCACCCCACGGGTGCGGGCCGCACCAAGCCAGAAGACACGCCCCAGACCAGCGCCGAACAGCGCCCACCACGACGGGCCCCGCCCCTGTGCCCCGCATCGGTACTCTGGTCCTCCAGCGACTGGCCGCTAGGATTCTCCCTTGGCATCGGAGCGACAGGTCCTGTGTTCCTGTCAAAGCCTACCCCAAGGTCACGCCGCCTTCATGCCAGACACCGGTTGGGCAGTGGCAGGCGACCCCCAACCCTACTAACGGGATAGAAGTCAAATCCAGGTAAAGAGATAGGATAAGAAGACAAGTACAGCGGTAGGGGAGAGAGGCTTCATAGCTTCTCCGGCAAACCCTCAAGCGCTGGTCTTGGTAACAGTCGCAGCCGCAATGCCCCTCGACTCGCTCGCGAGCAGCGGCCGAGAGGAGAAGATAGCCGCCAACGAGCATTGGCGCGCAACGGGCGCCGGGAACCCTTCAGGAGCCTCGCAGAGAAACGCGGCCCTGAGCGCACCGCAACCATCAATCGCAATACTTTTGCAAAGTTCCACGACACACGCCGGGCTCACCTCGGAAATTCTCTCCCGCAGCGCGCCTTGACAACTCAAGCCGTCCCCCGCGAACTTCAACCCGCTCGAGGTCTCGGCAGCCGCGCCCCCCTGAATACCGCCGCATTCAGACGCGGAAACGGCTTCGAAGGCCAAGCGTTCGGCGGCCGCCCTTGGCGCGGACGCGAAGGCCGGTTCCGTCATTTCTGGGCTGGCGGCGTTTTCTGGCCATACCTGTTCGGCGATTATGTCTCTTATGCCTTCTGGCCAACCATCTATGCCGAGCCGTTTTGGGCCTACGGCTCCAACGCCATCCTTTGGGGATCGCTCTGGCCTTATGAAGACGACGGCGAGGATATCTACGCCGGTGCGGCAGAGGGTGAACCTTACCAAGGCGGAGACCCGGTGGTTCCCAGCATCGGCGGCCAATTCACCGTGCCCGCTGGATCGGAAGGGACGGCGGCGCTCTGCAGCGGTTTTGCTCCCGGCGTCATCGCGCTCCCGGTGGCGCAACTCGAGCAAATCATTCAGCCCACCTCCGAGCAGCGCACTGCGTTGGATGAGTTGAAAGCGGCGTTTGCAAAAGCAGCCCGTGTTTTGCAGGCCGCATGTCCGGCGCAAACTCCACCCACTCCGGTCGCGCGGCTCGATGCGATGGAGCAGCGGCTCGAGGCCATGCTGCAGTCAGTGACGATCGTCCGCGGTCCGTTGGAGCGTTTGTACAGCCTTTTGAACGAGGCTCAGATTGAACGCCTGGAGAATGCGGCCGCCGAACCGGACCAAAAACAGCGTTCACCGTCACTGAATCTGGCGGAGCTTTGCTCGGGCGAATCGGGTCTCACGAGCGTCCCGTCGGACGAGATTGCGCGGGCGATTACACTGAGCGAACAGCAGCAAGCCGGCCTCGATAAGTTGAAACAAGCTTCGGCAAGAGCCGCCGAGGAGCTCCAAACGTCCTGTCCCAAGGAAGTGACTCGCTCAATCGAGGGAAGGCTTCACGATGCACACAGGCGCATCGCGTCGCTCATTCAGGCTATCGAAATCATCCGCCCTGCGATGGGCTCCTTCTACGCCTCGCTTTCAGATCAGCAAAAAGCAGCCTTGAACCCGCGGGGGCAGGCGAGTCGGTCGGCGCGGCGTTAATCGCGGGCAACAGCCAAAATTTAGGAAGGGCGCTCCGGTTCCAAGCTGAGCATTGATCTTCATGCGCATGGCGAGTATGTGATGAAAATGATCGATTGGCCGGATGCCGTAGTTCGCTTGACCGCCGCAACCATTATTGGAGGGGGGATTGGGCTGGACCGCGAGTTGCACGGCAAACCGACCGGAGTGCGGACTATGGGGTTAGTCGCTCTTGGGTCCGCTCTGGTGGTGCTTGTCAGCCAGCACCTGGACGCAACCGATGCTTCCGCAGGCAGCCGTGTCATTCAGGGCGTAATCACGGGCATCGGATTCCTGGGCGCGGGTGTGATCCTTCGAAATCCCGGCGGAAAGCGAGTGCATGGGCTTACAACCGCCGCGGCCTGCTGGCTGACTGCGTGCATAGGCGTTGCGTGCGGAGTTGGCGCGTGGCCTCTGGTCATAACATCGGCCGGCTTAGCAATGCTTATCCTGGGCTTTGGAAAACCTCTCGAGCGAGCTATCGGCGCGCGCCGCCAGCACCACCATTATCACGACGATCAAGGTCAACAAGAGGGCGAGGGGGCAAAGCCGTCAGAGATGCCGCCTTCTAACGTGCACCCCAAGGCATGATCGGAACGGTCGAGATCGAATTCTGAGGCGACCCTTCGATCAGCTTGTCACTTATCGCAAGATAAATGAGTGTGTTGCGCTTCTTGTCAACGGAGCGAAAGATATTGGTGTGCTTGAAAAAGATCGAGGTATGGTCGGCATAGACCTTCTCGTTTTCAGGCAGTTTGTCGATATCCACATTAATGGGTCCAACCTGTCGGCAGGCTATCGAAAACCGGCTTGGGTCTTCCGCGAGGCCAATGGTTCCGCCGAGTCCTCCCGCTTTGGCCTGGCTGATATGACAGGCCACACCCGGAACTTTCGGATCGTCGAATGCGGTGATGCACACCTGATCGTTTTTCCCGATCAGACGGAAGGTCGTGCTCAAGCAGGTCAAGTCTTCTGCAAAGACAGCAGTCGCATGAGCGGAAACCACAAGCCCCGCAAGGATCAACAACCGCTTCATACGCCCTCGTTCTGAACGAGTTTTCTTGTTGCCCTGGCGTAAGATTGATCGCGCGGGACCTCTGTGAACTCCACATCGATCACGTCCTGCCCTATGCGTCGCCGAACCTCTTCGCCATCGCGCTGCGTGACGTGATCCGTGCGGCTGATGAACCAGACACCCGCGATAACGCAGGCAATCCCGAGCATCTGCAACCTATCCACGGGCTCACCCAGGAAGGCAGCCGAAATCACGCCGACGCTGACATAGCTCAAGGCTGTGAAGGGCTGCGCAAAGCTTAAGTCGGCTTGGTTGAGAACGGCCATCCAATTGAAAAACTGCACGCTCATGATGCAGATGACGACGATAAAAAGCGGCTCGCGGAATATAGCAAGCATCGACACCAATGAGTCGGTCTCGCCGGGGAGCTTCAGCACCGCCGTCTTCCAGAAAATCTGCAGCGCGGTGTCAATCAACACCGCGGCAGCGAGGCCGAGCACGACTCTCAAAGGTATCTTGCGTGGAAGGTTCATCGATCTTCCATATACGCTTTGATGCATTCTTCTCAACTGCGGAAAATACATTCGCGCCGAACTGACGCTCCTGAGCCACATGCGCTTTCAGTTTGCACTCGAAACACAACCGGTAACTGGCGCCTGACGTCCCTCGTGGTCGACAAGCTCACCGTGAGGATCAACCCTCAACTGAGCCTGTCGAAGGATGGAGCAGGAAAGGCCCGTTCAGGATGCAGGCTTGTACTTCACAGAGCAGCCATAGGGACGGGTAACCGCGTTTTCGACAGGCGAACCCGCCGCAAGATTGTCGAGCGCCGCCCGCACATAGTTCTTTGCCGCCTTGATGTCCCCGGCATCTGTCGTCGCCTTGTCGTCGAGACCGCCCATGTAGACCAGCGTGCCTTCGCCGTTCACGATGAACATGTGCGGGGTCGTGCGCGCATCGTAGAGGTGGCCGAGCGCGCCTTCGGGGTCGAGGATAATTGCGGCTGGAGCGGCGCCGCGCATCTCGGTCAGCTTGTTTGCTTCATCGCCCGTCACGTAACCGTGCGTGCCCGGAGCAGAGGAGATGACCGTCAGCCAGACGATGCCCTTTGCGGCCGCCTCCTTCTGCAAGGTTTGCATGTTGTTGGAAGAATAATGCTTCTTGACGTAGGGGCAGGCATCGTTCGTCCATTCGAGCACCACGGTTTTCCCGCGATAGTCGCCAAGCTTGACGGGCTTTCCGTTCGAGTCCACGGCCGAAAAATCGGGTGCGGGTTTTCCTACCTCTGGGGCGGCATAAGCGGCTGCGGTCATGAGGAATCCCGCGATAAGTGTTGCTGCTGCTTTCAACAAGGGCATCACGCTCCTTTGGTTGGTGAGGGGCTGGCGAGGACCGGCTTTGTCTTGATTTCATCGATGACAAGCCCGGTGGTCAAAATCTGCGGAAGAACCCGGGGTTCTTCGCCGCGTCCTGGATAGAACAGATAAAGGGGTACGCCGGCGCGCCCGAACCGCGTGAGAAGATCGCTTATCTCAGGGTTGGCTCGCGTCCAGTCCCCTTTCAGGTAGGTGATGCCGCCGGAGCGGAATGCCTCAGTCACGGCGCTTGTCTTCAGCGCCACGCGCTCGTTAACCTTGCAGGTTATGCACCAGGCCGCCGTCAGATTGATGAACACGGGCCGTCCCTCCGCCTTCAGCTCCTCAAGCCTCGCCTTTGTGAAAGGTTCCTCCGCAAGAGCCGAGCTTTCCGCCCCCGTGGCCGCGTTGACGGTCTCGGCGGTCTGGGCCATCGGCAAGGTCACGGCGAGGATAGCTACGGCGAACGCCGGAGCTATCAATTTGACAGGCAAATAAGAGAATGCGGTCTTATGCGCCAACCAGGCCGCGAAGCCGATCCCGACAACGGCGAATGCTGCGGCCATCACGCCATCGCTTCCGGCCTGAATGCTGAGGACCCACACGAGCCAGGCGGACGTTGCGTAAAGCGGAAAAGCGAGAACCTGCTTCAGGGTCACCATCCAAACGCCCGGCTTCGGCAGGATGTGCTGCAGAGCGGGGCTGACGCTCAAAAGGACGACGGGGGCCGCGAATCCGAGGCCGAGGCCGAGCATGACCGCGGTAAGAATGTAGGGCGGTTGCGTCATTGCGTAGCCGATGGCTGCACCCATGAATGGAGCGGTGCAGGGCGTCGCCGCTATTGCGGCTAGCATCCCGGTGAAGAAATAGCCCGCGTTTCCGGGCTTTTGCGAGAGGCTGTCGCCAATCGACATCATTCCTGCGCCGAACGACACGACTCCCGACAGGCTGAGGCCCATTACAAAAAACAGGATTGCCAGCGACAGGACGAATGCGGGCGATTGGAATTGAAAGCCCCACCCCAAAGCCGCAGAGCTCTCGCGGAAGGCGACAAGAAACGTGGCAATGACACCGAAGCTCACAAGCACGCCGCCGAGATAGGCAAAGCCCTGTTGCCAATGACCGTGCTCGGCCTTTTTTGCGAAGGCGAACGCCTTCAGCGCGAGGACCGGGAACACGCACGGCATCAGGTTGAGAATGGCGCCGCCAAGAAAGGCAAAGAGGACGGCGAGGCCGACGCCCGAAACACCCTCCGCTGCTTTGGGCGATTGGACCGTCCCGCTCCCAATGCCGGATCCGCCCGCAGTATCAAAGAGGCTGCCGGCGGCCGCTGAGTCCGGCCCCCGAGACGCAGAAACCGTGTAGCCGATCCGCTCTCCGTTGCCTTTTGTCACAACAAGCAGACCATCCAGCTTTTCTGGCGTCTCTTTCGTGTCACCCTGTTTCAAATCAAGCGTGAGCTGGCCGCCCGAAATTTTCACGGGCTGCGGGGCGGGGTTGGAAACGGAGCCCCATGTCAGTGGGAAGAAGCGCGCCTCCTTTACGCCATGGACCAGCTTCTCGTCGGTCAAGACCGTGAGCCGCAGCAACTCCTTGGCCCTATTCACCGAATAGGTCGCCGTGCCGGGCAACGGCACAGGCAACGCGGCCCGCGCTTTTTCGATCTCGCCAGCAAAAGCGGACTGAGACGCAGCGCCCGTGCGCGACACGGGCAGCGTCAGCTGAACATGCGTCTCTTCCGGGATGCAGATTTCCCTGCAGACAAGGTAAGAGACTTTCGCGCCAAGGGTTATGCTATCGCCCTCGATCGTTTCGGGAACTTGAATTTCGGTCAGGAGCACGGCCTCGTCATCATATCCATATTCGGCAAGCGGCCCGACTGGGATGACATGGGGGACCGGCCACAGGATCGGCCCGGCAGAAAAACCGGCAGGCAGATCCCACTCAATCGAGGTCGGCTCGCCCAAATCGCCGGGATTGATCCAATAGGTGTGCCACCCTGGATCGATCCTTTCCCTAACCGCGACCGTCATCGTCTTGCCGGGCTCGACGGCGGACTTCTGCGCGAGCAGACCGGCCTCGACATGATGACGCGGCGCGGGTTCAGCCATCGCATTTCCTAATCCTATGGCGGTCAGTGATGCCGCCAACATAGAGGCAAGCTGCCAATGTCCCATTCGAACCTGCTCTCCCGATGCCGTTACGTCCGCTGAAATAGGCTTTCCAAACATCGAAGATCAAGGGGGCAAAAATGGTACAGCCCGCGCCAAAGGGCCTAAAAACTACAGGAGTTTCAGAGTATCCCCTTCTTCTAAAACGCGCATTTTGAAACTCGCGACGCCGCAGCGCGCGGCGTTTTTTGCAAATGCGAAGAGCGCCTCAAAACCGCCCAAAAGAACACCAAACGCTCAAGGAAATAAACCGGGGCAAGATAAATTTTTGTATCCAGAGTTAGGCCAGCCTTGTGCTTACGCCACGTGGAGACATTTTTCCTTATGCGATCGCGGTGCAACGGCACAGTTATTCGGGAGTGGGGGATGGACCGCCGCACATGGCTGAAACTCGCGGCCTCGACAGCCGCTTTGGCGGCTTTTCCGATGCCGGTGGCGGCTGAAACGAACCTGTCCGAGGCAAGCGTTGATTCGCAGCCCTTTTCGGAAGAGCTGCTGGACGCTTTTGCGCGCAAACGCGCAGACGAACCTTTCAAGGCGCCGGAAAAGCGTGTCGATGAGGCGCTGGCAGGCATCACCTACGACCAATACAGCCGCGCCATCGTCTACAAGGAAGATCAGGCCATATGGCGAAAGGACGATGCGCCATTCTGGCTGGAGCCATATCATACGGCGGGAACGCTTTTTTCATTTCCGGTCGAGCTTTTTACCGTCGAGGCCGGTCGAGCAAGCAGGATTCCCTATGCCGCGCAGGCTTTCGAATTCAACTCGCCCGCCAAGCAACCCGCCACGCCCGCGCAGTCCGACTTCGCCGGTTTTCGTGCCCTTGGCCAAATCGACAAGCCGGGCGTCTTTAGAGAGTTTCTGAGTTTTCTCGGCGCGTCGAACTTTCGGTCGATCGCTACGGGGCAGGTTTTCGGCGTCAGCGCACGAGCGCTTGCCATCAACACTGGGCAGACCGGCGGCGAAGATTTTCCCTTGTTCCGGAGCTTCTGGATCGAGAGGCCGAAGCCAATTGACCAGGCGCTCGTCATCCATGCTCTGCTCGATAGCCAGAGCGCGGTCGGCCGTTATAAATTCACCGTCACGCCCGGCTTCGACACCATCATTGAGACGGAGGCTGTCATCTATCCCCGACGGCGCATCCCTTACGCCGGCATCGCGCCAATCGCGAGCCGCTTCTTCTTCGGGCCAGGAGTGCCGCCCAAGCGACGGGATTACCGGCCTCGCGTCCACGATTCCGAAGCGCTTTGCATCGTCAATGGCGCAGGCGAGCAGATTTGGCGGCCACTCATCAACCCCGAGCGGCTCCAATTCTCCGTCTTCGTGGACAAAGGGCCGAAAGGGTTTGGCCTGCTTCAAAAAGACCGGGCGTTTGCCAGCTATCAGGATACCGACCAGCTATTCGAAAAACGGCCGTCCCTCTGGATCGAGCCGATCGGAGATTGGGGCGAAGGCTCCATCGATCTGATCGAATTGCCCGCGCCCGAAGAGATCAACGAGAATATCGTCTGCTTCTGGCGTCCCAAAGATGGGCTTGGCCCAGGCATCGGCCACCGCTACCGCTATCGCATGCATTGGTGCTGGAATCCGCCGATCGAGAGCAGGAAGGCCACTGTGCAGCAGACGCGCGTCGGCGAAACGAAAAACGGAGAAATCGCTTTTGTGGTTGATTTCGCGAACACGGAACTTTGCGAAGGATGCTCCGCTGCAGCTCTGATGGCGAATGTGACACAGTCAGCAGGCGAGGTGCGCAATCAGAGGCTGGCCCCCGGGCCGGTCGCAGGCACTAAGCGGCTTCGCTTTGAATATGTGCCGTCCGGCAGCGATCCCGCCGACTTGCGCGCTCAACTCATGGTCGACAGCAAGCCTGTCTCGGAAACATGGATTTTCCGCTGGGCGCGATAATACGTCGCAGTTCGTTAATCGGGCCTCTTCAAGCCTTTCTCTGGCCCCAGGCTGAAGCTCATCCATATCTCACCATTCTAAAAACCTTCTAAGGGCTCTCTACCCATCATGGACCGGCGGGACGTCCTCAAACTAAGCGCGGGTTTCTCCGCGGCTCTGTTTCTGGCGCGGGAAGCCGTGTCCGTCGGCCGCGCCGAAACTCCGGCCGCCCTGTCTATGGGCGAAAATGTGCCATTCTCCGAGAATCTTGTCACCGAGCGGGCGCGCCAGCTTTCGCAAGTCCCGTATGCTCCGCCACCAGACACCGTCCCGGCCGCATACAAAGACCTGAACTACGACCAGTATCGCGCAATCCGTTTCAGGAAGGATCAGGCGCTTTGGAGTCATGACAATTTAGGCTTCACCGCTGAGTTCTTCAGCGCGGGTTACATCTACCAAGCCCCGGTCCAGATTTTTGTCGTAGATGCTGGTCAAGCTGCGGAACTGAAATACCAGCCTGACCTGTTCACGTACGGACCCGAAGTAAGCCGTCCACCAGAAAGCACAAGCCCGGGCTTTTCGGGTTTCCGCTTGCACACGCTCGTCGACAGGCCTGATGTTATGGACGAGTTTGCGGTTTTTCAGGGAGCGAGCTATTTCCGCGCGAAGGCGCCCGGCCAGGATTATGGATTGTCCGCAAGAGGGCTCGCGATCAACACCGCGCAACCGCCGGCGGATGAGTTTCCGATTTTCCGGGCTTTCTGGCTTGTTAAGCCTGCTGCTGGCGCTTCAACTGTCACGGTTTTTGCCTTGCTCGACAGTGTAAGCGTCTCGGGCGCCTATAAGTTTGTCATCTCGGCAGGGCAAAATACTGTCATGGATGTGGATTGTACGCTTTTTCCGCGGAGGACGATTAATTATGCAGGCATTGCGCCCTTGACGAGCATGTTCTACTTCGCGCCAAGCGACGACTACCGCGCCGATGATGTGCGCCAGCGGGTGCACGATTCCGATGGTCTTTCCATCTGGAATGGCAAAGGCGAGCATATCTGGCGGCCGCTTATAAATCCGAGCCGGAACCAGTTTTCTGCCTTTGCAGATAATGGCCTCAAAGGCTTTGGCCTTCTCCAACGGGAGCGCAGGGCTGATCGCTACCAGGAGTTCGATGCGAAGTACGACCTCCGCCCGAGCGTCTGGGTGGAACCGGGAGAGGCCTGGGGCGAAGGGTCCGTAGACCTCATTGAGCTTCCGACGAAAACGGAATATTTCGACAACATCGTTGCCTACTGGCATCCGAGAGAGCCGCTTCAAGGCGGCGGGACTTACACCTATCGCTACCGCCTGACGTGGTGCGCGGAGCCGCCTATCCGCCAGAATTTTGCACGCGTGACGCAGACACTTGTCGGGGCTTCACCCCAGCATAAAGGCATGCGCCAATTCCTTGTCGATTTCGCCGGCGCCGAGGGTTTTAAACTTTGCGATGACGTTGACGATTTTTGCGGCGCGACGAATCGAAATGTGGAACTAACTGCGAGCATAGGGACTATCGTGAACGTGGCCATCCGCCGGAACCAGATTTCCGGCGGGCATCGTGTTAGTTTTGAATATCAACCTGCGGCTGGCGCTGCCGAAGCAGATCTGCGCTGTTGTCTTGTCGCGGAAGGCAAGCCAGTTTCTGAAGTTTGGGTTTATCGTTGGACGGCTTGAGGTCAAGGATGCACGATACCTATCCGCTTTCCGAGCCCCCTCCGATCCCCGCTTCCCGGGCGCAATCGACTTTTGCGCCGCAAAGTCTAGACAGGTTCGACCGCTCGACCCGCCGTAAGGCCAAGCCCGACCCTGAGGCCTTTTGGCGAAGAGCGCTCATCTTCGGCGGCGCCTTCGGTATCACCGCTTATCTTATTCGCGAACTCTATCTCGTTCTGAGCGTCGGCAGTTTCGCCGCGCTCGAAATCGCTCTGATTGTGCTTTTCGCCATCAACATTTTCTGGCTCTCGCTGTCTTTCATGACAGCTCTCGCCGGATTTGTGGTCATCGCATCCGGCATGCGAAGATCGCTTGTCGATCCGAAAGACTACGATTCGAGAACCGCGCTCACGGGCAAGACGGCGCTGCTCGTTTGTACTTATAATGAGGAACCGGCCCGGATCTTCGGCATGGCCGTTGCGACCATGAACTCGATTGCCAAGGTTGGCCAGCAGGGCAGCTTCGACCTTTTTGTCCTAAGCGACACGACAGACCCCGACATCTGGGTTCAGGAAGAGGCCGCCTTCCAAGCCCTTCGGGAGCGCGAACCCGCGGGCTCGCGTATTTTCTACCGGCGCCGATCGGCCAACACGGGCAAGAAGGCGGGGAATATCGCGGATTGGTGCCGGAGATGGGGCGCCAATTACGAGTATATGCTTGTGCTGGATGCGGACAGCCTCATGACCGGCGAGGCCGTGACGAAGCTCGCGGCTATTATCGAGAAGAACCCGGATTTTGGCCTTGTCCAGACGGTGCCGCTTTCGATCGGGCGCAACACGCTCTTCGCCCGGCTTCAGCAATTCGCGGGCCGGCTCTATGGGCCGATGCTGGCTACGGGGCTCGCATTCTGGCACCGGGGCGTCAGCAATTTCTGGGGCCACAACGCGATCATCCGCACCCGCGCCTTTATCGAGAGCGCCGGCCTTCCAATGCTGCCGGGCAAACCGCCTTTCGGCGGCCAGATCCTCAGCCACGATTTCGTCGAGGCGGCGCTCCTGAACCGGGCGGGCTGGCGCGTTGTCATGGTTCCGGATTTGCCGGGCTCATACGAAGAAATTCCGCCAAGCTTGATCGACTTTGCGATACGGGACCGCCGCTGGGCGCAGGGCAATCTGCAGCACTCGCGCGTGCTGTTTGCGCACGGCCTCCATTGGGTGAGCCGCGTGCACATGGCCATGGGCATCATGGCCTACGTCTCGGCGATTGTGTGGTTCCTTTTCCTTGTCATCGCGTTGTCGCTGACGCTTCAGTCGATCTACGTTCTGCCGCAATATTTCCCGGACGGCTTTTCGCTCTTCCCGAAATGGCCGGTTCAAGATGCCGCTCGGTCTTTGGAGCTGTTGATCCTGACGCTTGGCGTTCTGCTCCTTCCGAAGATTTTCGCTTATGTGCTGGCGATCATGGACGGCAGGACGCGACGCGGCTTCGGCGGCGCTTTTAAGCTCTTTGGGGGCGTGCTCGTTGAGACCGTGCTCTCCTCGTTATTCGCGCACATTATGATGTTGTTGCAGTGCGGGGCGGTGATCGACGTCTTCCGAGGGCGCGACAGCGGGTGGAAGCCGCAACGGCGGGGCGATGGGTCCCTGCCAATTCGCGAGATCATGCAGTTTCATGCGGTGCACATGACGCTGGGAATTGGCCTTGCCGCGCTGACCCTCTACTCGTCGACCATTCTGTTCCTTTGGATGTTGCCGGCCTCGCTTGGCCTTGTGCTTTCGGGCCCCCTTTCGGCATGGTCGGCGCAGAGATCGGCGGGCGAAACCTTTCGCCGTCTCGGTCTCCTCCAAATCGAGGAGGAGAAGGCGCCGCCCCCGATCGCCGGTGAGGCTGTCGAAGCTCAAAGCCATCTGGAAAAGGCCGCGCTTGAACAGGAAGCGATCACCCAGCTTGTACAGAGCCCGAAGCTTCGACGGCTCCATCGCGAGCTTATTCAGATGCAGCCCATCACGCTCGAATCGCGAATCTCGCCAAATCTCGCCGTCGGACGCGCGAAATTGGAGGTTTCCGCAAATTTGACCGAATTGCTTAATCTATTGAAGCCTGGCGAAAAGGCCGCACTGCTTTCTGACCCGGAAAGCCTCGCGCGCCTGGAAGCCTTTATCCCTGCCGAAATTCCGCCAGAAAAGGCGCACCAATCATCGGCTCAGGCTTTGGAGCAGGCTTCCTAGCTCCGGTATTAAGGGAAACGACATGTCACCCATGAAGGTCATGCCGCTTCTTCTGACAGTTATAACTCCCTTCGTTATGGTGTCAGGGACAGCGCGCGCCGCCGAACAGCAAATCATCCTCGCCCAGGCGCAAACGCCGCAGCAGATTGAAGAAGAACGCAAAAGGAGGCTGCAACAACAACAACAACAACAGCAACAGCAGCAGCACGGGCAGGGCCAGCAGCAGCAACAGCCCCACAACGCCCAGGGCGCGCAGCCTCCGCAGCAGCACAATGCGCAGGAGCAGCAACAGCATCTCCAGCAACAGAAGGCGCTTGAGCAGCAACACATTCAGCAGCAGGCGCAGGAAAAAACGCTTGAGCAACAAAAGGCGGCGCAGCATCAACAGGAACTGCTGAAACAACAGGAAGCTCAGCGCAAAGCCCAGGAAGACGCTCGCCTCAGGGACGAGCAGGCGCGGATTCACCAACTCCAGGGGCAGCAGCGCCACTCGGAGCAGGAGCTTCAGCTTGAGCGGCAGAAGGCCGCGGCGCAGCAGCAGCAGGCTCACCAGCAGCAGACGGCCATGCACAGGGAACTTTCCGCCGAAGAGCAGAAAGCGAGAGCGGAGCGTGACACTCATCGGCTTGACCGCGAAAGGCTCATCGAGCAGCAGCGGCGGACGGAACAAGCCGAACACAGCCAGGCCGCAATCAATGAACGCCTCAGACTGCAGAACGAGCGCCTCCAGGCCATTACCTCGCAACGCCGCGAGATAGTGGATGCTGGCGGCCATAAGTACATCCAGGAGCCCGGCAATCGGACCATCTTCCAGGTGAACAATCAGGCATTCATCCGGCACGACGAATCCGTGAACTTCCGCTTTTACGGCGGAAACGCGCAGACGCAGCGCGGGCCTAACGGCAACATGATCTCGAACATTTACCGTCCCGACGGCAGCCGCATCGAGGTCGAGGTTGACATGTACGGCCGTCCGCTTCGCCGGGTCCGATATCTCCCCGACGGGCGGCGGTTTGTTCTCTTCGAAAACAGGGCGATCATGGCCGGAGTTGGACTGGCTGCCCTTGGCGCCTTCGTTGTCGCCCTGCCGCCGGCGCATGTGGATATCCCGCGCGCGGAGTATATCGTCGATGCCGGCGCCGCTTCCGAGGATGACATCTATGGCGCGCTTCAGGCCCCGCCCGTCGAACCTCTCGATCACGTCTACTCGCTTGACGAAGTCCTTGCGAGCGTGAGCCTTCGTGAGCGCATGCGCAGCATCAGCATCGACACGATCCGCTTCGATTTCGGATCGGCGGAAGTCGCTCCGGAGCAGGCCGTAATGCTTGAAACGGTTGCCGCCGTCATCCGCAACATGTCAAACGGGAATCCCGGTGAAGTCTTCCTCATCGAAGGCCACACCGACGCCGTCGGCTCGGATATGGATAATCTGAGCCTCTCAGATCGACGGGCGCAAGGGGTCGCGGATGTGTTGTCGCAGCAGTTCGGCGTGCCGCGAGAAAACCTTGTAACCCAAGGCTACGGCAAGCAGTTCTTGCTTATTCCAACTGACGGGCCGGAACGCCGGAACCGGCGTGTGGTTGTGCGACGCATCACGCCGCTTCTCCAAGGGGAGCAGAGCCGCTACAGCAGCAGCGGATACGGCGCCCCAGAGGGAGAGGCCAGACAGTAGCGCGTTAAATAGAGAAGCGGGCTAAACGTCCGCTTCTTTTCCGGGGGGGGCCATGGAAATCCTTAATGTGCTTTGGACCGCTTTCGGTTTCTTCCTCAGCGTTCTTTGGTCGCTTGCATGGTTCGTGTTGCGCGACCTGGTTTCGACCCTCCTTTGGATTCTCATCGTAGCCTGGCTTCTTCTGAGCGTGCGCTATCGCAGCTTCATGGGAGGCACGGTGGCCCTTTTGCGCTACGGCCGCTACAGCCTGAGCATCTTCTGGCGCTGGCTGCGGGGAGCCCCCGCGTCCGGCCTGTCTCTGCCGGCTCCCAAGGTGATCACGAAAGAAGTGGTCAAATACGTCCCTTCCAAGAAGCGCCGCCAGAAATTCGGCACGATGTCGATCTCCGAGCAGCTGAACATGCTTCTGGTTGGCGCTCTTTACCTTCTCTTCTTCAATTGAAGTCGCCCGCGGCGGGTCATGCAACTCCGCCTTGAAAACATATAAACATATCTTTATAAGGCATCCATGATGAAGGTGATCATGGACAGCTTTGACGACACTGTCGGGCGCTTGCGGGCCGCCGGGGAGCCCACCCGTCTTCGCCTTCTTTGGCTCCTTCAGCATGGTGAGTTCAACGTCAAGGACCTCACCCAGCTTCTCAGCCAGAGCCAGCCCCGTGTCAGCCGCCACATCAAGCTCCTGGCGGAAGCCGGGTTGATCGAGCGCTATCAAGAAGGAAGCTGGGTTTTCGTTCGCGCATCGTCCGATCCGGAAGTTCGCAGTTTCATCGCGGCGGCTCTTTCGATGATCGCGCGGGACGATCCGCAAATAGTACGCGATGCCGAGCGGGCGGATCAGATCCGGGCGGCGCGCTCCCGTCTCGCTCAGACCTATTTCGACGAAAACGCCGCGGAGTGGGACCGCATCCGATCCTTGCATGTTCCCGAACGCGATGTGGAAAACGCGATTCTAGAAGCTCTAGGCCCGGGCCCCTACGAGCTTCTCCTCGATCTTGGCACCGGGACCGGACGCATTCTCGAACTCGCCGCGGACCGCGCGCACCGGCTTGTCGGGATCGATTCAAACCGCGAGATGCTGAAATGCGCTCGCGTCCGCATTGACGATGCGGACCTCGTCAATTGCAGCGTGCGGCTTGCCGACACCTACAACCTTCCTTTTCCAGAAGCGAGCGCAGGCGCCGTCGTCATTCATCAGGTGCTGCACTTCCTCGACAATCCGAAGGCTGCTTTAATGGAGGCGATTCGCGTATTGCAGCCGGGTGGCCGCCTCGTCCTCGTCGACTTTGCGCCACACGCCCTCGAGTTCCTGCGGCAGGAGCATGCGCATGTCCGCCTGGGTTTCGCGGCGGCTGAGATCGCAACGTGGCTTGAGGAAGCCGGACTGGGCTCAAGTACGTACAGCGAACTGCAAGCTGATCATGTCAACAATAACGCGCTGACTGTCGCCCTCTGGGCGGGCGAGAAGGCCAGCGCAACAACGCAAAGATGGAGGACCGCTTCGTGACGGAGGCAAGCACGCATTACCACGCGACACATCCGCCGATCGCGGTCAGCTTCGAGTTCTTTCCGCCCAAGACGGCCGCGATGGAGGCATCGCTGTGGAACGCGATTCGCAAGCTTGAGCCGCTTGCCCCGGATTTCGTCTCGGTGACTTATGGAGCGGGCGGATCCACGCGCGAGCGGACGCATGCGACGATATCCCGCATCCTGAAGGAAACCTCACTCAAACCCGCCGCGCATTTGACCTGTGTCGCGGCGGCGAAGGAGGAGATCGACAGCATCATTCGCGGTTATTGGGAGGACGGCGTTCGCCATATCGTCGCGCTTCGCGGCGACCCGCCCGAAGGCGTAGGGACAGCCTACGTCCCATACCCCGGCGGCTACTGTAACGGCGCCGATCTGACCGCAGGCATCAAGCGGATCGCGGACTTTGAGGTTTCCGTCTCGGCCTATCCCGAGAAGCATCCCGAGTCTCCGACGATCGACACCGATCTCGACATGCTCCAGGCGAAGGTCGACGCCGGAGCGACGCGCGCGATGACGCAATTCTTTTTCGACAATGACTGCTACTGGCGCTATCTCGAACGCGTTCGCGCTCGGGGCATCAACATTCCCATCGTGCCGGGGCTGATTCCGATCCACAATTTCAAGCAGGTGGCGAACTTCGCGTCGCGCTGCGGAGCCTCGATTCCCGTCGATGTCGCCGAACGTTTCGACGGCCTCGCCGACGACCTGGAAACGACGCAGCTTGTTGCGGCGACGGTGGCGGCCGAGCAGGTCATGGACCTTGTCGCCGGTGGCGTCACCGAATTCCATTTTTACACTTTGAACCGCGCCAATCTTGTTTATGCCATTTGCCACTTACTAGGGATCAGGGCGCATGAGCCGTGCTGCGAGCCCCGGCGCGCAACGGCTTGAGGATCAATCCGAATGAACCGCAACGAACGCATCGCCGCCCTCTACGCCGCCGCGAAACAGCACATCCTCATTCTCGACGGCGCGATGGGCACCATGATCCAGCGCCACCAGCTCAAAGAGGGCGATTATCGCGGCGAGCGGTTCAAGGATTGGTCCTGCGATCTGAAGGGCAACAATGACCTTCTGGCGCTGACCCAACCGGGCATCATTCGGGGTATTCACGAAGCCTATCTCGAAGCCGGATCGGACATCATCGAAACGAACACCTTCAACGCGCAGACCGTCTCGATGGCTGACTATCGCATGGAGGCGCTTGCATTCGAGATCAACGTTGAGGCGGCGAAACTCGCTCGCGAAGCGGCGGACAAATACACGGCCCTGACCCCGGAGAAGCCGCGTTTCGTCGCCGGCGCGATCGGCCCGACGAACCGCACGGCGTCTCTTTCGCCGGATGTCAACAACCCCGGCTTTCGCAATATATCCTTCGATGAGCTCGTCGCCGCCTATGGCGAGCAGACGCGCGGCCTGATCGAAGGAGGCGCCGATACGATCCTCATCGAAACGGTGTTCGACACTTTGAATGCGAAAGCGGCGGGATTCGCGGTCAAGGAAACGTTCGACGCTATGGGCGTCGAGCTGCCGATCATGATTTCAGGAACGGTCACGGACCTGTCAGGACGAAACCTTTCAGGCCAGACACCCGAAGCCTTCTGGTACTCTCTGCGGCATTTTAGGCCTTTCTCCATCGGCATGAATTGTGCTTTCGGCGCCGAGCAATTGCGGCCGCCGATCGCGCAAATCTCCAAAGTGGCCGACGCCCATGTCAGCGTCTACGCCAACGCCGGGCTCCCGAACGCGATGGGCGAGTATGACGAGACCCCGGAGTTGATGGCCGAAGCGATGCGCAGCTGGGCAGCCGATGGTCTATTAAATATTGTCGGCGGCTGTTGCGGAACAACGCCGGATCATATTAAAGCTATCGCGAAGGCAGTTTCACCGTTCCCTCCGCGAGAGATTCCCGCGCTTGAGCCGCGCTTGCGGCTTTCGGGGCTTGAACCTTTCGTGCAGGGGTCTTGAGCTTTCGGCGGAAAGTTCATCCGCCAATTGTGCTGAAAAAATAGGCAAAACCGGAGGCATTGTGCTGAATGTTTCAGCCGAAAATTATGTTCCGGCGTAGTATGTTGCTGTGTTAGTCTTTTCCTGTATTGCTCACAAATCTCCACATCTGGTCCGTGCCGATGAAGGGCTGATGCACTGCAGGGGGCTGCATGGCGACAATCACTGCTTTGAAAAATCCGTCTACAGTCGCTCCGCTCGACAATTACAGCCCAGGGCCAAGATATTGTGAGCTGATAGGGTCGCCGGATAACCGCAATCGCCATCTGACCGCCCTTTGGCATCGCCTGCAGCAGCTCGAGCTTCAATTGCTCCGCGAGCGCGCCGCGGATGCGGAGCGAGAGCTGTTCACCCTCGGCATCACCTTCACGGTCTACAGCGACCGAACCGCGATCGACCGCATCTTGCCTTTCGATGTGATCCCGCGCGTGATTACGGCCCCCGATTGGCGCATCATCGATCGCGGAGTGAAGCAGCGCATGAAAGCGCTGAACCTCTTTCTTTGGGACATCTATCACGACCGCAAAGCCCTCAAGGACGGCATCGTTCCGTCCGACCTCGTGTTGGGCAATTCGAACTACCGGCCGGAAATGGTCGGCTACGATCCGCCGTGCGGCACTTACATCCACATCGGCGGCACGGACATCATCCGTGACCCCAAAGGCGATTTCTATGTTCTGGAAGACAATGGGCGCACGCCTTCCGGCGTGTCTTACGTCGTGGAGAACCGGCATCTGATGCAGCGGGCTTTCCCCGATCTTATGCACGGCTTCGCAATCGAAAGTGTTTCCGAGTATGGCACGCAGCTCTGCAACAAGCTCCGGGAGGTTGCTCCGCCTGGCATCCTCGACCCCCAGATCGTGCTACTCTCGCCCGGCGTGTTCAACTCGGCCTATTTCGAACACGTCTTCCTGGCCCGCGAGATCGGCGTTCCTCTCGTGGAAGGACGCGACCTTTTCGTGGAAGACGACAAGGTCTTCATGAAGACCGTGTCCGGCCCGAAACCGGTCCACGTCATCTATCGCCGCGTCAATGACGATTTCCTCGATCCGGAAGCTTTCAAACCTGAGAGCGTGCTCGGGGTCAAGGGCTTGATGCGCGCCGCGCGCAAGGGAAACCTCACGCTTGCAAACGCGGTCGGCACCGGCGTCGCCGACGACAAGGCGGTTTACGCTTACGTTCCGCGCCTCATAAAGTATTACCTGGACGAAGAGCCGATCCTGCCCAACGTCGAGACCCATATCTGCCGTGAGCCGGATGCCCTGGCTTATACGCTCAGCCATCTCGATGAGCTTGTGGTAAAGCCCGTCGGCGAGTTGGGCGGATACGGAATCTGCATCGGGCCGAAGGCGACGAAGGCCGAGCTCGATCTCTGCCGGGATCAGCTGAAGGCGAATCCATCCAACTATATCAGCCAACCGATGATTGAGCTTTCTGTTTGCCCGACCCTTTGCGCCGAGGGCGTGGAGCCGCGCCACGTCGACCTGCGGCCCTTCGCGGTGACGGGCGAGGAGACCTGGCTCTTGCCGGGAGGCCTCACCCGCGTTGCGCTTCGCAGAGGTTCAATCGTGGTGAATTCCAGCCAGGGCGGCGGTACAAAGGATACCTGGGTTCTGAAGGAGAGCGGCGAGTGAGCAGCCTTCTCTCACGATACGCGGAAAGCGTCTTCTGGATGGCTCGCTATTTCGAGCGAGCCGAAAGCCTCGCTCGCATCATCGAAACGCAAACGTCTTTCCAGCGAGGCCGGGACGACAATTCCTGGGCGTGGATCGTCGCGCTCTATTCCGATGAGAAGGCTTTCTCGAAAGCGTTTGCGGAGCCAACCGCTGAAAACGTCATTCGCTACTACATGGCTTACATCGACAACCCGGGCTCGATACAATCCGCGATCCGCGCGGCTCGTGAGAATGCGCGGGCGCTTCGTCCGATGTTGCCGAACCCCATGTGGTATCAGCTGAACGATTTCTATAACCGGATGTTCGCATTCGGCCCGAACGATTTCTCGGAGGTTCGCCTCTCGCGCACCTGCGACGCAATCAAGCGCGGGTGCTATGCGCAGCTCGGCGTCGCGGAGAGCACGCTTTACCACGACGAGACCTGGCCGTTTTTCAAGCTCGGGCTCTATCTCGAACGGGCCGACCAGACGAGCCGGCTTCTCGATGTGCGCTTTGTGCGGCAAGCGACGGGCATGGCGCGCGATGAAGGGCGATACGACTTCACCTTCTGGACGATCCTATTGCGCTCGGCCTCCGCATATCACGCCTACCGGCGCGTTTTCCCGCATCACATCGACCCGAAAGAAGTTGCCCACTTCCTGATTTTCGATCCGCGCCTGCCGCGCTCCATCGCCTTCTGCCTCGGGGAAATTCAGGCGATGATCGAGTTCCTCCGGCGTAATTGCGGGCTTAAAAACGCCGCCAAGGCGGCCGAGCTGGCCGAGCAAATGATCCAGGGGCTGGAAGTCGCCAGCAAAGACGAGCGTCTGCTTGAAAATCTTCATCAATTCAACGACTGGGTGCAGCTGAGCCTCATGAACGTGACAACCGAGTTGGGGCAGGCTTTCTTTGGAGCGCAGCCAGAAGCGCGCGCGCCGAGCCAAACGCAATCGCAGACAGCGGCGGCGCGTTAAAGCGCGTCGAAATTATTCGGAATCCCCTTATTGTCATGGCCACCCTCCGATGCGGCCATCCAGGGCGACAAACTCCATTTTTTCGATTTTGGGCCTGGATGGCCGGGTCAAGCCCGGCCATGACCTCGGCGCCAACAAATCGCAACGCTTTAGCGTGGCGTGCGCAAAATTCGGAGCCGGAGCGACGCAGGCTCAACAGCGTGCCTGCCTCTCGCCCATCTGGCGTCCGCTGCCCTCTCCGACGGCGCCCGCCTTACGCCTCGCGGTTAATGGTTCGTTCGCAGCGCCGAGTGTTAAACTGAAACCGGTTAACGGAAGCGCCGCCGATTTATTTCCGGTCCAATTTACACTTGATTAGGCTTAACCATCCATTTATCCCGCCTAGAACGAGGCCTACGAGGGCGGTAGACACGCGGTTCCAACGCATTGAAAGTGAACAGCTTTTTTACCGCCGACCGTCCCATTAAATAGAATTTAATGCCGGAATTTTGGCATTAAATGGGCTCTGAAAAGTCCGTTAAATATAATCTCGGATTCCCGTGTTAACCACGACCGTGCCCAAGTCAGCCCGCCGCGTGCGCCGGGGGCGCCGTCCAGTCTGGAAATTTCTCCGCAATATCAATGGCTTATCTATTAACTTCGCGGCAAGGCGCTATCCCGTACAATTCTCACTCAAGACAATCGGTGACGCAAACGCAAGCGGAAAGCCAATACGGGGATAAAAGTGAGGTCCAATGGCCTGCACAAAAGCGTATCGAGGGAGCGCAAGCCGCAACTTAAAGTGGTGTCAACGGTCGACACACCTATCGTTATTGGATAGATTGCGCTGCCTTTTGAGGGAGCCAAGTCGATGACGTCACACGCCGGGACGCTTGCACGCGCCGCTATTTCAGCCATCATTCTCGCCATCGCGGCGTCGCCGCCAGTCACCGCTTGCACACGTACTTTGTACGTTGGCGACGACGGAACCGCGATCACCGGGCGGAACATGGACTGGGAGGAAGACATGGGCTCCAATCTGTGGATCTTCCCTGCTGGAATGAAACGCAACGGCGCCTCAGGGCCGAAGTCCATCTCCTGGACCTCGAAATATGGAAGCGTCGTCGTCTCAGCCTACGAAGCGGGAACGGCCGACGGCATGAACGAGAAAGGCCTTGTCGCAAACCTGCTTTATCTTGCGGAATCCGATTACGGAACGCCCAACCCGGCGCGGCCCTTTCTTTCCATCGCGGCATGGACCCAGTTTGTCCTTGATAATTATGCGACGGTTGCAGAAGCTGTCGACGCGCTGCGGGCCGAACCATTCAACATCCTGGCTCCGACGCTGCCGAATGGAGCACCTGCCGCGCTTCACCTGTCGATGTCCGATGCAACGGGCGATTCGGCCATCTTCGAGTATGTCGGCGGCAAACTCGTCATCCATCACGGCAAGCAATACACCGTGATGACGAACTCGCCCGTCTACGACCAGCAGCTCGCGCTCGACGCATACTGGAAGGGCATCGGCGGCCTGACTTTCCTGCCGGGCACAAACCGGGCGGCAGATCGCTTCGTGCGCGCCTCATTCCTTCTCAATGCGATCCCCCGGAAGCTTGACAAAAGCTTTATCGCCGGTGTTCCACAGCAGTCCCACGTCTATCAGGCCGTCGCCAGCGTTCTCAGCGTGCAGCGCGCCGTGAGCGTTCCCCTTGGCATCTCGACGCCGGACGAGCCAAACATCTCCTCCACCATCTGGCGCACCGTCGCAGACCAAAAGAACCTCATCTATTATTTCGAACTCGGCGACACGCCCGAACACATTCTGGGTCGCGCTCGCCAAAACGGACCTGAAATCCGGCGCGACGGTGAAAAAGCTCACCGTCTCCCACGGGGAGGTGTTCTCCGGCGAGGTCAGCGGGCAATTCGAAAAGGCGGAGCCTTTCAAATTTCTGCCGGCGACGCCTCCCACAAACTAGTAAGCCTTATCCGCGGGAAGTCCTGCCTGCGCCCTCAGCAAATGGGTCAGGACATCCCGCGGGGCCGTACTACGCGCCCGGAGCGGCGCTCGCTCTTCCCCATCCACAAAAAGTTTGTTCCGTACCGTCATCGTGTCGATGAATTCGTGGATTAGGTGTTCGACTTTGCCGCGAAGCAGGTACATTTCGCGCGGGAATAGAGCTTTTGAGCAATACCATTTACAATCTTCGCACTCCGCTTTCCAAAACCGGCTACAGCGCCGCCAGGGTCTTTCCGGCAGGCGCGCGGGCTGATTTTGCCCTGGTTGCGGATCGATCTGTCCCCAGGAAGGCTCCGCCACCCAGCTTCGCCCTTTTCGCGAACGCCGCTGTCCCTGCAGGAGCCACGCCGCCGGAGTTTGCACTCGTCGCGGACAGAAGGCCGGTCACGGCGAACCCGTGGTCGAAGCGCGCGCTCTACGTTGCGGTCGCCGCTGCGTTTCTGCTCCACCTCGCGCTCCTCACGCCGTTCATGATCCGGCCAGCTCCGAGCGCTCCCGATGTTCACCAGCTCGGCATGGAGGAGGGCGCGCCCGAGCATTTGAATGTCTCCGTCATCAGCGAGGCCGACCTCAAGCGGCTCAGCTCGGATCCCTTCCGCCAGGAAGCGTCCCCCACACCAGCTCCGGCCGAGACGCCCGCTCCTCCTCCGGAACCGCAGACGGCTTCCGAGCCGCCGAAGCCTCCTGTGAAAGAAGCGAGCGCGGCTGAGTCCGCCACGCAGCCGAAGACTGATGACAAGAAGAGCCCGCCCTTCGATCCGGCGGGTTATATCGCGCAGATGTCGGAGCAGTTCGGCTCTCAGCTCAAGCAGGCGGTCAAGCAGGCCGAGGAGCGGCGCGAGACTGCCCAGCACACGCCCCGGCAGGCGGGCAATGTGCACTCCTTCCGGCCGGGCGCGACGCACCAGGGCAAATCCGATGAGTGGGAGCGCAAGGTCATCTGGGCGCTGGCCGCCACCAAACCCATGGGGAACGGGAAGTGGGGCACCGTCCTTGTTACTTTCATTGTCAACGACAGCGGACAGGTTCAGGGCTTGCGACTTCTAAAGAGCAGCGGGGACAACTGGCTGGACGAAGGTGCGCTCCTGGCCGTGAAGCAGGCGCGCATGCCAGCCCCGCCCCCCGGCCTGCCGACCGGCGACCGATCTTTCAACATCGAGTATATTTCGCTGCCGGATCATTAGTTCGCGCGAAGGGACCTACGCCATGCCCGCCACGTCAGTGCAGGAAGCACGCACCCGCGCATTCGCGCGCGTCATCGGCCCTACCTCGTCATCGTTCCCGGCATCGTCGCCGGGAACGCGCCGGGGATGGGTGCCCAGCTATCGGCATTTTTCGAGAACGCGGCGCTGGTGTGGATAACAGGCGCGCTCCTCGTCTTTGGCGGCCTGTTCATTATCGCGAACCATCAATATTGGTCGAGCGCGTCCGCGATCATCATTTCCCTGTTGGGCTGGTTTCTCGCGCTTCGCGGGCTGGCGCTGCTTATCGTTCCGCAACTTTACGAGAAGGCTGGCATCGAGGCGATGAACGCGATTTCCCTCGTGCGGACCGGTTTCGGCCTGCTTGTCCTCGCCGGTCTTTGGCTGACCTATACGGGCTGGATCGCGAAGCCGCCGCGGCATTCTTGAGCGGTCACATGCAATCGAGCGCGAACATCACCTTCGGCTTTCCTGCCTCCGGATTGTCGAAATCCGTGATCACGAGATAGCAATGATCCTTGCCGCTGACGGCGCTCCCGGCCTCACCGGAGCTTGACCATAAATAGCGGCTCTTCAGATCGATGCGGGCGCCGACGCCAACGGTGTAGGATTTTCCGCCGACCGATATGTTGATGGCCCTGTCTCCAAATGGATGCGGCCAAACCCGGACAAACTCCAATGGGATATGGTCCCCGGTCAAATCCGCAGCCTCGCCGAGGTTCAGCGTGAATATGCCAAATTCGAAGTGACGCGGTTGATCTTGAGCTTGCGCTCCAAGAAGAAGACCGCCCGCCGATGCGATTGCGAACGCCGAAGCTGCCAAGGCCTTCATGCTTTTGCTCCTCACCCAGAGCGGAAGAAATCTGCCGGTTGCGACCCGAATGCCCAGCTTTTCCTGCGCGGAAATACGCAAGGGCGGCCGGTAACTTTCTAGGTTACCATCCTTCCGTTCAGGTTGAGTTGAGAGATCTCCTGCAATTCTTGCTTGTCTGTTCAGTCGGCAGAGCGTTCGATGTCTATCAGCAGTTGGAGCCTGCATCTCCTTTTGCGTCGGCAATGCTTTTGGCGAGTAATGGAGCCTAGAGCATCGCGTCCTTAATCGGATGTGTGCATTTTGATGCATTTTTGTATACGCGTTACCCAAAGCGACCTCTGCTTGTCAACCTGTCCCTGACGATTTCGCCTGCATTTCTTATTCTGAAACATCTTCGGCGAAATCGCCTTGCGGGCGGGTTAACACAGCGTGACCCCTCTCCAACCCTTGCCAAATAAGGGAAAAATACCGAACGGGACGCCATCGCCGCCGCCTGTGCCGCGGCTTTTCGGGCTGGCGAAAGGGTTAACGCGTGAAATTGCAAACATATTTAACGGACTTTTCCGAGCCGACTTAATGCGGAAATTCCGGCATTAAATTTTATTTAATGGCGATCGAGTGAAGTCAGAAAGCTGTTCGTTTTCAGAGCGTTAGACGAGCCTGCCTACGGCCAGCTGTAAGGCGCGGCGCTCTCCCTTTCGCGCCGGATAGACGCTTTCTTAAGCATACTCAGGCTGGAAATAAATGCGGCGCGCTCCTGTTAACCCATTGTATTAACGCTTACGGGAGGTTGACGAACGGTTTACCTTTAGGCGTGCGGCGAGCGCCGTCCGGGATGGCATGGTCGAAGCATGCCTCAAGCATCCGCGTTCAATCCGACACGGGCGTCAGTGATCGTCGCCCGGAACGCGCCTCGGCGCATAATGCGATAAGCGCCGCCAGCCAGCTTGAGAACAGACGAGAACAAAATGGCATCGGCCGCTGTGGATATTAACCATGACTTTACTTCGCCCCCCACGCGCCGCCACATGGCCGGTTCGGCGCTCCTCGGTCACACAACCCTCCTGCCTTTTGGGCGGACAACCTCACGGTGCCAGCCGCTTGGCTACTTCCGCCAGGGGCAGATACAGGGTCATCGGCGCGCTCAGGAAAGCATCGAAGCCATGATGACGGTAAAATCTCACGGCGCTTTCGTCCTTGGCATCCACAATCATGGCGAAGGCCACGATCTCCGAGCGGAGCGACCGTTCCATGGCATCGATCAAAAGCGCCGCCCCTAAGCCCTTACCTTGATGCGCCGTGGCAATCGCAAGCCGGCCGAGCCGGACGCAGGGCACGACCGGATAACACGGCAGCTTTTTCGCCAGCTTGGCTGAAACCTCGCCGAGCGGCATGCTCGCCGCGGCGATTGTGTAAAAGCCCGCGATGTGGCCCGTGGCCGCGTCCAGCGCGATATAGCACCCAGCGATGCGCCGCCGCTGATCTCGCATGGCTTGCGCGGCCAAATAGCGGTCGAGCGCTTCGACGCCGCAGGTGAAGGAGGCGCGGTCGTGATGGCTCGACAGCGCTTCGACTGTGAAAGGCGCTGTCACGGTTGGCGGCGGATGAGGCGGCGATGGCGCGAAATCGCCCGCTCCATTGCAGGCTGCAGTGGCGCGGGCGCGATGAGCGCTTCGGCGAAGCGCTCCTGATCCTCCGCCGAGAGCTTGATGACCGCGCTTTCCTCGATGGTCTTGCGCGCGGCTTCCTGCGCGGCGGAGACGACGAAGTCCGTCAACGAGCGCCCCTCGATCTCGGCGGCGCGTTTCAGGAGCGCGTGCACGTCAGCGGGCAAGCGGGCTTCAAGGCGGGCTGTGGTTGCAGTCTTGGGCATAGGCATAGTGTACGGCAAATTGCCGTAGGGTGCCAGCCTTTTGCTCGACTGCTACTCACTTGAGGGCGCGGGCGCGCCAGTAATGGAGACGCCGCTTGAAATGAGCGACCGCGAGCACGACAATACCGCTATCGTCCACGAAATAGACAAGCCTGAAAGGGAAGCGCCTTACCCGTCAAGCTCGGTCCACATCCGACACAAGGGGCCAAGCTTCGGGGAATTCCTCAATCAGCGAAACCGCATGCGCCACTTCCTTCAGGAAATGGCGGCCGAGGCCCGGCTGGCGCTTGTTGTAAAATGTAGTCGCTTTGCCGAGCTCAAGTTCGGCATCAACGATGAACCGCGCCTTCACTTGTCCAGACGCTCACGCAGAATGTCTTCAAAACGCCGGGCGGATATTTCGCCAGACAAGAAAGCTTCGCGCCGCGAGCGGATTTCGTCTCGAAACTCGGCGTCGTCTCGTTCGCTTCCCTCCTGCAAGCTGAGCAGCAGAATTTCGTAAAGGCGCTCCCGCTCTTCGGCGGACAGCGTCAACGCCTGCTCGGTGATGATTTTCGCGCGTTCGTTCATGGTTCAAATGTGCTCTGTTAGAAGAGAGAACGCAAGTCTTGTAGCATGCTCACGCGTGACCGAGGCACAGTGAAGCGAGCGCATTCGCATCATATCGGCGCGTACGCGGACCGGCGCCCCTTGCTCTCAACTTAGCTTAAGTCGAAGTCCCATCTTTGCTTTGTATGCTGGGTTATCCGATGGCCATTTGAGTTCGATGTGGTCAACATCCTCAAGCAAGCCCGGAGAGACAAGAAATTCCACACCTCGTTCTACCAATCCGGCGACAAGGTACGGGTAGGGCTCATCATCTTCATTAAAATCCACAGCAAAAAGCCCCCAGCATTCATTGATAAAAGGGTCAACAACCTCATAAATAAAATTGATGGTTTCTTGCGAAACATCAACATTATTAGGTGCGGCGAAGTGCTGGATCGTGTTTCTCAGTCGTCCAAATTTATTATATCTTTCCACATTCTTGAGGCGCTTCCCGGTGGCCGCCCATAATCTGTCGGGCAGTTCAGAGAACTGCAGCGTTCTCGCCTTACCAACGAGTTCCTCGAAAGAAAGTACACCTCTGACTTCCGGCCCGGACTTGGGCAGTTGCTCAAATATTAGAAGGGGATGCTCTTCAGCGATCCGTGCTTTTATTAAGATTTCCGCAGCGTGAGCCGCCTGTAACACTGAAAGTTCGGGCCACCATCGGTTTTCCCAGCTGTCGTAGTTTGCGTGCCAATTTGCGTGAGCCAATGCGCCGAGCCCGAGTTGCCGCATATGATTACTAATGCCCCGCAGTTCTTGATCCATTGTCCTACTTCAGAAGCGGGGCTATCCCTCAAAATTTGGCAACAGCGGCAATTTTGTTAATTTCATAGGCTCTATATCCCCGATTCGGAGGTGTAGCCAGTTGCCCGTACTGCGTGGCGAACAGGTGCACTTCGCTCATCGTAGATGCTTCCGTCAGGTGCTATGAAGTGAGCCGGCGTTGACACCACGGTCTCGTAATTTATTGACGTTTGGGCTTCGGAGATTACGCCTGCCAAATGGAAGCTCCAGGCACCATCGTCATCCATAGCCATCAGCAGCGGCCCGCCACTAATGCCGCCCAGATCGTACCCTTGTGGCGGCAAACCAAGGCCAGCGACATCAATCCAATATTCACGAGAAAACGGACAAGTAATCTGCCTGTCCGATGCGACGTTGATGGCAGTAGAGCCAACATAAAGGCCGTAACTCATTGATCGTGAATTGAGCCACAAACGCGATGCCCCTGGAAAGCCTGCCAGATATGCTCCTTGTCCAGAAAAAGGATGGGGTGGAGGCCAGGAGGCAGCATCAACAATTAGTGCCTGCTTTCCAATTTGTTTGAGCTCTTCATAAGTGAACGCGAAAGTTACGATATCTACGCCGCCCGCGCCACCTCCTCCGCGGAGGCGACTCTCCGGGTCAAACTCTAAATTCCCAATAAAGCAATGAATGCGCCGCGTCCTGCGCTTTGCCTCGATATATCCTGTATATACGTGCGCGGCGGTGACTGCGAAGAGTTGACCAGCTATGTCAAGAAAAAAGATGGACCCGTTTCTATGCCTTACCGCTCCTAGCAACGGAGTGTATGCCCACCTGATAAAAGCCACATGATCACCGGCCCACCTGTGCAGCCGTTGTCCGAAAGGGCCTTTCAGCACTTCGATGCGTTCAGCCACTTCCAGGTTATTAAGCCAAGCACCTGTAATGCGGTCTGGCACATCAATCATTTCAAACCGCCTCAACAAAACTCGCGACCACCTTCTTCTGCCCGGCCTTCTCGAACTCCACCGTCAGCTTGTTGCCGTCGATCTCGCTGATGCGGCCATAGCCGAACTTCTGGTGAAACACGCGCTGGCCCAGTTGAAACGCGCTCGGCGTCTCCACCGTGCTCGCCGCCACAAGCTCGCCCTCGATCTCCGAAGGGACGGGCCGCTTCCGGTTGCGCACCGCGCCCTCCGAGCGCCAGTTCGTCTGCGCGCGCTTCCAGCCGGGCGTCGTGCGCTGGTCGTCGTAATCGAAGGGCGAGGCGGCCTCGTCGAAGCGGCTCGCGCCATAGCCGCCATTCGCCGCCCCGTAGCGGCCATAACCATAGCCGCCGCTTTCCATCACCACGTCGGCATGCTCCTCCGAAAGCTCGTCGAGGAAGCGCGAGGGGCTGGCTGATTGCCACGAGCCATGCACGCGCCGGTTCTGCGCGAAGCTGATGGTGAGCTGCCGCCTGGCGCGCGTGATGCCGACATAGGCGAGACGGCGCTCCTCCTCCAGGCCTTCCTGGCCGTTCTCGTCGAGCGCGCGCTGATGCGGGAACAGCCCCTCCTCCCAGCCGGGCAGGAACACGACCTCGAACTCCAGCCCCTTCGCGCCGTGCAGCGTCATCAGGCTGACGCGGTCGCCATCGCCGGCCTGGTCCGCGTCCATCACAAGCGCGACATGCTCCAGGAAAGCGCCGAGGCTGTCGAACTCGCCCATGAAGCGGATCAGCTCTTTCAGGTTTTCGAGGCGGGTTTGCGCTTGCGGCGACTTGTCGTTCTGCCACATCGCGGTGTAGCCGGTTTCGTCGAGGATCAGCTCGGCAAGCTCGGTGTGCGGCATGGCGCCGGTCAGCGAGCGCCAGCGCGCGAAATTGTCCGTAAGGGCGCGAAGCGACTTGCGCGGCGCGGGCTTCAGCTCCTCGGTCTCGGTGATCTGGCGCGCGGCGCGGAACAGGCTGATGCCTTCGGCGCGCGCGAGCTGGAAGATGGTTTGCAGCGTCTGGTCGCCCAGGCCGCGCTTCGGCACATTGATGATGCGCTCGAATTTGAGGTCGGCGGCGGGGTTCTGCATCACCTCGAGATAGGCGATGGCGTCCTTGATCTCCTGCCGCTCGTAGAAGCGCGGGCCGCCGATCACGCGATAGGGCATGCCCATGGTGACGAAGCGGTCTTCGAAGGCGCGCATCTGGAAGGACGCGCGGACGAGGATCGCCATGGTGTTCAGCGGCGCGCCCTCGCGGCGAAGGCGGTCGATATCCTCGGCGGTGAGGCGCGCTTCCTCATCGTCGTCCCAGATGCCGCGCACGGTGAGCTTGCCGCCATCGCCCGCGTTGGTGTGCAGGGTTTTGCCGAGGCGGCCGAGGTTGTTCGCGATCAGCTTCGACGCCGCGCCGAGGATGTGGCCCGTGGAGCGGTAATTCTGCTCCAGCCGGATCACATGCGCGCCGGGGAAATCCTTCTCGAAGCGCAGAATGTTGTCCACCTCCGCGCCGCGCCAGCCATAGATGGACTGGTCGTCGTCGCCGACGCAACAGACATTGTGGTTCCCTTGCGCGAGCAGCCGCAGCCAGAGATACTGCGCGACGTTCGTGTCCTGATACTCGTCCACCAGGATGTAGGTGAACCAGCGGTGATATTGCTTGAGAACATCCGGGTTCTCCATGAAAAGCCGGATGTTTTCGAGAAGCAGGTCGCCGAAATCGACCGCGTTCAGCTCCTTGAGCCGCTTCTGATACGCGGCGTAAAGCTCGATGCCGCGCCCGTTCGCGAAACTGAACGCGGCGCTCGCGGGCGCCTTTTCGGGCACGAGCCCCTTGTTCTTCCAGCCGTCGATCAGCCCGGCAAGCTGCCGCGCGGGCCAGCGCTTTTCGTCGAGCCGCTCCGCCTGGATGAGCTGCTTGATGAGGCGGATCTGATCGTCCGTGTCGAGAATGGTGAAGTTCGACGAAAGCCCCACGAGCTCGGCGTGACGGCGCAGAATGCGCATGCCGATGGAGTGGAACGTGCCGAGCCAGGGCATGCCCTCCACGGCGCCGCCCACGAGCTGGCCCACGCGCTCTTTCATTTCGCGCGCGGCCTTGTTCGTGAAGGTCACGGCGAGAATCTCGTTCGGCCGCGCGCGGTGCGTCCAGAGGATGTGCGCGATGCGCGTGGTCAGCACCCGCGTTTTGCCCGTGCCCGCGCCTGCGAGGACGAGCACCGGCCCATCCAGCCGCTCTATAGCCTCGCGCTGCTCGGCGTTCAGGCCTTTGAGGTAAGGGGCTTCCGGCGCAAGGGCGTGTGAAGCGGCGACCTTCGCTGCGATATTAAGACTCGTTGCCATGGAACAGATATAGCACGGCGCTTGGCCCGGCAAAGCAAGCGCCACGCCCTTTTCACAGCCAAAGCTCGTGGCCGCCAAGGCACAGTGAGAATTTTTCTCAGGTTTTGCGATCAGATCGCGGATGTTTACTCAGCTTTGTTGCGGCGGCGCCAAAGGGAGGGGGGCTATATACGCTATATGATGAGGCTGAGCCTTTTCAGGAAAGAGGGAGGTGGAATGATGAAGCTGAAGCATCTCGCAACAGCTTTGGCAGCGGGCGCTTTGGTCGCCTTGCTGGCCTCGCCCGATATCGCGGATGCACGCGGTGGTGGCGGCGGCGGTGGACGTGGCGGATTCGGGGGCGGAGGCGCCCATTTCGGCGGCATGGGTCGTGTCGGCGGTATGAGCATGCATAGCATGGGCACGCGAAGTCTGGGGATGCGGGGGAGTTCGCGTTCCATGGCCTACAGCCACAGCGCTGCATTCTCGAGAAGCCAATCCACGAGATTCAACAGGGGCTTCGTCCGGCATGGGCTTGTTCCGGGCGCGGCGGCCGGCCTTGCTGGCGCGCATTTTGGGCACGCCCTCGGACAGCAGCATCTGATGGGCAACCAAGCCAACCTGGGGCGCCAGAATTTCCATAACTTTGCTACGAACAAGCCGCTTCATCAGGCCGCGCTCGTCCAGCACAACGCGTTCTTCAACAATAACTTCAATCACAACCACTTCAATAACTGGAACGGCCGCTGGGGCTGGCGCGACCACTGGGGGAATTGGTGGGGCTATCGCTGGTATGGCGCGGTGTTCTGGCCCTACTTCTGGGGCGACTATTTCTCCTACGCCTTCTGGCCCGATGACTATTACGACACATTCTGGGGGTACGGCCCCGATGCGATCATGTGGGGCGCGTTCTGGCCTTATGGCAAATCCTCCTACGATGGAGGCTATGCCTATAACAGTTCCGATAACGGCGACATCTACCGTCCTTACAGGCGCCGGCGCGCTCCAGCCTCAGACGCGGCTGCGGCGGACCCGGCGGCCACTGCCGGGACATGCACGGGCTTTGCTCCGGGTGTGAACGAACTTCCCATCCAGCAGCTTGAGAAGATCGTCGACGGCACTGACGAGCAGCGCACAGCCTTGAACGAGCTGAAGGCCGCCACCGTCAAGGCGTCGGACATCCTGAAGCAGTCCTGCACGTCCGAAAAACCGCTGACGCCTGCCACGAGGCTCGACGCCATGCAGCATCGCCTGCAGGCGATGGCCGACGCGAATGATGTCGTGAAGGAGCCGCTTGAGCGCCTCTATGGGCTTCTCTCGGATGCCCAGAAGCAGCGCCTCGAAGCGCTCGCGCAGCCCAATTCAAAGCGCGCCCGGACCCAGCGCGCCGAGAACACGAATATCGGTGACTTGTGCACGAGCCAGGCGGGCTTCACGAATGTGCCCGCTGAGCAGATCGCAAGCACGATTGAGCTCACCGATGCGCAAAAGGAGGAGCTTGAGAAACTGAAGGCTGCTTCGACGCAAGCGTCAGATAGCCTCAAGGCTTCGTGCCCCGCCGCTGTTCCGGATACGCTCAACGGGCGGCTCGATGCCGCGCAGCAGCGCCTGACGGCACTGATCACGGCCGTCGGTACGGTTCGCCCCGCCGTGCAGGATTTCTATGCATCGCTGACGGATGAGCAGAAGGCCGCGCTGAGCGTCCAGCCGGCCGAGGCTCAGGCCGCGAACCGCGGATGATATCGAACGCTGGCGGCGGCGCAACGGTCGCGGCCGCCAGCATCTATCGTGCTTCTGCCTCTGTGTTTTTGGCCCCTGCCGCCAAACGACGCGAGCCAAGGCAGCTTTGGGATCTCAATGCAGCCTTCTCCGAAAAGGCAAAAAAATCCCGCACATCACCCATTCCGGAAGTCCCGGCCGCGATGCGAACAGTTTGCATTAGGGCGGGGACATGCGGCCATCTTGATGGCGGCTGAAAAGGGATGTTGCCCATGGCCTCACGGTGAGCCTGCCGAACTGCGACAGGCTCACCATGAGTATTAACCCGCTGAAACACTCGACCTCATCCTGAGCTTGTCGAAGGATGAAGGCGGATTTCACGATTTTTCAGCATCCTGCTAGCGGATGGGAAGCCCACTAGGCCCGCAGGATCATTTCGATCACTGTGGCGCCGTCCTCGTGCTTTACGTTTTCGCCTTCCCAGGAAACGCCGGTTTCTGCAAATCCGAGGCCCTCATAAAACCTCTTTGCCGGAGTGTTAAGGCGCAGCAGCGCAACGGTGGTATCATTGTTCTGATCGATAAATCGACGCGCTGAATCCCAAAGCCTCCGGCCGATCTTCTTCCCTTGGAATGCGGGAATAATAGAAATCTCAGCTAGACTGTTCTGCTCTGAACCCCGAACTACCGTGCAGAACCCAACCACTTTTTGGTTCACTTTGGCGACAACGGTTTCTGATCCCGGCAGGGAGTTGTTGCGTGAACATCGAACATCGTTTTTGAGTGTTGACTTCCCGTGGCTCGGACGGACCGGGCGCATTTTATTTGCACCATCAAAACTACGGCCGGATTCTTCGTTCGCAGCGTTCGCGAGCCATGATCCATATTGGACGGCTCGAATACCATGGGTATCCTCTGGACCTGCGATGGAGATTTCCACCAATAAGAGCTCCTTTCGTTCGGGCTAGAAAGCATGGCATCGCGCGCTCCCCAACGCCCGAACCAAAGACTACAATTCCACCACCGCTCCATCGGAGAAAGCCTGAACATTGGCGCGGAGAGCCTGATCGTAGCCGATAGCCGGCTCCCAGGCAAATTGCCTCCATTTAAAAAATGCTATCGACAATCATGACGCACCACCTGAAGCCTGGGCCCCCGGTGATTGGAGATACGGCTATCCCTGCTCATCCGTCGCCGACATGTCGTATTTCGCATCAGCGAAATGTGCAAGCGATTGCCAATTGCGGTCTTTATCGTAGTTCTCGCAATATTGCTCAAATTTATCGGGTTGAACGCTCACCCTGATGATGGTTTTGTTAGGCCTTGCGCCGCTTTGAATACGTATGCTTTCGCGCGTGGAAAACGCTGCGAAGTCAAGGAAGACGCCCGTGGGAGCGTCCTTGAATGCGGGCTCCTTCGGCATCATCGCTTGGAAGGCTGTATAATCCTCCGCATGAATCAGGGGTTCGACTTTGATCATAGCATCCTCCATGATTCCAACAGCCATTGCACCGCCGCGGCTTGTCCGCGACGGTCCCGTTTTGCGTGTGGGCTTGCGCGGCTAGTAGCCCATCCCGCCCATGCCTCCCATGCCGCCGCCCATCGGCGGCTGAGATCCTTCCTTGCTCGGCCGCTCGGCGACCATCGCCTCGGTCGTAATCAGGAGACCAGCGATCGAGGCAGCGCCCTGCAGAGCGTTACGCACAACCTTGGTCGGGTCGATGACGCCTTGGCTCGGAAGATCTCCATACGCGTCCGTCTGAGCGTTATAGCCGAAGCCATAGGTCGAATTTTCGAGGATCTTGCCGGAGACCACCGCGCCGTCTTCGCCAGCATTGCTTGCGATCAGGCGTGCCGGACAGGACAGCGCCTTGCGGATGATATTGATGCCAGTCTTCTGGTCCTCGTTCTCAGGCTTGAGTTTATCGAGTACCTGGGCGGCCCGCAAGAGAGCCACGCCGCCGCCCGGCACGACGCCTTCTTCAACTGCTGCCCTGGTGGCGTGCAAGGCGTCTTCAACCCGGTCTTTGCGCTCCTTCACCTCGATCTCGGTCGCGCCGCCGACTTTTATGATCGCGACGCCGCCGGCGAGCTTCGCCAGCCGCTCCTGCAACTTCTCTTTGTCGTAGTCGGAGGTCGAATCCTCGATCTGCGCCTTGATCTGATGGATGCGGGCCTCGATGGCCTTCTTCTTGCCGGCGCCGTCAATGATTGTCGTATTGTCCTTGTCGATCGACACGCGCTTGGCGCGGCCAAGCATCTCAAGCGTGACATTCTCGAGTTTGATGCCGAGGTCTTCGGCGATCAATGTGCCAGCCGTCACGGTGGCAATGTCTTCGAGCATGGCCTTCCGCCGGTCGCCAAAGCCCGGCGCTTTAACCGCCGCCACCTTCAGGCCGCCGCGCAATTTGTTGACGACCAGCGTCGCAAGCGCCTCGCCCTCGATGTCCTCAGCAATGATCAGGAGCGGCTTGCCCGTCTGGACGATCGCCTCCAGCAACGGCAGCATGGACTGTAGCGAGGCGACTTTCTTCTCGTTGATCAGAATGTAAGCGTCTTCCAGCTCGACCACCATCTTCTCAGCGTTGGTGACGAAGTAGGGCGAGATGTAGCCGCGATCGAACTGCATACCTTCCACCACGTCGAGCTCGGTCGCAAGAGACTTGGCTTCCTCGACCGTGATGACGCCCTCCTTGCCGACTTTTTGCATCGCCTCGGCGATCATTTTGCCGACCTCGGCGTCGCCGTTGGCTGACACCGTGCCGACCTGGGCGATCTCATCGTTGTTGGTCACCTTCTTCGATTTCGATTTGAGCTCATCGACAACCGCCTGCACGGCAAGGTCAACCCCGCGCTTCAAATCCATCGGGTTGGCGCCTGCCGCCACGGACTTTATGCCCTCTTTGACGATGGCTTGCGCAAGCACGGTCGCGGTGGTGGTGCCGTCGCCAGCGACGTCGGAGGTTCTGCTCGCCACCTCTTTCACCATCTGAGCGCCCATGTTCTCGAACTTGTCCTCGAGTTCGACCTCCTTGGCGACAGTGACGCCGTCCTTCGTGATCCGAGGGGCGCCGTAGCTCTTATCAAGCACAACATTTCGGCCCTTCGGACCGAGCGTTACCTTGACGGCATTGGCTAGAATGTCGACACCGCGCAACATCCGGTCGCGGGCGTCTTGGGCGAATTTTACGTCTTTGGCTGCCATGGTTGGTTACTCCAAATCTTGAGGGGCGAAGGGTCGTATCGCTTCGCCTTAAGTGGGGGCATTGAATTGGTTACGGAGAGGGGCGCTGTCAGGCAGCGCGCGCGGACGCTTTTCCCTCGATGACTCCGAAGATATCGCTCTCTTTCATGATCGCCAGCTCTTCGCCATCGATCTTGACCTCCGTGCCCGACCACTTGCCGAACAGTACGCAGTCACCCTTCTTCACATCAAGAGGCACGATCTTGCCGCTTTCGTCACGCACGCCGGGGCCGACCGCAATGACTTCGCCTTGCATCGGCTTTTCTTTGACGGTGTCGGGAATGATGATGCCGCCGGCGGTTTTCTTATCCTCTTCAATGCGACGTACGACCACCCGGTCGTGCAGAGGGCGAAATTTCATGGCTGTAACCTCAATGTTTAAGAACGGAGATTTTGATGGACGGCATCCGGGGATGCGTTGCCGCTAGGCGGCTTGCAGATTTTCCGCGGCAGACTTGCCGGTCCTGCTGTCAGAGACGATGTCGAAAGAGACTTTCTGCCCCTCTTCAAGATCGTACATGCCTGCGCGTTCCACCGCGCTGATATGAACAAAAACATCTTTGTTGCCGTTATCCGGCTGAATGAAACCGAAGCCTTTTTGATTATTAAACCACATTACAGTTCCCGTGTTCATGGGCTATCCTTTTACCTACGTTTTTTTATTTCCGAGCCACAGCGCAGCTCAAATTCGAGATTTCTTGGGGAGAGGGCGTTAGCAAGGCGCGCTGCATGCGCGAGGCCAAGTCGTTTGGGCCGAAGCTCGATCTCAAGCAAATGGGCGTTATACTATTGTTTTACAAGGGCAGGCTTTTTGTTGGGGGCAGGGTTGGACGCGGCATGCCGGCGCCTGGCGCTCCTGCCAGCGCGAGCACCCTTCCAGCCGCTGCCCAGCCTTGGCCCTACTCAGCATTCGCCGAGCAGGGCTAGGGCGCCACTTTAGCGATCACAAATACGTGCGCCTGGTTAACCAATTGGTAAGGCTGTTGCGGCCTTGGCAAAATTGTTAAAATTGTCCGTTGGGCCTGGGGTTAACCGGTAATGCGTGAGGTGGGAGATGAAACTGAAGTATTTCGCGATAGCTCTGGCTGCCGGCGCTCTCATCACCGTGCTGGGGTTGCCTGATGTCGCCGATGCACACGGCGGCGGAGGTGGGGGAGGCGGCGGCCACGGCGGAGGCGGGTTCGGCGGCGGCGGATTTGGTGGATTTGGCGGGGGTGGGCATTTCGGGGGCGGATATGGCGGCATGGGCATGCGTGGCCCCGGCTCGATGTCGTACCCGAGCTACGGCTCTCGCGGCTCAAGTTTTCATGGAGGACATGGGTATCCCGGGAGCGGAAGTTTCAGCAGGACTTTCGGCAGAAACTATCCTGCGGGCCGCAACGCAAGGGGCACGAACAGGATCACGACCGCCAACATTTCGAAAAGAACTGCCGGCATCGCTACGATTCCAAAAAGCAATTTCGCCGCAGCAAATCTGAGGCGCCTGGCGACGGACAAGCCGTTGCAGGCGGCGACGCTCGCGCCGCATAACGCTTTCTATAATAACGCTTTCGCTCACGACTATAACGGCCAATGGAACAACACCTGGCGCGACCACTACGGGCGCTGGTACGGCTATCGCTGGTGGGGCTCGGTATTCTGGCCCTACTGGTTCGGCGACACCTTTTCCTACGCCCTATGGCCGAACGACTACTACGACTCGTATTGGGGTTATGGCTCCGATGCGATCATGGGGGGAGCATTCTGGCCATATGGCGAATACACCTACGATGACGACTATACCTATGATGGCGGCTACACGGGCGACATCTATCGTCCTTACCGGCGCCGTACGGGCGCAGCGCCAGACCCAGCGGCTGCTGGAGAGATATGCGCAGGCTTCGCCCCGGGGGTGAGCGATCTGCCTGTCGATGAGCTTGGCAAGATCATCGACGCCACAGACGAGCAGCGCACGGCCTTCGCTGACCTCAAGTCCGCGACAGTCAAGGCTTCGGAGATCCTGAAAGCATCCTGCCCCGCGGAAACGCCGCTCACGCCCGTCTCGCGGCTCGACGCCATGCAGCGCCGCCTCCAGGCGATGGCGGAAGCGAACGAGGTCATCAAAGCGCCGCTCGTGCATCTCTACAGCCTTTTCACCGACGCGCAGAAGCAGCGCCTCGCAACGCTGGCGCAGCCGAACATGAAGCGCGCCCAGACTGCCCGCGCGAAAGAGATGACTATCGCTGAGCTGTGCACCAGCCAGGCCAGCTTCACGAGCGTCCCGGCAGATCAGATCGCCAGCACGATCCAGCTGACGGACGCGCAGAAACAGGAGCTCGAAAAGCTGAAGGAGGCCTCAGCGAAGGCTTCGGATAATCTCAAGGCCGGATGCCCCGCCTCTATTCCGGATAATATCGAAGGGCGCCTGGACGGGGCGCAGCAGCGGGTGACAGCTCTGATCACGGCGATCGATACGGTTCGCCCCGCCGTGCGCGACTTCTACGCATCGCTAACGGATGAGCAGAAGGCCGCGCTGAGCATCCAACCAGGCGAGAAGCAGACCGCGAACAGCCGCGGCTGATAGGAAACGCCGGCGGCGGCATACCCCGCCGCTGGCCGCGCTCCTCGGGCCGTCATCCCGTATCGGCGCGCTTGAAAGGGCGCCGGGCCCTCTTTATCGAGCGCAATCTTGATCTTCAGCGAAGAAAATCAATTCAGGTTGAGTTTACACACGACTTCATTTCCGGAGCCCAGATATTGAATATCATGAAATGATAAAAGACGCGATGTCGCGATGCCCCTCCCATGCGGGTCCGTCATACGCTCAGAACAAAGTTCCATATATTTTTGCCACTCGAACCCTTCCCCCTCATCCCTGATGTTCACAGTGAGCACCTCATCTGTCGCCGAGAAGGTAACACACGCAATCCTTGTGCTATACTCCTCGCAGGATAACCTTCGTTCTATCTCCTCATGCAAGCTTCCGCTCAGTAACAGTCCGGTCTTTTCTTCATAAGTTATACCAAGGTTACCATGCTCTACCGCATTAATAAGTAATTCATGAAGCCCATAAACGGCTTTCTGCGGCTCAGGAAAACAATTCGCTATGTAAAATGCGAGAGCTTTCGCCTCATCAATCGTGCGAAACTTAAAAATAGATTGACGCATTAGGCCGAACACCAATTGGCCCTTTCTCACTTCTTCCTTCATTTTTTTCTTGTTTTGGGCGTCTTCCAGTGCGGACTTGATCATTCCAACAAGCAGGGCGGCTTTATAAGGCTTGGTCAGGTAATAATGGACCCCCGCCTTGATGCCCTGGAGCACCTGTTCAGACATTGCCGCCGCTGTCTGCATAACGACCGGGATGTCTTGGAAGCGTGCGTCGCCCTTAAGTTTTTCGAGCAGTTCCATGCCGTCCATTCTCGGCATCATGCGATCAAGAACAATCACTTCGGGGTCGAGGTTCTCTTCCAACTTCTCAAGCGCAGCAATGCCGTCTTCCGCCAGAATGACGTCAAAGCCAGCCTTGGTCAGGTGGCGTTTCATGATGTCGAGATTGAATTCTTCATCATCGACCGCAAGAAGCTTAGGTTTTATCACGAGTGCCCTCGCTGTTCGTTTGACGTCGAGGAATGACAAAGCTAAAGGCTGGGCCCTTCGGCTTCACGTTTTCGGCCCGATTCCCGCAGTCATGCGCTCCGGCAATCTCTCTCCCAGCCAGCCGAGGCCCTTTTCCCCACAGCGGTTTGATCTTAGCGCTCGCAAATCAAGCGCCCCTGAAGCTCACGTAAAGCCTCGGTCTTATCCCGAACTCCATACCATCCTCCAAGGAGCACTCTATTGAAGCGGCATAGCAGAAAAAGGTTAAAGCAAGCTAAGGTTGCGCTTTGCAACTGAGTTTGTGTTCTTCAACTTGATTACGGATAGAAAGCCGAAGGGGCTTATCCCGGCGCCCGGAGAGGTCGCATTTTGGAAGGAAGCTTTACGTGTCCGCGGCAGCCTTGGCGGCATGCCCCCCTGCATTGTGATCTATGGGAATGACGAAGGTGAACACAGCGCCATGAGGCTTGGCGTTCTCCGCCCAGATCGCGCCGCCATGCGCTTTGATGATATGATTGCAGATCGCGAGGCCCAAGCCCGTCCCGCCCTTGCCTGTTTTTGTTTTCTTGCTTTGAACGAACTTGTCGAACACGGCCTCAAGTTCGTCGTCGGGAATGCCGGGACCCTCATCGGTTACCCTGCATCGAATGCCCCGCTCGCCGCTGCTTAAACGATCCTCGGAAATGTCGATGCCGATCCGGCTTCCAGCGTTGGAGAATTTGATAGCGTTGGAGATAAGATTGACAAGCACCTGAATGAGGTGGGGTCTATCAAAGTGGGCGGCTGTATGCCCTTCCAGCCTGACGCTTGTTTCAAGTTTCTTTGCCTTGATAAGCGGATCGAGCTCCATCAGCGCATGCTCGACAACTTTTTTTACATCCGCAAACTCAAGTTTATACTCCATCCTTCCGGCTTCCATCTTGGCAAGGTCCAGAAGATCATTCAGGAGAATGAGCAGCCGCTCGCCAGCGGTTGCGATGTTATTCAGATATTTTTCAATATCCCTGCCTTCGCCTTCTCTGACGGCGGTCGTGCAAATTTCGGCATAGCCAAGAATTGCATGCATCGGCGTCCGGAGTTCATGGGACATGTTGGAGAGAAATTCCGACTTGGCTTTAGCCGCCCTTTCAGCTGCTTCTTTTTGGTTCACTCTCTCGGTTATGTCTTGAACCAATCCGCCCATGACCTGCCCGCCGGAAACAGACCGGCGCTCGCCTCGCCCGTCGAGCCATCGGATCGAGCCGTCTGGAAGCAGCCTTCGGAACTCGATCCTGAGCGGCTGTCCCGTTTCAGCGGTGCGCCGGAGGGCTTGGTCGACGGCCACCCTGTCATCCGGATGGATGCGCGCGATAATCTCTTCGTAGCCCGGCTGCGTTCCAAGGGGGAGATCGAAAAAGGACAGCGCCTGATCCGACGCCGTATAGGTTCTCCTTTCAAGCGACATTTCCCAGCTTCCAACCTCGCCGGCTTCAAGCGCAAATTTGAGGCGGTCCTCGCTCTCACGCAAAGCCTGCGAAACCCGCGCCCGTTCAACTGCTTCCCAGGTGCGTTCGGCGACCTCTCGCGCCAGCGTAATCTCCTCTGCCTTCCAGGCATGCGGGGTGCGCTTGTGCACGGCCAGGCCCCCCGCCAGCCGGCCATTCTTGACGAAAGGCACAGTGATGAACGCCGCGATCGAGCCACGATCGAAAAGCGCCAGCGCCTCAGGGTTACACGAGCGCGGATCGGTGCGCACGTCGCTGATAGCGACAGTTTGGTTGTCTCTAAGATTTGCAACCAAAGACGCGGCGAAATCATCGATCATTTCTATCGCGAAGGCGCCACAAGGTGCGCCGTCGTTCCATTCTTGCATAATGCTCGCACGCCCCGTGTCGCCCGCCTTGGCGTACACGACCTGAGAGGCGTTGAGCTTTTGCCCAAGCATTCTGCTTGCGATAGCTATCGCTTCGAAGGGATCGTCAACGGCGCGCAGAGCATCGTTCAGGGACAACAAGAAGGATTGCCGCTCCTCGCTCTCGCGCAAAGTCGCTTCCATATGCTTGTGCTCGGTGATCTCAATGATGACGCCGAAATAGCGATCCGGGCTTCCCTTTGGGTCCGCGATCGGCCTGCCTCGCGTGAGAAACCAGCGCTCCGGTTCGCCGTCCGGCACGTTCAAGCGCCATTGCGCCTCGTAGTCATGACCGAGCGCCACCGCTCCCATGACCGCGGCGATGACGCGCTCGCGGTCTGCGGGATGCATGATCGACACCCACCCTTCGATAGAAGGCTCCCATTCATCGGGCTTTTGCACCTGATACAAGCCCCACAGGGAATCAGAGCACTGTAAAGAGTTGTCCGCGAGCCTCCACTCCCACGCGCCGGCCCTAGCTCCCTCCTGAGCCAGGCGCATCCGCATTTCGCTCTCGCGCAAGGCCCGCTCGGCCAAGACCCTTTCGGTCACATCCTCGGTCATGATCGTGATGCCGCCGATGGTCTGGTCGCTCATCAGCCAGGGGCGAACCTCCCAGCGCAGCCATTCCATGCTGCCGTCCGGGCGCATGAACACATCTTCGTCCGCGCGCACGGTCTCGCCAGCCAGACCTCTGCGGTGCGCGTCTTTCCAATGTTCGGGGATGTGGTCGAAGACGTCATAGTGGTTGCATCCAATTCTTCCATCCCCAACGCCGTGAACCTCAATCCAACGGCGGCTGCAGGCCAAATGGATCATATTGCGATCGAGCATGAGCATTGGGACGGGCACTTGATCCACGAACTGCCGCCAGCGCAACGCTTCCAACTCGTCTTTTTGCGAGGCGATGGTGCGGATGATCTTCGAGGCGCCGATTATCTGCCGGTGCTGGTCCCAGATAGGCGAGATCGTCAGGGAGACGTCGATGGACCGCTGTTCCTTATCCAGACGGACGGTCACATAGGATTCAACCCGCTCTCCGGCTTTGATTCTCGCCAGAATTCGATCTTCCTCATCCTGCCGATCGCTGGGGATGAGCCGGCGGACGGGCTCGCCAATCATCTCTTCAGGTTGGTAGCCAAAAAGCTTGCTGGCCGCCGGATTCCAGCTTGTGACTTTTCCGTCGAGTGTCTTGCTTATGATCGCGTCGAAGGACGAGTTAACGATTGCGGCCGGCAGGTCCACCGCCGCGGAGGTCCCGTACGTCGTGTCGTTTGCGGCTCTTCCTGACATCGCAAGTTCCATGACGTTGTTGTCTCACGCAGTTACACCGGGTTACGCTCGCTCTAGCAGAGCTTTCGATTGATCGACCGCCTCAGAGAGTGATAGAGGGACAAAAACTTAACGAACTTCGTTTAGGACACGCGTCGACATATCCTTTGCGCCTTGGCCGTAAAGACCTTTTTAGGCGAGGCAAGTTTGTCTTTTCTCAAGCGGGGTCTTGTTTTTTTCTTCTTACCGGGAATGTTACATTAATGACTTTGATCGCGGTCGTCTGCCCCGTCGAAACTGAAGCATCTCACCCCAAAATTTCCGAAATCCCAAGACCCCGCGCCCGGTTTTCTGTAATCTGACGGAAAAACCAATGATTGGGGAGCTGAAATGCGAATTGCACTGCTGGCGGATATGCACGCGAACCGGCAAGCGTTCAGCGCGTGTCTGCGGCACGCCGGGGAGAAAGGCGCGGAGCGCTATGTGCTCCTCGGCGACTTTGTTGGGTATGGCGCCGATCCGGTCTATGCGGTCGATGCCGCCACGGAGCTTGTTTCGCGCGGAGCCCTCGCCGTGCTCGGCAATCACGACTGCGCGGTAAAGGATCCCACCGTCCGCATGAACCCGGAGGCGCAGGCCGCTATCGAATGGACGCGCGGCATGCTTGGGGTGGCGGAGCGGCGTTTTCTTGCCGAGCTGCCGCTTACCGTCCCGGAAGAGGATCGCCTCTATGTGCATGCGGACGCCAGCGCGCCCTCGAAGTGGATCTACGTGCTGACGGTGGAGGAAGCCTCGCGAAGCCTCTATGCGACGAAGGCGCAGGTCACCTTTTGCGGCCATACGCACAAGCCGGGCATCTTTAGCGTGACGGCGGCGGCGAAAATGACGGCGTTCAGCCCCGTCTCCGATGTCGCCGTGCCGCTGCATGGGCTGCGCCGCTGGCTTGTGGTGCTGGGTTCGGTGGGCCAGCCGCGCGACGGCATCCCTGCGGCGTCATACTCCATGTTCGACACGATTAAAAAAGAGATCACCTTCTATCGCATACCCTATGATATCGAAGGAGCCGCCGACGCGATCAGGAAGGCGCGGCTGCCGCTCTTCTTCGCGCAAAGGCTGTACATGGGAAGGTGACGGTTCATGGCGAAGCCTACAATAGAGCCTGGAGACGTTCTCGACGGCTTTATGATGGAAGGGCTGATCCATCGGGGCGGCATGGCGAGGCTTTGGAGCGTGAAGAAGCCCGGCATCGATATGCCTCTTCTCATGAAGGTGCCGGTGCTGAGCGAAGGGCAGGACCCGGCGGCGATCGTCAGCTTCGAGATGGAGCAGATGATCATGCCGCGGATAACGGGGCCTCACGTCCCGCAATTCATCGCGGCGGGAGATTTCGCAGTCCATCCCTACATCGTGATGGAGCGCGTTCCAGGAAAATCGCTCTTGCAGCGCCTTCCAGACCTGCCGCTGCCTTACGAGGAGGTCGCGGAAATCGGCCGGAAGATCGCGACCGCGCTCGCCGATATTCACCGCCAGCATGTCATCCACCTCGATTTGAAACCGAGCAACGTGCTTTTCCGGCCTACGGGCGAGGCCATGCTCATCGATTTCGGCCTTTCCCACCACCTGCAATTGCCGGATCTGATGCAGGAGGAATTTCGACTGCCCTATGGCACTGCGCCTTATATGGCGCCTGAACAGCTTCTGGGCGCACGGCACGACCCGCGCACGGACCAGTTCGCGTTGGGCGTCCTCCTCTATTTCTTCTCGACGGGGGTGAGGCCCTTCGGCGAAAGCGAACGCCTGAGCGCGATGAAGAGGCGGCTTTGGGAAGACCCGAAACCGCCGCGCCGCCTGCGAGAGGACTACCCGCTTTGGCTGCAGGAAATCGTCTTGCGCTGCCTTGAAAGGGAGCCGGCCTGGCGCTACCCATCCATGGCTCAGCTTGCCTTCGAGCTAAGCAACCATGACCAGATCAAGCTGACGGCTCGCTCGGAGCGGCTCAAGGTCGAACTCCTTCTGGGCTCGCATGAAGCGGCGCTTCGACCCCGACCTCAGGCAAACCTATACGCCGCGCACGGTCGCGCTGCCTCTGCCGTCCGCGCCAATCATCGCCGTCGCCATCGACACGAGCGAGGGCTCCAAAGAAACCAGCGATGCGCTGCGTGAATCCGCGGCCCGCTCGCTCACGCTGCTGCCGTCGGCGCGGCTTGCCTGCGTGAACGTGCTGAAGCAAAGCTACATCGCCGGCCGGGACACCGCTCTCGACGCCGAAGGCCACAACAAGCACGTGAACCGGCTTGTGGCGCTCAAGGCCTGGGCGCAGCCCTTAAAGCTCGGCGAGGGGCGCATTACGTATCACGTGCTCGAGGCCATCGACCCAGCTTCGGCAATCCTGACTTATGCCGAGCAGAACAGGGTCGATCAAATCCTGATCGGCGCGCGGCAGCATACGCTGCGACGATCCATTCTGGGAAGCGTCTCAGCCAAGGTCGCCTCCGAGGCAAGCTGTACGGTGACGGTTGTGCGACCGCCCCGCAAAGCAGAGCCTCCCGTACCGCCGGAAGAAAGGACCGTCGAACAGACCGGCGCCGTCATTCCTTCTTAGGAAGCGTCCTTCCTTCTTCAGCTTTCGGTGTTTCGCGTCATTGCGCGACTTTGCATGGCTTTTTTTGTCCCATCCCAAATCGCTGTTGAAAAGCATCTGATTTGCAATCCAGCTACACGGAAGGGTGAGGCGACAAGTGCATGCGTATGGAATCATTTCGTCCACAAAAAAAGCATATGAAGGGCGATGATCATGGACTACGATCTTCTTCTGCTGGCCGCGGTCCTTATAGTCCTGATTGCGGCAGGCTTCATCTGGAAGCTCTATGATGATTTCAAGCACGACACCAAGGGGCTCAGGAAGTTGCACTCGAGGAGACGGGTGCGCGACTAACTACTCGTTTGGCGGAGACCGCCAGGGCAATGGACTTCCCGGCCAGGCCTCAGCCGTCGTGACTTCTCGCTGACATGCACGCAGCGACACGACAATCCTGTAACAAAAAGGCGATCATTCCTTCCTTGGGATCAGTGCGTCGTCTATTTCGCGGGCGCGGATGGCTGCGGGACGGTCTTTAATCCTGTTCCAATAGGCCTCGAAAGCCGGGCGCTTTTCGAGCGCGCCAAACATCATCCCCCAGCCGAGTTGAGCCCCAAGATACAGATCGGCAGCGGAAAATCTGGTTCCCACGAGATACTCGGAAGCCGACACCGCCTTCTCCAGCGTGTCCAGGACGTAGGCATGCGTGCCATAGCCCACCATTGCTTGCCTTTCAGGCGGCGGCTCGAAGCCGAGGCTCTTGGCGACGATCGCCCCATCCACGGGGCCCGCGCCGAAAAAGAGCCAACGGTAATAAGTCCCCCGTTCACGGCTTCCCGGCTCGGGGGCCAGTCCTGCCTGCGGGAAGGCATCGGCGAGATAGGTGCAGATCGCGCCAGCCTCCGTGACAATGGTGTCGCCATGACGGATTGCCGGCACCTTTCCCATCGGGTTGATGGCGAGGTATTCGGGCGACTTCATAGCCAGCCCAAACTCGATGATTTCGGTGCGATAAGGCTGGCCGATCTCCTCCAGCATCCAGCGGACGATGCGGCCGCGGGACATGGGATTGGTGTAGAAAACAAGCTCGTCGGGCACGTCGGTCTCCCCTTTCAGGTTCAAGGACGTGAGACTATCGCTGTTCCGGCCTGCGATAAATAATCACCATCCAGTGAGTCACAGCCCGTCGGTGAGGTTGCCAACAGGATTGATACGTCCCTCACGCACGGCCCTTCGCAGGGTATGCAGCTTGTGCTTGGGAGCGCGCTCCGCCGCATGTCTGCGCGCCGCGGCGAACTGGTGCGCCTTCAATCTCGCCCTTCTTATTCGCCGCTGAGCCTCCAGCCGCTGCTGCTGCTTGCGGAATTCCCGCTTGCGCTGGCTGAAATGGCGACGCTGGTGCTGCTTCAGGCGGGCGGCAAAGCGCTTTGCATCACCTTCGACCTCATTCGGGAGCGCGCTATTGTCACCTTTCTTCGGATGCCGCAAATGACGCTTGTAAATTCGGATCGCGCCGCTGTCCTCGCTCCCGGCGAAAACGGCGGACAAGGAAGTATCGTCCGCTACGGCCTGCCTGGCCCAAAGGCAAAGGGATGCACCGCCGCCCAAAATGATCAGTCCGGCGCAAGCGAAAAGCCTCCACCGCCGGGTCACATCACCTTCACAATACACGCCTACCCTTTCCTGCTTCGCCCGGACCTCGCCCCACCTGTCTCAAACAAGACCGCATACTAAACTCTCGGCAAAAGGGCCGCATTTGCAGCACGGCTCACTGGTAATGTGGCGTTTTCGTGTTGACAGAAGTGCCCGCGCCGTTCATCGCCTAGTGTCGAAGCACCATCCGCTTCCATAACCCGAAAACCCGAAACACCTTCCCCGCAGACGCGGACTGTAAACGAGCGCGAAAAATGACAATGGGCTGAAGCGCCCCATCGATCAGAGGAGCGAGGCGAGCCATGTTAAACACTTCCGCGGGCAACCGCCGCGTCCCTACAATCTCCGCCACCGTCGCTCGCGCCTGGCCGAACCGATACGACCTCATCGTTTTCATCGCCATAGGCGCACTGTTCGTCGCCATCATTCATGGCGCAAAATCGATGCACAGGCCGCTGGAGGGGCTTGAAGCCAACCCCGTTTCTCTCGACCCCCGCAATTTGCCTCAATATGCGCTGCTGACGACGCTGAGGATGTTCGCGGCGCTGGGCTTCTCTCTCCTCTTCACCTTCCTGGTCGCGCCGCTGGCCGCGAAAAGCAAGAAGGCGGAGCGCGTCATCATACCGGCCCTCGACATTTTGCAATCGGTGCCTGTTCTCGGATTTTTGACCTTCACCGTCGTTTTCTTCATGAGCTTGTTTCCGGGGAGTCAGCTTGGGGCGGAACTCGCCGCCATCTTCGCGATTTTCACGAGCCAAGCCTGGAATATGACGTTCTCGTTCTACCAGTCGCTGAAAACCGTTCCGCGCGACCTGGAAGAGATCACGACCCATTTGCAGCTCTCGCCGTGGCAGCGGTTCTGGAAGCTTGACGCACCCTTCGCAACCCCGGGCCTCGTCTGGAACATGATGGTCTCGATGTCCGGCGGATGGTTCTTCGTGGTGGCGTCCGAGGCGATTTCGGTCGGCGATACGAAAATCACGCTGCCCGGCATAGGCTCGTACCTTGCCTTGGCGATCAGCGAGAAGAACATCGCGGCGGTGGCTTGGGCGGTCGGGGCGATGGGGGTCGTTATCATGCTCTACGATCAGGTCCTCTTCCGCCCCATTGTCGCCTGGGCCGACAAATTCAGCGTTGAGCTGGTGGCTGCGCAAGAGCAGCCAAAATCGTGGGTCTTGGACCTCTTAAGGCGGACCCGCCTTGTCCAGGCCATCACCGGTTTCGTGAGCAGCGTCATTGACATGTTCAGCGGCAATGTCGGCCGGCTGGCGAAGCAAATCCCGGAGCCCAAAGTCACCGATGTCGCGAGCAAGGCCTTCGATTGGGTCTTCAATCTTGCATTGCTGGGCGTGGTAGCCTGGGCTCTTTATTCAGTATTTACTTATGTGAGCGCCACTCTCGGCTGGCCCGACGTTCAGGAGGCCGTCATAGACGGCTTCCTCACCTTTTTCCGCGTTATCATCCTTATCGTCATCGCAAGCCTGATATGGGTGCCTATTGGCGTCTATGTCGGGCTACGGCCCGCGATGGCCGAGCGCGTGCAGCCCGTGGCGCAGTTCCTTGCCGCTTTTCCGGCGAATGTCCTGTTCCCCTTCGTGGTCATTGGGATCGTAACCTATAACCTCAATCCGGACATCTGGCTGTCGCCGCTCATCGTGCTCGGTACGCAGTGGTACATCCTCTTCAACGTCATCGCGGGCGCGAGCGTGTTTCCGGGCGACCTGAGGGAAGCCTCGAAGATTTACCGGCTGAGGAGCTGGCTGTGGTGGCGCAAAGTGATTTTGCCCGGGATATTTCCCTACTATGTCACGGGCGCGCTGACGGCGTCCGGCGGCTCGTGGAACGCAAGCATTGTCGCCGAGGTGGTAAGCTGGGGAGATACAAAGCTCGAAGCGCGCGGCCTCGGCGCCTATATCGCTAATGCGACGGAAGCGGGGGATTACCATCGCGTCGTGCTCGGCATCGGCGTGATGTGCGTGTTCGTCGTGACCTTGAACCGCGCCCTTTGGCGGCGGCTCTATGTATTGGCTGACCGCCGTCTGCGGATCCAGTAAACCGGGAGGGAGACATGGGTATAACGCCGGGTATAGCCACAGCGCGGGTCGCGGAAAAGCAGCCTCTGGTTTCCGTCCAGAACATCAGCCACTTCTTCAAGCGCGGCGTGACCGGCAATCTGCTCGTGCTCGATCATGTTAATTTGACCTTGTACAACAACGAGATTGTCGCGCTGCTCGGCCGGTCCGGCTCCGGCAAATCCACGCTTCTCCGCATCATCTCGGGCCTTTTAAATCCAAGCGACGGCAAAGTCGTCATCGACGGCGGCAAAGTCGCAGGACCCGCCGATGGCGTTTCCATGGTTTTTCAAACCTTCGCGCTTTTTCCCTGGCTCACCGTTCAGGAGAACGTGGAACTCGGGCTTGAGGCTCAGGGCATCCACCAGGAGGAGCGCCGCAAGCGCGCTCTTGCCGCCATCGACCTCATCGGCCTCGACGGCTTCGAAACCGCCTATCCCAAGGAACTGTCCGGCGGTATGCGCCAGCGGGTCGGCCTCGCCCGGGGGCTGGTCGTCAATCCGAAAGTGCTGTTGATGGATGAGCCGTTTTCCGCGCTCGATGTGCTGACCGCCGAGACGCTGCGAACGGACCTGCTTGACCTCTGGTGCGAAGGGCGAATGCCGATCCGCTCCATCCTGCTCGTGACGCACAATATCGAAGAAGCTGTGCTCATGAGCGACCGCATCCTGGTGCTCGCCTCCAATCCGGGCCGCATCATCGCGGAAATCAAGGTGAACCTGCCCCAGCCGCGAAATCGTATCGATCCCGCCTTCCGCGCGCTCGTCGACGACATTTACGCCCGCATGACTGCGAAAAGCACAACGGCTCCGGCGAGGGAAGGCATTTTCCCTGGCACCGGCATCAGCATGAGCCTGCCCGAGGTTTCAACGAATACGCTCGCAGGTCTGCTCGAAACGCTGGCCGAGCCACCGTTCGATGGCAAGGCCGACCTGCCGCTCCTTGCCGAGCGCGCGCAAATGGAAGTGGATGAGCTGTTCCATGCTGCTGAAACGCTTCAGCTTTTGCGCTTTGCCGAGCTTGCGGAAGGCGACCTGAAATTAACCGATGCGGGCCGGCGCTTCGTGGAGGCCGGCACCGATGAGCGCAAGGCGCAGTTCGCACAGCATCTCGTGGCTTTCGTGCCTCTCGCCGCTCACATCAAGCACATTCTCGACGAGCGGCCAAGCCACCGCGCGCCGATCATCCGCTTCAAGGACGAGCTTGAAGATTTAATGCCGGAAGAGGAAGCCGAACGGACCCTCCACACGGTGATAAACTGGGCGCGCTACGCTGAAGTGCTTGCATTCGACGGCGAGTCCGGAATGGTAAGTCTCGATATTCCGAGCTGAGCAGCATTCCTGGATTCACCAACGAATGCGTCTTGTTTCGTCGAAGGCGCATGCACGCGACCTATGCGAACCTCCTCAGGCGGCTAACCCGCGCGAGAGGCCAAGTTTTTGGCTGCCCGTCATTCTGTGGCCTTTGCGATACTTAAAATGGGCTTAAGATTGGACTCCCCACCGTTTAGCAAGGGGTCTTTTGGGCTGCGAGCGAGGGGTTGAACGGGGCGCCATTTTTGAGCATGGCGCAAGCGACATTGAGGAGGCGATCTGCAACAGATCGCAAAGCCCGGCCATGACTATGCCCCCGGCCGCGCAGGGCGGCGTATTTGGCTTTGCTCGTTGGATCATGCTGAATGGCGATGCGCGCCCAATGGTACATGGCGTTGGCAAGCCGGTTACTACAGGCTTGCCTCCGGATGACAACGCAGCTCTTGCCGGACTTCTTGGTGACAGGCGCGACTCCGGCCAAATTGCGCAGCGCGGCGTAGTCGCGCCGTTTAAGGCCATCCCAAGCCTCTGCGAGCAGCGTGGCGAGGACAATCCTTCCAACTCCCGGCAAGGATGCGAGGATTTCCACGTCATGCTGCTTCTGCTGCCCCGCCCCGGCCTCCTCTGCTGGGATGAGCTTGGCCGTGAGAGCGTCCAGCTGGCGGTTTGCTTCTTTGATCTGCCCGTTCACAAGGCGGATGCGCGCAACGAGCGTCTTAATATGGGCGCTGGCCGCTTCAACCGTTCCCCTGGCAACCTGCACAGCCGGTTTGCGCAGCACAGCCAACACATGGGCGGCGTCGAAGCGCCGGATGCGGCAGCGCTTCAGCAGGTTGGCTACCGTGCCCTCGCGGATGCGCGCGGCCTTGCCGGGTGTGGGCGCCAGTTCCCACAGGTCTAGCAGCCAGGGGGCGCCAAGATCGCTTTCGAGCTCCAGCATGGCTGGAAAGTAGCGCCAAAGCTGCTCGCGCAAGCGGTTGGTGAGCCGGTTACGCTCCGTGCCAAGCTCGCTTGCGATGCGCGACCACTCGCGCAGTTCGATGACGGTTGGGTCGAGGGCGGCCAGCAGCCGGAAGCAATGCGGATCGGTGCGCAAGGCCGACGCCATCACTTCGGCGTCGCGGCTATCGTCTTTGGCTCCTGCCAGCGTGAAGCGGTCCCGGAAGCGATCCATTTGTTTCGGATTGAGGGCGTGAACCATCAAGCCGCGCTCGATCAGCGTCTCCACCACGGGGCCGTGCGGCGTTTCGATGGCGACGTAGATTTGGCTGGAACTGGCAGCGCCGCTCGCCGAAAGCAGCCAGGCGGCCATCTCAGCCAGGCCCTCACCGCTGTGCTTGAAGATTTTCTCGCCGATCTTGCGGCCTGTGCCGTCCGTCAGAAAGACGTGATGGCTTTCGCTCGCCCAGTCCACGCCGGCATACCATCGCTGTTCGCTCATGCCTTCTCCCCGCTTCAAACTGCGAGCCGCCGCAACCTCCGCCGGTCCCTGTACTGGCGCTCGGAAAAAAAGGCACAGGTCCGGCGCGGACTCCCCACGGGGCATCGATTACGGCCAGTCTGGCGGGGCGCACGTCCAATCTTGGCGATCGAATCGCAGGTTTTGTATGGTCGCTCCCGCCAGACCGGCTCGGTTCGCGAAGGCTACGCTGATTTGGGCCGCCGCCCGCAAGCCGCACTCCGTTCCGCTACGCTTCACTGCGCGCGGCTTGCGGCGTGACCTTCGATGAACCGCCGGAGAACGGTACAGGTTTTGTTTTGTAAAAACCGTGGTATATAACTATATAAGTATTTCGTTGCCAACGCCGCGCTCTTGACCCGATGCCAACCAAAGGGAACCAAAGTCAGACGAGCGGCAGCTTGGACGCTTTTGCAAACTGCGGACGAAACGGATTGGCGAACAGGCTCGATTGTCCCAGGCTCGGGAGGCGGGTTCTAACACCTTTTGCCGGGGCTTTAGACGTTTAAGCCTCCTCGAGAGCCAGATTCGCTTGGGGCTGTAAGCCGCTCCTCGGGATGACAAAGGTAAAAATGGCTCCTTTTGGCTTGGCATTCTGGGCCCAAATTCTGCCGCCGTGGGCTTCGATGATTTTCTGGCAAATCGCGAGGCCAAGTCCGGTGCCGCCTGCGCCCGATTTCGTCTTGCTGCTCTGAATGAACTTGTCGAACACGGCCTTGAGCTCACTTTCGGGAATGCCCGGCCCCTGATCTGTGACCCTGCAACGCAGTCCCGGCTCCTGATCGGGCTGACGGTCCTCCGAAAGCTCAATCGAAATCTCACCCTCTGCGTTTGAAAACTTAATGGCGTTGGAGACAATATTAACAAGTACCTGGACCAGGTGGTGCTTATCGAATATGGCTTTGGTATCTTGCTCTCCAAGCTTTACTCGCACTTTAAGCTTTTTCCCCTTGAGCAGAGGATCGAGTTCCACCAGTGTGCGCTCGACAACCTCCTTCAGGTCGCCATGCTCGCGCTTGTACTCCATCCTGTTGGCGTCCATTTTGGAAAGATCAAGAAGATCGTTCAGAAGAATGAGCAAGCGTTTGCCGGAAAGTTGGATGTGCTTGAAATATTTTCCGGTGTCCTGGGTGTCGCCCTCGTTGATGGCCGTAAGGCCGATCTCCGAGTAACCGAGAATGGCGTGCATCGGCGTTCTGAGTTCATGCGACATGTTTGACAAGAACTCGGTCTTCGCTTTGGCGGCCTGCTCGGCTTTTTCCTTCCGTTCGATCAGCAGTTCGGTTTGCTCACGCAGTTTCTCCTGAAGCATCCGTTGCTCGATCGCGTTCTTGCGCAAGACGTCCACAGCCTGGGCAACTTCGCCCAGTTCGGATTTTTCTTTGGCGTCAGCGGGAGGGATGTTGAGGTCGCCCTTCGCAAGCCCTTTTATTTTACTGAGAATGTTTGAAAGCGGTTCTGTGATAGACCGGGTGATCACCAAACAAAGCAGGTTGATGGCGGACAGAGCAAGAGCGAACCAGAAAAGCTCCATGAGAAGCCTATCTCTCAAAAAAGCATTCAAATCGTCGAGGTAAACGCCAACGCCAACCAAACCACCAATTTCCGGGACGTTCTGCACAAGCGAAATCTTGGGCGTTATCGGGCCGCCGACACCTTTTTCGTACATGTATTCGACAAAGCCCGTTCCCGAAGGTCCCTTGGCGGTCTTTATAATTTCTTTAATGAATTTGACGCCATTCACGTCGGCGAATTCAAAGCGGTTCTCACCGATTTTCGACTGATCGTTCAGGCTTGTCACAACGCCATTATAGTCATAGGCAAAAATGTAATTTGCCTTTTCATCACCGAAGCGAGATGAGCGAAGGACTGAGAAAAAGGCTTTCTTGCCAGCTTCCCTTTCCGGGCCGCCGGCAGCTGTCATTTGGGCGCGGGCGATCGACAGAGTCAGATCGAGAAGATGGCGAAGCTGGAGACGCCGGTCTTCCAACATGTGAGAGTGCGAAGTCCACAATCCAATGCCGACGCAAGCCACCATGCCCAATGTGGCAAGGATCAGAATCAGGTCGATACGCAACGCTATCCTAAGCCTGGAAAGCATGCCAAGGCCTCTATCCAAGATTGTAAGGCGCCGATAGATATACATCAACTTGCGTGAAGACTGCGTTGTAAAACTCGCCTGTGAATCGGATCAAAGATTGCGCGCCTCGGCAATAGTGCTGATTGCACGGGCGCGTTGCGATCGCCGCTTGGGCTTTTTCGAGACCCTCCTCTTCGGCTGTCGGCCAGCGCCGCCAAAATCGCGCCGACGCCGCGCTAACGCATTCCGTCAAAATTAACCATCCGATTTATGTAACTTTACTTCAAAAAGTAAAAAAAAACGCAATTTTTGGAAAAAGCTGAAAAAGCGCCCATGGCGGCGCCGTAAATCAGGACTTCAACAGTAGATACTTGTATACTTAGTTATAGGCTGTTTTACAAAACGAACCCGATCTTCACCGGATCTTAAGCAACCCGCCGGATAAGGCGAAAGCGCTTACGGAGGCAGGCTCACATGCGCTCGCGGCAACTGGCGCTCACTTCCCCCGAGACGCCTCAACTGAGACGTTGAAGGGCGGGTTCCGGCTTATATCGCCCTTCGCCGGTCAGGCCGCGAATGTTTGCCTCGTCCTTTCCCATGACGTAAAAGGCTGAATAGAAGCACACAGAGCCCTTATCGCCTTTCCCGATGGTGGAAGCGGCAGAACGGCAAATCATGATCGCGATTGAAGCGCGTGACATCACCAAGAGCTTCGGAGCCACCCTGGTTCTGAAGGGCATTTCGCTCGCCGCCGAGCAGGGCGATGTCATCTCGATCATTGGCGCTTCCGGCTCGGGCAAGAGCACTTTTCTTCGCTGCCTCAATCTTCTCGAAGTGCCGGATCGCGGCGAGATCCGCGTCGGTGAGGAGCATCTCGAAATTCGCGATGGCGGGAAGGCTCTTGACCGCAAGCAGGTCGAACGCCTTCGCCGCCGCGTCGCGATGGTGTTCCAGAGCTTCAACCTGTGGCACCACATGACCGTGGTCGGCAACGTGATCGAAGCGCCGATCCATGTCCACGGCAGACCCCGCGCTGAAGCCATTGAAGAAGCGATGGCGCTTCTGGCGAAGGTCGGGCTGACCCATCGCGCGCACGCCTATCCGAGCCAGCTTTCGGGCGGCGAACAGCAGCGCGCCGCCATTGCTCGCGCGCTCGCCGTTCATCCGGGCGTGATCCTGTTCGACGAGCCGACCTCCGCGCTCGATCCGGAACTCGTGGGCGAGGTGCTGTCCGTGATGCAGGATTTGGCGGCGGAGGGGCGCACCATGATCATCGTCACGCACGAGATGGCGTTCGCGCGCGATGTCTCCACCCGCACCTTTTTCCTGTGCGAGGGCCGGATCGAGGAGGAGGGCTCTTCGGTGGAGCTTTTTGGCGCGCCCAGGAGCCCCCGGCTTGTGCAGTTCCTCGCATCTTTCCGGACGGGACGCTTTACGACCGACAGACAGCGGGCTACGGTGCCGGGCAATTCTCAATAGAGACCGTCCGGCGAACACCATGCTTCAGGCCAGCATCTTGCGCATCGTCGCGCTCGTTTGTGCGATCCTCATCCTTCCCGTGGCTGCGTCTGCGCAGCAACTCAAACTCAGGATTGCGAGCGAAGGCACGAACCCGCCCTTCAGCATCATCAACTCCAGCGGCGAGTTGGAAGGCTTCGATATCGATATCGCCCGCGCGCTGTGCGCCAAGATGCAGGCGGACTGTGAAATCGCCGCCCAGGATTGGGACGGCATCATCCCCGCGCTGCTCGCGCGCAAATATGACGCCGTCGTTGCCTCGTTGAATGTCACGGAAGACCGCAAAAACGTCGTCGCTTTCACGAAGCCGTATTACCGCTCGCCGAGCGTTTTCGTCGCCCGCAAGGGAACGGATGTGAAGGATGTATCGCCGAAGGCGCTCATCGGAAAATCGATCGGCGTTCAGAGCGCGACCAACCACTCCGGTTATCTGGAGGACGTCTACAGCCGATCCATCGTTCGGCTTTATAACACCGTGGCCGACGCCTATCGCGATCTGGCGGCGGGACGCGTGGAATATGTGCTCTACGACAAGCTTGCGATCTACGACTGGCTGAAAACTCCGGAGGGCGCGTGCTGCGAAATTGCGCCAACCGAGTTGAACGATCCGGCCTATTTCGGCTCGGGCGTCGCCATCGCCTTGCGCAAGGGCGACGACGCGCTTGTCCAGAAGTTCAACGCCGCCATCGATGGCATCGTCGCAGACGGAACTTACGCCAAGATCAACGCCAAGTACTTTCCATTTCCGATTTTCTAGCAGTCCTTCCGCAGATCGCGGACATAAATAGGAGCATTGATGAGAACGTACCTAATCGGGGCATCCGCCTTATTGTTCAGTGTGGCTTTGTTGCCGTTACAGGCGCTGTCGGAAGAGTTGCCGTGCGCCAGGGGCACAGTCGGTCAGCGCTTGAAATGCTTCTCCGAGCAGCTTGCGACGCTCCAGCGTACGCCCGGACCGAAAGGCGACACCGGCGAAAAGGGAGAAAAGGGCGATAAAGGTGACAAGGGCGATCCCGGAGATAAGGGAGAAAAAGGCGACAAGGGCGACGTAGGAGCGAAAGGGGACAAGGGCGACACCGGAGCCCAAGGAGAGAAAGGCGATAAAGGCGACCTGGGATCGGCGGCTTCTACAAAGGCAAAGTGAGCCCGTTCGCCCACGCGGACCCGCAATAGGCGGGTTCGGCGAGTGCCGTTTTGCAGTAAATCGACCTGAATGCCGAAAGAGCCTTTTAGGTGGATCGTTGAACAGGCGCCTCGTTCAATCGCCCCTCTGACATGTGTCGATCTTAGCCATGACGCTTGTTGTTGACATATCCTCGCATGGCTACGGCCATCTGATGCAGATTGCGCCCGTCGTGCGGGCGCTGAAGCATCTGCGGCCTCGGCTGCGACTGGTTGCCCGTTGTGATCTGCCCCGCGAAGTCGTCGCGGATGCCCTCGGATCGGAAGTGGAGCAAGCGCCGGCGCCACCTGAAATCGGGCTGGTGATGGCGGCCCCGCATTTGGTTAATTGCGACGCGACATGGCTGGCCTATCGCGAACTCTTCGCCGATCTTGATCGCATCACAAAAACTGAGGTTGCGGCCCTTGAGATGATCGGCGCCAAGGCTCTGCTCGCTGACATCGCGTTCATGGGCATACGGGCCGCATCGGTGATGGGAATGCCATCCGTCGCATTGTGCTCGCTGCACTGGGGCGAAATGGTCCGGCACTACATCGGAAACATGCCCGAAGGAACTGCCATCGCTAGCGAGATCGAGGAGATATACAACCAGGCAAGGGCCTTTCTGCTTCCCGCCCCGCGGCGGAATATTGCAGGGATCACAAAAATTGAGCGTATTCCGCCGCTTGTTCGCCATTGGGGACGCAGATGTAAGTCAGAAATCCTTCGCCGTGTTGGATTGGAAGGCGATTTCAAGATCGGTCTCATAGCCTTCGGCGGTATTCCTTTCACATCCCCTGCCGTGACGTTGCCAAGACGGAGGGACTGGATCTGGATCACAACACATGCGGCATTGGCGCTCCCTGGCCGTCCCGACATTATCGACGCCCGCCACCTCGCCCCGCTTGGGGTGCTCGATCTTCTCGCTTCAAGCGACCTCGTACTCACGAAGACGGGTTACGGGACCTTGGTCGAGTGCGCCTACTATCAGGTTCCCTGCTTTTTCCTCGAGCGAAAGGATTGGCCCGAATCCCCGGACTTTGAGTCCTGGATGATAAGTAACGGCTATGGCGTTCCGATAAGCACGACCGCCCTCTCGGATGGGAGCTGGATCGAAATGGCGGAATCCTGGTCACGCGCGCTCCTTCCGCTTTGTGAACTCGGCCAAGAGGCAGCAGCCCTGCGCATTCTTCAGTTGCTGACATTATGAAGTGAGGCACGGCTCAGCGTTACCGCTGCATGATGCTCAAGCTGGCCAGTGCAGCTTTGGAGCCCATCGGGTATTTCGCTATTTTTTGTGAACAAAACGCCATCATTAAAGCCACGGCGCGCAAGCGATTGGAACTTAGGTGCAAATGGCGCGAATTGCCCTAATGTGATCGTGAAACAGAACCGCTCAGCTAGCTTGGGCAGGGCTCCCGGAAGCCATGGACGGCGCAATAATCCAATGGGGACACGAACTCGCGCTGGGGGCTGCGATGACGGTGGGGCTCGCCTTGGCGACGCTCCCTTTCGGGCTTGCGCTCGGGCTTGCATCGGCTCTCGCGAAGGATTCCAACTCCGCCGTCCTTCGGGCCTGTGGCGAGACTTACACGACCGTCTTTAGGGGATTGCCGGAGCTTCTGACGCTTCTCCTGATCTATTACGGCGCGCAGATCCTGATCCAGAACATGGGGTTCTCCATCAGCATCTCGCCCTTCGCCGCAGGCTTGATCGCGCTGTCCCTCGTCTTCGGCGCCTATTCCAGCGAGGTGCTGCTTGCAGCGTTGCGGGGCGTCGAACGCGGCCAGATCGAGGCCGCCCGCAGCTTCGGCATGAACCCCAGCCTTGTGTTCGGGCAAGTCCGCGCGCCGCAAATGCTGCGGCTCGCGCTGCCCGGGCTTGGCAACAACTGGCTCGTGCTTTTGAAAGACACATCGCTCGTTTCCGTCATCGCGCTGGACGACCTCTTGCGCATGTCGTTCATCGCCGCGCAAAGCACGCGGCAGCCCTTCCAATTCTATGCCGTCGCCTGCGCGATCTACCTCGCCATGACGGCCATCTCGACGCTGCTGATCGCTCGCGCGGAACGCGCCGCAGCCAAGGGCTGGAGGCCCGCCGCATGATCAACTGGGCGCTCTTCGAAAAATTCGGTCCGCGCATGGCGGATGGGTTTCTCGTAACCCTGGAGCTGTCTTTCGGATCGGTGTTGCTTGGCCTCTTGCTCGCGACACCCATCGCCCTGGGCCGCGTCTTCGGCTCCCGCCCGCTCCGCGCGGCCTTGTTCGGATACACTTATGTTTTTCGCGGCACCCCGATCCTCGCGCAGCTTTTTCTCATCTACTACGGATCGGCCCAATTCCAATCAGCACTCTCGGCTGCCGGCCTGTGGTGGCTCTTTCGCGATCCGTTCTTCTGTTCGCTCTTAACCTTCACGCTCAACACGGCCGCCTATCAGGCCGAAATCTTCGCGGGCGCGATCCGCGGCATCCCTCGCGGACAGATCGAGGCTGCGCGCGCCGCAGCGATGCCGCCTCTTCTCACCGCGCGTCGCATCATCCTTCCGCAGGCCGCGGGCCTGGCGCTGCGTCCTTTCGGAAATGAACTGATCCTGATGGTGAAAGCCAGTGCGCTGGCCAGCGTCGTCACCGTCTATGACCTGCTCGCGACCGCAAAACTCGCGTTTCAAAGGACCTACGACTTCCAGGCCTATATCGCCGCCGCGCTCATCTACATTCTGACGGTTGAGATCATCCGGCGCGTCTGGAACGTGATCGACAGAAGGCTGAATCGACACCTCGTCAGGGCCTGATGCGTTCGCCTTGAAGCTTTGGGGGATCGCAAATAAAATTGGCCGGACCCGGGTGGGGCAGGGGTCCGGCCTTCTGGGCACTTGAGAGGGAAATGATCGAAGCAATCCTTGGGCGTGGATTGTCTGGGATCACTAACGAGGGCGCTTGCGCGTTACTCTCCAATGAGGTGAGCTATCGAGCTTGCTAACCGGCTGAGTTTGCAATCTCGCGTTACACCAGCGTCTCGTTAGAAACACAACTACAGCGCGAGTGTTCGCGACGCAACATCTTTTTGGTGTTTTCCCGGTTAATTCGCCTTTGGATTGTAGAAACATCACAGGGAGACCGATGGCGCAGCTTGCACTCATAACCGGCGCAGCCGTCAGGATCGGCAAGGCAATTGCCCTCCATTTGGCGAGGCAAGGTTTTTCCGTTGCGATCCAATACCGCAGCTCAAAGGCGGACGCTGAAGCGACCGTGGCAGCCATACAAGCATTGGGTGTGCAAAGCGCTTGCTTCGAAGCCAGCCTTGCCGAGCCCGCTCAGGTTGAGGCGCTTTTCCCTGCGGTCAACCAAGCGCTTGGCCACGTGACCTGTCTTATCAACAACGCATCCACTTTCGCCGACGACCGCATCGAATCGCTGACGGAGGAAAGCTGGAACACGCATTTCGCCATAAACCTGAAAGCGCCCGTGTTCCTCGCCCGAGCCTTCGCCGCTCAACTCCCCGAGGAGGAGACCGGAAACATCATCAACATCATCGATCAGCGCGTGCTTCGCCCGAACCCACAGTTCTTCTCTTACACGCTGAGCAAATCGGCGCTGTGGGCGGCGACAAAGACGATGGCTCAAGGTCTTGCGCCTCGCATCCGGGTCAACGCCATCGGCCCCGGCCCAGCGCTGCCCAGCGTCTATCAAAGTGCGGAAGACTTCGAGGCCGAGAGCCGCTCCACGCTTCTCGGACACGGGACGAAGCCGGAGGAAATCGCCAATGCCGTCTCGTTCATCCTTAATTCGCCCGCGATAACGGGGCAGATGATCGCGCTTGACGGCGGCCAGCATCTATTATGGCAAACCCCTGATATCCGCGTTACATAGCAGCTTATGCCCGACACCGAGGACATCATAGAAGTCAGTTCCGGCGAGCCGACCCCGGACGGCGGCGAAAGCACGCCAGAGACCGGAGCGCAGGTCATTGCACGCTACGTCAGGCACCTCGGAACCGGCTCCGGCGTCTATCGCATGATGGATAGAGCCGGTGAGGTCATCTATGTGGGCAAGGCGCGCAACCTCAAGAACCGCGTCCAAAATTACACGCGGCTCGGCGGCCACACGAACCGCATCGCGGCGATGATCCGCTCGACCGCATCGATGGAATTCGTGAATACGGGCACGGAAGCGGAAGCGCTCCTGCTCGAAGCCAATCTCATCAAGCAATTCAAGCCACGCTATAACGTATCCTTCCGGGACGACAAATCCTTCCCCTACATCGTCATCCGGCGCGACCAGGAGGCGCCGCAGATCGCCAAGCACCGCGGCGCGCGCACGCTGAAGGGCGATTATTTCGGCCCCTTTGCAAGCGCCGGAGCCGTGAACCGCACCATCAACACGCTCCAGCGCGCTTTCCTCCTGCGCACCTGTTCCGACAGCGTTTATGAGAGTCGCACGCGGCCCTGCCTCCTCTTTCAGATCAAGCGCTGCGCCGCGCCCTGCACGCGCGAGATCGAACTGGAGGATTACGAGAAGCTCGTCGAAGAAGCGACCGCATTTCTGTCCGGCAAGTCCGATGCCGTGCAGCGGAAACTGAATACGATGATGGAGGACGCGGCGGAAAAGCTGGAGTTCGAGCGTGCCGCTAAATATCGCAACCGTCTGTGGGCGCTAGCGCATGTTCAGGCGCATCAGGGCATCAATCCGCACGGCGTGGAGGAGGCCGATGTCTTCGCTATCTCGCAGGAAGGCGGCCAGACCTGCATCCAGGTCTTCTTTTTCCGCAACAGCCAGAACTGGGGCAATCGCGCCTATTTTCCCCGTGCCGACCGTAGCCTGAGCGCGGCTGAAGTACTCGGCTCGTTCATCTCGCAGTTTTACGACGACAAGATCGTGCCGCGATGCATCCTTTTATCGGAAGAAGTTCCGGAGCAGGCGCTGATCGCCGAAGCGCTGTCGACCAAGCTCGGGCGCAAAGTCGAGGTAGTAACGCCCAAGCGGGCCGAGAAGCGCGAACTTGTCGAGCACGCATTCCAGAATGCCCGCGAGGCGCTGGGACGCAAACTCGCCGAAAGCAGCAGCCAGGGTAAGTTGCTGGCCGGGGTTGCTAAGGTCTTCGGGCTGGAACGCACGCCGCGCCGCATCGAGGTCTACGACAACTCTCACATCATGGGCACAAATGCGGTCGGTGCGATGATCGTCGCGGGGCCGGAGGGCTTTGTGAAGAACCAGTACCGGAAGTTCAACATCAAGGCGGCCGACCTCACGCCGGGCGACGACTTCGCCATGATGCACGAAGTGCTGACGCGCCGTTTCAAGCGGCTTCTCAGGGAGCATGGCCTGCCCGCTGGCGAGTCTGCGCCGTTCGACGAGGGGAACCCTTCAAATAAGTCATGGCCGGGCCTGACCCGGCCGTCAACGGAGGCGGCTGCGGCTCTGGATCGCCGCCTCGAGGGCGGCCATGACGACCTTGAACTGAATCCCGGTGACGAAACCGACGGCGACGCCGACGCGCAGGGCGGGGATGTGGGCGCGTGGCCAGATCTCGTTCTGATCGACGGCGGCGCGGGGCAGTTGTCGGCGGCGCAAGGCGTATTGGCCGAACTCGGCCTGCATGGCCTAGCCATAGCGGGCATTGCCAAGGGTCCGGACCGTAACGCGGGCCGCGAACGCTTTTTCATGCCAGGAAAGCCGCCATTCAGCCTTCCGCCGAATGACCCCGTGCTCTACTTCGTGCAACGCCTGCGAGACGAGGCCCATCGCTTCGCCATCGGCTCCCACCGTATGAAGCGGAAGAAGGCGATGGCCGAAAACTCCCTCGACGACATTCCAGGCATAGGGCCCACGCGAAAGCGGGCCTTGCTCAAGCACTTCGGATCGGCAAAGTCAGTGAGCCGCGCAGGCATCTCCGATCTGCAAGCCGTCGCCGGCATCAGCGCCGCAATGGCTCAGCAAATCTACGACTATTTCCACGACCGGAAATAAGGCGCGCCGCGCAAGAAAAGTGCGACAGCTTGTCTTTTGACACGCCGAATGCCAGCCGCAGTTCAGCCAAATCATATAGGGTACACTAGCCCCGCTCTGATTGTGCAGGCGCCGGCGGGGCATCAGCCAATCTTGAGGGGGATTTCATGATGCGAAATGCGGCGCGGGTTGCCGTGGCGGCAGCGTTTTGTTTCACGGCTCAGTATGCGATGGCCGAACCTGGCACGAAGGACGAGCAGGCTGCATGCAAGCCCGACGTCTATCGCCTTTGCAAGGATTTCATACCAATTACAGACAAGATCGTGTCGTGCCTGAAGGATAATAGAAGCAAGCTCAGCCCTGCGTGCCGCAAGGTCTTCTCTCACGGCTAAACTGCAGTATGGGGCGCCACAAGAAATTGTGGCTGCTTGCCTTTTTACATCCTGAATGGCATACATCCTCGAGCCCCGGCGCTGGCGGGGCCTTCGCCATTCATGGGGGATTTCGAAATGCGGAATACGGCGCGGATTGCGGTAGCGGCGGCGTTTTGTTTCACGGCTGGGTATGCGACAGCCCAAGGCACCAAGCAGCAGCAAGCGGCTTGCAAACCAGATGTGTATCGCCTCTGCAAAGAGTTCCTACCGGATCACGGCAAGATCTACGAATGCCTGCAACAGAATCTGCGCAAGCTTCGCCCTGCCTGCCGCAAGCTCGTTTCCTGACACCTGGCAAGCTTCGTTAATTCGGCCAACGATTGCAGTCGCCCGGTTTCGCCCGCCGGGCCACGCAAAGCGGAGCCGGTCACAAAAAGCCCAATCTCTTCAGTCCGTCACAATCCCGAATAAGGCTTTGCCTTTCCGGGATGATAATGACTGCGAGCCCGGCAAAATCTGCTCAAAAGCGGTCCTTGCGACGCCTTAGCTCCTCGAACACTTTTGCATCGGGTGCATCTGCGTTGAGCCCCAGGCTACGGCGGATCGCGGGGCTTTTCACGCGCAGGAACGGGTTTGTTTCCAGTTCCCTGGCAAGCGTGACCGGCAAGGTTGGCTCCCCGTTGCTCACCAGAGCGTCCACCTCCCGTTTACGGTCGAGAAGCGCCGCATTCTCAGGATCGACTGTGAGCGCGAACCGGATGTTCGCCTGCGTATACTCGTGGCCGCAATAGATGAGCGTGTCGGGTGGGAGAGCCATGATCTTTTGCAGCGAGCGCCACATTTCGGCGTGACGGCCCTCCATCACGCGCCCGCAACCCACGGAGAAGAGCGCATCGCCAGCGAAAGCAACGCCGCTGCGGCGGACGCTCCCCGGCATATCAACCGCGTTCGGAATGAAATAGGTGACGGCGCCGGACGTGTGGCCGGGCGTTTGCAGCACCTGGACCTCGATGGAACCGAAGGTAAGCCGTTCACCTTCTTCGATTGGAATATCGATGCAGGGGATATCGCGCGCTTCCTTCTCGGACCCATATATTGTGCAGTTCGTTTCACGCTTCAGAGCCTCATGCCCTGCCACATGATCGAAATGATGGTGCGTCGTGAAGATGTGCGTCAGCGCCCACCCCGCATTTTGCAATTCCTCCCGAACCGCATGCGCATCGGGGGCGTCGACCGCTGCGGTCACACCCGTGGAGCTGTCGTGGATCAAAATACCGTAATTGTCGCTTCGGCAGGGGAATTGGCGAATTTCGATCATAGACATGGTTTCACCTGACAATGTTTCTTGAGACAGACTTAAGAGAAGCGCGGGCATCATTAAATAGGAAACAGGGAAAGTGATTTTGGCCTCTCATGTTTGACGACGTCTCGCAGTTAAGGGATTTCTACGCGTCGCCGCTGGGGCAGCTTGCGCGCCGTGTTATAGCCCGTCATATCCGCGCCCGCTGGGATAACGTGTCCGGGATGGACGTTGTCGGCCTCGGCTATGCGTCGCCATTTTTGCAGGTCTTCAATGGCGAAGCCCGTTTGACCGCTGCAATGATGCCTCACAGGCAGGGCGTGCTCCAATGGCCTCGCAAAGGGCCATACCGCTCAGTTCTGGTCCCGGAGACGCAGCTTCCGATCCGGGATACGTCCGTGGACTGCGTCCTGGTCGTGCATGGGCTTGAGCATGTGGAGGCGCGCTACGCTTTCCTTAGGGAAATCTGGCGCGTGCTCATGCCGCAAGGCCGCATCATTATTGTCGTGCCCAATCGGCGCGGCGCGTGGGCCCAGCTCGAGTCCACGCCATTCGGCCATGGGCGGCCTTACAGCGTCGGGCAGATCGAGAAGCTTTTGCGCGATGTACTCTTTGAGCCGATCGGAGTCGCGCCATGCCTCTTCGCTCCGCCTTTCCGCGCCCGCGCGCTACCATCGGCGGCGCTGGTCTGGGAACGCGTGGGCGCGCGGCTCTGGCCAGCGTTCTCAGGCGTCATCATCGTCGAGGCCATCAAGCAGGTTTATGCCGAGGTGCGCGTCGTGGTGAAAAAACCGGCTTTCGCCCCCATTCCCGCTTTGTCTGGTTTAAGCCCAGTCGGGAGAAAAAAGGCCGGCGAACCAAGCCGAGTATAATCGTCCGCGGCCGCGCGAGCCCATGAAAAATTCGCGCGAAGGGGGCCTCGTCACAACCCGAGCGAAAGATCGCCGTCAGCGAACCAGCGCCTTGGAACCACCTTTCTATTAATGCGTTCTGCTTCCTCGAAACATTTCCGAGGGGGTACTATGAAAACGCTTACCCGCGGGGTTCCCGGCGGCCCTGTCGGCTTGCAAACCAGCGCCTTCATGGATGAGGGCGGCTTTGAGGTGTGCGAGCCAGCGGAGGCCGCCACCTGGGATGAAGATCAAATCGCCTTTTTCGACGCCTGCGCCGCAGCGGAGGAAGGTTCCGACGAAAGCCGCTGGCAAGAACAGGGCCGCGCCTGGCTCTACAAATACAATCCTGTGCGCGTTGCTTTCTTGCGCCGCGTAGCGAGGGGCGGCGAGTCTCTCCGCGGCCTTCGCGTCCTCGATGTGGGCTGTGGCACGGGCGTATTCTGCGAGGCGCTTGCCGAAAATGGAGCCATCGTCACGGGAATCGATGTCGGGAGAAACGCCGTCAGCTTCGCGGCCCGCCGCGCGAAGACCTTGGGCTTGCCTATCCGCTATGCGACTTGCGCCGCAAGCGGCATCACCGAACGCTTCCACGCAGTGACCGCGATGGAGGTGATCGAGCACGTCCCCGATTATGCGGCCTTCCTGCGCGAGTGCGCGTCGCGCGTCGAGCCGGGTGGGGTTCTCCTCGTCTCAACCATCAACCGGACCTGGAAGAGCTGGCTCTATGCCATTTGCATTGCCGAGCATTTGCTCAGGCTCCTTCCGCGAGGCGCCCATGATTGGAGGCGTTTTGTTACGCCGGCGGAAATCGAGGCCGTGCTGCGCCAACTGGATTTTGAGGATGTGACGATCACCGGAGTCACGATGAACATTCGGACTGGCCTGCTCCGTTTCGCCCATGATCGCGCGGTGAATTTCATGATCGCCGGCCGCCGCCGGAAGTGAAGAAGACTCAACGATCAGGCGCATAGAAGAGCAGGACCACGGATGCACCTCTTGGACGGCCTGTGAATCCCCGCTTATGAATGCACGCTGAGCAGATCCGCGACCTTTAGCCCGCCGCAGGCCTAACACCTGCTAGACTATGCTGGCGAATTGGGCTGAAACTGGAAAACCAGCCTGAACGGCTACTGCCGCCGTGCCTCAACGATCGTTAGTGGAGCTGTCCGTGCACCCTGCAGTCATTGCCGCAACCGGCCTCTATACGCCGCCCGACAGCATCTCGAACGCCGAGCTGGTGGAAGCTTTCAACGCCTATGTGGAGCTGTTCAACGCCGAGAACGCCGCGGCCATCGCCGAGGGGCGCGTGGAGGCGCTTCTCGCGTCGTCCGTCGAGTTCGTCGAGAAGGCTTCGGGCATCAAGTCGCGCTACGCTGTCGAGAAGTCCGGCATCCTGAACCCTGCCCTGATGCGGCCAGATATTCCGGAGCGCCCGAACGAGCAAATCTCCATCCTCGCGGAGATCGGCGTGAAGGCCGCCGAGGAGGCGCTTCTCCGCTGGGGCAAATCGCGAAAGCCCATCGGGGCGGTGCTGTGCGCCGCGTCCAACATGCAACGCGCCTATCCCGCGATCGCCATCGAGATCCAGGCGGCGCTCGGAATCGGCGGTTTCGCTTTCGATATGAACGTGGCCTGCTCTTCGGCGACCTTCGGGATCAAGACGGCCGTTGACTACATCGCGACCGGGACGGCGGATGCGGTGCTGATCGTCAACCCCGAGATCTGCTCGGGGCACCTCAACTTCCGGGATCGCGACAGCCACTTCATCTTCGGCGACGTGGCGACCGCCGTGATCGTCGAACGAGCCGACGAAGCCCAGGGCGGTTGGGACATTTTGGGGACACGCCTGAAAACTCAGTTCTCGAACAACATCCGCAACAATGCCGGCTTTCTGAACCGCACCGCGCCCGAGGGCCGCGACCTGCCGGACAAGCTGTTTGTCCAGCAGGGGCGCAAGGTGTTCAGGGAAGTTGTGCCGATGGTCTCGGAGTTGATCCTCGGCCATGCCGCTGACCTGGGGCTCGACCCTCACCAGCTGAAGCGGCTCTGGCTGCATCAGGCGAACATCAACATGAACGAGATGATCGGGCATCGCGTGCTGGGCCGGCATCCCAAGCGCGAAGAGAACGTGATCATCTTGAACGAATACGCCAACACATCCTCGGCCGGGTCGATCATCGCCTTCCACAAACACTCAGAGGACATGACGGGGGGCGACATCGGGCTGATCTGCAGCTTCGGGGCGGGCTACTCGGCCGGGACGGTGTTCGTCCGCAAGCGCTGATACCGGCCGCCAGAGCATTTGGTCCATATCCCGGTCCCTATCATAAACAGGAGCTGGTCAAGGAGCAGATCGTATGAAAAAGCTCCTTATCGATCGGTAAATGCCTAGCAAGCTCTTGATATACATAAGAAAATTCCATGGTGGGCTTGCGCCGCCGCAGCTGCGAAAGGCGCGAGCCTCGTTAACACATTATATTTAACGGACTTTTCAGCGCCCACTTTTGTCCAAAAATATAACTCGTTAACCCTGCCGGTTAAGCCTAAAAGCCTTTATCTTTCAATGCGTTGCGCGGCTCGCTTACGCGGGCGGACGCGAGCCGCTTACATTTCTTGAGGACCTGTTAACCACATTCAGGCCGGAAATAAATCCTTCCGCGCCGTTGTTAACCAACATTGGTTAACAGCGCAACAGTGCTAAGCAAACGGCCTTGCTTTCGTCACGCATGACTCAGTGCTTTGCGGTCCCCTCCGGCCGACGCGCGCATGCGTACAGTGGGCCGAAACCGGCCATTGCCTTAGGAAATTCGGGCGCCTGCACTGCCCCCGAAACCGGAATCACGTTTGCGAGTTGGAGCTATGCTCGCCGATTGAAAGGCTGTTCGCAGGCCGAGGCTCAGTTTTGGAACTCTCCGGCATGTGGCGGGCGCCAAGTGGGACGAGACGCTGCAGCGCGCGGCAGGCGCAGGAAATCCACTCCGGCCCAAACTTTGTAATTTCGAGGCAAAACGCATTCGATGGAGATCTGCAACTCGTCGTTCATTCCGGCCGGGTTATATCGAGGCATTGCAGCCAAAGCCCTGGATGCGAGTATGCTCTTACCGCTCAAAATCTCTGCAACTCATTATTCGCTCTGGCCGAATTATATCGATGCATTGCGGCCCAAAGGTCAGGATGCGAGTATACTCTCCCGGCTCAAAATCGCGGCGCGTATCGACCTTATCCTGATCCTTGCGGCGCTCGGCATGCTAACCTGCGCCGGCATCGCATTGTTCGCTTCGCGCGCACAAATGCTGGAAGACCGGCGGGTCCAGCTGCGGTATCTTCTCGATCTGGCGCTTTCCATCGCCCGCGCCGACATGACAAATGCAGGCGGCCCCAAAACCGAGGCTGGCCGCAAGGCTTTCTTTAATGCGCTCCGCTCAGCTGAATTTGGCGAAGCGGCCGAGGCGAACTATCTCTTTGCTTACGATTATGATGGTGTCACGAGAGTTCTGAACAGACCTGACTTGATCGGCAAAAACCGGCTCGCTTGGAGCGATCCGAATGGCGTCCATAAAATACAGGAGTTCATAAAAATAGCCAAGTCGCCCGCGGGCACCGGCTTTCTTGAGTATTTATACGAAAAAGGTGTCGGCGGCGCATGGACGCCCAAGATTTCGCTCGTGCAGAACGTCCCCGAAATCGGCTGGGTGGTTGGCGTTGGCGTCTACCTCGACGACTTGCATGCATTCTTCCGGACACGGCTTCTCGTGGAAGCGGGATGGTTCGCCCTCGCGCTCGCCGCGATCACGCTTTTGTCCTACCGGATCAGCCGCTCCATCACGCGCCCGCTGTCCAATCTCACGAAGAAGATCAAAAGCCTGGCGAAGGGCGACACCAACTTTGCTCTAGCGGGCGCGGATGACAAATCCGAGCTCGGCGACTTGGCTATCGCTGTGGAGATCTTGCGCGTCAATGCCATCGAGCAGCAGGCGCTTCATGCGACGGTGAGCGCGCAAACCCTCCTCTTGATCGAGCAGAAGGAGAGGGCCGAGCGGGCGGTCAAAGCGAAGTCTGAGTTCCTTTCCAATATGTCTCACGAATTGCGGACACCCATGCATGCGATGTTAAGTTACGCCAAATTGGGATTCACTCGAATTGACGGCACGGACATCAAAACACTCGAGACCTATTTCAATAATATCCATAAAGCAGGCAGCCGTTTGCTTGGTCTTTTGAATAATTTGCTCGATTTGGCCAAACTAGAAGCCGGAAAAATGGTTATTAAAAAAGTGAATAGTAACTTTTTTGACGTTGTGGAACATGCAAACATGGAAATTTCACCTCTTATCAAAGACAAAGGGCTTACGATTACAACAAAAAAAGCCGCTAAAAATAGTGACGCGTTATTCGATAAACACCTTATAGTTCAAGTTATGATCAACCTTATTTCAAACGCTGTCAAATTTTCTCCGCCTGGCAGTAGCATTAATGTCACCCTTTCGGATGAGGTTTTACCAGACGGCAGAAGCGCTCTTTGCTGCTCCGTTTCCGATGAGGGCGCCGGCATTCCCGAAGCCGAACTGGAAGCGGTATTCGACAAATTCATGCAGAGCAGCAAGACCAAGACTGGCGCGGGCGGCACAGGGCTCGGCCTCTCGATCTGCCGCGAGATTATCGCGGCGCATGGAGGGAAAATCTGGGCAGAAAACCGAAAGCCCGGGGGCGCCATTCTCAGTTTTATAATCCCACGCAACGGAGAGCAGCAGGCGAGTCAGGCATGAAAATTAGACCCAAGGTCCTAGCCGTCGATGACGAGGAACTAAACCTCGACATTATGACGCGATACATGAGCGCGGAGGACTACGAGGTAATCGGAGCAGAAGATGGCCTCATAGCGCTACAAAAGCTCGAACAGCATCCCGACATCGACGTGATTCTGCTTGATCGCATGATGCCGAATATGGACGGCATGCAATTCCTGGAACAGATCAAAGCTGGCAAGCAATTTCGGGATGTCCCCATAATCATGCAGACAGCTGCGGCTGCGAGCGACCAGGTGCTTCAAGGCATTAAAGCGGGAGTCTATTATTACCTGACAAAGCCATATGACGATGAAATATTTCTGTCCATTTTAAAGTCCGCGGTGCGTGATAGCAAAAACAAGAAAGAAATGAGGGAGGAGGTGCGGGGTCAACGTCGAATACTCGGACTGATGAAGCACTCCGTCTTTCAATTCCGGACCTTGGAGGAGGCAAAGTCACTCGCCTTTTATATCGCTAGCTGCTTCCCGGAACCGGAGAAGGTTGTGTTTGGCCTGAATGAGCTCCTCATAAACGCGATCGAGCACGGCAATCTGGGCATAACCTACGCGGAAAAAACCAAACTCGTGATGAGCGGCTGCTGGCGGCAGGAAGTTGAACGCAGGCTTGAGGCTCCCGAGTACGCTGAGAAGGCGGCCTACCTCACTTTTAACGCTGGCAAAGAAGCGATCACCGTCCACATTGAAGACGAGGGGAAGGGGTTTGACTGGAACCAATATCTCGAGCTCTCGCCGGACCGCGCCACCGATCCGCACGGACGCGGGATTGCCGCCTCCCGCACCATGTCCTTCCATAGCTTGGACTATCTTGGCGCGGGAAACGAGGTGATGTGCAAAATATTCCTGAACCAGGCAAACTCGGAGGCCATCTCGTAGGGCGCCACAAAACGCGGGACCGGCGGCTTATCCCCCAGCATCCTCCCGGAAAGAACTTCACCTCTCGCGTCCAGCCTCCAGCCGAAGATTGGCCAAGCTGCGAAGGCCTGATTAGGCAAACATAGTCATGGCCGCCCTTGATCCCGGATCAAGTCCGAGGATATACGCCGCCACGACATGGGAGGAACCCGCTACCCTCGCGCCGGGCGCCTCCGCTCATGGAACCACACGCGGTATTCGGCCATCTTGCCGCGTTGCGCCCCCGGCGCATGCCGCGTGCACGTTGCGGCCTCTTCGCTTCCTTGCGGCGCGCCCCAGCGCAGCTCGACGCAGTCGTTCAAATTATAGGCCATCTCGAGAGCCGGCGCGCGGTCGACTACATCTTTAAGCGCGAGCGTCCAGCTCGAGCCGTCGCTGCGGAGGTACGAAAACTTGCGTGTGGCAAGTTCCGACGCGAGCAGGTTTTCCAGCTCGGATTCGACTTGCGAAACGCTCCTATCCCTCGGCATCGCGTAGCGCTCAGGGCGCCTTGCGACGCGATCCGGAAACCCGCGCGCCACATCGATCGCGATCAGGATGCGCAGGTCGCGAGCCGGAGTTGCAAAATCCTCCCACGCGCCAGCCGCCTCGAAGATCGACGGGCCGTCCGGCATCTCCGCCTCGCCTTTGCCGCTGTTCTGGAACTTTCGCCCATTTTCGACCGATGTCACCCGCGCCTTCACCTGCTCCTCGAGCGAATTCAGCACCTCTTTAAGGGCGCTTGAAGGATCGAGCGGCTCCGGCGACATCACATCCTCCATGCGATCATAGAAATCCTCCACCCCGAGCCGGGACTGCTCGAGCGAAAAGTCTCCGTATTGCGGGTTTCTCGCGATCTCCGCATTCGTCAGCCGCCGCAAGACGCCATTCTTAGCTTCGATCGGCCGGAAGTGCTTAAATCCAGGGCCGCCGAACGCAGGCCCTTGCGCGAACAGGAAATTGCCCCGCCAGAAACGCTTCCGCGCAACCGTTGCGTCCGGCTGCCCGTCGACGGCGAAGAAAACGCCTGCCGCGCCACCCGACTCCGGAATCCGCCTCACAAGCATAAGCACGTGGCCATACGGATCGGCGTAGATCGTCCCGGGACGCAGCGTTTCCTGGCTGAGCGGCACTGGGTAATAATCAGTATTGTCGTCGTTCGCAGCTGTCCGCCCGGACCCTGAATGCACGGCATCGGCCAGGATCGGCAAGTAATGGCCGAACGCAGACGTGAGCCCTAGACGCGGCGACACAGGGGTTCTCGGCGGGCTCACGGGGCGTGACACCGGCTGAGCAGGCTGCGGACGCACTGACTGGCCAAAAAATGGGAACGAAGAACCGGGAGTCGCCCTGGGATCAGGCAAAGCGGCCTCAGGTTCCGGCGGAGGCGGCGGCGGTTCCTGATTTACAATGTTCCACCAGGCGGGGCACCTTGGCGGCTGGCCGCCACCGCCGCGCGAGCATTTCGAATACCCGAACGGCAGCCCCATCTTGAACGAGAAATAGGCGCGCAGAAAGTACGGAAGATCCGCGCAGTCCGGGCGCATGACGAGGCCAGACTGATCCTCACGCAGCCCCAGATGGTTGAAGAGGAAGTTGCGCGACCGGTCGCGCAGCACTTCATGCAGGGCAGGCCAGGACGGCGATGCATCAAGGGGGGCGTCGAAAAGCTTCTCGATCCATGCGGAGTAAAGGTTTTCCGTCGCCCGGCTCCACGCGTTGCGAATGGGCCAGACGCTATTCTCCCCATTGTGCGGGGGCGGAGGCTGGCGATCGGCGACGGCGATCTCGCGCGTGATTGCGGCGCAATCGGCTAGCGCTCCCGATGTCGTCGAGAGTTTTGCGCGCCACGTCCCCGCAGCCGGAGACGCAACTTCGGCGAGCCAGAAATAGGGCGGTCCGCCGTGCCGCTCACGCGATGCGGCCACGACGCGTCCGTCGGGCGAAATCAGCGAAAGTTCGCCCGCCATCGGCTTTTCCGCGGCGAAAAGGACGCGCAAAGGCGCTCCCTTCCAAGGGCCGACAGGGGTGGTCAGCACCGAGAGTTCGGCCGCCTCCTCGCAGGCGGCCGATGAGCCTTTAGCCTGCAAGCCCGGAGCGCCAAAAACGAAGACGGTAAACACAGCCGCCGCAAGCAAAGCGGGGCTCACCCCCGGATAAGGCTGCGCCTTTCCGGGATGACGGTGGCGGTCAATTTCGCGCGCGTTCGGCCAAAGCATTCGCAATATCTTTTGCAGGGTCATACCAGTCATTCGACCTCAAGTGACGGCTACTGCGCCGATCTCCCATTTCTTTATCGCGCAGACATGGCAGCGGACAACTGTTACCCGCTGGGGTTTTGCGCGCCTTGTTTCGCCAACTCTTGTGTCCGATTTGCGTCCGCTGAGCTTAAGGAGGGCCCGAAATCGATAGTTTTCCGCAAGTACGCCAGGAAAGCCGCAAGAACTTCGGAGCAAAAAGAGAAAAGCGCCGCTGCCGCGCTAATGCGCTGCTTGCATGCGTCGTCGCGGGTTGCTATAGCGCGTCAATCTGGGTGAGATCGCGTATTGCCTCATTCAATGATGTTCCTCAGCGGAAGTCGTTTGCCTCATTGGGAATGTTCCCCGGCTTCTCCTGACCTCCGATGCCGTCACCGCATTCTTTTGTTCGATCCGCGCCGCGAGCATTCTTCCGCCCCGATCAGCACATACGCGCTGCCGTCGCGCGCAGCGGCTGTCAAGGACGGCCGCTTCTTTGGCGGCCGCCCGAAGGGCTTGTCCTTGATGGGCGCGAGCACGACGGTAGTCTTTTAGCTGTCGGAGCGGAATCTGCGGCTTTATACGGCCAGTCCCGGTTCTTTCTCCCCTAATCCCGCCCCCACGTCGTGCGAAAGGCCAAAAACCAGGGTATGCGCCATTTCACCCCGCCAGATTTTCAAGCGGCGCTGGAGCGTTCGCAAAAGCTGGTCGGCATAAGCGTCGGGATATTCTGTCTGGAGCCGCTCGAGCAATTCGCGTCCCGTTCGCCAGGGTTCCGTCTCGAACCAAGACTTCAATTGACCGGTCACCTGCGCAAAGGGATTTGGCCGTCGCCGTTCGCGCTTTTGCGCTGGCTTCGGTCGCGCCGTCGGTCTGACTTCGCCGTCCTTCCAGGCGGTCCGCAGACCGGCCAGAAATTCCTCAATCGAAGGCGCAGTAACCTCGAAGGCAACGCTGGAACTGTCCGCGATATCGACGAGATGCTGCTGCGCCGTTCGCATATCGCTCAAAAGCCGCACCGGGTCCAGGCCCGCCTGGACGCATTTCAAGCGGCGGCGTACTTCCTCAGGCGTGCGCCGATCCGCCAAAACCCGCTGACAGGGCGTGGCCGGAGCATGGTAGCGTTTGCGCACCCGGGCCCCATCGCGTTCCTTTCCGGACAGCTTGAACGATGGCTGGAAAAAGTTCACGAACAGCCTGACCGTCCGATAAAGCCGCGCCAAGGCTTCAGCCGCCGGTAGCCCTTCAAGGCGCCGGTAGCCGACAATTCGGCGGACGATGGCGCCGTTTTTCTGCTCGACAAAGGCCTGATCGTTTTTGCGATAGGGGCGGCAGCGCGTGAACTCGATCCCGGCTCCCTGGCAATAATCTCGTACGGTCTCGTTCATGAAGACGCTGTCGTTGTCCGTGTCAAATCCGAGAAGATCGAACGGAAGAAGCTTGCGAAGCTCCGTCAGAACTTCGCTTAAAAGTTTCTGCTCGCGGACCAGCAACGGCGCGCACTCCGTCCACCCTGTGGCGACATCGGTCAGAACCAGCGTCTGAACAAAACTCCCGCGTGTCGATGGGCCGCTGTGCGCCACAAGATCGGCTTCGACAAAGCCTGGCGGCGGATCTCGCCAGTCCGAAAAGGTGCGGATCGGAATGCTACGCCTGATGATCGATAACGCGGCTGGCCGGCGCCGGGTCCGACCGGCTTTCTCACGCACCTCGCGCAACGCCCGGTCAATCGTCGCCGCGCTCATGGAAAGCAACCGCGCGCCGACTTCGGGAGCGAGCTTAAGATGCCCATGCCGTTCCATCGCCTCGACAAGGATTGGAATAAGCGGCTTCAAACGCTTGCCGCAGACCCGATCCGAGGCTTCCCAAACTAAAACAAGCGCCGCGCGGACGTCATCGCCGTAAATCCTCCGCGCTGGTCGCGCTGCCGACCGGCGCGGCATCCTCCCGCCGAGCAGCCGCATCGCGTGCTTACGATGGAAACCCGTCACCGCGACAAACTCATCCAGAATGCGTGTTTTCTCTCGGCGGTCACTGCCGCCGTACCGATTGATAACCGCTGTAATCAACTCGTCCCGCGTCGCCATGCTTACCCGCCTCATCGCCGCTCCCGATCCTAACTGGCCCCGAGGAGCAAATCAGATGAGGCAACGAAGCAATAGTCAGGAACAGTTCAGGCGAAGCAATGCGAGTTTCACCTTGATTGTCGCGCGGCAGGTTGCTAACCAAGCGGCGGGGCAGATATCGAGGGACGCATGCATCCGGCTGAAACAGGCCTTTCTCTGGTAATTTGGCAGGGATGGGGCGTCCTGTCAGTCATGGCGGCTCTGACCGCGCTGCTGGCGACCATCCTGGCTTGGCTTCTCCCGTTTCCTGATCGCTCGCTGAGTGGCCAACTTTCCCATTACGACGATCGCATGGCGCTGAAAGACCGCCTCGGGGCCACGCCGCCTTTCAAAACCTACCTCGTCACGGTGCGCCGTATGAACGAGTGGCTCATGGAGTGGTTCGGCCCTGCTCTGAGCGGCAAAGCTTTTGAGCGCTGCCTCGCCATCGCGTTCATTTTCCCGATCGCGCTGCTTCTCATAACGCTCATCGCAAACGGCATCAACGCGCACCGGATTTATAGCTGGCAGGCGGCGCTGTTCGCCGCCGGTTTCCTGACCATCGCCTATGTGATCGTTGCGGCTTTCAGGAATCTGCTCCGGCTGATCGAGCAGGGCTGGACGATGATCGGCGGCGACTATGCGATTGCGCAGACCATCGCCAAGGTGCTCCTCGGCGGATTCGCCTTCATGGTCGCCTTCACGATGGCGTTCGCAATCGCATCGGCATTCTCAGGCCAGGAATCGAATGCGGGCTCGGTGCTCGGCGCCATGGCGGGCGGATTCGCCCTTTCTTTTGCGCTGGCGATTGCCTTTGCGCTCGCGGGAGCGACGCTCTTTTCGATTACGATCGCGATCCTGGCAGGAGCCGCGCTTGCCTTCGCGGGCGAATTCACCCTGCTCCTGCTTCTGTTCTTCATCCTGCTTCCGCTCACAAACGCATCGATCGATTGGCTGTCCTGGAGCGCGACACGGTTCTTCCTGCATCAGGCGGCGCGGGCGGAACCGACTTTCCTGGGAGAGCTGAAGGTCTTCGGGGCCGTGCTCGGCACTTTCGCCTCCGGCGCATTGCTGATGGTCGCGCTGGCGGCGCTTCTTCCGAACACGCTTGAACTTCTCAACCTGGCGTTCACCTCTGCGGGCCTGCCGAGGTTTAACTGGGAAGCGCTCGTCAACAAGGCGGTGGAAGCTCCCTGGACCGATGGGCTGTTCGTGACCGGCATGCTGATGACGGCAATCGTGCCAGCCTCCGTGCATCTCGTCGTCGGCCTCACAGGCATGCTCGCCCGCCTCACGCCGGGGGCTCGAACCGCCGCCCACGCCATTTCGGATCACCCCGACGCGCCGCTCACGCCAAAGGAGCAGGTGCCTGTCAAAATCACGCTGATCCTCTCGCGCGTTTGGTACGTCGTGGCCGCCGGCCTCACCTTGAGCCTCATCGCAGGAGCGAGCGGCCTGATTTACGTCACACACGCGCCCGTCGCGGAGTTTCTAAGCGATGTTGCAATGTGCGCAACGTCTTGGAGCCACGGCAAGTGCGCGTGGTTCTGATCCGCCGGTGTGACTGCAAGGGCTTCAGCCCACGCAAAGCCTGACCATTCCCCTAACAGGCGCTCGTCGAGCCTTCAGCCTTGCAATCGCGGAGGCGGCGAAAAACGTGAGGCGCGACTGGAAAAAGGCGCGCCGCTTGTTATCTCCCGTCATTGAGGAAAGTGTTTCGATTTCCCTGGCCAAACCCTTTTCTGTTCTCTTTCGGCCCTGAATTTGAAGGCTGCTGTCATGATTGGACTGAGGCTCGCTCCCTTTATTTTTATTTTCTTTGTCACGGTCTCATTGGTTTCCGCGCGTGCCGAAGAGGCATCACCCAACCCGCACGCCGCGCAGGCAAAGCCGGCAGGAGGCAACCCCGCTTCCCACCTCCCTGCGGATAGCGTAACGCAACACACGATCTCTCTCGGAGGGAAGCAGCTCACCTACAAGGCGACGGCTGGCGCACTGCCGCTTTTCGGCCCTAAGGGTGAGATTGCCGCGAAGATCTTCTATGTGTCCTACGTGCTGGACAACGCTCCGGCCCGGCCGTTGACATTCGCTTTCAACGGCGGTCCCGGCGCTTCGGCTGCTTTCCTGCACATGGGCGCGATTGGGCCGCGCGTGGTTCCCTTTACGGAAAACGGCGCCGAACCGGTTCAGCCCGTCCAACTCGCCGACAACCCTGATAGCTGGCTTGCCTTTACGGATCTCGTCTTCGTCGATCCGGTCGGAACCGGGTACAGCCGGGCAGCAACGGACGGCGATGACGCGGAGCACGCCTTCTGGGGTGTAGACAAGGATGCGGATTCCATCGCCGAATTCGTGAGCCTCTATCTCGCGCGCAACGAGCGCGAACTCGCTCCGGTCTATCTCGCCGGGGAAAGCTACGGCGGATTTCGCGCCGCGCTTCTTGCCGACCGGCTCCTGGCGAAGGGCGTGCAAGTGAAGGGCGCGATCATGATCTCGCCCGCACTGGAGTTCTCCATGCTGCGCGATGGCGACCTCACCCTTTTGCCGCTCACATTTGCGCTTCCGTCGCTGACTGCGGCGCATATCGAAATGAGGGATGGCCCGAAAGCGCCCCTCGATGCCGTTCGCGAAGCAGAAACCTATGCCCGCACGAAATATCTGCTTCACATTGCGGAGGGATTGAAGCGCGACGATGACGTTGTCGCAAAGCTCGCCGAATTCACCGGGCTCGATGCCAGCATCGTCGCCAAGCATCACGGCCGCGTTTCCGCGGACCTGTTCATCCGCGAATATGAAAAGCGCAAGAACCGCGCGCTCAGCCGGTACGATGCAACCGTGAGCGTTCCAGTTCCCCAGCCCGAAGACAACGAGCATTACGATCCGATCCTCGACGGCGCGATCACAGCGCTGCGACCGGCCGTCGTGAGCTATATCAGGCAGGAGCTTGGTTTTCGCACAGATCTCGAGTACCGGCTGCTCAATCGGAGCGCGAACGGGCATTGGGACTTCGGAACAAAACCGGGCCGGCAGGGCTATGCGGGATCGCTCGACGATCTGGAAAAGGCGCGCGTGCGTAATGGCCAGCTCAAGGTTTTCATCGCGCACGGCTACACGGATCTCGTGACGCCTTACGCGATGTCGCGCTATCTGGTTGGGCAGCTCAAACCTATAGAAGGGGCGGCGCCTATCGATGTTCGAGTCTACCACGGCGGTCACATGATGTACTTGCGGCCAGGCTCTCGCGCCCAGGTGGCCCAGGATGTACGCAGTCTATATGCAACCGCTAATGCGCAATAGGCCATTTTAGCAATCAAGTTTTCAATCAAAAAGGATGCACTACAGAATATTTCTAAGTTATTTTAAGGCCTAAAAACAGGAACAGGTTCAGATCTCATGGTTTGCTCATCCAAAGAGGAGGAATCATGAGGAAACTACTCGTCTCAGTAACGGCTTTGCTTATGACTGTTGGCTCTGTTGCCTACGCCCAGGGTGGCGGAGGCGGAGGGGGAGCAGGAGGCGGCTCAGGTGGAGGCGCCGCCGGAGGGGGCGGCATGGGTGGCGCATCGGGCGGCTCGATGGGCGGCGCCGGCAGTATGGGCGGCGGCGCCGGAAATTCATCGTCGCCCGGCAGCAATGGCGCCGGCTCTACGGGCACACAGTCCGGCACAGGCCTTTCCGGCGCACCGAACTCCACATCGGCAGGGAACCGGGCCAATAGTAACTCTTCACTTCCGGGTCAGCCAGGTAATCCGCAGACCGGCCCAATCAGAAGATAACTTCCACCCAAAAGCAAGGGGCGACTCAGGCGATTCTACGGCGCTTTTCACAGCGCCGGCTGAGGAGCCGGCGTATGAAATGGCTAGACCGTGGCTATCCGTGATGGAACCAAACGGCCGCATCGCAGTTTTTGGGTGATGCTCAGAATAAAGACAGATCGACGTCGCCATTCCAGGCTGCCGCCCGCGCTTCTTATCGCGGGCGCGGCGGCAGGCGCGGCCCGCCAAGCCGCACGCTATGCGGAGAGGGGTCATATGCCTCATTATTCTTCGCCCCGGGCCGTCGTTGACGCGGTCGACTTCGTTTCGGGAAAAGGGGCATTGTCCTGGGGCAGAGGCTTGGCTCGCGTCTCATCCGCCGCCCGTATCGAAGCATGATCACTCCAAAAATCGACCAGCCGAGCGCAGCAGTTGCGCTCCACTACAATGAACTCGATCCCTTCTACCGCGAAATTTGGGGTGATCACGTTCACCACGGCTATTGGAGGACGGGAAGGGAAACGAGCGCTGAAGCGACGGTAGCCCTGGCCGAACTCGTGGCCGAACGGCTCGATCTGAAAGCTGGCATGTCTGCCTGCGATATCGGATGCGGCTATGGCGAGACGGCCAGGCTATTCTCGTCGCGATACGGAATCTCCCTCGAAGGAGTTACGATATCGGAAAGTCAGTTCCAGATAGCGACAGAGCGGCATGCGCCGGGCGTTTCGATTACGCTTTGTGATTGGCTGCAGAACAGATTTCCGAATGAGCATTTCGATCGGGCCTACGCTGTAGAAAGCTCTGAACATATCGCCGACAAACAGCGGTTCTTTTCGGAAGCCTTTCGCGTGCTGCGTCCGGGAGGCCGCCTTGTCGTTTGCGCGTGGCTTGCGAAAAGGGCTGCGTCCAGCTGGGAGCAACGGCTTCTTCTGGAGCCGATCTGCCGTTACGGGCGGCTTCCCGGCATGGGCACTGAGGAAGATTATCGCCTGTTAGCGGGCGGCGCAGGGTTCGAGATGCTTGCGGCGAACGACATAAGCGCGAATGTGCAACGCACCTGGGCGATCTGCATCAAGAGGTCCGCCTCCAAACTGTTCGGCGATCGGCGCTACCGGCAGTTTCTGTTTACGCAAGGCGCGCAGAACAAAGTCTTCGCGCTGACCCTGTTTCTGATCCTGGCAGCGTATTCCACTGGAGCCATGCGCTACTGCATTTTCACGTTCGAGAAGCCGCCTCTTTAACAAGACTACCGTCGCATTATGGGTTATCCGATGAGGCTCTTAAGTGGATTTATCTTTATCCCCGCTCGCGGTCTCAATTGATGCTCCCCAAAAAACCCCGCCGCTTTTGGAAGCGAAGCCTTTTCGCCGTTGGACTGATCATCGCGGCTGCTGGGGCTTCCGCCGTCTTTATATTCGAACGCGCGATGCCGGATTACAGCGGCGCCGACACCCTCCCAGGCCTGTCCGCCGAGGTTCACGTTTACCGCGATAGCTGGGGCGTGCCGCACATCTTCGCCGCCAACAGGAACGACGCCGCTCGCGCGCTCGGCTACATTCATGCGAGCGAACGCCTGTTCCAGATGGAGATGCAGCGTCGCGCTGGGCAAGGACGATTGTCTGAGATAACCGGACCCGACAGGCTCGCCGTAGACAAGTTCGTCCGCACGCTGGGGCTCTATAGGCTGGCGCAGAGCAGTTTCGGCGCTTTGTCCCCTGACGCGCAAAGTCAGCTTCAGGCCTACGCCGATGGCGTGAATTCCTGGCTCGCCGCGCACGTAAACAGCCTGCCGCCGGAATTTCTGCTCATGAGCGTGAAGCCCGAGCGCTGGACGCCGGCGGACTCGATGGTCTGGGGCAAATTGATGGCCGTGCAACTCAGCAAGAATTACACGTCCGAGAGGCTGCGCGCGCGCCTGGCGCAGCACATGAGCGCCGAACGGATGGAGGCGCTGTTTCCGGATACGCCCAGCCCAATCACGATAGAGCCGCAAATAAATCCCGCCCCTCGTGCAGAGACTGGCACGAAAAAGGCCTCGATGGGACCCGCTGGTCCATCTGTCGCCACCCTTGCGGAAGCCCCGTCGCCCACCGCAAAACCCGACGAGAGTTCTTGGGTCCGTTCTTAGCCTCCGCGATGCCGCCTCCAACGAATGGGTGATCGGCGGCCGGCATACGGCCAGCGGCAAGCCCATCCTCGCCAACGACCCGCATCTTGGGTTGGAGGCCCCGATCCTGTGGTACCTCGCGCGGATCGTCACCCCCGAAGCAGCCGTGAAGGGCGCCACCGTCCCGGGGTTTCCGAATGTTCTGTTGGGCCAGAACGATAACGTCGCCTGGGGATTCACCACCACACTCAGCGACGTGCAGGACCTTTTCATCGAGACCGTCGACCCGAAGGATGCAAATCGCTATCTGACCCCGGAAGGGTCCGCGGCATTTGAAACGAGGCAGGAAATCATCCATGTGAAGGGCAAGCCGGACGTCACCCTCACCGTTCGCGCGACCCGCCACGGGCCTGTCCTGTCCGATATCGACGCGGAATCGCAGACGCTGGCGGGCACGGGCAAGATCGTGGCGCTCGCCTTCACGGGGCTCGGCGCGAGCGACACAACGCCGGAAGCCTTCGCAAAACTTAACCGCGCCCGCGGCCAAAGCGAAATTTTGGAGGCGCTGAAGCTTTACCAGACCCCGACGCAGAACATCGTCTATGCCGACCGTGAAGGCCATATCGGATTCATCAATCCCGGCCTCTTGCCCATCCGCAAATCCGGCGACGGGCGGATGCCGTGCGACGGCGCATCCGGCGCGTGCGACTGGGCTGGCGTGGCCGCTTTCGAGCAAGCGCCGCGGCTCCGCGATCCCGAAGCCGGCTTCATTTTCAACGCCAACAGCGCTGTCGTGCCGCCGAACTTCTCGCCGACCCTCGGGCGGGAGTGGGGAGAGCCGTACCGCGACGTGGCGCATCCAGGCGTTCATGAACGAGGGCGGCATTCACACGCTCGACACGTCGGCGCGGATGCAGGCCGATCACCTGTCATTGGCGGCGAAGGATTTGCTGCCTGCGCTCCTGGCGCTGACACCAGCGACGCCGCGAGCAAAGGAGGCGCTGGCCCTGCTCCGGAACTGGGACGGGGTTATGGACAAAGACCGCGCCGAGCCTCTGATTTTCGACGCCTGGCTGCTTGAAATGCATCAGATGCTGGTGGCCGAAAAAACCGGCGATCCGATAAAGGAGAAGGGTCCTTTTGCGGCTGGCTCCATTGAGTTCATCTTGAGCAATCGCGCCGCAGAATGGTGTGGGACAGGCGACGCCGACTGTGCGCGTCTCAAAACCGAAGCCCTGACGCGAGCTTTGGCGATGCTTACCGCGCGGCAGGGCGCGGATATGAAAAAGTGGCGTTGGGGACGCGAGAACGTCGCGGTGCTCCGTCACAAATTATACAGCCATATCCCGCTGCTCGACCGCCTGTCGGATCTCAGCGTCGAAAGCAGCGGCGATTTCTACACGCTCGACCGCGGCGGCGGCATGGACGACGATGCCCACCCCTTTGCCCGCACGCACGGCCCCGGCTATCGCGGCATCTACGACCTCGCGAACCCGGACGCCTCGCGCTTCATGATCGCAACGGGAGAGTCGGGCCATATCTTCTCGCGCCATTACGGGGACCTGACGCCGCTGTGGAACGAAGGGCGCTCCATCTCCCTGGCCGGTTCCGAGGATGAGCTTAGACGCCAAGGCGCGGAAGAGTTGGTCTTCAAACCCTAATGACTTTGCTTCATCATGGCTGGGCTTGACCCGGCCATCCATTAACAATGTAGTTAGCCGTTATCCCTGGATGGCCGCCTCAAGGGCGGCCATGACTCGTCGGCTTTCGACGGTCGCTCATCAGCGGCGAAGAATGAACGAAGCGGGGTCGGCGCGCTTCTCCCAGTTCGCCCGCTCCAATTCCGGCGTGTCTGCCGCCGCGTCCAGTGGATAGCCGATGCAAAAATAGCCGATGAACCGCCAATGCAGCGGCACATCGAGATCGCGCCCGATCGGCGCCGGATCGAGAATGGAGACCCACCCCACGCCGAATTCCTTCCGCGCGAGCCGCGAGCCACAGCGTGTAAATGGCCGTCACGACGGAATAAGCCACCGTCTCCGGCATCGTGCGCCGCCCAACCTTTGCGCCCTGCTCGGGATCGGGCTCCGCGAATGCCGCAAGATGGACCGGCGCCTCGTTCAACCCCTCCAGCTTAAGAGCAGCATAGCGACCGGCCCGCTCGCCGCTGTAGGACGCAAGCGCCTCTGCATTTGCCGCTTCAAAATTTTCGCGAATGCGCTGGCGTCTTGCCTGATCGTCGACAAGCACGAACCGCCAGGGCTGGCTCAAGCCCACAGAGGGCGCGAGGCAGGCAAGGCGCAGAAGACGATCGATGCTTCCGGGCGGCAGCGGATCGGTACGAAACTTCCGTATATCCCGCCGCCAGAGAACGAGGTCAGCCAGCTTCGCGCGAAAACCCGCGTCAAAATCGGGAGCGGCGCTCCCACCCTTGTCCATGCTCATGGCCAAGTTACCGCGTAAGCCGGGGCAAGAAAGGCTTGAGGTCGTAGCCAGCCATGGCCGCTGCCTTCACGATGTCCTGCGCAGGCTGCGTCCCGGCCTGGCTCAGCGCCCAGAGCGCCGTCGAGCGCATGCCTGAGCGGCAATATGCAAGCGCAGGTTTGGGAAGTTCGTCCAGCAGCTTGCCAAAAGTCGCAGCATCATCATCGCTGATCGCAGCCGGCGTCACAGGCAGATATGCGATCTTGACCCCGTTCGCCGCCGCGGCTTTCTCCACCTCCGCAAATGCGGGTTGCCCAGGCGCTTCGCCGTCGGGCCGATTGCAGATGATGGCGCGGATGCCCTCGGCAGCCAGCGCCGGAATGTCACCCGGGCCGATTTGCCCAGTCACGGCTAGCTCGTCGGTAAGTCTGCGCAGCTCCATTATGCTGATCCTTGTCGATTGCGTTCGCGCAAACCTACGCAAACTTGCAGATATTTGCCAGGAGATAGCGGCTTAACGCCGGCATCGAGATAAATTTTCTTAAGAGAAGTTTTCTAAAATTCCAGATATCCAAAAGCACCGTTGCCCGAGGATCAATAGCATTATGAAATGCGGAAAATCGAATGTCGAATTTGCGTCAAGAAATCATTAAATCGTTCAAGCTGCGGGCCGATTTCATAAAATGGAAATTATTGATTGTCTCAATTCTGGCAGCGACGGGTTTGGGGCTGGTAGGCGAATCCAAAATACAAGACGGGCAATCCGGGCTTCAAAATGCCTACCTCATTCTCGTCTTGATCCCCTTGGTCTGCCTCTTGGTGGACCTTCTGTGCAAACACAACAGCCTACGCATTCTTGCGATCGCAGCCTTCAAAAGAACCCGCTCCGATGACGTGGAAAGCAGATGGGAACACTTTGCGGAGGCTTGCGGAAGAAGGGACATCTACTCTCTGGAAGAATATGCTCTCTCTCGTTTCACGTACGCAGTATCATTCTTGGCTATTTTTATGAGCCTCTGCTTCGTTGATGGCGCAAACAACATATGGTCGGATGTATTGAAAGATACAAAATTTCCAGGCATATTTGAACATCACTCATCAGGAATACTGTTCTTTTTATCGGGTGCTGTCGGGATTTACTTCACATCCAAATTCGACGAACTTTTTGAAAAACATCGCAAAACCATCCTCGAAGTGGAGGATGACTTCAAGCAAGGATCGCAAAGACGTTAAACACCACTCAACCAGACCCCGGAAGCTGGCGCAGCAGGAGTTCGACCCCATTGAACGGCGGCACGCTCATCGTCCACCATCAGGAAATACTAAGGCGGCTCAAGGCGAAATACAGCCCTGAAGATGTGCACGGCATCCTGAGCTTTCTCAACGCCCATGGCGCCCTTCGCTTCGCCCCACTGCCTACAGGGCTTTTTCCCGCCGCGGGCCTCGATCCCGCCGCCGCGGCCCAAAGTGGATATGGCAATGTCTGGGTTCGCGATAATGTTTACATCGCTTTCGCTCATGAAAAAGCAGGCAGGCTCGATAGCGCCGTGGCCGTCGTTACGGCGCTATCGAGGTTCTATGGCAAATACTGCCAGCGGTTCAAGGACATCGTCGCCGGGCTTGCCGATCCAAACATCGTCATGAACCGCCCGCATGTGCGCTTCGACGGTCTCAACCTGGCCGAAAACCACGAACCGTGGGCCCATGCCCAAAATGACGCTCTCGGCTATTTTCTTTGGATTTACTGCCGCCTGGCGCGTCGCGGCCTGCTGGCGCCGGATGGCGGTTTACTCGCGCTCTTCGCCCTGTACTTCGAACGTATTCGTTATTGGCAGGATGAAGACAGCGGCCACTGGGAGGAAGAGCGCAAGGTTGAGGCTTCCAGCATCGGCCCCGTGGTCGCGGGACTGCGGCAGCTGCGCGAGCTTTTGATCGCGAAGCCCGGCATGGCGCGCCGGTCGGGCAGCCGGTTGGTCACCGCTGAATTCGTTGGCGAATTGATAACCGCAGGCGAGGCCGCGCTCGCAAGCCTCCTGCCATCGGAGTCTGCCGGACCGAAAGCTCGCCGCTACGATGCCGCCCTCCTGTTCCTGATCTACCCTCTGGAGGTGGTGGACGATGGAATGGCCGGGCGGATCGTTCATGATGTGACCGCGCATTTGCAAGGCGACTATGGAATCCGCCGCTACTTAGGCGATTCCTACTGGACAGCGGATTACAAGGACAAGCTTCCGCCCCAAAAACGGACGGCGGATGTGAGCGAGGATCAGAGCGGACGCGACGCCCTTGCCCGGCCCGGCGAGGAAGCCCAGTGGTGCATCTTCGATCCGATCGTCTCCATCATCGCGGGCCGCCGCTATCTTCGCACCCAAGAACCGGCGGATCTCGAGCAGCAGGCCTGCCACCTGAACAGATCGCTGGGCCAGATAACCGGCCCCGATTGCCCGCAAGGCGAGCTTCTTTGCCCGGAAGCCTATTACCTGGAGCACGGCCGTTATGTGCCCAATGACCATCTGCCGCTTCTTTGGACCGAGGCCAATCTCTGGATGGCGCTTTTGGCAATGGGAGAAAGCGCAAAGCTGACAGGCTGAGCGCCGCAGAGCGAAAGCGCAGACGCCGTTTTTATAAAGGCGCGCCTGACGCGGGCGCGACTGGACAGAGCGAAACGTCACCCACATTTTACAGATCGCAACGGGGGTGCTAAACCCCAGCAAGAATTTCAAACAGGCCGGCGCCGGGTGCGCCAAAGGGTTTCGAAATGGCCATTATCCGGCAGAAGACGGGGCTTACCTTCGACGATGTTTTGTTGCGTCCAGCCCTGTCCGACGTGTTGCCGTCCGAAGTCGACGTGACGACCAACCTCACGAGGAGCATCAAGCTCAACATCCCGATCATCTCGGCGGCGATGGACACCGTGACGGAAGGGCCGCTGGCGATTGCGATGGCCCAGGCGGGCGGCATCGGCGTCATTCATCGCAATCTCACGCCCGAGCAACAGGCCCAGCACATCCGGCAGGTCAAGAAGTTCGAATCCGGCATGGTGGTGAACCCCGTCACCATCTCGCCCCACGCGACCCTGAAAGACGCGTTGAACCTGATGAAGAGCTTCCGGATCTCCGGCATCCCGGTTGTCGAAGGCTCCAACGGCAACGGCCAGGGCAAGCTCGTCGGCATTCTCACAAACCGCGATGTGCGCTTCGCCACGAACCCCGCGCAGCCGGTTCATGAGTTGATGACGAAAAGCAATCTTATCACGGTGAAGGACAGTATCGATCGGGATGACGCCAAGCGGCTGCTTCACACGCATCGCATCGAGAAGCTGGTCGTCGTCGACGACGACTACCACTGCATTGGTCTCATCACGGTGAAGGACATCGAGAAGGCCGAGCAACATCCTTTTGCCAGCAAGGACGAGCAGGGGCGGCTTCGCGTGGCCGCAGCGACCTCGGTGGGCGATGATGGCTTCCTGCGCAGCGAACATCTCATGGCCGCGGGCGCGGACCTGATTGTCGTCGATACCGCGCACGGCCACTCGCAGCGCGTCCTCGATGCCGTGAAGCGCATCAAGCGGGCCTCCAATGTGGTCCAGGTGATCGCCGGCAACGTCGCCACAGCCGAAGGAACGCTGGCCCTCATCGATGCGGGGGCCGACGCCGTAAAAATCGGGATCGGCCCAGGCTCCATCTGCACGACGCGCATTGTCGCCGGCGTCGGCGTTCCTCAACTGACCGCCGTAATGGAAGCCGCGGAGGCCGCCGCCAGGCACGGCGTGCCGGTGATTGCCGATGGCGGCATCAAATATTCGGGCGACATCGCGAAGGCTCTGGCGAGCGGCGCGGGCAGCGTGATGGTCGGCTCGCTGCTGGCGGGCACCGACGAAAGCCCCGGCGAGGTTTATCTTTATCAAGGCCGCACATACAAATCCTATCGCGGCATGGGTTCGCTCGGCGCCATGGCGCTCGGATCGGCCGACCGCTATTTCCAGAGCGAAGTCCGGGACTTGCTGAAGCTTGTTCCCGAGGGCATTGAAGGGCAGGTTCCGTACAAAGGCCCGGTGTCAGCCGTACTGCACCAGCTTGTGGGCGGCTTGCGCGCAGCCATGGGCTATACCGGCTCGCGATCAATTCCCGACCTGCATGAGAAAGCGGAGTTCGTAAAGATCACGAATGCGGGCCTGCGCGAAAGCCACACGCATGACGTTACTGTGACGCGCGAGGCGCCGAACTATCCTATCGGCAACGCGTAGTCATTTATGCAGCCCTGCGCGAAGCTACAGGCGGCAATCGAAATCCTGACCGAGATCGCGGAGCGCGGGCGCGCGGCTTCCGTCGTGCTTGCCGATTGGGGCCGGGCGCACCGCTTCGCCGGTTCCGGAGACCGCGCCTTTATCGGCAATCTCGTCTTCGACAGCCTGCGGCGCAAGCAATCGCTGTCTTATTTGATGCGCTCGGACGCGCCGAGGGCCATAGCGCTTGCCGCCCTTCGCAACGAGTGGAACGTTTCGGCGCATGACATCGCCGGCTTTTGCAGCGGGGAAGGGTTTTGCCCTGCCCCTCTCACGCCCGAAGAGGAGAGCGGCCTCGCGAACAGCGATTTGTCCGGCGCTCCCCCTTGGATACAAGGCGATTATCCCGAATGGCTGGCTCCCTCCTTCTCGGAGGTTTTCGGGGATGGCGCGATCGCGGAAGGGCAGGCATTGGCCGCACGCGCGCCCGTGGATTTGCGCGTCAACACTTTGAAGGCGACGCAGGAAAAGGTTCTCAAGGCTTTCACCCGCCATGACGCCGCCCCTTATACCCAAGACTGGCGGGCGCATCATGGGGTTCTCAAGGCTTTCGCCCCTCATGAGGCCGCCCCGACACCCTACTCGCCGGTTGGCGTGCGCCTGCCGCCGCGCGAAGGCGGAGCACGAAGCCCGAATGTGGAGGCTAACCCGGCTCACGGCCGCGGCTGGTTCGAGGTTCAGGACGAGGGGAGCCAGATCGCCGCGCTCATCGCAGGCGCTGGCCCGCGCTTGCAGGTTGCCGACATCTGCGCCGGCGCCGGCGGGAAGACGCTGGCGATGGCCGCCCAGATGCAGAACACGGGGCAGATTTACGCTTTCGATTCCGATGCGGCGCGGTTCCGACCGATCTTCGATCGATTGAAGCGTGCGGGCGCGCGAAACGTGCAGACGCTGCCGCCGGGCGAGGAGAATGCGCTCGCCGCGCTGGAAGGCCGCATGGACGTCGTGCTCATCGACGCGCCTTGCAGTGGAACCGGCGTTTGGCGGCGGCGCCCCGATGCCAAATGGCGGCTGACGAGCGCTCAACTGGCGGCGCGCCTGGCGACACAAGGCGAGCTCTTGATGCGGGCGGCGCCGCTTCTAAAGCCGCAGGGGACGCTCGCTTACGTCACGTGCTCGATCCTGCCGCAGGAAAACGACAAGCAAATCAAGGCCTTTTTGGAGAGCAATCCGAGTTTTTCCGTCATTGACGCGACGCAACGGGCGACAAAAATCCTCTCTCGTCCCGTAACGGGCGGCTCGGATCATAATAAGCCGGGCCTTCTTTTGACGCCTGCCCAGCATGGCACGGACGGCTTTTACATCGCGCTCTTAATGAAAAACGGCGCATAAGGTTCGGGGCAGCGGCGGCAAACTCCGTATTGCCCAAAAATAAACAAACTTTCTCCTTTGCTGCATCTATGATCCAGTCAAGAAGCTGTTACATCCTGGATCTAAAAGGCGCCTGGGATGCTCATCCGACGCCCACCCGTTCCAAAATCCAACCACAAAGATAAGCGAGTTCCGCTATGGGTTTCATCAAGGCTATCTTCTACCTGATCATCCTCGCCTGCCTGGCCGTCATCGGCTATTGGACCTACGGCGCCTTCAGCACGGCTGGCGACGCTCCGTACTGGGTCGAAATCAACAAGAGACTGCCGGATCAGGCCAGGAATTTCGCATGCGAGCAGGTCAAGAAGCATGCGGCCGGCCACGTCGAAAGCTGCGACTAGAGCCTATCCGCTTTTGATGGAATCAAAAGCGGCCTCTAAGTTTTTGTTTCGTCGCGCGTCTTTATCGGAAAACCGCTTCGCGCTTTTCCGGACGCACTCTAGAGTTGAGCGCGGAAGAGGCTCCGCGCTGGACGCACCGAAAATTCCGTCTATCTTAGGCATGGGTCCGCTATCGGCGGACCCATTCTTTTATCCTGAAAGCGGGCGCCGCAAACGGGGCAGGTCTTCCGGGCGGGGCGCACGAGCAGGATGAAAAGCCATGCTGCCCATGGTTCGACAGGCTCACCATGAGGGTTAACCCGCTGAAACCACTGCGCCTTATCCTGAGCTTGTCGAAGGATGAGGACAGGATTTCGTGGTTCTTCAACAGCCTGCTGATCCTAAGAAGGAGGAGCGGCCCTTGCACGGTCTCCCCATAACTGATGTCGTTCTCATTGTTGATTTTGGCGGGCAGTTCACGCAGCTCATCGCGCGGCGCGTGCGCGAAGCCAGCGTCTACTCGGAGATCGTGCCCTTCAACGCCGCCGAAAAGGCCATCGCTGAGCTGAAACCGAAGGCGATCATCCTGTCCGGTGGCCCGGCGAGCGTTTTCGATCCGGGCGCTCCGCAGGTTCCGGATGCGATTTTCGAGGCGGGCGTGCCGGTGCTCGGCATCTGCTACGGGCAGCAGGGCATGGTTGCGCGGCTTGGGCGGCAAGGTCGAGCCATCGAGCGAGCGCGAATACGGGTCCGCGCTGATCGACATCAAAGCCGCGTCGCCCTTGTTCGAGGGCGTGGCCGGGGTTGGCGAGAAGGCTCCGGTCTGGATGAGCCACGGCGACCGGGTTGCGGCGCTGCCGGAAGGCTTTGCCTCGATCGCCACAACGCGAAATGCCCCCTATGCCGCCATCGCCGACGAGCGGCGGCGGTACTATGGTGTGCAGTTTCATCCTGAGGTCGTTCACACGCCAGGCGGCGCGGCGATGCTGCGAAACTTCGTGCACAAGATCGCGGGCTGCGACAATTCCTGGACGATGGCCGCCTTCCGCGATGCCGAGATCGCGCGCGTGCGCGAACAGGTCGGACGCGCGAAGGTGATTTGCGGCCTCTCCGGCGGCGTGGATTCCGCTGTCACGGCCGTCTTGCTGCACGAGGCGCTCGGCGACGCGCTTACCTGCATCTTCGTTGATCACGGCCTCCTGCGCGAGGGCGAAGCCGACGAGGTCGAAGGCCTGTTTCGCGGCGCGTACAACATTCCGCTGATCCATGTGAAGGCCGAGCCCCGCTTCCTCTCTGCGCTGAACGGCGTCTCGGACCCCGAGCAGAAGCGCAAGACCATCGGGCGGCTGTTCATCGAGGTCTTCGACGAGGCCGCGCATCAAGTGGGGGGGGCCGACTTCCTGGCGCAAGGCACGCTCTACCCGGACGTAATCGAAAGCGTGGCGCCGCACGGCGGCCCGTCCGTCACGATCAAGTCGCATCACAATGTCGGCGGCCTGCCGGAGCGCATGAAGCTGAAGCTTGTCGAGCCTCTGCGCGAACTTTTCAAGGACGAGGTTCGCGCACTTGGCCGGGAGCTCGGGCTGCCGGATGCGTTTCTGAAGCGGCACCCATTCCCAGGGCCAGGGCTCGCCATCCGCATCCCCGGCGCGATCACGAACGAGAAGCTTCGCGTGCTGCGCAAGGCCGACGCTATTTACCTGGAAGAGTTGAGAGCCGCCGGGATCTATGACGAGATCTGGCAGGCGTTCGCGGTGCTATTGCCCGTACAGACCGTGGGCGTGATGGGCGATGCCCGCACCTACGACCACGTCCTCGCGCTGCGCGCCGTGACGTCGGTCGACGGCATGACGGCGGATTTCTACCGCTTTCCGTGGGACGTGCTCGGCAACATCGCGACGCGCATCGTCAACGAGGTGAAGGGCGTCAACCGCGTGGTGTACGACGTGACCTCGAAGCCGCCCGGAACGATTGAGTGGGAGTGATTTCCAAGCATAAGCTGCGCAGGCATTTTAAATTTCGGATGAATGTTGATGTCTATTCCCGATTACCAATCATTGATGTTGCCTGTGCTTGAGATCTCAGGAAGAGGGGAAACTTCCGTTCCTCAAGCCGAGGCTGAAATTGCAACTCGATTCGGTCTATCTGAGGCTCAGCGTGGAGAGATGCTGCCGAGCGGCAGGCAACGTATCATTCACAACCGCATTCAGTGGGCTAAATTCTACTTGGCCAGAGCTGGATTACTTGAAACACCTAAGAGAGGGCGTTTCGTAGCGAGCGCGACCGGCAGAAAGCTATTAGCAACTCATCCTGCGAAAATTGACACGCAATATCTATTATCCATTCCCGCTTTTCGCGAATTTTACCGAAACAGCCAAAGCGAAGACAACGCTGAGGTCACACCCAACCCTCCGAAGGCAACACCCGAGGAGGTCATTGAGGCGGAATTTAACAAGGCGCAAGCGGCCCTGCGCGTTGAGCTTCTGGACCGCATCTTGCAAAATGGCCCTACTTTCTTCGAGCATTTGATTGTCGATCTGCTAGTCGCCATGCGTTATGGTGGCTCTCATAAAAATGCAGCAGAACAATTGGGACGATCTGGGGACGGCGGCGTCGATGGCGTGATCAACGAAGACGTTCTTGGACTTGATCGCATTTACGTTCAGGCCAAACGCTACTCGCCTGGAACCTCTGTTGGACGCCCCGAGATTCAGGCATTTACGGGCAGTCTTGTTGGCCTTGGAGCAACCAGAGGCGTTTTCGTAACAACTTCGTCTTTTTCTGCTCCCGCCACCGACTTTGCAGATCGAATCCCCCAACGCATTATCCTTATCGACGGCAAGCGCCTTACCGAATTGATGATCGAACACTCTGTCGGAGTCCGCACGAGCCGGACGCTCTCATTCAAGCGTTTGGACGAGGACTTCTTCGGCGAAGAGTAGGTGAGCCGGCACTTGATTTTCTTAGCGCACGCTGCCTGGTTCTGGACGCCGCCCGCTCGTATCCCCTTCTTCAATCGCCGTCTAGCTCCGATTATCCAGCACAAGGCGCAAAGCCGCGCCATTTCCGTAAACAGAACGTTGCGTGGCTCATAACCTTAACCAATGACGGTTAACGGCCGGCGGCTTTGGTCCACTTCCCGCCTGAACATACTTAAGAAATCGCAAAAGCGAGGAGCGCCGCGCCCTCGATCAGACGCCAAAAAATGGCTTAATCAATTGAAAACGTTTGTTTTTTACTTGCCATTAAATGGAACTTAATGCCGGAATTTTCTCCTTAACTGGACGCTCTAAAGTCCGTTAAATATGTTTTCAGTTTCTTATATTAACCATGCTTGCGCCGTTCGCACTGCGGAGCGTCGACGCTCGTTCTAAAATTATCTTTCTATATCAACACGTTACTCCTGTTAATATACCTGCAAGGCGCTTTTTCCTAAGATCATCGCCGAAGCGAACGCAAGCCAAGAAGAGAGACCAAGGTTGGTTTTTGGTACACCTTCGAAACGGAGTGAGCGATCATGACGGCTGACACAGAAGCCGAGCGCAAGCTCATCGTCGCGCTCGACATGCCGGACGCGGTCCAGGCTTACGATTTCTGGCAGCGGTTGGCGATCCCCAACGCCGTCGCAAAGATCGGCCTGGAACTCCTCATGGCGGGCGGGGTGGACCTGGTTCGGAAGCTTGCATCTTCCGGCGCGTCCGTCTTCGTCGACGCGAAGCTATTCGACATCGCCAATACCGTCGAAAGGGCCACGGCGCGCGTCGCCGATCTGGGAGCGGCCTTTCTCACCGTGCATGCTCAGGACAGGCAGACCGTTGAAGCCGCCATGCGCGGGCGCGCGGGCTCGGCCTTGAAACTGCTCGGGATCACCCTTTTGACGAACGCGAAGCCCGAGGATCTTATCGAGTCAGGGGATCACGCTCTCCTCGGGCGATCTTGTGCTTCGTCGCGCCGGTTTCGCGGCGGATGCCGGATTCGATGGCGTGGTATCCTCGGCGTGGGAGGCGCGCGGCCTCCAGGCAACCTTCGGCGGCAGGCTCGCAGTTGTGTGCCCCGGCATCCGGCCGAAATCCGAGCAGGCAATTGCGGGGGACGATCAGGCGCGGACGGCGACGCCGGGTGACGCGCTGCGAGCGGGCGCGGACTACATCGTTGTTGGGCGGCCAATTGTCCGCGCGCGCGATCCTTCCGCCGCCGCCCATGCCATTATCGGGGAGATGGCAGCGATACTCCGAACCGAGCAGGCCTCCGCTTCGTCATCCCGGAACGGCTCCTGAGCCGTGTCCGGGATCGCAAAACGCTCCTGCTCCGCGATCTGTAACAACCCGGATAGGCGCAAGCGCTTTCGGGGTGACAAACGCGCCTCAATCCAAATCCGAGACGGTGGCCGGGCCGCCGCCGTGGACGCGTTGAGCGAGCGCGGCTTCGATGAACTGCGTCAAGTCTCCGTCCAGCACCGCAGGCGGGTTCGTGCTCACGACGCCGGTGCGCAAGTCCTTCACCATTTGATAGGGCTGCAGAACATACGACCGGATTTGATGACCCCAGCCGATTTCGGTCTTCGACGCGGCGGCGGCCTGTGCGGCTTCCTCGCGCTTTTTGAGCTCCATCTCGTAGAGGCGCGCTTTCAACATCGTCCATGCCGTCGCGCGGTTCTTGTGCTGCGAACGCTCGTTCTGGCATTGGACGACAATTCCCGTCGGAGCGTGCGTGATGCGCACTGCGCTGTCGGTGGTGTTGACGTGCTGGCCGCCGGCGCCGCTCGCCCGGAAGGTGTCGATGCGGCAGTCGCTTTCATTAACGGCGATGTCGATAGTATCGTCGACAACGGGATAGACCCAGACAGAAGCGAAGCTCGTGTGACGGCGCGCGTTGGAATCGTAGGGCGAAATACGCACGAGGCGATGAACGCCGGATTCGGTCTTGAGCCAACCATAAGCATTCTGCCCTTTGACCTGGATCGTCGCAGACTTCAGCCCGGCCTCTTCGCCGGCATTGCTTTCGATGAGTTCAACCTTGTAGCGGTGTTCATCCGCCCAGCGCATATACATGCGCAAAAGCATTTCCGTCCAATCCTGGCTCTCGGTGCCGCCCGCCCCGGCATGCACTTCGAGGAAGGTGTCGTTGCCGTCGGCTTCGCCCGAGAGGAGCGCTTCAACCTCCCGCTTCTGAACCTCTCTTCGAAGGACGGCAAGCGAGGCTTCCGCGTCGCGCACGACTTCCTCGTCATGCTCTTCTTCACCGAGTTCGATCAGGCCGGTGGCGTCGTTCAGGCGCGCGTCGAGCTGCGAATACGCCGTCAGCGCCGTATCGAGGTGCTGCCGTTCACGAAGGAGCTTCTGAGCGCGCTGCGGATTGTCCCAAAGGCTTGGGTCTTCGACGATCGCGTTCAGGCTTGCGAGACGAGCTGTGGCTTTGTCCCAGTCAAAGATACCTCCGCAGAAGCGAGAGGGATTGCTTGATTTCGTCGACGATGGCGAGTGTTTCAGGGCGCATATCGAGTTCCGTCTGTGGTCAAGCCCCGGAGCGGCGTCACTCTCCGGTCAGCTGTGCGTAATCTTTTTAATCGGCGGCGTAAACATGATGCCGGGCAGCGTCAGTACAAGCCTCCGGCGCGCGGTTCACGCCCGTAAGGCTGCGGATAGCCTCCGTCCCCTGGCGGCGGGGGCGGGGGTGGCGCTCCCCATTGGCCTTGGCTGGGCGCACCCCATGAGCCGTAGCCGCGGGGGCGGTCCTGCGGTGAATAATCCGCTGCCGTAGCGTACCCTTCTGAGGGTTCAGTTCCCGGTTTGAAATATTCGGTGATGGCCTCGGGATCGTTCGGATCGGTGCGCTGACCTGTCCTTTTGTTGATCCGCACCTGCCGGATGTCCGGGGGTGTGCGGAAGGGCACGGCAGGCTTGTCCTTCAGCACCGTCTTGAAGAAGTCCGCGAAAATCGGGGCCGCAAGTTCGCCGCCTGTCTCGCCGTGTCCCATCGGTTGCGGATTGTCGTAGCCGATGAACACGCCCATCGCCAAATCCGGCGAGAACCCTATGAACCAGGCGTCCTTCTCTTCGTTCGTTGTGCCGGTCTTGCCCGCGAGCGGCTTGCCGACGCGCTTCCAGACCACGGCGCCCGTGCCCCGAATGGCGACGCCCTCCAACATGGAAGTGACCTGATATGCGGTCATCGGATCGATGATCTGCCGGCGGTCATCCTGAAGCTCAGGCTCATCCTGCCCTCGCCAAGCCGTTGCGGCGCAGCCGTTGCATTGGCGCTGATCGTGGCGCCAGATGGTCTGGCCATAGCGGTCCTGGATCCGGTCGATGAACGTGTAGTTGATCTTCTTGCCGCCATTCACGAACATGCAATAGGCCGTCGTCAACCTCACAAGGGTTGTTTCGCCTGCCCCCAACGCCATCGAAAGCAGCGGCGGCAGATCATCGTACACGCCGAAACGGCGGGCATACTCGCTGACGATCGGCATGCCGATATCCTGCGCGAGGCGGACGGTCATCAGGTTGCGCGATTTCTCGATGCCCACGCGCAAAGGCTGCGCCCCGTGCACCTGTTTGTCATAGTTGTCCGGCTTCCAGAGCCCTTGACCATTCCCCTGATCGATCTCGATGACAGCGTCATTCACCACACTCGCCGGCGTATAGCCATTATCGAGGGCAGCTGCGTAAACGATCGGCTTGAACGCGGAGCCCGGTTGCCGCCTTGCCTGGACAGCCCGGTCAAATTGGCTCTCGGCAAAGCTGAACCCCCCGACCAAAGCCAAAATCCGCCCCGTGTGAGGGTCCATGACAACGGTCGCGCCACCGATTTGCGGGATCTGCATCAGTTGCCATCTCGGCGCCGCAGGGTTAGCCTCGCCTTTGACCGGCTTCGGCGGCGGGCTATTCTCCTTGTCGAGTTCCGTCGGCGGCGAGACGTAGACAATGTCGCCAACAGTCAGGACATCACTCACGCCCGGAGCGCCTCTGATCCTGCCACCCCTACGGGCCACGCTGTCAATGGCCCACTTGGCCCCATCCTGCCCCAGCTCAACCGTCTTTCTATCCTGCTCGATGGCGCCGTTGGGATAACGGCTGGGCTGAAGACCGATCACAGCCTTGTCTTTCGCAGACTGCAAGACAACCCCGAGCCTCCAAGGCTCGACATCGGAAAGCGCAGGCACCTCGGCGAGTTTTGCGCCCCAGTCGCCATCGCCGCCAACGTCGATCTTGGAAACCGGGCCTCGCCAGCCGCCACGCTTCCTGTCGAAGGCAACGAGGCCTCCGCGAAGGGCGGCGCGCGCCATGAGCTGGAGGTTTGGATCGATCGTCGAGCGAACGGAATACCCGCCCGCGTAATAGCTCGAGTTGTTGTCGTTGTCCTCCTGCCCGAAAAGATCGATAAGCGACCGGCGGACTTCCTCGGCGAAATATTCCGCCGCGAAGGTGGACGGGCCGACCTGCCGGCTCGTCATTTCGAGCGGCATCTTCTTCGCGTTCTCGCCTTCCTCCGCACTGACGAACTTGAAGCGCACCATATTGTCGATGGTGGCGTTCCGGCGATTGAGCGCCTCCTGAAAATTCTTGCCGCGCGCTGTCGTGAGCTGCAATTTGGAAGGCTCCTTCGGCAACGAAGCGAGATAAGCGGCTTCATGAAGCTGCAGTTCATGAAGCTCCTTGCCGAAATAACGCAAGCCGGCAGCGGCGACGCCATAAGACCCGGCGCCCAGATAAATCTGGTTGAGATAGAGGTCGAGGATGCGCTCCTTCGTGTAGGCGCGCTCGATCCTAATTGCGAGAATCGCCTCCTTCGCTTTGCGGAGGTAGGATTGCTCGCTCGTCAAAAGGAAGTTTTTCGCAACCTGCTGCGTAATGGTGGATGCGCCTTCCTTCTTCTTTTTTGTCACATTGTTGTAAATGGCGCGAATGATGCCGCGAAAGTCGAGCCCGTTATGCTCGTAGAAATTTTGATCCTCAGCGGCGAGAAATGCGTTGATGACCATTTTCGGCATGGTCTGAACGGGGACATAAATACGCCGCTCTTTGGCGAACTCCGCGATAAGCCTGCCGTCACCCGCATGAACCCGAGTAATGACAGGGGGCTTGTAGGTCGCAAGCTTGTCGTAGTCGGGCAGGTCTTTCGAAATGGTCCAAAGAAAGTAAGCAGCACCGGCCGCAGCAGCGAGGAATACGAAAACACCTGCAGTGAATGCAAAGCCAAGAAAACTCAGAAATAAGCTTTTACGGCGCCTCTTCTTCTTAACTGGCGGCTTCACAGGTCTATTGCTTTGCATCAGTTCCACGCTTGGTTATATGCCGGGTTCCGAGGTCGGACCAAATTAAGCGACCGAAGAACTCTGGCGGCGCATCACGAACATAATCGCATAGCCAAATTGTGACAGCATAGAGTGGCTGCTTCGAGTTGGCTAACCACAAGATCATATCCTGAACGAACCGTCAGTTAATGCTTGCGACCTTCGAAGTAAATGATTTTTGACCGCCTACAGTGGTAGTTGACTTTGGCGCTCAGACATGAATGCATGCACCGTCTCGGCCAGGAGGGCGGCTGTCGCTGCCCGCCACTCGCTGGATATAAGAAGTTTTTCGTCCTCATCATTGCTCAAATAACCAAGCTCGATCAACACCCCTGGCACACCCGTGGCCTTCAACACACGAAGATTTGCCGAGCGGTGTGGCCTGCTGTTGAACTTCATCTTCCCTTTCATATGCTCGATTAGATAGTTGGCGAGCGCCAGCGACCTGTTTTTTTTGATGCGATTCTCGAGTTCGTTCAGGATATTATTGATTTCCTCGGAAACGGCGGGCGCTTGCGCCTCGCTTGCTACGCCGGCTTCAACGTCAGCCTTGTTTTCGTTTTGCGCCAGAGCCTTCGCCTGCTCATCCGAGGCTTCCTCCGACAGAGTATAAACCGTTCCGCCACGAACTTCCTGAAGGCTTTTAACGCCCAAGCGCTTGGCGTCGAGGGTATCAGCGTGGATGGAAAGCAAGAGATCAGCCTTGGGCCCAGACGCCATTTGGGCGCGCTCGTCCAGGGGGATGAAGACATCCTGATCTCTTGTCATGATGACACGATAGCGGCCCGTCGCTTCGAGCTTCGCCGCCAGCACTTTGCAAAATTCGAACGTAATGTCTTTTTCGGGTGTATTCGTGAGCCTGCCATGAGCGCCTGCATCAAGCCCTCCGTGGCCGGGATCGACAACAATGAGAGGCCGTTTGTCTTCTGGCCTTTTCGCTAAAGCAGCGCTCTGGCCCGGCTCCGCCTTTTGAACGGGCGGTGGAGTTTTGGCCGCCGCAAGGAAAGCCTTGTGCGAGGACCTCGTCAAGTCGATCACAAGCCGCGCCGGCAACTCGTTTTCGGGAGGAAGGAGCTCAGATTTCTCGATGAGGGCCGGCTCCACGAGGTCGATCACGATGCGCGATTTTCCGGCGGCGAGCACTCCTGAGCGCGACGACAAGATCAGCCCACGGCCCTTCTCGGCGGGAACCTGGATTTCTACCTCTGGCAAATCGATAACGATCCTGTAGGGATCGGCGATCGAGAATATGCGGTACTCGACCTTCTTCGAGAGGAAGGCGACAAACCTTGTCCTCTGATTATCACCGCCGATTTGTGCGCTCAACAAAATTTGATCGCCGCGCGCCCCCGGACTTGCCCCGAGCGCGATAAGGAAAAAAAATAGGCAAATCATCCCTATGCGAGGTCCAGTATTTACTCGGTTCCTCATCATCCGACGCCGCCCCTCGGCCAATTCCAGACCCGCGCTTATAGCACCCAAAGAAGGCGCGTCTACAGCAAGCTCTGGCCAGAGATGCACAAGCAGTTTTCATATTTCACTGGCGGGCGCGATGTCTTGCTTGCGGCGGGGACAAACACGACGTATTAGAGACTTGTCAACCCTGATCGGATTAAGCTGGCTTCAAGCTCGGCCTGTGCCGGTTCTAAGGATCAGCGGGTGAAGGATTTGACAATCGCAACAAACTCACGATCTTAGATCGGACAGCACACGCGGTCGTCACAACAAAATAGCCAGGATGCTGAATCCTGGACTAAATAACCCCCGGATCGTGGTGGCGCCGCCTCATTTCTTATGAATGGGACCGATGGCGAGCCGAGACCAAGAGAATGTCAACTTTGCGCTCAAACTCGCTTACTTCGGATGATGTCAGACACAGCTTCGGAAGCATGTTGAGCCCCCGTTCCCTCGCTCAAAAAGAGGGCGCGGCCAGTGTTATGCTGGCTGGAGGCGGCGAGTGCGCGATCAACCAACAGTGCGGCCAGCAAGACGGTCCGTTCGATCATGTGGCCATGATCGCGAGACCTTACTTCGACGCTGGTGCGTTAGGAAGAATTTATCATGGGAAACAAAATGTTAATCGACGCCACCCACCCGGAGGAAACCAGGGTGGTGGTGACGCGCGGTAGCCGCGTAGAGGAATTTGATTACGAATCGGCTTCAAGGAAACAGCTCAGGGGAAATATCTATCTCGCAAAGGTCGCAAGGATCGAGCCTTCGCTTCAGGCTGCTTTCGTCAATTACGGCGGGAACCGTCATGGGTTCCTAGCTTTTGCGGAAATTCACCCGGATTACTATCAGATCCCTGTAGCAGTCCGCGAAGCCCTCATGAAAGAAGAGGCGGCGGATAGGCATGGTCGTTTCCATGAAAATCATGACGGCGGAAGCTCGAAGGAACCGGAACAGAAGGAGCTTGTCGAGGATGCGGCCGCCTCATCAGCTGAGCCCGTCGTAGAGAGCGCTTCTTCGGAGGCGCAGCCATCCGTTGAAGAGCAGCCTATCATCGCAGAAGAAGCGAGCGATCTTCAGGCCCCCTCGGCTGAAGGCACGGAAGCCCTGACGGTTGTGGAGGAAGCGAAAGCCGAAGCAGTATTACTGGAGCCGCGGCAAGAAGAAGAGGCCGCGGAGCGCGATGAAGGATCCGCGAGCCGAGGGGCGCCGATAGCCCTGGAAGCTGTCTTGCCGCCGACGATTTACGAGGAATTCACGGCTGCTGTAGCCCGTGCAGAGGAAGTGCGCGACGAAATCCCCTTGCATCCTGACGACGTCGAGGAGACGATCCCCGCTTCTGATAAAGAGGCAGAAGCCGCACCGGAAGCGAATGGTGAGGCCGCCGTCGATCTGACCGCCTCGGTAGACGAAGAGCACACCGGATGGGAGAACGGTTCAGCTCCAAGCGAAGGCGGCCTTATCTCCATTCCCGAGGCGCCCAGTCCGGCTCCGGTTGAGGTTGTCGGCTCGGAGGACGCTTTGGAAGAACTGCCTCAGCGGCACAAAAGACGCTGGCGGCACTACAAGATTCAGGAAGTCATCAAACGCAATCAGATCGTCCTGATCCAGGTGGTCAAGGAGGAGCGCGGCAGCAAAGGGGCAGCGCTGACGACGTATCTTTCGCTCGCCGGACGTTACACGGTGCTGATGCCGAACACTGCGAGCGGCGGCGGCATTTCGCGCAAGATCACCGTCCCAGCCGACCGCAAACGCCTGAAGGAGATTGCACAGGAACTCGAGGTTCCGGAGGGCATGGGCCTTATCATCCGGACGGCCGGCGCTTCACGAACAAAGGCGGAAATAAAGCGCGACTTTGAGTATCTGCTGCGTCTTTGGGAAAATGTCCGCGATCTTACGTTGAAATCGACTGCTCCTTGCCTCGTTTACGAGGAGGGCGATCTCATCAAGCGTTCCATCCGCGATCTATATAACAAGGACATTGACGAGATCCTTGTCGCCGGTGAAGACGCGCACCGCGACGCCAAAGAATTCATGCGCATGCTCATGCCGAGCCATGCGAAAAACGTGCAGCTTTATAAGGAGCCGGAGCCGCTTTTCATCAAATACGAGGTGGAGCGGCAGCTGAATCAGATGTTCAGCCCTGTCGTTACTTTGCGATCCGGCGGCTACATCGTTGTCAACCAGACAGAAGCGCTCGTCGCTATCGATGTGAACTCCGGGAGGGCAACCCGCGAATATTCCATTGAAGATACTGCCCTGAAAACCAATCTTGAAGCCTCCGAGGAAGTTGCGCGGCAGGTACGCCTCCGTGACCTTGCGGGGCTGATCGTCATCGATTACATCGACATGGACGAGCGCCGCAACAACCGCGCTGTGGAACGCAGGCTCAAGGAATGCCTGCGACACGACCGGGCGCGCATTCAGGTCGGCCACATCAGCCATTTCGGCCTTCTGGAAATGTCACGGCAGCGACTGCGCCAAGGCGTCGTTGAAGTGTCTACCATGCCATGCCCTGTCTGCCAGGGAGTGGGGCACATCCGCTCGACAGAATCTGTGGCTTTGATGGTTCTTCGTTCAATTGAAGACCACCTCCGGACGCAGGGCCCGGCCAACCTCACTGTGGGCGCATCAGCCGAAGCTTCCCTTTATATCCTCAACCACAAACGCTCCTATCTCCGGGATATTGAAATGCGCTACGGGGTGACAATCGTCATCCAACCCGATGAGAAAGCGCACGGCGCACACTTCTCCCTTGAGCGCGGCGCGGAGGCTGTTCCTCCTGCTCCGAGCGAGACGAAGGCAGTGCACATGGAAGCTCCTTCGCTTCCAAGCGCAGAAGAAGAGGAAGAAGAAGGCGAAGGCGAAGGCGACGACAAACGCCCATCCCGCCGCAGACGCAGGCGCAAGCGCGGCCGTGGCGAGCAATCTTTCGAGCCCGCCCTGCAGAATGGGAGCGCTGCTCCCTCCGTTGAAGCCAATGACGAAGAAGAGGTCGATGAAGAAGAGGCGGACGTTCCGCCAATCCAAGCTCAGCCAGCTGTTCAGGGGGCCTCCCTGCCTCAAGACGGCATGGAGGGAGAGGGTGAAGGCCCGTTCCGCCGCAATCGGCGAAGAGGAAGACGTGGGGGCCGTCGCCACAGGGACGAAGGCGGCGCGTTGGAGTTTACCCGCTCGCAGCAGCCTGCTCACGTACCGGGCCTTGGTGAGCAACCAACGATCAATTTCGACCATGACTTTCCGAAGAATTTGGCGCTTGGACCCATAAGCCCGAGAACACCCACGCCGGAGCCGGCACAGGTGGTCCAGCCGGAGATTGCGCAAAGCCCAACGCAGACCGAGGCTGTGGTCCAGGCAGAACTTTTGCCGGAAGAGCAGACCGCGACCCCGCCAGAAAACCAACCAACGGCGAAAGCGGATGAACCTGCTGATCAACCGCAACAGGTAGAGCCAGCAGCCGCGCAGGATCAGGCGCCGCCTTCAGAGATCGCTGTAGTCCCAGAGCCTCCGGCTCCGAAGCCGAAGCCTGTCAGGGCCGGGCCGCCGCGCAAAGGCTGGTGGCAGCGACGGATCGGCTGATATCCGCTGAGATACCCGTCTTTCGCAGGGGCTGCCGCAAGGCAGCCCTTCACGATTCCGAAGCCCAGGAGCGATCTAGTTCGCTTTCACCGGCTGCCGAAAATAGCTGAACCGACGCGGACCATGGTTGCCCCCGCACCGATGGCTTCCTCGAAATCGCCGCTCATCCCCATGCTTATCTCGGGAAACCCAAGCTCGTCGCGAAGCGCCGCCAGTTTTTCGAAATGAGGCAGGGGATCATCATCGAAAGGTGGAATGCACATCAAGCCGCTGATATCGAGGCCGAACTCGTTTGTGCACCGCCGCGCAAATGCCGCCGTATCCGCCGGCGCAATCCCAGCCTTTTGCTCCTCAAGACCGATATTGACCTGGATGAGCAGCTTGGGGGCCTTCCCTTGCCGCTGGATTTCGGAGGCAAGCGCAGCGGCCAGCTTGGAACGATCCAATGTTTCTATGCAATCGAACAAACCGACGGCTTCCTTCGTCTTGTTGCTTTGAAGCGGACCGATTAAATGCAGTTCGATCGAAGGGAACCGCTCACGCAAGCCTGGCCACTTCCGCATCGCTTCCTGAACGCGGTTCTCACCGAAACAACAGTGCCCCTGACGAAGCACTGGCGCAATTTCGCCTTGCTCAAATGTCTTCGTAACCGCAACCAACTTGACAGAAGCTGGCTCGCGCCCATGCCGCTGCGCAACGCGCCAGACCCGCTCCTTGATCGAGAGATAGCGCTCTTCAATAGCGCGTGAATTGAGCGGTTGATCACTTTCCATCATTTCACGAGCTTCTCTTGACCGGCGCTGGCTTTCAATTTCATATCACACAAACCTTTTTGCAGCGCTTGGCGCGCAGGACATTCGAACATGGCAGTAGAACGCTATAACGCTCCGGAGCGTGAAAAACATTGGCAGAGGATTTGGGAGGAGCAACAGACTTTTCTCACGTCCATGGATCGCGACAAGCCAAAATACTACGTTCTTGAGATGTTTCCCTATCCATCGGGGCGCATCCATGTCGGTCACGTGCGCAATTATGTGATGGGCGATGTGGTCGCGCGCTATAAGCGAGCGCAGGGCTTCAGTGTTCTCCATCCGTTTGGGTGGGATGCCTTTGGCCTTCCCGCCGAAAACGCGGCGATGCAGCAACAGATCAATCCCCGCGAATGGACCTACCAGAACATCGAGGTCATGCGAGCGCAGCTGAAGCGCATTGGCCTGTCGCTCGATTGGTCACGCGAATTCGCAACCTGCGATCCCGAATACTATCACCAGCAGCAGCGCCTGTTTCAGGCTTTTTATAAGGCGGGTCTTGTCTATCGCAAGAAGAGCAAGGTGAATTGGGACCCGGTCGACCATACCGTTTTGGCCAACGAACAAGTGATCGATGGCCGGGGGTGGCGGTCGGGCGCGCTCGTGGAGCAGAAAGAGCTGGCGCAGTGGTTCTTCAAGATCACCCACTATGCCGACGACCTGCTCGACGGTTTGGATACTTTGGACAAGTGGCCCGAGAAAGTCCGCGTCATGCAGCGGAACTGGATCGGCAAGAGCCAGGGTCTGTTGATGCGGTTCAACCTGTCGGGGGAGAAGCTGCCTGCCGGATTCCCGAAGGTCGAGGTGTTCACCACGCGTCCGGACACGATCTTCGGCGCGAGCTTCATCGGCATTTCGCCCGAGCACCCGCTTGCGCAGGAGTTGGCGAAATCCGATCCGAAGTTGCAGGAGTTCATCGAAGAGTGCCGCCGCATCGGAACGGCGCAGGAGGAAATCGACCGGGCCGAGAAGAAGGGTCACGACACCGGCATCGTAGCGGCGCATCCATTCCGCTCGACGACGAAACTGCCAGTTTATGTCGCCAACTTCATTCTGATGGATTATGGGACCGGCGCTATTTTCGGCTGTCCGGCGCACGATCAGCGCGACCTGGATTTCGCCCGTAAATACAGGCTGAAGGTAAAAGCGGTCGTTGTGCCCGAAGGCGCGGACCCGGCCGAGTTCAAGATCGGAAACGAGGCTTACACCGGCCCTGGACGGTTAGCAAACTCGTCCTTCTTGAACGGCATGTCGGTCGAAGACGCGAAAGAGGAAGTCGCGCAACGGCTCGCCAAGCGCAACATGGCCGAGAAGCGAACAACCTTCCGGCTGCGCGATTGGGGCGTTTCCCGCCAGCGCTACTGGGGTTGCCCCATCCCCATGATTCACTGCGAAAAGTGCGGCGTCGTTCCAGTGCCGGACAAGGATTTGCCGGTGGTGCTGCCGCATGATGTTTCGTTCGACAAGCCGGGAAATCCCCTCGACCAGCATCCCACCTGGAAGGACGTCTCTTGCCCATCCTGCGGTGGGAAAGCGACCCGCGAGACCGACACCTGCGACACCTTTGTCGACAGCTCCTGGTATTTCGCGCGTTTCTGTTCGCCGCATGCAAAGGAGCCAGTGGATAAGACAGCGGTCGATTATTGGCTGCCGGTCGACCAGTACATCGGCGGCGTCGAGCATGCGATCCTGCATCTGCTGTACGCGCGGTTCTTCACGCGCGCCATGAAGGAGTGCGGCTATCTCGGCTTGAGCGAACCATTCGCAGCGCTCTTTACGCAAGGCATGGTGCTGCACGAAACCTACTTCGACGAAAAGCAGCACTGGCTTGCGCCGGCTGACGTGCGCATAGAAACGTTGGATGGCGTTCGCAAAGCCTTCCGATTAGACGGGGATCGTGAACCAATCCAGATCGGCGGCATTGAGAAGATGTCGAAGTCGAAAAAGAACACGATCGACCCCGACATCTTCACTGAGCACTTTGGCGCGGACACCGCCCGCTGGTTCATGCTGTCGGACAGCCCGCCGGAACGGGACGTGCTTTGGACGGAGGAAGGCGTGCAAGGCGCCTGGCGCTTCATTCAGCGCGCATGGCGTCTTCTGAATGAGGGTCTGCCGCTAATTCCGGCACAAAATCGAAACAATCCGGTTGCTTTCTCGGCTCCCGCTCAGGCGCTGCGGCGGGCGTCGCATAAAGGCTTGCATGCCGTCGCGGAAGAAATCGAAGGCCTGCGCTTCAATCGGGCAATCGCCGCCGTGTACGAGTTTGCAAATGCGCTCACCGCATCCTTGCAGGATAAAGCGGCACGCGACGACCCCTCATTCGGTTTTGCAATGCGCGAAGCGCTCGTCTTCTTTGTGCATATGATGAACCCCATCATGCCCCACCTCGCGGAAGAGGGGTGGGCGCTGCTCGGCTACAACACCTTGCTGGCAAACGAATCCTGGCCCAAGGTTGAGCGGAGCTTGCTGGTTGACGATACCGTGACCATTGCCGTACAGGTGAATGGCAAGCGCCGCGACGAGATTGTCGTTCCTCGCAACGCAGATCGGGCTGTCTTGGAAGCGGCTGCTCTTCGCCTTGAAAGCGTCACCCGCGCGGTGGATGGTCGACCCATCAAAAAGGTAATCGTGGTCCCCGAAAGGATCGTCAATGTGGTGGCTTGAACACTCGAAATCCGGCGGCCGCTTCCGCAAAGGAGCTTCGGTTGCTGTGATTGCGAGTGTGCTGGGCTTCGGCGTCAGCGGCTGCGGTTTTCATCCCATGTATGCGACATCCCCCACCGGGGGGAACCTCACCGATGTCATGAAAGCCGTGCAAATCTCGCCAATTCCAAGCCGCACGGGGCAGCGTTTGCGTAACGAGCTTATATTCGGCACAACGGGTGGCGGAGAACCGGCTGCCCCTGTCTATCGCTTGGAGATTGCGCTTCGCGAAAGTGTAAGAAATACGCTTGTCACCAATACAGGCGCTCCAACAGGACAAATCCTGCAGCTCGATGCGGAATTCCGCGTTGTCCGGGTCAAGGATAATGAAACCCTGTTCAAGGGCTACAGCACCGCCGAAGCAGCGTACGATCTCACCGGATGGTCTGGAACTACCGGATCGATCTACGGCGACACGAGGGCAACCCTCGACGCGGAAAATCGGGCGGCCCGCTCCCTTGCCGACACCTTGAAGACGAGGGTCGCCGCTTTTCTGTCTCGTGACGCTTAAGCGGGACTGAGTTTTGTCATGACATGAAGGTTGCGTCAGGCGCAGCGTCGGTTCAGAAGTTCCTCTCCGCACCGCCCGCCGGCGTGCGCGGTTTCTTATTCTACGGCTCGGACGCTCTTCAAATCTCCGCACGAGCAGAAGCTCTTGCCGCCCTGCTGGCTAAGAATGCCGGCCCCGACGCCGAAGTGATCAGACTTCACGACACCGATGCCGCCGCCATCCCGGACCGGCTAGCCACCGAATTGCAAACGAGCTCGTTGTTCGGCGGGACCAAGATCGTTTGGCTGACCGCGCTTCCAGCGAAGGCGCACACGGCTGTTCTTGAGGCCGTCGTGAAGCCTATCCAGGATGCATTTCTGATCGCACAAGCGCCGGACCTGAAGAAAAGCCATAAGCTTGCCCAGGTCTTTGAGGATGCCGCGTATCTTGCCGCCATTTCCTGCTATGGCGAAGACCGCGAAAGCGTCATTGCCGCCGTCCGGCAGCATGTTTCATCTTTGGGATGCGAAATCGATCCCGAAGCGGCGGCGCTCGTCGCGTCGCGCTGCGATTTCTCGGCTCTCCTGGCGCGAAGCGAAGCCGAAAAGCTGGTTACATACGCTGGGCCTACGCGCCGGATAACCTCCGCCGAGGCCGAAGACTGCCTGATCGATCAGCAAACGTCGGGCTTGAGCGAAATCATTGATCATGCCCTCAATGGCGAGGGCCGGGAGGCGATCCTCGCTTTCGAGCGCTTCATGGCAGTCGAACAGAACGTGGTCCCGATTTTCGTGGTGCTCTCTTCCACCCTGCTTCGCCTGCATGCGCTCCGAACCGCTGTGGACGCGGGCGCGCCAGTAATGCAGGCCATCAAGGAGCTGAGACCGCCTGTGTTTTTCAAGCAGCAGGACGCTTTGGCTGGCCAGGTCCGCAAATGGACAGCGCATGCCATATCGGCTGTTCTTCAGGACTTCAACGCCGTGTTAAGGGAAACGCGGCTGAAGCCTGCCCTCGCCGAGGACTTGACGGCAAACTTCATTCTACGGATCGCCAGAGCGGGGCGCGTGACCCGTTGAAACGGGGGTTCATCGCGGTTCGGCGATTGGCGTCCGGAAAGATTTTACGCGCAGTTAACTGAGATTGGGTTCGTTTGGCAAAAACAGCAATAACTAAGTAAATAAGCGATTTTCCATGACTTAATGACGGCTCGTATAAGATCCCGGACAAGCGCCAAGCGCCTTCCGGGATGCAGAAGGAGCTACAAAATCAGGAGCGAGGACTTCACGCTTTCTTCTGCGCCAGCAGAGCACGGTGGACGACGTCGAACTGCTCCATCGTTTTGTAGCGAATGACGACTTCACCCGCCTCGCCACTGCCCGGATTGATCACCACCGTAAGCCCGAGTGCGTCGGCCATTTCTTTTTCCGCGGCGCGAGTATCCGCATCCTTTTGAGGCGCGGCAGCTTTCGCGGAAGCCGGTTTCGCATCGGTGGGCTTCCGTCCCATCACGAGCGCCTCGACATCGCGGACGTTGAGCCCATTCTTCACGATGTCCCGCGCTACGACTTCCGCATCCTCGCGGCCAATCAGTGCGCGAGCGTGCCCCGCGCTCAGCGAGCCGTCGCGCACGAGCGCCTGCACGGTTTCAGGAAGCTTCAAAAGTCGCATCGTATTGGCGAGGTGGCTCCGGCTCTTGCCGATGATCTGCGACAGTTCCTCCTGGGTGTAGCCGAACCGCTCGACAAGATCGCGATAGCCGCCCGCCTCTTCGATGGCGTTCAGATCGGCGCGCTGGACGTTCTCGATAATCGCGAGTTCGAGCGCTTCCTGATCCGACAGCGAACGGACAATGACGGGAACAAGATGCAGCGAAGCCCTCTGCGCGGCGCGCCAGCGGCGTTCGCCTGCCACGATCTCGTAACTCGTCCCAGTCGCATCGACCGGCCTTACGACAAGGGGCTGAATAAGCCCCTTTTCCTGGATCGAGCACGCAAGCTCATCAAGCTCCGCGTCGTCGAAGTTCTTGCGCGGGTTCAAGGGGCTCGGGCGCACGCGATCGATTGGCACCATCCGGCTTTCGCCCATTGCGGGGAGCGTGCGGGCGCCGATCGCGATGTTATCGCCGCCGATGAGAGAAGCAAGCCCGCGTCCAAGGCGGCTCTTCTGAACGGGCGATGGCCCTGCCGCTAATGCCCCCGATCTTGTCTGCATGTCGATCTCCAGTCGAAGAGATAAATGCTCAAATGTCTTCTGCCCAAGACATACGCGATACGCTGACCAAGTACGCGGCTCCGCGAAACCGGAGCCGCCCAGCCTATGCGGCTTTCGCAGCCGCAGCGCGCTCGCGATTGATCATTTCCGCGGCGAGATCCATGTAGGCGCGGCTGCCCGCGCTCTTGTGGTCATAGAGGAGAAGCGGCTTGCCGTGCGAGGGCGCTTCGGCGATGCGCACATTGCGCGGAATAATGGTCTCGTAAACCTTGTGCCCGAAGAAGCTGCGCACCTCGGTCGCAACTTCGTCGGCCAGCTTTGTGCGGCCGTCGTGCATGGTAAGAACCACGCCGTGAATTTCCAGGGCAGGATTGAGGCTCGACCGAACGAAGTCGATCGTCTCTTTCAACTGCGTGATCCCTTCGAGGGCGAAGAACTCGCATTGCACCGGCACGAGCACCGCATCCGCCGCCGCCATCGCATTCAAGGTGAGAATGCTGAGCGATGGCGGACAATCGATGAGCACATAGCCGAGCCGTTCGTCCTTAGTGCGATCCTGCTCCGAAGCGCGGAGCGAGGCAACGGCATCCCGCAGAAGATAGGCGCGGTTCGGCGCAGAGGCGATTTCAGGCTCAAGGCCGGCCAGGTCTCGCGTGGCGGGTGCAACGAACAGGCCCGGCACCGCCGTGGCAGTCATGGCCTGCTCAAGCGCCGCCGCCCCGGCAAGGACGTCGTATGTGGAGACGTGCCTAGCTTCCTCGGTAACGCCAAGGCCAGTGCTGGCATTGCCCTGCGGGTCAAGGTCGATCACAAGAACGCGCTCGCCTGTAGCCGCCAGCGCCGTCCCAAGATTGATTGCTGTTGTGGTTTTGCCCACGCCGCCCTTCTGATTGGCGACCGCGAAGACCCGAAGGCCTTTATCATGGTTTCTGTTAGTCACTGCTCGCCACCCTGTTTGAGCATCGGCTCCCTGATCTCTAAGATCTGACCTTGTGCATCGCTAATGCTCGGGTGAACATTCAGATCGAACGTCCAGCGCTTTTTAGCATCAGCCACTTCTACTCCGGCCTCGCGGCCTTTCAAAAACAACCCGGCAGACGCATTACCGAAGAACGGCAGAGCCAGCTCCAACAGAGCATCAAGCGGCGCCAGCGCTCTCGCTGTCACCACATCGGCGACTGGAACCGCGCCGGAGGAGGCGGCATCGGCGATGCGCATGTTGTGCACGCGGGCGGGAGCCCCGGTCCGCCGCGCGACCTCCGAGAGGAACGCGCATTTGCGGCTGTTACTCTCAACGAGATGCACAAAGCACTCTTTCTGATTCGCGATCATAATAGCAATCGCGAGTCCTGGGAACCCTCCCCCGGAACCGAGATCCACCCAGATTTTTGCCTTCGGCGCCAAAGCGATAAGCTGAGCGGAGTCCGCGAAGTGCCTTTGCCAAACCTGTGGAATAGTTGTGGGCGCAACGAGGTTCACGGCCTTTTGCCACTGCAAGAGCAAACGCTCATAGAGCTCAAGCTTCTCTACAGTTTCATGTGAAACGGAAAAGGCCCGGGTAAAGTCCGCTGCGTGCTCGATTTTCATGGCGGCATCACATCATTGAAAGGCTCGGACAGAATGTGCGCTTTGGTGTTTCATGTGAAACAGAATCAACGCGCTCCTCCGCCTTCACGCTTTCGAATAAGACACTCTTTGAGTATTTTCGCCTCATAATTTCCGGGGATGACATGCCTCGCGTCATTTTCGCCGCGGTGGTCCTCCTTGCGGCTTTCGCCGACGGGCCGAAACTGGCGCTCACCCCCCACCTTAGCGCAAAGCAGCGGATCTCGGCGTTCCCCGGCGCCATAGCCAATGTTGGCGGGATGTACGAATTTGGCCAGGGCGCCCCACAAGACAAGGCAGAAGCTGCCAGCCTCTACCGGAAAGCTTCCTATCTCGGCGACGCGCAATCTCGGCGCCATATATTCGAAAGGCGCACGCGTCTCTCAGCACAAAGGCGAAGCCACTCACCTTTACGCCAAGACCACCGATCTGGGCAATCAGACTGCGATGTCTTGTCTTATGACTTTTCTTGCGAACAGGTCGAAGAGGAACCGCTGGGGAGAGGGTCGCAGCCCTCCCGTCAGCGGCGAGGGACGGATCGGCGCGATGCTGGCCATCTGATGGGCCGAGTTAGAGTATGATCGCCCTCGTCTTTTCCTGAAGGCCTGAACGGATACCCGGGGGAAAGCCCCGAATGACAAGCAGAGGCGCGGAAAAGATGACCCTTGTTACCATCGGCGTCGATATTTCGAAAGACCATCTCGATGTCCATCGCCTGCCTGACGGCCAAAGCCGCAGGTTCACCAATGACAAGGCAGGATACAAGGCGCTCGCCGCCTTTATCGGCAAGGGTGCGGTGCGCGTGGTCTTCGAGCCCACCGGCCCCTATCATCGCGCTTTTGAACGCGAGTTCTCGAGCAAAGGCCAGCCGCTCGTGAAGGTCAATCCCAGGCAGGCGCGCCGGTTTGCAGAAGCAACCGGTAAACTCGCCAAGACCGACCGCATCGATGCAATCGTGCTCGCGAAAATGGGGATGCTCCTCGATCTTGATGCACGCCCAGCGCCCTCTGAAGGCCTAAGCGAACTCAAAGAGCTCTCTATCGCCCGCGAAGCGCTCGTGAAAGACCGCACCGCCGCAAAAAATCGCGCCAAAGCCTTGACGCTCCCTGTCCTGAAACGTCACAACGCCGAGCGCTTGAAGCAGATCGAGCGCCAGATCGGCGCGATCGAGGCCGTTATCATGGAGCGCCTTCAGGCGGACCCAGACCTGGCGAGACGCTTGTCCATCCTGACCAGTATCCCTGGCATATCGCGCATCACTGCCTTCGCCCTCATCATCGAAATGCCCGAGCTTGGCGCCATTCAGGCCGGACAGGCCGCCAGTCTTGCCGGGCTTGCTCCTGTTGCACGCCAATCGGGTCGCTGGACCGGCCGCGCCTTCATACGCGGCGGACGGGCCAGCCTGCGCCGCGCTCTTTACATGCCGGCCCTCGTCGCCGCACGCTTCAACCCGGACCTGAAAACGAAATACGATCAGCTCAGAGAAGCCGGAAAACCCGCAAAGGTCGCCATCACCGCCATCATGCGAAAGCTCGTCGTGCTGGCAAACGCCCTGCTCAGCAAAAACCGCCGGTGGACCCTAAAACCCGCTTGATCAAAACGGATACTCTAATCTTGGTAATATCATGTGCGAGGAGACGGCAGGCAAACAAGGCCTAAGCCCTTACCCTCTTCCAAAAGGCCGCCGGTCTTGGAACGCGCAGCCGTGCAGAATCCTTGCCAGTATGTTTGACCGTGGGGATGGCGTGGAGAAGAATCCCGCTTCTAAAGACCGAGGGCGTTTATTCCGGATCCATCGATGGCGAAGCCAACGATGCGCTTAAGAATGCCGCCCAGCGCTTGCGGCCAAAAACAGGGCCTGAGGGGCAGCCTGCATCCGCCGCCTCCGTTGAAGAGAGGGGGGCGGTAGAGGTCTGAGGATGTTTCACGTGAAAAGGCCAAGGCGCTGCCTGCAGATTGACGCCCTCCCACCTCGCCTGACGAGATGATGATCGATGCCCACGACGACACCAACCTGGAACATGTGCCTACTGGCGGCATGCACTGCGTTATGAGCGAGGAGCAGGTCCGGCCAGAAAAAGGTTCAAGCGGCGCGGGCTGCCTTGCGGATATGGGCGAGGAGCAGCATCAGCGCAGCCGGAGTAACGCCGTCGATGCGCGCAGCCTGCGCCAGCGTGGCTGGGCGATGGCGTTCGAGCTTCTGACGGACCTCATTCGACAGGCCCGAAATGGCCGCGAAGTCGATTTCGGCCGGTATGGTTGCGGCCTCGTCTTTCTTGAATGCAACGATGCTGGCCTCCTGCCGGTCGAGATAAACCGCGTATCGTGCATCGATCTGGAGCCGTTCCGAGGTCGCGGACGGGATCGCCGATAGCTCAGGCCAAATCGCTGAGAGCGCGCTCATCGACATGCCTGGCAGAGACAGGAGGTCGAAGGCTGAGCGCCGGCGGCCGTCGCGATTGAGCGTAATCCCATATCCCGACGCCTGATCCGGCGTCAGGGCCAGAGCTTCAAGAAGCCGCCGCGCCCCAGCAAGCGCCTCCGACTTCGTTGCGAAAGCCTCAAGTCGTTTGCCGCCAACGCAGCCAATGCGAACGCCCAGCGGCGTCAGCCGCTCGTCCGCATTGTCCGCGCGAAGGCGCAGCCGATACTCGGCGCGACTCGTGAACATGCGGTATGGCTCCGACACGCCCCGCGTCACAAGGTCATCGATCATCACGCCGATATAGGCGTCGGTCCGTGACACGGCGAAATCCGCCAGCCGGCCGCTCGCCTTCAGGGCGGCGTTCACCCCGGCAACGAGACCCTGCCCTGCCGCTTCCTCATAGCCCGTCGTACCGTTGATCTGTCCGGCCAGGAACAGCCCAGCCAGCCTCTTCACCTCAAGCGTTGAAAGGAGCTCGCGCGGATCGACGTAATCATACTCGATCGCATAGCCGGGCCGGATCACGGCGGCGTTCTCCAAGCCGGGGATCGTCTTTAGGAAGGCGCGCTGAACGTCTTCGGGCAACGAGGTCGAAATGCCGTTGGGATAGACGGTGTGATCGTCCAGGCCCTCCGGCTCCAGAAAGATTTGGTGACTTCCGCGATCCTTGAAGCGAACGACCTTGTCCTCGATCGATGGACAGTAGCGCGGACCGATGCTCTCGATCTGGCCGGAGTACATCGGCGCGCGATGGATATTGGCCGTGATGATCGCATGGGTCTCAGGCGTCGTGGCCGTGATGTGGCAGACAACCTGACGCGTCGTGATCCGTTCCGTAAGGAAAGAAAACGGCGCCGGTGGCTCGTCGCCGGGCTGCGCGTCCAGCGCCGTGTAATGGATGGTGCGTCCGTCGAGCCGGGCGGGTGTTCCTGTCTTCAGGCGGCCCATGCGAAGCCCGAGACCATAAAGGCGATCGCTCAGCCGAATGGCAGGAGCCTCCCCCACGCGGCCCGCGGGGATGCGGGTCTCTCCCATATGGATCACCCCCTTGAGGAAGGTCCCCGTGGTAATGACGACCGCCCCGCAGCGAAGTTGCCGCCCGCTCGCGGTGATCACGCCCGCCGCTGTCCCGCCGTCCAGGATCAAGTCTTCGACCGGCTCCGCGATCACTTCGAGTGATGCCTGCGAGGTGAGCGCCTCCTGCATGTGCCGGCGATAGAGCTTGCGGTCCGCCTGCGCGCGAGGACCCTGGACCGCTGGCCCCTTTGACCGGTTCAGCATGCGGAACTGGATCCCCGCCTGATCGATCACGCGGCCCATCAGCCCGTCAAGCGCATCGATCTCGCGCACGAGATGCCCTTTGCCAAGGCCGCCGATCGCGGGGTTGCAGGACATCTCGCCGATGGTCTCGAACTTGTGCGTCACAAGCGCCGTCCGCGCGCCCATTCGAGCCGCCGCCGCGGCAGCCTCGCAACCAGCGTGTCCGCCTCCTACAACAATGACATCGAAAGACCGCGCGTTCATGCTCTCAAACTCTGGCTGATGGGATCAAAATAATCGGGCGGCACGCACAATGGAAGCTGCGCCGCCACAATCATCATCCACCTCATGTTGATGTCACAAGAATGATCACGATCAGCATTTGGTCACCAGCGCCGCGAAACGCCAAGGTCATGATGGGAGTCCCTGAATAGGAATTCGGCGACAAAAGGAACCAGCCACCATAACGGCGAGATTGTTGTATTCAGTGTGACAAACTTTTTCACGGCAGCTGCCTAGCACAAGTCAACAACGAAGCTTAGCTCCTAGTGACTGTTCCACCCAGACTTCCGGCCTTTGAGGAGAAGCACACCCATGCAAGCGCGCGACGTCATGACAAAAGCCGTCATAACGGTCAAACCCGAAACATCGATAGGAGAGATTGCTTCGCTTCTTTTGGAAAAGCGCATCAGCGGCGTGCCGGTCGTGGACGAAACCAACTCGGTCGTTGGCATGGTCACAGAAGGTGACCTCCTGAAATCGAATGCGCCCGACCGGGAAAAGCGAAGGGAGTGGTGGCTGACTCTGCTTGCCGAGGGTGAAGCGCTGAGCAAGGAGTTTCTGTCGACGATCCGCAACAACCATCGGGCGGCGCGGGAGATCATGTCGGCTCCGGTCGTTACCGTGACCGAGGACACCGATATCGCCGAGATTGGGAAGCTCTTTACCACGCTGCGGATCAAACGCGTTCCGGTTACGCGCGACGGCCGCATAACGGGCATCGTGGCTCGAGCCGATCTTGTTCGCGCGATTGCCAGCCAGCATTCCGAACACTCCCAGGAAGAAGGCATCTTTGGCTGGACCCTTCGCTTCGACCCCTTCGCCAGCCAGACCCAGACGCCTGCAAAGCATATAGAGAACGAGGCCCCCGCCGAGGAAGACGGGCTAAGCGCTTCCAATTTCCGTCATCTCGTCAGCGACGCCGTCAGCCAAAAAACGCATCAGCAGGAGAATCAGCGCCACGCGGTCGAGGAGCAGCGCAAGGCCAAGATGAAGGAGCTCATCGACCAGCATCTTACCGATCAGCATTGGAGCGGCATTCTGCACCAAGCGCGGATCGCGGCAGAGCACGGGGAACGGGAGATCCTCGTCCTGCAATTTCCACATGAGCTTTGCAGCGACGGCGGCAGAGCGATCAACGTGGCCGAACCCGACTGGCCATCAACCTTGCGCGGCGAGGCGGCCGAAACCTATCTCCGTTTCGAGCGGGATCTGAAGCCGCGCGGCTTCCACCTCATCGCCAAGGTGTTAAGTTTCCCCGATGGCTATATCGGCGACGTCGGCTTGTTCCTGCATTGGGGCGGCACAAAGGAAACCTGATCCGCCCGCATAAATGTTTCATGTGAAACGGGCAGGGACCCGCAAACCTACTTCCCGATGCAGAACTCGCCGAAAATCTGCCCGAGCACATCTTCCACATCGAGCCGGCCTGTGAGACGGCCCAGCGCGTCGGCGGCTTCACGCAGGTGTTCCGCGGCGATCTCAGGAAGATCGGTATCAGCGTTCGCAAGAAACCGGTTCAGAGCGCTCATCCCTCGTTCGATTTCCTGACGATGCCGGGCGCGCGTTATGAGCGGAGTCTCGCTACCGCCAAAGCTCTGCTCCGCAAACCGGACAAGCGCCGTCTTGAGAGCATCAAGGCCGTCGCCTGTTTTGGCGGAGATCAAAAGCGAGCCTTCGGCCAACTGTGAAGGGTCCGGGCGAGCAAGGTCGATCTTGTTGACGAGAGTGATCGCTTTCGTGAACGCTGCTGCTCCCTCTCCCATGCAGAGAGGGATGGGGTGTGGAGCGGTGGCGTCATACATGAGAAGGACGACGTCCGCATCCCTGGCGCTGGTGAGTGCCCGGCGGATACCCTCCTGCTCGACCGAGCTTTCCGTCTCGCGAAGACCAGCGGTGTCGCGTAGAACAAAAGGAAATCCGTCAAGATCCAACGCGACTTCAATGATATCGCGGGTGGTTCCCGGCTCGTGGAAGACGATGGCCGCTTCCCGGCCCGCAAGAGCATTCAGCAAACTAGATTTGCCGACATTCGGCGCCCCAACGATGGCCACTTGAATGCCTTCGCGAACGATCTCGCCCCGGTGGCCATCCGCTAAAGCGCGCTCCAACTCGCCGACGAGGCCGCGTACTATTGGGATCGCTTCGTCGAAGGGGTTCTGCCCAACATCGCCCTCGTCCGAAAAATCGAGGCTAGCCTCCACATAGGCCATCGCGCTGAGCAGCGTGGTGCGCCAAAGATCATAGTGACCCCGCAAAGCCCCGCAATGCTGGGCAATCGCCTGCCGGCGCTGAAAAGCTGTCTCGGCATTGATGAGATCGGCAAGGCCTTCGGCTTCGGTCAGATCGATCTTGCCGTTGCCAAAGGCTCGCATGGTGAACTCTCCGGGTTCCGCAAGCCTCAGCCCGAATGATGCAAGCGCCTCCAGGACGCCTGCCACCACCGCGCGCCCGCCGTGAACATGAAGCTCAGCTACGTCCTCGCCCGTGAAGCTTGCCGGGCCCGGAAGCCAGAGCACAACTGACTCATCGAGAACCTCACCCGTATGGGGATGGCGCAATCGACGGAAGCTTGCGACGCGCGTCGCAGGGAAGCGTCCGTGGCAGAGCGCATGCAGGGCGTTTCTCGCGGCTCGGCCGGAAATCCGAATAACGGCGATGCCTGCACGCCCGGGAGCGGTGGAAAGGGCGTATATGGTCATGACGGCTGTTTCCTGGCCGCAAACACTTGCATGATATATTCCAGGATAGATATGCGAAAAAGTCGTATATTCATACTGACGGGTTGTCGTGTTTCTGGCCACTCCGAATGAGCAATGCGGTGAACAAGGTTGCCTCATGGCGTTAAATCGTTTGAGCGAAGAAACTAGCCCCTACCTCCAGCAGCACAAACATAATCCGGTTCATTGGTGGCCTTGGCGCCAGGAGGCCTTTGAGGAGGCCCAGCGGCTCGATAAGCCCGTGTTGCTGTCGGTCGGCTACGCCGCCTGTCACTGGTGCCACGTGATGGCTCACGAGAGCTTCGAGAAGCATGACGTGGCCGATCTCATGAACCAGTTGTTCGTCAACATCAAAGTGGACAGGGAAGAGCGGCCCGACGTCGATACGCTTTATATGACGGCCCTGCAGGAACTCGGCGAGCAGGGCGGCTGGCCGCTGACAATGTTCCTGACGCCCGATGGCATGCCCTTCTTCGGCGGCACGTATTTTCCAGACAAGCCGCGTTACGGCCGACCGAGTTTCAAAGACGTGCTCGTCAACGTGGCTCGCGTGTACGCGAACGAGAAGGAGACGATTGCGCAGAACACCGCCTATCTCAGGTCGCGGCTTATGCCGCGGCTGAACTACGGCGCCGCCCCCGAATTTTCTGAGGAGCAGCTTGCCGCCATCGCGAGCAAGTTCATCGGCGCAATCGATCCTACCAATGGCGGCCTTCGCGGGGCGCCCAAATTCCCGAATACAAGCATCTTCGGCTTCCTCTGGAGAGCCGGACTGCGCTATGGGCTGAAGACTCTCTTAGAGGAGGTCAAGAACACGCTCGTGCACATCTGCCAGGGCGGCATCTACGATCATATCGGCGGGGGCTTCTCCCGCTATTCGACCGATGAGCGCTGGCTCGTGCCGCATTTCGAGAAAATGCTGTACGACAACGCGCTTCTGATCGAACTGATGACCGAGGTTTGGAAGGAGACCCAGTCCGATCGCTTGCAGACGCGTGTGAATGAGACAATCGCATGGCTCTCGCGCACCATGCTGGCGCCCGGCGGAGGCTTTGCTTCATCATACGATGCGGATTCCGAAGGAGAGGAGGGGAGATTTTACCTCTGGACCGCCGAGGAGATCACGAATGTTCTGGGCCATGGCGAAGAAGCGGCGCTCTTCGCTCAGGTTTACGATGTGACCGAGGGGGGCAACTGGGAAGGCAGAACCATCCTCAACCGGCTTAATGCACTGGCCCTGATGAGCCGCGAAGAGGAGCAGATCCTTGACGAATGCCGGAACAAGCTTCTCCAGGAGCGCAATAAGCGGAAAAAGCCGAGCTGGGACGACAAGGTGCTCGCCGACTGGAACGGTCTCGCCATCAGGGCGCTGGCGCGTGCGGGCGATACTTTCGACAGGCCCGAATGGATCAAGCTCGGGGAAAGCGCTTATGCCTTTGTTTGCAGCCGCATGTTCTTGGGCGGCCGCCTTTGCCACTCCTATCGTGGCGAAAAGCTTAAAGGCCCGGCTACGTCAACCGACTATGCCAACATGATTTCTGCGGCCTTGGTGCTCTACCAGGTCACAAACGAGAAGCGGTATCTCGACGACGCCATCGCCTGGACCGCAATCATGAACCGGCATTACGATGCGGACAGCGGCGGCTATTACCTTTCCGCGGATGACACTAGCGACCTCATTATAAGGCCGCTTTCGGCGAGCGATGATGCGGTTCCCAATCCAAACGCAACTATGCTCCAGAATTTGGCGGACCTTTATACGTTCACGGGCGAGGCAGCCTATCTTGAGCGGGCGGATGCCTTGTTGGACGCATTCCAGGGGGCGGCTCAGACGATGGCTCTCGCCTACACGGGCTTGCTGTCCGGCTCACTGACTTTGATATCGCCCCAGCACATCGTTATCGCGGGGAACCGGAGCGAGCCGGAGGCCTTCGCTTGGCGCAAGGCCTTGGCCGAGGTGTCGATGCCTGGCGCTGTGGTCCAGTGGGTGGGCGATGGGAAAAGCATCCCGGCGTCCTCGCCAGCTGCGGGGAAAAACAGGGTTGATGGAAAGATAACCGCTTATATTTGCACCGGCGCGCGCTGCTCCCCGCCGCTCACCGACCCGGAACAGGTGAAAGAAAAACTCAAGGAAGAGCGCCACGTAACCGTACAGGTGGCCGCCGCGCCGATATAGGCCGCGATTTGATATTTATTTGCTGCTGAGGTACGCGCATACCAGCAGGCCCAAACAAAAATTAATCCAAAAGATAATTTACTGCCATTCAATGGCCAGCTATTAACCTGCGAATATAGCGGGGACAGAGTGCGCTTTCCCAACGACAGCACTTACACCGCTCTCCAGGTTGCTTACTTGAATGCATATGCGGCCAGCCTACCTGAGGCTGGCCGTCTTCTTATGCGCAGAGGCGCTCTCATGTCCGAGCCTGTTTTTGAAGCCTTGTGCGCTGCGTTTGATCAGCTGAACGGGGCAGTTCTGATCCTTACAGCAAGCGGACGGATGCTTTTCGCCAACCGGCTAGCCAATACAATGCTCGAAGATGGTTGGCCTATACGCCTCTTGGACGGATGCCTGCTGGGAAAAGACCGCGGCGTGACCGCCGCGCTGAAGCGAGCAATGGAACTCGCAAGCTTAAGCCTGCAAAATACAGAGGCTCACAACCACGAAGTTTGCCTTGTCCAGCCATCTGCAGAGCGTCCGGGAGCAATCGCATATCTGCGCCCTCTTGCGCTTTCTGGCGCAGAGCCCGCACTGGCGCTTTTCGTTATGCAAGCCGGCGGGACAAGCCAGTATGGCATTGACGGGCTTGCGGAGGCGTATGGGCTTAGCAAGGCCGAAACGCGAATCCTGAAAGCTCTCGTCGAAGCGCAGACAACGGCGGAGGCAGCAATTCGATTGAATGTTGCGATCTCGACCGTCAAGAGTCACTTGAGAAAGATATTTCAGAAAACCAATACCTCCCGACAGGCGGATCTGGTGCGCCTCGTCGAATGTTGCCGGACACCTTTTCGGAAGAATTGACCCGATCGACCATCTGAACCCAATACTGGCCTGAAGCACACGTCAAACCGGAAGGGCGCGAGCCCTTATCTACCGTCTTGGGAGTCAGCCGATTTTCGCACGACTCCGAGGTTCGCCCGACACGGGTTTGTGCTGGATGGCGACAACCGCCGCCATATGGAGCGCCTTTCGGACAGCACCGCGCGCGGAGGGCTTAACTTCCGCCTCAGCGTGTTTCCAAGGCCGGTTGTTTCTGAGCTCAGGATGACAATGAGCTGCGTTAGGTATTCATCGAATCGAAGAAGTCGTTGTTCGTCTTCGTCTGGCGGAGCTTATCGAGCAGGAACTCGATGCCATCCATCGGCCCCATTGGGTTGAGGATGCGGCGTAGAACGTACATCTTGCGCAACTGAGCCTGTGGAACAAGCAGCTCTTCTTTACGAGTGCCGGACTTGGCGATGTCCATGGCCGGGAAGACACGTTTGTCGGCCACCTTGCGGTCGAGAACAAGCTCAGAGTTACCCGTTCCCTTGAACTCCTCGAAGATGACTTCGTCCATGCGGCTGCCGGTTTCGACGAGAGCGGTCGCGATGATGGTCAGCGATCCGCCTTCCTCGATATTGCGTGCCGCGCCGAAGAAGCGCTTCGGGCGCTGCAGCGCGTTGGCGTCGACGCCACCGGTGAGGACTTTGCCGGAAGAGGGCACCACCGTGTTGTAGGCTCGACCGAGGCGCGTGATCGAGTCGAGCAGGATCACAACATCGAGCTTATGCTCCACGAGCCGCTTCGCCTTTTCGATCACCATCTCGGCAACCTGCACGTGCCGGGAGGCAGGCTCGTCGAATGTTGAGCTGATGACCTCGCCACGCACAGAGCGCTGCATGTCCGTCACCTCTTCGGGGCGCTCATCGATCAACAGAACGATAAGATAGCATTCCGGGTGATTTGCCGTGATGGAATGGGCAATGTTCTGGAGAAGAACAGTCTTGCCGGTGCGGGGCGGCGCTACGATCAGACCGCGCTGGCCCTTTCCGAGCGGGGCGACGATGTCGATAACACGCGGGCTGAGATCCTTCGAATCCGGGCGCTCAGTCTCCATCTTGAGCCAGGAATTGGGATAGAGCGGCGTTAGATTGTCGAAGTGGATCTTGTGGCGGATCTTTTCCGGGTCATCGAAATTGATCTTGTTAACCTTCAGGAGAGCAAAATACCGCTCACCGTCCTTCGGCCCGCGGATTTGGCCCTCAACCGTATCGCCCGTCCTGAGCCCGAAGCGCCGGATTTGGCTCGGGCTCACATAGATGTCGTCCGGACCCGGCAAGTAATTCGAATCGGGCGAACGAAGGAAGCCAAAACCATCCTGAAGCACTTCGACAACGCCGTTTCCGGTAATCTCGATATCCCTTGCGGCGAGTTGCTTCAGAATGGCGAACATCAGCTCCTGTTTTCGGAGCGCGCTCGCATTCTCGACTGCAAACTCTTCGGCGACGCTGAGAAGCTCCGTTGGAGACTTCACCTTAAGATCTTGAAGTTTCATTTCTTGCATGATGGGAGCGATTTCCGGGATGTGAAAAATCTGGTGCAGGGAGAACCTGCAAGCCGGATGAAATGAGGACTGTCGTCAGGCCGCTTGTCTTTGGAGGGGTAGATTGCGGCTTCTTCACTCAAATTCGAGAACCGGCAAATCCGATCCCGTGCTACCGGGGTTTGCCGGAAAATTGCGACATTGTGAATATAGCAGCCTTCTACGCTTTCGGAAAGATGGGAACGTGTTTTGACCAGGGTTTTCCAGTGAGTTCTGATCAAAATGGCTAAACAATGACCAAGATTACGATCCCAACAGGCAGAAGCGACGGTGCTTCCTTGATCACTCGGAAGAAGCGGGAACTGGACGTTATGCGGCGGCTTCGAAATCTTTCCGCCGCTATGTCTTCAAGGCATGGACGCGAGCACAAGCGCTAAGAGCAGGATCTTAGCGTGAGACCAGCCCCCAGGCAAAGGCTGCAATCAAATGCGCAGCCTTCACGCAAACAGGCGTCCCCATAAACTCATGAAGCTATTCTAAGCTTCCGCTCGAACGAGACGGATTAACCGCTGGACGTTCTCCACTGGCGTTTCTGGGAGAATGCCGTGGCCGAGATTGAAGACGTACGGTTTCGATGCAAGAGAATTGAGAATCGACTTCACCCGGTGCTCCATAGCATCCCCGCCCGCGAGCAGCAATAGGGGGTCGAGATTGCCCTGGACGGGCAGATGGTTCTGCATCCGGGCCATTGTCTTCAGCGGCGCTGCCGTGTCGCAGCCGAGCGCATCCACGCCGGTTTTTGCCACATACTCGTCATACTGGGGCGAACTTCCGCGCGGGAAGCCGATGATCGGAACATGAGGATGAGCAGCTTTCACCAGTTTCACGATTTTCGCCGTCGGTTCGATCACGAAGGCCTCGAAATCGTTATCGGCGAGAGCGTTAGCCCAGCTGTCGAAGATTTGCAAAGCGCGCGCTCCCGCATTCACCTGCCCGATGAGATAGGTGGCGGAAGCTTCCACAAGCAGGTCGAGAATGGCGCCGAAGGTTTTCGGCTCGCGATAGGCCAGGAGTTTGGCCGCCTTGTAATCAGAGGAGCCGTGGCCTTCCACCATGTAGCTCGCGACGGTCCAGGGCGCGCCGCAAAAGCCGATGAGCGGCGCTCTGCCTTCGAGGCCTGCGACTGTCTTATGGATCGCCTCGTAAACGATTTCGAAGGTCGATAGCGCTCTGGAAACCGAAAGCTTGGAAAGATCCGAGAGGTCCTTGATGGGCTCGAGATGAGGTCCTTCTCCCTCGCGAAACTCCAGGTGCTGGCCGAGAGCATGCGGCACGACGAGGATGTCTGAGAAGATGATGGCGGCATCGAACCCAAAGCGCCGAATTGGCTGGATGGTTACTTCAGCGGCAAGTGTTGGATTGTAGCAGAGGTTGAGGAACGATCCTGCCTGCGCCCTGACCTCCCGATACTCGGCCAGATATCGCCCAGCCTGCCGCATCAGCCACATGGGTGGAGCTTTGTGAGCCTTTCCTGCTAGGGCTTCCAGGAACTTTGGTGTGCTTTGCTTGGCGGTGGCTTCGGGGGACGTCTTCATCAAAAAAGATTCCACTTAAGATCTGTTGTTATTTCTGGGGGGAGGCAACACGTGCAAACTTCCTGTTGTGCCACGGTCATCCCCTGGTTCCAGGTGCGGCCCGGCTTGAGAATGCAAACGGCTGAGCTTCTGTTGAAAACTCGCGCTTGCAATCGGGTTCGTCCTTTGCTGTTTAGCCTTGCTTTGCCTGTTTCAGCAATGAATAACTAAAGGTACAAGCTGTGAAGACTCAGCGCAGGTCAACGAGCCGGGTGCAACAAAGGGCTTTTTTTCCATAGCGCTCAGAGTTGTGCGCTCTTTTCTAATTGGCGTGGAGGACTCAATGGCGGACGACGGAGGCAAGCGACCCCAAGTCGCCAAGGAGGGTGCTTTATCCTCAGAATTCACACCAATCCCCAACACCAAGCACTTTCATCTGCACCTTGTTTCGGATGCCTCCGGCGAAACCCTGACGACGATGTCGAAGGCGGCGCTGGTGCAGCTCGCCGGCGCCAAACCCAACCGTCATATGCATCCCCTCGTGCGCAATCCGAGGCAGCTTGCCATGGTCCTGCAGCAGATCGAGACGGCGCCGGGCATCGTGCTTTACACGCTCATGAACGCGGAGCTCGCCGATCTTCTGGAAACGCGATGCGGGGAGCTTGGCGTGCCCTGCATCGCCGTACTGAAGCCTGTCTTGCGAGCCTTCGAGGAATATTTGAAAATGCCGTCGCGCGCTGTTGTCGCAGGCCAGCATACCCTCGATGCCGACTATTTCCGCCGGATAGAGGCCATGAACTTCACGCTGGCCCACGACGACAGCCAGTCTACAGAGGATCTGGAGAAGGCCGATATCGTCCTGGTCGGCGCCAGCCGCACATCCAAGACGCCGACGAGCATTTACCTTGCGAACAGGGGCTTTAAGACCGCGAATGTGCCGCTTGTTCCGAATATTCCGCTGCCCCCTACCCTGAGCAAACTCAAGACGCCTTATGTGGTGGGCCTCGTGGCGAGCCCGGAACGGCTTGCGGAGATCAGGCGCAACCGTCTGCTTGCTCTGAATAGCAACAAATTCGATGATTATATTGATGCAGATGCTATTAAGGACGAAATAGCATTTACAAAGAGACTGTGTTCGCAGAACGGTTGGCAGGTCCTCGACGTCACCAGAAAATCCATCGAGGAAACAGCTGCGGCCATAATCGCTCTTTATGAAGGTAGCCGCCGTTAGCTAGGCTGGTTTTCCTTAAGCTAGAGCTCAAAAAAGGTTATACTTCGCGCGATGCAATCCGACTACCCAGAGATCATACTTGCCTCCGCGAGCCCTGCGCGGGGGGCCATCCTGGCCCACGCGGGCATCAGGTTTCAGCAGCGTCCTTCAATGGTCGACGAGGCCGAGGAGCACAAGCACTTCGCCAGCAGCACCGGGCCCATGCAAGTTGCGAAGGCGTTGGCTCGGCTCAAGGCCGATAATGTCCTGGAAAAGGAGCCCGGCGCCATCGTCATTGGCGCTGATCAGGTCCTTTCCATCGGCGATGAACTCCTTCAGAGGCCGAAAAGGCCGGAAGAAGCGCGGGAACAGCTTTTGAAGCTGCGCGGGGGGACGCACTACCTCCACTCCGCGGCAGTGCTGCTTTACAAGGACCACGCGGCGACGTTCTCCGATACTGCGGCCATGACGGTTCGCAATTTCTCTAACGAGTTCCTCGATTGGTATCTCGAAACGGCCGGCGAAAGCGTCCTCTCCTCGGTCGGCGCGTATCATATCGAAGGGCTCGGCATCCATCTTTTCTCGGAAGTGAAAGGCGACTACTTCACCATCCTCGGTTTGCCGATCCTTCCATTGCTGGAAGAGTTGCGCCGCCTTTCGGTTCTCATGAAATAGGAATGCGGGCATGAATCGCGCCTGTGTGATCGGCTGGCCTATCTCTCATTCCTTGTCGCCTGTGATCCATGGCTATTGGCTCAAACAGTGCGGCATAGACGCCGAGTATGTGAAGGCCGCCGTCGAACCGAAGGATCTGGCGACCTTTCTGACGAATCTGGCGGCCAACAGGTTTTGCGGCGGCAACATTACGGTGCCCCATAAGATCGAGGCCCATCGCCTTTGCGAGCGTCGCGATGCCGCTGCGGACGCCATTGGGGCCGTGAACACGGTTTGGCTCGACGGCGGGAGGTTGGCGGGCTCGAACACCGATGCATACGGCTTTCTCGCCAACCTCGACAGTGAAGCGGCAGGATGGGATCGCCAAGGCGCCGCCGTTGTTATCGGCGCGGGCGGCGCGGCGCGCGCCATTGTCTGGGCGCTGCGCCAGCGCGGCATCGAGGATATTCGGATTGTGAACCGGACGAGAGCGCGCGCAGCGGAGCTTGCGGCTGCTTTCCCGCATGCATCCGCTCACGGCTTGGAGGCTCTGGACCGGGTTCTGCAAGGCGCGGCGCTGATCGTCAATACCTCGACAATCGGCATGAAAGGCGCGCTGCCGCTCGACATCGATCTTTCCCACACGGCGCCGGATGCCACGGTTTGCGATATCGTTTATTCCCCGCTTGAAACGGAGCTGCTCGCTCAGGCGCGGGGGCGAGGATTGAGGGCCGTGGATGGGTTGGGCATGCTCCTCCATCAGGCCGTCCCGGGTTTCGAGATCTGGTTCGGGGTGCGCCCCCAAGTGACGCCGGAGCTGCGCAAAGCTGTTCTGGCCACGATAATAGAACGAGATAACGGTGGGGCATGATCGTCGCGGGTCTGACAGGCTCGATCGGAATGGGCAAGAGCACGGTTGCGGCCTACCTGCGCGATCAGGGCATCCCTGTCCTGGATGCTGACAAGATTGTCCACGACCTCTATGCGGGCGAGGCTGCGCCTCTGATCGAAGCGGTGTTCCCCGGCACAACCAGGGACGGCATGGTGGATCGCGCGGCGTTGGCGGCAAAAGTCGTCGCTTCGCCAGCGGAACTGAAGAAGCTCGAAGCCATCATCCACCCGCGGGTCCGCGCCGCCGAATGGGGCTTTTTGCTCGACGAGCAGGACAAGGGCGCCGATCTCGCAGTCCTCGAAATACCGCTTCTCTTCGAGACGGCGCCGCACGCGCTCTTTGATGCGATCATTGTCGTGAGCGCGCCGCAGGAAGCCCAGCGCGCCCGACTTATGCGCCGCCCGGGCATGACCGAAGAGAAACTCGACGCGCTGATCGCGCGCCAGCTGCCCGACGCCGATAAACGCGCAAAAGCCGACTTCGTTGTGGATACAGGCGGCTCGCTGGAAGACACTCACCGCCAAATCGATGCAGTTGTACGGGAGATCATGAAACGGCCCCCGCTGGCATACCAGCGCTGGGCCGATCTCCACGAAGACTGAACGCATCGATGGGGCTGAATGCGCGAACTTGTGCTCGACACCGAGACGACCGGGCTCGACCCCAAGGACAATCACCGCATCATCGAGCTGGCCTGCGTCGAGCTTATCAATTACATCCCGACCGGCGTTTCCTGGCATTGGTATTTCAATCCTGAGCGCGACGTTCCAAGGGCCGCGACCGAGGTTCACGGTCTCACCGAAGCCTTCCTGGCCGATAAGCCACTGTTCGGTGCGGTGGCCGATGAAATCCTCGGCGTGCTGGAAGATGCGCGCCTCATCATTCACAACGCCGCTTTCGACGTGGGCTTCCTCAATCACGAGTTTGGCAGGCTTGGCCATCCGCCGCCGATCAGCTTCGAGCGGGTGACGGACACGCTGGCGCTCGCGCGCCGGAAGCATCCCGGCAGCCCCAATAATCTCGATGCGCTGTGCCGCCGCTACGGAATCGACAACTCCACGCGCACGAAACACGGCGCGCTGCTCGACAGCGAGCTCCTGGCCGATGTCTATCTTCGGCTGATCGGAGCAGAGCAGGCTGGGCTGAACCTGACCTCTCACGAGGCCGCGGTTCAAGCCGAAGGCGAGGCGGCGGTGCAAATCCGGTTGAAGCCTCTGCCGCCGCGCCTGTCCGCCGAGGAGGAAGCCGCGCACGCAGCCTTCGTCGCCTCGCTTGGCGCCAAGGCGATATGGCTTCGCTACGCTCAGCCAGCGCCGGAAGCGGCGCAGTCCGCCGCGTGAAGGGGTTGCGGCTGGCGTTTGCCTTCCCCTGCAATTTCTTCAACTTTTAACAGTGATGATTTAAGTGGGAATCAATTCTACCGGTGGCGAACCACTCAACGGTATATCGGATTGCTCGTATGGCTAAGGAAAGCAATAAGGGTCGGCGCAAGCCTGCCCCAAGAAATAATCCCCCTTCCGCAAGTACCCAGTTTCCAGGGGGCTCCTTACCGGACGATAAGGTGGCCGAAGAAGGCGCTCATTCTAGCACATTCATTCCGAAGCAACGCAGAAACACGCCCGGAGCGTCAAGGCTATCGTTGGCTTATTGGCGAAGCCTCATATTCAAGGAGTTCAAGCTTCCGGGCTGGTTTCTCTTCATTTGGGGCCTGTTCATTCTTATCCCAGACGTTAAGGGCCGTTTTGATTTTTGGTGGGATGCCTCTCAGTATCTCGGGGGGAGGGTCGCTATGATAGGCGCAATCCTAACCCACCCTGCGTTCGGTGCGCTCTTGATGATAAGCGGGGTTGCGTATCTTGTATTTGTTGATGAACCCAAAAGGCCGACAGTCCGCGCTAGCTGGCCGTTGTATCTTGGATGGGGAATAATTTTGTTAGTATTTCTTGCTGTGTTTACAGTTTCGATAATAAGCTATATAACAGAACAAGTAGGGCCAAGGCACATTTTCCCTTTGCAGGCCGCTGTAATTCGAGATGTTCTGGCTGGAAGCTCAACCGAGAGGCGGAAAACTATAGGAATTACATACGTCGGCTCTTGCTTCGATTGCGACGGTTACGCTGACGAATTTGGAGACTTAATAAGTTCGATACCTGGATGGAGTGTAGTCGGTCGCGGGACGGTTCTCGGCCCAAGACGGGAGTCAATTTCTGCTTTGGGTGTTGCTATCGCTGACACAAATCCATCAGCCCAATCTAGCGCCTCGCTCGCGTTACAGCGAGCGCTCACTGAGGCCAAAATTCCCTTTGAAATTGTCACCACCTCTTTCAACCTAGCGAACCCCCAGCAGGCTGAGGCGGAAATCATTGTGTCGGCTCGGAGGCGTACACGATGATCTACTTAGCACTTTCTGATAGCTGCTCCGAAGATGTCCTGGTTCATCTGGTTGCTATAACGGCAATTTCGGCCGCACATTTGTCGAGTTCTTATAGGCTGCGGTTTTGAGGTGAGGCCAGAGAGTCCATGGCTGAGATGGTGCCGGATCGCCTGCCAAGCGGAGCAAGTGCGGGCGAGAAGCGTGTTTTTGAGGTGCTGCAGCGGCTGCCGGACAACTGCATCGTATATTACGAGCCAGTTGTCGGAAACAGATATCCAGATTTCATTGTGATCATTCCCGAAGTGGGCCTTCTGATCATCGAAGCCAAGGGCTGGTATCCGGCTCACATAGAAAGCGGGGACCTCAATCAGGTCAGGATAACCAGCCGGGGACGCACTGAGACACAGAGGCATCCCATCCGGCAGGCCAGGGATTATATGTTTGAATTGATGAAGGTGGCAAAGGCCTTCAGCAGCTCCGCTTCGTTGCTTCAAAGTGTTGGAGATCATGAGGGGCGGTTCATCTTTCCTTTCGGCCATCTCGTCGTCCTCAACAACATCAAACGGGAGCAGTTGGACAGTCCTGGTCTGAGGCAGCTATTCCCGGCTTCGAAAGTCATGACAAGGGATGAGTTCGAACACCTGGCCAGTACGACACCGGAAGTCCTCATAACTGCTCTCAAGAAATTCTTCGATCCCTGGTGGGCTTTCGCTGCGTTGAATGAAGCGCAGATGTCTGTGGTGCGCGCGATCATCCATCCAGAGATCATTATCTCGAAGGCGCCCGCGGGCCGCCAGGACAGCCGCGATACGCTGAAGACCTTGGACCTTCGCCAGGAGCGGCTCGAAAGGAAGATTGGTGAAGGGCACCGCGTTTTGTATGGTGTCGCCGGGTCTGGAAAGACAGTCATTCTGATGGCAAGAGGCCGCCTGTTGGCTGCGGACGCAAGCAAAGAGGTTCTTATCCTGTGTTACAACAGGCCTCTTGCAGAACATATTCGCTGTATCCTCTCTAACCAGAGCAATATCGTCTGCCTTAACTTTCATATGTGGGGATCCCGGCATGGGGTTGCTTTCGATGAACGCGAGGATGAAGACCGCTATGGCCAGCGTCTTCTCGATCGATTGGAGCGCGGTGAAGGAGACGCCTACCGTTTCGACGCTATTCTGATCGACGAAGCTCAAGACTTCGCCAAGACCTGGTTTCAATGCGTGAAGCTCGCGTTGAAGGAGCCCGATGACGGCGACCTGCTCATTGTCGGCGATGGGAGTCAGGCTGTCTTCGGCAGGAGGCCGTTCACATGGAAAGAGGCCGGAATATCAGCCCAAGGCCGTACAATATATAAAGATTTCGATCTGCATGTGAATTACCGCAATACGAAAGAGATTATCGAGATCGCCTCCCTATTTGCGGGCGGCGGCGATGAGGGGGATCCGGAGCAAAGCTTTTGGGGCATGAAGCCCGATCCGGGCGCCGCGCTTCGCTCCGGGTCCTATCCGGCGGTGCTGGCGTGCCCGACCCGGACAGCGGAATGCGATAGCGCCGTTGAACAGATCCGCACGTGGCTTGGCGCTGGCCTTAAGCCGGATGAGATAGCGGTACTGTATCGCGCCCTCCCGGACCAGCACCGATCCGATTTCAGCCGCTTCATTCAGATGTTGCAAGGTCTTGCCCCCATCTACTGGCGAAAAGGCAAGATCGGCGCATCGCGGGGGGCCATAACCCTTTGCACCCTCCATGCTTGCAAGGGTCTGCAATGGCGCGCCGTGCTGATCCTCTGGGCGGACCTGCTTCCATTCTCCGCCGATCCGGAGCAGTGGAAGCTTGACCGCGGCCTTATGTATGTCGCGATGACGCGCGCGGAAGACGAACTCGTTCTCACGCGGTCGGGATACTCACCATTCACCGATGAAATCGAGGCGGCGCTTAGCGGACCGTCTTCGATTTAAACAATTGGCGCGGCTAAGACTTGTTTACGGGTGCTTTACATAAGGCCGCAAATTCCAGCGCCGGGTCGGGGCCAACCCCTCATCTCTTCGCATCTCGTGGCTTCATCCGAAAAGGTGATGTGCGCGGTCTGAGCGCGTGGTTGCGGCAAAATTGAATTTTCGTTTTCAAACATGGAACAAGGCTCAGCTCTCGCTCGTTGTCTCCAAAACGGCACATATGTTTTGCGGGCGAAGGGGGAGGAAATGGAGGCCTTGATACTCGACCTCACAGAGGATCAAATCGTCAAGATCGACTTTGTGGAGATCAGCGGAAGACTGCAAGACCTGGCCCATCAGGTGAGCGGCCTTTCCCAAAGGCAGCCGGACTTTTCAAAGCGCATCAAGCGCATTCAGTTGGAACTGAGATCAGTCGGCGGCTTATTGCGCGGGATCGAATAGTTGCGCGCCCTCATCTGAGGGCAGGTCTTGCGGGAGCGCAGGGGCAATAAACGCGAACAGAGCAGTGTTCGCCGGACGCGCCAACGGATCGCCGCCTCTGTCATCCCGAAAGGCGGAGCCTTATCCGGGATCGTAATAGATTGAAGCGCTTGGTTTTTTTGCGATCCCGGCTCGCGCTGCGCTTGGCCGGGATGACGATATGGAGCAAGCGGCGTCTGCAATGGCATTCGTTGGTCAGGTTGGCGAAGTTTGAATATTACGAGATCGTGCAGAGGTGCAAATTATAGCGGTTCTGGTTAGATGCCTCGGCGCCTTTGCACCATAAGGCCGCTACTTTGGAGGCTTGAAGTAGAAGTCCTCGTCGGGAATGCGGCCATAGACGAACGGCTCTTGCTGGTTGTTCGTCGCGGCCAGCACGCTGCTCGTCACCCGGCGGAAGAAGCGCCCGAGCTCAATCCCGTCCTCGTCCATGTGTTTCACAAGCGCCACGGCGAAGGGGCTGTTTCCTTCCTTTCCATCCGAGGCGACGTTGCCGTCGCGGGCGGCGTAGAAAACCACTTCCCCATGCGAGGGCTCGACGGCGGTCAAGCCGCGCGCCACGGCGCGAGTGCTCACCCGGCTCATCACCATGCGCGACAGAAACGGATTGTTGCGGCAGGCGTCGAGGATGACGACGCGCAGCTTCGTCGCCGCCGACAAGCGGTCGAGGACGCGCTCCAGCGGCACGGCTTCGTCCGGGGCGTCGGTGGCGCGCGCGAGCTGGGCGTCGACCGGGATGAGCCAGTTGTGGCCGTCCAACTCCATGCCATGCCCGGCGTAATAGACGAACGCCCACTCCGCGCCCGCGCTCTTATCCTCGAACTCGCCCAGCACGCGGCGCATGCCCGCCACGCCGAGATCGTGCTTCTCGATCACCTCGAAGCCGAGACGCGTGAGCTCGGCTGCGACGACGGCCGCATCGTTCCTCGGGTTCGGAAGTTCCGTCACCGCCTTGTAAGCGCTGTTGCCGATGACAAGCGCGACGCGGCGGCCTTTCGCCTGCGCTTCGGAGTTGGCCTGGATCGGCGCAGGCTGCGGCGCGGCGGGCGCTTCCAGCACGATCAGCCTCGCGCGCGCCTTGCTCTGTGCATCTCTTTCGTCAGGGTCACCCGCCTTCAGCTCGACCGCTTTCTTGTAGTCCGCGAGAGCCAGCGAGCGTAGCCCTTGCTGCTCGTAGACCTCGCCGCGGCCCCAGAGCGAGCTGGCATAGTCCGGTTTCCGCCGCAATGCCTCATTGAAATCATCCAAAGCCGCTGCCGTGTTTCCCAAGGCTAGAAGAATATGTCCGCGTGTATCGCGGTCTGCGTTGTCTGGGTCAAGAGAGACAGCCTTGTCGGCGTCGAGACGTGCATCTTGAGTCCTATTCGACTTGAACAAGATGTATGCTCGAATGTTGTAGGCGAGGGCAGATTTGGGATTGAGGCGAATGGCTTGATCCGCATCGGCAAGGGCGTGCTCATGATCGCCTATTTTTCCGTAGGTGTCGGCGCGGACTATCAAGGCTGAAAAGTGCTTCGAGTTTAGTGCAATAGCTTGGATAAAGTCGGCTATCGCGTTGTCATATTCACCTTTGTTGCGAAAGGTAAGGCCGCGGTTGTAGAAGGCTGCGGCCATTTTAGGCCCGAGGCGAACAGCTTCATTATAATCGGTGATGGCGCGCTCGAAGTCGCCCTTGCCATCGTAAGCTGCACCGCGCGCATTGTAGGCGTTTGCATCGTTTGGGTCGAGGCGAACGGCCTGATCGGCATCGGCCGAGGCGTGCTCATAGTCGCCCTTTTCGCGATATATGCGAGAGCGGTTATTGTACACGGAAGAATTTTTCGGATCGAGTCGAATGGACTGATCGTAGTCGGCGAAGGCTCGCTCTTGTTCGCCTTTACCCTCGTGGGCAACACCGCGATCATTATATGCCCAGGCAAACTTCGGGTCGAGGCGAAGGGCTTCGTCTAAATCCGCGATGGCCCGATCATATTCGCCTTTTCTAAGATAAGCTTTACCGCGAGTTGCAAATGCAGGAGCTTTGTTTGTTTTCGCGCGGCCTTCGATGATCAGCGTGCAGCCGCGAATTGCGAGATCCAGGTCATTTTCCTGGAGGCAATCATCCTTGGCCCCGGCAAATGCTGCGCCGCTCAAGCTCGCAAAACTCAAACCAATAGCCAAAAACAATGCGCGCATAAAATTGCCCCAGCCGTCTCAATAACTTGCAAAGATATACCCAGATGGCGAGGAGCGCCAGCGAAGCTTGCGCTAGAGGGATGTAATTAGAAATCGCCATAAGTCGCGACCTTTTCCTGAAGTCGATCCTTATGGCATAAAGAATGCCACGAAGGCCCCAAAACAAAGAACTAGCCCGAACTCCATCCTAGGTTGTGATAACCTACACCAAGAGTTGTAGAAAACAGCAGTTTTTGCGAAACGAACCCAATAGAGTTAATGGACTGTTGCGCCCGATATGGGTCGAACGTTCTGACGTAAGCAAGGCGAACAGGTAAACGAGGCGGATGCGGAAGAAACAAGAGACACGGCAGCATCCTTCGAGACGGCGCTTCGCGCCTCCTCAGGATGAGGCCGAGCGATTATCAATGGCTTGCACCTCATGGTGAGGAGGCCGTCTACGGCCGCTCGGAGACCTATGGGGATTGGTGAGCCTGTCGCGGTTCGGCAGGCTCATCGTGAGGCCATGGGCAGCGCCTTGCGGCGTCGCTCGGGGCGGAATTGACAAAGGGCTATCTTTAACCATTTCGCAAGAGAAGGGGCTGCGCGTTTTGCCGCCCAAGGACTTGCAATGAATATCATTCCCATCAGTTTCGGTTTGAAATCCAACCCCGTCACCGGCGATCAGGATGCGCGCCGGGAGCATGAAGCGCTCGATGCCTACTCGGAGATCGTCACCGGCGTCGTGGAGAGCGTGGCCGCGGCCATGGTCGGAATCCAGCGAAAGGCGAAGCCGGGTGCGCCGGAAGCCAATCCGCGCATGCAGGGCGGGGCCGGGTCCGGCTTCGTGATCACGCCGGACGGCTACATCCTGACGAACAATCATGTGATCGAAGGCGCGAGCGCGATCGAGGTGCTATTCGCCGACGGCAGCGCCGCGCCTGCCGACGTCGTGGGCGCCGACCCCGATACGGACATTGCGCTTGTTCGGGCGCATACGGCGCGGCTTTCTCCGGTGGAGCTCGGCGACTCGGATGCGCTCCGTGTTGGGCAGCTAGTGGTGGCGATGGGCAACCCGTTCGGCCTGCAGGCAACGGTCACGACTGGCGTCGTGAGCGCCTTGCGACGCACCCTGCGCGCCACAACGGGGCGCCTCATCGAGGACATCATTCAGACCGATGCCGCGCTTAATCCAGGCAATTCCGGCGGCGCGCTGCTGGATAGCCGGGGGCGCGTGATCGGCGTGAATACCGCGATCATAGCCGGCGCGAACGCCACCGGGTTTGCGGTCCCGATCAATACGGCGAAGCGGATCATTCCGGACCTCATGCGCGAGGGCCGGGTTGTGCGCGGCTATCTGGGTCTTGCCGGACAAACGGTTCCGTTTCCAAAAGCGGCGGCGGCCCGATATGGGCTTTCCATTCCGGCGGGCGTGCAGATTGTTCAGATCGTGCCCGAAGGCCCGGCCCAGAAAGCCGGTTTGCGCGCGGGCGACGTGATCTTGACCGTGGACGGAAAGGAAGCGCCGTCGGTCGATGCGATCCACCGCATTCTTGATGGAAACTCGATCGGCCGCGAGGCGGCGCTTCGCGTGCTGCGGCGCGGCGAGGTGATCGAGGCGCGCATCACGCCTTCGCGCAGGCCAGAAGAAGCGCGCCGCTAAGCATAGTGTTCGGGCGCGTCACGGGATCGCCGTAGACCTCATCCCGAAACGGCAAATCCGTATGGCGCTTCGCAAGGCCTGGAGAACGGAGTGCGCAAGTGAGGCGTTCCGCGATCCGTTGGCCAGTTAGCGGAGTCTGCCTCCAAGGCATTCACGCAAAACTTTTCGCTTTTTCTGCGTATCGGGTTGATGGGATCGAAATGACGCCCCTGTATTCTGTGGGGACACAAAGTTTGCGGCAAGAGACAGAGACTTGTGGGCTGGTTGATTGCTTATCCGCCGTCTTCGCCCTCATCGCAGGTGGTACTCATGGACAGGTTCTGGCGGCCCCGGCGGCTGAAGCGAATTTTGCGAAAGTTCTGGCGCGATTTCATCGCTGACGAATGCCCCGACGAAAAGGAGCGCGTCCGTCAGGAACGGATCCGCAATCTCATGCATGATGTCGTTTTGCTTGAGGCGATGCACCGCTGGAAAATGGAATCCGAAAGTCATTGAACCGGATGCACGCAGTTGGCTTGGAGAAGGGCGGCGCTTCTGTCCCATTCGCATTGACGAACTGCAAAGCCTGTTCTTTAAAACTGCATGCTCAATACCGCTTTGTCGGCATTCGCGACGTTCTTCGCCACGATAGGCCCGGTCGAGGCGGCTGTTCTCTTCGCGACATTTTCCCCGCGTTTCAGCCGGGTTGAACGTCTCGTGATCTCGCTCAAGGCTATCGGGATTGCAACAGCGATCATCCTGTTCTTTGCTCTTTTCGGCACGCCAATTCTCTCCGCGCTCGGCGTGAAATTCCCGGCGCTGCAGACAGCGGGCGGCATCATCCTCCTTATCATCGCGCTCGACATGATCTTCGAGTCGCGGATCGGCGGAAGCACCATAACGCAGCCGGAGAGCGCCGAGGCGCACGCGAAGAATGACGAGATTGCGGTTTTTCCGCTGGCGACCCCGATCCTGGCCGGGCCCGGGGCCATGTCCGGCGCAATGCTTCTGATGGCGGACGCGAGCGGGCAGTTGCTCAATCAAATCGCTGTTATCGCCGCGCTCCTGACGGTGATGCTGATCACGCTGGTTCTCATGCTCGCCGCCCAGGAAATCCGCGAGTGGATCGGCGTTACGGCGCAGAAAGTGGTGATGCGCGTCTTCGGCATCCTGCTTGCCGCCATCGCCGTTCAATCCGTGTTCAATGGCATCTCGGGGAGTGGGATTTTTCTGCGTTCGTTCTAAGTAAGACGAAGCCTTGAGGAGTATGCGATGAGCGGCTTTGCGGAATACGACCGCTTCGATGCGGTTGGTTTGGCTGACCTTGTGCGCAAGCGCGAAGTCAGCGCGAGCGAACTTCTCGCCGAAGCCCGAGAGCGCTGCGATCGCGTCAACTCAGAGCTCAACGCGGTTGTGTATCGCCTGGACGCCGAGGCGGAGAGAGCGGCAAGCGCCGTGGCTGCGGATGCGCCTCTCGCCGGTGTGCCCTTCCTTGTCAAGGACCTCGGGCCGCCTCTTGCGGGCGCGCCCCTCACATGCGGCAGCAGGTTTTTCGCAAACTACATCCCTCAAGAGGACGGCGAAATCATAAAGCGCTTCAAGGCTGCGGGCCTCGTCGCGTTCGGCAAAACGAACGTCCCCGAGTTCGGGCTGGTGCCGTTCACGGAACCCGAGTTTCTTGGCCCCTGCCGCAATCCCTGGAACCTAGACCGCACGCCGGGCGGCTCGAGCGGCGGCGCTGCTTCCGCTGTCGCGGCGGGCATCGTGCCGATGGCGCATGCGTCCGATGGCGGCGGCTCCATCCGCATCCCGGCGAGCTGTTGCGGCGTTGTCGGTCTGAAGACATCGCGCGGGTTGAATCCCAGGGACCGGCAAACCGAAACCATTATTTCGGATTTCGTCGTCGACCATGTCGTGAGCCGAAGCGTTCGCAACTCCGCCTCCGCGCTGGATGCGGTCTGCAATCGCCCGAATGCCGGTTTTCTGGCCGGGATGGAAACGCCTCCGGGGCCTTTGAAGGTGGCGGTTGTTCGAAGCGCAATGTTCGGTTCGTCGGTTGCGCCGGAAGTCCAGGCAGCTCTGGAAGGCTCAGTCAGGCTGATGCAGTCGCTTGGCCATCATGTCGAAGACGCCGAACCGAAGGTCGATTATGCGGAGTTCGGCATGGCCTTTCTTGTCTACTGGGCCATCGGCGCCAAGGAGGGTCTCAACGGCGCTGTTGATCTCGTGGGCCGCGCGGCATCGAGCGAGGATGTGGAGCTGACCACATGGATGCTCGCCAGCGTTGGCGGCGTTGTGCCGGAAGCCGAGAAGGCTTGGGCAAAAACTGTCATTGATCGGGCGACAAAGGCATTTCTGGAGTTCGCCGAACGCTTCGACGTGGTCATGAGCCCTGTCCTGGGCTCTCTCCCGCTGCGTATCGGCCAGAACAAGCCGACGACGAGCGAAAAAATTGCCATGCGGGTTGTGGATGGCCTCCAGTCTCCCTGGCTCATGAAAGCGCTCCTGAAAGCCATCGCCGCCAAAAGCTTCGCCTTTGCGCCATTCACCGCGCAATTCAACATGACGGGCCAGCCCGCCATTTCGGTCCCGCTTGCCTGGTCGCCGGACGGTCTTCCCATCGGTATTCAGTTCGCGGGGAAAGTGGACGCGGATGGGCTTCTGCTTCGGCTGGCTCGCCAGCTGGAACTGGCCCAGCCATGGGTTGAGCGCCGGCCTCCGGTGTGGTCTGGCGAAAACATCCGGCAAGCTGCTTGATCCCTGCGGCCACCGCGCTAAAAGGAAGAAAAAGGACAAGCCCATGGATAAATTCACTTCGCTGACGAGTGTGGCCGCGCCGTTGCCCATGATCAATGTCGACACCGACATGATCATCCCGAAACAGTTTCTGAAGACGATCAAGCGCACGGGCCTCGGCAAGTCGCTGTTTTACGAAATGCGATACGACGATGAGGGCAGAGAGAGCCCGGACTTCGTCTTGAACAAGCCGGCTTACCGGAATGCAAAAATCTTGGTGGCCGGTGATAATTTCGGCTGCGGGTCAAGCCGCGAGCATGCGCCCTGGGCGCTTCTCGACTACGGCATACGCTGCGTGGTTTCGACGTCTTTCGCCGACATCTTTTACAACAACTGCTTCAAGAACGGCATTCTGCCCGTGGTGGTTTCGGCCGATGACCTCGCAAAGCTGATGGACGACGCGGAGCGCGGCGCGAATGCAACGCTCACCGTCGATCTGGAAAAGCAGGAAATCCGCGGGCCTGATGGCGGAGTGGTGCGCTTCGACATCGATCCCTTCCGCAAGAAATGCCTTATGGAGGGCCTGGACGATATCGGCCTGACCATGCAAAAGGCGGATAAGATTCAGACTTTCGAGGAAACGGCCTCCCTCTCGCGGCCTTGGGCCTGACCCGGCCTAAAGTATTTCAGACACGTCAACGGATCGCGGCTTTCGTCCTCCCGGAAGGGCGTAAGCCCTATCCGAGATCGTAAAGCATTAAAACGCTTATTCTTTTGCGATCCCGGCTCGCGCTTCGCTTGGCCGGGATGACGAAACACGAAGCGAGCGGCGTTCGCCATCCGATAGTCAGTACTCTACCTGGAAGTGCGCGCACGCGAGAGTGACGCACCCACATTCGGAGGCCTCATCGCTTAGCCAAAGAAGCGCCACCTGCGTTTCCGTTGGCTGTCTGAAGGAGCGGCGCTTTCGCCGTCTTCCTCCTCTTCGGCGCCGGCCTCGCGAGGCTGTGGGACCGGCAATTCCCTGGGCGGCTTATTGGACAGTATTCCAAAAGGCCGGGTGACAACGAGATTGAGAGCTTCCTCCGCTCCAACGAGCCGCTCGGCTTCCCGCCATCCTTTTGCAAGATCGGGAGGGCGTCTGATGGTGTCATGTGCATCGGTTGCGAGGATTTGGACGATGCCTTCTTCCAGCATTCGCTGAGCCCAGTAGCGGGGACGCCTGCCAAACCGCCCGATCAGCGACCCGGATGTGAGTTGCATCCAGACGCCCTTCGCAGCAAGCGTCGTCATCACATCGTACTTGGTTTCGATCCACGAAAGCCTTTCGGGATGGGTCAGAACCGGAACGTAACCGCCGAGAAGAATGCTGAAAAAAAGGTCTTCGAGCCTTGCTGGAGCAATGTGGTGGGGAGGTTCCACCAGGACATAGCAGGAGTCTCCGATCGGGAGCAGCCGACCCTCCCTCAAGCCTGTGACGAAGTCCGGTATGATGTGGTTGTCTGCTCCGGCCACGAGCTTCAGCGGAATAGAGGCAGCATCGAGCCTTTGCTGAAGCTCTGCGACTGCAGCTTTTATTTGCGGACCTGAGTTGTGGTAGAGGCCTGGCAAAATATGCGGTGTACAGGCGACGCATTTTACGCCCTGGTCCACGAAGGCACGGGCCATGGCCAAGCTGGTGTCGTAATCTGGAGCTCCATCGTCAATGCCTGGGAGCAGATGGCAGTGCAGATCATACATCGTGAAAGCAATCCAAAACGCTTAACTTCATAGCCTAATCTTTCCTGTCCCTCTACCACGGCGCTTCCAGAGCCCGCAAACCGCACTTGCACCTTAGCGCACTTACCACCTAAGATTGTGATAAATGGATCACAATTACAATCCAAAGAAGAAACTGATTATGCTGATCGCTTGTTCGACTCAGTCGCCTTGGTTATGAGCTGATTTCACGTATTGGTTGAAAAAACGGGGGTATGCAATGGAAGGTTTTAGAAATTCAAGGGCGGCAGCGCGCGTCCTTATGTCAACGGTCGTCATAGCGTCGCTGTTCGCGACAAACGTGGAAGCCGTAACGCTTTCAAACGTTGAAGGCGCAGTTTCCGTGAATCGCGGCGATGGCTTCCAGCCTGCCTCGATTGGAACGACATTATCGTCTGGCGACCGGGTGCGCGCAAGCGCGAGCGGTTCGGCCAACATCGTTTATGAGAATGGTTGCTCCGCACGGGTTGCACCTAATCAGGTTGTGGCTGTGCTAGCCGCGCCGCCGGTTTGCCAGGGAGCCAGCTTGAAGGATGGCCCGGCGTTCGCACCTGCCTTTTCGCCTGATCCTCTTCTTGCTGGCGCAGTGGTGGTCGGAGCCGCAGCTGGTTTGGCTGTCGCCCTGTCAGACAACAACAGCACCACCACCTATTCGGTTAGCCCATAGTCTCCTTTTCAAACTTACCCGGCGGCGCCTGCTGTTTTGCTTGCGCCCCGGTCCGGAAATCGTGAAGCCTCTTCAGGCCGAGCATAGCATTTTTGTATTCCCATTCAGCTCGGCCTGGGAGTGGATCAAATCGAGAAGCAGTAAGACCCGGTCACTCTCCCTTGCCTCGATAATATGACCGACAACGCCATCGAAGGGCCCTCTGTCGATTGTTACGGCCGCACGCAGTTTGAACGCCGCCTTTTGCTGCTTGATAACGCCGTTAATTTCGCGTGCCCTGAGGCTCGCGACAAATTCGGAAGGTAAAGAAGCCGGAACATCGCCGTTCCGCACAACTGAGCGGACGCTGTACGTTCTCAATATTGACCTGAAAATAAAAGACGGCTTCCTTTCAATAAATAAATAACCAGGAATCAGTGGGCGTTTAACCTGGTATATACGGCGAGCATGCCGCACCTGTTTTGCAATGAGAGGGCAGTATACATTGTGGCTCTGCCTGACGAGATTTTCTTCTGCGAACAATTCCCAATGCGGCTGGGTCGCAACTACAATCCAACTCGACTGTAAGGTCATCGGATTATTCCCACTATCACGCTACATCACCAAAATCGATAGCTGTAGGTTATTCAATTTCAGATTGTGTTTATGTTTATTTCAACCGGATGGCCGTTGTCAATGTTCCGGGCCGCTTTCGGCCACGAATGTTGATTTCCTGGGGATAGCTGCCAAGAACGGCAAAAAAAGCGGAATTGAACGCGCCCGTTCGCCGGCCGCCCGTCCCCGTTCCCAAGCCAGCCCGCCTCGCGATGGCTTACTAAGCGCCAGCTGCTGTCAGAAGCCGCTCGACCATAGGCCTGTAACCGCTTCCGAAAAGCCGCACATGCACAAGAGCGGGCCAGAGCTGATAGATGATCAGGCGCTCCTTCCACCCCGGCTCAAGCGAGCCATAGGCTTCGTAGAAAGAAAGCCCAGGCCCGTCGAAAATGTTCAACATCGCAATATCGACTTCGCCGTGCCCATAGTAGCAGGCCGGATCGATAAACGCGGTGACCCCGTTGCCGGAGGCGAGAATGTTTCCGCCCCAGAGGTCGCCATGCAGCAAAGACGGTGCGGACAACTCCGGCAGGCGGTTCGGGAGGTCTTCGGCAAGGGTCTCGATGCGGCGGGCGAGTGCGGACGACACGTGGGAGCAATTCGGCAGCAGCCTGCGTTCGGCCCAGAAGCCCGGCCAGCTCTTCATCCGGCCGTTTTCAATGGCGACGGAACTGAAGGCGTAATCGTCTGGCCATCCGCACACGCTTGCCTTGGCGGCGTGAAGCCTGGCGAGCGCACTCCCGATGCTTTCCCATGCGTTCGAGAGCCCGCCATCCGCGAGCATGGCCTCGATGACAAGAACGCCGTCGCCAGCCGCAAAAACTTTTGGAGCGGGCGCGCCACTGGCCGCGATCGCTCGAAGCATGGCGGCCTCGATGTGAGGGGCGCCGCCGCCTTTGACGATCGCCTCGCGCCCGTCGCTCAGCGCGATGAGCAAAATCTGGGAGAGGCAGCCGCCGTGAACTGCTTTGGCGCTCACCAGCGTGCCGCCGAGCAAAGCCGCTGCAGTTTCGGCAAGCGCCTTCATTCTCGCCCTGAGATGCGCCGCGCCAGCGCCTTGGCGCCTTCGGTCACATCCGCCCAGGCGACATCGAACCCGTCTTCCTCGCCGTAATAGGGGTCTGCGACAGGCTGTCCCTGCCGGCCTTCGACGTGGTCGAGGAGCAGGCTCAGCTCCGCGGTTGCATTGGCCGGCCGCATGGCCTTGAGCACCGCGAGATTCTTGCGGTCGAGCGCCACGATGTGGCTAAAGCTGCGGAAATCCTCCGGCGTGATAAGCCGTGCACGGTAACCGCTGATGTCTATGCCGTGCCGCTTCGCGACCGCCTGTGCGCGCCGGTCTGGAGCCTCGCCGATGTGCCAGTCCCCCGTGCCTGCGCTGTCGGTTTCCGCCTGGAGGCCGATCGCCTTCAATTCGCGCCGAAACGCCGCCTCAGCGAGCGGCGACCGGCAGATGTTACCGAGACATACGAAGAGAACTGCGAGTTTTTCCGCCATCGTTTCCGCCCCACGAGATCTGCCCGCCTTTAATCTCAATCGACTAAAGGCGGAAAAGCTGATCGGTTCTAAAGTGCTGGAGCAGCTTAGCCGCGTCCGAGCGGACGCGTGCTGCTCTAGCGCCGCACCATTTTTGCGTGCTTCCACACAACCGTGCACTTGTATGTATTCTTTGGGCACGACGCAAACAAGTTGACACGTTTCGCCATCTTACGCTTTGGCTGCCTATGCGGGGCGAGCCGGCGGGCTGTGTGTAACTAAGACTTGCGGCGGCGCAAAAACTGCCGCATTCTGCCGCTGCAGACTTCGCGTGCGGCTTGGTCGGCGCGAGCAGTTTGGGGAATAGTTTAATGGTAGAACAGCGGACTCTGACTCCGCTAGTCTTGGTTCGAATCCAGGTTCCCCAGCCAAAGAAATTCCTCGCCGCCTGCGGGAACACTCCTCGATCACCGTGAGCCCGTAGTTTGCCGCGGTCCCTTGCGCGATCGTTTTCACGCGCTCGATTTCTTGTCCGCGATCCCTTCGCGTACCGCTCATTGCCGCCCCTGCTCCGTACGGGAAACGCCGGGCCCCTGTTCTGGCCGCGCGCCGGACTGGCCGGGGTTCTTGTGCCCGACGGCGCGGCGCTCGCCGCCCTCGGGATGGAGGTTTGCGAGGAACGTCCAGGCCTCGCGCGTCCAACGGGCGTCGGCGAGCGCGTGGTGGCGGTTCCCCTTCTGGTGGGGCAGCTCCGGATCGCCGAGCTCGATCGCCCATTGCTTGATGTCGAGGCAGAGCTGCGGATAGTGGAACGGCAGCACCTCGAGACCGCCGAAGAGCCCCACGAACGCGACCCAGTCGTAGGCTGGGAAATAGCCCCAGAACACGGGATGCTCGTCGTGATCGGTGAAGACGCGGAGCGCGTAACTGATCTCCTCGAGGCTCATGCCCTTGCCCTCAAGCTGCGGGCGTACGTTCTCCAGCATCCACGGGCTCGCCTTCGACCAGTCGACTTCGCTGCTCTCCGCATAAAACTCCCGCCCGTCCTCGGCGACGAGTCCGATGCTGACGAGATCGATGGTGAACGGCTTTGCGATGAATTCGGTGTCGATCCAGTATTTCATGGGGCGGGCCTCCGCGGGCGAGGGGCAGCTTAGCATGAGCACAAAAGCGAGAAGGCGCAAGGCGCGACCCTGACCACACTCTCGTTTCCTCAGCTTCACTGGCTCGTGATCTCCGCACATAGCTTGAGGATGCCGATGCCGCCCGCAAAGATGATGCAGTTCACCGGCGCGTCAAGTCCCAGCCGGAACAGCGGTTAGTCTACGCCGGCTTCACCTTACAAACGCCATTACGTGTGGACATCGTCAGCATTCGCGGCGACAGACCTGCGGCATGCCGACTTGCAAAAAAACGCGACTGAAGATACTGCGACATTTTCAGCTCCGCTTGAGCCAAGCGAGGGCGCTGAGTCAGCTTGACGAAGGTTTCCCGCGTGGCTGCATAAGCGTGGCTTGGCATGTCGGTCGCTTTGGAGGACGGGATGACGGCTTTCGCATCTTTGGCGGCAATCCCGCCCGTAATCGCAATGGTGATGGCTTGTTGCGCCGCAAGCATAGGGGGCTTCTGCGCATCTTCGCCGGCTGCCGCCGCTCAAACAGCCACTGCCCTGGGCGCCGACCGCGACAGCCGTCTTGGGTTTCGCGAGGTTGTGGACGACGAAACCGGGGTCACGCTGCGCCTCCCCTTGAGCCTTCTCGGTCCTGCCCAGAAGACGCCCTCAGGCTCGGCCTGGTCTACACCCGACCGCCGCCTGAAAATCGTGGCGCTCAACTTCAGAAACCGGAAGACGCTTCTTGCCGTCTACCACGCGATCCGCAATCGGCCGGGCCGCACGCTGTCCCAAGACGCTCTCAGCGATAACAGTTTCCAGCTTCAGGGCCGCGATCCCGACGGCTCCGCCTTTTTCCTTATCGCACAGGAGAGGAACGGCGAGGTTCGCGGCCTTTCCATAGCATGCGACAAGTCGGCGACGCCCGATATTGTGGCGGCGGCTCAAACCATTCTGCGATCCTTCCGGGGGTTCCCTGCAGCCGTGGACAGCGGCGCCGAGGCCCGCGCCGGACCGGAGCAGCCGGCGACGAATGCGCCCTGCCCCGAGGACGCCGCGCTGAGCCGCCTCGCCGACGGGGTTCGGCTGAAGCTCGATGGCCCCGGCCAGATTCGCGCGGGCGAAAGCCTGCGCTTCAGCTGGGAGACCGCAGCGAAGTTCCCCGCCAAAACCCCCGTCTACGCGACCCTCTCCGTTTCAGGAGAAGCGCGGCTTGAGGCGGACGCCCGACCCGAGCAAGACGAGGATAAACTCCCCGGTTTCATCGCGCTGCGTCCTTCGTCGCCAGGACCGAAAGGCATAGGATTCGGCGCCGGTGCGACCCGCATCCTTATCCCGCTCCAAGGAGACGGCGCCCGGCTCAGCGGCGGCTTTTCCGTCCGTCTCTATAATGCGGGCGACTACGCCTTTGCATCGGCGGTGGTCGCCGGGACGGCCTGCGGCGAACAAGTCTTGAAAGACGGCCCTCGAGGCTCCGCAGCCGTAGCGCCTGCGAGCGCCGAAATCGTGGTGCAGGACCCCTACGACATCGCCGTGCCGAAACGCGCCATGCTTTCCAACGATGGCCGCTATCTCCTCCAGATCTTCGAGAGCTACTACCGCGTCTTCGATGTGGCGAGCGGCGCCAAGCTCGTGGACCGCTCGGGCCACGACCCCAATTTCTCGCCCACGGGAAGATTTGTCGCCGCAAACACAGGCGGCGGAGAGGACTATGAAATCGTAGACCTTCTCAGCCGCGAGCCAGTCGCCTCCGTGTCCGGGCTTCTCATCGCATGGGCCGAAGACGACGCCTTTGTCATAGCGGCCCAGTCGGGGAGCTGGGCGTCGCTCACGTTGCGTTCCACTCTGATATCCCTTCCGAAGCACGCACAGGAAAGCTCTCAGAATTCGGACGCAACCGAAGACGGCCTGTCGATTTCAGTGCGATCCTCTTCCAAGAACCTGCCGGCCTGGGAAGCCTTTGCGATCAACGTCGATATCGATGAGGGCGTCGTCGCATTCTCGCATATGGATTCGCCCGAGGGGAATAAGGCTTCCAAGCGAGCGAGCGTCTATGAGCTCGCATCGGGGCGAGAGATGTCCGCAAGGCCTGCTGAAAAGGGCTGGCGCGCGAGAGGCCCGATCCGCTTCAGTCACATCTACAATTTCGATGGCGGCAAGACTTACAATCCTGAATGGGAGAAGGAGCAGGCTAAATCGAAGACGCTCAAAGCGCTGAGACCGCTCAAGCTCGTGCACAAAGCGCTCGACCCCAAAGCGTTGGCGGACCTGCGCAAAACTGCGGAGGCGCAAGCGCCGTCAGGGGATTGGAGGGCGTCGCGGGCGCTTCCAGCGGCCTTTGGCGGCGAGGTGAGCACCGTTTCGTTCGCAGATGAGCTTGGCCGCTTCGGCATTCAGCTCGCGAAGGAGGTTCCCCGCGAGGAGTTTTCCCTGCCTTACTCAGCTTTGCGGTCCACCGTCGACGGGGAGCAGTTAGAGCGCCGGATCAACGATGCTGGCGTGCAGGCTTTCGCGAGCGCCATGAAGGAGAGGCTGGTGCGCGAAGCTCCTGCGGCGGCGCAGATTTTGAAAGACGGCGAACTCAATAGCACGAGCATCAATCTCGCCAGCCACCTCGAAGGGCTCTGGCGTTGGGACGTGCAGGGCAAACCGCTCTGGCTTCTGGAGGGAGTTGAAGGCCAAGGGTCGGGCGGATTTGCGGAGATCAACAGCTGGCTGTTGAAAGGGGCGCCGGCTGGCGGCAAGGTTGAGACCCTCCTGGGGGATATTCCGGACAGCTATAATCCCCATATCACAGACGTCGACGATAACGCCATCCGCCTGAAAGCGCGGCTCTTCCTCGACCGCTACTTCATTGCGGGCATGTCAGGCCCGCGCCTTATAAGCTTCACCGACCTTGGCGGGCAACGGCCTCACGTTTTCATCAAGGACATACCGCAAGCGGATCTGATGACGGATGTGCGGCTCACAGCCGACGCCCGCCACATCATCCAGATCAACAGCGACGGCCAGTTCTTCTTCCACGATATCGCCACTCAGAAAATGGCGCTGGCGGGCCGGTATGTTGACGGCGAAATCATGTTCTATACGCCCGAAGCGTATTACTGGTCTTCCTACGAGGGCGCCCACTTCGTACAGCTCCGCTTTCCGGGCGCGCCGGAACTCGCGTCGTTCCGGCAATTCGACTCCGTGCTGAACCGGCCCGATCTTGTCAAAGCGCAGCTCGGAGAAAACCCGCCTTCGCTTCCGCAGCCTCAGCTGGAGCCACCGCCCAGCCTCGACATCGCGCTCGCCGATGAGCCGGGGCAGGAGATCCGCATTCGCGCCCACGCTCGCGCTCGCTCCGTCAGCGGACTTGAGCGGCTGCGGCTCTATTACGATGGCCAGCTTGTCAAGGACCAGCTTTTGGAGGGGACCGAGTACGAAGGGATCATGACCCTCCCGCGTTCGCCGCATGCGCGCTGGCTAACGGCGCTCGCGGCCGATCGCAAAGGCGTGCTGTCCACCGCCCACTCCCTGCGCCTCAAGCCCAGCGGACCCGGCACGAACACGCTGCGCGCCGTGCTTGTCGGGGTGGACAAATACTCCTCCCCGGGCATTGACCTGACCTATGCAAAATCCGACGCGACGCGCCTTGCCGCAGCGCTCGATAAGCGCAAAGCGATCTATTACGCAAAGCAGAACGTGGAGCTCCTGGCCGACGGCGAGGCGACTGCCGCCGCCATCGCGGCGGCCATGGAGCGCGCCGTCGCAGCCGCCACGCCCGAGGACACGATCCTGTTTTTCTTCGCCGGCCATGGCGTGCAAGGAGACGACGGCAGATATTACCTGGCGCCCCACGACCTTGAGCGCGACAGCATCGAGAGCACGGGCCTGCCCTGGTCTCAGATCGCGGCCATCCTCGCAAAGACGAAAGCGCGGGCTGTGGTCATTCTCGATTCCTGCCATTCCGGATTGTCGGGCGCCGAAGGACTTGCGACCAACGACGACGCCGTAAAGGGGCTCCTGTCCGGCGCCCATGCGCCCGTTCTGGTGCTCGCCGCCTCGAAAGGGCGCGAACTTAGCTTTGAAGGGGAAAAGTGGCAGGGCGGCGTCTTCACCTATGCGTTGACGAAGGTTCTGCTGGACGCCGCTACCCGCGATGGCGCACGTGACGCGCTCGATGTCAGCGCCCTTTATCGGGGGCTGCGCGAAGTCCTGGCGAAAGAAACGAATGGCCAGCAGACGCCCTGGCTCGCGCGCCAGGATCTGATCGGGGACTTCTCGCTTTTCTAAAGCCTATTCGCTTTTGATGGAATCAAAAGCGGGCTCTCAGTTTTTGTGTTGTCGTGCGTCTTTATCGGAAAACCGCTTCGCACTTTTCCGGACGCACTCCAGCCGGACTTGCTTCGCCGGCGGGCTGCCCGGGCACATGAGCAACTCCTCTGCGCCCCGGCCGTTCGGTATTCATTTTGCAAAAATTTAGTCTCAGCACTCGGGAACAAAGCTAAGCTTCGCTGATTAAAAACCGTGCAACAGCCTCGGGCTGGGGTGGAAACAAAAAGCGGGCGTCTTCGGATTGAAGACGCCTTTGTGTTCATGTGGCGAGTAATATGAGAACGATAAAACAAGCTCGGAAAGCCTTTGAGAATCGCCTGTTTGTGGAGCCTTCATCCTGGGCGCCGCCGCATCAAGCCTGGCAAGAACGAGCAAAAAACACCCGTGAGCTTGCTGGGCGCGCAACGAATGGCCGCGCTCAAAAACTGCTTCTTTTGATCGCCGAAAGCTACGAGCGGCTTGGCGGTTCTCAATAGGGGGCAATGGAACAATGACATCGATCGTTGAGGTCAGGATAGATCTTACCGAATTGGCGCACCGCCTTCGCACCTTGGCCCAAGCTCTCAAGCATCCCTCCGCTCATCATGCCCTTTCCTCCGAAGAACGGGCGGCTCTGTGCAAAGAGGTGCAGACCATCGCAGCCGAGCTTCGAAGAGACTGGCGCATTGACGCTTTCGCGGATTGGCGAGCATGCATGAACCCGGCCCCGACCGAGCCCACCCCCGCCGAAGACCAGATGCCAAGCTGCTCAGCTTACGATGCTCTATTAGTCGGATAAGCAAAAGTCTAGCTTGCGCTAGCGTGTGGTCATTTGCCTCCTTTCGAAATATTTTATTTACGAATAACTTCGGTTGCGTTCACGACTAGTACGCCCCGCGCGAAGTCCTGCCCCATTTGCTCAGGGCGCGGGCAGGAGTTCCCGCGGATAAGGCGTACTAGCAACACTATGATCCTAGTACAGCTTATCGCTTAAGAGCGTGCAGCCAAGCGAGCGCGAATGCTGAAAAAAGGGATGCTGCCCATGGTTCGACAGGCTCACCATGAGGGTTAACCCGCCGATGGCGCTCGACCTCATCCTGGGCTTGTCTAAGGATGAAGGCAGGTTTCACGATTTTTCAGGAGCCTGCTAGTTTACTGATGCCCGGCAGCGTGCATGAGCGCGGTCCTCGGGCGGGTTACTTTTGAAGTGTGGGAGCAAATGAGTGGGCGACGTTAAATACGTGAGGCTTTCCCCTGCGCAGCGCGCCTGGTGGGATGACCTCTATCACCTTGATCTTCGTTCGAACGGCATGGACAGAGTCCAAGTTCTCGAGACGTCTGATGATCCGCAGCCGACGGGATTGTTGGATGCTCAAGGAAACGAGCTGTACCGCATGACCGAAAAGCGCCCGATCGGCTTCCGAGTCCTTAAGGAACAATAGGCAATCACCAGCCGACGAGCGCCGCTCCCCTCGCGAGTGATCCAGCCTGACACAAAAATCGCCGGAAAGCGGCTCAGTTCAAGATCGGCGCATCAACCAAGAACAACGCCCCGGCGCTTCATAGTGTTTTTGCGCCGTCCCCTATTCATCTGCGCAGCGGGACATGGCACGTCCCCATACGAGCAGTACACGCAGCAATCCTGGTGTATGGGCTTCAGCACTCTGCCGCACCCCTTGCATTTATAAAAGTATTGGCACGCGTCCTCGTGCATATGTTCGCTTTCGCGATGACCACACCCCGGACACACGACCTTGGATATCAACTCAACCATCACTGGCCCCGCATCGGCAAAAAAGAACGCGCGCCACAGCCAGCCGCCTCAAGTTTACCGTGTTACTCCCGCTGGAGAGGGGAGCGATAACCAAACAAGCGAGAGCCTAACGTGTTCCCCACGCCGTGCCCTAACTTATCGGGGCGAATGGCGCCTGTAGAGCCTGCATACCCGGCCCGGCAATTGCTCAATCCGCAGCACAATCGAAAAAGGAGCGTTCGTATAGGTAGTATCCGCAGCTTGCGGATCGATAATCTCTTTGCATACTTGACGCAAAAGTTGGGAGAACGCATGACGCTCGCTCGGGATCAAGCTCTGGATATGGCCGCCGCTTCGAAGGCGCGCGACTTCCTGAGTGAAGCCGATATGCTCGTGACAAACGTGAGGTCGCTTTTCCTCAACAGCGATGATTTCGCGACAGCCGCCCGCCTGAAGGACATTCAGGGACGCCTTGCCGATGAGATTCGCGCCCTTGAGCGGTTGATCGCAGCCAGTAAGCCGGCGTTTCGCCATTGAACACGACGCCTGAGGGCCGTGACGGGTTCATCATCTGGCGCGATGGCATGCGACAAAAAAGAAGCCGCGACCCAAGGTGTGCGGCTCACAGTCTAGGGAGGAGCCTGGACACTACCACAGGGTGCTGAATTGCTGAGAAATACAATCTATTCAATTGTCGACACCGCAACCCCGTCAGGTGTGGTAAATATGCCCCTCTGACGACGGAACTAAGGCGTTCCCCCGCGTCCGATATATGACAGAGGCACATTCACTCGATGAAAAAATGATGACCGCCATATCGGTGCGGGCTCCGATCGCCTCTCCCATCTCACGAGCAAACCGCATTCGTAGCGGCATCCTCCCGGCTGGACTGTTTCAGCGTAATCCGATTAAGTGGAGATGCGCCGCCGCGGTGGCGCTTGTCTTCTTCCTTGCTTCGCTCGCTCTTGCGCCTGCACTCACCCGTGCGCGCGATCAGAAGAAGTTAGCGTCAGAGATCAACGCAAAAACTCTCAAGGCTGCGGCCGCACTCAAAACTTCCCCGAGGCTGCCGCTTCGCGTGTCGAATTGAGCGGTTCCGCGCGCGACGAAATTATTCGGAATCCCCTTGTTGTCATGGCCGCCCTCCGAGGCGGCCATCCGGGGCAGCAAACTCCATCTTTATGGGTTTAGGGACTGGATGGCCGGGTCAAGCCTAGTCAAGCCCGGCCATAACTTCGGTTCCTGCAAATCGCAATGCGCTTTAACAATTCATTCGCAGCGCCGAGTGTTAATCTGAAACTGGTTAACAGGAGCGCGGCCGATTTATTTCCGGTCCAATTTACGCTTGATTAGGCTTAACCATGCATTTATCCCGCCTAGAACGACGCCTACGAGCGGGGGTAGACAGGCGGCGCCAACGCGTTGAAAGTGAACAGCTTTTTTGCTGCCGACCGACCCCATTAAATAGAATTTAATGCCGGAATTTTGGCATTAAATGGACGCTGAAAAGTCCGTTAAATATAATCCCGGATTCTGCTGTTAACCACGACCGCGCCGAAGTCACCCAGCCGCCGCGCCGGGAGCGCCGTCCGTCCTGTAATTACTGAAGCAATATCAATGACTTATGCGTTAACTTCCCGGCAAGGCGCTTTCTCATACAATTCTCACTCAAGAAAAATCCGTGACGAGCGGGAAGCCAATCCGGGGATGAAGTGAGGTCCAATGTGCCTGCAGAAGAGAAACCTAATTGCGGCAGGGCTTTATGCTGTGCCGGCAGCAACATCCACCCTTGGCGGTCACGTCAGGTCGGCTTCGGGCAATTCAGTTGCAAGCCGCGCGCGTAGCGGCGCAAGGCGCTCGGCATGACGCCGCCATCTGCCCACTGAAGACGCATAGACCGGACGGCGAACCTGAACGGCGCTCGCGGTGGCTGAAGGAGCCTGGCATTGATGAAACCGCAACACCTCATCGTCCCACGGCAGGCCGAGAAAGCTGATGATCCGCCTGCTTTCCGTCGCTTGATCCCCGACGATGTCCTCGTAATTGACTTCAAGCAGAACATCCGATGGCAACACTGACTTCCAGTGTGCGGCGAGCCGGCGAAAGGCCAGGTAGTAGTCCGCCAGTTCGATCTGATCGTATGAGAACGAGAACTTGCCCTGGAAGTGAGCTTTGTAGATCGCCCAGCATGTGTCCAAGGGGCGCCGACGGACGAGGATAATCCTGGCTTGCGGCAGGGCAGCATGGATGAGGCCGCAATAAAGATAATTGTTCAAAGTTTTGTCGACGAAACGTCGGCCCGGAGAAACGCGGAAGGTTGTCGCCGCGATGTACTTTTTGCCGATGGCCGTCAAATCGAGGCTGCCCGGCCCCTCCTGTAAGGCGCGGCGCGCCGCGGCGGCGAATGCCGCGGTTTCTCCCGCCGACGTCATGGCTTCGTGGCTCGCTATGATCCGTTCGACGAGCGTCGTGCCGGTGCGCGGCAGGCCGAGGACGAAAACCGGCGCGGCGCCGGCGTAGCCGGAATTGCAGGAGGTGAGACCTGCGTGGGTTTGCGTCCGGATGATGCGATCGATCTCAGCGATCTCTTCCGCGTTGCTATAGGTGATCGAGCCGCGGTGCAGCTTGCAGGCGGCTTCGACCTGATCGAAGGCGCGTGCGTTCAGGTCGAGGTCTTCGCACTCCTTGGCCAGAGCGAAGCGCAGCATGACCTCATCGGACCACGGCAGATTGCCTTCGCGGATCAAGCTCTGCATTTCGTCGATGTGATTGCGCTCGGCGGTCTGGGTGCGCAGGTCGGCGCGAAGGTAATAGGCGCGGGCATAGCGGCGGTCCTGCGCGATCGCTGCGTCGCAGTACGCTTCCGCGTCCTGCAAGTGCCCAGTCATGCGTTCGTTCGCAGCCAGATTGAACAGGTACTGCGGCACAGGACGCGCCGCAGCCGCGCGGCGGAGGAGGTCCGCTGCTCTCTGATGGAGGCCGAGCAGACCGAAGATCGCGCCGAGCGCGTCGAGAGCTTCGGGCGCATGCCCCACGATGCGTGACGCACACTCAGCCGCCTCAAGCGCCCGAACGGCGTCACCCGTGACGAACCGGCATTTCGCCTGCAGAATGCGGGCGATCGGAATCTTCGGAGCCAGCGCAACGGCTCGGTCGGCGCAGACCACGGCGGCATCCGTGCGTCCTCGCTGCAAGGCGGTTTCCGTCAACAGCGCCCAGGCATTTCCGTTATCCGGCATGCTCGCCAGCACTTGGGCGCAAATCCGTTCGGCGGTCGCGACGTCTCCATTGGCGAAAGCGCGCCGAGCAGCCTCCATTGAAGGCGCAGCTTGATGCGGCGGGGCGGTGTGAGGCAAGCGGTGATACCTTTTCCAGCTATGATCCGGTTGTATCGACGGTGACGAGAGGTCCCCCTCCCGAGACGGGAGAGGGTTCTTATCATCGGGCTGTGATCGCTATTTCGTAGAGCTATCAGTCTGGCCGAAGGAGAAATTGCCCCAGAGGTCGCCGATCGCCGGCCCGTTTACCGGGACGTAGGGGTTATTGGCGGCCGTCTGTGGGTTCGGCAGGTTGTCGCGCGTACGGTTCGACAGCTTGGGCAAATTCCAGTTCCGCTCGATGAATTTGACGATCGAGGCGTGGTCGGAATATTCGTGAGCAACATGGCCGCCTTCGGAATATTTCGAGACGACGATAAGCGGAATGCGTGTTCCGTCGCCGAAATAATCAACCGGCTGGACGTATCCAGAGTCGTAGTACCCACCCCCCTCGTCCGTGGTGACGAGAATTGCGGTGTCTTCCCAGAGTTGCTTGTTGGCCTGCACCAACTCGATGATTTTCTTGGTAAAGGCTTCGAAGATATCGACCTTGGAGGAAGCGGGGTGGCCATCGTTGAAGGTGCTCGGCTTCACGAAGGACACGGCGGGGAGCGTGTTGTTGGCGATGCTGTCGTAAAGAGCGTCCACGTCCTTCAGGTGCGCAATACGCTGGTCCTGATGGGTCATGATCGACTGAGAATAGAGGAACGGACTGCAGATGTTGCAGAAGAGATAGGCGGCGGGATCGATTGTGCCGTAGTTGGCGCCAAGGCCCGGAGCGGTCTTGAAATTCGTCCAGCGCTCGCCGAACCAGGCCCACGAGACATTGGCCTGATTGAGCGTATCGCCAATATGGCGCTGGTTGATGACTGGCGGCAACGTGAACGGGCCGTTGTTTGTCGGATCCTGTGCGCCACTGCCGATGTAGGCGGGAACATAGTTGTTGAGGAGATAGTATGTCCCGGGGGCACAATTCGGGGAAACTTTGAGAGCATTCAGATAGTTGACAATCGCCGCCACGCCGGGCTGAGTGGGATCGGAGCAGTTGGTATAGCTGCCGCCAATTTGAGTGGATTGGCTCCCATAACCGTCGTTGGTGTACCAGTTGTTGGTGCCAGACAACGGGTCGGGATTCTCGATCTGCGCAGCGGGGGGAGTGGCTGGATTGCCGTTAGAGTCGGCATAATAGAGCGCGTCGGCGTAGCCGACCATCATCTCGTTTGCGAAAGTTCCACCCATTACTGGCTGGTGATAGTTGTCGTTGATCGTATAGGTGCGCGCCAGCTTTGTCAGGTAAGGCGCGTCGCCCTTGGCGACGTTGTAGAAACCCATGGCAATGTTACCCTCCTTGAGAAGAGGAACGGGCGCCGGGCTCGCGGGCGCGGCGCCATTGCTGCCGGCTGAGACGGTCTGTTCGACCCAGGGGAAGAGGTCGGCCTGACAGCCACTGGGATTCTTCGCGGTCTTCTTGGTGGCGTCGCAATCGAGCTCTTGCCACATCTGATAGAAGCGATGCACCGGGCTACCGCCATAGGTGTCGTAGAGGCTGCCGCCTTGCGTCGTTACTAGCGGATAGGGGCCGGCCGGCAGGGTGTTGTAGTTGGCGACGCGCGAATCCGGCCAGTTGCTGGTCAATCCCGTAGCGCCGGTCTGCAGCAGTGGAAGGTCACCTGGCAGGACGCTGTAAAGGCCAAGTTGTTTGGCGACCTCATCGGCTTGCTGGGCGAGCGCCAGGGTCTTCACGCATCCCGGTCCGTTGACAGCGGCGCCCGTTTTAGGATCATAGATATTCGTGTAGCAGGTCAGCGGGGCGTAGGATGTGCCCGGCGCCTGCACCAGGTTAGTCGTGGTGTTGTAGGGCGTTTTCCCGCCGGGGCTGATCTGGTAGGTGGTATTGTCCACGGCGGAGTATTGCGTGGCCCGTGCGTAGTTCGGGCCAGGCGTTCCGTCTTTTCTGATAATGCCCTTGGACAAGAGATTGTCGACGTGCTCGCCAGCGGGCGGCTCATAGGTCGCGAAAAGGTGGTCGAACGTCCGGTTTTCACCCAGAATCACGATCACGTGCTTGATTGGACTTGCGGGTTGATTACTGGTCGCGCTTTGCGCGTACACGTCACATCCAACCGCCACCATGATCGCGGTGGTGACGAGTGCACTATCGCGCAAACGTCGCTTAAACTGCGTGGGCATAATGCGTCTCCGTTATGAAATTGGACTTAGGCAAGCAGAATTCAGCCGTTGGCGATTTGTGAAATCGCCAACGGGCAGGCGAACGCGGTGTTCATGACAAGACTTAATAAAGAGCCGCTGAGTAGGAGCCACCATCTACTAAAATCGGCGTCGTGGGCCTGATCGGATAGAATAACCAGCGCGGAACCGCCAATATTATGCCCCCCCAATTGCTCGTACGAACAACGTCAGCCTTCTGCGAACCAGACGCTTCGTAAGGCCCACGGACGACCGTCTGTAAAACCTTTCGCGCAAGACATTAAAACTCTCCGCAACTACTACTGTAATTCGAATCGCGTAGCCTGAGCTGAGCGTTTGCGGAATACGCCGTAGAAGGCCCGTGTTACAGGTTGATGACAAGCCAGGAACGAGCGGAGTTGTAGGCGCAAATAAGCAACAGTGTTGCTGTAACAGTATCGAAAAAGACTACTGCACCGAAAGCACAATTCAACATAAAGGCACATCGAATGGTTTTTACAATTTATAGTTGTAATAAAGGCCACGGAAATTTGGCTGTTCTAGTTCACTCACGCCAGTGCTGGCCATGCGGGATCGTCTGAGCGCAGCCTCTTATTGCAAAAGCGCCGTCGGCCTTGGCTTTCTGCATGGCGGCAAGCGGGCCTTCGATGAGCAAGGGGCGGAGCTTATCACCGGCCTTGAACGGCGGAGGAAAAGCCGCGCGACGGCCGCCCATGATCAAGCGTCGCCCTCGCCGCTTCGGCTGCAGGGACTTCGACCCGGAACGCCAGGGCGTAAAGAGCGGGCAGAAACGTCATCGTTAGAACCGTCGCCGCCAAAATCCCGCCCATCATCGCGAGCGCCATCGGTCCCCAGAATGACGACTCGGCGAGCGGGATCAGCGCAAGAACTGCCGCAGCCGCCGTCAGCATGATCGGCCTGAAGCGCCGGACGGCCGACCCGACGATGGCGTTATAGGCGTCGATGCCGCTGTCCATGTCCTGCTCGATCTGGTCGACCAGGATGACGGTGTTTCGCATGATGATGCCTGCGAGCGCGATCACGCCGAGGATGGCGACGAAGCCGAACGGGGCCTGGAAAATCAAGAGCGCGCACGCCGCCCCGATGATGCCGAGCGGCGCCGTGGAGAGCACCAGCAGCGTGTGCGGGAAGCTTTGCAGCTGCACCATCAGCAACACCAGAATGATGATGCCGAGGATCGGCGCCTTCGCGGCGATGGAGGCTTGCCCCTTCGCGGACTCCTCGACCGCGCCCTGCATTTCTATGTGGTAGCCGAGCGGCAGGCTGTTCCGCAGAGGCTCAAGTTGCTTGTAGATCGCCTTGGTTACGTCTGGCGATTGGATGCCATCGGGGATGAGCCCTTGAACGGTGATCGTTGGCAGCCGGTCGCGCCGCCATTCCACGCCCGGCTCGAAAACCGGCCGGACTTTCGCTACCTGCGAAACCGGCACAGCCGCGCCGGAAGCAGTCTTCACGTAGGCGTTTTCGACCGCCGTCATAAGGTTTCGCTCGTCGCCCGGCTCGCGCAGCACAACGCCGATGGTCTGATCCTTCTCGCGGAACTCGGCGAGCGTGCGGCCGGATAGCGAGGCATGAAGCGCTTGCCGGATGGCTGCCGAGGTCACGCCAATCGCCCGCGCCCTGTCCTGATCGATGTCGAGCTTCAGCGCGGGCGCGGGCTCGTGCCAGTTGTCATGCACGTTGAACACCTGCGGATGCGCGGCGGCGGTCTTGCTGACCTCATCGGCGATGCGGCGAACCTCGTCGCGATCCGGACCCTGCACGCGAAGCTGAATCGCCCAGCCCACGGGCGGCCCGAGGAACAGGCGCTCCGTTTTGAAGCGCACGCCGGGGAAATCGTTCGCGAGGAGCGCCCGCGTGCGCTCGACGATGGCGTCGCGCTGCGCGACATCTTTCGGCAGCACTAGGAATTGCACGAAATTCTGCGTCTTGAGCTGCTGATCGAGCGGAAGGAAGAAGCGCGGGATGCCATCGCCGACAAACGCGGTGAAAGACCCAACGTCCTTGTCCGCAAGCAAGCGCTGCTCCAGGCGTTTCGCCTGCGTTTCGGTTTCCTGGTAGGACGCGCCTTCCGGCAGCCACAGGTCGATGAGGATTTCCGGCCGATCCGACGTCGGGAAGAATTGTTGCGGGATGAATTTGAAGCCCGCGCCTGCTGCCGCGAAGACCAGCACGGTGAAGACGATCACTGTCTTCCTGCGCCGCACGCACCAGGAGATCGAGGCGCGCAGCCTGCGATAGATCGGTGTATCGTAGACGTCGCGATGTCCGCCTTCCGGCGCGGGGCGTTGTTTCAAGAGCGTGTAGCCGAGCCACGGCGTGAAATAGACCGCGGCGAACCACGAAATCACAAGCGAAAGGCCAACCACCCAGAAGAGCGAGTTTACATATTCGCCGGACGTGCTCGCCGCGAAGCCAACCGGGATGAAGCCCGCTGTCGTGATCAGCGTGCCGGTCAGCATTGGGAACGCCGTCGAGGTGTAGGCGAAGGACGCGGCGGGGAGCTTGCCGAAGCCTTCGTCGAGCTTCCGCTCCATCATTTCGACCGCGATCATGGCGTCATCCACGAGCAGGCCGAGCGCCACGATGAGCGCGCCGAGCGAAATGCGCTGCAGGTCGATGCCGATGATGTCCATCACCGTGAACGTCGCCGCGAGAACAAGCGGGATGGTCAGCGCCACTACGACGCCCGCGCGCCAGCCGAGCGAAAGGAGCGAAACGGCGAGCACGATCAGGAGCGCCTCGCCAAGCGCCTTCAGGAACTCGCCGATAGCCTTGGTGACGACGGCGGGCTGATCGGAAATCTTGCTGAATTCAATGCCAATCGGCAGATCGTTGTGGATTTGGGCGAGCGCGCCTTCCAGTTCCTTGCCGACCCTGACGACATTGAAGCCCTTCGCCATGACAACGCCGAGCACGACGCTTTCCTTGCCGTTATGGCGGATCTTGGAGACGGGCGGATCTTCAGTGCCGCGCTTCACGCTGGCGATGTCGCCAAGCCGGATTGTTTGCGCGCCCGCCCTGATGCGAAGATCGCGGATCTGGTCGACAGTCAGGATCGATCCTTGAACATCAAGGCGCACGGAACGATCCGCGGTCTCGACCGTGCCCGCCGGGGCTTGCGCATTCTGGCCCGCGAGCGCCGCCTGAATATCTGGGACGGTGATGCCGCGCTCGGCCAGCGCGCGCGACGGGATCTCGACATAAACCTTCTCGTCCTGCACGCCCAGCAGGTCCACCTTGCCCACGCCCGGAACTCGCAAGAGGATGTCGCGCGCATCTCTCGCGAAATCCCGAAGCTCGGGATAGGTGAAGCCGGCCCCTTCGATGGCGTAGAGCGCGAGATAGGTGTCGCCGAACTCGTCGTTGAAGAACGGCCCGACCACGCCTTCGGGGAATGTATTCTGGATGTCGCCGACCTTCTTGCGCACCTGATAGAAGGCATCGCTGACTTCGCGTCCGCGCGCCTCTCCGCGCAGGTACACGAAGATAACCGCGCTGCCGGGGTGAGCGTAGGACTGCACATAATCGAGCTGTGGCGTTTCCTGAATCTTCCGCTCGATCTTATCGACAACCTGCTCCTGAATCTCATGCACCGATGCGCCGGGCCACATCACCTGCAAGACCATGACGCGGAAGGTGAAATCCGGGTCTTCCTTCTGTCCGAGGTTCTTGAGTGCGAAGAGCCCCGCCGCCAGGATCAGAACGAGCAGAAAGCGCGTGAGGTTGGTGTGCTCTATCGCCCATCGCGAGAGGTTGAATCCACCGTCCTCGTTGTTTGGCTTGGCGTCCATGGTCGCCTCCGCTCCCTATGAGTAAAGGGCTCAGCGCACCCTGGCGCTGCTGTCTGCGACCGCCGTCAGAACTTCTTTCGGCAGGCGCACTCTCCTGCCGTCTTTCAGGAACTGGACGCCGCCGGTTACGACGATCTCACCGGGCACGAGGCCGGATTTCACCTTGACGCCCTCCTCGGCCACGCCGTCCAGGCTTACTTCGCGGCGGCTGACGGTTTGCCGGTCCTTGGCGGCGACGTAGGCGACGGTGCGGCCATTCTCTTCCGTGAACGCCGCCATCGGCACGATCAGGGGCGGCTTATCCTGGGCTACGGTGAAGCTGACCGAGGTGGTCATGCCAAGCCGCATTTCCGGCACGGGATGGGCTACGGTCACGCGCACGGCGTAGGTGCGCGATGCGGCGTCGGCAGCGCTTGCGATTTCACGGATTTTGCCCGCACTGTTAACGCTGGGAGCGGCCCAGAGCGCGACGTCGGCAGGGTCGCCCGCCTTCAGCCTCACGATCTCATGCTCGGGCACTGCGACGGAGACTTCGACGTCTTTGGTGAGGGCGAGCGAGATGACAGGTTGTCCCGCGCTCACGACCTGACCCGGCTCGGCGCGCACCGAGGTCACGACCCCATCCTTGTCGGCGATGAGGAGCGCGTAGCCCGTAGCGTTGACGGCCTGGTTGAGCTGATCTTCCGCCGAGCGGAGCGCCGCCTGCGCCGAGTCGAACTCAAGTTGGCGCTGGTCCACGACCGCCTTGGCGATGAAGCCGTTCGGGAGAAGGTGGTTCGCCCGGTCGAGGGCGTCCTTTGCGACGGCGGCTCTCGTTTTCGCGGCGGCGACCGCAGCGCGCGCGCTGTTCTCGACGAGCTTCAGATCCTGTTCGTCGAGCCGCGCGATCCGCTGGCCCGCCGAGACGCGGTCGCCGGCGTTGACGAAGCGTTCCATGATCTTTCCGGCCACGCGGAAGCCAAGCTGACTCTCGATGCGAGGCGCGATCACGCCGGAGTAAGTAAGGGTCCGCTCCGCCTGAGGCGCAGGGATCACGAAGGCCTTGACGGGCCGAATCGGCTCTTGCGCCGCCTTGGGCTCGTCGCACGCAGCGAGAGCCAGAGGAACGAGTAAGACCGTCACAATACTGAGAAGTGATGAAATTTGACTTTTATCAGATATCAGGCGCATGACATCGTTTTCCTTCTTTCGAGATTCTACGCTTTCAAGGCTGACAGGATGAATGCGGCCATTTCTTCAGGAGAAGCCATGTCCGGCTCGTTGCGGCACTGCGCAACCAAGACCGGATGCTTGAACGCCGCCATGGCGGCGTGGGCGCATTTGGCGGCGCGGTAAGGGTCTTGCGGCTTGAACTCGCCGGATGCGATGCCGCTCGCGATGATATCCGCCAGTATCGCGGTTGACACCTGGAGATGGCGCTGGATCGAGCTCCACTGTTCTTCCATCGCAACCACGACCATTTCGTGCACCTTCTTCTCCTGCACGTAGGTTTCGACCGTGTGGCGTGCGACAAGGGCTATGAACTGTTTCAGCCGGTCGGCGGCTGGCAGATTTGCAGTGGCGATCCGATGCAGCTGCCCTTCGAGGTCGGAGATGATGCGGTCGCAAATCGCCTCGTTGATCTGGGATTTGGACGCGAAGAAGCGATAGACATTCGCAGAGGACATTCGGCAGGCCTCCGCAATATCGGCCACGGTTGTTTTCGAGTAGCCGAAATGCCGGAACAGCCTCTCCGCCTCGGTCAGGATGCGGTTTCGCGTGTCTTCGGCGGGGTGGGCTGTCATCTAAGATGCGGCCTGACGAGTGATAAAATTCGGTTTTTATCAGTACTCTCTATGAGGCGAATTGACAAGCGCCTTCGCTGGCTCACTCAAACGTGTCCCCCCAGCGGATGAGGCGTTGGCGGCTCTTGCGCGCGCGGGATTTCTGACGCACTTCTATTCCGTTTTGGAACGATGGGGGCTTTGCCATGCCGATCTACGGTTACGATTGCAAGAACTGCGGCCACGAGTTCGAGACGCTGGTCCGCTCGTCGGAAACTCCGGCCTGCCCGGCCTGCGGCAGCGGCGATCTGACAAAGCAGCTTTCGCTGATCGCCTCGCCTGCCAAGGGCGGAAGCAACGATGCGCCAAGCTGCGAGAGCGGGGCGCGCTGCGCCAACTGCCCTGCCATGATGGAGTGATCGCGCAAGACTGGTTCATACCGCCACACTTTGCGCGGGTTACGTTCATTCTGCGGGGCCGCTTTCGTATCACGGGCAACTCGAAGAGATCGCGAAGATAAGCGCCCAACGCGCAAAAAAGCCGCGGCATCCCTTTCCCGTGCAGGATCGCAAGGTCGGCCCCGGGACATACAGCTTAATTGCGGGGAAAATCTCTGGGCTATCTAAAAGCGCGCGCCGATGGCGCTCTCGCTTGCTGGGAGACCGGAAAAGATCGCCTCCGCTAATAGACGTGGGACGCACTTTCCAGGGCCTGAACCGTTTTCCCATGAAGAATCTAAAAGACAACTCTGAAAACAGCGACCCAAAACGCCGCGCCGGCAAGAAGAGCGAGAACCCATGCGACCGGAGCCATTACCGGATGCGCCCTATGAGGGTCGCCGCTTAGGGGCTTTTGCCGCAAGCCGCTGAAGTCAAAGGCATTATAGCCCATCACGTCACGATCCTTGTCTTTGCCATCAAGCGCTGTGGCGCTTTATTCCCGGGTAAGGTCTTGGAATTAGCTTGCGAAAAGCTGTTAAAGCGCGGCACGCAATGTCCACCTATTTAACAAAAAACAAAAATATAATTGCTTAATTTAACAAAGTTCATCGTCACAGTGCAAGAATATTTTGCATTACGGCGGCTTGCGGAGAGTCGGAGCCGTAGCGACGCAACGCAAGCTCAACCGCGCGCCCGCGTCCGATTGAAATGCAGGAGAGTGCGTCTCGCCCTTCTGGCGCCCGCCATCTCCGACGGCGCCCGCCCCATGCATCGGGGTTAACGCTTCGTTCGCAGCGCCGAGTGTTAATTTGAAACTGGTTAACGGAAGCGCAGCCGATTTACTTTTGGTCCGATTTACACCTCATTAAGGTTGATGTAGCGTGAAGCGAGGCGGCTCGCGCCTACGGGCCGGCTAGTAAGAAGCGGTTCTAACTCATTGAAATTGAATGGGTTTCCGTCTTATCCGGCCCCCATTAAATAGAATTTAATGCCGGAATTTTGGCATTAAGTGGGCTCTGAAAAGTCCGTTAAATATAATCTCGGATTTCCGTGTTAACCATGGCCGCGCCGAAGTCAGCCGGCGCGTGCGCTGCTTATGGAATATTTCTTAGCAATTTCAACGGCTTATTTCATTAACCTCCCGGCAAGACGCTTTCTCCTAGGATGCCCACTCAAGACAAATCCGTGACGTAAACGCAAGCGGGAAGCCAATCCGGGGATCGAAGTGAGGTCCAATGTGCCTGCAGAAAAGCGTATCGAGGCACGCGTCCGATCAGGCGCACGACGCTTTAGTAGAGTAGCACCCGATTTGCGCCGTCGGGTTGAATTGCTTTATTATGGGCAGGTCACGAGCGGAAAGAGCCGGGATGCAAGGGGTAGCTGTCAAACTCTTCGCACTTAAGGGAAGCACTTCCCTTGGTAATTCCGTTGCCGCGCATTTGGGCCTGCCTGTCGCGCACCACGAGGAACGCGAGTTTGAGGATGGAGAGCATAAGGCGAGACCGCTCGAAAGTGTCGCCGGCGCGGATGTCTATGTCATCCATAGTCTGAATGGCGGCCCGAACCAAAGTGCGAATGACAAACTCTGCCGGCTCCTGTTCTTCATCGGCGCGCTGAAGGATGCCGGAGCGAGCAGCGTAACTGCCGTTGCCCCTTATCTCTGTTACGCCCGCAAGGACCGGCGCACGAAGAGCCTTGATCCCGTCATCACGCGCTATGTCGCCGCCATGTTCGAAGCTGTCGGGACCGACGCCGTCGTCGCCTTGGAGGTCCACAATCCGGCGGCTTTCGAAAACGCCTTTCGTTGCCGCACCGTGGCGTTGAACGCAGCTCCGATTTTCGTCGGGCACGTCAAGTCAATGGCCGTTGGCGAAATTTGCGTCGTCTCTCCTGATACGGGGGGCGCCAAGCGGGCCGAGCTGTTTCGGAAGGCGCTGGAAGACGTGCTCAAACGCTCGATCGGAAGCGCCTTCGCGGAGAAGCACCGTAGCGGAGGCGTCATTTCCGGCGAGCTCTTTGTCGGCGATGTGAAGGGCAAAACGGCCTTGATCATCGATGACATGATAAGCTCGGGCGCCACTTTGGTGCGAGCGGCGGAAGCCGCCAAGCGGGCTGGGGCTGAGCGCGTGCTGGTGCTCGTCGCTCACGGGCTGTTCGCGGAAGGCTCCGAGAAAGCGGTCATGAACCCGGCGCTCGATGGGTTGATCGTCACGGACAGCGTGCAGCCGCCGCGTGTGATGCCGGGGCCGATGGCGAACAAGATCACCGCTCTGACTTGCGCGCCGCTTCTGGCCGAGGCCATCCGGCGCTTGCATGAAAATGAGGGGCTTTCCGATCTCTTGGTGTTCTAAGCGCGGCTTCCAGATGTCGCGCATCCGCCGCCGCGAGCCGCAGATACGAAGGCGCTTGCGGCCACCACTTTTCAGGCGTGCGCGGCTTGGGCGCCAGCAGATGCGCGATCGATAGCCGCGCGCGCAGCATGGCCCGATAACACCGATAGAAGTGAAAAAGCGACTGCGGCGGCTGATCGCGCAACGCTTGCGAGATGCGGCGCCAGACAATTTCGCCGACGCCCATCATGCCGAGGTGCTCGCACTCAAGATCGAGGTAGGCGATCTCCTCCAGAGGGTCCAGCACGCGCAGCCGCGCATTGAACTCCAGGCAGTCGATAATCTTGATCTCGTCGCCAAGCCAGATGTGTTCCGGGCGAAGGTCGCCATGCCCGTCCACGATGCGCCGCCGCTCCAGGCGTTCAACGAAAAGGGCCTCTTTGCTTGCGAGGCGATGAGATGATCGAGCATCCGGTTTTGATCGAGGGGGCGCATCTTCACAAGCCAGTCTACGACCCCGGCCCCTTTGCCGACGGAGAGACCGGCGGGTGAGACGCACAACGGAACGGCATAGATTAAGACGTCCGAGGCGAGGCGCCTGTTCAGCGCAACCTCTGCACGAGACGCCGCCGCACGCTTCTCAATGGTCGTGAAGTCGAGATAGGGAAAGCGGACCGGCTTCTTGAGCTTGAAGGCAAGCCCATCGGTCAGGAACACCCATGACATGTGGGTTTCGCGAACATCGATCTGCCGGAAAGAGGGATCGTAAGAGTGGGGGTCGCTAAGAAAGGCGACTTTTTCTTCCACGCCGGGAACCCTAAGCCCCAGGCTGCGCTCACTCTTGGATTCCGAATAGTTCATGCAAGAACCGTAGCCGCGGGCTCCTGTCCCTAATTGATATTCGTCAATCTCATCAACGCGGGCATCTTAATAGTATTAATGCACAAGCGCTTCAATAGTTGGGGTGGCTCCGACCGGGTGTGCATGACTGAGGCACGCATCATAATCGAGCCGTACGGCCTGCGTGGAACTCTCGTTTGGCCCGAACGCGCGAATGCGCTCATCGTTTTCGCCCACGGAAGCGGGTCAAGCCGGTTGAGCCCCCGCAATATGCAGGTCGCGGGCGCCTTGAACGCAAGGGGCATGGCGACGCTCCTCTTCGATCTCTTGACCGCCCAAGAGGAGAGCGACCGCCGCAATGTTTTCGACATCCGCCTCCTCGCTGACCGGCTTGTGCACGCCATTCGCTGGCTTGATGAGGAGCGGGAGACGGGAGGCTTGCATCTCGGCCTGTTCGGGGCCAGCACGGGGGCTGCGGCTGCGCTCATGGCGGCGGCCGAGCTTGGGACTCGGGTGGAAGCGGTGGTGTCGCGCGGAGGCCGTCCCGATCTTGCGATGGCTGACTTGCCGAGAGTGCGCGCGGCGACGCTTCTTATCGTCGGCAGCGTGGATACTCCTGTCATAGCCTTGAACGAAGAAGCGTTTTCTGCGTTGCACGATCCGAAAGCCATCGAGATTATCGCTGGCGCAACGCACCTCTTCAGCGAGCCTGGCGCCTTGGAGCGGGTTATCGAACATGCCGCGGATTGGTTCGAGCGTCACCTCGGGGCCGAGACCCGGTAGAAAAGGCAGGCGGCCATGATTTACAGGGATCGACGCGACGCTGGCCGGAGACTTGCTCAGGAGCTTGCTCATTATAAGAGCGATGCGCCGGTTGTTCTTGCCCTTCCGAGAGGCGGAGTGGTGGTCGCGGCGGAGATCGCCGAAGCGCTGAACGCTCCCCTCGATCTTGTCCTCGTTCGGAAGATCGGCGTGCCATTTCAGCCGGAGCTGGCGATGGGCGCGGTGGTCGATGGCCGTGACCCGCATATCATTCGCAATGAAGACATCATTGCCGCGACAGGGATTTCCGAGGAGGAATTCCAAGAAGTTTGCAAGGCGGAGTTGTCCGAGATCGACCGCCGCCGCGAACTCTACCTCGCCGGCCATCCCCGCTCGGATGTCCGGGATCGCGTTGTCATCGTTGTCGACGACGGGATCGCCACTGGCGCAACCACGCGCGCCGCGCTCGAAGCCATCCGCGAGCGGAAGCCCAGGAAGCTCGTGCTTGCCGTTCCCGTAGCGCCAACGAGCACGCTCGAGGAGCTGAGCGGACTGCCCGACGAGATTGTTTGCCTGCAATCGCACGAACCCTTCTATGCCATCGGGCTCTATTACGAGGACTTCCGCCAAGTCAGCGATGACGAGGTGATCGGCATCCTGGCGGATGCGCGGGAATACGCGGTCGCAGTCAGTCAGACTTGATCGCGCGTTCGAGGCGGTCCAGGAAGGCACGTTGTGCAGCCAGGATTTTCCTGCGCGCCTCTTCAAGGGAAAACCACTCGGCGCGATCGGCTTCCGGAATGAGCTGTTTTCTGCCGCTTTTGGGCGGCCATTCAATCTCGCAGAGGTTGGACTTGAACGTCTTCGGATCGAAACCGCCCTCGACCGCCCAGGCGCTCACGATCTTCCGGTTGGATTGGGTGACTTCTCCCAGCGCAAGGAACGGTCCGTGCACCTGGCCGCCGGTCTCTTCCTGAAATTCCCTGATAGCGGCTTTGAGAGGATCTTCGTCCTGCGCATACTCACCCTTGGGGATGGACCAGCTTCCAAGATCTTTCTTCGCCCAGAGCGGTCCGCCGGGGTGCACGAGGAGCACAAGCAACTCGCCCGCGCTGTATTGATACATAAGTATTCCGGCGCTTCGCCTCATGGGCTCAAGCCTTGACGCTGGTGTTCTTGCGGATGGGTAGCCATCTAACTTTGCAACGTCCTAAATGTTAATTGCAAGGGAGAGAGACGATGTCGCAGGAACAAACACCTCATGGTCCTGATCTCACGCAAGGGATCTCGCTCGCTGAGCTCGAGGATGGCGGCAAGGTGGCTGGCCATTGCGGCGGCGAGGAGGTCTTGCTGGTCCGCCGCGGGAACGAGATTTTCGCCGTTGGCGCTCACTGTTCCCATTACCATGCCCCGCTCGCCGACGGCCTTGTCGTGAACGATGCCATTCGCTGCCCCTGGCATCACGCGGCTTTCGACTTGCGGACGGGCGAAGCCACTCGCACCCCGGCCTTCAGCCCGATCGGCTGCTGGTCCGTGGAGGAGCGGGACGGCAAGGTCTTCGTCAAAGAGAAGCGGACGCCGCCTAAACCGGAACCGTTCGCCGTGGCTTCAGGCAAAGCGCCGGACCGGATCGTGATCGTCGGCGGCGGGGCCGCGGGTTTCGCAGCCGCCGAAATGCTGAGGCGGCGCGCCTATCAGGGCAGCATCGTGATGGTGAGCAGCGAAGCCGCCGCGCCCGTCGACCGACCGAACCTCTCCAAGGACTATCTTGCTGGCACAGCGCCCGAAGAGTGGGTGCCGTTGCGGCCCGACAGCTTCTACACAGAAAATGGCATCGATTTGCGACTCGGCGAGGCGGTGACGGGCATAGACACCCGCGGGCGTCAGGTCACGCTCGGCGGCGGGGAGACCTTGCCTTACGACCGCCTTCTCCTTGCAACCGGCGCGGAGCCGATTCGCTTGCCGATTCCCGGCTTCAACGAGCCGCATGTTTACACTCTGCGCTCGCTTGCCGATTGCCAGGCTATCATCGACCGCGCCAAAACCTCGGGCCGGGCTGTCGTCATCGGCGCGAGCTTCATCGGTTTGGAGGTTGCGGCGTCGTTGCGCAAGCGCGGGCTGGAAGTTCATGTGGTGGCGCCTGAGTCGCTGCCAATGGAACGCATTCTCGGTCCGCAGCTCGGCGACTTCGTGCTCCGTTTGCACGAAGAGCATGGCGTGATTTTCCACCTCGGGGAGACGGTCAGCGCAATCGAGGGCAGGAAAGTGAAGCTCAAAAGCGGCGGCGCGCTTGAAGGAGACCTCATCGTCGCAGGCGTAGGCGTCCGCCCCCGAATCGAGCTGGCGCAGAAAGCAGGGCTCGCGATCGACCGCGGCGTCGCCGTGAACGCTTACCTGGAAACGAGCGCGCCCGGGGTTTTCGCCGCTGGCGACATCGCGCGCTGGCCTGACCCTTATAGCGGCGAGAACATCCGCGTCGAGCACTGGGTCGTTGCCGAGCGCCAGGGGCAGACAGCCGCGCTGAACATCCTCGGCGCCCATGAGAAGTTCGACGCCGTGCCCTTTTTCTGGAGCCAGCACTACGATGTTCCAATCAACTATGTCGGTCATGCTGAGAAATGGGATGATCTGGTCATCGATGGCGATATCGCAAGCAAGGACTGCGCTGTCCGCTATAGGCGCGGCGGCCGCACACTGGCTATGGCCTCGATCTATCGCGATATAGAAAGCCTGAAGGCTGAACTGGCTATGGAGGAGGAAATTGCCAGCAGCGCCACGCTCAAGAATGCAGTCGGCTGACTGGCTCAGGAGGTGTTTACCTTCCGGATGGCGCCGGGGGGTGCCGTTCCGGAAGGTAGAACTGCAGCGCATAAGCGAGGGCAGGCTTCAGCGCTACGGATAAGACGTTGATGTTATTTGGTTAATGATTTATTAACTGGACTGGAGAAATGTCAGTTCGGACGCTTCATCTGAAACAACTGTTCTGGACCTATAGTGAAATAGTCACTCGGTCCCCCGCCGCGCAGCACATGACCAGCGGCGGCGGTATCATAGATTCCATTTTTTAGTAGTGAATGAGCTATATGCACCATGATCACCTCACCGAGAACCAGCCAAGTCGGTACCTTCTCACCCTTAGCTGTAAGCAGTTGGATGATCTGAGTGCATCGGCATTCGAAGCTGACGGGACTTTCAGCTACGCGAGGGATTGAGATCAACTTTGATTCGATGGGCGTCAGTCCAGCGAAGTCGAACTCGCTGACTTCGGGAGGCAGCGGCGCTGAGGTCTGATTCATGGCCTCCGCCAGGGAACGCGTCACCAGATTCCAGGCAAACTCGCCAGTCTCTTCCACATTGCGCACCGAATCTTTGTAGCCAACGCTGGAAAAGCCAACGATGGGCGGCTTGTAATTGAAGGCGTTGAAAAAGCTATACGGCGCCAGATTGAGGGCGCCTGAAGGGCTGCGAGTCGAAACCCAGCCGATGGGACGCGGCCCGACGATCATGTTGAACGGGTCGTGAGGCAAGCGATGGCCTTGCCGAGGCTCGTAGCTGTGAAACAAGTCTGACACAAAGGCCCCTTGAGAAACTGGATGCCGCACTCGTCTGCGGAACTGAGCAGGGTTTGCCGGTCCGCTAAAGCATCGCCCCAGCGTCACCCGTGCGCGGCGCTAGCCGCGGAGCGGCGTGCTGCAGACACGGGATCGTAAAACACACTGACCTGAGTTTGGAACGATCCCGGCTCGCGCTTCGCTCTGGCCGGGATGACGATCCGTTGACCAGACCGGCGGAGCCTGCTTTAGGACCTGAATAAGAGCCGATCATGGGTCAATTCAAGTCACGAAACTGTTTTCTGAGATCGGGGTTATACGCACTAACAGGCTGCTGAAAAACGATGTTGTCCATTGTCAAAGGATGAAGCCAAGACCTCATACTTTTTCAGTAGCCCGCTGACTAATGGCGGGAAGAGTTTCCTGCCTACACCGCTCAGGTGAACCATGCTGCTCGAAGCAAGCGCCGAGGCAACCGGACCGGTAGAGAAGAACCGGTATGCATCCGCCCCCCGCAATGCGGATTGGACGATCGCCCAGAATTGGCCTTCCTATACCGCTGCGGAGCACGACCGCTGGAACCGGCTTTTCGCGCGCCAATCGGCGTTGCTTCCAGGCCGTGCCTGCGAAGAGGCGCTTGCGGCCATGAAGAAGCTTGAGCTTTCGCGCTCGGGCATGCCCGACTTTGCCGATCTCAGCCAGCGCCTAGCGGCCATCACGGGCTGGCGCATTGTCCCGGTCGCGGGACTGATTCCGGATGACCCTTTCTTCGATCATCTGGCGAATCGCCGCTTCCCAGCCGCCGCGTTCATCCGTCCGGAGCGCGAGTTAGATTACCTGGAGGAGCCAGACATCTTTCATGATGTCTTCGGCCATGTGCCCTTGCTCGCGAACCCGGTCTATGCCGATTTCCTTGAAGCCTACGGCAAGGGTGGCGCGCGCGCCATGGAGCGCGGCCAGTTGCACAATCTCGCGCGCCTCTATTGGTACACAGTCGAGTTCGGGCTGATCCAAACCGCGGACGGTCTGCGGATTTTCGGGGCTGGCGTCATGTCCTCCCCCGCCGAGACGATCTTCTCTCTGCAGGATAGCTCGCCAAACCGCATAGCGTTCGACCTCGAGCGCGTCATGCGAACGAAATATATCATCGACGACTTTCAGCAGACCTACTTCGTCATCGAAAGCTTCGAGAAGCTGCTTGAGGACTGCTACCAGGATTTCGGGCCGGTCTACGACCGCCTGCGCGGCGCGCGCGATATCGAGGCCCATGAGCTTGCCGAAGGCGATGGCGTTTTCGCGCGAGGCGACCTCCACTACTTCCGCGCTAAAGGAAAAGCGCTCAGGGCTGCGCCGTGACCGTCTGCTCAATGGCGCCGAGGATCGAAGCGCCGTCACCGTCCAGCATTTCGATGCGAACGGTGTCGCCGAGTTTCAGGAACGGTGTTCGCGCCTCGCCATAAACCAGCGTTTCGACCACCCGTTGTTCGGCAAGGCAGGAGTAACCAGCCCCGCCCTCGGAAATCGGTTTTCCCGGCCCTCCATCCGCGCCGCGGTTGGAAACCGTGCCCGAGCCGATGATCGAGCCTGCCGAAAGCGGGCGGGTTCGCGCCGCATGCGCGATCAGCGTGCCGAAATCGAAGGTCATGTCCACCCCCGCGTCCGGCCTGCCGAGGGGCGCGCCGTTCACAAAAGAGAGGAGCGGGAGGCGCAGCTTCCCGCGACCCCAGGCGGCGCCCAGCTCATCCGGCGTCACGGCAACCGGCGAGAAGGCCGTCGGCGGTTTCGACTGGAAGAAGCCGAAACCCTTCGCAAGCTCAGGCGCCACAAGCCCGCGCAGCGTGACGTCGTTGGCGAGCATCACAAGGCGGATATGCAACCGCGCCGCCTCGGGCGTGACGCCCATCGGCACGTCATCCGTCACGACGGCAAGCTCTGCTTCGAGATCGAGGCCAAGGCTTTCATCGCCTGGAAGCGGGATCGGATCGCGCGGGCCGAGAAAGGCGTCCGAGCCGCCCTGGTACATTAGCGGATCGGTCCAGAAAGAGGCGGGCATCTCCGCGCCACGCGCTTTTCTCACAAGCGCGACATGGTTCACGTAAGCGGAGCCGTCGGCCCACTGATAGGCGCGGGGCAAAGGCGCCGCGCAATCGGCTTCGTGGAACGGAAAGAAGTCAACCTGCCGTGCTTCGAGCCGTTCCGCGAGGACCACGAGCCGACGCGCAACGCGCGCCCAATCGTCGAGCGCCGCCTGCAGGGTGGGCGCAATGTCCGTTGCGAGAACGGCGTGCGTCAGGTCGCGCGACACTATGGCGAGCTTGCCGTCCCGGCCCGATTTGAGCGACGCGAGCTTCATTTCGGAGAGCATCCCCTCACCCCAGCCCTCTCCCCCTGGGAGAGGGAGTCCGGTCGCGACCGTTGCAACATCGTCCCCTCTCCCACGGGGAGGGGGACAGTGTGAGGGGCTATTTCCTTACTGCCGCTCATGGCCGCCCGTTGAAGCGCTTTTTCAGGCCGGCCCAGCACTCGGGATAATCCTCCTGCAGCGTTTCGAGTTCGGCGGCATAGCGCGTCAGATGCTGCGGGAACCGCGTCTCGAACATAAAGGCCAAGGTGTCGGTTAGCTTCACGGGGCGAAGCTCGGCTTCGGAGGCGCGCTCGAAAGACTGAGCGTCCGGCCCGTGCGGCAGCATGCAGTTGTGCAACGATATTCCGCCGGGCAGAAAGCCTTCGGGTTTCGCCTCGTACTGTCCGCAGACCAGCCCCATGAATTCGCTCATGATGTTCATGTGATACCAGGGCGGACGGAATGAGTGCTCGGCCACCGCCCAGCGCTCGGGGAAGATTACGAAGTCCACATTGGCGGTTCCTTCCTCGCCGGAAGGCGCGGTCAGCACCGTGAAGATCGACGGGTCAGGGTGGTCGAACAAAAGCGCGCCGATGGGGGCGAAGGTCTTCAGATCGTATTTGTAGGGCGCATAATTGCCGTGCCAGGCGACCACATCGAGCGGCGAGTGATCGAGATCGCAGGAATAGAACTTGCCGCACCATTTGACAGTGAGGCGGCAGGGTGCGGCCTTATCCTCGAAGGCGGCGACGGGCGTCTTGAAATCGCGCGGGTTCGCCAGACAGTTTGCGCCGATCGGGCCTCGGTTCGGGAGCGTGAATTTCGCCCCATAGTTCTCGCAGAGATAGCCGCGGGCGGGGCCGTCCTCCAGCGCGACCTTGAACTTCACGCCACGCGGGATCACGCAAATCTCGCCGGGGCCGATCCCGATGCGTCCGAACTCGGTGAAGAAGTTCAGCCGCCCCAACTGGGGGACGACCAGCAGCTCGCCGTCCGCATTGTAAAAATATTCGCCCGCCATGGATTGCGTTACGAAATAGAGGCTCGCCGCCATGCCGGCCTGTGTGTTCACGTCGCCGGCGGTTGTGATCGTCCGCACGCCGTCGACGAAGGTCAGAGCCTCGTCGGGAATCCGCACCGGTCCCCATCGGAGCTGACCGATGGGCCGGTCCGCTTCATGCGGCGAAGGCGCGGTCTTCCAGAACGGAACGGCGGCGCTCTTGAAGCGGCTCGTGTGCCTCACCGAGGGCCGGATGCGATAGAGCCAGGAGCGCTCGTTTTTCCCGCGCGGCGCCGTAAAGGGCGAGCCGGAAAGCTGCTCGGCGTAAAGCCCATAGGCGCAGCGCTGCGGCGAGTTCTGGCCGACCGGCAAAGCGCCCGGCAGGGCCTCCGTCTCGAAGTCGTTGCCGAAGCCCGGCATGTAGCCTTCCGGCGTGGCGGGCATGGGCATCACTCCGCTAGAGCCGGTTTCAAGACGCCGCGCTGGATCTGATCCTCCTCGATGGACTGGAACAGGGCGCGGAAATTGCCTTCGCCGAAGCCCTCGTCGCCCTTCCTTTCGATGAATTCGAAGAAGATCGGGCCGATCACGGTTTTCGAGAAGATTTGCAGAAGCACCTTGGTCTCGCCGCCACCGGCGACGCCCTCGCCGTCGATCAGGACGCCAAGCCGTTCAAGCTTATCGAGAGACTCGCCATGCCCCGGCACGCGCTCGTCAACTCTTGCGTAATAAGTCGCGGGCGGCGGAGGCATGAAGGGCAGCCCCGCTTGCCTCAGCTTCGCAACCGTATCGTAAATGTTGCGGCAGCCGCAGGCGATGTGCTGAATGCCCTCGCCTTTGTAGTCGCGCAGATATTCTTCGATCTGGCTTTTTTCGTCCGCGCTTTCGTTGATGGGGATGCGGATCTTGCTACACGGGCTGGTCATGGCCCGCGAGTACAGGCCCGTGAACCTGCCTTCGATGTCGAAATAGCGGATCTGGCGAAAGTTGAAAAAGCGCTTGTACCAGTGGGCCCACCAGTCCATGCGGCCACGCTGAACATTATGCGTCAGGTGATCGATGTAAAAGAGGCCAGCGCCCTCGGGCTGTGGGTCGCGAGCGCCCGTCCAGCGGAAATCCACGTCCCAGATCGAGCCCTTGTCGCCATAACGGTCGACAAAATAGATGAGCGCGCCGCCAATGCCTTCTATGGCCGGAATGTTGAGTTCCATCGGGCCGACGGCGCCGGGAACCGCCTTGGCGCCAAGCTCGACAGCGCGCTTGTGAGCGTGCGCGGCGTCCACGACGCGAAAGCCCATCGCGCAGGCGCAGGGCCCGTGCGATTTTGCGAAACGCGCGGCGAAGCTGTCCGGCTCGGCGTTGACCACGTAATTCACGCCGCCCTGCCGGTAGAGGGTCACGTTTTTGGAGCGATGCCTTGCAACGGCCTCAAACCCCATCAGCTCGAAGACGGCTCCGAGGCTCTCTGGCTCCGGATGGGCAAATTCGACAAACTCAAAGCCGTCGGTCCCCATCGGATTGTCATCCGATATGACAGCCGGCGGGCCTTCGTGGGGGAACGGCCCCATTGCAAACGCCTCCTTCGCGGCCCCCGCCTTCCGCCCGATCAAAGAGATATTGGGTGGCGCGAACAAGATTGAAGTGCGCAGCCCGCCTCCGCCTTGCGGGGGCTATGCGTCCGCGAGGGATCTGTCTGTCACTGGCGCTACCGCAGCAGTTAGTACAGCCCGAGGCAAGTTCGCACCCCAATAGCCGCGAGCGCCCGAGCGAACTTGCCTCGGATAAGCTGGACTAGAATCAATAAGTTGCTAGTACGCCTTATCCGCGGGAAGTCCTGTCGACGCTCGCAGCATGGGGGTCAGGACTTCCCGCGGGGCGTACTAGTCGGTGGCCTGGGTTGTCCGGACGATGCGGGCTTTCCGAAGCGCATCCTCAAGCTTAAGGTTCAGGTCCCCGCCAGCGCCATTTTCGACCGTGATCAACTCGACCTCCACGGCGGCCGAGAGGGCCGCCAGGCGCAGGCGGAAATACACCCGAACCCCGCCGTGGCGAAACTTCATCGGCAAAGTTATGAGGGGCGGCTTCAACCACCCCAGTTCTATTTCCCCGACCTCTGCAAGCTCAAGCGTTCCAGGCTTGAAATGAAGCTCGGCCGATGATTGCACGAGGCTTCTCAAATTCGCCATATGGCCGATCCGGATGAACGCCGCATAGTCCGTGGCGTCGATAAGCCTGAGCTCCGAAGCCAGATCCTTCAAGCCTCCCCCAAGCGTCCGTTCAATCTCGGCCAGCTGATCCGAACTGATGGTGCTTTCGGGGGAAAACGCACGCTCCGATGTCATTGGGGCCACATTCCCCTCCACGTGCCCGTGAGCATTTCAGGCTTGTAGAAGCGGCAACGCTCGATCTCCTGAAGGACGCTGTCGGCAATCCCGGAGAACTGGGACTGCTCCCCAGCCGCCTCACGGCTGCACAAGGGAAGATCTTCTATAATCAGGAGCCACAGCTTCCGGAAGTCCGAAAGAACTCCAAGCCACTCATGAGAGGAAGGCGCGCCCTGCACCGCTTCGATCAGTTCGATCGCGTCCGAGAGCTTGCTGGTCGTCGGGACATTTTGTGAAGGCAACTCTTCGCAGATCTCGGAATAGGCGAACTGGTACATGACGTCCTCTCCAGGCTTTTTAAAACGTGAGCGCCGCCACTTATGGCATGTGACGCTTATGCCAGCCTCGCGCCCGACAGGAGGGACGAATCGAAAAAGCGAGCGAAAGTCGTCTTCGTGCTGTCCATATCTCAGAAATAAACCAGCAAAAACAAGTAATTACCATAAATTACATTAGTTTATGCTCAAGCGTGAGCTGCCTGGTTGCGGCTGCAGATGCCTTTGCGGTCTCGGGACCGCATCAAGATTGCTGTTCGAACTAAATAGATCTGGTTGCCGGGGTATGAGCCGCCGCGGGGGCCGTTACAGATGGTTGCAATGGCGCCTTGTAAGTCCTATGCTCGATGGTTCTGAGTCTTAATTGGCTTCTTAGCATCGCATAACTAGAGCTAAGGCGGTTTTGCTACATGAGTGCTAGTAGTAGTAAAATAGAAAATAGTACAGCTACAAGCGTTAGCGTAGCCTTATCCGGTTTACCTGAGAGCGAGCGACTCGAGCTATTGATCGAGTCTCTCACCGAGCACGCAATCTACATGCTGGACACGGAAGGCTTCATAACAAGCTGGAACTTTGGCGTGAAAAATGTAACGGGCTATCACCCGGAGGCGGTGGTCGGCCAGCATTTTTCACGCCTCTTCACCGACGAAGACCGCTCGGCTGGCGTTCCTGCCCGCATTTTGGAAAACGCCGTTTCGAACGGACTCTGGAAAGGCGAGGGATGGCGGCTGCGCAAGGACGGCAGCCGGTTCTTGGCGTCATCTGTTCTGCATCCGGTGCGAGACAATTCCGGCTCCCTCATCGGTTTCGCCGAAATTATGCGGGACATTACAGAGCGCGTGGCGGCGCGGGAAGCCTTGCTTGAACGCGAGCGCCGCTTTCGTCTGCTTGTCGAGGCCGTGTCCGGCTATGCGATCACCATGTTGGACCCCGGCGGGGTCATCACAAGTTGGAATGCCGGCGCGGAACGGATGCAAGGATATACAGCCGAAGAAATCGTCGGGCAGCATTCCTCTCGGTTCTTTACGCCGGAGGAACGCCGGGACGGAGTTCCCTGGCGCGTACTCGAAACCGCAGAGCGCGAGGGCCAGTGTGAATTTGAGGGCTGGCGCATTCGCAAGGATGGAAGCCGATTGTGGGCGTCGGTCGCCGTGCACCCAATCAGGGAGAGCGACGGCGGATTGATCGGCTACGCGGAGATCACACGCGACATCAGTGACAAAAAAGCCGTGCAAGAGGCTCTTCGCGAAAGTGAGCGCCAGTTGCGCCTCATGGTCGAAGGCATTACCGATTACGCCCTTTACATGCTCGACCCCAATGGAATCGTTTCAAGCTGGAACGCTGGCGCCGAACGAATAAAAGGGTATGCGGCCGAGGAAATTGTCGGACAGCACTTTTCGCGCTTTTACACCGATCGTGACAAAGCCGCAGGCGTACCAATGCGGGCGCTCCAGATCGCGGCAAGCGAGGGGCGGTTCGAGGTGGAGGAGTGGCGTGTTCGCAAGACTGGAGAGCGTTTTTGGGCGAGTGTCATCGTGGATCCCATCCGGGACGAGGCCGGTGCTCTTGTCGGCTTTGCGAAGATCACCCGGGACATCACCGATAAACGAGAGTCGCAAATCGCCCTGCGAAAAGCGCAGGAACAAAGTGATCACGCGCAAAGGATGCAGGCTCTCGGCCAACTGACGGGCGGGGTGGCGCACGACATCAATAATATGTTGATGGTCATCGATGGCTTCAGCCAGACGATTAAAAAGCTGATTGGTGAAGACCCGAAGGGGGGCCGCGCTCTTGACGCAATCAAACTGGCGGTGACGCGCGGCCAGTCATTGACGCGCCAATTGCTGACGTTTTCCCGCCGGCAAAGCTTGAACCCCGTTGTGACCGCGATAGGCGACCGACTCGATGCAGTAAGAAACATGACCGAAGGCTCGCTGGGGCTCGGAATCAAACTCGCGGTCGACATTCCGCCGGAAACATGGCCCGTCATCGCAGATGTCAACGAACTGGATCTGGCCCTCCTCAACATTATACTCAATGCCCGCGATGCTTTGCCTGAGGGCGGGATGGTCACGATCACCACCGAGAATAGACAGCTCAAGCGAGACGAAACCCAGGCTCAACTCGAAGGCGACTTTGTATCCGTAACCGTTGCTGATAGCGGGACAGGAATCGCGGAGGAAATCCTGCCAAAGGTGTTTGATCCCTTTTTCACCACCAAGGGGTCAGCTAAGGGGGCCGGCCTCGGTCTCTCGCAAGTTCATGGATTCGCACATCAATCCGGCGGCACCGTTACGGTAGACAGCACATTGGGGCGGGGCACGAGGGTCACGCTCTTTTTGCCGCGCCAGCCTGAAACAATAGAGCGTAACGCGGATGTGCCTCCGGATGCTGTGCAAGGAACGGGGCTCGCGTTACTGGTGGACGACAATCTCGACGTTCTAGAGGTAAGCTCTCTGTACCTGAAAGAGCTCGGCTATCAGGTCCACGCCCTCAGCAACCCTCGCGCGGCGTTGAAAGCCATTGAGCAGGCATCCTATTCGCTGGTGGTGACCGATATTGTGATGCCTGGCGGCATGGACGGGATCGACCTTGCAAAAGCTATCCGAGATCGCCAACCCGGCATGCCTATCGTTCTTGTGACCGCGTACAGCGAGGTTGCCGCCTCGCTCGGCGAGGACTATGTCCTTGTTCGCAAGCCCTATCAAGTTGGCGATTTGGGACGGGCGATCAGCAGCGCAATCTCGAATTCCGCTGAGGGCCAGCCGAGCAACCTGGTGCATTTGGACGGGAGACGCCGCGCCAACCCGGATTAGTGTCCGGCATCGCCCGCCGTATGCCTCGTGTGGGTGGTTAACAGTTCGTTCGCGGCGCCGAGTGTTAATTTGAAACCGGTTAACGGGAGCGCGGCTGATTTATTTCCGGTCCAATTTACGCTTTGTTAGGCTTAACCATGCCTTTATCCGGCGCAGAACGAGGCCTACGACGGCCGTAGACAGGCGGCTCCAACGCATTGAAATTAAACAGCTTTTTTAGCGCCGACCGCCCCATTAAATAGAATTTAATGCCGGAATTTTGGTATTAAGTGGGCTCTGAAAAGTCCGTTAAATATAATCCCGGATTCCCCTGTTAACCACGACCGCGCCGAAGCCGGCCAGCCGCCGGCCCGGGAGCGCCGTCCGTTCTACAAATTTCATAGCAATATCAAGTACTTATTCGTTAACTTCCCGGCAAGGCGCTTTCTCGTACAATTCTCGCTCAAGAAAAATCCGTAACGCAAACGCAAGCGGGAAGCCAATTCCGGGGCTGAAAGTGAGGTCCAATGCGCCTGCAGAAAAGCCTAGCGAGGCCCGCGTCCGGTTACGCGCACGAGGCTTTAGATCCGCGTGCGACGTGCGACGCACGGGGGCGGTCGTCAGGCCGGGACGCTCTCTTTGTCTTTGGGGAACGCATCGGGCGTCTCGATGACCGTGACGCCGGGCAGCGTGATCGTGACCCTCAGGCCGCCTTCGGGGCGATTCTGGAGCGTGATGTCGCCGCCGTGACTGCGAACGATGGACCTTGCGATGGCAAGTCCAAGGCCGACGCCTCCGGTTTCGGTGTTGCGGGAGTTTTCAAGCCGCACAAACGGGCTGAAAACCCTCTCCATATCGCGGCTGGGAATGCCCGGGCCATCGTCATCGATCAGGATCGCAACATCGCCGCGCCTGTGCTCGACAAAGACGCGCGCCCGGCGGCCATAAGCCATCGCGTTCTCGAGAATGTTGCGCAAGGCGCGTTTCAGTCCCACCCGGCGGCAGCGGATTGTGAAGCTTCCGGGTTCGGCGCATTCGACGGGGAAACCCGTGTCGGCCAGATCGGCGCAAACGGTCGAGATCAGGGCGCCCACATCGACAAGCCGGGTCTTCTCCTGAGCCGCCTCCTCTTTTGCGAAAGAGAGCGTCGCCTCCGCCATCTGGAGCATATCGTCGAGCGTCTCCTCGATCTTCTGCCTGATTTCGTCATCCTCGATGAATTCGGCGCGAAGCCTTAGAGTAGTTATCGGCGTCCGAAGGTCATGTCCGAGGGCGGCGAGCATCTTCGTCCGGTCAAGCACGAACCTGCTCAATCTTTCCTGCATGTCGTTGAAGGCCCGGATTGTATCGAGCACCTCGCGCGGCCCCTTTTCCTCGAGCTTGGCTGTCGACTCTCCCCGGCCCAACGCCGCCGCAGCTTGCGCCAATTCTTTCAGGGGCTGGGTCAGGCGGCTCAGCACGAACACGATGCCCAGCGCCGAGATCGCCGCCATGGTTGCGAACTGGACAAGCAATGGCGAAGCGTGAGGCGCGCTGCCCCGCGGCGTCACAGATACGTTAAGCCAAAGTCCGCTCTTCAGCGGAACCGAAACGTTGGCGTAAGTTGGCCTTACTGGGGGGGTTGGAGGGTGAGAGTTCGTGGCCGAAAATGTTTGCCTTATGTCTCGCCATAAGCCATCGAGCATGACATCCCAATAGGGCTCCTCGGGCGAAGACAGCAAAATCGTTATATCGACCTCATCGGCGCGATCACCGAAAACTCTTCCGATTACCTGCTGAACGGCTTCCGGTATGTCTTCCTTGGCGCGCGAGATTGGCTCCGTGTCTATGGAGAACTTCAGAGCCCAGGAACTGGAAGTCTTCAGGATCTTGTTGTGAATGTCGCCCGGCGTTGACTCGATGACGTCTCTGACCGTCGCGATCCGGGTAAAAATGTTATGCAGCCACTCGCTCTTCATCCTGGACTTCTGATCGTTCAGGATGAATACGAAGCCGGCTGCTTGCGAAAGCAGGAGCCCGATCAGGACAAGCAGGATAAGCTGGCCCTTCAGGCTTGTTGGCAAGAAACGCATCATATGCGTTCAACCGCGCCGACGAACTTGTATCCGCCGCCCCAGATCGTCTGAATGATCTTGGGGTCTTTGGGGTCTTCCTCGATTTTTCGGCGCAGCCTGCTGACCTGGTTGTCGATGCTCCGGTCGAACAGATTGGCGGCCCGCCCCCTGGTGATATCGAGAAGTTGATCGCGGGTCAGCACGATATTGGGGCGATGCAGAAACGCCAGCAGGAGGAGATATTCTCCGTAAGAGAGAGGGGTGACCACCTCCTTGCCGTCGATCAATTCGCGCCGGTCGGAATCGAAAACGAACTGCCCGAACTTCAGCCTTTCGCCCGCAGGGGCATCACGGCTTTGCGGGATGCTTTGCGCGCGACGGATTACGGCGCGGATGCGCGCCAGAAGTTCCCTCGGATTGAAAGGTTTCGTCACGTAGTCGTCGGCGCCGAGTTCGAGGCCGATGATACGATCGGTATCCTCGGCGACCGCGGTGAGAAAGATGATCGGCGGCGGCGAAGCGCCTTCGCGCAACGCGCGGCAAAGGGAAATGCCATCCTCGCCCGGCATCATGATATCCAGGACAATCAGATCGAACGCCCCCGCTTTGAGCTGGCGCCGGGCTTCCGTGGCATCCGCCGCCGTCGTAACCCGCATGCCGTGCTTCACCAGAAACTTGGCGAGCAGGTCTCGAATGTCCTTATGATCGTCGACAACGAGAATATGAAGCGTAGTCTCCATGGCCTCTCCTCTGGCCCATGTTTAAGAGCGCCCGCACCACAGTGCAGCATCAAATGTGTAAGAACCTGTGGCGAGATGGCAATCTCACCGCAAAATGCGACTCTCTTTCACGCCAAAAGCAGTTGCCGCCTGCCTATCCTCCTGCAAATAAGGGCACGCTCGTCAAGTGTAAGTTGGAGGCCGCACAAAACAAAGGCTCGATGCGGGCGTCGCCGGCATATAAGGGAGCGCGGCTGCGAGAGGTTGGGCAACCGCAGGTAGGTTCTCGGCCCCGAATAATATTATTTCTGGTTGTAGAACAAATCTGCGTTATGTTTTCTAAACTTGTCTTGCCTTCGAAATGCAAAAATGCACCTTTAGTCACCCCTTCGGAGTAATCAAAGAGCTTCGGCAAAATGATTTCACACCACTGTCACAGATTCGAATTGTTTCTCCTTTAACTTTCGCAACAAAATTGCGGATCGCGGAACAAGAGCTTCCGGCACTGGGTTAGCTTGAGCGAATTTCAGCAGTAGCCTGCATGGGCCGGCCAAGTGAACATCGTCTGCAACGGACTTGAGAGACCCGGGGAAGGTTTGATGGAGCCATTTGTTTTGGGCTGGCGCGAATGGGTCGCGCTTCCGCAGCTGGGCTTACCCGCGTTGAAAGCGAAAATCGATACTGGCGCGAGGACATCGGCGCTGCATGCGTTCTCGATCGAGACGTTCGGCCCGATCGACGCCCCGCGCGTGCGCTTCGGGGTTCACCCCGTCGATTACCATAATGAGGTCGAGGTTTGGTGCACCGCGAAAATCGTGGACCGCCGCTATGTTCGAAGCTCGAACGGCCAGGCAGAGCACCGCTATATCATTCACACGCCGATCCGGATCGGCGGCCGGGAATGGCCTATAGAGATCTCGCTTTCCAATCGCTATACCATGGCTCATCGCATGTTGCTGGGCCGCACGGCGCTCGAAGCTCAATCCGCCAGCATTCTGCCCTGGTCCGAATATCGCCAGGACAAGCTGAGCTACGACCTTTACGGCGACCGGGAACTCACCGCGCCCGTCAAGCGCTCGCTGCGCATCGCGCTTCTCACGATGGAGCCCGGAAACTTTTCGAACAGGCGTTTCATCGAGGAGGCGGAGAAGCGCGATCACGTGATCGAGCCGATCAACACGCTTCGCTGCTACATGAATATCAAGTCGATCGCGAGCGCTGTTCATTATGAAGGCGAGACGTTGCGCGATTTCGACTTTGTGATCCCGAGGATCGGCGCGTCGATCACCGCCTACGGCACGGCCGTCGTGCGCCAGTTCGAGATGACCGGCGCGCATGTGCTGAATTCGGCGCAATCCATCGTGCAAAGCCGCGACAAGCTGTTCGCGCATCAGCTCATGGCGATGCACAAGCTGCCGATGCCCGACACCGCATTCGCAAGCTCGCATCACGACACCGAAGACCTCATCAAGATGGTGGGCGGTCCACCGCTGATCATCAAGCTCCTGCAAAGCAGCCAGGGCAAGGGCGTGGTGCTGGCCGAGAACCGGAAGTCCGCCGCGTCTGTCATAGACGCTCTGCAAAATGCCGAAGCGAGCTTCCTCGTTCAGCAGTACGTCTCGGAGGCGGCGGGACAGGATTTGCGCTGCCTCGTGCTCGACGGCAAGGTTATCGCGGCCATGGTGCGCCGCGCCAATGGGGACGATTTCCGCGCGAACCTGCACAAGGGCGGATTTGCCTTCTCGACGAAGCTTTCCGCCGAGGAGCGGAAAATCGCCATCAGGGCCGCCAACAAGCTCGGCCTGAAGTTCGCGGGCGTCGACATTTTACGCTCATCAAAAGGCCCGCTCCTTCTGGAGGTGAACTCCTCGCCGGGGCTGGAGGGCATCGAAAAGACGACCGGCGCCGACATCGCGGGGCAAGTGCTCGACTACATCGAGCACCGCACCTTTCGCGTGCGGCCTCGTCTCAAAAAGGCCGCGTGAGAAGTTAATCCCAAGCGGGACCGCAAACTCTCCAGATCAGAAGTATTTCTGTGTAATCATTATCGACAAGTGCGCCAAATCCGACGTTAATGTCTCGAGGACGTGACCTTTGGGTTACTCGCTCGCATGTGCGGCGGCGTGCTTGCTTCAGGGTTCATAAAGCGAGTCGATCGGGCCTACTTTAGGCAGGTGACTGGACTTTAGGCATAGGGCTTCAGCTGAACGCAAAAGGCCTCTCCTGTCGGAGGACGCCTTTCCTGTTTCCGCCCTAACGTTGGGTATTGCCGAGGCTCGATGCGTAGAACCAAGCTTTTGTTCCTACAGAAAATTAGAAAGAATTGCGTCAAAACGACAGACTGAACTTGATTTTTGTCAAAAGCAATTTGAGCTAGGCCGTCGCTCTGGTATACCAAATACAGAGACATTTGCGGCCATAACTCCTCCCCCCCTGCCTCTTGTGTCTCGACCGCCAAAAGGCGCCTAGGGGAACTCGCGATCGCGGTTCCCCTTTTTTGCTGGCAAGCGCTACATATGTCCAAAAATCTCAAACTGAGACACTACCGTCATGCATGACGAAGCGTCAGGCTATGCCGCGGCGAAGCTGTCAACAGGTTTATGGTTAAGAGTTTATAAATAATTTACTTGCGACCGTGAGGCGAAAAAACATATGTCGGAATAGCGTAAATGCTGATCCTTTCTGGAACAGCATTATGTTTCGAGTAGCAAGCGTAGGACGGTGCAATGAACACCCAGTTTGACTTGGAAACGACACTGAAAGACGCCTCTGACGATGAACTCAGGGAGTTTATTCTGGAAACTCTTCTTGAGCTTTTGGACCTTGCAGCGTTGCTGCAGCAAAAAAAGAAATCAAGCATTCATGGTCTGCACTAGCGGACGCTTGCCCAAACTGTGAAGTTCTCGGCGCCTCCCCTTTCGCAAGGGGAGACGTCATCGCCTTGAGGTCACGGCGGCTTGGAAATCGCTCGTTCGCGTTAACCCATTTAACCCAAGCTTCTGCTAAACAGGGCCGGTGTTCGTGTAATGTTATGGTAAGTCATGCGTTGCGTTCAGTCGTTGGAGCGTAGCTTTAGCCCCGATTGCGAGGGCGACATTGTTCAAGGCGATTGCATGGAGGCGCTTCGCCGCATTCCAGCGGGGTCTGTGGACCTCGTGTTTGCCGATCCGCCTTATAACCTGCAGCTTGGCGGCGACCTGCTCCGGCCCAACAACACGCGCGTCGATGGCGTCAACCACGCCTGGGATCGCTTCGACAATTTCGCGTCCTACGATCAATTCAGCCGCGCGTGGCTCTCGGAATGCCGCCGCGTTCTGAAGCCGAACGGCGCGATCTGGGTCATTGGCACCTATCACAACATCTTCCGGCTCGGCACGGCGCTTCAGGATCTCGGCTTCTGGCTCCTGAATGACATCATCTGGCTCAAAACGAACCCGATGCCGAACTTCAAGGGCACGCGCTTCACCAATGCTCACGAGACGCTGATCTGGGCAGCCCGCGACGAGAGCACCCGCCCGACCTTCAACTACAACTCGCTGAAGGCGTTCAACGACGACCTTCAGATGCGGTCGGATTGGCTCTTGCCGATCTGTTCCGGCCCCGAGCGGCTGCGCGACGACGGCGGTAGGAAGGCCCATCCCACGCAAAAGCCCGAAGCGCTGCTTGCGCGCGTGCTGCTTGCGACAACGAAGCCCGGCGATCTCGTGCTCGATCCGTTCTTCGGAACCGGCACGACCGGCGCCGTGGCGAAAGCGTTGAGCCGCCGCTATCTGGGCATCGAGCGCGACCCGGACTACGTTGCCGCCGCCAAGGCACGCATCGCCGCGGTTAAGCCATGCGATGCCAAGGCCGCCTTTCCGATTGTCTCCAAGCGCGCCGAGCCGCGCGTGCCTTTCGGCATGGTGCTTCAGCTTGGCATGCTCCGCCCGGGCGACGCGCTGTTCGACGCCAAGGCTGAGATCAGGGCGCAGGTGATGGCCGATGCGTCCGTCGTATGGGACGGCGTGCGCGGCTCCATCCACTCCGTGGGCGCAAAGGCGCAAGGCCGGGCCGCATGCAACGGCTGGACGTTCTGGCATTTCGAGAAGCCGAAAGCGGGGCTTGCGCCGATCGACCTCCTCAGGGCGGAGGTCAGGCGCACGATGATGCCCGCGGCGGCGTAGAGTGCGTCCGGAAAAGTGCGAAGCGGTTTTCCGATAAGGGCGCACGGCAAAACAATAGCTTAGAGCCCGCTTTTGATTCCATCGAAAGCGGGCTATAAAGCATCGCGCCCTTAGTCGAATGTGTGCATTTGGCTGGATTTTTGTATGCAAGTTGCGCAAAGCGGCCTCTGTTTGTCAACCCGTCCCTGACGATTTCGTCCGGGATTTCTTATTCTGAAAGATCTTCGGCGATATCGCCTTGCGGGCGGGTTAACACAGCGTGAGCCCGCTCCAACCCTTGCTAAATAAGGGGAAAATACCCAACGGGACGCCATCGCCGCCGCCTGTGCCGCGGCTTTTCGCGCTGGCGAAAGGGTTAACTCCTAAAATTGCAAACATATTTAACGGACTTTTGCGAGCCGACTTAATGCCAAAATTCCGGCATTAAATTCTATTTAATGGCGATCGAGCAGAAGACAGAAAGCTATTGTTTTGCAATGGCTTATATGAGCCCGCCTACGGCCACCCGTAAGGCGCGGCGCTGCTCCTTTCGCGGCGTATAGACGCTTTCTTAAGCATACATCAGGCCGGAAATAAATCCGGCGCGCGCCTGTTAACCATGTTGTATTAACGCTTACGGGGAGTTGACGAACGGTTTACCTTTAGAGCGCTCGTGCGTCCCGATGATCGTCACCCCGGAATGCGCCTCAGCGCATATCAGGGGCCGTTACAAATCGAAGCGCCTGTTGCGATCCCGGATACGACGCAGGCGTCGTTCCGGGATGACGAGCTCTAGGAATTGCGTCGCAACCGATCCCTATTTTACGCGCTCCGCTTTAGGCGTGCGGCAAGCGCCGTCCAAGATGGCATGGCCAAAGAAGCATGCCTCAAAGCATCCCGCGTTCGCCGCCCGACAGGTGTTGAAAAAGCTCATCAATGCAGTTGCTCAAGCCCGGAGCGCGCGACAACGGCAGGGAATAATTTTTGGCGGTCGTAGGATACATTTAGGACTTCAAATCCAGCCAACGCCAAGAGCTCACGCATTTGCGCTTCACTTCGAAAGACCCGCCAATTCGCATTCAAAACATCAGAAAAAATGATCTTCTGTCTCAGAAGCGCAGCACGGTCTATGACTTGCCATGGCGAATTTCGATCCATGGAAGGCGGCGGCGTTAGGAAACTTGTAATTAACCATCCTCCGGGCTTCAAGGCGGCGGCGAAGGAGCGATACAGTTCGAGTTCATGCTCTTGATTATCAACATAGATGTTGAGGCCGTTGCTGGTGATCAAGTCGAATTGTTTTGCATAAGCGCGCAGGTTCCATGCATCGGCTAGGTAAGCTTCAGCCTTCAATGCATAGATTTTGGCATTGGCCAATGCGCCTTCCACCGATTTCGGGATCGATATCCAAGCCCACGCGCCGTATGTTCGCTGTTTGTGAGTAATCCAGGCTCAGCAAATCATCCATAAGCCCGCAGGGAATAGAGGCGATGCTTATTTCATCATGCAAGATCGCCTGCGTTTCCCGCCGAAAAATATCGAACCTTTCTTGTGTTGCTTGCATGGTGGGGGCTCGATTAAGAATAAAGTCTTCCAATTGGCCAAACCCATTGCGAAGCGCCGTCTTGCGGTTCATGGCCTGATCAGCTACGCAATATCTTGTCCAATATCCATTCAGGCTGCTGTGCAGAATTAAATGTCGTCCCAAAGAAAATGTTTGTAATTCATCCAGTATTTTAAGCGCCTCAAGCCTATCGTAGGAAGGGGTTTTTTCTATGCGTTGCCGAATATCAGAAGCCCGTTTTTCCAATGTTACATTCATCGTGGCGGTTGAATAAGCCATTTTATCACCCGAGACAGCATATGTCTCAGGATGAACGGAAGAGCTGGAGACATCAACTAAAGACAAAGTGAACTCGATTGGCAATCGGCGCCGGAATCACGAGGATCGTGTCCCAAGACGTGGCGTAGCTGACGGCAGGCATCGCCAAAGGATCACCCTCATGGAAAGGCAAAGCCCTCGCCGGGGCGATACGTTTTCGGCTCGCACTCCACTGGGCCGGCACGGCGAACCGTCGGCCCAGAGTGGCGGCGTTTGCTCAGGGCAGTGCGGCTTTATTCGGCGGCGCAGAAAGCGTTGGCTTCGGTCTCGCCGGCGCACTTGACGTTCACGCCGGTGAACGCGCCGCAGCAGCCGCATGAGATGTAGCGCTGCACGCCTCTGTCATGGCCGAAGCCGTATTCGACGTCTTTCACGCTGAGAGAGGTGCTACCGCAGCAGGGGCAGGCCACGGTGGAAGCAGAGTGTCTGGCGAGGTGGTTCGCAGTCTCAACCCAGTCTTGAAATGCGGGTTCTGTTCGTTCAGACATGCGCCAAGCTCCCTTTGATTATAGGTTTCTGCGACGTAACCCGAGGCTTCGAAATGCCTTGTATTGGCGCGCGACTGCTGCCGCGGGCGTTGTACTCAGCTTCGCCTTCTTAGCTATGCAATCAGTGTCTCAAGAGGGCTTCGAACAATCAAGAATTTCTTTGTCGCTTTTGTTTGTCTCTATAAGTTACTGCAAAAGCAGGTGCTTTCTTGCCAACAGCCTTTTGCGACCCCGAACAGCACACGTCAGCTTGTGCACATTTTGGCCAAAATTGCATAAAAAGCCCCGGTTGTGCCGGGGCGGTGCTTGGGCTGACTCACGAATCGGTCAGGCCGCGGCAAGATTACGCAACACGTAGTGCAGGATGCCGCCGTTCGTGAAGTAGTTGAGTTCGTCGAGCGTGTCGATCCGGCAGAGGAGCGGGACTTCCTTCTTCGCGCCATCGGCGTAGGCGATGGAGGCCATAAGCCTCTTCAGCGGCTTGAGCTCTTTTATGCCGTGGATGGTCACGGTCTCGTCGCCCTTGAGCCCCAGGGCTTTCCAGGAGACGCCCTCCTCGAACACGAGAGGAAGCACGCCCATGCCAACAAGGTTGGAGCGGTGAATGCGCTCGAAGCTCTGCGCTATCACAGCCCGCACGCCGAGGAGGCGCGTGCCTTTCGCGGCCCAGTCGCGGCTTGAGCCGGTGCCATATTCGCGTCCGGCAAAGATGACGAGCGGCACGCCTTCGGCCTTGTATTTCATCGCTGCGTCGTAAATCGGCATCTGCTGGCCGTCCGGGTAATGAAGCGTGACGCCGCCTTCGATGCCCGGCGTCATCTGGTTCTTGATGCGGATGTTCGCAAAAGTGCCGCGCATCATCACCTCATGATTCCCGCGCCGCGCGCCGTAAGAGTTGAAGTCGGCAACGGTAACGTCATGGGCCATAAGATACTTTCCGGCCGGCCCGGATTTCGCGATGGAGCCGGCGGGGCTGATGTGGTCCGTCGTTATCGAATTGAGGAAAAGGCCGAGCACGCGCGCCTTTTCGATGTCGGTGAGGGACGCAGGCGCGCCGCCGGTCAGGTCCTCGAAATAGGGCGGGTTCTGTACATAGGTCGAGCCGCCGTCCCACTCGTAGGTCTGCCCTGTTTTCGAGCCGCCGACCGCCTGCCAGCGCGCATCGCCTTTGAACACGTCCGCATAGCGCGCCTTGAACATGTCGGGGGTGACGAAGGTGCGGATGAATTCGGCAATCTCCGCCGATGACGGCCAGATGTCCTTCAGGAAAACGAGCGCGCCGTCCTTGTCTTTGCCGATCGCCTCCGTTGTGAGGTTGAGCTTCATCGTGCCTGCGAGCGCATAGGCGACGACGAGCGGCGGCGAGGCGAGATAGTTGGCGCGAACATCGGGGTTGACTCGGCCTTCGAAATTCCGGTTGCCCGAGAGCACGGCGGCCACCGCCAGATCGTTGTCGTTGACCGACTTCGAGATCGGCTCGGGCAGCGGCCCGGAGTTGCCGATGCAGGTCGTGCAGCCATAGCCGACAAGTTCGAAGCCGAGCGCATTAAGATCCGCCTGCAGCCCGGACTTCGTCAGATAGTCGGTCACAACCTGGCTTCCAGGCGCGAGCGATGTCTTGACCCAAGGCTTGGGCTTCAGCCCCTTCTCACGCGCCTTGCGGGCCAGAAGCCCGGCCGCAATCAAGACGCTTGGATTCGAAGTGTTCGTGCAGGATGTGATGGCGGCTATCACCACGTGCCCGTCCGAAAGCGAGTAATTCTCGCCCTCGACAGCGCCGGACCTTTCCAGAGGCTCGACGCTGCCTCCGCCCTCGCTGACCATGTTCGCGGCCTCGCCGCCCGGCTTCACATTGCGCATCTCAGCCAGCGCATCGAGAAAGCCTTCGGAAGCTCGAGCCAAGGGCACGCGATCCTGCGGGCGGCGCGGCCCCGCAAGGCTCGGCTCCACGGTCGCAAGGTCGAGTTCGAGCGTGCTTGTGAAGACGGGGTCTTGCGTGCCCGCATCGCGCCAAAGCCCTTGCGCTCTCGCATAAGCCATAGCCAGCTCCGCGCGGTGCGGATCGCGGCCGGTGGCCCTGAGATAGGCGACCGTATCCTTATCGACGGGGAAGAACCCGCAGGTCGCGCCGTATTCGGGCGCCATGTTCGCCATCGTCGCGCGATCCTCGACAGACAAGGAATCGAGGCCGTGGCCGAAATATTCGACGAATTTGCCGACCACGCCCTTCTTGCGAAGCATCTGCGTAACGGTCAGCACGAGATCTGTTGCAGTCACGCCCTCCGGCAGCGCTCCCGTGAAGCGGAAACCGACAACCTCGGGGATCACCATAGAAATCGGCTGGCCAAGCATCGCGGCTTCCGCCTCGATGCCGCCGACGCCCCAGCCAAGCACTGAAAGCGCGTTGACCATCGTCGTGTGGCTGTCCGTGCCGACGAGTGTATCGGGGAACGCCTGCGTTACCCCGTCCTCTTCCTTTGTCCAGACGGTCTGCGCGAGATATTCCAGGTTGACCTGATGGCAGATCCCGGTTCCTGGCGGCACGACGCGGAAGTTTGCAAAAGCATTCGATCCCCAGCGCAGGAACTCGTAGCGCTCCTTGTTGCGCTGATATTCGAGGTCGACGTTGATTTCGAACGAGCGCGGATTGCCGTAGCTGTCGACCATTACGGAGTGGTCGATAACGAGATCGACCGGGACAAGCGGATTGATTTTGCCGGTGTCGCCATGAAGAGCCGCCATCGCGTCGCGCATCGCAGCCAGATCAACCACCGCGGGCACGCCCGTGAAATCCTGCATCAGCACGCGCGCGGGACGGAAGGCAATTTCACGCGTGGAACTCTTCTGCAGAAGCCACTGCGCCATCGCGCGAATGTCGTCCGCCGTGACGGTGCGCCCGTCCTCGAACCGCAGCAGATTTTCCAAGAGCACTTTCAGCGAGTAAGGCAGCGCGGCGATGCCCGGTAGGCCGTTCGCTTCGGCGTCCGGCAACGAGAAATACTCGTAGTCCTTGCCTTCGACCTTTAGTGTTTTGCGGGAGTGGAAGCTGTCGAGAGAGCGCGGAGCCAAGGATGTCACAGCCAATTCTCCTTACTGCGTGCGAAAATTGCATCTTGTGAGCGGGGCGCACACTAACATAAAGATGGGCGCGCCGACCCACTGACACGAGAAATTCATTTGGCGAATCTTGAGCCGCTGACCCGCTCCGGCAAGTCTTTCTCTCGCGCGACAGCCGTCATGGCGATCGCGGTGGACGGGCTTGCCTGCCAGCGGGGCGGGCACGTCATCGTTGCGCCTTTGTCCTTCGAGGTGCGCTCGGGAAACGCGCTCTTTCTTCGCGGGCCGAATGGCTCGGGGAAGACAACGTTGCTGCGAACGATTGCGGGGTTTTTGCCGTCCGCGGCGGGCCGGGTCCGGGTCAGAGGCTCCCAAGGCGATACAGGCGCGGACGGCCATCTGCACTATATCGGCCACACGAACGGGATTAAGCCCCGGCTGTCCGTCATTGAGAACGTGAGCTTCTGGCAGCGCTATTATGGAGGCGGCAGCGACCCGGAAGGAGCGGAGGCAGCCCTCGACGCCTTCGATCTCCTCGATCTCGCGGAATACCGGGCGGCGCATCTTTCCCAGGGGCAGGCGCGAAGGCTTGGCCTCGCGCGCCTTCTCGCGGCGCCGCGGCCCATCTGGCTTCTCGACGAGCCTTCCGTCTCGCTCGACGCCGCGTCTACAAAAAGGCTCGAGGCGGCCATCGCGCAACATCTGTCATCGGGCGGTCTGGCGATCGTCTCGACGCATCTCGATTTGTCGCTTGGCGAGGCGGCCATCCTGGAACTGTCGCGAGGCCCGGTCCTGTAATGAACGCTTTCCTCGCTCTTATTGAACGCGACCTACGCTTGGCTCTGCGCCAGGGCTCCGCAATCGGAACGGCGCTCGGCTTCTATCTGATTGCCGTCTCGATCATTCCGCTCGGCCTCGGCCCGGACCTCGCGTTGCTCACCCGGATCGCGCCCGGGATCTTGTGGATTTCGTTCCTGCTCTCGGCAGTGCTTTCAGTTGATGCGCTTTTCCAGGAAGACCGCGACGACGGCTCGCTCGACGCGCTGGCGATCGGACCCCTGCCGTCCGAGTTGATCGCGGTGTCGAAAAGCATTTCGCATTGGCTCACAACCTGCGTGCCCCTCATCATCACGACGCCGCTTGCGGGTCTGCTTCTCAATATCGAGCTTGCGGCGGTGCCTAAGCTGATGGCCTCCCTCGCCGCAGGCACGATCGGAATCAGCTTTGTGGCAGGCGCAGGCGCGGCGTTGACGCTGGGGCTCCGGCGCGGCGCGCTACTTCTGCCCCTCCTCATCTTGCCACTTTTTGCCCCCTTCCTGATTTTCGGCGTGGGCGCGATGGCGGAAGCGCCTGGGGCTTTTGTTCAAAGCATCCTGTTTCTCTCTGCGCTTTCGTTGTTTTCCATAGCGGCGATGCCATTTGCCGCTGCACTCGCTCTTCGGCTCAGTCTAGAGTGAGCCTATATCAAGCCACGAATTGGATTCTTACAGATGGCCGAACTTTCTGAACCCCAAACAATGAGATCATGGCGGGTGAGCACGCTCGCTAATCCGACGGCTTTCATGCGATTGAGCGGAAAGCTGCTGCCCTGGCTTATAGCGATAACTTTGGTTCTTTTTGCTGTGGGCTTGACGATGGCCTTTCGCGCGCCGCCGGATTACCAGCAGGGCGAAACAGTCAAGATCATGTATGTGCATGTGCCCGCAGCGTGGCTGTCGATGGCCTGCTACAGCGTCATTGCGCTGTCGTCGGCGGGCTATCTGATCTGGCGGCATCCCCTTGCGGATGTCTCAGCCAAGGCCGCGGCTCCAATCGGCGCCACCTTTACGCTGCTTGCGCTCGTGACGGGGTCGCTCTGGGGCAAGCCCATGTGGGGCGCTTACTGGGTTTGGGACGCGCGGCTGACATCCGTCCTGATCCTGTTCTTCCTCTACCTTGGCCTGATCGCTTTGCGGCAGGCCATCGATGAACCGGGCCGCGCCGGGCGTGCGGCTGCGATCCTCGCGATCATTGGCGCCGTCAACATCCCCATCATTAAATATTCGGTGAACTGGTGGAACACGTTGCACCAGCCGGCGAGCGTGATCCGCGCCGACGGGCCAACCATTGCGCCGTCGCTGCTTTGGCCGCTGCTCATCATGGCGCTTGCCTTCACAATCCTCTTTGTCGTGCTGCATCTGAAGGCAATGCGCGCCGAAATTCTCGGGCGCAGATGCGATGCGATGATCGCCATTCATGTTCGCGGGGACGCCGCCCAAGAGGCCGCAGCCGGGGAGGCCGCATCCCATGTTTGATCTCGGACCTCACGCTGCATTCATCTGGCTTTCCTACCTCGCGGCGGCGCTATGCATAACGGGGCTCGTCCTGTGGGTTTGGACCGACGAGCGGACGCAAAGGCGGCGCTTGGCAGACTTGGAACGCCGCGGGATGCGCCGGAGATCGGCTCAGCAGAAGCAGGACGAGCAATGAGCGAAGCAACCTCACCTCAAGAAACGCCGCCGGCCAAGGGAAGATCGAGGGCTGTGCTAATCGTGCCGCTTGTGCTCGTGGTCGCGCTGCTGGGTTTGATGTTTGTCGCGCTCCAATCGGGCGATCCCTCGCGTCTTCCTTCGGTTCTGATCGGAAAGCCTGTTCCTGAGTTCAACCTGGCGGCCATTCCGCGCTTGCAGAACGAGGCGGGCGCGCCCGTGCCAGGGTTTTCCTCCGAGGTGCTCAAGAACGGTAAAGTCAGCCTTCTCAACGTCTGGGCTTCATGGTGCGTTCCTTGCCTGGCTGAGCACCCGCAACTTGTCGAACTCGCGAAGGATGGCGTGTCTCTCTACGGCATCAATTACAAAGGCGACACGTCCGAGGCCGCAAGGCGCTTTCTGACGAAGCACGGCAATCCCTTTCTCGCCGTTGGCGTTGACGAGACTGGCATGACCGCGATCGACCTGGGGGTTTACGGCGTTCCTGAAACCTTTGTCGTCGACGGTTCCGGCCATATCGTTCTGCGCTATCCGGGACCTTTGACCGCCGAAGTGATTGCCGAAAAAATCAAACCGGCGATTGAAAAGGCTGAGAAGGAAGGCGTTCCGCGCTCTTAACGCTCCCCAAATTACAGAATCGCCGGAGGTTAAGCGAGATCTGCGGCGATTAGACAAAGCCAGGATCGAAAGCGCAGTTTGACCCCTGCGCGCCGCAGAACTACGATGCCGGCAATTGGTCGGCTTCAGCCAACCCATATGAAAAGGTTCCACTATGCTTAGGTCTCTCGTCAGTCTCCTCTTTATTTTGTGTGGCATCCCGTTAATTGCCGCATCGCTGCATGGCGACAGTACGATTATTGAAACTGCAGATGCGAGATTGCATGGCCTCTATGCCGGCATCGCCTTCGTCGTTGCGGGCTTCGTCCTCGGCAAGTTCTGGGTGCTGAATTTGTATGGCAAAAAGGCGACGGCGACAGTAAAGCAAGAGCCGGAGCAGATCGATCTGTTCGAGCCTCGGAACCAGGCGTAAGCCGCGCCTACTCCTCCACAATATCCGGAGGCGGACGCCGGTACCCGGCCAGGAAAATGAGAGCGCCGGCCGCTCCGAATAAGAGCGACACGGGAAGCACTAGCATGGGCTCGACGATGCCGTTCCACAGATAGGGCGGCGCATAATTCAAGAAGAAGCCCTCTATCATCTCGCGGCCCCCGGGGATATGGTTCAGGTGCGTCGAAAGAGACGTGAAGACCAGCCCTTCGCCAGGGCTTGCGAGTATTCGCACCCCGTCATAGGCCAAAGCCGCGAATGCCGCCAGAAGCAGCGTCTTTCCTGAGAGTCGAAGGAACAGCATAGGTCTTCCTAGCCGCACCAGGAGCGCGGCGCAAGATGGTTAGCGCGGCGTACGCAAATCGAGCCGTAGCGACGCAAGCTCAACTCAACCGTGCGCCCGCGTCCGGTAGAACGCAGGAGGCGCCCTCGCCCCTCTGGCGGCTGCCATCCCCGACGGCGCCGGCGGTATGCGTCCTGGTTAACGCTTCGTTCGCAGCGCCGAGTGTTAATTTGAAACCGGTTAACGGAAGCGCCGCCGATTTATTTCCGGTCCAATTAACGCTTGATTAGGCTTAACCATGCGTTTATCCGGCGCAGAAGGAGGCCTACCAGCGTCGTAGGCAGGCGGTTACAACGCGTTGAAACTGAACAGCTTTTTTACCGCAGACCGGCGCATTAAATAGAATTTAATGCCGGAATTTTGGCATTAAGTGGGCTCTGAAAAGTCCGTTAAATATAATCCGAGATTCGCGTGTTAACCACGACGCTCCGAAGTCAGACCGGCGCGTGCGCCGGAAGCGCCGTGGACTCTGAGAGTTTTTCAGCAAAATCAATATCTTATACCATTAACTTCCCGGCAAGGCGCTTTCTCATAAGATCCTTACTCAAGAAAAATCCGTGACGCAAACGCAAGCGGGAAGCCAATCCGGGGATAAAAGTGAGCTCCAATGTGCGTGCAGAACACGTATCGAGGCCCGTCCGATTAAGCGCACGGCGCTTTAGGACACAGGATCATGCGCTCTCGCTTCCTTCGCCGCGCCGCAACGTAAGCGTGCTAATTTTCTTTACAAAAATGAAACGGACCTGGTCCTATATGACCACGGTCACGCTTGCCCCGCGGGCCGGCCCGGAGCGAAGCCTTGATCAAGTCAGAACAAAACGGGGCTGCCCGGCGCGCTCTTCAGCCTGGCAACCGGCGCTTGATCCGGCGTTCCGGCCGGAAACTCAAGCACGCCATCGGCGTTTTTGCATCGGCCATCGTGCTGGGGACGGTTTTGCTTCTGGTGTCGGTCGCGAATGAGCAGCGGGAGGCTGCGGAAGAGCGGGCGTGGAACGACGTCGATAATCTGGCAGGAGCCTTCCAGGAGCAGGTTGGGCGTGTCATGGACAGCGTGCGCGGCGCGATGTCGCTGCTGAAGCTGCCGTTCGTCGAAGGAGCAGCCTTCGATCTCGTCGATTGGACGCAGCGTGTTCCGGAATATGCGACATCAACGGTTCAGATCGCCTTCGCCGGTCCGGACGGAAAACTTTTGGCCACATCGCTTTCCCGCACGCCGAAGCCCATCGATCTGTCGGATCGCGAGCACATTCGCGTCCAGCTCAGCGGCGAGCATCAGGGTCTATTTATAGGCAAGCCCGTGATTGGACGCGTCTCTGGAAAGGCCACGATCCAGGTCACCGAGAGATTTCAGAACGCAGACGGAAAATTGGCCGGGGTTATTGTCTTTTCGCTCTCGCCGGAATTCCTGACCACACTTCATCGAGTTCGTGCATCTCGGCAAGACGGGGTCCATGATGCTCGTGGGAGAGGACGGGGTGGTTCGAGCCTCCTATGGGGCTTGGCAGAAGTCGGATCTCGACTTCATCGGCAAGACGGTTCCCGGGATGAAAGCCATCATTGACGCCCGCGCCTCACGTGAAGGCCAGTACCGCGGCGATAATCCTCTCAACGGCGAGCCTGCCTTCCTGCATTGGAAGAAAGTGAAAGACTATCCCCTCGTCGTGGCGGTTACTCTCGGAGAGTCCGAGGTCTTCGCCGTTACCAATCGCAGTGCGATGATGCTCGGCGCCCTCGGCGCCGGCGTTGTTGCTTTGACCCTGACGACAACGCTGATTCTCTTCCGCGAAATATCCCGCCGCGTTCATCGGGAAGTAGCGCTCTTCGACGAGAGCCGCAAACTTGTGATCGCCAACGACAGTCTGCAGCGCCGCCACAAGCAGGTTTTGCTCACGAGCTCGGAGCTGAACTCCGAGCGGACACGGCTGCAACTGGTGAATATCGAGCTCAATGCGGCCAAGGAGCAAGCCGATCAGGCCAACCAGGCGAAAACCTCGCTTTTGATGAACATGAGTCACGAGTTCAGGACGCCAATGCATGCCATTCTGAACTACACGAACATGGGTCTAAAAAAGCTCAGAGTCTGAACCCGACAAGCTGAACAAATACCTCCTTAATATCAAGCACTCAGGTCTTCGTCTTCTCGAGTTGCTGAATGCCCTTCTGGACCTGGCGAAACTGGAGTCGGGGAAGCTCGAATTACGTCCGGCGCGCGGCGATATCCTACACATCATCCGGCAATCTCAGGCCGAACTTGACTCTCTATTTGAAACAAAGCAGCTTGAACTCGTCATCGAGTGCCAAAGCAAAGACCCCTGTGCCCTCTTTGACTCGCAGAGATTGATGCAGGTCTTCATCAATCTCTTCTCCAACGCGATCAAGTTCTCCCCGAGAGAGAGCACTATCCAGGTCACAATCGCGGACAGCGACCTGGCCGGTCGCGGGGCGGCCTTGCATTGCACCGTTTCGGACAGCGGCGTGGGAATTCCGGAGGCGGAGCTGGAAACGATCTTCGAGAAGTTCAGGCAAAGCAGCAAAACCGACACCGGAGCTGGCGGCTCTGGCCTCGGCCTCGCAATATGCCGGGAAATCATTCACCTCCACAGTGGCAATATCTGGGCTGCGGCGGCTCCCTCGGGCGGAGCGGCGATCCATTTCGTGATACCGAGAGAAACCGCCGCCCAGAATGCCGACGGTCTCCTGGTTGCGGCTGGCTGAGGCTCGACCGCTTCATCTTTCTGCAAATTGCACAATCAAAGATTGTAAAGCTTTTCCTCGTCCTAACTACATTGTTCCAAACAGGCGCGCATCCCGCAGAGTCCAAACAATGAAGATACGGAAAAAAATCCTGTCTGTGGACGACGATCCGCTCAACAGAGATATCCTTGCGGAATATCTGACTGACGGCGGATACGACGTTATCGAAGCGGACGACGGGGACACGGCTCTCAAGCTGCTTGAGAAGGTGGAGGGAATCGACGCCATTGTCCTCGACCGCATGATGCCGCGCCTCAACGGCATGGAGGTTCTTAAAGCAGTCAAGGGGAACCCGCGCTTCGCGGACATCCCCGTCATCATGCAGTCCGCCGCGAGCGCGCGAGACCAGATCCTGCAGGGGATCAAGGCGGGAGTCTATTACTACCTTACCAAGCCTTACGAAGATCAGATGCTGCTTTCCATTGTGGGAGCAGCGCTGAAAGACGCGACCGCGAAGAAGAAGCTTCGGGAGGAGGTAAGCAAGCACAGGCGCGTCATGGGCCTCATGGAGCAATCGCGCTTTCGCTTCCGCACTTTGGAAGAGGCGAGGAACCTTGCGTTTCTGGTCGCGAACTGCTTTCCGGAGCCTGAGGTCGCCGTGTACGGGCTCAACGAGATGTTGATCAATGCAGTCGAGCACGGCAATCTTGGCATCACCTACGCCGAAAAAATGCAATTCCTGCTGGAGGGACGCCTGTACGAGGAGATCGAACGTAGGCTCGCGCTGCCGTGCAACCGCGACAAGTGGGCCTATCTCAGCTTCGAAGCCGATGAGAATGCACTTCGCGTGCTTATCAAGGATCAGGGCAGAGGCTTCGATTGGCGGCAGTATCTGGATATCAGCCCCGACCGGGCAACACATCCGAATGGGCGGGGCATCGCAACGTCGCGGCTGACGTCTTTCAGCTCAGTCGAATATCGCGGCTGCGGAAACGAAGTTCTTTGCACCGCGGCGATGACTCGCCACGGCGATCCGGATCACATCACTGCGGGCGCTCCTATTGAGCCTGGCCACGAAATCCAGGTGTAGCCGCCGGAACGTAAGGTACATTCGAATTCGAGTTGAAACCGAACGGGTTGTATTGCTGCTGGCCGGCATTGCCGGTGACGTAAAACCCGCTCTGTTGCGAGCTGTTTTTGTTATTGACTTTATCCTCAAGCGCCTTCAGCGGATCTTCCTGTTCCGCGAGAGCGCTTCCTGCGCCGTTAGAAGTGGCTTGTTCTGTGGACCAAGCCCATACAGACGCCGGGGCCATCAAGGAAATCGCCAAGGCTGCAAAGCCGGACAGAGCAAATGCGCGCATTCTTCCCCTCATCAACAATTGCCTTCGATTGGACTACATGATGCTAGCCAATTCGTACAGGGGTGAGGCAACGCGTTGGAAACTCAGGAAAGTTTCAGGGGGGCTGCGGCGAACCGCATCAGGGAACAAAAATTACTGTTCAAATTCATTGCCTTATAACTGTGTCTGAGCGGCAACGCGTCGGGTTTTCCAGCTGCCAATCGAGGATTTATTGATATATGTCAACTTTGTGCACTGCACAAAATGCCAGGATATCCATTCTAGCGTGAATGGAGGATCAGTTGGCCTCTAAGAACTACCGTCCGGATACCCTTATGCGACGAGCCAAGGAAACAAGGTCGCATGCCAAGGACGTGGACGAAATCTGGCTCAAGAAGGCGCTTGAAGATGTTGCCCAAGCCTACGAGTGGCTTGCTCTGCGGCTGGCCTCGGCGCCCACCAAGTCTATCAATTAGTCAGATCGGGGCCCTGGCGGCCCCGGCTGAACCTTCTCCCACAGTCTTTCACTTGAGTTCGGCCGCGATGCGGTCCGCATGATAGACTTTGGTCAGCGCCTCACGCAGCGCGCCGACATTTACCGCGACCGCGCGGTTGACGGCCGGGTCGAACCCGAAATCGCCGCCGAGCGACTGGATGTTGCCATCGAAGATCAGCCCGACGATCTCGCCTGCCTTGTTGAGGACTGGCGAACCGGAGTTGCCGCCGATAATGTCGTTTGTGGTCACGAAGTTCATGGGCTGGTCCATATTCAGGACAGGACGCGCGTCGATCCAGCTTTCCGGCAATTTGTAGGGTGATGAGCCGGTCGCGCGCTGAAACAGGCCGCCGATCCGGGTCATGGTCTCGATGAACTTGCCATTCTGCCAATAGCCTTTCACGGCGCCGTAGGAAATGCGCATCGTGAAAGTCGCATCGGGATAAATCGAGGTTCCGTAAATCTTGAAGCGCGCCCGGGCAACCGAGCCATGCGCCTTGTTCAGAGGCGCAAGCGCATTGTCTTCGTAATCCTTGCGGATCGCGCGAAAATCCGGGTCTACGAGTCGGGCGATCGCGATCATCGGATCGGACGAAGCGTCGATGGCCGCCTGTCCGCCTTCAAGAAGCGCCTTGCGCGCGGCCACGTCACCGAGCTTGGACCCATCGATCAGTTCGTTCGCCAACTCGGCGGGCGATTTGTTGCCGAGAACCTTGCGCACGAACGGATCATCGGGGCCGAGCACCTCTCTAAGCTTGGTCAGCGAGAAGGTCAGCGTCAGCTTCTGCAGTTCAGGATAGAAGGGACGGTCTGCCAAGATCGACTGCCTGAGGCTTGGGAAGTTGGCGTCCGTATATTCGGGCAGCCGCTTCTCGTCTGGCTTCGCCTTCTCGGCCGGGTAGCGCAGCAAAGCCAGGGCATCTGCGAACAGCTGCGAGTCAAATGCGGCGCGGCCTTCTGTATACGCGTACTTCTCGCTTTTTGGCTTCCAGCGCTTGAGGGTGTCCCGGATCGCGTCCCAGGCGGTTCCGGCCTCCGCCTTCAAGGCGGGGTCTTCGTAAACCCTGGCGCGAAGTTCATTCTCCGCCTGGGTCTTGGCCGCAATCAGCGCGGGGTCCACCAGCGCCTCGAAACGGCCCTTTTGCGCCTTGAGCGAGTTTTCGACCCCAAAGAGCCGCCCCGCAGCGATCCGCTTTTCTTCCGCGCCCTTCGTTTGGAATTCCGTGAGCAGGCCCCTGAGCTCCGAAAGCCTGAAGAGGGCACGCGGGAGGGTAACGTCGCGGTTGTATTCAAGCTCGGCGACGGTATTGAGACGCTTCGTGGAGCCCGGATTGCCGACCGTGAACGTGAGATCTCCCGGTTTCACATCCTCCGGCGCATAGCGGAAAAAATTGGCCGACGTATCGAGCTGCTTGCCGTCCCGGTAGGCGCGAAGATAGCTCACATCGAGGTCATAGCGGGGGAACTCGAAATTGTCCGGATCGCCGCCGAAAAATGCAATGGCCTGCTCGGGCGCGAAGACGAGGCGCACATCCTGAAAGCGGCGATATTTGTACAGGTTGTAGACCCCGCCTTCATAAAGCTCGACCACGTCGCAGCGGAGCGCGTCGTCGCCGCCTGAACACTCCTTCGCAATCGCGGCCTTCACGGCGCGCTTGCCCTCGGTGAAGGCTTCCCCCTCCTTGCCATCGATGGCCTCTCGCACGCGCGGCGTGACGTCGCCGATATCGATGAGCTGATCGAGTTCGAAATCCGGGCATTTGGCCTCGTCTTTCTCCTCTTTTGCATAAAAGCCGGCCGCCAGGAGATCTTTGCCGGCTCGCGAGAGCTGCTCGATGCAGTGCTCTGCGCAATGGTGATTGGTCTGCACCAGCCCGCGAGGTGAAACGAAGCCCGCCGAACATCCTTGCGCGAGCCGCACCGCGGACAGCCGCACGCGATCGAGCCACCGCTGATCCGGCCGGAAGCCATAGAGCTTTTCGACTTGATCGGAAGGGAATTTATCAAGAAGCCACATGCCTTCATCGGCTTTCGCGGACAAGGACTGGCACGCAAGGAAAAGCAGGCAAACAGAGACGAGTTTACGCATCGAGCAATCCATAAATGTCAGTGCTGAAGGGACTTGCGGAGAGGTCTGTTCAGAAGAATGATCGACACACCCGCGGCGGCGGCCACGCCCGCGATCATCAGGAAGAAATTGGGCTTCTCCATGCTGCTCCAGTAGGAGCCGAGCCAGCCCGCTAGAAAATTGCCCAGAAAGCTCGTGGAAAGCCATACGCCCATCATCAGGGACATGACACGGGTGGGCGCAACTTTGGAGACGAGGGAAAGCCCCACGGGCGAGAGATAAAGCTCACCGATCGTGATAATGGCGAAATACAGGAACAGCCAGAGCCAGCTCGCTTTGCCGCCGGGGCCGACATAAAGAGCGGCTGCAACCATCACAAAATACGAAAGCGCGACGCCGAAGCAGCCCATCGCCATCTTGGTGACGGTCGAGGGTTCCCGCCCCCTTCTGGACTGGACCGCCCAAAGCTCCACGATCAGCGGGGTGAAGGCGAAGATCATGAACGGGTTGAAGGCCTGGAACCAGGTCACGGGAATTTGGCCTTGCCAAAACAGAAGGTTTATCGAGCGATCGGTAAAGCTGTCGGCCCATAGCGCGATGGTGTTGCCCTGCTGTTCGTAGGTCGCCCAGAACAGCGTGTTCGGCAGGAAGAGGATGAGCAGCGCGAAGATCGCCCGCCACTCCTCGCGGCTCATCGGATTGTGCTCGACATGCGCCGCCCTGGCCTTTTGAAGCTCGTCGGGCGGCAGCTCCCGGAGCCCGCGCAGATAGATCAGAAGGCCGATCAGCATGCCGACGCCTGCCGCCCCGAAGCCATAGTGCCAGCCCCACTTCTCGCCGAGTGTTCCGCAGATGAGGGGCGCCATGAAGGCTCCGAGATTGATGCCGACGTAGAAAATCGAGTAGGCGCTGTCGCGGCGCGGATCCCCTTCCTCATAAAGCCCACCCACCTGGGTTGAAATGTTCGGCTTGAACAGGCCGTTCGCGAGGATAAGCGTCAGCAGCGCGAAAAGCAGAAGCGGCTCGAACGCCATCATGAAGTGCCCCAGCGCCATCAGGCTCGCGCCAATGACGACCGTTCTGCGCTGGCCGAGCACGCGGTCGGCAAGCAGCCCTCCGAAGACCGGCGTCAGATAGACAAGCGCCGTGTAGGTTCCGTAAATCTGCGACGCGAAGGGCTGCGCTTCGAGCGGGCCGAAAATCGCTTCAAGGCCACCCTTCAACGTCAGAAGCCCTATCACCTGCGAGGAATGCTCGGGCAGAAGCACATATTTCACGAGATAGAGCACGAGCAGCGCGCGCATCCCATAATAGGAGAAACGCTCCCACATCTCGGTCGCAAACAGAAAGGAAAGCCCGCGCGGGTGGCCGAAAAGTTGCTTGGGTTCTATTTCCAAACTTTCGGTTTTCGCTTCCATTGGTTATCCCTTCGCGACGGGGACTAGCCTCGGGGCAGGAAATAAGCAAGTCGCGTTTTCGGCATTGCGTGCGCGAGGCGGCAACCGCCGCTGTTGGGACAGATTGATGGAAGCTTCTGAATGAAGGCTTGGCTTCAAACTCATCGCGGGAAGCTTCAGTTCGGCCTTCGCATGACGGTCTCGGCGCTGGCGAGCTATGCCCTAGGCGAAGCTGTGGGACTGTCCCAGACCTATTGGGCGGTGCTGTCGGCCGTGATCGTCATTCAGGGAAGCGTGGGCGGCTCGGTGAAAGCGGGCCTCAACCGGCTGATCGGAACCATCGGCGGAGCAGTCTGGGGTGCGCTGGTCGCCGGCCTGTTGCCCCACAACACCCCGGCGGCCCTCGGGCTCGCCATGCTGGTCGCTATCGCGCCCCTTTCGGTCGTCACCGCTTTCCGGACGGACTATCGCATCGCCCCGATAACGGCGATCATCGTTCTGATGGGAGCAGCGCTTCAGCAGACCGCTCCCTTCTCCTCGGCGCTGGAACGGGTTCTTGAGATAACCCTCGGCAGCGCGGTCGCCGTTGCGGTCGCGCTTTTCATCCTCCCGGCACGCGCGCATGCGCTTCTTGCGCGATCCGCTAGTATCGCGGTCGCCGATATGGCCCGCATCGTCTCGATGCTGGAAGAAGGTCATGGTCAGGGCGTCGACCGCGCAGCGCTCCTGAAAATTCAGCTCCGCTGCAGCGATGAAATCGCGAAAGTCGACACCCGCGCCGGCGAGGCGAAGGTCGAGCGCGCGAACCGGCTGGCGGACGGTCCCGACCCCGAGCCGCTTTCCCGCACTTTGCGCCGCCTGCGAAACGAAATGGCGATGCTTGCGCGCGCTCTCGTGACCCCTTTCCCCGAAGCGGTGCGCGGCCCCATTGTGAATGACCTGACCGCAGTCCTTCATGCCCTTGCCGCGTGGCTTTCGGGCATGTCGGAAACGCTGTCATCCGGCAAGGAAGCGCCAAGCCTGCAAGACTCGAAAACGGCCCTCGAAGGTTTCCGTGGCGTCATTAGCGGCGCCGGGCCGAAGTGGTTCGCGTCCGCCAGCGAAGAAGAGGATATCCAGCGGGTTTTCGCCCTACTTTTTGTCTTCGATCAATTGCTCCAGAACCTGCAGGACCTTGCCGACCGCGTCCGGGAATTGAGGGAGAGCGAGCCGGAGCGCAAACCGTGACCCTTTAAGTGAAATTTTCATCATCTTGACGCTATCCAGGTCTAATCCGCTTGCCGCGAGGCTGAATTAAGCGAGATGTAACCTGAATTCGGCATTGTATTTGGATATGTGAGGGTGTCGTGATGGGGCGTGTGTTCCGTTTGATGTTGCTTTGCGCGGCCTTGGGAGGCTGCTCAACGATGTCGGGCGGGGTTTCGTCTCTCACAAGCATTGGAGGAGGCGGCTCCTCGGATATGCCGCCATCAAAGGCAGCCCCGGCGCCAGTGTCCTCCGCCTCGCAAGGCTCAAGCGGCGGAGGCATCTGGGCGAATTTCTCATCGACCTTCAACTCGGGCGAGAAGACTTCCCCGCCTTCGCAAAACACGAGCGAAGAGGCGCCCGCGAGCCTGGACTCGAACGAAGCTCTCCGCCTTGTCAATGAGTACCGCGCGTCGAAGGGGCTGCCTGCTCTTTCGCTGGACGGCCATGCCACGGCGGCGGCCGAACTTCTCGTCAAGGACATGGCCAGCCACGACCACATGTCTCATGCCGGCCCCGATGGAGCGGATCTTCAGAAACGGCTGACCATGGCGGGATACCGCTACCGGGTCGCGGCGGAAAATGTGGGCGTCGGGCAGAGGTCGTTTGCGCAGATGATCGACGGCTGGAAAAAGAGTGCGCCTCACAGCCGGAACATACTGCTCGCCGAAGCGAAGCATATGGGCGTCGCCTACGAGTACAAGCCCGACACGAAGTACAAGACCTACTGGACGCTCGTTGTGGCTGGACCGTAAACCACGCATGGCATCACCTATTCTGTGTGACGGGTTGCTTGCTGATATGGGCTAAAGCGTCGTGCGCGTAATCCGACGCGGGCCTCTATAGGCCTTTCTGCATGCACATTGGACCTCACTTCATCGCCGGATTGGCTTCCCGCTTGTCACGGATCGTCTTGAGTAAGGATTGTACGAAAAAGCGCCTTGCCGGGAAGTTAATGAAATAAGCCATTGATATTGCCACGAAATTCATAGAACGGACGGCGCTCCGGCGCGCGCGGCAGGCTGACTTGGGCGCGGTCGTGGTTAACAAGGGAATCTGGGATTATATTTAACAGACTTTTCAGAGCCCATTTAATGCCAAAATTCCGGCATTAAATTCTATTTAATGGGGCGGTTGGCGGTAAAAAAGCTGTTCACTTTCAATACGTTGGAACCGTCTGCCTACCACCCTCGTAGGCCTCATTCTGCGCCGGATAAATGCATTGTTAAGCCTAACAAAGGTAAATTGGACCGGAAATAAATTAGCGGCGCTTCCGTTAACCAGCTTCAGATTAATGCGCCGCGCCGCGAACGAACCGTTAACCGCGAGGCGCACGGCGGGCGCCGTCGGAGATGGCGGGCGCCAAATGGGCGAGAAGCACTCCTGCGTTCAATCGGACGCGGGCGGTTGAGCTTACGTTGCTCCGGCTCCAAATTTTCCGCACGCCGCGCTTAAAGCGCGTTGCGATTTGGCCGGGCTTTGACCCGGCCATCCAGTCCCAAAATCCAAAAGATGGAGCTTGTCGCTCTGGATGGCCGCCTCGGAGGGCGGCCATGACAACAAGGGGATCGACGCGCTCAACCCCGAGTTTCTGGTGGGCGGCAGCGAACCCGCGCTTGCCCGGCCCATTCCTTCCCCTCGATTACGTTCGCGCACGTTTATTGCGCCACGACGCCATCAACTCAAAGGCTTCCTTGATGCGGTCTATCCGCTCTTGAAAGCCACGGCGCTGCCCCTCTTCCAGAAACCGCCTATGCGCCACGGCGCCAATGCCGCCGAGCGCGTCTCTTTCGGCTATGCGACGCTTTTTGGCGCATCGAATTATGTCGCTTATGGTTCCGTCCATTGACGACAAGCGGTCTTGTGCGAACCTGAGAGCGCCCTTCTCTTCTTTCGTGACCTTTTCCCCTGCCTCCCCGATGAGGCCTTGCCATAGCTTCAAGGCTTTGAGGTGGACGCGCAAAACCTCGAAAGCCATATTGGGCGCCCCGTCGTTGAAATTTCGCAATGCCTCATCAATGAGGAGACGCCGGAAATGGTGCGCCGGATCGTTCTCGAAAATCGCCGTGAAGTGATAGCGCGCGGACTTCACTGACATGATGCGCTGGACCGTGCTTTTCCTGGTCATGACGGACGACCTGATAAACTTCATAAGGCCGGGATCGCGGGTCCGCTCAAAGTCCGCGGCCAATGCCCGCAATTCGCGCTCAAGTTTCTTCTCTAGCTTCTCGTGACGCACCACAACTCCCGACTCCTTTGTTTGGTGTGTAACTCAAGTATAAGCACCAGAAAGACAAGGGGTACAGCCACATTATAGCTTCCTTGATTTGTTTCAACGATAGTTCAGCTTGATGGTTACCAGAGAAATCGTTCACAATTAATCGAATTTTAAGAGATCATAGCTGGCGACAGCGGGCGCGCCGGGCGCCAGCCAATCCGTTGTCTTGCGAAAAAAGGTTAACTTAGGTCAAGCCAAGCCTCTAAGCCGGGCTGGAAGGAGGCAAGGGCAATGAAATCCGGACTTCGAGCCCTTTTCCCTGCGAGGGGACGCCTAGGTGAATCTCGCCGCCATGCGCTTGAATGATGTCGCGCGCTATCGTGAGACCCAAGCCAACGCCGCCGCGTTCCCGGTTGCGTGCATAATCAAGGCGGCCGAAAGGCTTGAATGCCAGATCGGCTTTGTCTGCAGGAATGCCAGGCCCATCGTCAGCGATTGAAATCGCCGCCCGGTCCGCGGAAAGCCCAAGCTGAACGCGCGCGCAGCCGCCATACTTGACGGCATTGTCGATGAGATTGGTGAAGGCCCGTTTGATCGCGACCGGCTGGCACACGGCGAAAAGATGATCGGGTCCGGAATAGCCAGCGGAGCAATTACGGTCGGAAAAGCTGTCGCAAAGGCTGATAAGCAAAGCCGCGAGATCGATCATTTGCGCCGGCTCGCCTTTGAGATCGTCGCCAGCAAAGGCCAACGTAGCGGAGATAACCCGGTCCATCTCCTCCATGCCTGCAACGAGGCGTTCCCTGCCATCGCCTCCGCTCATTGTTTCCGCGTCGAGGAGCAGGCCGGTCAGACTGGTCCTGAGATCGTGAGACAGAGCGGCGAGCATGTGGGTACGCTCATCGATAAAGCGCTTGATGCTCTCTTGCATTTCGTTCATGGCTTGCGCGATGACCGCGAACTCGTGCAAGCCCGCCGTATCGATGGGGACGGCCTTGCGCGTCCGCCCAAACTTGCGAGCGCTCTCGGCAAGCCGCTCCAAAGGGCGAAGCGCTCGACTTGCCGTAACGGTCGAAAGAAAAGACACCAATATTACGGCGGCAGTCAAAAGGATCAGCCAGGGTTGCAGCCGCTCTGCGTAGCCTTGCGTCCCTTCCGGTTCGATAATGATCCAACTTTCATCGAGCCCCTGAAATCGCAAGCTCGAAGATTCCGAGAAGCGGGATATCCGCCTCTCCGGGCCCCAGCGGGCCTAAAGGCAGCCGGTTTAGGAAATCCGGCGGCTGAGGCTGAACATCGACGTGGAACATATTTCCACGCAGCTCAAGCACGCCTTTCACGGCCACTTTCCTGACTTTTCCTTGCAGATCGTGTTCGATGGAAGCCCGAGCCCGCTCGAGGAAGGGCCGCAGGCCTTGTTCCGATGCTGGCTCAGGCTCGTCCCACGCTCGCCGCCAGCGGATCAGTAAATGGTTGTCCGCTCCAAACCGGGTGGCGCTAGCATCCCTTGCTTTCGGATCCTCCTGAAAGATGACTGATGTGGCCTCCTCTGCCTTCCCAACGAGCCAGCGCGCGCTGTAAGTCGTCAGGAGCCTTGCAGGCATGAGGAGGAAGAGCACCGCAAAGAGCGCATCGACGGCGATGATCGCCGCCAGTATCGTGACAGCAATACGAGTTCCGAGCCGTAAGCGTGGCCGCCCCTCACGAAACTGCATCGGCTGCGCACTCCGCTGATCCGGCCAGCACGTCTGCGCAGAACACATAACCGCCGCTTCGCACCGTTTTGATCAATGCGGGGAGCTGTGGATCGGCTTCAATTTTGCGGCGAAGGCGGCCGACCTGCACATCGATGCTCCGATCCAAGACTGCTGCTTCCCTCCCACGCGTCAGATCGAGGAGTTGATCTCGCGTCAGCACGTGGCGGGGGTGCTCTGCAAAAACCAGAAGCAAATCGAACTCGCCGCCGGTCAACTCGACGAGCGCTCCCTTCGGGTTGCGCAGCGTGCGCCGCACAGCGTCCAGACGCCACCCTTCAAATTCGTAGGAGACGACCGGGGTGCGTTCCCGCTGTAAAGTCATGTCCCCTGTGCGACGCAGCACCGCCCGGACGCGCGCGAGCAACTCCCTGGGACGGATGGGCTTGCAGATGTAATCGTCGGCGCCCAACTCGAGCCCCGCGACGCAATCGATTTCTTCGGACAGGGCGGTCAAGAAAATCACGGGGATTCTGCTTGCCTCGCGAAGGCGGCGGCACAGGGTTAACCCGTCTTCACCGGGCATCATGATGTCTAACACGATGAGATCGAAGCGGCCCTTCTCGATCGCCGCGAACATGGCCGCCCCATCTTCCGCCGCCGAAATGCGAAAACCGCTCGCGGTCAGGAAGCGGGCAAGGCTGGCTCTGATCTGTCTGTCGTCGTCGACAATCAAGATATGCGCCGCGTTCGCCATGAAAAATACCTCGAAATGCAATGAAACAAGTCATAGGCCCAGCCGGGGCTGTTGGCTACCACCTCTCCGTTGTCACATTACGTTACATTTCGTCTTGCCATGCTTATCATGCAAACGGACTAGTCGTGTTAGCTTTGGCGCTGCAGGAGCCCACAACCTGCAAGCACAGTCGGAGGCAAGATCGCGGCCAGCCCCCGCAGGCGCTCAAGCGAACTTGTCTCCGAAAAACTGTACGAGAACCAACAAGTTGCTACGCCTTGTCCACGGGAAACCCTGCAAACGGGGGCAGGAGTTCTCACGAATTTTTTGACGGGCGCAAAATTAGAAACAAGATGAGCTTGTGATATGCAGGGATTTGATCATGGCGCGTTGCTAGGCGGCAAACGCGTGCATTTTCTCGATGCGACCGAGGAGGAGGTGGTTGACCTCGTTCGTTCCTTGCTCGTGCAACTGCAAATCATGGCGTCCTGCATGGCCATGCCGTCCCAACAAAGGATGATGCTCCGAGCGAACATCGCCGGTTTCAAGGCCTATCTGGACCGTCGACACCCAAAACACTGACGCCGAAGGCGCTCGCTTATCGGATAAGCCGCAGCGTCAGTGAAACCTGGAAATCCAAATGTTGGGCAAAGCCGGGAACTCCGAGAGAAACGGACTTAATGCGGTCGCGCCGATCCCGTGTTAAAAGCTGCGTGACTTCGCAGTAATAATACCCGGATAGATCATGAGCTCTACAAGCTCCACGACCTCCCTGCCACAAGGCGTCGCGGCGCTCCGGCACGGGCATGCAAGCGCGCTGGCCTTATCGGCCCTTGGCGTGGTTTTCGGCGACATAGGCACAAGCCCGCTCTACACGCTCAAAGTCGTACTCGGCGCAACGGGCGCGCAGGTCGCGGATCGGGCGATTGTGCTCGGCAGCCTCTCGCTTATTTTCTGGACGCTCATCATCGTGACGACGATCAAGTATGTCGGCGTCGCCATGCGGGTCGATAACCACGGCGAGGGCGGCATCATGGCGTTGATGGCCCTTCTCGGCGGCCGAAAGGGCCTTGGAAGCGGCCGGACCAAAAAGAGGGCGCTGATCGTCACCGTCGGCCTGCTCGGCGCGGCGCTCATCTATGGAGATGGGGTGATCACACCCGCGATCTCTGTCTTGTCCGCGCTCGAGGGGCTGTCGATCATAACCACGAGCCTCGAAGACTATGTTGTTCCCGCGACGGTTCTCATTCTCGTTCTCTTGTTTTTCGTGCAGCCGCAGGGCACGGCGCGCATCGGCAAATTGTTCGGGCCAATCATGGGCCTCTGGTTTCTCGCGCTCGGCGGTCTCGGCCTTTGGGGGATTGCGCAGAACCCCACCGTGATATTGGCGATCAATCCGCTGTATGGCCTCAGCTATCTTGCAACCGGGGGCCTGACATCTTTCCTTGTCCTCGGCGCGGTTTTTTTGTGCGTCACGGGCGCGGAAGCACTCTACGCCGACATGGGCCATTTCGGACGCGGCCCGATCCGCATGGCCTGGTTCAGCATCGTGTTCCCCAGCCTCGTCCTGAATTATGCCGGGCAATCCGCCCTCGTGCTGAACGGCTCTCCCATCACCGAGAACAGCTTTTACGCGCTCTGCCCCAGGGTCGCTCTCGTCCCCTTCGTTATCCTCGCGACCGCAGCCACGATCATCGCCAGCCAGGCGATCATAACGGGCGCTTTCTCCATGACCCGCCAGGCCATCCAGCTCGGCTGGCTCCCGCGCCTTCGGATTACACAGACCTCCCCGCTCGGCTATGGGCAAATCTATATCGGCGTCGTGAACTGGACCATGATGGTGATCACCATCGCTCTCACAATCGCTTTCCGGAAATCCGATAACCTCGCCGCGGCTTATGGCATCGCTGTATCGGGCACAATGCTGATGACCTCGGTGCTTCTCTACATCGCCATGGTTGAAAAACTCAACTGGAGCCTGCCTTTGAGCAGGGCCGTGGCAGGAGGTTTCGTCCTGGTCGACAGCGCGTTCCTGATCGCAAACTCGGCGAAGATGCTCGACGGCGGGTACATCCCGCTCGCTCTCGCCACCATCGTCTATGGCGTGATGTGGGTCTGGCACTCCGGGCGCGACGCCGTGATTTTGGTTCTCAAGTCGAAGTATCAGCGAACCGACCTGTTCCTGAATGATCTCGCCGCAAGAAGGGTGGCCCGCGTGCCGGGGACCGCCGTTTTCCTGACGCGCTCCAAAGAAGGCGTCCCGCCGGTCATGGCCTGGCACGTCAGGCACAACCGTGCGCTTCACGAGCGGGTCATGGTGCTCAACGTGTCAATCGAGCCGGTGCCGTTCATTCACCCGGCGGATCGTTTCAGCTTCTTCGAAGAGGCGCCTAATTTTTGGCGAGCCACGGTCAATTATGGCTTCATGGAGCGGCCGGCAATACCGCCGATCCTCGAGCAAGCGAAGCAGGGCGGCTGCGATCTCGATCTGGACGACGTGACTTACTATGTAGGCCGGGAGACGGTTGTTGCGCGTCCGGACGGCGGAGGGCTTCCGAAGTGGCGGGAGCTCGTTTTCGCGGCCATGGAGCGCAACGCCTCTCAGGTCACCGACTTTTTCCGGCTGCCTGTCGATCAGGTGGTGGAGATCGGGCGGCAGGTCGCGATTTAGGCTGCAAACCGGGACGTCGCTATGTGCGGACGCTTCACACAGACTTTCACGTGGGCGGAGGTTGTCGCGTTCTATAAGCTCGTGGACGAGATCGCGCCGTCACTCTCCGTTTCGTGGAACGTCGCGCCGACCCATAATGCAGGCGTCATCGTTCCCTGCCGCGACGGGTTACGCTTCCAGCCGATGCGCTGGGGGCTGACGCCGGCCTGGGCGAAGGACCCATCCATCGGCTCGAAGCTCATCAACGCGCGCTGCGAAACGCTCGCCAAAAAGCCGGCCTTCCGGAAGGCGCTCAAGTCACGGCGATGCATCGTGCCAATTTCGGGCTTCTACGAGTGGCGGAAGCAGGCGCGCGGCAACCAGCCTTTTTTCGTCACGAGTTCCCGTGGGGAGCCGTTGACGCTTGCCGGATTGTGGGAAGAGTGGAACGCGCTTCCGACCTTCACGATCATCACCGTCCCGGCAAACGAGAAGGTCGCTGCGATCCATGCCCGCATGCCCGCCATCCTGTCGCGAGAGGACGCGCTCGCCTGGCTGAAAACCGGCGACACGGCGCTTCTCAAGCCTTGCGCCTCAGACGCATTGGCGACGTGGCCTGTCTCGACCCGGGTCAATTCTCCGGCGAATAACGATCCCAGGCTGACTGAAAAGAGCACGCCCCTTCCGGTCGCCGAGGCAGCGCCAAACAATAAAGTTGAACAGCAGCCTACGCAGCTTCCCCTGCCGCTCTAAGTTTTTGTTTTGTCGTGCGTCTCTATCGGAAAACCGCTTCGCACTTTTCCGGACGCAGTCTGAGCAACAGTCAATTTCAGACAGCGCCTTATTTTCGGCGTTGGTAGTAGTTGACCATGTCTTTGGGACTGAGGCTGGCCGCGCTATGCCGGCCCAGGAAAAAGATGCCGCTTGCAGCATCCTCACCATTTCGATTGCGCGCAAGTCCGTCCAGGAAACGAATAGGAAAAAATGCTAATGAAACGCCAGTCGCAGCCTTATTCGGAACCCCTGTGGCGCGCAAGAGATAACGGATTGACCAAAGCAACACCGTGCCAGGACCACTGATCTGGCCTGCCGCCAATTCATCGAAGTTCCGAAAAAGCCAGCGGTGCCCGCTGAGGGTGAATCTCGTGAAGTCGTATGCGCCTTCATGGACCTGCTGCATGAATGGGGTTTCAGCATAGACGAGCCCATCGGGACGCAAAACGCGATGAATTTCAGAAACCACGAGGTGCGGATCCAAGACATGTTCAAGGACGGCCTGAATCCAGACGCCATCAAACGTCCCACTGCAGAAAGGCAAACTATGCGCATCGCAAACGAGCGAAGTGAATGAGGATGCGTAAACATCGCTTCCGAACACCTCGAGAGTCGGATCGTTGTAGAGCTCGTTGGCGCCGTACCCAAGGGCGCCCCCGCCGATCACAAGAATCCGCGGACGCTGGCTCAACGTCTTGGTCAAGCGCAGGAATTCGGCGCAGTTACCACTGGTGACGTTGTGCCCGTAGATTAGCGCCAATATGCGCGACCAAAGTCCTTGCTTCGCCTCATCCCGAAGGATGACGGACCCCTTGCCATCAGCATATGCGCTCGGATCGAAGACACTGGCGTCAAAATCCACCAGCACCGGCTGGCCATTAGCCTGGAGAAAGTCCCGGGTGGACAATTCACAAGAAGTGTTGGCGCAACGCAACCTCCCATCGCCGGCGCGAGATAAGGCGCTCTTGCAACGCGGACAGCAGATGAGCTCAAGCGGCAAGGTAATCGTCCGTTTAAGTTCCATGCCGCGAGGCTCCGACGGTGAACTCTCCGAAAGCCGTGACTTGACCAAATTGCTTTGCATCTAACCCGCCATCTAACCATTTGCGTAAACGCTACAGACAGGCGCCTCGCGTTTTAACCCGGAGATGAGGCACATTTTGAGGAGCCGTTGTGCCCTGCCGCTCGCGAGGAAATCGCTCGCGCAGTCTACCCTTCACTCGTTGTGAAGCCGAAACGACCTCAAGGTGAGGCCAAACTATCACAGTAAAAAGCTCGCTGCCGCGCCGATTAGGCGTTAATCCGATATGGTTATCAAAGGCGCCAAAGGATTTACTTCGGGGCTGAATTTGCGCCCGAAACCGCGATTACAGCGAGAAACTGCGCATTTCGTTCAGCGCGCCAGCGTAAGCGTTTCTTGAATATTCAATTATATCAATGACTTAATTCGTCAACTTCTCGAAAAGGCGCTTTTCCGAAAGATTACGGCCCAGAGAATCTGCACGTAAACGCAATCCTCCCGGGAGCGAGCGCGAGCCGCCTTTCGCAATGGGCACAAAAGCTGATCCGCCAGCACGGCCGGCGGTCAGCCCATTACCCCTTCTTGCGCAGGCTGGATTTCAACGCTCGTCCCGCAACCGCAGGCGCTGGTCTGGTTCGGGTTGCTGAAGACGAAGCCGGATGTCAGCTTGTCGGCCTTGAAGTCCATCTCTGTGCCCAGCAGGTAAAGGATCGCGGACGGCTCGATCAGGATGCGCACGCCCTTGTCTTCGACCACTTCGTCAAGCGGGCGCACCTCGGAGGCATACTCCATCGTGTATTCCATGCCGGCGCAGCCGCCCTTCTTCACGCCAACGCGCAAGCCCGCAATCGGCGTCTCGAAGCGCGCAATGATCGCCTTCACGCGCTCGGCCGCCGCATCTGTCAGCGTCAAAACCTTGGGTCGTAACCTTGCCATCGATCATCCCTCCCGTCGTCATGGCCGGGATGAACCCGGCCCATCGCTGGAGATATTGCTCTCGATGGCCGCATCAAGTGCGGCCATAACGAAAAATCAAAACATGTTCAGCGCGATGCGCGCTTCGTCCGACATGCGGCTCGGATCCCACGGCGGGTTGAACACGATCTGCACTCGAACAACGCCGATGCCTTCTACTGCGCCAACGGCATTCTCCACCCAGGCCGGCATCTCTCCGGCGACAGGACAACCCGGTGCGGTCAGGGTCATTTCCACGTCCACTTCCCGGTCGTCGTTGATATCAATTCTATAAATGAGCCCGAGCTCATACACATCGACCGGGATTTCGGGATCGTAGACGGTCTTCAGGGCGGCGATAATCTCCTGTGTGATGCGATCAAGCTCTTCTTCAGGGATCGGGTGTTCCTTGAATTCCTTCGCAACCTCGACCGTATGCGCGCATGGCTGCGGCAAATCTTTGTGGCCGGCCTGCTCCTGCGGACCATCCCACGGAGCGTCCTCAATGGGGGTTTTTCTTTCTTGCATGGTTTCGGTCATCTGAAAAAACGCTCCGCTTTCTGAAGTCCTTCGGCAAGCGCCTCCACTTCGGCGCGCGTGTTGTAGAGGCCGAACGAGGCCCGGCATGTCGATGTCAGCCCGAAGCGCGCGAGAAGCGGCTCGGCGCAATGGGTTCCGGCGCGCACGGCGATGCCTGAGCGGTCGAGGATGGTGGCGACGTCGTGCGCATGCGCGCCTTCCATCGCAAAGGAGATGATGGCGCCCTTTTCCGCAGCGTTCCCGATGAACCGCAGCGAGTTGATCGGCTTCAGCAACTCCTCGGCATAGCGCCGCAAATCCGTTTCATGCGCGCGGATGCGGTCCTTGCCGATGCTGTCCATGTAATCGAGCGCCGCAGTAAGTGCGGCTGCCTCCGCGATTGGCGGGGTTCCTGCTTCGAAGCGATAGGGCGGATCGTTATAGCGGATTGTATCGCACGTCACGGTTTCGATCATCTCGCCGCCGCCCTGATAGGGGGGCATGGCTTCGAGATGCTCGCGCTTTCCGTAAAGCGCGCCGATGCCGCTCGGCCCATAGACCTTGTGGCCGGTCATGGCGTAGAAGTCGCAGTCGATGTCCTGCACGTCGATCGGAAGATGTACCGCCCCCTGGCTGCCATCGACGAGCACGTGGGCCCCGTGGGCATGCGCGATCTCGCAGACCTCTTTCACCGGCGTGATCGTGCCGAGCACGTTTGACATATGCGTGATCGCGACCATCTTGGTGCGAGGCGTGATCGCGGCCTCGAAGTCCTCGATCCGGAACTCGCCTTCGTCCGTCACCGGCACCCATTTAATGACCGCGCCGCGCCGCTCGCGATGGAAGTGCCACGGCACAATGTTCGAATGGTGCTCCATGATGGTGAGCACGATCTCATCGCCGGCGCCGATATGGAGCCCGCCGAAGGATTGCGCCACAAGGTTGATCGCCTCGGTCGCATTCTTGGTGAAGATGATCTGCTCGTGGCTCGGCGCGTTCAGGAACTTCGCCACACGCTCGCGCGCGCCCTCATACGCGGCGGTGGCGGCGTTGGCGAGATAATGCAAGCCGCGGTGTACGTTCGCATATTCTTCCGTGTACGCCTTCATAAGCGCGTCGAGCATCAGTTTTGGCTTTTGCGCGCTTGCCGCGTTGTCGAGATAAACAAGCGGTTTGCCATGAACCTTAAGGGACAGCGCCGGGAAATCGCGGCGGATCGCTTCCACGTCGTAAGGTCTTGCCCCGATGTCTTTTTCTATCAACGTCATCGACGTGTTCCTTTCGGCTTATTTCGCCGGGTCAAGAAGGGTGGGAATATCGGCAAGCCATGCGGCGACCTTTTCATCGAGCGCACCCCGTAAAGCCTCGTTCTCGATCCTGTCGAGCGCTTCCCCAACAAAAGCAGCGACCAGCAGCGAGCGCGCCTCAGCCTCGGGGATGCCGCGCGCCCGCAGGTAAAACATCATGTCCTCATCGAGCTGGCCCGCTGTCGAGCCGTGCCCGCAGACCACATCGTCGGCGAAAATCTCAAGTTCCGGCTTTGAATTCGAACTCCGCGTCGTCGGACAGGAGAAGGGCATTCGCCATCTGCTTTCCGTCGGTTTTCTGCGCGCCGCGCTCGACGATGACTTTGCCCTGGAAAACGCCGCGCGACCGGCCCCCGAGTACAGCTTTAACGAGCTCGCGGCTTTCGCAATGAGGCGCTGCGTGATCGACGACGAGCGTGAAGTCCGCATGGCTATGCGTACGCAGAAGCATGGCGCCTGCGTAATGGCAGCGTGCGTTCGGCCCATCGAAACGGATCGCGGCTTCGGCGCGAATAAGAGCCCCATTCACCGCCATCTGCAGCGGTTCGTAATAAGCCCCTTCGGCAAGGGTTACGGCCGCCGAAGACAAATGCTTGGAATCCTCGCTTGCCGCCAGCCTGACATGCTTGACGTGCGCCCCCGCGCCGATGGCAAGCCGCGTGTGCGAGATGGCCTGCGACCGGGGGGCATCATGGGTTTCGATCAGCGAAACGACCGCACCGTCGCCGATGTTGATCGCATGCTGGAGCGCGTACAAAGCGGGCTTATCGCCCGTCGATATGAAGATCAGATGGATCGGCTTTTGGAGCTGCGCTTTCGGCCTAACGGCGAGGACTGCTCCATCGGTTGCAAACGCGGTGCTGAGCGCCCCAATGACGTCGCGCTGCCTGAGGCTGAGCTTCTCGATCACCTCGCCGGAGGCGCCATCATCCTCCAACATCTGACGCAACGGCTCGAACGTAACGCCATGCGCATCCTGAATGGTGGACAGATCGGCCCGAAAGCGCCCGCCCACAAACACTGCGCGGTAGGCATCCAGATGAGCGAGCGACTTGCCGATTGCGGCTTCCACGCTGACTTCCGCCGCCGCCTTGGAATCGAGGCCCCCAAGCGGATGGACCTCCGGCATAAGCGCGCGCAAATCGGTGTATTTCCATTCCTCGACGCGGCGATGGGGGACGCCCTGCATGATGAATGCGTCGCGAGCGGCGTCTCTCCAGGCTCGGACTTGAGCCGAACGCGCGCCCGGAAGCTTCTCCGAAACGCTCGCGTAGAGATCGAGGAAGCGCTGTTCTGCGGGCGTTAACGCAGGCCTGATTGTGGTCTGATGGATCGTCATCGCCGCCCCTAAGCCGCTTCGCTGCGATAAGCGGCGTAGCCCGTCTCTTCCAGTTCCAGCGCAAGCTCCTTGCCGCCGGAGTGAAGGATTTGCCCGCGCGCCATCACATGCACGACATCGGGCACGATGTAATTCAGAAGCCGCTGATAGTGGGTGATGACGACCATAGCCCGATCCGTCGAGCGCAGCCTATTCACGCCTTCGGCGGCGATGCGGATGGCGTCGATGTCGAGGCCGGAGTCCGTTTCGTCCAGGATGCAGAGCGTGGGCTGCAAAAGGGCCATCTGGAGCACCTCGTGGCGCTTCTTCTCGCCACCGGAGTAGCCCGTGTTCACGGGGCGCTTCAACATATCCATGGACATGCTCAGCTTCTCCGCCTCTGTGCGGACCGTCCGCATGAAATCGGGGATCGAAATCTCACCCTTGCCGTGCGCCTTCCGCTGCGCATTCATAGCGGCGCGCAGAAACGTCAGCGAGGCGACGCCCGGGATTTCCATCGGATATTGAAAGGCGAGGAAAACGCCTGCGTGTGAGCGCTCGTCCGGGGACATGGCGAGAAGGTCCTTGCCATCCCAGGTGACAGAGCCCGCCGTGACCTCATACGGTTCCTTGCCCGAAAGCACATAGGCCAGCGTGGACTTGCCCGAGCCGTTCGGCCCCATGATCGCGTGAACTTCGCCCTTCGGCACAGTGAGATTGAAGCCGCGCAGGATTTCCTTGCCGTCGATTTCCGCGTGCAGGTCTTTGATTTCAAGCATGTTTTCTCTACTTCCCAGTATCATCGGAACCCCAGCGCCACCGCCATGCCCCGTCCGTCTTCTTCCATGCAATCCAAATAAAGATGAGCTCGACGGCCACAAAGCCTACGGCCCAGGCGACAACGGCTCCGACAGTCAACTCGCTTCGGAAAGCAACAACTCCCGCGAGGAAAGCGTAGATGATGGCTATGAAGCCGACCGTGGCCAGCCATCCCTTCCAATTTGCCGGGGTCGCGCCCCACCCGTACCGCTTCGGCTTGAACCAAGACGTCATTTGCGCACCAGGATCAGGCCGAGGATGAGCAGAAACGGTAACGTAATCAGGTGCCTGACTGCGGCGGCATAACTGAATGCTTTTGCGGCGATGGCGTAATCGCCGATAGGCACAATCGAGGTGATGAGGAGCGCAGCCCCGGTCGCGCCAGGCTTCCGGGCCAAGGCAAACCCGAGGATGATCAGCCCCAGCGCAAGATCACGGACGCCGAGGCCGGGAGCGAGCGCGATATCGGCCAGATGGGAGGGATCGACCCCGAACGTCTGCACCGCGTTGAACGGCGACGTGACATACCACACGCCGACGAGGCTGATGAACGCTCCCAATGCTCCCGCCAAGATCAGCGCCATATCCGGATCTCGCCCCCTTTAGTCTTCCGCATATTGAGCGACCCCGATGCCAAACGACCAGTTTTCTTTCGCCACCTCGACCAGATTGATCAAGATATCTTCCGGCCTGACGCCCGGGTTTTTGGTCAGCTTCTCTACTATACTAGCATACAAAGCCTTCTTCCGCTCGATGGTGCGAGTGTTGTTCACCGTAAGCTGTATAATCAAAAGGTCATCCGAGTGCGCGATAGCGGGATAAGTATAGCTGTATTGTATATTATCGGCGTCATACTCGTCGATCAGCATGAACCTGTCGTCTTCCGGAACGCTGAAACTTTCACGCATAGCGGCATAGATGCCGTCAAGGATCGCACGCTTATACTCGGACGATTTTCCGCGCCTGAGCGCGACACGTGTTAAAGGCATTGGCTGTTCCCCTTCTTTTACCCCGAGCTGATTTTACCCCACACTGCCTTCGAGACTGATGGAAATCAGCCTCTGCGTCTCCGCCAGAAACTCCATCGGAAGCTGCTGAAGCACGTCACGCACGAAGCCGTTCACGATGAGCGCCACCGCGTCTTCCTGCGACAGCCCGCGCTGAAGGCAGTAAAAGAGCTGATCGTCGGAGATTTTCGACGTGGTCGCCTCGTGCTCGAATTGAGCGCTCGCGTTCTTTGCTTCGATGTACGGCACCGTATGCGCCCCGCACTGATCGCCGATCAGCAAGCTGTCGCATTGCGTGAAATTGCGCGCGTTCGTCGCGCGGCGATGCGCCGATACGAGCCCGCGATAGGTGTTGTCGGACTTCCCCGCCGCGATGCCCTTCGAAATGATGCGGCTCGACGTGTTCTTGCCGAGATGGATCATCTTCGTGCCGCTATCCACCTGTTGGCGGCCATTCGAGACGGCGATGGAATAGAACTCGCCGCGGCTGCCGTCGCCGCGCAGGATACAGCTCGGGTATTTCCAGGTGATGGCCGAGCCGGTCTCCACCTGCGTCCAGGAAATCTTGGAGTTGCGGCCCCGGCAGTCGCCGCGCTTCGTCACGAAATTATAGATGCCGCCTTTGCCGTCCTTGTCGCCAGGGTACCAGTTCTGAACGGTCGAGTATTTGATCTCGGCCTCGTCGAGCGCAATCAGCTCCACTACAGCGGCGTGAAGCTGGTTCTCGTCGCGCATCGGCGCGGTGCAGCCTTCGAGATAGCTCACATACGCGCCCTTGTCGGCGATGATGAGCGTCCGCTCGAACTGGCCGGTGTTCTTTTCGTTGATGCGGAAGTAGGTCGAAAGCTCCATCGGGCAGCGAACGCCCTCGGGCACGTAGACGAACGAGCCGTCGGAATAGACCGCCGAGTTGAGCGTCGCGAAATAGTTGTCGGTGGTTGGGACAACCGTGCCAAGATATTTGCGCACGAGCTCGGGATGTTCGCGCACGGCCTCGGAAATAGAGCAGAAAATCACGCCCGCGCGTCCCAGCTCTTCCTTGAAGGTCGTCACAACGGAAACGCTATCGAACACGGCATCCACAGCGACGCGCGGACCGGTCACCTTGGCGCCTTCGACGCCAGCCAGCACGGCTTGCTCTTTTAGTGGGATGCCGAGCTTTTCATACATGCGCAAGAGCTCGGGATCGACGTCCGCCAGGCTCTTCGGCCCTTCGGTCGATTTCGGGGCCGAGTAGTAATAAAGATCCTCGTAATCGATTTTCGGGTAATGGACGCGCGCCCATGTCGGCTCTTGCAGTGTGCGCCAGCGCCGGTAAGCTTCGAGCCGCCACTCGAGCAGCCACTCGGGCTCGCCCTTTTTCGCTGAGATGAAGCGCACAATGTCTTCGCTCAAACCTTTCGGCGCGCGCACGCTCTCGATATCGGTCGTGAAGCCATATTTGTACTTGTCGACATCGATTTCGTGGACCCGCCGAATGGTGTCCTGAACTGGCGTCGCCATGTATCTCTCCTTTCAGTCAGCGCCTCATCCCTCGACATGCTCAGGAGGAGGCGACCGGCAGACCTCATGGTTAGTCGAGCCATGAGGAGTGTGATCTCACGCCGCGCAGCGCCCTTCGCGCCCACGGCAAATTTTCTCGAGAGCGGTCAAAAACCGCTCGATATCCGCTTCTTCGGTGTTCCAGCCGGTCGAGACGCGGATTGCGCCTTTGCTCAGCCCCGGCGGGACACCCATGGCCGCAAGCACATGTGACCGTTCAACCTTGCCTGACGAGCAGGCCGAGCCCGAGCTCACGGCGATGCCTTCGAGATCGAGGGCGATTAAGAGCATTTCCGCGCTTTTGCCGTGTATTGCAAAGCATGTCGTATTCGGCAACCGGTCCGCGCCCTCGCCAAAGATGACCGCATCTGGCGCGATGGTCCGCAACCCCTGTTCGAGTTTTGACTGTAAAGCTTCCGCTCGTCTTTTCCAAATCACCTGCTCTTTATCGGCCGCGTCGAGCGCGGCGGCGAGGCCCGCGATGCCCGCTACGTTCTCCGTGCCCGAGCGGCGCCGGCTTTCCTGCCCGCCTCCCCGGATCAAGGGCGCAGGTTCCGGCTCCGCCGTTCTCCAGATTGCGGCGCCAACGCCCTTCGGTCCGCCGAACTTGTGCGCGGAAAAGAAAAGCGCATCCGCTCCGGTGAATTCGCCAAGAGGGAGGCGTCCCACTACCTGCACGGCATCGCACACGACAAAGCCGCTTTTGATTTTTGTCAGAGATACGACATCCGACAAAGGCTGAATGACGCCTGTTTCGTTGTTGGCCGCCTGCACGGCGACAATCGCCGGGGAAGCTAACGCATCTTCCATTGCATGGATCTCAATGACGCCATCCCGCGATACGGGGATCACGTCAACGTCGGCATCCGCAAAGCGGTGGCCCTTTAAGACGCAAGGGTGCTCGACCCCCGACAAAGCAAGCCTATACCCCTCCCGGCGCCGCAACAGCCAGTTCGCGGCCTCTGTACCCCCGGATGTGAACGTCACAGCCTGTGGCTTTACATAAAACACGCGGGCCACGGTTTCCCGGGCGTTCTCGACAATAGCGCGAGCCTCCCGCCCCTCCGCATGAATGGACGATGGGTTTCCGGCGCATTCGATCGCGGCCAGCATCGCCTGGCGTCCCTCAGGCCGAAGCGGCGTTGTCGCGTTGTGATCGAGGTAGCTGCGAACGCTCATGACCCAACCTTTGCCGCCGCTGCAAGATTGCTCAAGGAAAAGCTCGCGGCCGGTTCGGAGTAGCGCCCATGCAAGACATCTGCCAACGTGGCCGTAGCCAGGAACTGCTCGATGTGAGAGCCAAGCGCATCCCAGAGGAAATGCGTGTTGCACCGGCGGGCGGCGACGCAGCCATCGCCTTCGCTCAAGCACCGCGTCATTCTGACCGGCTCATCCACCGCGGCCATGACCTCGCCAACGCTGATCGCATCGGCGTCACGGCCAAGGACATACCCTCCTCCCGGACCCCTCACCGACCGGACAAGCCCATTGCGCCGCAGCTTCATAAAAAGCTGCTCAAGATAGGCCAGCGAGAGTTCCAGGCGGGCTGCGATGTCACCAAGCGAAATCGGCCGGGCGTCGCTTTGCCTTGCAACTTCGACAATGGCCATGACGGCGTAACGTCCCTTCGTACTAAGCAACATTTTCTTCCTTCTTCGCGCCCAAATTTGCGCGAAGGCCGTGGAAATTTACGCCACTGTTATGATATGCCACGTCAGACGCTGCTCCAGGGCGCGCGACAGGCTCGAACAAGTCGAGGATTCACCCTTGTGTATAGGATTTCCGACTGTGAGAGTCAACTATTGCCTGCGCCCTCCTGACTGAATTTGTTCCAAAAAGAGAGGCCTTACGGCTTGGGGCGACCCGCTCATTCGGGAGCGGTCAGAACATTCAGTTGGACGAGCAGGACAAGGGAGCCGGATCCGATTCCGGAAAACGAGGTTCAAGAATGCCCGAAGTCATCATCAATGGGCCAGCCGGCCGCATCGAAGGACGCTATCATCACGAGCCCGCGCCCGGTGCGCCAATAGCCATCATTCTTCACCCCCACCCCCAGTTCGGTGGGACGATGAACAATCAAATCGTTTACAGCCTTTACTACACTTATGTGCAGAGGGGCTTCTCAGTCCTTCGCTTCAATTTCCGGGGCGTCGGGCGCAGCCAGGGCATGTTTGACCAGGGACCAGGAGAGCTTTCCGACGCGGCGACAGCGCTCGATTGGCTGCAACTCGCCAATCCGGACGCAAAATCATGCTGGATCGCAGGGGTCTCCTTCGGCGCCTGGATCGCAATGCAACTCTTGATGCGGCGGCCCGAGATCGACGGCTTCATCTCGGTTGCGCCGCCGGCAAACCTCTACGACTTCAGCTTTCTTGCGCCGTGTCCCTCCTCGGGCCTGATGATCAACGGCGATCGCGACCGCGTTGTGCCCGCAACTTCGGTGAAGACCCTCGTCGACAAGCTCAAGACGCAAAAAGGGATCGTTGTGAGCCACGAAATCGTCCCCGGCGCTAACCATTTCTTCGAGGACAAGATTGACGACTTGATCGGAGCAGTCGAAAAATACTTGGACAAGCGGTCGCTCGCCACGCCGAAACCGTCGCGTAAGGAGAAGGCTCAGCCGGAAACCGAGTTGAAGTGACCGCTTTGCGCCAAAGCATCTTCAAGGGTATCCAGCGTCGCAACACAGGTTGCGGCTGCAGAGGTTGTTGATAAAAATCATAGGTTGTGCGAGGGAACGTAAATACGGTTAGGATTTATTAACCGGTTCACGAGAATATGAACGCGCAGATCGTTATTTCGACAGTGGCTTATGCGCCTGAACTCTTATCCGAAACGCGGTATGAGACCGCAAAGGCAAACGGCGGCTCCGCCGGCTAAGAGCTTGCGGCCAAAATCGAGCAAAAGCGCCATGGGCAGCACCATTCTGATCGTCGAGGACAATGAGCTCAATATGAAGCTCTTCCACGACCTGCTTGAGGCGCACGGTTATAAGACGTTGCAAACGCGCAACGGCATCGACGCCATCGCGCTCGCCCGCAAGCATCGCCCGGATCTGATTGTCATGGATATTCAGCTTCCGGAGGTTTCCGGTCTGGATGTCACGAAATGGCTGAAGGAAGACGATAGCTTGCGCCACATTCCGATTGTCGCCGTTACCGCTTTCGCGATGAAGGGCGATGAGGAGCGCATCCGAGAGGGCGGCTGCGAGGCCTATGTCTCGAAACCCATTTCTGTGTCGCGGTTTCTTGAGACTATCCGGCAGTTCATCCCGCCCGCGCTCTCCTGAGCACCTGGGGATAACGGGGAAAACCTGACTATCACGCTCCCTTTCGAAAAAAAGTGGCGCTACCCCAGGTTGTTTACTATAAAATAAAATAGCATTGATAAATAATAGCTTGAGGGATACCCTAATAAGGGAATTCGGGAAGTTTTGCCTGACCACATTCGCGGCATGTTAAGGAGGATCAACGCAAAATTTCCTAAGTAAGGCGTAAAGATGTCAATCGGACCTTGCCAAACGGCTATTTTTTCTCATACTTATTATATCTAAGAGATACCCTACGGAGTGCTCAGGTCCGCCGCATCTCCTGGGTCCGTGGGGCATAGGCCGAAGTCTCTATGTTGTAGCAAACTGGACGGCTTCGGTGTTAGCTGTTGGATCACGCCCTCTTGATCCAATGGCGCGACGATCAGCTCCGCATCTTAAATCGGAATCACCCCGCTGCCGATGGACGCGGAGCTGATCATTTCCAACTCAAGGATGCCAGACCTGCGGGGCGCGCTGACGCGCGCCGCCAGTCTACTTTATTTTTGCTTCTTTGAAGTCGACGTGTTTCTTGACGACCGGGTCGTACTTCTTCAATGCGAGCTTTTCGGTCAAATTCCGGGGGTTTTTCTTCGTTACATAGTAGTAACCCGTCCCGGCAGAGCTCACTAATTTGATTTTCTGAGTTACAGGCTTAGCCATGGTAGGTTCCGAATATCTCCAAACGCAGGCAGCAAAGTGGCCAACTTGAGGGGGTATGTCAAGCGGGACGCGAGCATAAAATCACTTCGGTTGAAAAGTCAGGGCAACAAAGTCACGAGAGGGCGTGCGGAAAATCGGAGCCGCAGCGGCGCGACAACCGCGTGCGTGGTTCTCGTCCATCTAGCGGCTGCCCTCTCCGATGGAGCCTGCCTTACGCCTCGCGGTTAACGGTTCGTTCGCAGCGCTGAGCATTAATCTGAATTCGGTTAACGCGAGCGCGTCGGATTTATTTCCGGTCCAATTTACGATTGATTAGGCTTAACCATCTATTTATCCGGCGCAGAACGAGGCCTACGAGGGCGGTAGACAGGGCGTTCCAACGCGTTGAAAATGAACAGCTTTTTTACCGCCAACCGGCCCATTAAATAGAATTTAATGCCGGAATTTTGGCATTAAGTGGGCTCTGAAAAGTCCGTTAAATATAATCCCGGATTCCCCTGTTAACCACGACGGGCCGAAGTCAGCCGGGCGCGTGCGCCGGGAGCGCCGGTCGTTCTTGAATTTACATAGTAATATCAATAACTTATTCGTTAACTTCCCGGCAAGGCGCTTTCTCCTACAATCTTCACTCAAAGAAAATCTGTGGCGCAAACGCAAGCGGGAAGCCAATCCGGGGGATGAAGTGAGGACCAATGTGCGTACAGAAAAGCCCATCGAGGCTCGCCATCACTCCCCAGCCAAAGCTCCGGAGGAAGCAGGATCATCCCTGTTCGCGCTGCCAACGCGCTCGAACCCATGCATTTTCAACGCCCACTGAAACCCGACAATCGCGCCCTTCACTACCGGCAGAAGCGCGAGGCTGAGAATGATCGTCAGCGGCAGCCAAATCGTGAAGTGCAGCCATAGAGGAGGCTCATAGAGGAGTTCCACCGTCATCAGGAGCGGTAGGATGATGTGGCCTGCGATGAAGATTGTAAAATACGGGGGTGCGTCGTCGGCCCGATGGTGAAACAGCTCTTCGCCGCACGTTGTGCAAGCCGGGGAAGTTTTCAGATAGGACGAGAACAGTGTTCTTGAGCCGCAGCTTGGGCAACAAAGCCGGGCGCCCCGAACCATCGACTGAAAAACGGGCCTGCGGTCGCCCGGGGCATCGCGATTCCTCCATTGGACATGGGGAACAGGCTCCTGCCCGATACTGGAGCGCACTTGATCTACTCTTTCTATTTTGCCCCCTTCTTGGGCGCTTTTGCCGTCTTTCGAGCGGTTTTCCCGGAGCGCTTTCTCCCGGCCTTCGCCAAAGCCGGCGAATACCGGCCATCGCTCATCATCTCAAACCGGAGCGCGCCCGCCGCCGGGTTCGCCTCCACGAGCCGCACATCGACGCGATCGCCCAGCCGGTAGCTTTCGCCGGTCCGCTCCCCAACAAGCGCGTGATGGTTCTCGACGTGCTTGTAATAATCGCGCCCCAGCGTCGCCACGGGAACAAAGCCGTCCGCGCCGGTATCGAGCAGTTTCACGAACAGGCCGAACCGCGTCACGCCTGAAATGCGGGCCTTGAAGTGCTCGCCCACCCTTTCAGCCAGATGCATCGCAATGAGCCTGTCCACGGTCTCGCGTTCCGCCGACATCGCTTTGCGCTCGCTCTGCGATATCGCTTCCGCGATAGCGTCGAGCTTCGACTTTTCCGCATCCGACAGGCCCCCTTCGCCAAGCCCGAAAGCGCTCACGAGCGCGCGGTGAACGATCAGGTCCGCATAGCGCCGGATGGGCGAGGTAAAATGCGCATACCGGCGCAGATTGAGGCCGAAATGCCCGAGATTTCCGGGCCTGTACTCAGCCTGCGCCTGGGCGCGCAACACCACCTCGTTCAGGATTTCCTCATGCTCGGTGCCGACCGCCTTCGCCAGCACCTTGTTGAACTGTCCCGGGCGGTTGAAGCTCGTTTTGGGAGCGTTGATGTCGATGCTGGCCAGAAATTCGCTGAGAGCTACGAGTTTTTCCGACGAGGGCGCGTCGTGCACCCTGTAGATTAGCGGCGACTTCTTCGACTCAAGGGCTTCCGCCGCCGCCACGTTGGCCTGGATCATGAATTCTTCAATAAGCCGGTGCGCTTCGAGGCGCTCGGGCACGATCACGCGCGACACAAGTCCACGTTCGTCGAGAATGATTTTGCGTTCGGGCAGATCAAGGTCGAGCGGGCCGCGGCGATTGCGCGCCTCCTTAAGCACAAAATAGGCCTGCCAAAGTGGACGCAGGACCGTCTCAAGCAGAGGCGCGGTTTTTGCGTTGGGCTTTCCGTCGACGGCGGCCTGCGCCTGGCTGTAGGAAAGCTTCGCCGCCGAGCGCATCATGGCGCGCGCAAAGCGATGGGACAGTTTCTTGCCGGTGCGGTCGAAAACCATGTGCACCGCGAGGCAAGGCCGCAACTCGCCATCGTGCAGCGAACACAGCCCATTCGACAGCGTCTCCGGCAGCATCGGCACGACGCGGTCGGGGAAATAGACCGAATTGCCGCGCAGGCTTGCCTCATGGTCGATCGCCGATCCGGCCCGCACATAGAAAGAAACATCGGCAATCGCCACGATGACGTCGCAGCCGCCTTCATTGCCGGGATCGGTGTCCGGCGCCGCCCAAACGGCGTCGTCGTGATCTTTCGCGTCTTCCGGGTCGATGGTGATGAGCGGCACGCGGGTGAGGTCCTCCCGGCGCGCTATCGTCGCCTCGGGCAACTTCTCCAGCTCGGCCAGGCAATCGTCGCCGAAATGGTCCCGCAGGCCATGATTATGGATCGCGATGAGGCTGACGGCCTTTTCGGCCTTCGGGTGACCGATGCGTTCAGTGATGTGAGCAGATGGCCGATGGGTGTGTAAATCGCGAACGGTCTCGAAGCGCACAAGCTCGCCATTCTCCGCGCCGTCCATCTCCCCGTCCGAGACGGGCCACTCTTTCAAATCCTTCTTGTCGATAGATTCGACGACGAAACCGCGTCCCGATTTTCTTAGGATTCCCAGTTGGCGCAGCCTCTCGCGCGGAAGCCGCTTTATCGGAGAAGCAAGAAAGGCGAAGCTGTTCTCTTCGCCGTCCGCTTCCCGGAGGCGGGCGAGCACGTGATCGCCGACGCCGATGGCCGGCCCATCATAGCGCCGCGTAACCTCAAGCAGGATGCGCGGCGGCGCGCCGTCATCGTCTTCATTCCAGTGAAGTGGCGTCGCGACGAGATCGCCGTTGCGATCCTGCCCCCGGACCACGATGACCGCCACCTTCGGCAGGGCGTCCTTGCGCATGCCGCGCCGGGCGTCTGCGATGAGGCCATCGGCGGCCAGCTCCTTGAGCATGCGCTTCAGATCGATGCGGTCCGAGCCCTTGATGTCGAAGGCTCGCGCAATTTCACGCCGCCCAATGTTCGCGGCGGAAGATCGAATAAACTGGAGAATATCTTCCTTGGTCGGAACTTTTGAGCGCGCGGGTTCCGCGCGCTTCGGTTTTACGTCCATACTGTCTTTCTTGCGCGGCACGGGCTAGGGAGCCTTGCTTGCCGCTTTTGCTGGTGTCTTCTTTGCCGCAGCTTTCGGCTTCTTGGCGGCGCTTTCAGGCTTGACGCCGTTCCCGTTCCCCCCGGCGGTTTTGGCCGGTTTGGCCTTACCGCGCGCCTTGGTCTTGGAGCCGCCGCTTTCCATTTTCGCCGCGATGAGGCGCACGGCCTCTTCCAGCGTCACAGCCTCGGGCGCGGTGCTCTTCGGAACGGTCGCGTTGACTTTGCCAAACTTTATATAGGGACCGAAACGACCCGAGAGAACCTCGATCTTTCCTCCAAGCTCGGGATGTTCGCCCAGAACCTTGATCGGCGTCGAAGCGCGCGCCGTCCGGCCTTGGGCTGCGGCATTGCCTTCCGCGATGACGGTAACAGCACGGTTCTGGCCGATTGTGAAAACCTCGTCGGCGTCGATTTTTACATATTTGCCATCATGTTCAACGTACGGCCCGTAACGGCCAAATCCCGCCATGATCGACTTTTGCGTTTCGGGATGGATGCCGACCTGGCGAGGCAGCGCCAGAAGCTTCAGCGCATATTCGAGGTTGATCGCAGAGGGTTCTGTCTTGGAGGGGATCGAGGCCCGCTTCGGCTTTTCCCCGTCGCCGCCCTCTCCGAGCTGGATGTAAGGCCCGAAACGCCCGCTCTTGAGGCAGACGGGCAGGCCCGTTTCCGGGTCCGGTCCAAGAACCGTGTCGCCGGGCGTCGTTGCGGCCTCGCCGTTGTCGCCATCTCCCGTCTTGAGCTGCCGGGTGAAGCGGCACTCCGGGTAATTCGAGCATCCGATGAAAGCGCCAAACCGGCCGACCTTCAGCGAGAGCTGGCCCTGACTGCACAACGGGCAGAGCCGCGGATCGCCGCCATCCTCCTTGGCCGGGAAGATATGCGGGCCGAGCAGCTCATTCAGCGCGTCGAGCACCTGAGTGACGCGTAAATCCTTGATCTCGTTCACCGCCGCGATGAAGTCTCGCCAGAACTCGCGAAGCAGCTCTTTCCAATTGAGCGCGCCGTCCGAAATCTGGTCGAGGCGGTCTTCCAGATAAGCGGTGAAGTCATACTCGACGTAGCGCTTGAAAAACGCCTCGAGGAAGGTCGTGACGAGGCGGCCCTTATCCTCCGGCACGAGGCGCTTCTTTTCGAGCTTCACATATTCGCGCTCGCGCAGAAGGCTCATTGTGCTGGCATAGGTTGACGGGCGGCCTATGCCTAAGCGCTCCATCTCCCGGATAAGCGTGGCTTCGGTGTAGCGCGGCGGCGGCTCGGTGAAATGCTGCGTGGCCTTCACGCCCGAATTGCGAAGGTGTTCCCCTTCCTTTAGCTTCGGGAGACGGCCGCCCTCTTCGCCTTCCTCATCGTCGCGACCTTCCTCGTAAAGCTTGAGGAAGCCATCGAACATCACGACAGAACCTGTCGCGCGCACGACATAAGGCTGGCCGTCGCGGCCATGCACGGAAATGTCGACGGTGGTGCGCTCGAAGTCCGCGCTCGCCATCTGGCTGGCCACGGCGCGCTGCCAGATGAGCTTGTAGAGCCGCGCTTCCTCGGCGGTCAGCCCTTTCACCTTGTCGGGATGGCGGCGGAAATCAGTCGGACGGATCGCCTCGTGCGCTTCCTGGGCGTTCTTCGCCTTCGTCTTGTAATGTCGCGGCGCAGGCGGAAGGTAGCGCTTGCCGAATTGCGTCTCGATCTGTCCGCGGCATTGAGCAATGGCCTCGGGCACGATCTGCACGCCATCCGTTCTCATATAAGTGATGAGGCCCACGGTCTCGCCGCCGATGTCGATGCCTTCGTAAAGGCGCTGGGCGAGCTGCATGGTCTGGCGCGGTGAAAGGCCGAGCTTGCGCGACGCTTCCTGCTGGAGCGAGGATGTCGTGAACGGCGGAGCCGGGTTGCGCTTGTGCTCCTTCGCCTCGATGCTTTCGATGCGGAAAGGCTGCCCGCGCAAAGCATCTCGATAGGCATGCGCCGTCGCTTCATCCGGAATGTCGAACTTGTCGAGTTTCTTGCCGCTTCGCGCCACAAGGCGTGTCTCAAACTCCTCGTCGGCGGCCGTGCGAAGCATGGCTTCAACGGTCCAATATTCGCGCGTCTTGAACGCTTCAATTTCGGCCTCGCGGTCGACCACAAGGCGAAGCGCGACCGACTGTACGCGGCCCGCCGAGCGCGCGCCCGGCAATTTGCGCCACAGCACCGGAGAAAGCGTGAAGCCCACAAGATAATCGAGCGCGCGGCGCGCCAGATACGCATCGACAAGCGGCTCGTCGATGGCGATGGGATTGGCCATCGCCGTCATGATCGCGTCTTTCGTGACGGCGTTGAATTGGACGCGCTCCACCGAGACGCCATTCAAGGCGCGCTTCTGCTCAAGAATTTTCAGGAGATGCCAGGAGATCGCTTCGCCCTCGCGATCAGGGTCGGTTGCGAGGATAAGGCGGCTCGCCCCTTTGACCGCTTTGGCGATCTCGTTCACGACCTTCTGCGAGTTGGACTTCACCTGCCACGACATTTCGAAATCGTTGTCCGGCAGGACGGAGCCATCCTTGGCTGGCAAATCGCGGACGTGCCCGTATGAGGCGATGACCTTGTAATCCGAGCCGAGATATTTGTTGATAGTTTTCGCCTTCGCGGCGCTTTCGACTATGACGATGTTCATTCAGTAGCGTTCTAATCCGTTGGGCCGAAGCCGAAAGGGCCAAAGGCTGGCTGAGAAAGCCATTCTCAAACCGCAGCGCCTGAGGTAAGAAAATTCAAAACCGTAGCTGCCATGCTTCCGCAAAAACAGGGCGTGCGCTTTTGGTCTCTTTCCTAAGTCACTGATCCATTAGTAGCTTTTTCCAGAACTGGGCTACCCGGGCCAATCTTTGTAACCCCGCATTCTTTGAAAACCCTTTCCGAGGAAACTTGATGCTATCACCCTCTCCTGGACTTGGGTTTCGGTCTGTATTGCGCATCCGAAGTGAATAAATCAAGCTCGAAGCGCTTTTGTGCGCCGCGAACGCTGCTTTGGACCCGGCTTGCGATCGCAAGAGAGACGGCGGAGCTTCGCGTGGTTGGCTGTCTCGCTTTTGCCCACTAATCCAACTTGATATGACCTCCGCCCAAGCTATAACGGCGCTATGTCTTGGTTATGCAACGGGGAGGGGGCCAATGACGAGATTGCTTCTGGCTGCGATGACGGCGCTTCTGACGAGCGTGAGCGCAGCATGGGCGGGACCATATGAAGATGGCGCCGCCGCTGAAGGACGAGGCGATTACATAGAAGCTATGAAACAATATCGCCAGGCGGCAGACCATGGAGATGCGAAAGCCGAGCATCACATCGGGACAATATATGCCAAAGGATTGAGCGTTCAACAAAACGAAGCAGAAGCTGATAAATGGTTTCTAAAGGCGGCAGAGCATGGCAATGCGGAATGCCAATTTCTGATCGGCTTCAGATACAGGGATGGATGGGGCGGTCCCCCAAATTACCCGGAGTTGCTCAAATGGCTGCGAAAAGCAGCTGAGCAGAGCCACACGGCCGCAATGGGCGCTCTCGCCATCGCCTATAAAAACGGAGAAGGCGTCCCGGAAGACAATGTCCGCGCACATATGTGGTATGAGTTGCAAAATTCTCTTAGCACCAAACCTTACGAGCAAAATATTTCCAAGCAAATGCGGGACAGGGTGGCCGCTCAGATGACGCCGCAACAAATCACAGAGGCGCAGAAACTGGCGCAGGATTGCAGGCAGCGCAATTTCAAGGACTGCGATTGAGAAGCTGATTTCGGCGAGGTGAGTCCTGGCTCGCGCTTCGCTTGGCCGGGATGACAAAATTTCGGAGCGACAACGCGCGCGTCTCCGGTAGTAATTTGCCGGGAGCGTGAAATGCGCTACATTTGCATCATGACCATGCGACCTTTTCTGGACACGCCTCGCGAGCGGACAACGCAAGCAGCGGAGGGAATGCTGCGGCGTCGCTTCACCGTGGAGGAACTGGAGGCCATGGTTGCGGCCGGAATTCTCGGGGAGGACGAGCGGATCGAGCTGATCGGCGGGGAGGTAGTGCCGATGTCGCCAAAAGGCACTAGCCACGAAGTCTTGAGCACGCGCTCATTCATTATTGGGCGAGGCGCGTGCCCGACAGGCTCACTTTTACCACAGAAACGACGTTTCGCTTGACGCCCGACACCTACCTGGAGCCGGACTTTATCTTCTTCGACAGCAAAATACGCCTTAAGGATTTGAGCCCTGACAATGCGGTTCTTGTCGTCGAAATCGCCAACTCCAGCTTCGCCTACGACATGGGCCGCAGGGCCGCGCTCTATGCCGTCCCTGAGCTTTGGGTGATTCACGCCGTGCGCCTTGAAACGCGCACTCACCGCAAACCGTCGCTGACCGGCTATCAATCCATGATTGACCTGCCCTCCGACCAGCCGCTTGTTCCGGCCTGCTCCGAAGAGTTGGCGGTCACGCTTTCCCACTTACAGCTGAATTAGATCTAGTAAATGCCGCCAAGCCGGTAAGGCTTGCGCTTTTCTTGGTCAAAAGCGAGATGCCGCCTTCCGCAACACTGTTATCGAAACCCGATCAAGCTGGCCGCTTCTGCAGTCGCAGCATAAACGGCGTCGAGCTCCTCCGGCGTGGTGCAATAGGGCGGCATGACATAGACGGTATTCCCGAGCGGGCGGAGGAGGAGACCGCGGCCGAGGAAAAAGTCGCTCAGCTTCGGCCCGATGCCAGCGAGATACCCGCCGTCCTCCACCTTGAAATCGACAGCGGTGATCGTTCCGAGCTGCCGGACGTTCTCAAAGCGGCCATCGCGCGGCAACGAGGCCAGATTTTCCGATTGCGATGTGGCGAGGGCTGCGATGCGCTCGCGGACGGGTTCCCGCTGCCACACTTCGAGGTTTGCGACGGCCGCGGCGCAGGCGATGGGGTTCGCGGTGTAAGAGCTCGAGTGATAGAACATGCGGGCGCGGTCGGGCGCGTAATGCGCCTCGAATATTTCCGGCCTGCAAAGCGTGACAGCGAGCGGGATCGCGCCGCCCGTCAGACCCTTGGCGAGACACATGATGTCGGGCGAAACATCCGCCTGCTCGCAGGCGAACAGCGTTCCCGTTCGCCCGAAGCCCGTCATCACCTCGTCCGCGATCAGCAAAACGCCGAACGCCTCGCAAATGCGCTTCAGTTCGCGCAGCACGGACGCGGAATAGATCAGCATCCCTCCCGCGCCGAGGATCAGCGGTTCCAGAATCAGGGCGGCAGGCGGGTCGCGGCGGCAGATGGACTCGAACGCGTCCAAGGTTTCCTGCTCGGCGCCAGCGCCGGGAAAGGGGACGCGCTCCACCTCGAAAAGAAGCGGCTCATAAGGCGCGTTGAACACGCCACGCGCGCCAACAGACATGCAGCCGATCGTATCGCCGTGATAGCCGTGCTCCAGCGCCACGACGCGAAAGCGCGGCTCGCCCCGATTGCGGAAAAACCCGAGCGCCATTTTGAGCGCGACTTCGACCGAGGTTGACCCGCTATCGGAAAAGAACGCGTGCGACAGACCCGGCGGGGTGATCGCCAGAAGCCGCCGCGCCGCCTCTTCCGCCGGCTCATGCGTGAAGCCGGCGAAAATGACCTGGTCGAGCACTCCGGCCTGTTTCTGGATGGCTTCGACGATGGGCGGGTAATTGTGTCCGTGGGTCATGACCCACCAGGAGGAGATCGCATCGAAGACCCGGGAGCCGTCCGCCGCGGTGAGCCACGCGCCCTTCGCCGAGGCGATTTTCGTCATCAGGGGTTGGAGCGCGTGCTGAGTGAAGGGATGCCAGACGGGCGATCGATGCCGTTCCATTACGCTCCCCCTTAAAAAGCGGACAGGTCGAAATTAGCCAGGAAAGCTCTGGCGAGGCGCCTTTGCTCCAAGGGTTCGACAAACGGAAGCCGTCCAAGGCGAGGCACGCCGCCGAATGCAACGATGGTGTTCTCCACCTGTTCCGCCGCATCGCCGATGAAGGCGATGCCATGCACGGGCATCCGCCGCTTTGCCAAGGCTTCCAGTGACAATAGGGTGTGGTTGATCGTGCCCAGCCCTGTCGAAGCGCAGAGGATAATGGCCAGCCCCCAGCTTGCGAACTGCTCGATCTGCAGAAGTTTGGCCGATAAGGGGACGAGCACCCCCCCAGCGCCCTCGATCACAAGCGGCCTCGCTCCCCAGGGGAGGGGCATCCGCTCGCGCCTTATTTCGATGCTTTCCCGCGCGGCCGCCATATGCGGCGAGGCTGGCAGCTTGAGGCGATAGGCTTCCGGTAAAATCCGCTCGGGAGCAAGACCGGACAAGCGCCGCACTGTTTCGCTATCGGTTTGGCCGTCAAGCCCGGCCTGGATCGGTTTCCAATAATAGCCGCGCAATGCCCCAACCAGGGCCGCGCTGAACACGGTCTTGCCGATCCCGGTGTCCGTTCCGGTTACGATGAAGCCGGCGCTCATGGCTGCAGCCGCTCAAGCTCGAACCGGAGCGCGTCGATCATCTCACCGACAAGCTCCTGGCTTGCATGCAACGTGAGCGCAATGCGCAGGCGCGCCGTTCCTTCCGGCACCGTCGGCGGCCGGATTGCGCGGATGTCGTAACCGTAGCCGCGCATCGCGGACGCCAGGGCTGTCGCGCGCCTGTCCGATCCGACGATGACGGGGATGATCTGCGAGCCGCTCGGTGCAACGCCACAACGGGCCTCGATTGTTTTGTTCGCAAACTCGATCAGGGCGGCAAGCTGCTCGCGGCGTTGCGGCTCGTCGCTGCAAAGCTGCAGCGCGGCGCGAACCGACGCGGCGATGATCGGTGACGGCGCCGTCGAGAAGATGAAGGGCCGCGAATAGTTCACCATGAAATCGCGCATGATCTTCGGGCCGCAGATGAGAGCGCCGGAGGCGCCGAGCGCTTTTCCGCATGTGTGAAGCGAAAGGACATTTGGCCTCCCCTCCAGCCAGGCGCCGAGCCCGCGCCCGCCCGCCCCGAAAACGCCGGTCGCGTGAGCCTCATCGATGACGAGCATGCCTTCGTGCCGGCCGGCGATGGCGGCGAGGTCCTCAAGCGGCGCGCGATCGCCGTCCATGCTATAAAGACTCTCGACGGCGATCCAGGGGCGCCCCTTGTTACCGGCTGCTCTCCAGGCGCGGATCTTTTCCTCGACCGCGTTGGCGCCGTTGTGCGCGGCTTCCAGGATTTCCGCTCTTCCCGCGCGCATTCCATCATGAGCGCTGGCGTGGATGAGCGCATCGTGGACGACGAGGTCGCCGCGCTGAGGCAAGGCCGCAAAGAGCGCGTAGTTCGCAAAAAAGCCGCAGCTAAAATAAAGAGCCGTCTCCGAGCCGAAGAACGCCGCTGCGTCCGCCTCCAGGCTTTCGTGCTCGGAATAGTTGCCGCGCAGAAGCCGCGACCCGCCTGCGCCCACAGCGACGCCGCGATCGAGCGCCTGCCGCACCGCCTCCTTCATCTCTTGCGAATCCGCGAGCGCGAGATAGTCGTTGGAGGTGAAATCGTAGCCGGCCGGGAGAGCAAGCTGCCGTAGCCGCCCGCGCTCTACGAGGTCGGCTAGGGCGTCTTCATACGGCTTCAGCATGAGCTTCTGCCGCCTCGAGCGGCATTGGCGAGAGGCCGAGCTTCGTAAGAAGTGCCGCGTCCTTGTCCTCGCAGGGGTTTTCCGCCGTCAAGAGCGTGTCTCCCATGAAGATCGAGTTCGCGCCCGCAAAGAAGCAGAGCGCCTGCAACTCATCGCTCATATCGGACCGGCCTGCCGACAGCCGCACCATGGATCGCGGCATCATGATCCGGGCAAGCGCGACGGTGCGAACGAAGGCGATCGGGTCGACCCGCGGCGCATTTTCGAGCGGCGTCCCATCAATCGGGATCAGGAGGTTGATCGGGACGCTTTCAGGATGCTGCGGCAGGTTCGCAAGCGTGACCAGCATGTCGACCCGGTCCGCAGGCTCCTCTCCCAGGCCGAGGATGCCCCCGCAGCAAACCTTGATGCCGGCGCTTCGCACATGGTCCAGCGTTTCCAGGCGGTCCGCGAAAGTCCTCGTCTTGATAATGTCGCTGTAAAAGCGCTCGGACGTATCGATGTTGTGGTTGTAGTAATCGAGGCCCGCGAATTTGAGGCGCTCCGCATCACGGCTCGTGAGCATGCCGAGCGTCATGCAGGTTTCCATCCCGAGCGCCTTCACGCCGCGAACCATCGCGCAAAGCACGTCGAGGTCGCGCTGCTTGGGGCTTCGCCAGGCGGCGCCCATGCAATAGCGGGTCGCGCCCGCCGCCTTCGCCTTCCGCGCCTCCGTGATGACGCGCTCGACCTCCATGAGCTTCGAAGCGGACAAGCCGGTGCTGTAATGGGAGGATTGGCTGCAATAGGCGCAGTCCTCGGCGCAGCCGCCCGTCTTCACATTCAGAAGGCGGCTCAGCTGGATCTTGTTCGGATCGAAATGGCGGCGATGAACGGTCTGGGCCTGGAAAAGAAGATCGTTGAAAGGCTGGCTGCAAATCGCTTCCGCACGCGCACGCGTCCAATCGTGCCGTTCGTCAATGATATTGGACACGGTCAACCAAACCCCTTCTTTTCAAGACCGCTCAGTTTGTAGACCGCCTTCCGGGATAGCGCAACAACACCGGACGCGTCTCGAGGCTTCATTAGACCAAAGGGGCGATCAGGACGCGATTTTGAGAGAGATGCTTTCCGGCTGACGCCTTGGCAGCATCGCTTTATCCCAGATGATGCGCTCGGTGGGCAGATGCACTGACACTGTCGTCCCCCGCCGCGGCGCGCTCTCGATTTCCAGCCTTCCGCCATGCATTTCCGTCAGCCTTACGGCGAGCGGAAGCCCTAGCCCCGCCCCTTCGAACCTGCGGGAAAGGCTGTTGTCGACCTGCCGGAAGAGTTCGAGCGCTTGCCGGATTTCGTCGCCGGTCATTCCTATTCCCGTGTCTCGGATCGAAAAACGCAAGCCTCCTTCCGGATCTGCGGCGGCGGAGATATCGACGCGGCCGCCGGAAGGGGTGAACTTGATCGCGTTGGACAGAAGATTAATCAGGATCTGCTTGATCTTGTGTTTGTCGGCATAGACAGACGCGCCGGGATCCTGGGCCGGTCCACTGAGTTGAACTCCGCCGGTGGCGGCTTGCTGCTCAACGGTGACGAGGCTCCGTTCGATGATCGCGGCCACCTTCACCCGCTCTTCGTGCAGCTCAAGCTTTCCCGCCTCTATCCTTGTGACATCAAGAATATCGTTGACGATGGTCAGGAGGTGGGCTCCCGAGCGGTGAATATCGGCGGCGTAACCCGCATAGAGGTCGACGTCCTTGCCCAGAAGCTTATCGCGAATGATTTCGGAAAATCCGAGAATGGCATTCAGGGGCGTGCGAAGCTCGTGGCTCATATTGGCAAGAAAGACGGACTTCGCTTCGTTCGCCTCCTCGGCTCGGCGCTTCGCTCGCACAAGCTCGACATTTGTTTTTCTGAGCTTGACGCGCTCTTCGGCCAGTTCCTCGCTGATCGATAGCAAGGCGGCATGCTCCTCCCGGACCTTTTCGCTTTCCTTGTCGAGCGCGACGGCGTTCGCGACGCGGTTCGAGATTTCACGGTTGAGAATGAACACCATGATCAAGGGGAGGCTGAGCGCCGCGATCCCGAGGCCGATCACGATCTTTGCTTGCTGGTTCGCGGGGGCCAGCGCTTCCGCGCGGCCGAGCCCCGCCATGACAACCAAGGGATAGCCGGGGAGTTTTCGCCAATGGTAGAGGCGCACAATGCCGTCGGCCGGGCTTTCGGCGGTAAATTCACCGGAGCCGGCCGCTTTGGCGCTGGCGAACGCTTCGGCGTTCCCGTCCTCTGCCCCAGGGCTTGCGGTATCGAAGCCCTTCGCCGCCGTGTAGCGCGCGAGCCTCACTCCGTCCGTCCGCAAGAGGTCGATCGACGACGCTTCCCCGAGCCTCGCCTTCTCGTGCAGAGTGGTCAGGAACTCCGGCGCGAGTGAAAACAGGACGACACCGCCGAATTGGCCATCCCTTGCATCGATCCGGCGCGCTGCAGGAATGAGCATTCGCTTCGACATCTTCCCGAATACCGGGCGGCCAATGAAAAGCCCCGCGTTTGGATCGTCACGGAGCGCCGTGAAGTAGTCGCGATCGGCAAGTGAAACCGGAATCGCGTCGTGTTTGATCGTCGTGCCCGTGACCTCGCCGTCAGCATTCAGGATGACAATATCCATGGCCGGGGCCATGAGCCCTGCGATCGAGTTCTTCCATTGGTCGAGGTTGAGCTCTGTCCCTGTCTCGATCCTGCGCTTCAAAGCCGCACTGGCGTTCGAAACGGCCTTGAGCGTGCCTTCGATCTGCTCCTCGAACCCGGCCGATAGATTTGCGGCTTCCATGCGAGCGCGGTCGATTGCGGCATTTCGCTCCTCGAGAACCGCCTCGGCGACAAGGGCGCAAACGGCAAGAACGATCGCCGCGCTGAAAGCGGCAATTCGGCGTTTGAGCATTCGGCCAGCCTTGCTCCGGCGTTGATCGTCTGAGTGGGATCGCGTCGCTCGATGCACAGAGTACCCAAACTTCAACGAGTGAGGATTGTCAGTTCACATACAAGTCATCATCGGTAGACTTGTCACAAAGGGCGTAGAGTTACGATAATCCTATCCGGCTTTAGTTGTATAGTGCATAAATTACGTAGTTTATGAACTAAACGAAACAGAAATATTGTTGTTCCGTGAATGGACAAAAAGAAATTTTAATAAAAATGCAAGGTTTTCTGCTTCAATTATTCTTAGGCTTGACTGTGAGCACGGCTGCGCATGGGAGATGGTTGCAAGTCTCACGCCCCGTAAGCATGCCTTGCCTGTTGTTTGATTATGATCAAGCTGGCGCGTCCTGCGTCAGTTTGCCTGTGTTTCGTCCAGAGATTGTAAGACCGGCGCGGCTGCCGGCGCGCCCTGCGCGGGTATTAGCGTCGGCGCAGCCGCCACTTTGCCTAATGAAGCGGCGATTGACCCGCATCCGGCGGCAAAAAATTACCCCGTTTGCGTATGTGCTACAGCCGGAGATTGCGTGCAACGCCCTTCAGTCCTGCGCCCAGAATCATGGCTGCTCCTTGAAATCTTGCTCAAGTACAAGCTAGGGTCCTTGCGAGGTCACCAAGCTTTGGACGGGGACGTCTTCTGAGATGTCACATTCGGTCGCGGCCACCCGCCAGGATCAGAAAAGCAGAACAAACTCACCAGCAGTTGCAACAGGGCACAACCTTGAGCTACGGCTTGCTCGCGGCTGCCGCCTTGTTCGCGGATCGGTGACCTTGCCATAAGGACCGGAAAACGGCCAAGGAAGACCAGCAACTTAAGGATAAGGACGACCCATGGAAGACAACGGCAAGAAGACCTCACGGCGCGAAATCCTCAAGCTCGGCGCTTTTGGCCTGGGCGCGGTCGGCGCGATGAGCCTCGCGGGCGGCGCGAATGCGCAGCAGGTCGCGAAAAAGGCCGCGCAGAAAGCGGTCATGTACCAGCAAACCCCGAAAGACGGGAAACAGTGCAGCGGATGCCAGCATTTCCAGGCTCCCTCTTCCTGTCGGATCGTCGACGGCGAGATCAACCCGAACGGTTATTGCATTTTGTTCGCGAAGAAGCCGGCGTAGTCATCCAGCTATCTTTTTATATCGAGGCGGCTCCAACCTGGGAGCCGCTTTACTCGTTCCGAAAATCCGTCGGATGCCTCCTTCGAGGCATTGTGTTTCCTGACTTGGCGCCGCCCGCATTGCCAGGGTTGAAACTTTTCCAAATGGTAATTACGCGCCGCCTTGACTCCTTGATCCTTCAGGGTAGTGTCCACCGCGATGATTTGGCTGATATTCGCAGTGCTGACGGCGGGCGTGATCGTTGGGATATCGCGCAAGCTTCGTCGCGCGCCGGTGTCAGAGGACGCGCGTGCTTCCGAGATCGAAGCCTACCGATTGCAACTTCAGGAACTCGACCGTGAAGAAGAGCTCGGAACGCTTGGCGCACACGAGGCCAAGCAGACGCGGGCCGAGGTCGCGCGCCGACTGCTAAGAGCAAACCGGCAGAGCGCAGCAGCCACGCCTGAAAAAGCGAAAGCCCTGAATGCCGCCGTTCCCGCCATCGCCGTCGTTGTGGTGCTCTCGCTCGGGAGCATCGGAACCTATCTTTATTACGGCAAGCCCGGACTTTCCGATCAGCCGCTGGAAGCGCGGCTCAGTGCTCCGCTGGGGGAGCAGACCCCGGATGTTCAAGTTGCGAACATGGAGCGCAGGCTGAGGCAGAATCCGGCTGACGTGATCGGCTGGACAGCTCTCGCCTCCATCTATTTCAAGGCCGGCCTGTTCGAGAAGGCCGCGGACACCTATCAAAGAGGGATCGACGCGGGCGGCGAAACCGAAAGCATGTTTCTCGGCCTCGCGGAATCGCTGGCCTTCGCCAATGACGGCTTCATCTCGGAGCAGGCCGCACAAGCGCTCCACGAAGCTTTGATGCGCAATCCGAACTCGCTGCGCGGCCGTTTCTGGAGTGCGCTTCTCGCCGAGCAGGACGGCAAGAAGGCCGAGGCGGAGAGGATCTACCGCGGCCTGCTTGCCGGACAAATCCATCCGACCCTTAGAAATGTCGTGACGCAGCGCCTCCAAGCGCTGACGGCGGCGGCGGATAACAACGCCGCACCTGAAGACAATACTGGCGCCGGGCAAAGCGCTTCGGCAGAGCAGGGCGTGGAACAGAAGATGATCCGCGGCATGGTCGAAAGGCTTGCCGAGCGGCTCAAAACAGATAAGTCGGACCTGCAAGGGTGGGTGATGCTCATCCGGTCTTACGCCGTCTTGAAGGAAACCGACAAGGCGAAGGCCGCGATGACCGCCGCGCGCGAGCAATTCGCCTCCGATGCCAGCGCGCTTGAGCAGATCGACGCGATAACGAACGAACTGAACTTCGCTTTTGCGCCTGGGAGCGACAGCGCTCATCCGCAGGAAAGCGCCGCCGCCCAGGAGCCTCCATCCATCCCGCTCGAGGGCGATCAGGGCAAAATGATCCGCGGCATGGTCGAGCGGCTTTCCGAGCGGCTGAAAGAGAATAAGTCGGATCTCGAAGGTTGGTTGAGGCTGATCCGCTCCTATGCCGTGTTGAAGGAAACGGGGAAGGCGCAAGACGCCGCCGCAACCGCCAGACAGGAATTCGCATCCGACGCCAAGGCGCTCGAACAGATCGATGCGCTCACCCAGGGGTTGGGCCTGGCTTTGCCGAGCCCTAGTGGAGGACCGCCGAAATCATGACGCGAAAGCAACGCCGAGCGGTTGTCATTGTCGTCGGGCTCGTCCTCATCGGGCTAGCCTCCACGCTTGTTTTGAGCGCTCTCAAAACGCAAGTCACGTTTTTCATGAGCCCCGATGACGTTGAAAAAAACATGCCGAAGCCGGGAACGCGCTTCCGGCTCGGAGGACTTGTCAAGGCGGGCAGCGTGCGCCATGGGGCGGACGCTGTTACAGCATTCGCGGTCACGGACAATGCTGCGTCGCTCCCGGTGACCTACAAGGGCATTCTTCCCGATCTGTTCCGCGAAGGTCAAGGCGTGGTGGCGGAAGGCAAGATCGGACCGGATGGCGTGTTCGTGGCCGATACGGTGCTCGCCAAGCATGACGAGAAATACATGCCGCCCGAGGTGGCTGCGGCTCTCAAGAAAAGTGGCCGCTGGCAAGAGCAGGGCGGCCAGCAGAAAGCCCCGGGCACCTGAAGGCGTAGGAGTTAGAAGCCGTGATCGTTGAATTGGGCCACTTCGCCCTCATCCTCGCCTTGTTCGTCGCCATCATCCAGTTCGCTGCGCCGCTCATCGGGCTTCGCATGCGGGACGCGCGGCTGATGGCGATGGCGGACGCCTGTGCTCCGATCCTCTTCGCGCTGATCGCGGGATCTTTCTTCGCCCTCATATGGGCGCATGTTTCGTCCGATTTCTCGGTGGCGAACGTCTACGAGAACTCCCACTCCGCAAAGCCGCTTCTTTACAAAATCTCCGGCGTTTGGGGCAATCACGAAGGCTCAATGCTTCTTTGGGTTTTGATCCTTTCGCTTTTTGGAGCGGCGGTCTGGCTTTTCGGCGCAAACCTTCCCCTGGATTTGCGCTCCGCCGTGCTCGCGATTCAGGGTGCGATCTCGGCGACGTTCGTGCTTTTCATCATCGCGACCTCGAACCCTTTCTTGCGCATTGCTCAGCCACCGATTGAGGGGCAAGGGCTGAACCCGATCCTCCAGGACCCTGCGCTCGCGATTCACCCGCCGCTGCTCTATACCGGCTATGTCGGCTTCTCGATGGCCTTCTCTTTCGCCATAGCCGCGCTGCTGGTTGGCCGCATCGATTCCGCATGGGCGCGCTGGGTCCGCCCTTGGACGCTCGCCGCCTGGATCTTCCTCACCATCGGCATCGCGGTCGGCTCCTGGTGGGCCTATTACACGCTGGGCTGGGGCGGCTGGTGGTTCTGGGATCCGGTGGAAAACGCTTCGCTCATGCCGTGGCTCACTGGCACGGCGCTGCTCCATTCCGCCATCGTGATGGAAAAGCGGGACAGCCTGAAGGCCTGGACCGTCCTCCTTGCGATCCTCACCTTCAGCTTCAGCCTCTTGGGAACGTTCCTCGTCCGGTCCGGCGTGCTGACTTCGGTGCATTCTTTCGCATCGGACCCGTCGCGCGGCATCTTCATCCTTGTGATCGTCAGCACTTTCACGGCAGGCGGCCTTTTCTTGTTCGCCTGGCGAGCGAGCGCGCTTTCGGGCAGCACCGCCTTTTCGCTCATTTCCCGAGAGTCGAGCCTCGTCCTCAACAATTTGCTTTTGACGGTATCCTGCGGAATCGTGCTCGTTGGAACGCTTTATCCGATGGCGCTCGAAGCCCTGACCGGAGACAAAATCTCGGTGGGCGCGCCGTTCTTCAATTCTACGGTGGTCTGGATTTTCATGCCGCTTCTGCTCGCTGTTCCTTTCGGCATATTCCTAGCCTGGAAGCGCGGCAGCCTGGGAGAAGCGGCAAGGCGGCTTAGCGTTGCCGTCATTTTAGCGGTAATTGCAGGCGCAGCCGCACTTGCATTTGGCGCGGACGGAAAGCAGTCGCTTGCGATTGCGCTCGGAACGTGGGTTCTCGCGGGCTCCGTTTGGGAAGTCTTGTGGCGGGCGCGCTTCCTGTCTGCGCCATTGTCAGAGACCGCGCGCCGGATCTTGAACATGCGCCGCGGACAATTCGGCGCGACGCTCGGCCATATCGGCCTCGCCGTAACGGTCATCGGGATCGCGGGAGCGAGCGCCTGGAACGTTGAGCGGCTCGCCGTCCTGAAGATCGGCGACACCATCGATCTCGGCAGCTATCAGCTCACGTTCAAGAAGGTCTATGAACAGTCCGGGCCGAACTACGCCGAGTTCGCGGGCGATTTCGACTTGAAGAGCGGCGATACCTTAGTCGGGACAATCACAACGTCGAAGCGGAAATACGATGCGCCGCCGCAAGTCACGACCGCAGCCGGCATTTCGCCCCGGCCGGTGGGCGACGTCTACGTCGTTCTCGGCAACGAGGAAAAGGGCGCATTCTCAATCCGGGCCTACTACCATCCGTTCGTCCGTTGGATTTGGGGCGGGGCGCTCATCATGTTTCTAGGCGGTTTGGTCTCTTTGCTCGACCGCAGGCTGCGGATTGGCTTGCCGCAGAGAGCCGCAAGCTCCTTCCCATCTGCGCCCGCACCAGCGGAGTAGAAAATGCGCTCGCTTATCCATTCCCTGATTGTCGGTTTTCTTCTGGCGCTATGCGCAGGATCAGCCTTCGCGGTGGACCCGCAGGAGCAACTCAAGGATCCGGTTCTCGAAGCGCGCGCGAGAGAGATTTCGGCAGGGCTTCGCTGCCTCGTCTGCCAGAACCAGTCGATCGACGATTCCGACGCCTCTCTCGCCAAGGATTTGCGGCTTCTCGTCAGGCAACAACTCCAAAAGGGCGAGAGCAACCAGCAGGTGACCGATTATATCGTCGCGCGCTATGGCGAGTTCGTGCTTCTGAACCCGAGGCTTCGCTGGAACACGCTGCTTCTGTGGTGCGCGCCGATTGTGCTTGTCCTCGGCGGCATTCTCCTGGCTTCCCGCGTCGTGAGGCGTCCGAAGCCCGAGACTGCAAGCGCGCAACCCCTCACGCCCGAAGAGCAGGCTGAGCTGGAGTCGGTGTTCTCCCCAAAGGCGGACAAGCCCTGATATCCAACGTTGTTGAAGCATGATGGCGGATGTCGCTCGCTTAGCGTTTCAACGGGTTACAATCCCGGATGCGGCTCGCGCCTTTCCGGGATGACGGCAGCCGCGATCCCATGAAGCGCCCGAAATACTTTGTTCAAGGCCCAATCCCGCTTCGGGACCATCTACTTTTTCCACGGTATTGTGATTGGCCAGACTGGACCCCTGGCGGCGAAGCACGCTTATGTTGCGGACCGGCGCAAGCATTGGGATCCGTGTCATGGGCAAGTTTCGGGTTTCGGTTTTTTTCATCGCCGCTTTCGTGGTCGCCGGCCTGGCGGCTCAGTTTTGGGGCCATGAGGAAAGCGATGCGGAGCAAGCGCAGGAAATCGCCGCGACCTCATCTGTTTTCGGCGACTGGCGAAGAGATCATCCCGGACTTAGGCACAGGATAACTCTCCAAGATTTGCCGCCACCCTACGCAACACGATCCGCCAGCAACACGCCCCGCGAAGCGAAGCGTCCTGCCAACGCGAAACTCAGCGTGCCGGATGGGTTCACGGTGAGCCTTTTCGCCGAAGGCCTCGATCAGCCGCGCACGCTCCGCACCGCGCCGAACGGGGACATTTTCGTAGCAGAGACGGCAGCAGGCAATGTGCGCGTCTTGAGGCCGAGCGCCGACGGAAGCTCGGCGGCGAAGATCGCGACCTACGCGAGCGATTTGTCGACGCCATTCGGCATTGCCTTCTACCCGGAAGGGCCGGACCCGAAATGGGTCTACGTCGCCGAGGACAACCGCGTCATCCGTTTTGCGTACGTCAATGGCGATCTTGCGCCCCGCTCAGCGCCCGAGGTTATCGTGGCCAAACTCGCCCCCACCTCCGGAGGTCACGTCACGCGCGATGTGGCCTTCTCGAAGGATGGCGCCCGCATGTTCATCTCGATCGGCTCGGAATCGAACGATGCCGAAGGCATGCGCAAGAAAAGCCCCAACGAGATCAAGAAGTGGGAAGCCGCGCATGGCCTTGGAGCGGCCTGGGGCTCGGAGGAGAGCCGCGCCAATGTGCTTGTCTTCACGCCGGAAGGCAAAGAGCGGCGGACGTTCGCGACCGGCATTCGCAACTGTGTTGGCCTTGCGGTTCAGCCTGAAAGCGGCGACGTCTATTGCTCGACAAACGAGCGCGACGGCCTTGGCGACAACCTTGTGCCCGATTATGTGACGCGCGTCCGCGAAGGTGAATTTTTCGGCTGGCCCTGGCGCTACATGGGCGATCACGAAGACCCGCGCTGGAAGGGCGCAAGGCCGGACCTCGCCGGAAAAGTGACGAACCCGGATGTCCTGATCCAGCCGCACTCCGCTCCGCTCGGGATGACATTCTATACCGGGACCGCGTTTCCATCCGACTATCACGGCTCGGCGTTCGTCGCGTGCCACGGTTCGTGGAACCGGGCGATCCGCACGGGCTACAAGGTCGTTCGTATCATCATGCGCGACGGGCGGCCGACCGGAGAATACGAGGATTTCCTCACCGGCTTTGTCATCGACAACAATCGCGTCTGGGGCCGTCCGGTGGGCATCGTAACGGCGAAGGACGGATCTCTTTTGGTGAGCGAGGACGCGAACGGCTCGATCTGGCGGATCTCCGCGGGAACCGCCAACGCGAGTGATGAATAAGCGCGACGGCCGTCTCTCCACCCGAGGCAGCGACCTAAAGTAGACTTCGCTAGAAACGCCAACGGATCACCGTCGTCCCGGAAAGGCGAGGCCTTATCCGGGATCGTAACGAATTGAAGCGGATGGCTTTTTACGATCCCGGCTCGCGCTTCGCTTGGCCGGGATGACGATGCGTTGGGCAGATGGGCGAAGCCTGCTAAGGGGAGCGCATGTTCGGAAGCTTCCGCTGCCAAAGGCTCGGATCTTTTGATTAATTCGCCTCTCCTGACGCAACTGATTCCCGCCGGTGAGCCTCAGAAAAAGGCGATTCTTTCCACCTGCAAAAGCAGATTATCCGGTTGGTTGCACTCGAATACACGCAATGGTAGTAAACACAAATACAAATAACTACCAACGGTCGAAAAATAGAAGTAATTGCGCAACACACCTTGCCATAATGGGCGGCGGCTTGATTTCACCCGCTGGATGGATCACGAATCACGTTAGCTCTGCTGCAGTGGATCTCGGAAGAGCCGAGTATCTCAAGGTTCAAACAGTAAGCGTTGTGTCTGCGTTATCTGGGCAATTTAGGGGAATCACTATGAAGAAGACACTCGCGGTCGCAATGGTTGCGGCTTTTGCTGGTGTGGCTGGTGCAGCTAACGCCGCAGACATGTACTCTCCCTCGGGCAGCTTGAAAGACGCTCCTGCGTACGTCCCGGCTTCGACCTGGACCGGCTTCTACCTCGGTGCGCACGTTGGCGGCGCCTGGGCTGACCTGAAGAACAATTACAATTACAATGAGTCCAACGGTTATAATTACAACTGGGGTTATGCTGACGGCTGGTCGAACACGGATACCGCCGTGTTTGGCGGCGGCACGATCGGTTATAACTACCAGGGCTGGCTGGGCAGCGCTTTCGTGGTCGGTTTTGAAGCCGATTTCGGCGCGATGGGCTTCAGCACCAACCATGCTTACAACAGCCTCACCCTCGCCGACAACGGCAACCCCGTCGACAGCTACGCGACGAAGCAGGACGGCGTCTTTTATGCTGACGTAACGGGGCGACTCGGCTATGCGGCTGGACCCGCTCTGTTCTATGCCAAAGGCGGTTGGGCCTATCTCGGTTCAGGCAACAGCTTCAGCAACGCGGGCTGGGCCTACAATAACGAGGCGTGGAACAACGGCTCGCTCGACGGCTATGTGATCGGCGGCGGTATTGAATATATGTGGAGCCCGAACTGGAGCATCAAGGCCGAATACCTGTATTTCGATTTCGGCAAGCAGAACCACAACAACACCGGTGCCTACACCTATGATTGTGACTGCACGATGAACTGGAACGATCACTACGACAGCACGCTGACCATCAACACCTTCAAGGTCGGCCTGAACTACCACTTCAATACTGCCTATGCGCCTCTGAAGTAGGCTTTGTCCTACATTGACCAGCGAAACGGCTCGCGTAAGCGGGCCGTTTTGCTTTACAAGCAAGGATAACGATAGCCTATCTAAGGTTTTATCTGTGAAGTGTTCTAGCAACACTTGCTCTTGGTTGTACGCTTTAGAGCTACCTTTTTGCCTTGGGCATCCCCGAATCGAGTTAGCCCTGCTTCAGGATCAACGAGTCAGGGTCGCGTCTGCGTTATCTGGGTAATTAAGGGGATCACTATGAAAAAGATACTTGCAGTCGCAACCATTGCGGCTCTTGTTGGGGTGGCTGGCGCAGCCAACGCCGCAGACTTTTACGCTCCCGCTGGCTTGAAGGATACGCCTTACGCCGCCGCTCCGACCTGGACCGGCTTCTACGTCGGCGCCAACGTTGGCGGCGGATGGAGCCAGCTGGATTCGAGCTGGAATGTTTTCGACGTTGTCACCATCAACCACACGAACGAGGCATCGGGCGTCGTTGGCGGCGGCCAAGTCGGATATAACTGGCAGACCCACGCCTTCGTGCTCGGCATCGAGGCGGATTTCGGCGGGTTCGGCTTCTCGCATACAAGCGATATCATCTCGGTTCCAGCGGCTAATCTCGCCCTCGGCACGAGAATCGGCAACGGATTTGCTGCCGACGTCACCGGCCGGCTGGGGTATGCGGCGGGACCCGCTCTCTTCTACGCCAAGGGCGGCTGGGCTTACTTCGATGGCACAATCGGTCTCGACGCTCCGTCGCCGTTCAATGTCAGCACGAGCGGGCGCGATGGATGGACCATTGGAGGCGGCATCGAATATGCGCTCAGCCCCACTTGGAGCGTGAAGGGTGAATATCAGTACTTCGATTTCGGCAGCGTCTCACTCGACCCATTTGCAGCGACTTCACTTGCTGGGTTGACGCACATTGATAACGAGCTGACCGTCAACGTTGTGAAGGTCGGCGTGAACTATCACTTCGGCGCCAGCATCTACACGCCCCTGAAGTAGGCTTGGCCCTATATTGTCCAGCGAAGCGGCTCGCGAAAGCGGGCCGTTTTGCTGTTTTTGCCGGGGCGGCAGCTGGCGCCGTGGCTTGATGCGGAGCGGAGCGCATAAGTGCCTAAAAATCTCGAGGCAAGCGTTATTTAAAGCGGAGTGCGTAAAATAGGGATCGGTTGCGACCAATTCCTAGAACTCGTCATCCCGGAACGACGCCTGCGTCGTATCCGGGATCGCAACAGTCGCTTCGATTTGTAACGGCCCCTGATATGCGCTGAGGCGCATTCCGGGGTGACGATCATCGGGACGCGCACGTCCCATAAGACGCACGATGCTCTAGAGCTCTCATGGCGGCCCTCCATTCAAGACTGGATGGCGGGGTCAAGCCCGGCCATGACATCGCAAATAGCAACACGCTTTAAAAGTAATTCTGCAACATCCTGCTTGATCGCACTGAACTCTTCAACAAACGGACCCGCGGAAGCCGGCCTTTTTTGTTCTTGCTTCTTGAACTCACAGTACGTGAATTCAGTTGATAACAAACGGCAAAGCAGAGCTGTAGCATCCTGGTCACATTCCGGCACTTGTTCGCTGTCCCTCCCATGGCGGCGACGTGCGCAATCGCGAATCAGGCTAGGTATGGAAAAGACTAGATTTTCTTAGTACCGGACCGTCCTGAGCGATCGGCTGGCGTTGGCAATTTGGGGATCGAAACATGCACAAGGCACTCACCGCCACGGCAATCGTTGCGTTGCTGGGCGTGGCTGGCGCGGCCAGCGCCGCCGACTTCTACTATCCCGGCTCAAGGATGCTCCTGTCGTCGTCGGTCCGAACTGGACGGGCTATTATATCGGCGGTAACGTCGGCGGCGCCTGGGCCACAATCGATTTCACCGACGTCGGCAACAACGTGCCGTTCAACAACGATACGAGCGGCTTCTTCGGCGGCGGCCAGGTCGGTTATGCCTACCAGCTTGGCAATCTTGTCATCGGCCCCGAAATTGACATCGGCGGCATGGATCTGAGCCATACGGTTACAGAAGTGGGCGGCAACGGCGCTGTGGGCAGTGTCAGCTCCGGCTTCTATTTCGATATTACCGGCCGACTCGGCTACACGTGGGGTCCGACGCTCGTCTACATCAAGGGTGGCTATGCCTAATTACGGCGGCAGCCTCTCGGTGAGCGATAGCGCCACCGGCTCGGCCAGCCACAGCGATCTGAGCGGCTGGACGGGCGGCGGCGGCATAGAATACGCGGTCAACCCCGCCTGGAGCCTCAAAGCCGAGTACCAGTTCTTCGAATTCAACACCTTTCAGCTTATATACTGAGAGCGGCGCCGGCAACACCTATGATGATCGTTTCACCGCGCAAACCTTCAAGGTCGGCTTTAACTATCACTTCTGCGGCGGCGGTTATCAGCCTCTGAAATAAGCCTGCCCTCCCTTTTGGCCTGATCGATCTCCTGTTTGTCATGGCCGCCCACCGAGGCGGCCATTCAGGTGATGCGCTTTACAGCATCGTGCGTTTAATCGGAAGCGTGCGTCCCGATGATCGTCACCCAGGAATCCGCCTCAGCGCATATCCGGGGCCGTTACAAATCGAAGCGCCTGTTGCGATCCCGGATACGACGCAGGCGTCGTTCCGGGAAGACAAGCTCTCGGAAGTGCGGCGGCGCCGATCCCGGTTTTACGCACTTCGCTCGAAGAGGCGGCCCGTTAAGCGGGCCGTTTTGTTTTTTCTTGAAGCGTGACATGAAATTCGATTTGCAGCACTGACTTGGCGGCATTACCTGTTGGAGGCTTATAATTTTAAGGGGAGTCGGAAGTGCTCAACCGCCAATCCATCCGTATTATGCCATTTGCCGCGCTTATTGCCTTGACGCTTGCCTTGTCCGGATGCGGGGTCAATACCATCCCGACAGCCGAGCAGGACGCCAAGGCGAAGTGGTCGGAGGTTCAGAACCAGTATAAGCGCAGAGCCGATCTCATACCGAACCTCGTCGAATCCGTAAAAGGATTCGCGGATCAGGAAAAATCGGTGCTGACCGGCGTCACGGAAGCGCGCGCGAAGGCCACGCAGGCGCAGATCACCTTGCCGCCCGATATTCTCACCAATCCCGACGCGATGAAAAAATACGCGGAGGCCCAGAACCAGCTCACCGGCGCGCTTCGGCAGCTGCTTGCGGTGTCCGAGCGTTATCCCGACATCAAGTCCGGGCAGAACTTCCTCGCTTTGCAGAGCCAGCTCGAAGGGACCGAGAACCGCATCGCCATCGCGCGGCGCGACTATATCCAGGCCGTACAGCGGTATAACACCGAACTGAACACCTTCCCTGGCCGGATCTGGAAATCGGTTCTCTATTCAAACGCGAAGGACATGGCGACGTTTGAAGTTCCGGAGAAGGAGCAGGAGACGCCGAAGGTCGATTTCGGGCCGCGTAAGACATAGGCGCCGCGCGGAATGCAGTCCGAGTCACCCCTCACCTCAGCCGTCTCCCAATGGGAGAGCGATGTTTGCGAGCATTCAGCGCTTTCCCTTCTCGGCATCCGCTTGCGGATGCGGAGAGTTTTGAGATGCGAACTCGCCGAGGCGAACTCGCCGGGAGAATGGCAGGATGAGGGGCGCTCACGTTTCGCTGCATGGTTTGCAGCCTTTGTTCTATTCGTTTTGTCTGCGGCGCTATTCGGCCCGATCGCCTGTCAGGCCGAGCCGAAATTCCCGCCTCTGACGGGCCGTATCGTCGACGACGCGAACCTTCTGACGCCCGGCGACAGAGCGGCGATCGAAAGCGACCTTAAGGCCCTGGAGGATAAATCCAGCGACCAGATCGTCGTTTACACGACGAATTCCCTGCAAGGCTACCCCGTAGAAGACTACGGGTATCAGCTCGGCCGCGCCTGGGGGATTGGGCAGAAGGGCACAAACAACGGCGTCATTCTCATCATTGCGCCGAACGAGCGGAAGGTGCGCATCGAGGTTGGCCGCGGGCTCGAACCGCAGCTGACCGACGCCCTTTCATCGCTCATCATTCAGAATGCGATCCTGCCGCGTTTCAAGCGCGGCGAGTTCTCAGCCGGGATCAAGGCGGGCGTTCAGGACATCCGGGACGTCCTGCTTGGCGATGCGGAAGCCGTCAAGGAGCGCGCGGCGGCGAGGCCCGCAAAGCGAAACGCATCGGATAACGAAGAGCTGATCACGCTGCTCTTTATTATCGCGATCATTATTTTCGTGATCTGGGTGCAGTCGCAACAGGGTGGACCGCCGATGGCAGGGGGACCGTATACCCGCCGAGGCCGGTATGGCGGCGGGCCGATCTTCATCCCCGGCGACTGGTCGGGAGGCGGACGCGGCGGCGGAGACGGCGGTGGCTGGTCGGGCGGCGGCGGTGATTTCGGTGGCGGCGGCGCGTCGGGTGATTGGTAGGGAGCGGCTATCGTGATTTCGGAAACGGATAAGCTGGACGTCGAGAACGCCATCACGAAGGCGGAGAACAAGACGTCGGCGGAAATTGTTGCAGTGATCGCGCGCGCCAGCGGCGGATATTATTATGTGCCCTATATGTGGGGCGCGCTCTTCGCGCTCGCCGTGCCGTGGCCGCTCATTCACTGGACCTGGATGCCGGTGCAATCCATCTACATCATCCAGCTTGCGGTGTTCGCCGGGCTCACCCTCATCCTCCATTATCCCGGTTTGCGGTACGCGCTCGTGCCGCGGAGCGTCATGCGAAACCGTGCGCACCAGCGGGCCATGCAACAATTCTTCGCGCAGGACATCTACACGACGACGGGCCATACGGGAGTTCTTCTTTTCATCTCGGTGGCTGAGCGCTATGCGGAAATCGTGGTCGATTCCGAAGTCCACCAGAAGGTGCCGGACGAGGAATGGAAAGCGATCATAGATCAGCTGACAGCCGATATCGGTCACAGCCGTCCCGTAGAGGGCTTGATTGAAGCCATCGGACGGATCGGAGAGCACCTTGCAACGCATTTTCCCCCGTCTGCGGCGAAAGAGAACCTTTTACCGAACCACCTCGTCATGCTAGACGCTGAATAAAATTTCTTATTAACCGGCTCTCTGGAAACCGCAAAGCGTCCTGCACGTGCGCCATATTCGAGATAGGCGCGCTGTCTCGGCTTTGGACCTGCGATCCTTTCCTGCAACCCCGAGCGGTCTGGCGTGATCGCCAAGCCCCAATCGAGGACTGAACCATGGATGCTGCTACCCTGGGTTTCGGCGCGACTTTCGCTTCGCTCGCCACGCGTGACGGGCTGATCGCGCTCGACAAGCGTTTCCTTGAGCGGGTCGCGGCGGAGGACCCGGCCTTGCACGAGAGCCTGCTCGCCGCCCGCGCAGCTCCGCATTCGCTGGAAGACAAGGCCGAGAGCCATCTCATTACCTCGGCGGGGCCGATCCTGGACGACTTCATCGCCGAATTGTTCGGAATTCGAGACGCGCTCGATGAGGTGGTGGCTCAAACCAAACACCTCGACCCCGTGCACTCCTGCAAGCGGCTGTTCGTGCAAAGGCAGGCCGTCAAGAAATATGCCGATCCATCCGCCTTCGATGGCGCCGCGCTTCGCGCGGAGCTCGAACAGATGATGGGCGAGCGGCTGACGGAGGTTTCCTTCGCAACCCATGTCGACGCCTGGGAGCGCAACGACCGCAAGGAATGGCTGGACGCGGCCATGCGCTACGCCTCATGGGCGACGCTTACGCCTGAGGGCCGGGCATTCCACGAGGGCGGCACGCTGTTCCGCGTGCCCCGAAAGATCGACTTCCAGAGGCTCGTTCCGACGACCACCATCGAGCGCAACGGCGTGACGATGCTGTGCCTTCCAGAGCATGAATGGCGTTCGCGCGACGGCTTCGCCCTGACCGACAACGGCATGACGGGCCAGCAGGCGCTGGACCAGATAAGCTACTGCATCTGGTGCCACAATCAGGGCAAGGATTCCTGCCGCAAGGGGCTGAAAGACCGCAAAACGGGCGCGTTCCAGAAGTCGCCGTTCGGCGTGACGCTTGCCGGATGCCCGCTGGATGAGAAAATCAGCGAGATGCACACGCTCCGCGCGCAGGGGCATGTGCTCGGAGCCTTCGCCACCATCGCGGTGGACAATCCCATGATGGCGGCGACCGGCCACCGCATCTGCAACGACTGCGTGAAGGCCTGCATCTACCAGAAGCAGGAGCCGGTCGACATTCCTCAGGCGGAAACGGGGATCCTGAAGGATGTGCTCGGCCTGCCCTGGGGCTTCGAGATCTACTCGCTGCTCACACGCTGGAATCCGCTCGACATTCGCCGTCCGCTGCCGCTCCCCGATTCCGGAAAGAAAGTGCTGATCGTCGGGCTGGGGCCGGCCGGCTTCACGCTCGCGCATCACCTCATGAACGACGGCCATACGGTGGTGGCCATCGACGGCTTGAAGCTGGAGCCGCTGGACATCGATCCGTGCGACCCCGTGCGCGACGTCGAAACGCTTTATGAGAACCTCGACGACCGCGTGATGGCGGGCTTCGGCGGCGTGGCCGAATACGGCATCACCGTCCGCTGGAACAAGAACTACCTGAAGCTGATCCGCATCCTTCTGGAGCGCCGCTCGCAATTCGCGGCGTTCGGCGGCGTGCGGTTCGGCGGCGGCGCAACGCTCACCATGGATGACGCCTGGGCGATGGGCTTTGACCACATCGCGCTTTGCATGGGCGCGGGGCGGCCGACCGTCATCGATATGCCGAACAACCTGGCGCGCGGCGTGCGCGAGGCGAGCGACTTCCTGATGGGCTTGCAGCTGACCGGCGCGGCCAAGATGTCGTCCATCGCGAACCTGCAAATTCGCCTGCCCGTCGTGGTCATCGGCGGCGGCCTTACCGCGATCGACACCGGCACGGAAAGCCTTTCCTACTACGTCCGCCAGGTCGAGAAGTTCGCCGCGCGCTATCATGTTCTTGTGGCCGAGCGCGGCGAGGACGCGGTGCGCGCGTCCTGGACGGAGGAAGAGACTGAGATCGCGGCGGAGTTTCTCGCGCACGCGAAAGCTCTGCGCGCCGAGCGCGAAAAAGCGTCCTTGGAAGGCCGCGCGCCTCATTTCGCCGAGCTTCTCGACTCCTGGGGCGGCTCGACCATCGCCTATCGCAGAAGGCTGACGGAAAGCCCCTCCTACACGCTGAACCACGAGGAAGTGGCGAAAGCGATGGAGGAAGGCGTGCGCTTCGCCGAGAGCCTTTCGCCGGTGGCCGTCGAGGTGGACCGTTTCAACTACGCGGCGGGCCTGCGCTGCAAGAAGGCGGACGGAACCGAAATTGTGCTGCCGGCGCGCGCCATCCTGGTTGCCGCGGGCACCCAGCCCAATACCGTGCTGGCGCGCGAGGACAAGCGCGTCAAGCTCGACGGCAAGTACTTCCAGGCCGTCGACGAGGCTGGCAATCCCGTGACGCCAGCGCGATCGCTGTGCAAGCCGGACGTTGATCGCGTCCTCATGCATCGCGGCGACGACGGCCGTTTCATCAGCTTCTTCGGCGATTTGCATCCGAGCTTCTTCGGCAACGTCGTGAAAGCCATGGGCAGCGCGAAGCGCGGCTATCCGCTCGTCAGCCGTGTGCTCGCGCGGAGAGAGGCGGCGTCTTCGCTTTCGGGCGCGGAACTGATCGCCCAATGCCGCGATCAGCTTCAGGCGCGCGTCTACGCCGTGAACCGGCTCACGCCAACCATTGTTGAAGTCGTGCTGAAGGCGCCAGCGCAGTCGCGGGCCTTCCACCCCGGCCAGTTCTATCGCCTGCAAAACTACGAGATGTCGTCGCAACGCCTTGAGGAGCCGGGGCTTCCGACCACGCTCCTGACGATGGAAGGTCTCGCGATGACAGGCGCGTGGACCGACAAGGACCGCGGGCTGATTTCGATCATCGCGCTGGAGATGGGCGGCAGCTCCAATCTCTGCGCCACGCTGCGGCCCGGCCAGAACGTGGTGCTGATGGGTCCGACCGGCAGTCCGACTGAAATTCATGCCAACAGCACGGTCGCGCTTGTTGGCGGAGGTCTCGGCAATGCCGTGCTGTTCTCCATCGGCGCGGCGCTGCGCGCGGCGGGCACCAGGGTGATCTACTTCGCCGGCTATAAGGCGATGCAGGATCGCTACAAGGTCGAGGAGATCGAGCGCGCCGCCGACGTGATCATTTGGACCTGCGACGAGGGTCCAGGCTTCAAGCCCGCGCGCCCGCAGGACAAGACCTTCGTCGGCAACATCGTGCAGGCGATGGCGGCTTACGGTTCGGGCCGTCTCGGCGAGCAGGCTGTGCCGCTGAATGAGGCCGAGCATATCGTCGTCATAGGCTCGGATCGCATGATGCAGGCTGTCGGCATGGCGCGCCATGCGCTTCTTAAGCCCTTCCTGAAGCCGGGTCACACCGCAATCGGCAGCATAAACTCCCCGATGCAGTGCATGATGAAGGAAGTTTGCGCGCAATGCCTGCAGGCGCACATCGATCCGGAGACGGGCGCGCGCACGGTGATCTTCTCCTGCTTCAATCAGGACCAGCCGCTCGACCGCGTTGATTTCCCGGCGTTGAACGAGCGTCTCCGGCAGAACAGCCTGCCCGAGAAGCTGACAAGGTTGTGGATCGCCCGCGCGCTCAAGAAACTCGGCGAGCGGCCCGCAATCGCGGCGGAATAGGCGGGGCGCAAGCGATGGGCGCAGGTTATCCATCGCCGTCAACTCTTCGCGAGAGAGGCGCACGGCGCGAGCTTTCCCGAGCGCGCCTGCGTGATTACCCCGATGCTTCCGCTGGCGGAAGAGCCCATGAAAACATTGGCAAATCTTCGCTCTGCTGTCATGACCGGGGCTTGACCCCGGTCATCCAGTAACAATCTGAAACGCCGTGTTCTTTCTGGATGGCCGCCTCGGAGGGCGGCCATGACGATGGAATTGGAAGCCTTATCCGGGATCGTAAGAAATTGAAACGCCAGCCTTTTTGCGGTCCCGGCTCGCGCTTCGCCCGGCCGGACGACGAACGCGGCGCGACCGGCGGCAGTCACTCAATCCGCACGCTTGCCGGGAGACTGCTTGACATTACGCGCCAACGCCGCCAAGTTCCACTTACATTGATGGCTAGAGATTGCGCAACGGGCCGCGAGGCGGCTCCAAATTTCATGCACATCCACGAAACCTGTCTTCTCTGATTGCGCAGCGGCGGAGGCATACTCCCGCTAAACGAGCCGGCCATTTCCGGCGCTGATTGCAAAAGAGATCCAAAACTTGACCTACTCGACATTTGATGCGTTCGGACTCTCCGAACCAATTCTCCGCGCATTGCGCACAGAAAACTACACAACCCCGACCCCCGTGCAAGCCAAGGCCATCCCGCTCCTCATGAAAGGCGCGGATCTCATGGCGATGGCTCAAACAGGCACGGGAAAAACGGCGGCCTTCGGCTTGCCGCTCCTGGAAAAGCTCGCTTCGAATAAAGCTCCGCTGGCCGCGAAAACGGTGCAGGCGCTGATCCTTGTGCCGACGCGAGAGTTGGCTGTGCAGGTTCACGACAATCTCGCAGCCTACGCCAAGCACCTCAAGCTGCGCCTCGGCATCGTCATCGGCGGCGTCGGGATGGCGCCTCAGACACGCAAGCTCGCGCAGGGCGTGCATGTGCTCGTCGCAACCGTCGGGCGGCTTCTCGATCACCTCGGCGAAGGCCACGTCAAGCTCGATCAGGTGTCGACGCTCATCCTCGACGAAGCCGACCGCATGCTCGACATGGGCTTCATCAACGACGTCCGGAAAATCGCGGCCCTGCTGCCCAAATCGCGGCAATCAGCAATGTTCTCGGCGACGATGCCGCCCGAAATCGCAAAGCTCGGCCAGCAAATTCTCAACAAGGCCGAACGCCTGCAAATTGCGGCGAGCGGCGCAACCGCCGACCTTGTCTCGCAGCAGGTAATTTTCGTGAAGAAGGAAGGCAAGACGCGCCTTCTGCAGGAGCTTCTCGGAGATCCGGCGTTCTCTCGCACCATCGTCTTCACGCGAACGAAGCGCGGCGCCGACCGCGTGGCGACATATGTGGCGAAAGCAGGCATCGTTGCCGAGTCGCTGCACGGCAACAAAACACAGGGCGCACGCCAGCGCGCGCTCGCACGGTTCTCCTCGGGAGAGGCGAGCGTGCTGGTGGCGACCGATATCGCGTCCCGCGGCATCGATGTGGAGCAGGTGAGCCACGTCATCAACTATGAGCTGCCCGACGAGGCCGAGACGTATGTGCATCGCATCGGGCGCACGGCGCGGGCGGGCGCAGGGGGCGTCGCCGTCTCGTTCTGCGACGCAGACGATCGCGGAACGCTGCGCGCCATCGAGAAACTCACAGGCAAGCCGCTCATCGTGATCGACACGCCCGCAAGCGTCGAGATGGCGCGCGAGCCGCAGCTTCCAAAAGAGAAGACCGCCCGGCCGCAAAGGCAAAGATCCGCCACTCCCCGCGTCGCCAAAGCAGAGAGCGGCAGCGCGAGAAAAGCGCCGAAGGCGAAAGCGCGACGGAAAGATCTCGCGCCTTCAGGGACGGTGAAGTGGTTCAACGCTTCGAAAGGCTTTGGCTTCGTTGAGCCGGATGGCGGCGGCAAGGATGTGTTTTTGCATATCAGCGCCTTCGAGCGCTCTGGCATCGGCGCGCTGCGCGAAGGACAGCGAGTGAGCTTCGACGTCGAACGCGATCAGCAGGGGCGGCTGTCGGCCACGAATTTGCGCGCGGGCGATTGAGCCCCCAGTCTCGGAATCCCCTGTTGTCATGGCCGCCCTCCGAGGCGGCCATCCAGGGCAACAAGGGAATTCCCCGGCAACACGGTGGCTCAGATGCTTCGGCAGTTTCCAGCTTTGAAGGCTGCCTCGGTGCGGTTCCGGACGCGAAGGGCGCGCATGAGCATTGCGGTGTGGATCTTCGTCGTTGACTCGGCAATATGCAAGGCCCGTGCTATTTCCTTATTCGACATCCCGAGTGAGAGAAGCCGCAGCACCTGATTCTGGCGGGGCGTGAGTCTTAAAATTTGATCGCTGGTTGGCGCTCCCTCGAAGCCTTTCGCGGACGACCAGGGGATATAGACGCCTCCCAACAAAACTTCCTTGATCGCAGCAAGAATATCCTCGTCGGATTGGCGTTTTGAGACAAAGCCTTGCATGCCGCCTGCGAGGCTCGCCGCTATGCCTTCGCGGCTGTCTGACGCCGACATGACTGCAAAGCGGATGGCGGGATGGGATGTCCTTGCGGCTCTCAGCGTCTCAAGCGCATGCGGACCTGAATGATCGATGTCGGCCAGCACCAGGTCGAGTTTGTCCTGATGGATGTATGAGATCCCTTCGTGCAGACTGTGTGTTTCTAATATCTCAGCCTTGGAGAAATGCATCCTCATAAGGATGAGCAGGCTTGTTCGGCATGCGCCATGACCAATCAGAAGAATTCGTGGCATACCGGCATCTCCGTCTTACGCCTAAAAACTCGGAACCCTAGAGTGCGTCCGGAAAAGTGCGAAGCGGTTTTCCGATAAGACGCACGACAAAACAAAAACTTAGAGCCCGCTTTTGATTCCATCAAAAGCGGATAGGCTCTAGAGCGGCCCGCGTCCGGTTGGACGCGGCTAAGCTGCTCTAGAACTTTAGAATCGATCAACTTTTCCGCCTTCAATCGATCCCGATTAAAGGCGGGTTGACCTAGTACAGCCCGTGGCAAGTTCGCACTCGCTCCGCTGCACGCTCTTAAGCGAACTTGCCTCGGATAAGCTGTGCTGGACTCATAGTGTTGCTAGTACGCCTTATCCGCGGGAAGTCCTGTCTGCGCTCTCAGCAAACGGGTCAGGACCTTCCCGCGGGGCGCACTAGTGCGATCCCTTGCTAAACAAATCACGCTTCCAAAAAAGTTTTATGAAAGCTTGTGATTATTCAGATCTGATCGGCTGGCACAAATACGCACGCGGCCAGCGCGGGTCCCGTTGTTGGCATGGCCGCCCTCCGAGGCGGCCATGCACGGCAACAAACGCAACCTTTTGATTTTGGGACTGGATGACATCGGTTCCAGCAAATCACAACGCGCTTTAGGCATTCGGGGGGCCGGCGCCGTTCGGCTTCAACTTCACGACAGGCAGCGTGAGCTTTTCAGTTTCTTTGATAAGGTCGTTCGCGAGTTGCCTGAAAAAGGCGGTCTGAAGCTTTGCAACCTCTGTTATGCTACGGCTCCGCGAGATCTGATCATGCAGCTTGAGATATTGCTCGAAGTTGTAGCTAAGGAAGCGGTAAGCCTCGATTTGATTCTTATAAAAGTGCCCGAGTAACTCTTGGATTGGCTTCTGCCAAGTCGATAGCGCGGCCTCATAAGCAGATGCGGCGCTTGGCGATGAGCCTGTGCTTTGCTCCCTTCCTTCGCCGAAATCGTTGGCCCCATACGGGATTTGTAATTCTTTTGCGTTTTCTATGAAGTCGTCATAGTTTTTCTTCCAAAACTCGACAGTATCTCTATATAAATTCGCTAGCGGTAAATTCGAATACGTATTTGTTTGTACTGACGCTTGAGCTGTCATGAGTTAATACTCCATTCAATGTTCACGATAGCTGGTCACTCTTATGAGTATAACCTAGCACAAGCCTTTTCAAGTTGCTATTATCAATGATAAATAAAAAAGTCATATACAATCTCCATGTCTTAACTAGATTGAGAATTCGCATTTGTCATAGGAAATAAGAATATATGCTCTCATAGTGAAATCCTAAACCAATCTCAATCAATCGGGGCTGCGATTACAAGTCATCCAGTTCGCTATTCTGGGTATGGAGGGAAATTCTCGCGCGTGAGCAAGGAAAGAACATTCTCCAGAGCCGCGAAGCGCTCGACGGATACGAGGCTTTCCATCATGAGCCTTGGCGCGTGCAGGGCCAAGCCAAGGCCGATGAATACCCCGCCGAAATCGCGGAGCTTTTCCGGGCCGGCCGCCTGGACATGACAACCGGTCAGCAAATCCGGGATCGATGGCGGCCTTCGTGTATACCTTGCTGATTGACCAACTGCGCCCGGCTATCCCGGCGAAATTTGCGCCCTCGATGATGAGTCTGGTTCCGGTGGTTGAGTTGTCCGGAGAACTCAACCGTAGTGTTGCAAGTAGCGATCTTGAACGCTATTTGTAGCGTTAACCTGGAATGGTTAACAGCGAGCGCCGAGCATTTATTTCCCGCCGCATTATGCTTAAGAAGTCGCAAAGCCAGGAGGGCGGCGCCTTTGCACCATACCCCGTAACGTGTTGAAAATATTGGTGTTATTGCTGAATTAAATAGAATTTAATGCCGGAATTTTCGCATTAAGTTGGCGCGGAAAAGTCCGTTAAATATAATTTCAGCCGCGCCTGTTAACCATAATCGTCGTGGCGGAGGCGTCCGCGCCGCTGCCAGATCTGTATTTTAATCAGCAATATCATGTACTTAGAGCATTAATGTTCCGGTAAGGCGTTTTCTCCTAAGCTTTCGCCGCCATGAATGCAAGCGCAAGCCAAGTTGGGGAGCAGACCCATGTCAGGAACATCTTGACAGGAACACGCGGATCTCCGATCTATCAAGATGAGCCTGACACTCGAAAGGAGACGATCAAATGCTGGCGCTTCTGAAAAAGACGTTGCGATGCTCGTTTTGCGGGAAGACGGATAAGGAGGTCGCGCGGCTTGTCGCAGGGCCGTTCGTCCACATTTGCGACGGCTGCATCGGCACCTGCAACAAGATCCTGGAGGCGACGCCGTCCACGTTCCCGGGCTGGGACAAAATGACCAACGAGCAGCTTCTGGACGGCCTCAAGACAGCGGAGGCCACGGTGGAGGCGACGCGCGCCGTGCTTCAGGCGCAGATCGAGGAGCTGAGGAAGCGCAAGGTGAGCTGGGAAGCCATCGGCAAGGCGCTCGGCATCTCCCGGCAGGCCGCGTGGGAGCGCTTTACTTAGCAGGCATCGTCCCTTTGTAGGCTCACCGACACTCGCGCTGACGCTTTGTACGCAAGCGTACATTCCAACCCTCCGCGCACCGGAAAAGCTTTCAACGCCAGTGCTCTAATCACTTGGCGCAAGTCTTGCTTTCCCTGGGCGTCAGCCGGTTTGGCGTGGCGAGCAGCCGGCTTGCCCGTTCACCCTCGATCCTGAATTCCAGGCAGCCTCCCTTGGGCCTGGAAATGCCGTTTGAGTGGCGTCCGCCTGCCCGGAACAAAAAGGAGAGCAATATGGCTAACGTAACATTCAAGTCCCCGGTCATGGCGAAAGACGTCACGATCTACGCCGTCGCGGGGCACCGGGGGACCATTCTGGCTGTCGCAAAGGCGCACAGCATCCCGATTCCGTTTGACTGCCAGGACGGCGAATGCGGATCCTGTCTTGTCGAGGTCAAGCACGTCGCGCCCAAGGCGAAGCACGGCATTTCGCTGACCGAGAAAGAGAAGGAGTTGCTGCGGCAGCTTGGGAAAATCACACGCGAGGAGATCGAGGATGCCGAGGTCAATGACATGCCGCCGCGCTACCGCCTCGCGTGCCAGTGCTTCGTCCGGGATGAAGACATCGTCGTCTCGTTTGAGGGGGATCGCACCCTTCCGGCAAAGAAAGCGACGCTTCCGCCCATCAAAAGCATTCAGGACTTCTACGCCTATGCGGCGAAGATCGAGGAAGATGCGGCAATCCATTACGAAGAACTGGCGTCGGTCATAAAGGACCTCGGCGGCAAGGATGTGGCCGAGTTCTTCCTGGAGCTTGCCGACTATTCGCGCACCCATCTGAGCGAGGTCAAGGCGAACGCGGGCAAGATCAACCCGGACGTTCATCTTCCGGCGCATTTCACATGGCCGCATCACTTTACGCCGCAGCACACCGATGTGTGGGCCGGGGAGCCGACATTGGCGCGGCTCGACGCCTTGAAGGCCGGGCTTCAAGGCGAGAAGCGCGGTTACGAATACTACTACATCGTCGCTGACACGTCCGACATTCCCGAAGTTGTCGAGAGGGCCAAGGAGTTCCTGAAGGAGGAAGCCGAGCATATCGCGCTCCTCGAGCGCTGGATCCAGCGGGAGACGGCGCGGCAAAATCCCGGCGCGGTTTAATCAGGCTTCGCCAGCGACCCAGGTGGCGTGTATGTGCATGCTGCCCGGATCGAAGGCTACAAGGTCTGCGCGATACCCTGGCTCGAGGCGGCCGAGCGTCGCCTCAAGCCCGAGAAAATGAGCAGGCTCCGCCGACGCGAAGCGCAGAGCCTGCGTGAGGGGCACATTCAGAAGCTTCACGCAGTTTCGCACGGCGCTCGCCATGTCGAGAGCGGAGCCAGCCAGGGTTCCATCGGCCCTGGCGCACCGCCCGTAGCGAACCGCAATCTCCTCGCCATAAAGCGCAAATGTGGATTTGCTTCCTCCCACTGGCGGCATCGCATCCGTGACGAGCATGGGATGCGCCACGCCTCGTAGCGCGAGCCGCAACATTGCAGGGTCCACGTGCTCGCCATCCGCGATCATGCCGAAAAATGCCGCCGGCGTTTCGAGCGCGGCCGCGACCGGACCTGGATCGCGGCTTCCGAGCGGACGCATCGCGTTGAACAGATGCGTGAACCCCGTCAGCCCTTCCGCGAGCGCAGCTTTTGTCTCGTCATAAGTCGCCATCGAATGCCCAAGCGAGACGCGAACGCCGGCTTTCGCGAGCCGCGCAATGAAACCGGACGGCACACGCTCGGGTGCAAGCGTGACGAGCATCAACCCGGCCCGCGGCGCTATCAGCCTTTCGATGTCGTCCTGGTTCGGGGCACGGATCAGCGCCCGGTTATGCACGCCGGGCTTCTCAGGTGAGATAAATGGCCCCTCGAGATGGACGCCGAGAACACCGGGATTAGCGACGGCTTCATTTACAGCGGCAAGCGCCGCGCGCATTTTTTCCGGCGTATCGGTGATGAGAGTTGGCAGCAGCGCCGTCGTCCCGAATTTCCGGTGTGCGCGTGCGATGGTCGCCATAGCCGCTGCGCTTGGGTCGTCATTCAGCAAAACATCGCCGCCGCCATTTACCTGAATATCGATGAAGCCCGGCGCGAGCCAGGCGCCCTCAGGCAACAGCCGAGCTGGGACGCCTTCAGGCAACTCCCGCTTCGGCAGCAGGCTGGAAACGCGGCTGCCTTCTATAATGACGGCGTAATCGTCATGGCGCTCTGCGCCATCGAAGACGGTGCTGGCCACGACGGCATGCTGGCCCGCTTCAGTCATCGTGTGCTCGTGACCTTCTTGAGGTGCCGGGGGCGGTCCACGTCCATCCCGAGCCGCTGCGCAAGGTGAACCGCCATCATGTAGAAGCTTAGGATCAGGCAAACTGCGTCGGTGTCCGGGTGGCTGGGCGGAAGCACCGGCAAATGGCGGCTGGCATCATCATCCGGGTCCGTCGTGTAAAGCGCCGTGCCTTTTCCGCGTAAATTTGCAGCCAGCTGCCTCATTCCCTTGGCGGCAGCGTCGGTTGGATTGAACATGAGGATCGGGTATTCGGGCGACACGAGAGCCACCGGCCCGTGAAGGAATTCCGCGCCGCTGAAGGCTTCCGCGTGGAGATTGCAGGTCTCCTTCAGTTTGAGCGCCGCTTCCCGCGCGATGGCAAGGGTCGGCCCGCGCCCGATGGTGACAAGACTGGACGCATCTGCGAGCGCGTCCAGCGGCGCGCTCCAGTCCAGGTCCAACGCCGCGGCCAATCTCTCTGGCAAGCGCTCGACCGCATCGGCCATTTTCACGTCGCCGGTCCACGCCGCGGTGAGCCGTAGAAGCGCCGAAAGCGTTGCGATAAAGGTTTTCGTCGCTGCAACGCTAAGCTCTGGCCCCGCATTCATGGGCAAGATGATGTCACAGACCGCCGCTAACGGACTTTCGGTGGTGTTCACGATGCATGCCGTGACAGCGCCCGAGGCTCGCGCGCTCGCAGTCATCTCAACCAGATCGGCGCTGCCGCCGGACTGGGAGATCGCGAGAAACAACTGATCCTTGAGATGAAGCTTTGCGCCGTAGACGCTTGCAATGTTCGGAGCAGCGGCAGCAACCGGTATGCCGAGATAGCGCTCGATCAGATGTTTTCCGAAGGCGGCCGCGTGCGCCGAGCTGCCGCGCGCGCAGGTGACCGCGACCTGAGGCGGACGGCGCTTCAACCGCGCGGCCAGTTCGTCCACGGGCTGCGCCAGAGTCTGTCGCTGCCGTTCCACAGCCTCGGGCGCTTCGCGGATTTCTTGCGCCGTTTGCGCATCCCGATTGGTCATGCGCCGGCCTCTTCAAGAGCCTTCGCGCGGGCAAGCGCGATTGCCCCGGTAAGCGCGCCCGCTGCTGGAGGCGCCAGCCACTGCCTCGTCCATGGACTGAGCCACGGTTCGATGCTGCGAGCGAGCCCTCCCATCAAAGCGAGCCGCCTGGCGCCAAGATCGAGCAGCCGCTCAGCAAGCCTCTCCACGTGATGCGCCGCTGCTGCCGTCAGCTCTCTTCCCAAGGGATCCTCCTGCAATGCGCAAGCAACAACCAGCGGCGCCAGCGTCGCGAAGTCCCCCGGTCTCGCGCCGCTCATCCATCGCACGATCTCATGCGGATTCTGAATCAAAGCGATCGGCCACGCGTTTCAAGAGCGGCGTCCAGGGTATTCGGCCGTCAAGCGCCCACAGAGTGCGCCGGGCTACCTCACAGCCAAGCCAGGCGCCGCTGCCCTCATCGGAGACCGGGAAGCCCCAGCCGCCCACGCGATGGCGCTTGCCTTCGACGATGGCTTCGCCGACGCTGCCTGTGCCGATGATGATGACGCCGCCGTCCCCTCCGCGATGCGCTCCGACACAAGCCGCATGAGAATCGGTTGTATAGACCGCAGCTTTGAAGGGGTGGTCGTAGCTCTTAAGGGCGGCGAGCACCAAAGGCTCACCTGCTCCCGCCAGCGCAAGGCAGGCGACAACGGTGTGACTTTGGGGAGCGAGGCCTGCGTTCCGGAAACAGCGGCTGGCGGCATCGAACACTTCAGCCAGGCTCTGTTCAAGGCCAAGGCGCACATTCGCCGGTCCGCCCAGCCCTCCGCCAAGCGCCGTGCCTTCGAAATCGCACAACCGCGCCCTGCAGCGTGTACCGCCGCCATCGACTCCGAGAAGAAGCGACTCTGTGTGCACCTGGAAGCTCTGATTCTATCGCTTATCTAAGGTTGAATATGAAAGAGGTCCAGTCCCTTAGCGCGTCTGGTTGATGGATACTGAACGTCCAAGTCCGCGATTTACCGGCATCGATGTCTGGGAGCCGCTCGATGCCCTTGACGCGATGATCGATGGCCAGCTCACCGCGGTTGCGGCTGTCCGCGCGGCGCGCCGCCAGATTTTGCAGGCGGCGCTTGCGATGGAGACGCGCCTGCGGGAAGGGGGCCGTCTTGTCTATGCCGGCGCCGGAACCTCGGGGCGCCTCGCGGTTCAGGACGGCGCAGAACTGATGCCGACCTTCAGTTGGCCCGAAGACCGTCTTCTGCTTTTGCTGGCGGGTGGCGAAGAGGCGATGGTGCGCGCCGTCGAGGGAGCCGAAGACGAGATCGGACAGGCCGCCGAGCTGATCAGCAGCCACAACATTGGCGCGACAGATGTGATGATCGCGGTCGCGGCAAGCGGCGCAACACCGTTTACCCTTGCATGCCTGCGGGAAGCAAAAAAGCGCGGTGCGTTGGCAATCGGGGTGGCTAACAACCCAGGCGCGCCGCTCCTGGCCGAGGCCGATTGCCCGATTTATCTTGAGACCGGCTCCGAACCCATCGCCGGGTCCACGCGAATGAACGCAGGCACCGCGCAGCGTATTACGCTGAGCCTTCTCTCGTCATTGACGATGATCCGGCTTGGCAGGGTTTATGCCGGCATGATGGTCGAGGTCCAGGCCGTGAACGCGAAGCTCGTCGGGCGGCGAGAAAAGATGCTCGTTCATTTGACGGGGAAAGGTCTGGATGAAGCTCGCTACGCGCTTCAAAAGACGCATGGAAACGTCAAGCTCGCGGTGCTTTTCCTGGAGGGCTGCCCGATCGAGGAGGCGAAAGAGTTTCTGGCGCGGGCTGGTGGCCGGTTGAGAGACGCAATCGCTCTCGCCAAGGAGCGACGGGAAAGCGATGGTCCGGCCGGCCACTCATAGCTGAACTTCGCCATGTCTGCAGCTCGCTTCACGCTTGGTCTTTCCGGCCGAGCCGAGCGCGAACCGGGGTCGCAAAAATGCAGGCAATTTAACGTGGTACGATCGAGGATAAGGTTCGCCTTCCGGGATAACAGCAGCGGCAATCCCACTGGCGGGCCAAACCAAGCCGGCAGCCATTCAACCACCTCGACGGGCGGCCTGAGCCCATCGCATATTCAAATGCAAAAGGAGCAGGGGGTGACCCTGCTCCCGTGTCGTTTGACAGTGCAAGCGTTGGCTAGGCCAGCCCGTGCGCCACTTTGCTGCGCTGCTCCTGCATCTTGAAGGTGTTGAACCGCGGCAGGAACTTGTCCCAATCGATGAGGTGGGAGTTGAGTTCCGGCCCGTCGATGCAGGCGTGTTTCCGGATCAGCTTGCCGTCGACCATGATCGGCACCATGCAGGCGCCGCACATGCCGGTGGCGTCCACCATGATCGAGTTGAGGCTCGCCACGGTCTTCACGCCGTACGGCTTGGTGAGGTCGCTCACGGCGCGCATCATCAGGGGCGGCCCGATCGTGACCACTTCTGCAATCTTGCGGCCCTTGCTCTTCTTGCCATCCCTCAGCATCCGCTCAAGGGGCGCGGTGACGAAGCCCTTCTCCCCGAAAGTGCCGTCGTTCGACGTGTAGATCATGTCAAGCTGGCTGCCGAACTCGGCCTTCAGCTTGCCGACCCGTTCCTCTTCACCAACCCAGAACAGGAAGTCCTTGGACCGGAAACCGGCGATGAGCGTCACGTGGTTGCCGAGCCGCAAATGCTCCCGCGCAATTGGGTAGACCGGCGGAAGGCCGACGCCACCCGCCGTGAACACGACGGTTTCGTCATGGCCGTACTTGTGCACCTCGCTTGCACGGCCGAGAGGGCCAGCGATACCGGCGAACTTATCGCCGACCGCCATCTTGTTCATCAAGAGCGTCGAAGTGCCCATGCCCTGGATGACGAGGTCGATGGTGCCGGCTTCGGCGTCCCAATCCGCGAGCGTCAGCGGGATCAGTTCGCCATCCTGCCAGCCGAGCACACGGACGAACTGTCCGGCCTTGGCCGAGCGCGCCACCATGGGGGCCCGCACCTTGAACTCGACGATGCCACCGGCGAGTGCGATCTTCTCGACGACGGTCTGATCGGCCTGGCCGAGCTCCGTGTAGCGCGCTGCCTTGGCGACCCGCTCCGCGATCTCCGCCGACGTGAACGGGATGTCGCCGACGATCTCGCGCGCCGCCGCCTGCCCGTCGCTAGCCGCCATAATGGCGGTCGATCCGCCACGAGCCGCATCGCCGCCGGAGTAGACGTCGGGGATCGAGGTTAGCTTGGTCTTGTCGCCAAGCTCGATCGTGCCCCATTTCGAGACCTTCAGGTTGGGCTCTGCGTCTTTCACGATGGGGTTCGAAGTGTTGCCCAGCGCCATGATGATGAGGTCGACCGGAACGCGCTCGGTCTCGCCGGTCGGTTTCGGGCTGCGCCGGCCAGACTTGTCGGGTTCGCCCAGCTCGTTGACCGCGAGCACCGCGTGGCTGATGAAGTGGGTCTTCTCGTTGCCGATAAACTCGATCGGCCCACGCAGCACTTTCAGGTTGATGCCTTCCTCGAGAGCGTGATGAAGCTCCTCGACGCGGGCCGGCATTTCCGACTTGGTGCGGCGGTAAACGATGGTGACGTTGCCGCCGAGCCTGCGGGCGGTGCGGGCGGCGTCCATCGCCGTGTTGCCGCCACCGATGACGAACACTTCCTTGTCCTTAACATCGGGAAGCGGCGTCTCGTATTTGTCGTCGAGCGCCCGCATGAGGTTGACGCGGGTGAGGAACTCGTTGGCCGACATGATGCCGAGGTAATGCTCGCCCGGCACGTTCATGAAGGTCGGCAGCCCGGCGCCGGTCCCGACGAAGATCTTCCAGAAGCCGTTGTTCTTGAGATCCTCGAGCGTTGCGGTCTTGCCGACGACGAAGTTTCTCACGAAGCGGCCGCCCAGCAGATTGATCTTGCCGACTACGTCGTCGATCAGCTCGTTCGGCAAGCGGAACTCGGGAATTCCATAGCGCAGCACGCCGCCAAGCTCATGGAACGCCTCGAACACGGTGACCGGAAAGCCCTCGGCGGCCAGCAGATAGGCGTTGATAAGACCCGAGGGACCGGAACCGACCACCGCAATCGGCGGCTTCTCGGCCTGAGCCCAGGGATTGACCACCCCGGCAAACCGCTCTTTGGGGGACCTGCCGACCAGCTTCTCGCGCTGAGGCAAGTACCATTCGAGCTGGCCGATTTCGATCGGCCGCTTGGTTTGGGCGCACACGCCCTGGCACTGCAGCTCCTGCGGACAGACGCGGCCGGTCACGTCCGGCAGAGGATTGCAGCTCTCGATCAGTTCGAGCGCCTCGCGGAATTTCCCATTCCCCAAGAGATCGATGATTTCGGGAATGTGGATTTTGACCGGGCAACCGCCTTTCGGATCCTTTTTGCCTTGGATGTGGACGCCCAGTTCGCACGGGCGGTCATCGCACTGCTTGTCGCGCAGCACTTCGAGCCATACGAACATTTCCACTTCGCGCTCGGTATAGCCGAGCGCCATGTAGCCGAGATAGCCGGTGTTCACGAGTTCGAAGTCGTGGGAGCGCTCCTCCGGCGGGCGGATGTAGGGCGGGATGTACGCGTCGGCCGGCCAACCCTCGGAGAGCCCCTTGAACATCGGATAGCGGCCGGAGAGATGATCGTCGATGGCCTTGACGAGCTTGCGCTTGAACTTGAGGGGCATGGACCAGATGAAGCGCATCAGGACCAAGCTCATATCGTCGTTGCGCAAGAGCAGTTCCCAAAGCATCTTGGTGAAGCCCGCGCCGAGCTCCTCCTGCTGGAACTCCCAGGCGATCGCACGGACGCCGTCGGCTACGAAGGTGCTGCGCAAAGACTTGGGGTCGCCGAGCAGCCGCTTTTTGAGCAGCGCGAGCTGCTTCTGAAACAGCTCGACGGCGTCGGTCTGCTCGAGTTCCGCGAGCGTGCTGCGGGACGCCTCCAGCGTGCTGGTCGTCTGGGCGTAGCGCAGCAGGTCCTTGTTCGGCTCCGTCATCGAATGATCTCCGCATCGCAGTTGGCCGCGACCTTCGCCACACGGGCCTTCAGCTCGGGCGTAATCTTCAGCTTCTCGAGAATGCCCGGAATGGTGTGGGCGACATCCTTTGGCGCGCCGTCCACCACGATCTTGGTCAGCTCGAACATCTCACTGACCTGCTGGTAGCAGGTCTTGCAGTTGGTGCACTTCGAGACGTCCTCGTCGTGTATGTAGAAGATGTCGGCGCTGCCGTTTAGCGACTTCGCTGGAACGGCCGCAGGTGCGGGCGCCCCTCCACCACCGAACGGCGCAAGCGCCGCCGCGAGGCTGCCGTTAGCCGGAGCATTCGAGGAAGCCGCCAGCTCGCTCATCGCCCGGGCGATAGTGTCGAGCGTGCTCTCCTTCGTTGTCACAGCCTCCTGGTAGCGCTCTTGCATGGCCTGAAGCTCAGCCTTGTGATCGGCATCGAGCCTCTCCACCTGCCGTCCGGCGAGGTACTGCAATGTCCGCCAGTTCTTTCGACGCTCCTCGACCAGATGGACGATTGTGTTGGACACCTCCACCTTGATCAGCCGCTTCTCATCGTCGGTCGAGTACACGAAGGGTGTTTTGCCCGCCCGCTCGGAGACAGGTAGGGCGACGAAATCCTCGACCAGGATGGCGTCGGCATCGGCGGCGAGCTTTCGGAACTGCTTCTTGAAGCGGGTTTCGTCTTTGGCGAAGTAGGCCGGTGTCAGCGCCACCTCCTGGAGCTTGGCGGCTCCGTCCTCGACATATTCGATGCTGCTCTTGGTCCAGTCCTTATCGAGATCGGGATTGCCCTCAAGGTTGAACCGGCCGTGGAGCATGGTGTTGGCGCGCGGATTGTGCACGAACACCGGGCTCATACGACACTCTACGGCGAGGCGGGCGCGCTGGCTTGCCGCCGCGTCGGCGATGCCGTGCTCGCCCTGGCAAGGCGTATAGATGTCGAGCACTGCCGGCGACGAAGTATGGTTCAGGTAGGCCATGACGTTCTTCAGGAAGTGTCCCTGCAGAGCGGTCGAGGCCTGGACCACGAACACGTTGGGGTGGAAGGCTGCGATCAGGCCGAGTTCCTTGCGGTCCTCCTGTTTGCCGTGATGGACAGTGCCGAACCGCGCCAGGTCTGAGTCCTGACCGGTAAGGCTCGCCGTAGAGGCTTGTCCGCCAGTGTTGGAATAGGCGCCTGTGTTGAGCACCACGACCTTGATGGGCGTCTGGGTGGAGAGGAGCCGCGAGAGGGCGCCGAAGCCGATGTCGTAGGTTGCGCCGTCGCCGCCCATGCTTATGACGGTCGGCAAAAGCGCCATCTCCTCGGGCGTGAAGTTAGCCCAGGAGAACGTCTTGAAGAACTTGTCGTGCATCGCCGGGTCGTAGGCGTCGTCGAGTTCGAGATGGGCGATGCGGAGCGCCTTGATGTCCTCGGTCACCGCCGCGGCCAGCCCCTCGAACAGCCCCTTGGCGACTGCCGGGGCGTCCTGGAACAGACTGTTCACCCACGGGTCGTTGTAGGGATTGAAGGGGAACGTCGAGGCGTAGACGCTCGAGCACCCGGTAGCGTTGGCGATCACGGCCGAGGCTGGGCCGTTGCCGGTTGGACCGCTCTCCAGGAGGTACAGTCGCTTCTCGAGGATCTCGCGGGCCTTGGCGATACGCTCGCGGCGGGTGGCGTCGCCATTCACGATCGTAAGCTTTGCGTCGAGATTCTCGATCAAAGCCTCGACCTCGCGGGCGTGGTCCTTGTGGCGCTTGGTCTGGATCGCGTGGTTCGTCGAGGTGACGAGGCGGATCGCCGTAACCTCGCCGCAACCGCGGCACGCGCCGTGGCCGCCTGTGGTGGCGTAGTAGTTGGCGCGGTCGAGCATCAGGCGCTTAGTGTCGCCCTCGGGGGCCAGCGAGCCCTCGACAAAACGCGCCGGCGTGTTCGGCGTCTTGCTCAGGAACTCGAAGCGAGCCTGCAGCGAGTCGAGCAGCGCCGCATCCTGTTGGCGTACTTTCAGCGCGCCGGGGCCGCACACGTCGATGCACTCAAGGCAACCCGAACATTTCCACGGATCGACCGCTGCCGAGAAGAGGCCGCCGGAGCCGGGCTTGTCCTTCTCCATGGCATCGAAGAAGGGCCGCGTCTTGGCGACCGGGAAGCTCGCCAAAATCTCGGCAACCCGGCCGAAATTGCGCTTCAGAATGGCGTTGTCGGTGTCGAGGGCTTGAGCCGCCGTCGCCAACACCTCGTGGAAATGCTTCGCCTCCTTGCTCGAGCGGTAGATCGCACGCACCGCCTCACTCAGCGGATAGACATGCGCACGCATTGCCTCGCGCTGCGCCTCGGCGACATCGATGTGCTTGATGCCGGAGAGCACCAGCTCGTGAATTTCGTGCACCGTATTTGGGATCGCTGCGTCCGGGCAAACAAGAGCGCATTCCATGCAGCCGGTGCAGAGGTCGGGATTAAAGTCCGGCACCTCGCGGCGGAACAGGCCCTTGTCCTTCATGGCGCCCGTGCCTCCGGGCATGAACAGGCCGGAGCCGGGCAGCACCGGCGCTTCGGCGATGGTGCCGTCGCGGAACGGCGCAACGACGATCTCATCGTAGTATTCGCGGTCGAAGAAACCGGAACTCGGGGAGCTGGCGTTGAGCCGGCACATATCTGCGGAGATGGCGACCGTACGGGTCGTCTTCGGGGCTGGTTCGGCCTCAATGGCGGCGAACTCGGGGGCGTTGTAGTTGACTGGCTGCGTCGCCTCCAGGCCTTCCTTGATGACCTCCATGTTGCCTTCGACCACGGCGGCGCCCTTGCTGCCGAACTTCTTCGAGAGCAGCTGGCGAATTTTGGTCAGGATGGCGTCGCGCGAGGCGTCCGCGACTATCCGGTCGACGTGCCCGCAAACGGCGCCGATGAAGGCGATGCCCATCATACGGGTCTCAAGCTCCGGAGTTGGTGCGTGCCGCTTGGCGACCTTGAAGCCGTCGAGCACGAAGAACTTGATCTTCTTGTCGCGGATGGTCTTGCGCGCCCGCTCGGGTAGCTCGCTCCACACTTCAACGGGCGAGAGGTTCGTCTGCATCATGAAGGTGCCGCCGTCGACCAATCCCTTCAGTGGGTTGGTATGGGCGAACACCTTGTGGTCAGGCGACACCACGATCTCTACGTCCTCAAGCTCGGCATTGGTGATCTTCACCGTCTCGGGGCTGAGCGTGATGTAGTAGTTGGTCGGCGCGCCGCTCTTCTCGGAGCCATATTTCGGCGCAGCCTTGGAGTGCAGGTCGAGCACGCCGCCGAGGATGTCGGTGAGAAGCTTGCCTGTCGCGATGGTGCCGTAGCCGCCGACGGAGTGGAAGCGGATCCGCAAGGCTGAGGGTGGCAGCAGGTTCGGATTGGGCTCCGTCTCGAGCGCCATCAGCTCTGTCTCGGGATAAGCCGCCTTCAGCCGATCCTGCAGGGCCGCGAGTTTCGGCGTCGGGTCTTTGGAGAAGAACTGCGAACCGAGATAGATGAACGGGGCGTTGTTCGTCTCCATGTTCTTGTACGCGGCGATGAGGTGGCGCGGCTGCAGGTCATGCGCGCCGAGGCCGAAAATCGCCGTGGTCATCTTTGGCAGGCTCTTGATCGCCGGGACGCCTGGATGGCGTTCGCCGCTCGCGTTCTCGATGCCCTTGAACAGCGCCTGGGTCACTGCCGTGCTGAGCGCCGTGACGTCGGACCGCTCCAGCACCGTGACGGCTTTCTTACCGGCAAGCGCCGCAACCAGTTCCGCGTCGGGGAACGGCTGCAGGAGCTTGATCGAAACTACGCCAACCTTTTTGCCCTGGCTGCGCAGATAGGAGCAGACCGCCTCTGCGTCGTCGGTTACCGAGCCAAGCCCGACCAATACGGTTTCGGCGTCGTCGCACATGAACGTCTTGACCGGCTTGTACTCGCGGCCGGTGAGCTGGGAGTACTCGGCCATCGCCTCACGCACGAACTGCGGCACTGCGTTGACGAAGTGGGTGCGATGGTCAACCGAGCCGGCCTGGAAATCGGGCTGGTTCTGCACGCCGCCGGTGACGCCGGGATTGTTGACGTCGACCAGCGCCGGAACAAGCTGGCGGGTGCCCTTCTCGAACGCATTAAGCCATTGCCGCCGCCACTGGCCACGCAACTCCTCTGGGAACCAGTGAAGCGTCTTGGCAATCAGCTCGCCTGCATTGTCCTTCTCGACGGCGTCCGCGTTGGCGTCGAGAAATGACTTCGCGGCCAGGACGCTGGCGGAATCGAGGTCGGCCTGATGTCTAGTGATGTATTGCTTGAGCTGGAAGACGCGGCCCTTGGCGCCAAAGAGCATCTCCTGCGCCACTGTCGGGCATTTTATGCGGCCGGAGGGGTCGCCGAGGAACTCGCGCAGCAAGGCGGGCTCGGGCATGAGCGATTCGCACATCATGTGAGAGGTGGCGAAGCCGTCCATCGCGTTGGCGACCGGGATCAGCGAGGTGGCGCTGACCTTATAGGAGATGGCGGCGAGGTCGGCCGCCTCTTGCGGGTTGGAGCCGAACAGGATTGTATAGCCCGATTGCAAGAGGGCATAGACGTCGTCATGGCCCGCCATCACGTTGAGCGAGTGCTTCGATACGACGCGGGCCGCGACCTGCAGAACGAATCCGCCGACCTTCTTGCCGACTGTGACATAGTGCGATTCAAGGCCGTACAGGATGCCCTGGCTTGATGAGGCGTTGGAGACGAATTTGCCGCCGGTCAGCGCCGCGCCGAGCGCGCCGGATTGCGCCGAGTGCTCGCCCTCAGGCTCGAAGAAGAAGGGGTGTTTGCCCCAGACGTTGCAGCCGCCCCCGGAACGAAACGCCTCGTAGATTTCCGAAATTTCCGTCGAGGGGGTGATCGGATAGCCGATGACGCCGCCACATACGTGGCCCATCACCTCGGCGACTGCGCCGTTACCGTTAATAACTGTCGAGATGCCGGGATATTTCGGGTTCATTTTCCATCCGTCTGGTACGTAATTGCGCTGACGAGCGGGCCTTACGGTGCTCGTGTCAAAGGTGGGCGAAGACGAATCTCCGAGGCGCTGGAACCTTCGGTCAATCGGCGTTTTCACTCCGGCCTTTTTTTGCAGATGCCAGAGAATAGCATCCATCGCCCTTCGACTGAAGGAGAACTTAATGCCAAGTTCGCGCGAACGCCACTATCACGTCGTCGCCCCCCGCTGGGGCGGGTGGCGCTTGCGCATCCGGCAGAGACGTGGATTGCATCGGTTCGTTCGAAGTGATAGACACGGGCGGCGAAATTGTCTAACCGCGTATCTTACGCGATCGACTTGGCGGCTCTGAACACCCTTGGGTCGTTTGGTTGAGCGTTTGCTTTTGGAGTGGTGGCCGAGCGGCTGAAGGCGGCGGTTTGCTAAACCGTTGTACGGTTGTAAAGCCGTACCGAGGGTTCGAATCCCTCCCACTCCGCCATTCGCGGCTGAAGCCGAGAAGCGCGGTAATGATCTTGTGTTTCGAATCCGGGTGGGCATAACCCTCGTTGTAGTTGCCCGTGGTATTGCCCATCATCACGATGCAGGGCGGATAGGGGCTGAGGTCCACGTCGAACTTTTCTTCGACAGGACGGCGGAAGCGCGGGTTCAGCAGATCCTTGATTGCCGCGTCAAAACGCCGGCCGTAACGCAGATTAGGCCAAACTTCCGGGGCGGGCCGTAGCTGCCATGCGTGGGAATTACCGGTGCGTCGGCTAGAACGCCGTCCTTGTGCATTTCGGCGATTGCATGTTCTACGAAGCTGAAATCGAAAGGATCGCGGCTTCATCGAGCAGCGTGAATGGTGGATCGTTCGGTTGCATCGATGGTTCTTTCGCTCTTGATTTCTCCTGCATATCGAGCAAGCCGTTCCGAAGGGTAGACGGCCTCCCTCAATGACTGCCAATTAGCACTCGGACGCGTTTGCTTAATACTTCAACAGAAAGGGGTTGCCAGGCGTGGCGCTGCGAGCTCAGCCGATCTTGATCTTCACATCGCCGGAGAACTCGTAGGGCGGGATATCCAGGTTGCGCGGGGCAGGGCCTTGCCGGATGCGCCCGGCGGTGTCGTACATCGAGCCGTGGCATGGGCAGAACCAGCCATCGTAAAGACCTTTATCGTCGGTCGCAGCCTGACCCTTCGGGATACATCCCAGATGCGTGCAGATGCCGATTGCGACGAGCCAGTTCTCCTTGCCGGGCTTCGTCCGGTTCGCATCCGTCGCCTGCAAGCCCGAGGGGGCCCCGCTCACCTGGGCATAGGGATCTTTCAGATCCGAAAGCGGCACGTCCTGCGCCTTTTTGATCTCTTCCGCCGTCCGATGCCGGATGAAGATCGGCTTGCCGCGCCAGAGGACCGAGATGGCCTGACCTACACCCACCGGCGACAAATCCACTTCAGTCGAGCCAAGCGACAACGCCGACGCGTCGGCGTTCATCTGGTCAATCGCCGGCCAAAGAGCACCGGCTGCTCCAATCGCCGCGAATGCTGTCGTCGCAAGATAGATGAAATCCCGCCGCGAGACATCGCCTTGGAGATCGTTGAGAGTCGTATCCATGTGAACCTCACTTGTCAGGCCCGCTTATTCATTAGAGTGAAGGCGCGCGCCTCCCCCGCTTGCTACCGCCCCTTCTCACTGGATCACGAGCCTGGCGCGTAGGCGGTTCTTCGGCCTGATCCTCTAGGCTCGACAAAGCGTAAGTGTGATTAGCCCTTCTGGTCATTGCGAATGCGCAATTACCTTTGCCTGGGCTAGTGCGAGTAATTAGAAGCGGCTGCCGCTCTCCCGCTCCCGGTCGGATCTCCCGATTGTGTGGGTGCCGGGATGGAGTAGCTCGTTGATCGGACAAAGGAGTAAGACATAGTGCTGAAACGCGGATACAAGCAGCTTGTGGCGGAGGCTCTCGACCGAGTTCAAACTCTTAGGACATCCGCAAAAATAACCGCTACGATTTATTCAAGGTCCTTGAGCCCTCGCAAAAGGGTGCTGCGCGCCAGCCCGACACAGCCGCCAGCCCGCCCCGCTGCACGCACCTCCGCTGCAGCAAACAGCCGCCGCCCGCGTTCATCGAGCTTGGAGCTGACCGCATCCCAGCGCTGTCGAATCGCTTGCCCGTCGATCATGAGAACGCGCATAGCGCGCAAAATCGCAGCCCGGAATCCAACTCGCGCGAGTCACAACGACGCGGCTTGCCTAAAGGCACACCGATTCACTTATGTCCTAAAGGTCGGCATAACGGAAAACTGCAGCGATATCCTCTTATGAGCGAATCCCCAGCCGGTGGCCTCTCACCCACCGCCGGCTTTTTTTATGTGGGACCGCCCGCGCCGCGCAGAGGGTCGCGAAGGGGGTCGACGACCGCGGCGTACAAAATTCGGAGCCGCAGCGACGCACGCTCAACTCAATCGCGTGCCCGTGTCCGATTGAATGCAGGAGTGCTTCTCGCCCATCCGGCCGCTGCCGTCTCCGACGGCGCCCGCCTTACGCCTCGCGGTTAACGCTTCGTTCGCAGCGCCGAGTGTTAATTTGAAACCGGTTAACGCGAGCGCGGCCGATTTATTTCCGGTCCAATTTACATTTGATTAGGCTTAACCATGCCTTTATCCGGCGCAGAACGAGGCCTGCGAGGGCGGTAGGCAGGCGGTTCCAACATATTGAAATTGAACAGCTTTTTTACCGACAACCAGGCCATTAAATAGAATTTAATGCCGGAATTTTGGCATTAAGTGGACGCTGAAAAGTCCGTTAAATATGATCTCAGTTTCTCCCGTTAACCACGACCGCGCCCAAATCAGCCCGCCGCGTGCGCCGGAGCTCCGCCCGTTCTTGAATTTTCCTATCAATATCAATGACTTATTCGTTAACTTCCCGGCAAGGCGCTTTCTCGTACAATTCTCACTCAAGAAAAATCCGTGACGCAAACGCAAGCGGGAAGCCGATCCGGGAATAAAAGTGAGGTCCAATGGGCATGCAGAAAAGCGTACCGAGGCCCGCGTCCGGGTAAGCGCACGAGGCTTAATTTCAAAGGGCGACGTCCTGCATCGCGACCGCTTCCTGCGCGATAGCGTTCTGATCCTCGATCGTGAAGTTTTGCCGTTCGGCATCGAGCACGTTGAGGACGTCCGTCAAGCCGCGTTTGCGGCGCTCGGTTGCAACAGCAATGGCCTGCTTCGGCTGTTCCAAAGCATAGTGGAGAGGTCAAGCGCCTTGCGACGCGCCGCCAGGAAGATGCTGCTTGGCCCATTGCTCGATCGCCTTGGCGGGCATTGCGCCGCTTTGGCGTGCGATCTCTTTTCCATTCGCGAACAGAATCATCGTCGGGATGCTTTTGATGCCGTTGCGGCCGGCCGCGCCGGGAAACTTTTCCGTGTCGACCTTCATAAGCTTGAGGCGAGGTTCAAGAGCCTGCGCCGCCGCCTTGAAATGCGGCGCCATCTGAAGGCACGGCCCGCACCAGGGCGCCCAGAAGTCGACAAGAATTGGGACGGAAGTCTTGGCAAGCAACCGTTCAAACTCGTCTTCCGCGGCAACCTCGTATGGCTCGCCGGTGAAGAGAGGCTGGTGGCAGCCGCCGCATGCCGGGCGCGCTCCGGCGGCAAGCTTCGAGGCAGGGGCCCTGTTGACAGCTCCGCAGGACGTACAAGTAATCGTTTCAATCGTGTTCATTTGGTTCGCTCCTGCCTCTATCTTAATTCGAACCGGCTCAAGGCTCCTTCTTTTTTGGGCGTTCATGTGCAACTGGAGGGATCGATTTGAGGTAGGCGGCGATGGCTTCCCGATCCTCCGGCGTCAGTTTCGCCATGTTCTCCTGCACCTTCGCCATGGAACCGCCAAGCATATCACCCTCGGGGGTGAAGCCTGTCTCAAGCGCGTATGCGATGTCCTTTGCGCTCCAGGAGGATAGGCCCGTGGCATCGGGCGTGATATTGGGGACGAAACCCTTGCCATCCGGGTTCGGCGCGCCTGACAGCTTTTTGTCCTCGATCGTGGCGCCGAGCCAATTGCGAGGCGTGTGGCATTCGCCGCAATGACCGGGCCCTTCAACGAGATAAGCGCCCCGATTGATCGATGCGCTTTTCGATAGATCGGGCTTGAAGGTTCCGCCCTTGAGGTTGAGTTGTTTCCATAAGCCTAAGCCCCAGCGGATATTGTAGGGAAAGGCAAGCTCGTTCTCAGGCGCCTTCGACGCCGCCGCGGGCAAAGTGTCCAGGAACGCTTTGAGATCAAGGAGATCGTCCCGCGTCATGTGCCGGTAGGAAGCATAGGGGAAGGCGGGATAATAGTGTTTTCCCGAGGGCGATACCCCTTCGGTCATCGCCCTGACGAAGTCGTCGTCGCTCCATCCGCCGATGCCGGAATTTTCGTCCTGGGTGATGTTCGGCACGTAGAAGGCGCCGAACTCCGATTTCAGGCAGCGGCCGCCGGTGAGCGTCAGCGGGTCTTTGTAGTTTGGATCATCGCATTTGGCCGACGCCGGAGCCGCGTGGCAGGACGCACAGCCGCCTGCGTAGAACAGATACCGCCCGTGATCGACGTTTCTGGGCTGCGCGCCGAGTGAATTGGATGCCCAGGCGATCAGACACGAAAAAAGGAGAAGCGTTCGGGCGGAGACCATACGGACCTACTCTTTTTTCTCGGAGCGGAACTTTTCGTGGCAGGACTTGCAGGCCTTGCCCACATCGCCGAACGCCACCTTGAAGGAATCCAGCCCGCCGGCGGCGGCTGCCGCGGCCTTGGCCGTGGCGGCTTCAAGATCCTTCGCCAGGGACTCGAATTCAGCTTTGTTTTCCCAGATATCGGGCTTGGCCTCGGTGTCGCCCCCTGTTTCGGAGCCCTTCGGGAACAGGGTTACGAAGGTGACAAGCGATCCGTTGACGTCCTTCATCGCCTTCCCGGCGGCCGCGCCATCGTAAGGCTTCTCGCCCTTCAGCATGGCGACGACGCCCTTCACGGCTTTGCCGTTGCCTTTCATCAGTTCTTGCCGGTCCTTGATAGGGTCGTTCGAGGCAAAAGCGACGCTTGCGCCCAGAATTGCTGTAACGACGGCCACAAGGCCGGCTGAACTACGCCTCATGCTGACTTTCCTCCTCAAACTGTTCCGACGGGAGCACCCGTGAAGCCTGCGGTGCGCGGTGAAAATAATGGGGAAATGATATACGCGCCAGTAACGCTTGAGACACCACGACGAGCGGACGGTCCTGCCGCCGTCGCCATTTTTGCAAGCGTCTCCAGAACACCATTTCGGAGTTTTATCGCCGCGTCGCGTCGAAACTCTGGAGCTTGACTCCGATGGCTGGATCACGGCTCATCATGAGGATAGGGCAAGACCTTCCTGGAAGCCAAGCCCTCGGCGATCGGCAGCTTCATCCAGACCGCATGAAGCGGAGGCACCTTCGGCTATCGAAGAGGCCCCACGATTAGCAAAGATCGTCGGTTAGGTTGCAGCTGATCCCGCGCGTTATAAAAAAGCGACGAAGGCAGGAAAAGCTCTTCGCCGCATAATCATTCAAAATCGGGGCTTTCAGCCAGACCTTGCAAAGAAAGGTCCTCGCTATGCTTCAGGATGTGCAACCCGCCGCCCATCAGCGATTAGGTGAAGGCGGAGCTGCGCCTCGCAGAACGCTGACTGCTCAACGGCAAGCGCGACGACGGCGCTTCGATCCACTCGGCGACGTCTGTATAACCTCAAGCAGGCACCTTCTCCACCCTGCGATCTGCGGCTCGCTGGCGGGCGGACTGATAGATATCCAGGGTCTGGCGGACGATATTGCCCCACCCAAGGTTCCGCTCCGCATGGGCACGGAGTTTGGCGCCTTGCGTCTTGCGATACTCCTCATCGCGAAGCACCTGAGCCATGCGTTCGGCTAACTCAGTTGGCTCAAGATCGACGTAGATGCCAAGATCGCCAATGTGCTCTGGAAGGCCGGAACGCGGCGTACCAATGATCGGCAGCCTATTCGCAGCAGCAATTCCTGCGGGCATGCCACAAAAGCTGCCGCGGTACGGCAGCACGCAAATTTGAGATGACCTATAGAGTTTCTTTATTTCGTCGAACGATATATCGTTGAGCCAGTCGATGTGATCATCGATGCCAAGACGCTGTGCTTGCTCCCGCACTGCAGGCGGCGTCGATCCGTAATGTCCGTGGATCCGCAACCGTGGCAACTTCTCCATGGAGTCTTTCAGCATCCGATAACTGTTGAGCAGCACATCGATGCCCTTGCCGTTGTTCAGACGGTGGCCGCCATAGAAAACAATCCCATCGCGAGCAACTTCTTCCGCATCATCCAGGTCGGTCCCGCAACAAATGACATGGATCAGGTCCCCCTTCACGCCATAGTCTATGAGTTGCTTCTTCATGTTCGTGTCGTGAACAATGATCGCATCCGCTAAATTATAAGTATGGTTGCCCTCGGCCTTATGGACCTGCTCGTCATCCAGCTCATGCAGCGTGACGATCCGCGCAGTTTTGCCCATGTCATCCCAATTTAAGAGGCGCCGGGCGATATCAAAACCATACGAGTTCATCGTTTGCTGCAGATGAACCACATCGGCGCCCTGCGACAAGTTCGCGTAGCGCGATGCCCGAAGCCATAGGCTGGCATTCCGGAACGGAGATTTTATCGCGCGATTGACAGGCTGAGGAGAATAGACGACGACTGAATAGTCACCAACCCAGTTTGGCAGATCGAAATATTTACAATCTTTAGTCACGAAGTCGCGTCTCATTTCAGCGGGATCATGACAGCCGCAATTTGACGCGATCCACTCCATTCGTGCCCCGGCGCGCTCAAATTCGTCGCGCAGCGACGCTATATAATGTCCGTAAGTCGTAGAAAACGGACACCCGATCATTGCAATCTGCATTGATAGCCCCTATTCGATCGCATTGTGAAGCCTAAGCCTTGCCAATACCAAAGCAAGATAAGTCGAGATATTGAGATAAAGGATGAAATTGCCTCAGTTCTACCTGCCCGAGAATGAAGTGCTGGTCCTTCATCGTTTATCCCATCATACTAGCAAAAACTGATCCTGCAATTACACCGAGTTGCCTCTCGTCCGCCGGCTTCCCGTTTAGAGCGCCGGCAATTTGGCGCCTGCACATTAAAGAGTTAATCCCTTCGCGCAGTTGAAGTAGACTTGCATTTGAAGTCAATTTGTTTATGCGCAAAAAACTATTCGCGGTTGGTTAATGAGGCTCACGAAACCGCGAAATCAGCGAGGCATCACGCCGTGAGTGGTGTGCATGAATAGGGTTGCTGTCTCGCGAGCAGCTTTTCGTCCGATTAGTATCCATGTAAAGGTGACAGAGGGCCCCATGTTCGATTCGGCTTCGGCTTTCCGTAAAAGTCTGATTTGCATATCTGTTTTGGCCGCGTCCTTGAGCGCCTCCTCAGCAAATGAGGCTGGTATTTCGCAAGAAAGACAAGACAGAGCAGAACGAGCGAATAGCGCAGCCGCAATGGCGCTCCGGGCTGGTGACAGAGTAAATCTGTCGGTCTTCGAGCGTGCCGGACGCGAGGAAGACAAATGGCCTAACGCTGGCCAGCATTTGCCTGATCTATCGCGTAACTTTTTCCAGCGGCCTGAGTTATCGGGAGAATACGTCGTCCAGGACGACGGAACCATAGCGTTGCCCTTCCTGAAGCAGGTTCATGCCGCAGGCATTCCGCCCTCGGATTTCGAGACGGCAGTCGCCAGCAGGTTTGAGGAGGTCTTTCACAGGGGCGCTTTCGTAAGTGTTATCTCTGTTGAACATAAGCCAATCTTTATAGTTGGCCCCGTTAAGAACCCTGGTACCTATAAGTACACCTTTGGGATGACTGTGTTGCATGCAATAGCGTTGGCGGGTGGGACGGATCGCACGGTTGAAACTTGGCATGCGCTTGAAGCCGCTCGCGAAGAAACCAGACTAGAACAATCAAGCGTTGTCGCTTCCCGGCTTCTTGCACGCCAGGCAGTTTTGCGCGCAGAACGCGATAGTTCTGCTTTTGCCGTTCCTTCTCGGCTGATACAACTGGTAGGAAGTTCAGAAGCATCGGCCCTTGTTGATGATGAGGCCGCATTGCGTCGTCTCGTTCTTGCCGCGCGCCGCGCTAAAGAAGCTACTCTTCGTTCAACGGTGGAGAGTGCTAAGGGGGAACTCGAATTCGCAAAGGATCGAATCTCTCCAATCGAGGCTAATATCAATCTCCGTGCGGATCGCCTGAAGGCGATCACGTCTCTCGCCGGACACGGCATCGCCAGTAAGTCACAGCTGGTAGAAGTGCAGAACTCCCTTTCTGATGTGGAGGGCCGCAAGCAGGAGCTGATGTCGGCCACGGCTGCAGCCAAGCATAAGCTTGAGCTGGCCGAGGAAGAATTGACGCGGTTTGGTATTGAATACCAGACGCAGCTTCATCTCGATATTTCAGCTGTAGAGAGAGAGATAGCTGATAATTTGAGCACAATCTCCCATGGGCAAAAAGTGTTGAAAGCATTTAATGCCGATTTGGGAGTTCGATCCAATTCAGGAAAACAGAATTTTGTGTATGAAATTCTTAGAAGAACAGAGGGTGGAACACAGACAATCCGGGCAGAAGCTATCTCAGAGCTTGAACCCGGGGACCTTGTTCAGCTTAGGATCGGGGACGAAGCGGCAGCTGTGTCAGCAGAACTGGAAAGCTGCAGAGGCGGTATGCAGTCGTCTCCCGGATGCAAAATCTGGAATGCCGGCCAATAAGGCCAGAAGGCGCGTCGCATATCAGGGTAGCGGGTCTTCAAGCTTTGGCGCCTGCCAAGCGGAAATAAAACATCGGAGTCCTTCTATCAAATGAAGGACTCCGTTTCTTATTTATGACTGGCGAGGAAGCGATTGAGGGCTGCCTGCGCGCCGGGCGCCAGAACAGCCCGATGGCTTAGCTCCCGTTTTCCGGTTTTCGCAAGACCCTTCGACCGGGTTCAGCCAGCAGCAAGAGACTGCGGGGACGTGGACCCTTTCATGTTAGTTGTCGGGATGCCGCGCGGGCTTGCAGGCGGCAACAGCTTCAGGATGTTAAACAAGCGGATGAGCGCGTGATGCCGGTGAGCAGGTTCAGCACTACGAACAGTTTGGCCGTGCGTTCCGGCGCCGCCCTCCTTCGCTTCTCGTGCGCTCTTCTCTTCGGCGTCACGCTGGCTCCTTATAGTCGGCAAGGCCACCCCCTGTAGCGCTTTATCGAAGCGTAAAAAGCTGTACCTCGATGCGGGCGGCCTGTGCGGAACCGGCCCTCTCAAGTTCGCGGCGCGAAATATCTGGAAATGCACGAACGCCTTCAGCCGTTCGGGATAGTCGTTCTTCGCGGTTAACCCGGCCAGCCAATCATCTACATCGAAAAAGCCGGAATATAGTCCCATCACCTTGCGAATGCACTGAATCAGCTCTTCGCCTAAACGCCTGCGTTTTTGGAGGCGTCGGTTGCAAAGGAGTTAATCCCTTGTAGGACTTGATGCACGGATTGGTTTCCCGAATAGTTCTCAGAACAAACCTAGCAGTAGATCGTTCATGCCGTGAACATGACGCGTTGGCGAGTTGAAGGACAGCTGATCTGCTGACGTCGATGCAGCTTTCAGTATGCTTGATACGAGCGGTGCGCCTGTGGCGTGCGTGGTGGCTGCAGCGTCTCTAAGCTGCAGCGGAGGGTTAAGCTTGAGCAGCCACTATACCTCTTACCGGATTAAGCGGGACTTTATGACTTCCAAAATAATCAGAATCAATACGCACGCCTCGAAGTCTCTCAAGGCGAAATATACCTGGGTACTGGAGCCCGAAGATCTCGTTTACGTCCGGGTGAGCGAGGGGCGCACAGCTCAGTAAGCACAACTGGAAAGATGTTAATCTTCGTGGGGCAGAGTATGAACATTGCAACTTTCTCTTTGAGTAAGTCAGCTGCGGAGCTGCGCTTCGTCCTGCCTTCGATCAGCGTGGTCATTCCGACATTGAACGAAGGCAAAAATCTTCCCTGGCTTATGCCACGCATACCGTCGTGGGTGTCTGAGGTTATTATCGTCGATGGGTGCTCAACCGATAACACAGTCGATATTGCGCGTGAGCTTCGGCCAGATGCTCGAAATCGTCATTGAAAAGCAACGAGGCAAGGGGGCGGCGCTTCGGGCTGGTTTCGCAGCCGCAGAAGGCGACATCATCGTTATGCTCGATGCCGACGGATCCATGGACCCAGCCGAGATCGTTTTGTTCGTCGGCGCCTTGTTGTCCGGCGCCGATTACGTGAAAGGTACGCGCTTCATCCAGGGCGCTGGCACCGAGGATATGTCAGTTTTCAGGATGATTGGAAATTGGGGGCTAACCCTAGCTGTCCGCATTCTCCACGGGGGCGCTTTCAGCGACCTCTGTTACGGATATATCGCATTCTGGCGAGAGCATCGCTCCCTATTTCAAGGCGACCAGAATGGCTTCGAAATCGAGACGCTTATGAATGTTCGTGCCCTGAAAGCAGGGCTGAGGGTTCTGGAGGTTGCCAGTTTCGAAGCAAATCGCCTGTTTGGAGAAAGCAATCTGCGGGCAATTCCGGATGGCTGGCGCGTCCTGAAGGCCATACTCAGAGAAAAATTTGTGCGAAGCGTTGAGAGTCCGGCACATGTTTGAGACCGCGTTGTCAGAGAGTGGAGATCTTGGTTCTCCTCAGGTTTGCAGTCCGCCGAAGGACAGTGCTATAGTAAATCGCTCTTCTCTTCGGATTGCAATGGTGTCTGCGCGGTGCTTCCCGCTGATGGGCGGTATCGAAACGCACATCTATGAGGTTTCCTCCCGCCTGGCTGCGAGGGGACACAAGATGACGCTGCTTACTACAGATCCGTCCGGGCGGCTCCCAATCGAGGAAATGCATGGCGAAACGCATATTATAAGAGTGAAGGCCTGGCCAGCGCAGTCGGATTATTATCTGGCCCCCGCTATCTATCGACACATCAGCTCGGGTAACTATGATCTTGTTCATATTCAAGGTTGCCACACATTCGTGCCGCCGCTCGGCATGCTTGCGGCCATTCGCAAGCGCATCCCCTTTATTGTAAGTTTCCATAGTGGAGGGCATTCCTCGCCCATCAGAAATGCTGTTCGCGGCATACAATGGGGGTCGTTAGCGCCCCTTTTCCGCCAGGCGGCATTGCATGTGGGGGTCTCCAACTTTGAAGCCGACTTTTTTAGCAAGAAAATGCGAGTGCCACGGAGCAAATTTGTTGTGATTCCGAATGGCGCTGAGTTACCGCAAGTGCGGCCGATAGATCAACCTAAGGAAGGCCGTTTGATCGTCTCCATTGGGCGCCTTGAACGCTATAAAGGGCACCATCGAGCCATCGAGGCGATGCAAAAGCTTCAGTGGCGTTTCCCTGATGTAAGCCTAAAGATCCTTGGCAGCGGTCCCTACGAAGGAGAACTGCGGACACTGGTTAAGAAGCTGAGACTTGAAAAAAGGGTTACGATTACCAGCGTACCGCCTGCAGAGCGTCAAGGTCTGGCGACTCAATTGTCTGCCGCCGACCTGGTGGTCCTTCTCAGCGAGTATGAAGCTCACCCCGTCGCCGTTATGGAGGCTCTTTCGCTAGGCCGGAAGGTCCTGACTAGTAACACTTCTGGTTTCATAGAGTTGGCGCAGAGGGGGCTGATCAAGACTGTGCAATTGGCCTCCACACCTATTGAGATTGCGGCCGCGATGGCTGACGCTCTTGATGCACCGGATCCGTGTTCTAATTTCACGCTTCCTAGCTGGGCCGATTGCGCCGACGGGCTGGATGAGGCTTATCAGCGCGTTATGAGATTTGCCAAATGAGTCCCGAATGGCCAAATCCCCTATCGCATCATGCTCTCTGGTGGGAGTGAATCGACCGCAAGTGCAGCCTGTAAGGGAACGTGCGCTAAAAATTGCTACTACTCTGCTGGGTTTAGATGAGAGCGGGCTGCCGAAGAAGGGCGTCGCTCCTGTCCTGGACCGCAGTTGGATCGCACCTCTGAGTCTTTTTGGGCGGCTGGGCTTACGCTAGTCGGGTTGGCGCAAATTGCCAACATGAACAGCCTGGCCGATGCCGCATATAATGTGCTGTGGATTGGGATCATAGTGATCGTGTTTCCAATCTCCCTGCGCCTTTCTTCGTTAAGCGCTTCGAGGAGCGAGCGGCTCGTACTCGTCATAATGATGGGGTCAGCCTTCTATGGCATGAAAATCTTGCACAGCCCGGTTCGGTTCACTGGATTCGATGAGTTCCAACACTGGCTTACTGCATTGAATATAACGGAACGGCACAGGCTGCTTGACGAGAATACGCTCCTTCCGATAAGCCCGCGCTATCCAGGCTTGGAGATCGTGACAAACGCTTTGTCAGGGGTTTCCGGCTTTTCGATCTTTACAGCTGGCCTAATCGTTGTTGGGCTCGGCAGGGTGGTTCTCCTCGGGGCGCTCTTTCTGATCGCCGAGACGGTTACCGGATCAGCTCGCGTCGCGGGGCTTGCTTGTGCCATATATATGGCTAGTTCGACATTCCCGTCCTTTGACGCCCAATACGGCTATGCAAGTCTTGCCCTCGTGTTATGTTCCCTGTCACTTCTGGCAGCGCTGCGCATTGCGAACAATCACCGGGACGACGTAGCTTACTCAATCGTGGGCGTCTTGCTGGCAGCCTCCGTAACAGTTACCCATCATGTTACATCGTATTTTCTTACGGCAATTCTGATTGGAATCACAGTATTAGAACTCGCTCGTAGGCGGCGGGGAAAAAGTCTGCTTTGCCTTATCTCTCTTGCTGCCGGAGCGCTGGCGGCTAATATTGCGTGGTGGTTATTTACCGGCGGCACAAGCTCTTATATAGGCCCGGTCGTTGCAGGCGGCGCTACAGATTTCTGGAGTCTATTAAGCTTCAAAGGACTAGGCCGAACCCCTTTTGTAAGTTCCGACGGCGATACGAAGCCATTGTGGGAAACCCTGATCGGTCTGGGAAGCACTTTGTTTATTTGCCTGGGACTATCGGTCGGGTTCCTGAGATCCCTCAATCTTGCAGGGGGGCGTATTTTTCTATCAAGGTTTCGCCTCAAAGTCTTTTGGAAAAACAGTGGCTTAGTGCTGCTGACACTTTTAACTCTTGGTTTTCCGTTAAGCATCTTACTGCGCCTGACGCCCCTCGGCTGGGAAATAGGTTATCGCCTTATCTCATATGTATTCTTCGGTGTTTGCATCGTGGTGGCGATCGCGATCGCGGGCCTTTGGAAAAGGCCGCGACCTATAATGATCGCAACCATGCTAACAATTATGGTCGTTGGCGGATACGCGACAGGTGTGGGACCCAATTTCTTCAGTTATCCGTACAGGGTCTCGGCCAACTCCCAATCGATCGAGTCCCTTGGAGTTCAGGCCGCGGAATGGACGAAAATTTGGTTGGGGCGTGATCAAGTGTTCGCTGCGGACAGGATCAACCAAGTTTTATTAGCGGCTTATGGTCGACAAATACCTCTTACGGGCCTCAAAGATCGCGTTAGGGTTACGGATCTGGTTTTTTCAAAGACGCTCGGACATGAGGAACTTACTGCTCTTAGAAGGGGCTGGGTCGACTACGTCATGATTGACTTGCGTCTCACGACCGCTCTCCCTCGATATGGAGTGTATTTTGAAAATGGAGAAGACGACGCAGTTCACGCTACCCCGCCGGAGCCGGCGGCGCTTTTGAAATTTAACAACCTCAGGGGCGTCAATCGTCCCTTCGAGAACGGAGCCCTCGTCATCTATGATCTGAGACCTTTGCAAGTGGCAAGGCCAGCAACGAATATCGTACCATATTAAGTCGCGCTTTTGGCATGTCACCGTTACGGGGTTTTTGAATGCAGCACCTGAGTTGGAAATCGAAAACCTTTCTTGTATCGGTTGTCGCGCCGCTCGCGTTGGTTCTGGCTACATATGAAGGTCTCGCGGTACCCTCACTCTTGTTGGTACCCGTCGTTTTCTACCTGCCCGGTCATATCCTTTTGCGTCATTTGCGGAAGGCGCGTTCCATTGATCTTGAGCATGTTCTCTTTGCATTTGGGCTTAGCGTAGCTATCGTCATTGCTTGCGGATTTTTGTTACACTTATTTGAATTGGTAAGGCCAATAGCTTGGGCTATAGTCTTTACTGTCATAGCAGCGATAGGATTGGCTAAACTTAGCGTCTCTCAAAAGTTGGCTGAAGACCAACCTGCCCTAAAAGTTTCAATGAGAGACGCATTAATGCTTTCTGCTGCTACAGCTTTGGTAATGTGTGTTTTTGTCCTAGATTATCGCGCGGCGGTCGTGCACGCGGAGTTTAAGTTCACGGAATTTTGGATGACTTACAATGGGGCTCCGAACGATCTCACAGTCGGAATAAGAAACAGCGAAGGCGCGCCTGCGACGTATGAGGTCGAAGTTATGACGGAGGGGCAAATCATGAGGCATTGGCATGGCATCAGCTTACTGCCGGGAGAAACCTGGACGGTGCCTTTGAACACAACCGTCAAAGCCGGTCAGATTCAGAGGGTCGAAGCTTGGCTTTTCAAGAATGGCGACCACCGCTACGTCTATCGCCGGGTTTGGGCGGATATCGGCCGTGCGCCCAATGGAGAGCTGTAGTGCGTACCTTTATGCTCAAGCGAATTTTTTCACTCGTGCCCAGCGATCCTGATGGCCACCCACTTAGCGAGAACCCTGTAGGTCGAGGAGATGAGGTCTTGGCGATAACTATCCGGGCCGAACTACATGCTAATAGATTTTCTAAGGCAGCTTCGTAATGCCCCCATCTCCCGCCTCCGTGTCGATTATAATCTGCGCCTATACTATGGAGCGATGGCAGGATATTTGCGATGCAGTCGGTTCGGCCCAGCAGCAAGAACCGGCGCCTACAGAAATTATTCTGGTTATCGACCATAATTCAGCGCTGGAGAAAAAAGCGAGAGTAAACTTCCCAGATGTCATCGTCATTCGAAACGAACAGGAACGGGGACTCTCCGGTGCGAGGAACTCCGGCATTGCGGCAGCTCAAGGGTCCGTGGTGGCGTTCCTTGATGACGATGCAATTGCCGACAAAAAATGGACCGCGCGATTAGTGGAAGAATGTGAAGCTCCTGGCGTGGTCGGGGCTGTCCCATGGATACAGCCTCTTTGGGAAGGGCAACAGCCTTCATGGTTTCCGAGCGAATTCTTATGGGTCGTTGGTTGCGCCTATAAGGGACTGCCAAAGCAACGAAAGGAAGTCCGCAATCTCTTAGGGGCGGCATGCGGCTTTCGGCGGGAACTCTTCGAACGAGTGGGCGGCTTCAGTCATGGGCTCGGTCGAACGGGCAGTAAATTGCCAATCAGCTGCGAGGAAACGGAGTTTTGCATTCGCGCAAAGCGCGTTGTGAGCGACGCCAAATTTGTTTTCATACCGGAAGTGCTGATACGTCATAAGGTTCCAGCCTTTCGTGTGACGTGGTCTTACTTCACATTGCGCTGTTATGCCGAGGGGCTTTCCAAGGCGCATCTGGCGACGCTTGTGGGAACGGAACGCGGATTATCCTCAGAGCGAAGTTACGTCCTGCGGACCCTGCCTGCCGGAATAGCCAGTGGTATTACTGATGCAATCCTACGCCTCGATGCAAGTGGTATCGGGAGAGCCGCAGCTATAGTTTGGGGGTTGACATGTACGCTTGCTGGTTATGCTAAGGGTAGGCTTAGCAAAGAAAGGTTAGTACTGAGCGAAGAAAATACACATCTGGAGCCGAAACTCAATGCGCCTAACTAGGAGCTGTTGTGTGGTTTGAGGAGGAGTGATGTTAGTTAGGCAATTCTGGCCAATAAAACACTTGGGACAATTTGCCCTTCGTGCCGGTTCGCGCGCAAATATCTGGCCCAAGCTTGCTCAGCTGGCACCGAACTCGCTTCGTGTCTTGATGTATCACCGTGTCTGCGACCCCGACGCAGCTGACTTTTTTGGGATGAGGGGCGTTGTAAGCGCAACACCAAGTGAATTTTCTGCCCAGATGAAGTACTTGTCGAGAAATTATAATTTCATATCTCTCGACGATTGTTTGGGCTGGATTTACGATGGCAAACCATTGCCCCCACGCTCACTGATGATCACTTTCGACGACGGCTACCGCGACAATCTTACCAACGCTATGCCAGTTCTTGCGGCATACAATATTCCATTCATCTTATTTCCAGCAATCGCTTACCTTGAGGATCAACGCGTTTTTCTTTGGGATGGAGTAGCAGAGGCCTTCCGAAACTCTGCCCTGAAGTCCGCAAGGCTACCGAGACTAGGGGTGCGTGATTGGAGCCGCGAGGGAGATGAAGACAGGATCGCAGAGGAATGGGCTGGGGCCGTTGCGCCGCTCGATGAAAGAACTCGCGCGACGCTGGTAGAGGAACTGTCTGAAATTCTCAAGTATGACGTTCTCGCGAAACCGCCAGCGGGCACACATTTGTCATGGTCCGATTTGCAAGAAATGACTGACCATGGCTGCACAGTGGGCGCCCACACCGTAACACATCCAATGATGTTACGCATGCCCCCGGAGGAGGTTTCGAATGAAATCGAAATCTCAAGGGATACGTTGGAGAAAAAACTTGGCGTATCAGTTCTGAGTTTCGCATTTCCTTTCGGTCGCCTGACGGACTACGACCGGGCATATGTGCCTCTCTTGATGCGGTCTGGTCTTAAGGTCGCTTTCCGCAGCACCGGGGCGATCAACTTCAGCGGAGGAGCGCGAAGGAATCCGTTTGAGATCCGGCGCTCCGGTGTCGGTCATCAGAATCGGCTGGATGATTTTGCAGCCTTTACATCTGGAGCGCCCCGACTGTGGGAGCATTAGTCGGGAGCAGCTTAGGCGGGTCAATGCAGTGTAAAGTGGTTCTGGTTGATCGCATCGGCGCCCTTACTATTGGCGATCCTTGCCTATGTCGTTCCAGGCGGAGCGGGTGAGTTACCGTGCGGAGCTGGGGATGGGAAAGACACGGCTTGGAGAAAGCATCCTTTTCTGGGATCTGGCGATTCGTACCTTTGGTTGTGACGCTTGCTGTGGCTGTGGTAGCGATGGCGTTGATAGGCGTGAAAGCCACTGCTTTGGGGGGAGCCCGTTCGGCAAGACCTGGCTTTGTAAGTCGTGAGGGCGCCCATTTCGTCCTCGACGGCAAGCCTTTTTTCGTTGCAGGGGTCAACAATCACTATTTGACGTATGGATCGCCGGCAGAGGTTCGCCGAGTATTGGACGATGCCGTCGCGATGGGCGCAACAGTTGTCCGAACTTTTATTCAGCCCGTGATTGGCTCTCCGGACGGACTAATCCAGCCGACGATCTGGGATTGGCGGAAACAGGCTGAATCGAGCGATCTGGGTGTTCATGGTAACTATCTTATTTATTGGGATCCCGTCCAGAACCGAATGGCCCTCCATGAAGGGGCACAGGGTATGCAGAAGTTGGATTACCTTTTGGAGGAGGCGCGCCGGCGCAATCTGAAGCTCATCGTCGCCTTCTTGGACTTCTGGGACTATACTGGAGGGGCTCAGCAAATACGGGCTTGGTATGGAAGCCAGGACAAGAATACCTTCTTCTTTCATGACGACCGCACGAAATCAGACTTCAAGGCTCTTGTTCGTTCCATTTCAATGCGAAAAAACTCCTTCAACGGCATAATCTACAAGGATGACCCGACGATTTTTGCCTGGGAACTTATGAACGAACCCAACATAGAGCCGAAAGATCTTGTTTTTACCTGGCTCACTGAAATGTCCTCCTATGTTAAGTCCTTGGACCCCGATCATTTGGTGTCGTCAGGAGGAGCAAATGTGCCCGGTTTCATATCGGACATCGATATTCCGACGATAGATTTTGCCACGTGGCACGGATATCCCCTTTACTATAATCAAACTGTCGAGGAAATGGACGATCAAATCTTGAAGTATTGTGGCATTGCCGGAAAGATAGGCAAGCCGGTGCTTTTGGAGGAATTTGGGTACGCCCGCTCAAATCCGGACCACCTTTTGGCCTATCGAAAGTGGCTAGATACGATCAATCGTCACCCGGACTGCGCAGGCTGGATTGTTTGGAGGCTTGTTTCACTACAGGATGACTATAAATATCCCGTCGACAGGCATGATCAGTTCGATGTTCACAATGATGGTGGTCCGTTGTGGAACGTTCTAAAAGAGGGCGCGCAGCAGATGCTCAAGAAGGGGGGGCTCCTGGGAGCGGCTCATTAGGGGGCAGGTTTCCGCGAACAGTGTTACCAGTCAGGATATTCAGAAGAAAAATAGGTTAACCTGAAAAAACTAGTCCTGAGTAGGAGTTTTTTTACGGTTTTAAACACTTGCTTACAGAAGGCAGGCAGCTTCGAAGGTGTTATATGTCTATTCTTATAACTGGTGGTGCGGGTTATATCGGTAGCCACTGTGTCCTCGCGCTTCTGGGACGTGGTGAAAAGGTTGTCGTTATCGATAATCTCTGTACTGGTTTTCAAATGGCTGTACCGAAGAGTTCGACCTTTGTAGGGGGTGATATCGGAGATGAGGAACTCGTCTCCAATGTTATTAAACAAGAAAGTATAACCAGCATAATTCATTTCGCTGCGTCGACCGTTGTTCCGGATTTTATAGCGAACCCCTTATCTTACTATAAGAATAACACCGCGAATTCGCGGAGCTTGATTGAATGTGCCACGAGGGCACAGGTAAAGCATTTTATCTTCTCATCAACCGCCGCGGTCTACGGAGATGGCGACGGCAATCCCGTCAGCGAAACGGCCCCAATTTGCCCGATGTCACCCTATGGGTCATCAAAGGCGATGACGGAACGCATTTTAACGGACACAGCTTTTGCAGGAGGGCCGAAATATGTAATTTTGCGCTACTTTAATGTAGCGGGCGCCGACCCTTCAGGCCGGACGGGCCAATCTACTGCTCGGGCGACGCATCTCATAAAGGTGGCGTGCCAGGCGGTCCTTTCAAAAGACGGGCTTATCAAGGTTTTTGGCAGGGACTACCCCACAAGGGATGGCACGTGTATTCGGGACTACATCCATGTGACCGACTTGGCTGACGCCCATCTCTCTGCGCTTGATTATTTGTGCAATGGTGGTGGTTCAGACGTGTTCAATTGCGGTTATGGAGAGGGATATTCCGTTCTGGAGGTCATTCAGGCCGTAGAAGACGTGTCAGGTCGGAAACTCAGCGTGGAGTTTTCTGGCCGCCGGCCCGGCGATCCCCCCGTTGTTGTAGCATCTAACGCTAAGATCCAAGCGTCGCTTTCCTGGAAGCCTCGGCTTAATAACCTGAAAACGATTATCTCCGATGCACTAAAATGGGAAAAACATTTGGCTGCCATGGGTGGATCAGTTTGCGAGTCGTAACGGTGACCCCTGTTTTTTGGTCTGGAACCGGCGGTGTGGAGCGCATTCGCGTGAGGTCTCACAACGTGTGATGAGTTCTCAGCACGATTTGAACTGGCAGTTGGCGACACCGGACAATAACGTCAGGACAGAGTAATGCGAGTTTTGCATCTTGCTCAATTCTATTCACCATTGAAGGGCGGTATAGAAAGAAACGTCCAGGATCTCGGTAAGGAATTGGCTAAGCGGGGTCACGACGTCTCGGTAGCGACCCTATGGCATGAAGGTCTTTCGGACTTCGAGATGGATGGCGATGTGCGGGTGTATCGCATCCGAGGCGCGGTTCAGAGATTAGCCAGCCTGTTTACCGCGCCAGAACGCAGGCACGCGCCTCCCTTTCCCGATCCTGAGTCCGTCGCGGCGCTCAGACGAGTTATACATCAAGAAAGGCCCGAGATCGTTCACGCTCACAATTGGATCGTGCATTCTTTTCTGCCGTTGAAACTCTGGAGCAAAGCCAAATTAGTCATGACTTTTCATGATTGTGAGATGGGCTGCGTGCAGGGGCGGTTCATGTACCGCGGTGTCGAACTTTGTGATGGACCCGGCTTCTCGAAGTGCATGCGCTGCGCCACTCATCATTACGGCTATAAAGGTCCTGTCATTTTGACGGGCAATCTTGTGTTTTCCCGGCTCCAACGAGCGTTGGTTGACATGTTCCTGCCCGTTAGTACTGCGGTAGCGGAAGCCAATCAGTTAACGGGCACGAACCTTCCGTATCAGGTGATTCCGAATTTCGTGTCGGATGATGTGGCGGACGCGGAAGGGGAGTTGGATGAGCGCGTCGCAGCGTTGCCGGAAGGTGGATACATTTTGCAGGTTGGAGATTTGACACTTGATAAAGGTGTTGGGGTCTTGCTGGATGCTTATCGGGGGCTGGAAGCGCCGCCACCGATGGTGCTTATCGGCTGGAGATTGCCGGATTCTATTGTCTTGCCTCCAAATGTTACGGTTATCAACGGCTTGCCTCGCGCGGCAGTGATGCAGGCATGGCGGAAAAGTCTTTTCGGCACCGTTCCATCTTTATGCAGGGATGCTTCACCTACCGTCACTTTGGAAGCGATGGCGAGCGGAAAGGCCGTCATCGGATCGCAAATTGGCGGCATCACCGATCAGATCCTGGATGGAGAGACAGGGTTCCTCGTTCCACCGGGTGACGTGAGCGCTTTACGGAACGCGATGAATTGCTTGATAAAGGATCCTGCCTTGCGGTCTAGGATGGGCGCGGCGGCTAAGGCGAAAGTTATTGAGTTTCAATCCACGCATGTGATCGAACGAATTGAGAAAGTCTACCAGCAACTTATTTGCAGGCGCCATTCTTACAGAAGCAATGTGGACCGGAAGATCCCCGTCGCGGGGATCAATTGACTTGGCTCAAGCTGCAACCAGCGAAGCAAGCGCGGCGAGCTACCGGAGCATTTGCTTAGCTCGACCGCAGCGCCCAACGCGCCCAATTTTTGCCTTTTCTACAAAGAGGTAACTCCGTGTATCAATTCCCTTTCGAGCTTGTCCCCGACGATACTAGATCGCCTGCATGTGCCTACTCCGTCTAATTATTGGACAACGCGAAGCACCTAAAGCATATTTGCCAAGTATCTCGCTTTTGGAAAAGACATCTTTCGCCTAATGCATGTTCGTTATCGGTCGCTCCGTTATCAAAATAGTCTTCCGGCTTGGCTGCTCACTCTGGTTTATTTCCGTCCTCGGGTTCTACGTGGAAGGCAAAGTTCTGAAGACAGGGGTCATAGGAACTTTCGCAGCGAGATTGCTTGGTGCGTGGTCAGGGGGGGGCAAACAACCTTTCGCCTATTTCGCTTTCCGAACCGATGTGGGGAAGGACTGGATTGCGATTTCGCCTGTACCTTTTGAGGGCAGTTTTGGAGGCTTGCCTGGAGACCAAGGCAGTTCCATTCCATCAAGCAAGAGAGCGGATTTGTTCGATGCGCGATAATCAAATAACTATTCCGCAGGGAACGCCCCGCATTTCGGCCGTGGCGAAGTTCATTCGGATGAAACTCGGCCAAAGTGCCGTATTCGTCGTGAACTCAGGCGCTATGACGATCGGAAACTTTGCTTCTGCCGCTCTCGGGTTTGTCTACTGGTGGTTGGCTGCCCGCCTTTTTCCGCCACATGCGGTCGGCGTAGCGGGGGCTGTTGTCCCGATCATCGGGCTGATGGCCCTTATCGGCGACGGCGGCATCGGCGCTCTGGTGAACGGGGAAGCCCTCCAACACAAAGGACGCAGGAGCGGCCTGATTCCGGCGGCCTTAATTGCTGCATTCATCTCATCCGGCATTTGCAGTTTGATTTACCTAGCCTTGGCTAAGTCATTCGGCTGGGAGGTGATGAAATTTGTCGATAGTGCCGTGACAGCCCTCCTGTTCATTACAGCAGGAGCACTTACGGGCCTGAGCATTGTACTTGACTTGTCGTTTATCGGCCTTCTGCAAGGGAGGTTGCATATGTACCGCAACCTGGTCTTTGCGACTCTTAAATTACTTTTCTTATTCATTGCTTCCCTTGGGCTCGTCTCGATGAGAGGTGAGACCGTGATTATTTGGACGTGGACTTTGGGCATAGCGGTTTCGATCATCCTTGGTGGCGTTTTGGCTTTAAGGAATGATGCAGCTGTCCTTCACACCCCGAATTTTGGGCCGCTGCTGGTACGCGTTCCGACGCTCATTAACCATCACCTGCTCAACTTGGCGTCCCAAGCTCCTAGCCTCATCCTTCCGTTCCTTGTGGCGATGCTCTTATCACCGGATGTCAATGCCGCTTTCTATTCGACTTGGTTGATAATACATGTCCTGCTTTTCATCCCGACATCGCTGACCGCGGTCTTGTACACTGTTGGTATGAACGAGCCCCAGACATTCGCGGTCCGCCTCAAGACCTCGCTTACAATTTCAACTGTCGTTGGGCTCGCGACCGGGCTTGGCATCTTCTTCTTTTCCGAATCCCTTGTTGGATTATTCAATCACGCATACCCGGCAATCGTCGGCTCAAGCCTTCGATTTATGGGCTTCGGTCTTCTCGGTCTCATGATCAAGTGTCATTACGTGATTTTGAGTCGATTAAGGAAAAGGATGTTGAAGGCTGCGGGATACCTTGGGTTTGGATGCTTGCTGGAGATCGGGCTTGCGGCAGCGGGTAGCCAAATCAGTGGATTAGAGGGGCTTACTCTGGGGTGGCTGCTGGCTCTCTTTGTCCAGTCAGCCTTTATGCTGAAGCCACTATTTGATGTTGTTCCATACGACCAGTTGCTATTGGCCTGCGACCCCAGTGATGCATGCGGAGATCTTACCTTATGAGAAGTAGATACATGCCTATCCTGCTTACGGAAGTGTCGAGTACCGTGATCTAAAATGGGCCGCGTTTGTTCTTTTGAGAGTCCCTTCGGAGTGTTGGCCATGCCTCTTGATACAGGAGTAACATGCAATTCCTACAAAGTGGAGGTTGTCCACTTAAGGAATAGTTCCGAGATCGATGCAGTGCGTCCTCAGTGGCGAGATCTGGAACGCCACGGTATATCCACCGTCTTTCAGTCCGAGGCATGGCTCCTGCCGTGGCGCCGGCTCATATCGCCAAGGCTAAAAGCTGACTTGGTTTTGGTGACAGTGCGGAACGACTGGGGCCACGTGGTGATGTTTCTGCCGATGTGCCGGCGAAAGGTCTATGGCCTCTCCTGGGTCGAATTCGCCGATGGCGGTTTGGCTGACTATGTCGTTCCTGTCATGGCGAAAGAATTCAATCAAAATGATTTCGGTCAGATTTGGGAGTTGATTCTGGGCCAGCTTCCGAAATCTGACCTCATCTGCTTCGAAAAACTTCCCGAAAGCGTTGCGGGCTATTGCAACCCGCTTACTTCGCTTCCTTGGGTTGATAAAATGGATAATTTCGCGGCATGGGGGTTACCACTGCCCTCGTGCCGCAGCGACTACGACAAGACGTTGCGCGCCAGGGACCGAAAGGAAATTCGTCGCAAACGGAAGAATTTGATCGCCGCCTTGGGCGATATCTCGCTAATTCACGGAAATACCGACTTCGAGAAGAGACATATTTTCGATGCTTTGCGGTCGCATCGGCGAGCTCGTTTCGGCAAGCTCGGCCGCTCCGACATTCTGGACGATCCGAGTTACCTGCAATTTTACGAAGAGCAGGTCATGCGATCCGGACTTGCCGTGGTTTCTGCCCTTAAGGCCAATGATAAGCTGATAGCCACGATGCTCGGCGTTTATTATCAGAACGCGTACCTCCTGCTAATGCACTCCTTCGATTCTGAATTCGAAAGTTTGTCTCCTGGCATTGTCGCAATTGACGAAATGACTTCCCATCTGATCGAGAAAGCGATCACTCGCTTTGACTTCACCATCGGCAGCGAAGGCTACAAGAAGCAATTCGGCGTCAACGAGGGATCGATTTACACGGGAATGTTAGCTCGTTCTCTCAAGGGAGCTCTATATCTTTTCTGCTACAATTGCGCCCACACCGCTTATCGGAAGCTTAGACGATTTCCTTTTTCTGCGAGCTCCTGGAAAAAACAGGTCTCAATCGGCGCGCCGGCATCGAACCCGTGATCGGTCATTGCAAGCCGAGCACAAACTTTATCGCGTGCGGCGAACTCGAGCATCCTCGCCGCCAAGCACAAAATAAGCTCGACCAAGCCAGCAAGCGCCGGAAGTTGAAGCCGGCGCAGCGAGTTTTGAGGCACAAACCTGCTTTGCAAAAGTCCAAAAATTCAGAAGCCAAATTCCATTACTTGTTAATAAGATATGCTAATCAAATCAGGCAGGTACCCGGAAGACCATTTTATGAGCCTTTTGCGCCATGGATTTCACACAAAAAACATTTTAGGTTAGTTTTATTGAACTCCGAAGGTCAACAGTCAGTCCCGTGCAGCTTTTATACATTGGTTCATTCCCATGGCTACGCAATACGAAGCGCTGCTGATCAAGCGGTACGGATACCAAGTGCTGGTTATCGTTAAACACCTCCACCGGGAGACTTGGGCTGTCTTCAGCAACAGGAGCGACGCCAAGGCTTGGATCAGCGAGCATCTACACAGAGACATAACTGATAGCCAACTCCCCGAATAGGCAAAGCACGCCGCCCGCCGGCTCGCGCCGCTGAACCCGGCGGCATCGAGAACGAGGCATCTCGGCAGGAATTAAGGACGCTTTTCGCCCGCTTGATCGCTTAATTCTATGTTTGTGTTGGCGCATAAGCTGCCAAAGGAGAAGAAGCCGTTGGAATGCCGCCCAAAGTTACAATTGCGATTTCGGGGGGGACGAGAAAGCGGATGGGAATATAAGACAGCCCAAGGCCGCTCGAAACAATCATATGGCGTCCTTCTTGCTTGAAAAGACCATAAGCATATTTGGCATAGCGAACGTTATCATCAAAGAAGCCGGGCCGGCCAACAAAAGGGATGTACACCTGCCCACCATGGGTATGGCCTGCGAGCGTCAGTGTAACGCTGGCTGGAACATGGGCAAAGATGTCGGGCTCGTGAGCGAGCAGAATGACCGGCGCGCGGTCCCTAACGTGACTTAGGGTCGCCTCCAAGTCCCCGACGCCGCGGCTCTCGGGAGTGAGTTGGTCGTGAAGCCCCGCGAGCCAGAAGTGCTCATTGCCGCGCGTGATCTTGATGGCGGCATTATCCAGGAGGGAGATTCCAGCCTTCCAGAACTCTCGCCGGATGGCGGGGACCTCGCCAGACCACCAATCGTGATTTCCGAGGATTGCGTGAACGCCAAGCGGGGCGTGCAGCGAGCGAAGGGGGGCAGACCATTCCTGCACGGGCACTTGAGCCGTGCGGTACTCCTCGTCGAGGGCATTTACATAATCCCCGAGAAGCACGACGATATCGGGCTTCTGAGCATTCAGCTGATCGACGATGCCGCCGATGCGGCGAGCGGACATCCAGGGTTCAACGGCGTGGATATCGGTCAAGATGCCGATGCGCAGCGGAGGAGCAGCGACAGGCCAGTCTTTATGCTCCACCGTCCACTCCTTGACGATGAGACTAAGAAGCGGCTCGACCGCAAAAGCATCTGCTGCGCCAATCATGCCCGCTCCGGCTGCGGCGGCGGTTAGGCTCAAAAAGTTCCGTCGTGAAATCATGCCGAAGCGTCCAGCCTCCACCTTAACTTTTTACCAGCCCCCAGGCGCCGATTTTCTCATGTTACCATGCGGACCCTCACCACAACCTCAAATATATGCCCCTGTGGAAGCCGGCCGGGTTTGTGGTTTGCCAATGTTTCCGCCCAAACAACGCCAGCAGAGAAGGGCGGCTGTCTTCGGTCCGGCGTCCTGCAAATGAAGGTGTTTACGAGAGCCTCTCCAATCAAGGCCGATCGCCGCGATGCACGCCTCAGCGCTCAGGCCATGCGGACCGAATTTCTCATCTTCCATGGCGAGCCGTTATCCCCGAAAGATCAAGGCTCTCGCGCCAGTCCTAAGATGCGACAAGTGAACCTTGGCACACAATCCTACATGTTCGGCAGCGAAAGCGGCGCCTTATATGGCTGGAAATGCTTGCTCATGCGCCAAATCAGAATCAGAGTTGCCGCGAAAACGATCGCGACTACTCGGACAGGCTCCTGACGCCAGTAACGCGGCTCAACATCGGAGTTGTGACAGATGCTGATTGGTGAAAAAGTTTGTCTCGGACCTATCCTTCAGGCCGATGGCGCGGTAATTTTCAATTGGCTTAATACCGTGAGCCTTATGCACCTGAATGGAAGTTACGTTCCGGTGAGTCAGCGTTCTTTTGACGAATGGTTTGCAGGCATCGGAAAGGATCCCTCCCGGGTCGTGTTCTCGATCCGAAAGCAAGGCAACCTCGAATTTCTGGGCTATATTCAACTCACGGAAATCCACGCGATTTTTCGCTCAGCGGTCGTTGGCATCTCCATTGGAGATCCCGCCAATCGTGGAAAAGGGTACGGACACGAGGCCCTCACACTATGCGTTGGCTTTTGCTGGAAGGACCTGAATCTCCGCCGGCTTTCCCTGATGATCGTTGGCAGGAACGAGCCTGCCATTCGGGCTTATAAAAAGGCTGGCTTTGAACAGGAAGGCTTGCTCAAGCGAGCGATTTTTGTGAATGGCGCTTATATGGACGCCACAATCATGGGACTCCTGCGAAGCGACTGATCTCAATTTCGGGCAGCAACTCGATTTCCCCGGCTCGATTAAATCGTCCGCCCCCGGGAAGCCGCCAGTTGAGGGATGGGCAGTGCATGCTCGACGGCGCACATTTTGAAATCGTTAATATAGGGGGTGTTACGCTCTAGCTCTTTTGATAAAGGCTGCGAAGATGACGGTATCGACCCTTAGCACCTACTTGCAGGTTTCAAACAATATGACCAAGTGGGAGAAAATTACGGCGTCTGAACCGGCGGTGAAAGAGGCGACGGACTATTATAAAGCCAACATAGGGAATGTGAAGACGCCCGCTGATCTCGTTAAAAACTTTAGTCTTTTTTCCTATGCCATGACCGCCTATGGGCTCGGCGACATGACCTCCTACGGCAAGGGGCTTATTGAAAAGGTTCTCGACGAGGGAACCTACGGCGCGAAGGATCTGGCCAACACACTCGACAATTCGCAGATCCTCGCCTTGGCGAACACCTTCAATTTCACCGCAGATGGGGCGTCCACGACCTCGTCCAAGGCGGTTCAAACCAATGTCGTCAATAAATATATCGAGCAGACCCTTGAAAGCGATCAAGGAAAATCGGACCCAGGCGTACAAGAGGCCCTCTACTTCTTGCAAAACGCACCGAATATAACGAATGCTTACCAGATATTGGCCGACAAAAACTTGTTGACAGTTGTCCAGACTGCGCTCGGCATCTCGCCATATTCCTCAGAGGAGAATATCGACACCCAGGCAAACACGATTAACCAAAAGCTCAAACTCAGCGATTTTCAAGATCCAGCAAAGCTCCAGAAGTTCATCGAGAAGTTTTGCGCCATGTACGATATGAATAATCAAGGCGCAACGTCCTCACAGAGTAGTACAGTACCTGATGCTCTCCTGAGCAGCAGTTCGTCAAGCGGCAGTACCGGCTTCTCGTATAGTCTTCTGTCCAGCATGCAAGGCGTAAATATAGGTGCTTAAGAGCGTCGCGAACGGGAGGAATCCTTAGAAAAATTGGCAAGGGGTGGCTGCAAGGCGTCAAGCAGCGGCGCAAGGTGCGCCTCAGATTTTCGCGCGCGTCCGATCGCGTTTTTGTAAAGAGGCTGCCGGACCTGCGCCTTGCTTGCCGTTCTCACCTGACGTTCGGTTGCATGAAAGTCGAGGCAGCGCGTGTCCCATTCGAGCCCGCAATGGGCGATGATGCGGCGGGCTTGGCGCTCACAATCTCCTACAAGGTCCTCATATTGCACTTCAAGCATGACGCCATTCGGCAAAACCTTGCGCCAATGCGCCATCAGAGCTTCATAGGCGCAGTAATAGCGCCCAAGCTCGCTCAGGTTATAGGTATAGCTGAGGCCATCGACGAACAATTTCGAGAAACAGGAAAAGCAGGTGTCCAAGGGATCGCGCCGTGCGTGAATGATCCGTGCGTTTGGCAGCGCGAGATGGATAAGGCCCGCGAAGCGAAAATTATCCAGCATTTTGTCAGTGATGCGTTCAGCGGCCGGCGCAAGGCGGTTCAGCCGGCCAACATAGTCGGCTCCGATTTGACGGAAGTGTTCGCCTGACAGTTTGGGCACGGCGTCCGGGAATTGCACTCCGGTCGCGCCTTGGCCGCGAAACTCGGCCAGGGTCGCCGGGAACAAGTCTATTTCGCCCGCGCCGAACACCCCAGGATGACTGGCGAGGATCTGCTCGATGAGTGTGCTGCCGGACCGCGGCATGCCGACAATGAATACAGGTGCGCAGGATGGGTCGCCCAAGCCTCCGTTCGACTGGATCAAGTCACCGGTTAACAGATCCCGGGTCCGCTCCATCGCGCCGAGCACGGCTTCCTCGTTATAGGCCGTCTGTTTCCGTTTCAAGGCGTTGCCGGCGCGGAGGTGCTCGAATGACTGCTGGCAATCAGTGTCGGCAAGCGCTGTGGCCAGGGCGAATTGCAAAAAGACCTGCTCCTTGACGTCGAGCGACGTCATGTTTTTCGCCAACCCCTTCATGGCTTCGATGAGGGGGTCGTCGGGAGCCAGCCGGCAAGATTCCGTCAGTGTGTGATAAAGCACCGCGCGCCCGGGGTTCAGCCTGATCGCCCGCCGAATGGCGCTGCTGGCTTCATCGAGGCGCCCAAGTTCGCTCAGTAAGACTGACTGGTTGGCGTAGACGTTGGAATAACCAGGTTTCAAGGCAAGGGCTTTTTCTATACTCGCAAGCCCTTCCTCCGCGCGATGAAGTTCGGCAAGCACCAAGCCTCGATTATTCAGGACCTCAGCGCTTTCTGGCTCGAGCGCGAGCGCGCGATCATAGCATTCAAGCGCTTCTCCGTGCCGCTTCAGGGCTTTCAAGGCATTGCCTCGATTACTTAACGCCTCGACATAGCCGGGCGAAAGGGCCAGGGCTGCGTCACAACTCAGGATCGCCTCTGCCGGCCTTTCCATACTTACAAGCATTACGGCGCGGCTGTTGTGCAAAGCGGCGGAGCTAGGCGCGAGCGAAATCGCTTCATCGCAGTTTTGAAGCCCTTCCTCAAAGCGCCCAAGGTCGGCTAGCGCAACCGCGCAATTGTTGAGCGCCTCGACATACCCTGGCCGTAACGCAAGCGCCTTGTCATAGCTCTCAACAGCCTCGCGGGGCCGGAGGAGCGCTCGTAGCGCGTCGCCCCGCACATGCAGCGCCTCAGCGGAGTCCGGTTTTAGCGCAAGCGCCTTGTCTGAGAAGATCAAAGCCTCCTCCGCGTGCCCCATTACGAGGCAAACGGCCGCCAGGTTGAACCAAGCGACTGCATCGGTTGGCTTACTGCTTGCCGCTGCAATAAAACATTCGCGAGCATCGGCGATGCGGCCTTGCCGGTAGCGCACCCCCCCAAGCCGGAACCGGGCGTCGAAATGATCCGGCCGCGTCATGAGAATCGTCTCGTAAAGCGTCGCAGCCTCATCAAGCCGTTGCTGCCGGTTGAGTTCGACGGCGCGTTTATAGACCTCTTCAAGGGAGCGATCTTCCTGAGGCCTCAATTGTGCAACCGAGTTGTGGCGTAGTGGCATAGGGCATCGCAGTTAATGGGATAGGGAGAGAGATCAAGCAATCGAAACGGGGGGAAGCTTGAGCTTTCTCGGAACTCGCGAGCCAGGAGGCTCTGGCTGAAGAGTTAGACGACGGGCTGCCAAAAACCGATGAACTCTCAACCCGCGATGCTCCGCTAAATGGAGATTACGGACCGCAAAAGCATAACCACAGCCGGCGCCAGAGGGGCTACCCCGATGTTGTTCAAGCGCCGGATATTGTATACGAAGCGCCGGCGCTCGAATCTGCTGACAATGTCGAGGCGCTGTCAGGGCGATAATATTGGCTGGTCCCACCTAAATCGCCCTCCACCGCTGGAAGCATTCCCTGTGTACCCGGCGGGTTGTCGCTTTGGAGCCCAGTCAGAGCAGCGAGGAAATTGGGGTGCAGTGCGACGTTCGGCATATAAGCGCTTTGCGAGATCACCCTGCTGGCTGTCGTGGTCGACGTTTCCGCGCTGGCGGGCAACTTGTAAGAACTTGGACCGCCGCCATAGGGTACTTGCAAATTCAGCGAAGAGTAGGCCTTTGAACCCACTGCGGAGACAGCCATGGTTCGAATCCTCCTGTGAGCTGACGTGACCGCAGACCGCTAGTTGAGTCGGCTTATTCCAAACTGGCGCAATGTGATGTAAATGCAAGTATTCGCGTTCAGTTAAAGGGATGAGAACGGGCATGCCATGGCCGCGCCTCATCGGGAACTTCGGAAAGGAGCTCTTGGTTTGAGCCACTTATGCGTGGCGCCAAATCCGTAGTTGATGACCGGAGCCGCACATTGCTCATGCGCGAGCGACGACCCACCGGCCATGATCGAAGTTCAGGGGATTGAGATCAATCTCTACGCCGGAGATGGCGGCTCGATACCTGCGTGTGCGGGCGGCGGCTTTAGAGGTTCTGGATAGGCTGACGTCTCATGCACCGAGGCCCACTCGCTTTTTGCCTGCCGTTATAGCAGTACGCGAGTTCGAAAAAGAAAACCGGCAAGACCAGGAAAACCACGGCCGCCAAAAGGTTGTGATCATGTTCCCTTAGCAGTTCCGGAATAAATCCCCACAGGCAAAGCGCAAGTATAACAGCTGCAAGCTCAAGAACCCTGTCTACACGTCTCATGGTTCTTCCCTCGTGCGGGCTATGGCGATCTGTTTGATACGATAACAAGAGCGCGACAAGTCTCAAGCGCTCGACTGTATCCAATTGTCGTCCGCGCGGGAGATTTTTGTAGTGCGGCTGCAGGCTCGGCCGGCAAGCCGAAGCAGTCGCATTCGAAAGCACGTATTACCGGATAAGGCCCAGACGTCGCGCGGAGCACCGCCCGCATTACATTGCGATACAACTTTACGAAGCCGGCGCCTCGTTGGCGCCATACTCGCCAACGTAACAGGTTCTCCCTTTGGTGGTCCTATTGGAGGAATTATGTTTCGTACTCTGCTCCTCAGATCCACGGAGCTGGAGCCGGGCGGAACCTTACTTTTGATTATAGATGCATTGCGGACAGGAAAGATGAGCCTTATCGCTGATGTCAGCCGGGCAAGTTGAGAAGCCCGCGATGATCGCAGGAATTCGCCCGAGGCTCGCCGCAGATGTCCATTCGCTCCGAATTGAGGCCCCGAAGCAGCAGGCTCGGTGATCAATATTCAAGACGAGAAACGCCGTCCTTGGCACTCGTGGCGCTTTCTCAGGCTCTGCTTGTCTTTGCGCTTCTTTGCACAGCCACGCCGTGCAGGGCGCAGTTTCAATGGCCATTCGGTTCTCCCCAAGACCCCGCGCAGTTGAAGCGTGAGGCGACCGCCCTCATCGAGAAACAGCGTTACGCGGAGGCCTTGCCGCTCATCCAGAAATCCGTGGATATGGAGCGCGGCCTCTATGGTGAAAATGACGCCCGCCGCCTCGAAGGCCTCAACTGGCTTTCCTATACCTATTACAAACTGGCGCGCTATCAGGACGCCCTCCCGATCCAGGAGCTCCGGCTCCGCCTGAGCGTCAGCGCGCTTGGCGAAAAGCATCCGAACGCGATTTCCGCGCTTCGCGATGTTGCGATCGCCTACCAGAATGCCTATGCCGACGGGTATTCAAGATCGCTGCCGCTTCTCGAAAAGGCGCTCCGGCTGCGGACGGAGGTGCTCGGCGAACAGCACAAGGATACGCTCGCGCTCATGACCGACGTCGCAAATGCCTATAATTTCACGGCGCGCGCGGCGGATGCTCTGACCCTTTACGAGAAGGAACTGCGCATAACAAGCGCCGCTTTCGGCCCATCCGACGAGCGCACCCAGAATGCGCTGCTCGTTGTCGCGATTGCCTATAGCAACATGGGACGGGAGGCGGAAGCGCTGCCAATCTTCGAGAAACTTTGGAAGGCTTCCGTGGCCAAGAAGGGAGAAAAGACTCGCGATGCCGTCTTCACTCTGGTTCGGCTGGCCTCGTCTTACGCTCGATTGAACCGCAACGAGGAAGCGCTGAAGCTCATGCGACGGGCGATGCAGTTGCGCAACGAGGTGTTTCCGGAGAAGGATCGCGAAACGATACACTTCGTCGAGACGCTGGCGGGCATCTACATGAATATGGGCCGCCCGGCGGAAGCGCTGCCGCATTTTACAGAGGCAGCCGCGCTCAACGCTGCGGACGGCGGAGAACGAAGCTTTGTCGCTTTGCGCGGCATGGGACAGCTCGCCAATTGCCATGAGCGGCTTGGCCATTTGGAAGAGTCTCGGAGACTGCACCGGCGCGCGCTTGCGCTGCAGACGGAGGTGCAGGGCGCTCAGCACCCGGACGCCATCATGAGCATGGTCAATCTCGCGCGCGTCGAGCATGAACTCGGCCATCAGGCGGAAGCGCGATCTCTCTATGCAAATGCGATCCCTGCCATCGAGGCCTTGCGCGCAAGCGGCGATCTTTCGCCGGACAACCGGCAGGCGCTTTTCGCTCAATGGGTTGACGCCTATAAGGCCTATGCGGGTCTTCTCGCTGCGTCGGGCGATGACGCGGAGGCCTTCAGGATCGCGGAGCTGTCGAAGGCGCGCACACTGCTTGAAGCCACGGCCATGCGCTACGCCAATCAGTCGGCCGTGTTGACGAGCGAAGAACGCAACAAGCTGGAGTCCTTTGAGCGCCGTATCGCCGAGCTTGGCAATGCGATTGTCGCCGCCAGCGGTCATGCTGCGAACAGGCTCGCCGTCGAAGCGGATAAAAACAAGGCCATCGCCGAGTTTGCCGCCTACCGCCGCGAGCTTCAGGCGAAACATCCGAAATACGCTGAGCTCACCGACGTAAAGGTTCTCGACGCAAGCGCAGGACCGAACGTGCTCGCAGATGGCGTCCTGTTCGTAAGTTACCTGCTCATTGGCGACAGGCCTCTGGTCTTCACGCTGTCTTCCCATGACCTGCAGGTGCGCCAGCTTGAGGAAGTTCCGGCTCTTGCGCAAACGATTGAAGTCTATCGCAAGCTTATTTCCGCGTCCGCTGGCGGCCTCGATGAGGGAGAGGGCGTCTGGAGGCTTCCGGATGGGACATTTGTCGCCGCCCATGGCTCGCCGCGTCCTGACGCCGTAGCCGTTGAGGATGCGGGCGAAATCGGAGCTCACCTCGCCAAGAGGCTTATCGAGCCGTTAGCCGAGCGGCTGTCAGGCTCGAAGCAGCTGATCCTCTCGCCTGATAACGCGCTGTCGGCGCTGCCATTCGAAACACTTCCCCTCGGCGGCAGACCGCTGATCGCCGATCACGATATGGCTTACACCCAATCGCTTTCGATGCTCGCTTTAATCAAAAGCCGGGACGAAACCCCTCGCAGGCATGGTGAAGTCAAGAACCGCAAAGATCTGTTCGCGATGGGGAACGCGATCTATGCGACGGACGAGAGCGGCGAAGACCGCCGCTCCGCCAGGCTTCCGCAAAAACTCGCCCGCTCCAACCTTGATATCGGCAAGATGCTCAGCCGGACTAGAGGAAGCGCCCGCAGCGTAGAGCAGATTTTCAAGCGTATGGGTGCAAGCTGGAGCAACCTTGCCGGAACGCAAAAGGAGATCGAGGGGGTCGCACAGATTTTCGGCCCTGACCAGGCTGCAATCTTCACCGGGGCGGACGCGACGGAAGCCAAGCTTCAGGAACTCAACCGCCGGCACGCGCTCACAGGCTTTCGTTATCTGTTGTTCTCGGCTCATGGCTTTCTAAGCCTCGAGGAACCAGCGCTGAGCGCGCTCGTGCTAGGGCAGGTTAATAAGGAGCCGGGGACCGACGGCTATGTCACTGCCGCAAAATGGCCTGGCTACGAGTTGAGCAGCGATCTGGTTGTGTTGTCGGCCTGTGAAACGGGACTGGGAAAAGTAATTCAGGGCGAAGGCATCATGGGTTTGCCGTATGCGCTCTATGTCGCTGGCAACAAGAGCACACTTCTAAGTCTTTGGCCCGTCGACGACGAAAGCACCGCCGAATTCATGAAAACCTTCTTCACGAAACTCAAGGCGGGCCTGAGCCAATCCGCGGCCCTTGGCGAAACAAAGCGCGAATTCCTGACTGGAGCCCGGTTCAACGCTCCGGTTTACTGGGCCCCATTCGTCCTCTACGGCTATTAAGCAAACTCCGCCAAACTGACTGACGGATGGCGGCGCCGCCCGCCTCGCTTTTCGTCATCCAGGCCTTGCGAAGCGCGAGCCGGGTTCTCAAAAATATCGGCTTTTCAATGTATTATACCAACCGTTATAAATCATGACGCTTTTGCCCATCGCAGTCCTGCGAAGCACGGATAACTACTTATAAATTTAGTTATATGCACTTTTACAAAACAAAACCAATTTTAACCGGCCGTAAACTCTTACAGGATGACACGCCTGGAAAAGCTCCTGTTGCTGATATGGGTCAAAGTGCTCTGGCGAACGGTATTACGATCCCCGATGGGGCTTGCGCCCTTCCGGGATGGCGACAGCCGATCCAACTTCCCAGCGGCCGATATCCGGGTCCTGGCCGATGAGAGCGAGACCGGAGGCGACGGCAAGAAGTTCATCGCCCGTCTCAACCCGAGCCTCGCCAAACAGCCGGTCGAAGATGCGCCGCACGGCCGGAACAAACGACGTCCCGCCGGTCAGAAAGACCTTATCGACCTGGCTGTGGTCGAGGCCCGCGGCGGCGAGCGCCTCGGCGACGCAAAGTTCGATGCGGTCAAGATCGGGTTTGATCCACGCCTCGAAATCGTCCCTGCGAACAGTCGCGCGGATATCGATCCCGGCCTCCCGGAAGACGAGTTCTGCCTGCGCTTTGGTTGAAAGCTGCATCTTGACTGCCGAAACTGCGGTATAGAGCGAATAAATGCCGCCAGCCTCTATGAGGCGTATGAGGCTATCGAGCTTTTCGGGTTCGGTGCACTGTTTCGCAAGCGCCTTCAATTCGCGCATCGCCGGGGAGTGCTTAAGGAGGCAAAGCTCGTTCCATTTCGCGAAGGCGGCGAAGTAGTGCGACGGGACCGTCAACAGCTTGCCCCAGCTCTCATACAGGGAGCCTTTGCCAAGCCGGGGAGAAACAACCGCATCGATGATGCGATAATCGAAGGTATCGCCCGCCAGCCCCACGCCCGCGTGAGCGAGCGGAAAAGCCCGGAAATCTCCTTCCGCTCCATCGAACCGGAGGACCGAGAAGTCGCTTGTGCCGCCGCCGAAATCGCCAACGAGGACGTTCGCGCTCTTCGTCAATCGCTGCGCATAAAAGTAGGCGGCGGCCACCGGTTCCAAGACATGAACGATACGCTCGAAACCGAAGCGGGCGAAGGCGGCCTCGTAGCGCGTCCTCGCCGTCTCCGCATCGGCGTTTTGGCCTGCGAACTTGACGGGACGCCCAAGGACCAGCGTTTTCGCCAGGCGCCGCAGCGGCTCGCCGCCATGTCTGAGCACCGTGCGGAAAAACGCTTCAAGGATGTCCTCGAAGCGAAGACGCTTTCCGAATATGCCCGTCGTATCGAAAAGAGGCGAAGCGGCGAACGTCTTGAAGGATTGCAGAAAGCGGGTTTCGCCCGGAAATTCGATGAAGTGCTCGATGGCCCACGGGCCGCCTTCCGTCCGTATGGAGCCGCTCTCCTGCTCGCGCCAGAAGCTTATCACCGAACGGAACGTCGAAACCGCCTCCGCCCCCTCGCCGAACAGGACCGTTCCGGCGTTATTGCCGGCGTTCGCGATCGTGGCGACGGTATTTGTCGTGCCGAAATCGAGGCCGATTGCTTGCGCTATTGGGTCGTTTGCCAAGTTCGGACCTTTGTGGACGAGTGGAGTGGCTGAGGGGTGCGCTCGCCGGTTGGGACAGCTGTTTTGCAATGTTACCCGGTTGCGCCCCAAGGGGGCAGGCGCGCCCGGCGGGAGGAGCACCTTAGCGATTTGAAGGCGGTCGCGTTAGTCTTACTTAGTCATAAAGCCTCGCTTTTTGCAGGCGCATAAGCGATGCCCTTTCTAAGAACCCCGGAGAGAGAGGATCACGACGGGAAACGGCCCCGAGCCACTCGGAATGTTGTCGTGGGGAACGCCCCGCCTGGCGAAGGCGCCGAAAGCGAAACGGTCATGACTGCATTCGGACCATCGCTTCCGTAAGGCCCGATGTTTTCTGCGGCCTCGGCCTACGCGTTTCTCATCGAGCCAAGAATGCAGAGCGAAACAACCAGGACCCGCATGTTCAAATCTCCTGGTCGGAATGACAATGAGGCCTCAGTTCACCTTGGCGTCTGGCAAGCAATCAAGATCCGGGAACCGGGTGCGCAGATATGTGCGTCATCTAACAGCATTCGCGTTTGATATCAATCAATGCTCCTAATAAGAACACGTCTAATTTTCTGCTCAAGACATAGCTTTACTTAGCGGGGAATTTGTTTTGCGTTTGGACTCACTTCAGCGCGCCCATTCGGAGCGGCTGCCCGTGGCGGCCGTGAAGGACGGCTTCAGCGTCGTAGAGGTTCGCGACTTTGTAAAACGCGCGACGGTGAGGGGCTTGATGGCTGGCGGAGCCATTTCGCTCTGGTGGACGACGAATGTCGCCAAGAAGATGCCAACCGCGATCGTGCCGCGCCGCACTGAAACCATGCCGCTTCCGGCTGCGCCGATGGCCGCCATCGGAACCATCAGAGCGAAGACGAGCTTTGGGGAGATGACCCTCGACGCCTACCTGAACGATCCGAGGAGTTTCGCGCAAGGGTTTATCGTCGTCTATCGCGGGCAGATTGCCTTCGAGGCCTATCCGGGCATGAAACCCGGCGATGCCCATCTGTGGGCCTCGGCAGCCAAGCCTTTGGCGTCCCTCATCATCGACAAGTTGATCGACCAGGGATTGCTCGACGAGCGCAAAAGCTTCGGGACCTATATGCCGGATTTCCGTGGCGCCGCCTGGGAGTCCGTCACGATCAAAGATATTCTCGACATGACGACCGGGCTCAATGCCGAGGAAAACGCGAAGTGCCGCAGCGACCCGAACTCCATCATAATCCGGCTCTTTTACGCCGAGTTAGGCGAGCCGAACCCGACGACCGGCATGATGGAGACTGTGCGTGAGATTCTGAAAGATGCGAAACCCGTCCGGCCAGCGGGGACGTCCTTCGACTACGGCTCGCCCATCACGCAGGCGCTGGTTCTGCTCGCCGAGGACGTCAGCGGCAAGACGTTCGCAGATCTTCTCGACGATCTTGTCTGGTCGAAGGCCGGATCGGACGGGCCTCTTCAGTTGCACCTTGCTTCCGACGGGACAGCCGCGGTTCACGGCTTCGTATCGAGCACGCTCAGGGATATGGCGCGGTTCGGCGCACTCTATACGCCGAGCTGGAACAAGATTGCGACCGAGCGAGTGGTCACGCCCGAGATCATCGACCGCATTCGAAAAGGTGTCCGGCCAAATGCGTTCTACATGGCGGGGGTGGAGGGACCGATCTTAACAGCCGCTCTGAACGACACGATCCTCAGCAACAGCAGGCAGTGGGATGCGGTCTTTCCCGATGGCGACTTTTACAAGTCCGGCTTCATGGCGCAGGGGCTGTATGTCTCGCCGGATCGGGACCTGGTGATCGCCTATTTCTCAACCACTCTCGATCATGCCTCGTTACAGCGGTTCCTCCGTCCGATCGCAACTTCCGGCCTTTTCGGCAGGCCTTAAGCTGGATCAACGGTCATATAAACGCTTCCAGGATCCCCGCTGGTACGACATTCCAACGCGCGCTCTCGGCGGCGATGGCGGCGTCATTCCAGCCTTCGATGATTCCCGTTCTGACGAGCCATCCGTCGCAACCGGCCCCGCTGGCGCCAGCAATATCATGCTCGATCGAGTCGCCAATGCCAGCCACGCGACAGGGCTCCGGATCGCCAAGCATCTTGAGGGCGGCCTTGTACAATTCGGGGTAGGGTTTACCGATCCAGGTCACCTCGCCGCCCATCGCGGCATAAGCTTCGGCGATTTGTCCCGCGCTAAATGCAAACCCGCCTGGGATCAGCATGACGCGATCGGGATTGAGGCACAGCGCTGGAACTCCGCGCCGGGCCAGCGGAGATAAGAGCCGCTTGTAATGGTCAAGGCTGAAGTGGTCGCCTTCGCTCCCTGCTATGATTATGAGTTCTGCGTCCTCCGCACCCACAGACTCAAATCCAAAGCGGTCAACAATCGTGTCTTCACCCGGGCGCTCAAGCAGAAGGCAGCGGCGGGCGCCTCGCACGGCCGGCAGGCGATGTTCGGCAGCCATTTGAGCTGCAAGTTCGCCCGAGGTGAGGAGGAAATCATAGGTCTCGGGGCCAAAGCCAAGGCCTGCAAGACGCCTGGCGTTGGCCTCGGTGGAGCGGCCGGAGTTTGAAAGCAGCCCAACGATACGGCCCGCCGCGCGTATTTTCTTCAGAGCGTCTATGGCCCCCGGATATGGCGCAGCGCCGTCGTGCAGGGTTCCGAACTGGTCGATGAGAAAAGCATCGTAGCGGTCGAGCAGGGGATCGATGCTCGACAAGCGACACAAGCCTCCAGGCTTTCCGGCATCAGCCGCCTTTGCCGCTTTGGCTGGCTTCGAAAATCCGGCAGTTGCGCGGGTCAGGCAGGAAATGGACATGGGAGACATGACAAATGCCGGTTTCTGATCAAGCGGAACAAAGGGACTGCGGAGCTGGGGGTCGCCGATATCCGGCAAACTGTTCAGCGGCCCCTTCCGTTCCTGGACTGCTTCAGGCGTCTTACAGCGCGTAAGGCACGAGCGGAGCAAGCGTGATCACCGTCGCCAGTACAATCGCAGTCCATTCCATGATCTTGGTTTCGCGAAATATCATCATATCGAGTCTCCTTCTTCAAATTCACGCTGGGGTTTCTTTCCCGTTGCGTCCTGAAGCTGAAGATAGATCATTGTTCGCTGAGAAAAATTCAGAAGTATTTATGCAACCATAAGCAAGCCGCAGCCAGACAGGGCGTTGAAAGCAAAGGCTGGGCTTGGCCTGTCGCCGATCTTATATTCAGCCTGTCCCTTTGATGTTCTGAAGCCGAGGTCCCCTATTCACATCACGCTCCGCCAATTGAACATCTTCGAAGCCGTGGGCAGGCTCGGCTCAATCTCCCGGGCAGCCGCGGAGCTGAACCTGACGCAGCCGGCGGTTTCGATGCAGGTCAAGCAGCTTGAAGAACAGATCGGGCTGCCCTTGATCGATCTGATCGGGAAGCGCCTCGTCCTGACCGAGGCAGGCGAGGAGCTTCTCCGTCAGAGCCGCGAGATTGCCGCGAAACTTATCGATCTCAAAGCGGCGATGGATCAGTTCCGCGGCCTCGAGCGCGGAATCCTGCGGATCGCCGTTGTCTCAACCGTGAGCTACTTCCTGCCGCAGTTGATCAAGGACTTCACGAAAAACCATCCCGGCGTGCGCATCAGCCTGCAGGTAGCCAACCGGGACGCGGTTCTCGCGGCGCTCGCCGAAAAGCGCACCGACCTCGCTATCACGGGGCGTCCTCCGGAAAGCGCCGATGTGGTTGCCCGCCATGTCATGGACAATCCGCTGGTCGTCATCGCCGAACCGCGTCACGCGCTCGCGGACCGCGATAACATTCCCACGCATCTCCTTGGCGAGGAAGTTTTGATCGCTCGCGAGCGAGGCTCGGGAACCCAGTCGGCCGTGGAACGCTTCTTCACCGAGCATGGCATCGAGTATCGGGCCGCCTGCGAGGTCAGTAGCAACGAAGCGGTCAAACAGGCGGTGCAGGCTGGCTTGGGACTCGGCATTGTGTCCGCTCAGACGATCGAGCTGGAACTGGAAACGAAGCGGCTGGCGGTTCTGCCCGTCGAGGGTTTTCCGATAAAGCGCAAATGGTTCCTTTTGCATCGCGCCGATGGGCGGCTTCCGCTCGCGTCACAAGCGTTTTGTGATTTGCTCATCGGCCGGAACGCCGTTCCGGGACCGCGGAAACGGTCCTAAAGCAGGAATGCTGAAAAGGCGGTGCCCCCCATGGCCTCACGGTGAGCCTGCCGAACCGCGACAGGCTCACCGTGAGGGTTAAGCCGCTGATAACACTCGACCTCATCCTGAGCTTGTCGAAGGATGAAGGCAGGTTTCACGGTTTTTCAGCAGCATGGTAGATGATGCGCGGCTCTCCGGAGAGATCGTTGCATTATGATCCCAAGGTCCGGCTTTTCGCGTATCAGCAAAGACTCTCATCCTCAATCAGCTTCTCTCTTCTCATGAGCGATCTCCTCCCAATGCCGGATCAGTCTGCTGCGACAGTTTACTTTGACGGGTCTTGTCCCCTGTGCCGCGCCGAAATTGCGCTTTATCGCGGACAGGCGAGCGCGGAAGCCCTCTGCTTCGCCGATGTGTCCGACCCCGCAACGCCGCTCGGCGAAGATCTCGACCGGCATCGGGCGATGAGACGGTTTCATGTCCGCAAGGAGGACGGAAGCCTGGTGTCGGGCGCCGCTGCGTTCGTGGAACTTTGGAAGCGGCTTCCCCGATGGCGCTGGGCGGCCCGTGCCGCTTCCATGCCTGGAATGCTGATTGTCATGGAAATGGCTTATAGGCTTTTTCTTACTGCCCGGCCTTATCTCATCCGTCTCTTCGCCATTTCGTCGTTGAATCCGAAGCGCGAGGGACCCAAAAAAGAACGAAACGCAATCAGGACTTACTCATGAAGCTGCTTGTTATCGGAGCGAGCCGGGGCATAGGGCTTGAGGTTGTCAAGCAGGCGCTGTCTCGCGATTACGAGGTGCGGGCGTTTGCCCGGAGCGCGGAGTCGATCGGGCTTTCGAATGCGAAGCTCGAAAAACGCAACGGCAGCGCGCTCAGAGTCAGCGATGTGGCGTCAGCCATGATGGGAGTGGATGCCGTCATTCTGACTTTGGGGGTCCGCGCAGGGCCGGGAATGGTTCTTGGACCTGTCGATCTCTTTTCGAGGGCGACTGAGATCGTTATCGACGCCATGAAAAAAGCGGGCGTGAGGCGGCTCATTTGCGTCACGGGGTTCGGCGCTGGCGACAGCCGCGCAAAGCTCGGCCCGCTTCAGGCCATGTTCTTCCAGCTTCTGCTTGGCCGCGCCTATGATAACAAAGATGTCCAGGAGACCATTGTGAAAGGCAGCGGCCTCGACTGGATCATCGTTCGGCCGGTCATCCTCACAAACGGACCTAAGACCGGACGCTACAAGGTGCTTTGCTCCCCAAGATACTGGAGAAGCGGGACGATCTCGCGCGGGGACGTCGCCGATTTTCTCGTCAAGCAGGTGCAAGATCCCGCCTATCTTCGAAAGACGCCCGTGCTGACCAGTTAGGGCAGTGCGCCCGCCCAAGCGTATACTAGCCATCCCGTTGATGCCGGGCCAAGGACTGGTGTGATCGCGCGGAAAGATCGGAGTTGACGCGTTTACCTGCAACCGATGTCATGGCCGGGCTTGACCCGGCCATCCAGTATTAAAATCCAAAAGAGCGGATATTGTTATGCTTGGTGGCCGCCTCGAAGGGCGGCCATGACCAGGGGATTCTGAATAATTTCGAAACGCTCCAAGCTGCGAGGTTGCCCGCGATGCCGCATCGAGCTTCCCCCCCGGCGGCTGCCGGCTCCCACGGCGCCCGCCGCATGCCTCGTGGTTATTATAATGCTTCGTTCACAGCGCTGAGCGTTAATCTGAAACTGGTTAACCGAAGCGAGGCCGATTTATTTCCGGTCCAATAACGCTTGGTTAGGCTTAACCAGGCCTTTACGCGGCGCAGAACGCTGCCTAGAGCGGCGGTAGACAGGCGGTTCCAACGCATTGAAAGTGAACAGATTTTTTACCGCCGACCGACCCGTTAAATAGAATTTAATGCCGGAATTTTGGCATTAAATGGGCTCTGAAAAGGCCGTTAAATATAATCCGAGATTCCCGTGTTAACCACGACGCGCCGAAATCAGCCCGGCCCGTGCGCCGGGAGCGCCGTCCGTCCTAAAAATTACGTAGCAATATCAACGACTTATTCGTTAACTTCCCGGCAAGGCGCTTTCTCGTACAATTCTCACTCAAGAAAAATCCGTGACGCAAACGCAAGCGGGAAGCCAATCCGATGATAAAAGTGAGGTCCAACGTGCATGCAGAAAAGCATATCGAGACCAGTATCCCGATTAAGCGGCCGACGCTTTAAGCTACGCAAGCTTGTGATCCGGGATGTCAAGGCCGGCCGCGTCTATCCTTGCAAACAGCTTGTCGAGCGAAAGGATGACCACCATGCTTTCTTTGATGGTTGCGATTCCCGCGAGGAAATCGACGTTCTCACCAGAAGCAGAGTCCGGAACCGCGCGAATCTCGCCTGTCTCGATGGTCAGGATGTCCGACACCGTGTCCACCAGGAGACCGATAAGCCTGTCGAGCACCGCAACGATAATCACGACATGCAAGGACGATGCATCCGTTACGCCCATGCCGAAGCGGCAGCGCAAATCGAATATCGGGACCACAGTTCCCCTTAGGTTCATAACGCCGCGGATGTGCGAAGGTTGATTAGGCAGCGTGGTTGTCTGGGACCATCCTTTGATTTCGCGGACAGCCATAATGTCGATGGCGTATTCTTCTTCTCCCATCTTGAAACTGATGAACTGTTTCTTTTCAGCCTTAAGCATAGCCGAATTGGAGGCACGGTCCGAGTTTTCGGGTAAGAGTGCTGCAGTCATGAAAGTCTCCATAATTACTTAAGGGCGCCAGCATAGTGAGCAGCTTGCGGTCTCATGATCCTGACAATCGCCCGTCGAGCATCGGGGCGTGGCGGCGCCGTTCCGCAATCCCTGTTCTCATGAAAAACGCCTTACCCTCCGGCATCTCGAAATGATCCGGAGGGTAGGGCTTGACTGATCTCAGTGAAAGGCGGCCGCGCCGTTGCGCGACTTGGCGCGAGGAGAGTCGCGCTTTTCTCCTCTTGCGTCGGCTGTCTTGAAGATGGCTACGGCGCGCACAAGGTTGCCGGCCTGCTCTTCGAGGCTGCGCGCGGCGGCGGTGGCCTCCTCGACGAGCGCGGCGTTCTGCTGGGTGATCTGGTCGATGCTGTTGACGGTCTGGTTCACCTGCTGCACGCCGTTGCTTTGCTCCTGGCTCGCCGCCGCGATCTCGCCGATGATCTGGGTGACGCGTTGGACTTGCGCCACGATGTCATCCATGGCGGCGCCGGCATTCTGGACAAGCTTGGCGCCGTCCTCGACCTTGCCGACCGAGTTCGCAATCACCGCCTTGATGTCCTTGGCGGCTTCGGCCGCGCGCTGCGCGAGGCTGCGCACCTCCGAGGCGACGACCGCAAAACCGCGGCCCTGTTCGCCAGCGCGCGCCGCTTCCACGGCCGCGTTGAGCGCCAGCAGGTTTGTTTGGAAGGCGATGCCGTCGATAAGCGTGGTGATATCGGCGATCTCGCGGTTGCTCTCGGTGATGCCGCCCATGGTGGAGACGACCTGGGCAACCAGTTCGCCGCCGCGTTGCGCGCTATCGGAGGCCGAGTGGGCGAGCTTGCTGGCCGCCTGTGCGTTCTCCGCATTCTGCCTGACGGTCGAGGAGAGTTCCTCAACGCTGCTTGCGGTTTCTTCCAGGCTTGTAGCCTGCTCCTCGGTGCGGCGCGACAAGTCGTTGTTGCCCGACGCGATTTCGCGCGCCGCCGTATTGATGGATTCGCTCGAACTCGCGGATTTTCTGGATGATGCCGCGCAAGCGTTCGATCGTCTCGTTGCTGTCGGCCTTGAGCTGCGCAAATACGCCTTTGAAGTCGGCGTCGATGGTTTGGGAAAGATCGCCATCGGAGAGCGCCTTCATAATGCGCACGACCTCTGCGAGCGCTTGTTCGTTGGTGCCGAGCACTTTGTTAAGGCCTTGCGCGATCTGCAGCATGAAACCTGACTTGTCGCTTTCGGCGATGCGATGCGAGAAATCGCCCGCCACCGCAGCCTCGACAAGCGCGGCCACCTCCTTTTCGGCGGAAAGCTGCTCGGTAACGTCGGTCCACCGGCCAGTGGCGCCGAGCCGTTCGCCTTTTTCGTCGAAAATGGGGCTGTCCACCACCTGAAACATCCGCCTGCCCAAGGTCTGAAGCAATTTATGCGGCCTCGAAAGAGAGCGCATACGGGTTACGGCGGCCGCTGGGTCGTCGAATAACGCGCCGGCGCTGGCGCCAACCGCCTTTTCGGCGTCGAAACCTGGGATCTTTCGGCGTATTTCGGCTTCGTTCTTGCGCAGCGCCGCCATGAACGCCGGGTTCAGATAAACGATGTTGGCATTTTGGTCGGCGACTCCCACTGCATTGTCGACGCAATCGAGCGCGGCTTTTATGAGAGCGTTGAACTTCGCCTTGTTGGCGGCTTCCAGTTCGGCGCGAATCTTCTCCGCGGTATCCGATATCTTTTGCCGTTCGCCCGGCAGTTTCTCCATGCGGTGGTCGAACTTGAAGGCAGTATATTCGAGCATGAGGTCGACGAACTGCATCTGCACGTCGACATGCGACTTGACCATCTCGTTGAGGTTCCGCGCCATGGCGCCGTAAGCGCCAGGGAAATCCTGCGCGCGCATCGCGTAGCTCACGCGGCCGTCCTGATTGTGGGCGCGGGCCATTTCGAGTTGTGCCTTCGTGAACTTGTCGAGCGTCTCGGTCACGCTGTTGACGGCGTCGCCGACATCGCCCAGTTCGTCGCTCGAATGGCTATCAACGCGCTGGGAAACGTCACCCTTTGCTAGCCGCTCGGCGCCGGCCTGAATGGACTGAAGCGAGCGCAATATCGACAAGAGCATGCCGACGAACAGGTAAAGCACCGCCAACACGACTGCTCCGACTGCGCCATAGATCAGGTAAAGGTTCATCCGAAGGTTGTGAATGCGCGCGACGAGCAGGTTATCGAGCTGCTGAAACGATGCGTCATACAAGTCATACATGACGGTCATCGCAGCCGTGGCCCGGTCGTAATAGACTTGGGGGGCGAGAGTCAGATCGCCCTTCGCGAGAGCGGCGACCTCGTTATTCAAGAAGTGCTCACCCGCGTCATAAGCCTCCTGCCTTTTTGCGCCTAATGCGACGCTCAATGCGCTGCTCGAGGCGAGGGCCTTGTCGAGATTCTCCTGGTAGGTCTCGAAATCCTTGTCGAAGAAATTTTGCAGAACAACCGCCAAGGTTTTCTCATCGGGCGTGATGAGCTGGCGCTTCAGGATGCCGGAGCCTCTGGCGCGCAAGCGCGAGACACTCTCGATCACGGAGGGGAGGCGGAAAACGGCTGCATCCATGAGATAGAAAGCCTCCACATCGGGATCAAGTGTCAGGCCCGATTTGTCGGCAACGACTGTCATGTAACGCAATACGTCTTTGATAAGCGCGCCATGCTTCTTGAAATTATCTTCGGGACTTAATTGCGAAAAATTCGATTTTATCTCGGCCCATTGTTTGTTGAGTGGCTCAAGCGCATCCGCAAGCCCGACGGAGGCGCCGAATTGCTTGTTGACGGCATTGAGCGAGCTGAGCTTTTCATCCACGCCGCTCGCGATTTCAGGGAGCTTTTCCTTGGCGGCCTGATCACCGCTCAGAGCGAGCGCGCCCCGGGCGCGGTGCGTCTGGACCGCAAGCAACAACTGTCGTGCGGGAGCCATCATAGGGATGCCAAGCCGCTCCGTCTCGGCAGTCTGTATTTCAGTGGTGAGCTTCCCATTGATAAAGATGCTGAGCCCGGCTACGAGCGCCAGGAACATGGCGCCGACCAAGACGAGTTTCAGGGCAAAGCGAAGCCGGCTCATGACCGCCATGGCCGGACCGAAGATGATTTGAATCATGTGAGCGCCTCAGGTGAGCAGTATAGATCAGTGCGTGTGTGCTGAGTTATGCGCCAGTAGGGTTGGAGCGAGGTTGAGCTGAAGCTTAAAGTTGAAGCGCTCGGATCTCGAAATTCGTGCAAGCGGCCTCGCCAAGCGGCTCAGCGTGCCTTTGCCAAGTTTATACCTGCGACGCGCGAACCTGCACCTCCGGCATTGGCTGCAACCGGAGGGGTATTACACAACGGCTCGGCGAGAAAGCTCACCCGCTGGAATCCGCTTAAGGTCAATCTCACCCAATCCGCGGCATCTGCAACGCCGTTACTGAACAGGCCCCAGCTGCGGTGAAGCCATAGGAGCTTTCTAGTTGGGAGAGGCGGCTAGCCGGGCGAAGATGCTTCGGATATCTTCCATCGGGGCTTCCGTCACCGCGCCGGCGCGGACCTGCTGCGGCGTCCACATCCAGGACTGGACCGGATCATGCCGCATGAACCAGGCAGGGAAGAGCCTTTCCGTCGCATCTCCCGCCCAAAGCAGGACGACCTCGGCATGCCGGTTATCCTGCATAATCCGCGCATAACGGGATGACACCGCGGCGCGCGGCCCCTCCAGCAACTGCAAATAGATATCCTCGCGGCAGATCAAGGATCCGGTGATATCGTCACGCTCATTATTGTGGCGTGAGACGAGCAAGATGTTCATGAGCTCCAAGTCATCGAAGCCGAAGGGCCGTGACGTGTAGACTAATTGCATGAGACGCATCGACTTGAATCCTCTGCCGAAATCAGGGGCTGTTCTGCAAGGGCTGGGCTGCTCAGGCCTCTCATAGAAGGTCATGGATGCAAACGTCAATGGGGGCTCGCCCCAGGAACATCGAGCTTAGGTCGCGGGCCCTTCATTTCTTCTTGAACACGGGAATATCGCCCCGTGGATAGCTGAGCCGGGTCATAAGAAAGCCCACCGATACGGCCCCGAATCGGGTCATCCTTTCGCTTGCTAAGATTGAGATTCCCACTTGGACGGTTATGCCTCACAGCCGCAAACACGATTTCTTGGCGCTCGTCCTCTCGGCCTGCGTCGCGGCGTCAGCGAGCGCCGAGGAAGCGCCGCTGGACGCGGGCGCGGTCAAAGCCGCAGTTCTCGCTGAGACCAACGCCTACCGCGCGTTGCAGAACATTCCGCAACTCCAGGAGAACGCCGCCCTGGAGGCCGCCGCTACCGCCTATGCCGTCTATCTCGCCGAGCACGAGAAAATGGGACACACTGCGGACGGCAAAAATCCCCCCAAACGCGTCTCCGCCCAAGGATACAAGTACTGCTTTATCTCGGAGAACGTCTGGAGTTCTTTCCGCCATCCGCAAGCAATGCCTGCCGAGGAACTTACGCACAGGGCCATGGACGGCTGGAAGAAGTCGCCAGGCCATAACGCAAATCTCCTCCAAAAGCGGGCGCATGAGATCGGTATCGGCGCGGCGGGCTGGAAGCTGGATGGCGGGCAGGAAATCTTCCGCGTCGTGCAGGTATTTGGGAGCGCATGCCCCGCAAAGCGGCAGCAGCCCAACCCCTGGATTGTTAAGACGCTGGCACAGCCGGAAGCAAGTTCGGACCGCAAGCGCGCCAGCGAACCTGCCTCCGGGAAGCTCGACTAAAGTCATACCCGCCCATCACAGTGAACGGTTATTCTCAAGAGCAGGCACAGGCCGAGTTGCCAAATATCTCTCAACGCGTCGACGAACTTGCTTCTTTATAAGCCCGGCCATCAATCGCGCTAGCGGAGGCTCTGCGCTACTTTGAGTTGCCCGACGTGGATGCTCGCGTTCAAGGGGCCAGACGAAAGCCAGAAATGGAACCCGAAGAAGTCGCATGAACGTTAGATCGTTTTTGAATGGCTTGCGGTCGGATGCCGAGACGATCTAGCCTTCCATAAAAACGGAGATCGATCATGTCCGATACGACCATGCACGATGCTGCCCTGGCCGCACCTGAGGTAGTGAAACCGAATCTTGATCAAAAAAACTCATGTAAGCGCAACTCTGGTCTTTATGCTCCTGCTGGTCTCGGGCCTCGGTTACGCCGCCTACGGTATCATCACTGATACAAATAGTGTGGGAGAGCCATTAGCTCTGAGCGCCCTTGTACTTCTCGGAGTTGCGCTCATGGTCGCGCTCGGCTTCGAGTTCGTGAACGGGTTCCATGACACTTTTCACGCAGCCAGGATCGCTCGCCGACCATTCAGCACAGATCCTATTCCGCAAATGCTGCGAGCCCAAACCTGACCGCCACGGGCTCAGCGGACCTCAATATCATCTTCCTGCTCGTAAGGACGGGAAGCTGCTCCCAGGATGCCAATGCCGCCAGCAAGGATAATGAAGTTCACAAGAATCTCGATGAGAGGTTCGGAAGAGGCGGTGAGGATGGGCGCTAACGCTAGACTACCGGCAACTAAAGCTGCAAACCGAATCATTTGCGCTCCCTGACAAGGCACGGCCGTGGCGCTATCCCGATTGCTGCACAACCTTCGCTGTTAAGCTTGCTTGCCCTCCTTTAAATTCCATCGGAAATACGGATCAGGCACGGGATGAGTGGGGTGAATGCCTGATCCGCGACGTGCGAATGGAAACGGACAAGGAGACTGGCAATCAGGCTAGGTCCGCTGTGTGACACTTTCGTGAATGTGTGATGGAACAAGAAGGGGGCGCTGGAAGGCCGCCTTGCCCTCTTAACCCTGACTGTAAAGGCATTGACATCTCACAAGGTCAAAATCTCCTAAATGCTGTTAGAGTCTGTCCACGAAGTTCATGAAGGATTACAAAGTCTCCTGAGCATAATGCGGATGGAAGCGAGTTTTACGAAAGTCAACGCTGTCCGGGTGAGGTTTTCAAAGTCCTTGGCGAGTTTGCGGCATCGGTTGAGCCACGCGAAGGTTCTCTCGACGATCCAACGTTTGGGCAGGACTTCGAAACCCTTGGCCTGATCGGAGCGCTTGACGATTTCGACGTTGAGCTGAGGCAGCGCCTTGGCGAGGGCTTCCCGAAATTGCGGTCCTTGATAGCCGCCGTCGGCAAAGAGCTTTTTCAGAAATGGGAACAGGCCGAACAGCGTCGACAGCACAAGGATGCCGCCGTCGCGGTCCTGTATATCGGCTGGATGAACGATGGCGTGCAGCAGAAGACCGAGCGTATCTACAAGAATATGCCGCTTCTTACCCTTGATTTTCTTTCCTGCATCGTAGCCATCCGGGTCGATCGAGGCCCCCCTTTTTCCGCGCTCTTCACGCTTTGACTATCGATGATAGAGGCTGTGGGGCTCGCTTCATGTTCCGCCTGCTCGCGGCATCTGACATAAAGCTCGTGATGGATACGCTCCAGTGTGCCGTCGTAGCTCCATAAATCCAGGTAGGCGAACACCGTGCTTCTGGGCGGCAAGTCCTTCGGGATCGCTCGCCACTGGCAACCCGTGCTCAGGACATACATGACCCCATTCATAGCTTCCCGGACGTTCACCTCGCGCTTGCGCCCGCCGCGCTTGGCCGGCCTTGGTAGGAACCCAGGTCTTCGGACTTCATCAGGGCCAGCGAACTAAACCTTCGCGTTAAAGGCCGGACATATGACTGCAGCCGACCAAATCGTTCAAAGCAAAAAAGTGCTTGCCATGGGGCCGTCCACATATGTTCGGATGAGAGGCGTTTCTCCGTCCCGGCGCACTTTCCGGAACGCGCCGCGCGGAGCGGCTGTCAACACTGACCGAAGGTCACCGCGGCACGCGGCGCGAAGCGGTGTTGACAGCAGTGAGCACGGAGCGATCTTTGCACAAGCCGAGGCCGCTCATGGCGTTTGCCCTAAGAGCTGCAACTCGCGGAGTAAATTCATGTTGGGATAGCTTACCGCTTCAGAATAAGTCGACCACGGCCGCTAGAGCCACACCGACCTTATCAAAGGCGAGCATCTTGTTCGTGCTTTTTTCTTGAGTACCTAAACCAGGCACCAGAAAGGGCAGGCAACTTGACCGCGGTGCCTACAGGGTGCCTATTTTGTTACAGGCTTTTAACCGTAAAGTTCGGCTAAGGTGTTGATTTTACTGGTGCCGGCTGCCCGGCTCGGCCATTATCCCCGACGTTCTCCTTCCGTTTTGTGCGAAAGGCCGCCTAACATTGATCCAGGTGTGAGGGAACTCAAAACGGATTCGCACGCGCGCGGGTCCGTATAAACGTCACCGCTGTGCGGGCTTGCAAGCTCAACTCTTTGGGGTTGCCCGACGATACAGTCAAGGACGATATCAATCACATCCAGTTACTTAAGACGATACTGCTCCTCAACGTCGCGATCCTGATCGGCTTTTCCCTGCACGAAGTGCTGGTGCAAGCGGGTCTGAAACTACCTCTGTTTGTCGCTTGCCTGCTCACGGCAATTGCCCTCACCAACACCGTCCCACGCCTCTTTCCTCAAATGCGCTGGCCCTCCCGCACGCGTGCGCTCGCGCTTGTTTCCGATCTATCGCTGAACGTATTTTTAGCCATGTCTTTGATGAGCATGCAACTTTGGACGTTGGGAGGCCTCGGGCCATCTTTGGTCGCGGTGCTTGCACTGCAAACTGCCGTCGCCGTTCTCTACATGGTGTTCGCCGTTTTTCCAGCGATGGGAGCGACTTACGACGCGGCCGTCATCACGGCCGGGTTCGGCGGTATCAGCCTTGGCGCAACGCCGACTGCGATCGCCAATATGACGGCAATCACGAAAGCGCATGGCGCCGCGCCGACGGCGTTCATCATCCTGCCTCTCGTCTCCGCCTTTTTGATCTGGCCAACGCAGTGGCCATTGGCTGGCTCGTCCAATAGGATCGGCCTCGCGATCATGTCAATGCCTCATGCTTCGGGCTTCGAAGCAAAGAGATTGAGCCCCAGCCGCCCCGATAAATATCGGGCTACGAGTTGCCCCTTCACGCTGTTGCCGGCTTCGTCCAGCGGCGGCGCATAAGTGCCGAGAGCGCCTTTGCCGGGCGAGACCGTCACAATCCCGCCGCTGATCCCGCTCTTGCCGGGCAGCCCGACATCGTAAAGCCAGTCTCCCGAATTTTCGTAGAGGCCCGCCGTCGCCATCACCGCGAGCGCAAATTTGCAGCTTTGCGCGGTGATCACGCGCTGCCTGGTAACCGGGTTCACACCGCCATCGGCCAAAGTGGCGCCCATCACAGCCAGGTCCTTTGCGCTGACATCGAGTGAGCACTGCCTCGTGTAAAGATCGACCGCCTCGACCGGGTCGAGCGAAAGCTGGCGCAAGGCCCCCAGGCGCGCGGCAATTTCCCGGTTCCGGATGTTGCTCTCGGAAGCACAGGCGAAGACCGGCTCGTTCAAGGCGAGAGGCCGTCCGGCAAAGCGTGACAAACCGTCCTGTATGAACTGCCACTTCTCGCGGTATGTCGCGCCTGGAACGAGACTGGTTGCTGCAATTGCGCCGGGGTTGACCATTGGATTTGTTCTGCCGTCCGCGCTCAGTTCGAGAGCATCCAGCGAATTGAACGGAAGTCCGGTCGCATTGACCCCGACCCTGTCTCGCGCTGCCTCAGCGCCGAGAGCTTCGCACACCAGGGCGAACACAAAAGGCTTGGACACGCTCATGATCGGGAATTCGTATTCCGCGTCTCCCGTTACGTAGAGGCGTCCGCCAGTTCCAGCAACACATATGCCGAACAAGTCTTCCCGTACGGCTGCAAGGGAGGGATAAACGGACGACCTTTGGCCCTCGCAATTCGACTTGAACTTCCCATAAGCCGCATCCACCAGAGCCGCAACACGGTCCGGCGGCGGAAGATGGCCAGTCGAAACATAGGAACCGGGGCGATCCGGATCGGATCCTATATCCATATGCGGGTCCTTTGTGTCCGAGGTTGTGAAGCCGAACCTGGGGGCAATGTATGAAGCCCCCTGCTTTAGATCGGAACAGCGCCGACAGCGACACAAACCTCGAGCCCTAGCGTGTCGTTGGGCTCACCGATGTAGCCACCCGAGATCGGGCTCGCCTGCGCGGCCGTCCGCGTGACCCCGACGCGCACCAGATTGGCCCCGGCGAGAAGGCCGTTGGTCGGATCGTACTCGACCCAGCCCGCCCCCGGTAAGTAGACGCTGCACCACGCATGAGTGCTGCCGCCGCCCCTCGTTTCTCCCAACGTATCGTCGTAGAGGTAGCCCGTGACAAAACGGGCGGCCAGCCCGAGGCTGCGCAAAGCCTCCATCATCAGAACCGCAAAATCGCGGCACGTGCCGGAGCCGAGCGTGAGGGTTTCAGCTGCGGTCTGCGTGCCCTCCTCATGGCAGCCAGCATCTTCAAGGTCGGTGTCTTTCCAGGCTCGGGAACGAAGCGGCGCGCCCATGCTGCGATGAAGCCGCCCGGATCCGGCTGTTGAGGCTTGGCAAGGTTCGCGAAATCCGGAATCTCCTGCTCGGGGTATGAAAACGGCAGAACTTCCGCCAAGGGGTCGAGCGTATAGTCCGGCAACGCCGGCCCTCCCGGATAATGGGTCAGGTCGAGCGTCGAGACGATCGTGAGATGCTCCGTCCGCAGGGAGGAGGGCCATTCGACAAGGCAGATGGAGTTGTTGAAGACGTCGTGCGCCCAGCGGATTGAGGCGGGAGAGGGATCGATCGCCAGGGTTGCTTCGTGCAAACGCAGGTCGTGGCTGTCGTCCGGTCTCAGCATCATCCGGTGCCGGGTCAATCCGACCGGATTCCGATATCGATATGTGGTGGTATGAACGATCGTGATCCGTGCCATTTTCTAACCTTTGTGGCAGTCGCCGTGGGTTCTTCGGTGCGTTCTGGCCGTGCAATCGCTTCCAATGCTACTTCACTGGCTCGGAAATTATACCGGCGCAAGCTCTTCAACGGGCGGCTGGCGTTTCAGTATGCGTATGTTTCGTCAAGCGAGCAAAATGACCGCTCCAAGTTTTGCCGGCGATTTCGGATCGGGGTTCTCTCTATCTCGTTGGTCGCACGTCCGCATTCGAAGGTGCTGCAGTCACGGCAGGTCTACCGCCCTCTCTGCCCTCCCCGTGTTAGATTGCGCCCGACAAACTTCAGGCTTCACGACGAGGATTCTTTCCACTTCCAGGCTGCCGCCGAAGTTCTCGAATTCCGAATGAGCAAGAATGATCCCAAGCGGATATTTGCTCGGCGAGTTCAATCGTCGCTGAGCGCATCGCACTCAACTCCGGCACGCTGATCGACTGCGGACGGTGTTGAGCAAGGAACTCCTATCCGCCTCGGTCGGTGTACGCGCCATCGCCGGCCCTCATTGCGCGCCTTGCCTCTTCGCCAAGGAATCGCTTGAGCTTTGCGAGGCTCTCGGATGTCCATGTCCGGACATCGGTGGCCGTCACCCATGCATCGACATAATGCTCAGGCGCAAAGACGTGGCCATAACCGGGCGGTGCTTGCATGGCCATCGGCATGTCGACGGCAAGTTGCAGCATCGTGACAATCGGATACCATCTGAGCTTCGGCGAAACATCCGGCCCCACCGGCGCGACCATCCAGGCCGGACGCCGAAAGGCATCGCGGGGGTCGAAAAACGTGATCGCGTCGCTCGCATACTGGAGATACACGAGGCGCATCGGCCCCCAGGGGGTATCGGGCGGAACCATCGAGCCGTTCTGATTCATGAATCGAACGATGCGGCTATCTCTAAATTCTGGTAGCCACATGGGCGAGCCGTCATTGCGGCCGTCGGTGATGGAGCGCCAGGCCCGGCTTGCGAATGGCGGGCCGCTCCATACGGCTCCCGCGATCGGATCGCCGATAATGTCGAAAAGATCGAAGGACCGCGCCGAGTTCAAGGCGCCAAGGCTCAAACCGTGCACATAGAAGCGCGGGCGCTTGTCTTTCGGCAGCGCCGTCCAATACCGATAGATCTCGACGAAAAGCGCGCGTCCGGCCTCGGCGCCATATTCCGGTTGAACCAGCAATGATAAGGGGCTGTTGAGATAGGAGTACTAAATCGCAACGCTCGCGATGTCGCCCTCGTGGAGATATTCGACCGAATTCATCGCCGCTGGATCAATCCATCCGCTCCCTGTGGGCATGATGACGATCAGGACTGAGCGGGAAAATCCGCCTTGCCGCTTGAGTTCTCCGAGCGCGAGCTTTGCGCGTTCTTGCGCCGTCCTTCCTCCTTGCAATCCGACATACACTCGGATCGGCTCCATCGCCGGGCGTCCGCTGAGAGTGCTGATCTGCTGGGCGTGCGGGCCGGACGCCACGAACTCGCGGCCTGCCCGGCCAAGCTCACGCCAATTCACCAGCGACGCCGGACTTCCCGTTTTTTGGGCGTCCGTAGGCTGCTTGCGAGTAGGCTCCAACAACGCGTCATACTGACGGAAAGAAAACTCCAGCGCCGAAAAGGCTGCGCGGAAGAACACCTGACTGGCGATCGACCAGAACAAGAGCACCGCCACAGTGATGGCGACGACTTTTGCGACCTTTACCGGAATATAGCGTTGGCTATACCTAAAAACCCACAGCGTCAGCAGCTTGAACATGTATGCGAGGAGATAAAGCGCCAGGAATGTCGCGATCGAGATGCCGAACAAAGTGAAAGGACGGGCCAACTCGACTGGCTCCATGCCGAATACCGTGCGGATCGAATTCTGCCAATCTGCCGCCCACCACAGGAAGAGGACGGCAATGGCCAGGCACAGAACTGCCGTTACTATGGTGGCAATCGAACGGGTCCGCGGCGCCAGCTCCGGCAATTCCAGGTAGCGCCACAGCCAGCGCAGAAAAACGCCAAGCCCGTATCCGATTGCAAAACAGCCTCCGGCGAGCGCGCCTTGAGTGAGCGCGTTTCGGGGCACGAGACTTGGTGTGAGCGAAGCGGAAAAGAATAATGTGCCGAGTACGAGACCAGCAATAGTCAATGATTGGGCCTGCCGCCGGGCCGCGCGAACCACGTTTTCAAGCACGCAAAGCGGCCTCCTTGCCAAATCCCCCGATCGGAACTGAAACGCAGCCGGACTATAAGGGATCGCTTCGTTTCCGTCAGCCGCGTAGGAACCGAATGAATAGCCAAATCTGTTGCCAGAGCGGAACGGCGCCGCCAAGGGCGCAAGTGTTCGCGTCGTCATGAAGCCGCTCGCCATGCGTGGTGCCCCTTGCTTGATAAGAAGGCTGGCCGCGCTGGTCACGTCCCTATCCCGCATATCTCACCAACGTCGTGATCCGCGAGTGCTGGTCTATGCGGAACCGCTAAAAGCTGGAGCAGGCGCTTAATAGGCGCAGCTTTTGCCCCGGTTTGGAGAACCGGACGCTCGAAGTTTCGGATTGTATCTTTGCTCAGGGGGCGGGCTTGAGCCGGCGCATCATGCGGTGGGACACAATCGGCGGTGAGCGTTGACGAACACGCCTTTCAGCGGACAGGCGGAGGCGATGGCGATCTTGACGCGGCGCACGCTGACGGTGACGAGGGCGCCGAGTTTCAAAAGTTTGAGGCGGATGGTTCCGGCGGTGGCCTGGGCCAGTTCTGTTCCTTGCAAGGCCAGGCGGCGCAAGGCGGTCATGAGCACGTAAGCGAGCGACGCGAACCACAGTCTCAGCTGGTTGGCGCGCAAGCTTGCCGCCGAGGTCCTGTCGGCGAAGAGGTCGAGCTGGCATTCCTTGATGCGGTTCTCCATCTCGCCGCGCGCGCAGTAGATTTTCTCGTAAAGCTCCTGTGCTGCAAAGGCTTCGCGCGGAAGCGAAGTGACGATGAAGCGCGGATTGGGGCCTTTCAAGAGGTGCTCCGCCTTCGCCACCACCCGGCGCTCTCGGGACCAGCTCTTGTGGGTTTGGTAGCGCAGCTCCTTGAAGATGCGTTCGGGTTTGCCGCTGTCCTTGGCTTTGGCGCAAGCCTCGGCCAGTTCGTCTGCGATCGAAGCTTCGAGCCTTGCGTTGCGGGCAAGGCCGAAGACGTAGTGAACCCCGTTGTCCTCGCACCAGGCCATCAACTCTTCGCGGCAGAAGCCGGAATCCGCCCGAAGCCAGATGTCAACGTTTGGCCAGCGCTCCCGGATCTGAGCGACAATAAAGGCGACCTCCTCCTTGGAGCCAGCCGAGGCGTCGATGTTCGCAGGCCTGAGTTTCGCCAAAAGCAGCTCCCGTCCGCAGAAAATGTAAAGCGGCAGATAGCAGTAGCATTTGTAATAGCCGTGGAAGAACCGGCCTTCCTGATCGCCATGGATGGGATCGTCGGTGGCGTCGAGATCGAGGATGATGCGTGCGGGCGACGTTTGATGGCTCTCGAGAAAAAGGCTGACGAACAGCCTTTTCATCGCGCCTTCGTCCACGCTGAGCTTGCGATAGCGGTCTTCGTTCGTCCTTGGCGCGTGCTCGAGCCGGTTCAGCGTCGACTTTCCCGCCAGCACCGCGCAATCGGCGCGGCGCGCTTCCGCCTTGCCCGAGACAAGGCCCAGTACGGGATCATGGCGCAGGTCATCGTGGTCGTTCAGATCCTCGTAGCCAAGCGCGATGCCATGAATGCGCTGGGCAACCAGCGTCTCGACCGCGTGCTCGACGCGGTCCTGCCTGCGGCCATCCATGAAACAAGCCGAAACCTGCCGGGACAGGCCTATACCGCGATCGGTCTCTCGTAAAAGCAATGCGCCTGCGTTCGAAGTGATGGCGCCGCCGTCGAAAGCCGCTGTGACTTTCCGGCTTCCGAGGCTGGCGAAATCGAAAGAATCCGGACTACACTCTGTCAGCATCGGGGACCTCCTCTGCTCTAGCCGAAGCCTTTGTTGCAGAGGAACTTTCGCTGATTCAGAGCCCCGATGCACCTATCTCTCGTGAGATATCCGGGCTATGGGCCGGACCGGCACTTTGCCAGCGAAGAACAAAAGCGATTTGATTCTCCCGAGTTCGATTGCCGTTCAAGCCAAGTGAAAGCCTGAGAGCGATCTAAGTCATTGATTTTAAATCATGACCGGGGGCTGCATTAAACCAGCGACACGCGGATTTTCAGGCCCTACGTTCTTTCATAAAAACAATGGTTTAGCTCCCGAATGGCTGCTCTTACGGCCGAGAAAAATCAATCGGTTAAACTGGTTTTCCCGAACAGATCCGAGCGAGATTTGCGCTTATTTCACGATTTCCGCGAGCAGAGAGAAGCACGCGAGCAAGCACGCAGATCTACGAAGTGGCGCCGTAGTTGCGTTTGCGGCGCCGCTGTGGGATCTTGCGCGCAGCCTCGGCTGACGCATCCGAAGTATGGAAACGAATTTCTTCATATTCCGGGAGCGGCTCGCAATTCGCCTTCGCGGCATCACATATGACCAGCTCTGCTCCAGCATTGGGCTTGGCGGCCGGCGGACGGTCGACCTTGAGCACGCGGGCCTCCGCGCCCTTGGCATTTGCCCTTTCAGGGGCTGACACTCCGGCTTCGCGGACCAATGCATGCATCAACTACGCGCGCGCCTAAAGCACAAGGTCCGGTGCCATCCGGCTGTATCGTGATAATCGGCTTCGGCATCACCTCCTGATCGGGGGCGAGAGCGATGCGGAATGATTGGACGAGGGCGTCGTGCGAGGCGGGGCCTCGTTCCTCATCACGATTTTGCGTGCTGAGGGGCGGCTCAGCTCACGGCCTTCTTAGTTTTTTGTGATGACCAAATACCCTAGCTTGGTTGTCAGGAATAGAGCGGAGATGGAGACTACACATGGCAATGGTACGTAACCTCGGCATCATGGAATGGACGGCGATCGCATTAGCTATCGGTATTACAATTGTGCCGCTGGTGCCCTACGGCGTCTGATACCAAGGGTAGGTAGACCTAGACAAAAGCCGTGGAGTTGTGAGCCGCTCCGCGGCTCTTTTTTTTATTGTTACCAGGGAATTGAAAGGCAGGGTCCGCTGGTAGCGGCTTAGAGATTTGGTCTCTCATGAGGCGCACGACGCGGATGGACGGTGACAAAAGAATAGAGAAGCTGGTACGTCATCCCTGGGACTCGCCGGGAGAGGTGTCACGTGACAACCGTTTATGATTTTTCCGCCACGTCGCTTTCGGGTGAGGAGGTTCCTCTGAAGAAATTTCAGGACAAGGTGCTGTTGATCGTAAACACCGCCAGCAAGTGTGGATTCACGCCGCAATATTCGGGGCTGGAAGAGCTTCATAAGAAATACACCGCGCGCGGCTTTGAGGTACTGGCTTTCCCGTGCAATCAGTTTGGCGGCCAGGAACCCGGTGATGCCGAGGAGATCAAAAACTTCTGCTCGCTCACCTACAAGGTTACTTTCCCGCTTTTCAGCAAGGTTGATGTCAATGGCAAGGACGCCCATCCGCTCTTCGGGTTTCTGAAACATGCCAAGCGTGGTCTCTTGGGATCAGAATCAATCAAATGGAACTTCACGAAGTTCCTGGTCGATCGCAATGGCTCCGTCGTTGAACGCTACGCGCCGTTGACAAAGCCAGAGGAGCTACAAGCCCGGATCGAGGCGCTTCTTTGACCCAGCTTCCCCGCGAGCCTCTCACGCGCGGGGACAACTGAGGCCGTGGTCGGAGCGGGTGGTTGTGGCCGGGGGGCGATCGGGCTCCGGATCGTTTTATGGACCTGCCGTCTGGGCCTGCGCCGCCTCGCAGCGCCTGAGAGAGTTCGTTAGGCCATCTTCAGAATCTCTATCACCTGCCTGCCCAGTTTAGCGACGGCGAGGGTGCACGTTCTGGTCGTCCGGTGTTCTCATGACGGGCGCTCTAGCCCCAGAAAGAGCTTATGAGGAAAACGCCCCATGAGTCGCAATAGCACCGGCGAAGACGATGAGGACGGCCCCCGCCAGTTCGCCTCCCCGCCTTGTTTCATGGATGAGTTCGATCCATCGTATTTCGGCATGCCCTTCGATCCGCAACAAACGCGTGACGTCGCTCGCTGGCACAAATCTGAACGCGAGCGCCTGATCGCAGCACGGTTGGCGATGTCCTCGGATGAGCGGTTAGCGCACGCCGCCCGCATCGCACGCGATCTCGACGCTTTCCTAGCCATCGCGCCTGGGATCACGGTCAGCGTCTATTGGCCGGTTCGAGGCGAGCCGGACCTAAGGCCTTGGATGACGACGTTGTGCAAGAAGGGTGTTCGCGTCGCTTTGCCTGTCGTGGCTGGAGTGGGGTAGCCGCTCTTGTTTAGCGAGTGGCGACCCGGAGCGCAGATGGAGCAGGGCTTCGGTACCATCCCGCTGCCAGCCGGCGGAGCCTCCGTCATCCCAACGATCATTATCGCTCCACTCGTCGGATTTGACTCTGCCGGTTATGGCCTCGGCTATGGCGGAGGCTTCCTCGACCGCACCCTCGCTCACCTCCGTCCAAGGTCGCTCGCAATCGGCGTTGGATATCCCAAGGGCTTAATTTCGACCATTTATCCTGAGGCCCACGATATTCCGATGGACTGGATTGTGACCGGGAGTGGGGCGTTAATGCAGCGCCCGGGTCTTTAGAGGTGCTGTCGTGGCGGAGTGAGACGAGGCAGGGTTGGGTCCGCGAACCGATTTTCATGAACTTCGAACTTGAGGCGGTAAACTTTTCAAGGGCGAAAAATGATGCATCTATAAAGCAACGCTGGAGGTTGGGCGAAGACAGGAACAACGCTCCCGATACTGGTTTCCCTCTCACATTGTCTGTGTCGGGGTGCGATAAATCGTAAGTAAAAGTACCCGTCAGGTCAAAAGGGAGGCACGTCCATGTTGGTGCGCGAGGTGACGAGAAAACCGGTCGCCGTGCAGGCGGCGGAAACACTCCAAGCGGCGACGGCGCCGCTCGACAGAGAGCGGCGCATACGAGAGCGTGCGCGTGCATTGTGGGAGCGCGAAGGCCGCCCGGAAGGGCGGCAGGAAGAGCATTGGGCACAGGCCTGCCGTGAGACCGACATGGAGGAACAGGCAGCTGAAACCGGCACCGCAGGTTCATATGAGAACGTGGCGCCTGAGGAGGCGGCCGCAAAAAACGGAATCAGATTGGGGACTTGGGCCGTGATCGCCGTCGTCGCGCTATTGCTCACGGCCAATGTGATGAAGCGCAGAGCGGCCTAAGGGGCGCGCATCACGACCTTCACGCGCGCATGCGCGGCAACAATTGGAAGCAACGGGAGCGATTTAGTGCTCCGACCCCGACCTTCCTTTCAGGGTGTGAGAGGCGAACATCCTTTTGGCGCAAAATTGGCCAACGTCGGGACTAGCCTGAAAGCTGAATAACACCGTTTGTCGCGATGGGCCAAATGCCGCCACGAACTCCGAAAACCATTGCGTGGGTCCGCTCCGCGTCTTCAGCGAGAGCTGGAACAGCGTTTCATCGAACATAAGATGGGCGGCGAGTGTGCCGAGGATGCCGCCTGCGATCTGGGCCGCCACGAAGCTCACGGCCTCTTTGCCGGTGAGTTCCTTGCGTATCCAGAAGGCGGCCGTAACGGCCGGATTGAAGTGCGCACCCGAAATGCCCCCGAACACGATGATCAGCACAACAAGGATCCCGCCGGTCGGGATCGTATTGCAAAGGAGCGCGAGCGCCTGGTTTCCGCCCGCGAGCTTTGCGGCCATGATGCCGGAACCGACTACGGCGGCGACCAGAAACCCCGTCCCGAGCGCTTCCGCGGTGATCTTATGCGGGAGACGATGCTCGCTCACGCTGTCGCTTGGAAGGGGGTTACTCATGGCAATCCTCATTGCAAAGAGTTGCAACCTCGCCGCTTATCGCGGCCTTGGCTTTTTGCCACAGCATGAGACACGTCGCTGCATTGCACGTTGCAACCGCAAAGCTTGAGATACAAATCTGCGATTTCGACTTATAAATATAGTACACAATGGCGCGGCCAGCGGTGCGAAACTATTGGGAGTGCGATGCCTTGAATATCGAAGCCGTCAAAAATTATTACGGTAAGACGTTGCAGACCTCGGCCGACCTCAAAACGCAGGCCTGCTGCACACCCGGCGATGTGCCGGGCTACGTTGAGCAACTTCTTTCCAATATTCATGACGAGGTGCAGGCCAAATATTACGGCTGCGGGCTTTTGACCCCGCTGGAACTTACGGGCAGGCGCGTGCTCGATCTCGGCAGTGGCTCGGGCAGGGACGCCTACGCGCTCGCTCAACTTGCCGGGCCTGCAGGTGAGATTATCGGCGTCGACATGACAGCGGAGCAGATTGCTGTCGCCCGCGCTCACCTCGACTGGCACCGCGATCGGTTCGGGTTTCAGACCTCCAATGTCAGGTTTCTGGAAGGCTATATCGAACAGCTCGGCGACCTCGGTTTAAAGCCCAATAGTTTCGATGTTATCGTGTCGAACTGCGTCATCAATCTCTCGACGGACAAGCTTGCTGTCTTCGAGGGCGCCTATGACCTTCTCAAGCCCGGCGGCGAAATGTACTTTGCGGATGTGTACGCCGACCGCCGGTTGCCCGATGCGGTCAGGGCGGACCCGATTCTCTACGGCGAGTGCCTGGGCGGAGCGCTCTATTGGAACGATTTCCATACGCTCGCAAAACAGGCCGGTTTTCGCGATCCCCGCCTCGTTTCGGATCGGCCGATCGGCGTGACCGATGAAAGGCTTAAGGAAAAGCTCGGACCGGCAAAGTTCTTCTCGGCCACATACCGGCTGTTCAAGCTCGACGATCTCGAACCCCTATGTGAAGACTATGGACAGGCGGTTATCTATAAGGGTGGCATCGAACATGCGGGCGATGTCTTTGTCCTCGACAAGCATCACGCTATCGAGCGCGGCAAGGTGTTTCCGGTATGCGGCAACACCTGGAAGATGCTGAAAGACACCCGCTTTGCGCCCTACTTCGAGTTTATCGGCGACTTCTCCCGTCATTACGGCATCTTCGCCGGTTGCGGGACGGCCATGCCATTCGAGACCGGCGAGACCTCTGGTGCGGCCTCCGGAGGCTGCTGCTGATCGCATTATTCCTACTCATCCGGCGATCCGTTAGTTCCTTGGAGCCGATGGGCTGAATCCTTGTCGGCGATGCGACCACCGCGCTCCGGGGCTAAACTGGCAGTTGTCCGGCTCTCCATTCGCGATCGACGAATGCCGAGCCAACCCGTCTAAAACGTCCAGTGGAAGCGCCCGGCGAAAAGATTGACCGGTCCGCGATCGGTGTTGTAGGCGGGGTT
>CAVXRT010000028.1:0-61409 GCA_963764115.1 uncultured Alphaproteobacteria bacterium
GGCGCGGGGGCGGGCGTCGGCATGAGCACCGGCACCCATTCGGGCGCCCGCGCCGGCGCGGGCACAGGCACCCGAATGATAGCGCGCGGCGGCAGTGACTTTTCGTGCACCACTTTGGTCACCGGTTTCGGCGGCGTCACGGGCGGGGCCAGCCAGATCGAGGCGGAAACAGCGGCCAGCGCGGCGCCAATGGCGGCGAGCGCGGCCACGAGCAAGGCGGGCGCGCCTTCGCCGGCCAGGGGCGGGGCGGGCGGGAAGGCGTCGGGAAGTTCGGCGTTCACGGAAGCGCTTTCCACGGCTGCTATGCCGGCACCTTGAACAGCGGCGTGATCAGGTCGATGCCGCAATCGAGGTCGGCGCACCAATCGATGAATTTCTCGACCATCGGCTTGCCGCGGAACAGCGCGCCGTGCTGCGGGGCGATGATGTCGATGTCGAGCGTGCGCACCATGTCGGCCCAGGCGCTCATGACGCGTTTGCTGGTCATGTAGCGGCGGTGGAAGCCTTCCATGTATTGCAGGTGCGCGTCGAAATCGGTGACTTCGATGTAATCCTCGCCGAGCGAGGCGCCGAGGTCGCCGGTATACAGGATCTTCGCGACCGGGTCGTAGAGCTGGAAATTGCCCTCGCTGTGCAGGAAGTGCGCGGGCAGCGCGATCAACGTTTCACCGCCCATTTCGAACCTCCCGCCCTCGTCGGGGATGGGCAGGAGCCGGTCCTCCACCAGATGGTCAAGGCCGAAATGCGGCACGAAGCGCACCCATAGCGCGGAGATGTACGCCGTGGCGTCGGTGGTCATCAGCCAGCCATTGGTGGCCGCGACGATGTCCGGGTCCTGGTGCGAGAGGAACAGGTAGCGCAGATAGCCGCCGCCAAGCGCCGAAAAGGTCTTGGCCATGACCTTGGAATAGACCTTGTGCCCGCCGGGATCGAGCAGCATGGCCTCGCCATTGTGCACGATGAGGTGCTGGTTCGCCTGCACTGCGAGGCCAACCCCGCCGGAATCCTCGAGCAGGATGTTACGGTGGGCGCCGTTGTCGAACAGCACTGTATCCGCCATGAGCAGCTCCTAACAACAACGATGCGGCGAGGTAAGGGAAGCGGCTTAAAGGACTTGCTGCAGCGCCCGGATGGCTTCGCGCATGTCGAAGAAGACAAGGCCAAGCTTCGAGGTTTCGTTCGTGACGGCGAGCAGAAGCGCGCCACGGCCGGCGCTGATCACCACGGCGTAGCCGTATTCGCCGCGCACGATCACTTCCTGCACGGCGCCGCGGGACAGTTCCGCGGCCGCGCGGGTGCCCAGGTTGAGCAGCGTCGCGGTCATGCCGGCGACACGCGTTTCTTCCATGTTCACGGTCTCGGCGCGGGCGATCATCAGCCCGTCCTCGGAAATCAGCGCGCTGGACTCGATCCCGGGTGAATCGGTCTGCAGCTTGCGGAGGATCCTGTTCAGCTCATCGAGGCGGGCCATGCCGCCGCTCTGCCGGGCATTCTTGGTAAATGAGGTGAATTTAGAGTTGATCTGGTTCATTTGAGCCCGTCTGTGCCGTGACGCGATGATTCGCTATTAAACCAACTAAATCGAGAGGTATTGATTTTGGTCAAGCTGAAGCCAAGATTTACACAACTTCAGCGATATTGTGCACAGTTTGCGCTCGCCGGCACGCCAGCGGAAAGGATGGCGTCGCTGGCCATGTGGACGAAGGCTGCGGAGGATTAGGGCGCCCTCGCAGCTGCGGCGCGCACCGAGTGGCAGCGACGCCGTTCACGGCCAAGCCCGGCGGCGGCATTCGTGATGGGTTTCAGCCTCAAGACAATATTATGCCCACGCGAACGTAACCAGGGGCTCCATCGCCCAGGAGGGTCATTCCGGCGAACCCGGCAATAAGAGGCACAGCGGCTTTGCCGGTGTCGAAATAGACGGACGCCGCCCTGCCCGTTTTGGCGAACGTCCATGGAAACGCTCCGGGCGCCGTTACGGTTTGGCTTGCCTTGAAGTAGCGCAGGACGGCATCGCGGTTGGTGTCGGGGGCGCGCAAGATGACCTGCGCGCGGGCCAGAGCGGCGAAATCGCCGCCGCCATCGGCGCGATAGCTGTTCGCGACCACGGCGAACTCACGATCGAGGCCGATCGGCTTTCCCTCGAAGCGAACATCGACAACGCGCCGCGAAGGCTTCATCACGTCGATAGCATAGGTGAGCCCGGCAATCGCATCGAAGTTGTAGGAGGGCATGCGCGTGTCGATAAGCGCCTGGGGCTGCCCGGCCGAAGGGTCGATGATCTTGAAGATGCGCGCGGCTTCTTCGAGCCAGTCGATGATCTGCGCGCCCGTGGCCTTCACGACGACAACGGTATTGCTGGAATAGCTGTAGAGGTCCGCCAGCGCGCGCATCGGCGCAGGCCCCGCGGGGATGTCGATGAAATTATCGGGTGTGGCGCCCGCGCGATAAGGCGCGGTCGCGGACAGCAAAGGCAGTTCGCCGAACCCCGCGCTGGCGAGGAGCGGCCGCGCATACCATATTTGCGCCGCGTTCACGAGCGCGCTCGCCGGATCGTACCCCGCCCAGACAAAATAGCTATGGACGCGTGAATCGATCGCGCCGGCAGGCTGCTCGACCCAAGCCAGCGTACCCTTATGCGCAGGCGCGATGGACGCCGTCACAGCCGCGTCGGGCTTGCTCAGTTCCTTCACCGCGCCTCCCTCGCGCAGGTAGATCGGGCGCGTTTCGACGTCCGCCTCTTCAACGATCCAACGCTCGCCTTCGCGCTTCAAGGTAAGATCGACGACGCCGAGATGGCTCCCCCAGAACCCTGGCATGACGGCCGGTACGCCGTTGAGCCGGCCCTGAACCGCGTCCACCCCGTCGAGGCCGGCATAGTCCTTTCCCGGGAAGACGCGATGCGCGTGTCCCGTCATGATGATGTCGATGCCCTGCACGGCGGCGAGGTGAAGGGCGGCGTTCTCCTCGCCCTCCGCCCAGGGGCCAGCCTTGATGCCCGCGTGGCACAGGGCGACAACGAGATCGCACTTGGCCCTAAGGTCCGGAACGAGCCGCTGTGCGGTGAGCACGATGTCGCTCGCCTCGAGCTTCCCTTCGAGGTGCGCCTTGTCCCACGCCAGGATTTGCGGCGGCACAAAGCTGACGACGCCGACGCGGAGTTCGCGGCCCGCGCCCGCGTCATCCTTGAAGGTTCGATTCAAAATAGCGTAGGGCGGGAGGAAATCGGCGCCGCCCGTGCGAACCACATTCGCACAGAGGAAGGGAAACGGCGCGCCTTGCAGCGACGCCTCAAGAAAATCGAGGCCGTAATTGAACTCGTGGTTGCCGAGGCCCACGGCGTCATAACCGAGTTCGCCCATGATCGTGACGAGCGGATGCGGCGCGCGCGTGCGCGGCTCTGCGGCGACGTAATCGGCGAGCGGATTGCCCTGCAGAAAATCCCCATTGTCGAAGAGAAGCGTATTCGGACATTCCCCGCGCGCCGCCTTGATCAGCGTCGCCAGCCGCGTGAGGCCAACCGTCGGGTCAGGGTTGGCGTGATAATAGTCCCAATCCATCACGAACATGTGGAGATCGGACGTTTCAAGAAGGCGCAGACGCATGTGTCGCGCATAGCCCTCGGCCTGGGGCTGGGTCAAGACTAAAGCCTGCCCAAAGCTTGCATCCCCGATGACAGAAACGAACATTCTTGGCTCGCGAACTGGCGCCTCTCTCCTTATCCTCGGCGGCGTTGACAAAATCTCCAATAACCGCGCCTATTTCGCTCGATAGGGCGCCATACGTAGTCGAGATGGAGGCGATTGTGGACCCGTTTGAGCCGAGCTGGGCCGCCTGCAGTCTTAGATTGAGGGGAACAAGCCGTTGAGCGCGGTAATCCGAGACTGCCTCATTGGCCTGAAGCACGAGATTTTTTCGCCGCATCAGCCACCGCCACGAATTGAATGGCGGCCGAAGTGGAAGCCAGCCCCAGCTCTGTGTCGCGGGCTTTGATCTCCTCAGCAAGCGTGCTCGCCACGAATGTCCCATGGTCTTGGAAACCGAGTTCCGAGAGCCTGTAAACATAGAACTGTGCGCTCTCGGCGGGCTTTAAATTCGGGTCCTTCTCAACCGTCAGAAGCGTCGCATATTCTTTCTCAATAAGGTGTAGAGTGGGGGTGACGATGGCGAAGACCCAATAGGAGCGGCCGTCTTTCGACCTGTTTTTGATATAGGCGCCAAAGGGCTCTCCCTTTTTGATCGTATCCCACATCAACCAGAAAAGGCCTCTCGGCATATCAGGGTGCCGAATAATATTGTGCGGCTTCCGATACATCTCTTCCCAGGGATATGCGCTCACCCTTTGAAAGACCGAATTTCTGGAAAGGATTTTTCCTCTCTTGTCGGTTCTTGAGAAGAATATCTCCTCGAAACCAATGGAACCTCCGTAACGGCGTTCGCTACCGGCTCCGCGCCGATCAAGGTCCGGCACACGTCCCTGTTTGTTGCGAGCAGGTTCGCTTCCACTCGTACTCAAGCCTCTCTCTTTTGAACACAAGCAAGTGCCAGGAATGAAGGCTATCTGACTGGGGCAGCGCAATATTGCATGATGGTCCTAAAGAAATGTGATCGGGCGCCAGCCCCTCATCGAGGGCGCAGCCGAAACAGGCAAGGGCCGCTGTTTGCCCCAGCTTGCATTCTAGCCTTGCCCTGCGGATCAGTAGGGCGGCTTTTTCCGCTCGCGCTGGGCTTTTGCGGCCTCGGTCCACCAGGCGAGATCGTCCGCAAAGCGCGGAAACGCTTTCTCCAGAAATTTGCCGGCATCGCCGGCCGGTTCGCCGTCCGGGTTCAGCGTCTCCGCAATCGGGCCGACGGTCAGCGTGCTTGAGATCACGACCATGCCCATCTCCGAGAAGATGCCATGCCAGGCGGAGTTCGAGCGCGCGCCCGAAAGCCGGCCGCCCGAGTAGCTGGCAATCGCCGCCGGCCGCCAGAACCACTCTTCCAGGTAGTGATCCGTCAGGTTCTTGAGCCCCGGCTGCACGCCCCAATTATACTCGCCCGTAACGAAGACGAAGGCGTCGGCGGCGCGGATTTTCTTCGCCAGTTCCTCCATGGCGGGAGGCGCTTCTCCCTTGGGATATTCCTTGTACATGCGGTCCAGCATCGGCAGCCCGATGGCCTTGGCGTCGATCAGTTCGGGCGTCTCGCCGCGCTTTTTGAGACCGTTCACGATATAGGTCGCCAGCCGGATGCCCATGCGGTCCGACCGGTAGGAACCGTAAAGTACAAGGATATAACTGCCCATGTCCCTCGTTCGCCGTTAATCGCAGAAAGCGTCTCGCGTTATTTCTTTGCCGTGTACCCCTGGCTCTTGCGGTGATTGAGAGCCCAGACATAAGCCGCAACTGACTTAACCTGTTCTGGCGTAAGCTCGGCTCCTCCCATCGGGGGCATCGGATCGCGAAACTTCTTGGGGTTCGTCACGCCGCTCTCGATCGTCTGCTCGATGGATTGCAGGCTCCCATCGCCCCAAAGCCAATGGCTGGTCGTGAGGGAAGGTGCGAGCGGCGTGCCTTTGGCGTCGGAGCCGTGGCAGCCCGCGCAAGTCCCGCCCGCAGCCTCACCGACAAAAATCCGGCTTCCCAGCACGATCTCCTCACGAGAGCCGCCGGGAGGCGGGGTAAGATTGGCGGTTTCAGCGCGGCCGGCTTCTGGATGAATGCCTTCAGGAGGAGCAGCTGGGCTGGAGGATGCCGCGGCTGACGGAGCGGGCGCTGGTTGCACGTTCGCGATGGGCGTTTCGCCTGTGTAGGTGACGCGCCAGATACGCCCGCGTTGATCGTCCGAAATGTAGAGCGCGCCATCCGGGCCGATCGCCAGTCCCGATGGCCGGTGAGCGGCCTGCCCCGGCTCCTCGATCGCCCCGGCGAAGCCATCCGCAAACACTACGAATTTCCCGGATGGCTTGCCGTCTGCGAGAGGCTGGAAGACAACGTTGTAGCCGCCCTGGGGCAACGGCGCACGGTTCCATGAGCCGTGGAAGGCGATGAATGCGCCTGCGCGATACGGCGCGGGGAACTGGTCAGCATTGTAGATGGTCAGATCGTTCGGCGCCCAATGCGCGGGAAAGGCCGCCAGCGGCCTCTTCTTCTCTGCACACAGCCCGGCCTTTTTGCCATCCCCGCCATATTCGGGAGCGAGCACAAGTTTGTTCAAAGTCAGGTCGAAATAACAGTATGGCCAGCCAAAGTCGGCGCCCTTTTCAAGCTGAACGAGTTCTTCGGCGGGCTCGTCGGCCCCTTGTTCAGCGCTATATGTTTTCGGCCAATTCTGGCTAAGCTGATCGCGGCCGTGCTGTGTTGCAAAAAGCCTTCCGGCGCTGTCAAAGGCAAAGCCTTCGCCGTTCCTCAGACCGGTCGCAAAACGTTCGGATGGCGAAAAATGCTGGCCGGTCTTGTTCGCGTCGTAAACCCAGGTTCCGCCCCTCGTCTGAAGCTCGGTGCATGGATTGATCCCCTGCGAGTAGGGCGTGCGATTCTGCTTCTGGCAGGAATTGGTTGCAGAACCGAGGTCGACATAGAGGTTGCCTTGCGCGTCGATCTGGAAGGGATGCATGGGATGATCGCCCGAAAGCGGCAGCCCGGATACGATCACTTCGGGCGGCCCTGAGGGCACTGCGCTTCCGGGGCTAAGCGCGTAACGCTCGATCCGGTCGTTCACTTCGGCGTAAAGCGCACCCTTATAGAGGGCGATACCAGTGCCACCGGCGCTCCCGGTTTTCACCGTACCGCCAAAGCGCTGAACCTCGTCCGCGTGCCCGCTTCCTTTTGTGTCCCTCATCGCGACAAGAAAGCCCCCTGGGGGAGTCCGGTCGTATCCATAGTAGCGGCCGCTCCAGGTGTTGACATAAACGGTGCCGTCCGGCGCCACGGCCATATGCCGGGCGTGGCCGATCTTGTCGGCGAAGACGGTCGCGCAAAAGCCAGGGGAAAGCGTGATGCCGCCATTTTCTGGGGCGCATTTGGCAGGTGCGCCCTGGGCGTCGTGAGACTGTGCCGGCATAGAGAACGCGAGCAGGAGGATCGCGGGGAGGATCGCGAGGATGATGAAAGCGACGGGTTGCAGGCCGTCCTGTTTTTTGGGGGTGATGTCCATGGCATGCTGCGTTTTGATGTCACCGGAGGGACGGCCAGGATTTCGCCCGGCTTTCCCGTGAAGCAGCGCCATGATTTCGGACCTATGCGATCTTTGACGGTCTCAATGCGGTCGAGGCGCGCTTCGCATACTCAAGCGGCCATGATTGCAATCTGTTCCATGTTGGGATTTGTGACCTGACTCGACCGCCAGCGTTTCGCGAGGTCGACTCGGAAATGGACGCTGCGACGCTTAGTGAGGCAACATCATCCTGACCAAGCTCCACCAAAACAGAAGGCAGAACAGGAAGGCTGAAATCCAAAAGGTTGACATTGCCCAATGGGAGAAAGGTTTAACGTAAACCTCGACAATTTCGAATTCGCTCTCGTGCCTCATCTTTTCGGCCCATCAAATCCGGTTTTGAAGAGAGAACGGGCGACCGTTAATCCTTATTCCTGCTTTTATTTAATTTATCCTTATTGTTCCGGCCGTTATAGGAGAGCAGCAAGCTATGGCGATTTCACAACCTCGTGAAGCGAGGAGTAGTCGAGTTTTGTCTCCTGCCTCTCGGCCGCCGCGGCGGCGATGTCTGAAAGCGCGTTGACAAATGCCGTTGCCAAGGGCGACAGGTGCGCGACTTCGCCGAAGAGCTTCAGGTCTTTCTTCAAGTGCTCTGCCGGAAAGTTCGGATTGGCGTATTGCCCTGTCATCATCTGATTGAGTTTCTTGTCGAAGGTCGGCGCGTAAAGCGCGCTTTCGCGTAAGAGCCCCATGAATTGATCCACATCGATGCCGTTTTCCTGGGCGGCGTTGAGAGCCGCCGAGAAAGACGTCGTCAAAGCCCCGATCATAAAATTGAATATCAACTTCAGAGCCGAGGCCTGACCGACCGCGTCGAAAACGATCCTCTTGTTCGAGTACAGAGCGATGAGCGCGCTGACCTCGTCGTCGATATTCGCGGCGGGCCCCGCCATCGCGATCAAGCTTCCGCTGCGAGCCTCGGGACGGCTGCCAAGAACTGGATTTTCCACATATCCGCCTTGACGCGCCTTCACCTCCTTTTCGACAGCCACGCTTTGCGACGGCGACAGGGTTGAGATCTGTACGAAGGTCTTGCCGCCGAGGTCATCGATATCCTGAAGAATATCGATGATGGATGCGAAGTCCGAAGTTACGGCGAGAATAAACCGGGCGCCGTCTATCGCCTGACGGACGTCGCCGTAAAAATGAATGTTATTCGCGCCTTCCGGCGGCGGCCGTCTGGAAAAGACGCTGACGCGGCTGCAGGCTCGATCGAGCCGCTCAGCGAGGGCTTCGGCCAGGCGGCCAAAGCCCAGGATGCAAACGTGAAGCGCCGTTTTGCCGTTCCTATCGCTCATTTCAGCTCCAACCAAATCAAAGCGCCTTATTCTGTATCACGGATTGGACTTAGCCCGCATCCCGCGATGCCGCCAGCATCCTGCAGAAAAATCGCCAGCGCGCTTGTGAGAGGACCCGCCACAACTCGAAAAGTGATTCGCCGCTGTAAAGCACAACTCTGCCTCGACGCAGCAATACTCGGCTTGAAGAGGGCATATAATCGGGCTTCAATCTGTGTCCTTTGCGTCTCTCCTTCCATCTATTCGTTTTTTTTACGGATCATCCGGGCGCACCGCGGGTTGCCGTCCGAATTGTACACGTGTAGCTTTGTTTCCAATCTTCAAGCATGCAGGCCCTGGGCCGCCTGCATCGGATGTAGTGCGTGAAGCCCTTTCCACGAAGTCAAGCACGGCGGGAGCTTCAGCATGAATTTGTTTTCTCATCTTCTTGGCGTGACATGCGCCAGCGTCATCGCGCTCGGTAATGGTTCGGTGAACGCGGCGGATATGTATGGGGCTTCGGGCGGGCTTAAAGATGGGTCGTATGTCGCCGCGCCGACGTGGACCGGATTTTACGCCGGTATCAATGGCGGCTATTCATTCGGCGCCAGCAATAACATCATTGTACAGAATAATACCGACACGACACAGGCCGATATCGGTCAGTTCTACCATGACGCCGGCTTCGGCGGCGGTCAAATCGGCTATAACTGGGCCGGTTTCAGTTCGGGGAACCAAGTCGTTTTTGGTATTGAGACGGACATACAGGGTTCGGGGATAAACGGTGGCTTCAACCGTGACGACCTCAACTATCACTCGACGCCAACACCCTTTAGCGCTAACCAGTCCATTGATTTCTTTGGCACGCTTCGCGGGCGTCTTGGGTACGGTGTCGGAAATGCTTTGTTTTACGTAACCGGAGGCTTGGCCTATACAAATGTCAACACCTCGGTCAATGTCAATAACCGCTTTGACTACCTGAGCTCGAATCAAACAGAAGTCGGATGGGTCTTCGGCGGCGGCGTAGAGTACTTGTTCGCTAGCTGCTGGTCGGTGAAGGTCGAGTATCAATATATCGACTTGGGCGACCAGATGGTCTACGGGACCGACGGCTTGGGAAGAATTGACCAAGTCTCCGTTAACAACAACTTCAGCACGGTCAGGGCTGGCATCAACTATCACATCAACGCCAGCTATGTGCCCCTGAAGTAGAGAGCGGGCAAAATTAAGAATGGCAGGTCACGGCCTGCCAATTTAACGTTTCGTCGCCGTCTCGAAGCATAACCCGGCTTAACGGGCTCCAGCGCAGGCGTCACGTTTTCACCCTCTTCACCGCTGAGGCGCGATTATGATCGTTTGGCAAAAAATTGCCGGCGTCTTGTGAAAAGGCGTGCTCGGGGTTCGAGCAGTGACCCGCCTCCGCAGTTCATAATCGAGGCCGCAACTTTGCCCCCAACGCAGGAATACACGGTGTTGATTGAGCAACATCCGGCTTCAACATGTGTCCTTTGCGTCGCTCTCTCCGCCTATTCGTTTTTCTTACGCATGAGCCGGCGGCTCAGTTGGGTTGCCGTCCAGCTTGTGCCCGTGTAGTTTTCCTCCCAACCTTTTAGACATGCGGGCTTTGGGCCGCCTGCATCGCATGTAGTGCGTGAAGCCTTTTCCTCGAAGTTGAGCTGGTGGGAGCTTCAGCATGAACTTTTCTTCTAATCTATTGAGTGTGACGTGCGCGAGTGTCATCGCGCTCGGCATTGGTTCCGTAAACGCCGCGGACTTGTATCGGTCCGGCGGCATGAAAGATGGTCCGTATGTCGCCGCGCCGGTCTGGACCGGTTTCTATGCCGGCGTCAACGGTGGCGGCGCCTTTGGCGCCAGCGAAAATCTCAGGGTTACGAATAACGCCGATTACACGGAGGCTGACATTGGCCAATTCTACCGTGATGGCGGCTTCGGCGGCGGTCAGGTCGGTTACAACTGGTCCGGTTTTGGATGGGGCAACCAAGTCGTTATCGGCGTTGAAGCAGATATTCAGGGTTCCGGAATCGGCAGCGGCTTCAACCGGAATGACCTATACTACAGCGGCACTCCCGCACTCTTCAGCGCGAACCAATCCATCGATTATTTCGGTACGGTGCGCGGGCGTCTCGGGTACGCCATCGGAAATACTTTGATTTACGCAACCGGCGGCTTGGCCTATGCGAACGTCGATACAAAGGTCAGCCTCAACCTTCCTGCCTACGGCGTAACCAACGCCCTGGGTTCAAATCAGACGGAAACCGGATGGGTCGTAGGCGGCGGCGTCGAGTACCTGTTCGCTCCCTCCTGGTCGCTGAAGGTCGAGTATCAATATATCGATCTCGGCAACCAGACGATCAGCAATGTCGCAAGCGATGGCTATATCGACCGTATGCCCTTCGACAACAGCTTCAGCACGGTCAGGGCTGGCGTCAACTATCACGTCAATACTGGCTATGCCCCTCTGAAATAGAGGGCGCCGAAAAAAGGGCAGGCGCCAACGCCTGCTATTTTTATTCTCATGCAGTCTCGAAGCACGCCCCCCTCCTAGATCAACCCGCCTTTAATCGGAATCGATTAAAGGCGGAAAAGTTGATCAATTCTAAAGTGCTAGAGCGGCATATCCGCGTCCAAACAGACGCGCGCCGCTCTACAGGGGCTCCAGCGTGAACATGACGTCTTCGCCTTCCTTCACAGCCGAAAGCTTGAGCGAAGCTTCGGTCGCCAAGCGAGCTGCATAGTAGGCAATCACGAGCCTTCCATCAATGGTTCGGCAGTCCTTTCCAGCGAAAACATCCGCGACCCCCTCTGGCACGCGCGCGGAACGTCCTCGGCACAGGATGATCAGTTTAAGTCTGGCCTTCGAACGCTCCTTCGGCTTCGTCACCGACAGACCGACGTAGAAATCACCGCCGGCAGGGAGCGCCGTCAGCGAAACGGCGAGCACCGCCAGCAGAAGCTTGGCATGCTCCTTCTCGACGTCCTGAACGTTGGCCTGCCAATGCACCCTGCGCTTTCCGTTTTCGATATAGCGGCGCGCCACCTGCTCGACATGGCCGAGCGGCACGACCGCCCCAAGGCTCGAGGCGACGCCAAAGGCGAGGCGATTGAAATCAAGCTGAGCCCAGGCAGCCTTGGCGCTGTTCTGGATCAACTCCAGCGCATAATATCGGGTATCCTCGTCGTTCTCCTCTTCAAGGAGTTCCAGCCCATTATTGATCGCGCCGATCTGCCCGGCTAGGTCATGACAAATTTTGCTCGATATCAACGCCGCGAGGGCGGTGTCGTCGAGGATTGCATTAGCTGTCACGATATGTCCTCCTGCTCAGGCATGAAATTGCGCCCGTGGAAGCGCCGGAACTCTGAGATTCAAACATCCAGGCACCATGATTTGGCCTTGCACTTCAACCACTGCTCGTAAAAAAAATAAGTACGCGAGCACAAAAGTTACAGCGTCCAGACCCTGCCTAAGATACGAGATCAAACTAACCACAAAGGATCTTAGAAAATCGTGACCGTCAAAGCGCCCCCCATCGAGGAACTCGCCCTGCCGATCATCGCTATCGCCCAACGCGCCGGCGCGGTCATTCTGGACGTTTACCGATCGAACCCGAACACCCGCTACAAGGCGGATCAATCTCCCGTGACAGACGCCGATCAAGCCGCGGAGAGCCTCATCCTCGAAGTCTCTTTCGAAGCTGTTCCCGGATATCCCGGTCATCGCCGAAGAGGCGCTCGCCGCCGGCGATATCCCCGATGTCCAGGACTGCTTCTTCCTCGTCGATCCTCTCGACGGCACCAAGGAGTTCCTCAAGAAGAACGGCGAGTTTACCGTCAATATCGCCCTTGTGGACGCCAAAAAGCCGATTTTTGGGCTGATCTACGCACCCGACAAGGATGACTGCTACGTAACGCTCCGGCGAAATAAAGCGGCCCGTTGCAAGCTCCTTCCAGACCATAACCCTTCCCCGCGTCAGGAGTTCGAGTTTCAGATCCTGTCAGGCGAACCCGCCGGGCAAAGGGCGCTGACCGCCATGGTGAGCCGCTCTCACCTGACGCCGCAGACCGAGACCTTCCTCAAAGGGCTCGGCGACCCGGAGAGGCTGCCATTGGGCTCATCGCTCAAATTCGGCGTGATCGCGAGGGGAGACGCGGATGTCTATCCTCGCCTCGGCCGGACTTCCGAATGGGACACCGCCTCCGGCCACGCCCTCCTCAATGCAACTGGGGGATGCGTTCTGACAGAGGATGGCCAGCAGTTCCTTTACGGGAAAAAGGAACAGCGTTTCCTCAACCCGCCATTCATCGCGTGGCGCCGTCCGCCGGCCTCCATTTTGAGCTGAAATCGCCCGGCGCGGAGGCTTCGCGCAGAGCCCAAAGCGCAAGGGCGAACAAAACGATGGCATTCGCTTGATGGGCGAGCGCGACCGCCAGGGGGACGCCGTATACGACGGTTGCAATCCCAAGCGCGATCTGGAGGAGGACCGCAGCAATGATCGCGGTCATCGGAAGCCGCAGCGCCTGTGCTTGCTTCGTCTTCCATATGACGATGGCAAGACCGGCCGCAAAAAACGCGATGGCATAAGCCAGTGCGCGATGCGCGAACTGGGCGGTCAGCGGGTTCTCGAAGAGATTGACGTACCATGGGGAGTAGGCGTCAAGCCCTGGAGGAATGACTTCACCATTCATGAGCGGCCAGGTGTCCGACGCGTGACCCGCTTTCAAACCGGCCACGAACGCCCCCGCTATGATCTGCAAATAGACGAGACCGGCGAGAACGCCTGCCCCGAGCCTGGCCGGAAGGGGGGCATTCGAAACGGGGCGCCCTTTGTCTCTTTCCGTTGAGCGCCCAAGGGAAAGAGCAAGCCAGAAGGAATAGCCCGCGATGGCGACGGCAAGCGCAAGATGAGCGGCGAGCCGGTATTGGCTTACATCCACGCGGTCAGCGAGCCCGCTCCTGACCATGAACCAGCCAAGCGCGCCCTGCGCTCCTCCGAGAACGAATAGCGCCGCGATCCCCGGTATGAACGCCCGTGGAATGCTGCCGCGCAGAAGGAAAATCGCGAAGGGGATGAAAAACACGACGCCGATCAGCCGTCCGAGAAGCCGGTGCATCCACTCCCACCAGTAGATGGCTTTGAAGCCTTGGAGAGTCATGCCGGGATTGATCTGGCTGTACTCGGGAATGAGCCGGTACTTCTCGAAGGCCTCCTGCCATACGGCCTCGCTCATCGGCGGCGCGACGCCAAGGATCGGCTGCCATTCCGTGATCGACAGACCGGAGCCCGTGAGCCGCGTCGCCCCTCCCACGACCACCATGGCGAACACCAGCCCTGCAATTGCAAACAGCCAGAGCCGCACGGGCCTCAGCCCCGGGCCCAGGCTTTTCGTTTCAGCGGGCCGGCGTGTTTCAACGGCATTCGCGAGCGATGTCATGTCCGCAAGAACCCTACGCAGTTCCTCGCGCAGGTAGGCTCTCACCGGACAGACTTAAAGCCCAGGGCTCACCTTACCACCGCCGCTCGCCCGCGCTGAGGAGCGGGCTGCCGATGTAGTACTGAGGGAGGGCAAGAGCGTTATCGATCGGGCTCGCATCCCTGTCCCAGCGGTACCGGAAAGGAAGGTCCTGATCGTAGGCGTATTGGCTATAGCCGTATCGCCCAAGCGGAGGCCGCGCGTAGCGGCTCACGCGATAACAATTGTAGGCGCACCAATTGTTGAACAGACCGCCGGCATGGCGGTGATGAGAAACCTTGACGATCCCGCTTGTTAAGACGGAAAGGTGCGCCTGCGGCGCGTTCAAGGCAGCAGCCTCATTCGCTAAAACAATCGAGGCGACAATGGCTGCGCAAAGAGAAACGAGCGCTTTCATGCGATTGGGTCCTTGGCTGGAAGCTTTATCAAGCCGTAAACGCAGGATGGGCGAGGTTGCCTAAGAAAGCGTTGCATCCAAGCACATTTTTTTCAAATTGCAGGGGAGGAATTCTTCACCCCCCCCTGACAGCCCAAGCCTGCGCTTACCAGCCGAAGACGCCGCCAAAAAAGCCGCCGCATCTTAAGGTGTAACCGCCATAGCCACACCCCCCGCAGCCACACCCGGCAGGGCATGGCGTGACGTAGGTGTAGAGGCTGTAATATCCGCTGCAGCAGGAGCCGCGATAATGATAGTGCGGACGGTGGTGGCAGCCGCAGTTCACGTTAAGTGGTGGCCGCAGGCGCTTCCAGCGATTTCGCGTCGCTTCCCGGAATGGCGAAAGCGCTCCCTGAAACGAGCGTTGCTGCAAGGATGGCAGCGGTTGCGATGACGAGCCTTTTCATGTTTTCCTCGGAAATAGCAAAATGTCGGCAGCACGGGCCGCCTTATCATAGTAAATCCGCAGCAATACGTTTTAATTAACTAGCTTGCTCAGGCGGAAGTATCGGATTTACAAACTGCTCAGCGGCATTTACCAACGGGATAGCTTTGCCCGAAGTCCGTGTGTCCCGGTCGGGCCAGCGCCGCTCTTAAGCGGAGCGATCGCGGTTGAAAGCAGGCTCGGCAGCATCCCTCGAAGAATAGATTACCGTTATGAACATCCGTCAAAGAAAACTGGTCGGCACCGTGATTTTCGTTTCAGGGTCCGTCTTCTACTTTTTTTTCGCCATAACCATCGCAATCGCGAGGCTCCCCGGAACTTCCATGGGCGTCCAACTTCTCTTCTATCTCGTGACGACGCTGATCTGGTTAGTCCCATCGGCCCTGTTGATACGCTGGATGCAGAAGCCCGATCCGAAGCAAACGACCTGAGACATGAAAAGGGCCGCTCGCGCGGCCCTTGAGGAAATCGTCAGGGTCTTTAGTACGGACCTCCGCCTTCGCCATATGGACCGTCGGGGCCACCGTAGCCTTGGCCGCCACCGCCTGGACCACCAGGGCCGCCGGGGCCTCCTCCATAAGGACCGGGACCGCCGTAGCCCGGACCGCCTTGGCCGCCGTAAGGACCGGGACCTCCGGGACCGCCCCGAAAGCCGGGGCCGCCAGGGCCGCCATAACCCGGCCCGCCCGGACCCCCTAGCGGACCGCCGCCTGGACCGTAGCCGGGACCGCCGCCATAGGGACCAGGACCACCATAGCCGGGGCCGGCCATCCTGGGACCGTAAGGGCCACCCCTGAAGCCGGGGGGAGGACCATAACCGCCGTAATTGGCTGGACCAGCCATGCGGCCGCCGCCATAGACCGGGCCGCCCATGCGCGGGCCGCCGTAGAACTGCTCGCCGCCCATGCGCGGACCATATCCTTGCCCATATCCGGGCCCGGCCATGCGAGGACCGCCATAACCGGGTCCACCCATGCGCGGGGGAAGATAACCGGGGCCACTTTGCGGGGCTCCATAGGACCCATTCATTCCAGGACCGCCATAGGGGCCGGCCATGCGAGAATTGCCATAAGGGCCGCGCATGCCCGGACCGCCATACGGTCCAGCCATTCGCCCGCCGCCGTAAGGCCCGGCCATCCGGGAACCACCGTAAGGTCCAGCCATACGCGGGGCGCCGTAAGGCCCGTGCATACCCGGGCCGCCATAGGGACCAGCCATCCGCGGATTGCCATAAGGAGCGCGCATGCCCGGGCCGCCATACGGTCCAGCCATTCGGCCGCCGCCATAAGGCCCGGCCATCCGGGAACCACCGTAGGGTCCAGCCATCCGCGGGGCGCCATAAGGGCCGTGCATGCCCGGGCCGCCATAGACGGGAGTTGGCATGCGGCCGTGATAAACAGCGCCGCCCGGTCGCGGACCGCCTTGGGGGCCAGCGACGCGAACAGGACCATTTGCGTGCGGCGTGCCGACATATCCGTTCTGCCGCACAAGCGTGAAGGTGCTCTTGGGATTGATCTCGACTGCCGGCTTTATGGGAGGCGCCTCAGTTGCGCCGTCTCCGGCAGCCGAAGCTCCACCCCCTGTCATGGATAACCCCAGTGCAGCCAGAGCCGCGACCATGACTCGTGTCATAGACATGACACCCCTCCTTACTCACTGACACATCTTCGGCCACTAACGGGGTCGACGCCGCCAGAATCGTGCTTTTACGCCCAGCCACCGCACTCGATTGGACTTCTCTGTGCGATGCATAAGCTCATTTAATCGAAGTTTGTTAAAATTTTCCTTAACGCGAGCTGAACGGACGCGTAGCCCGCACAAAAAAAGCTGGCCTGTGCGAGGAGGCAAGGCGAATAGCTGATCCGGTATCTGTTGCACGTGTGCCTGTAATGCTTCCGAGGCCGATGTCGCTGTCCTCCTGGAATGGGAGAAAGACCTGAGACAAAGACAGAAGCGGCGCCCTTGGGCGCCGCTGCATGAAGCGCGGAAGAAGTGCGAACCCGCTCAGAACTTGATGCGCAAGCCGGAAACGACGGACGTATCGTTGTTCTGCAGGAAGCCTGAAGCAAGTCCGCCGCCCAATTCGCTGAAGGTCACGCCAGTATAAACGTCGAAATGCTTGTTAAAGGTGTAGTCGATCAGGAACGAGCCTTGGTTGAGATCGCCGGAGCAGTTGGTGGCGACAGTACTGCCCACGAATTGGTGGGTGCCGACAGCGGCAATGTTCTTGCCGGTCTGTACCGCGCAATTATTGCCATTGTAGTAGATGTAATCGTTCTGATGCCACCAGTAGTATGCGCCTGTAAACGCCCATGGCCCGGCTTCATATTTTGCGCCAGCCCATGCGGTCTCCAGAACCCTGTTGCTGCCGTAAGCGATATCGTCAGCCGCGCCGCCCTTCAGGAAGTTCTGCAGGGTATACAGCTGATAGCCGCCACCCGTGTAGTCGCCGTTGTAGTAGGATTGCGCGTGATCCGGGTTCGAGAGCGTTGTGTATTGGTAGCCGGTAAAGAGCGTCACCTTCGCAACAGGAGCGCAGGGCGCGTCCTTCATGCCGCCGCAGGGCGCATCCTTCAGGCTTGCGGCGACACCTCCGACATCGAAGGTGTACTTGGCCATGACGTCCCAGGCTTCGTTGTTCGTGATCGTGCCGAGCAACTGGTTAGCGCAATCTCCACTGCCCTTAGGTCCACCAGCGCAGGTGGTATAAGGGTTCGTTGTGTAGGCCGGGTTATTGAAGAACGTAGCGTTCACCGCGGCGTTTTCCAGCGTGTAGAAGCCGTCGATGGAGAAGCCGCCATAGGTGATGCCCGCATTGGCGCCATATCCGTAACCCAAGATCGGCGTATCCGAACCGCCATCGGTGTACATGCCCGCGGCGTGGAACGGACCGTAGCTGAACACGTATTTCACCGCGTCATTCCAGCGCGCGGTCTCAGTGCTGCCTATGCCGGCGCCTGGCGTGCCCGAAGCGCCGATCAGCGAGAAGGCATAGGACAGGGCCATCGGATCGTAGGTCCCCATGCCATCCTGAACCAGCGAGTTCTGACGGCCGAAGGTCAGGGTGCCGTAGAGCGGGCTGCTCAGGCCGCCATAGGCCGCGCCGTTGAAGGCCTGACCGCAACGGCTGCCATCGCCGTTCGTAGCCATCTGGCTGTAAAGTTTGCCGTTAGCCTCGATGAGGCTTTGGCAGGCGTCCGCTATTTGGCCGGAGGCCGGGTTGAAACCCGTCTCGAGCTTTCCGATGGCCTGGAAGCCGTAACCGATGTCTTCCTCGATCTTCAAACCAACCTTGGATTGCTCCAAAGCATTGTTCGTGATCGCGGCGCGATCGCCGTCGGTGTATTTCGCACCGTAGATGGTGTAGTTGCCGCCGTTATACCACGCGCCGCTGACAGGCGCGGAGTTCGTTGAGTAGAAGGCGCCGACGTCGATTGTTCCGTAGAGTGTGACACCGTGCCAGCTCAACGTGTCGGGCAGTGGATCCTTGACGCTGTCGACGCTAAGATCAGCGGCATGAGCCGCAGCCGCGAAGCCGGCAAGAGCCGCCGCGCAGGCCAAGATTTTCCTCACGATAACCCCCTTGAAAGACATTGGCGAAGCCGATATGCAACTCTCGGTTGTATATACGAGACGGCATAACTGATTCGATGTCCCTCCACCCGTGCAAATCGGCAACAGGTTGTGCTCGTAATGCCTCCAAGTCCAACATGGCTCGCTGATGCCCTCCAGGATTAGAGCAAGCGCCGCAATCAAAAACAGAAGCGGCGCCCAAAGGCGCCGCTTGTTCATGTTTTACCTGTTGAGACTTGGCTGGAGCGCCCTAGAACTTGACGCGCAGGCCGCTGGCAAACATCGTGTCGTTCTCCTGCAGATAACCTGAGTTGATGCCGCCGCTTTCCTCGCTGAAGGTCACGCCAGCATAGATATCGAAATGCTTGTTGAAGGCGTAGTCGATGAGGAACGAGGCCTGGTTGAGGTCGCCGGAGCAGTTCTTGCCGGTAGCGTTACCAATAAAGGTAGGCGTAGCTGCATTTTTCTTGCTGAGGTTATTAAGCGTCTGACCGAGGCAGGTGTTTTTGTTCGCTGTCTGGCCGTCATAGGTAACTGTGCCCGTATCAGCCGTCAGATAATTGTTCTGGCTCCAGTAGTAGTAAGCGCCCGTGAGGCTCCAAGGGCCGTCCTCGTATTTGGCGCCCGCCCAGGCCGTGTCCAAGACCTTGTCAGAGTTGAAAAGCAGGGTTCCGCTGGTGGTGTACTGGTAGCCGCCAATTGTCGAGAACCCGTCGTAGTAGCTTTGGGGATGGTCCGGATTCGATAGGGTCGTCTCCTGGAATCCGCCGAAGAGCGTCACCTTGGCAGAGGGCGGAGCGCATGGAGCGTCCTTGTAACCGCCGCAAGGCGAGTCCTTCATACTGACTGCCGAGCCAAAGAAGCCTGGCACGTTGAAGGTGTACTTCGCCATCACGTCCCAAGCTTCATTGTTCGTGATGGTGGCGCTCAGGAGGGAAGTACTGATCGACGTCACCGGAGTTAGGCTAACGCTATTGCTCAGATTAACCGCGCCGTTCTCCTGGGTATAGAAGCCGTCGATGGAGAAGCCCCCATATGTGATGCCCGCATTGGCGCCGTAGCCGTTACCGTACATCGGCGTATCCTGGCCGCCATCGGTGTACATGCCCGCGGCGTGGAAAGGACCGTAGGTGAAGACATATTTCACCGAACTATCCCAGCGCGCCGTTTCCGTGCTGCCGATGCCGCCGCCGGGGGTGCCGGAATAGCCGATCAGCGAGAAGGCATAGGAAAGCGCCATTGGGTCGTAGGCGCCCATTCCATCGTTAACCAGAGAGTTCTGGCGGCCGAAGGTCAGCGTACCGTAGAGGGGACTGCTCAGGCCGGCATAAGCGGCGCCGTTGAAAGCCTGGCCGCAGCGGCTGCCGTCGCCGTAGTTCGTCACGTTTTGGTAGTACTGGCCGTTGTTGCGCAGCAGGCTGGCGCACGCATCGGATATTTCGCCGGAGATGGGGTTGAAGCCCGTTTCAAGCTTGCCGATGGCCTGGAAGCCATAGCCAATGTTTTCTTCGATCTTCAGGCCAACCTTGGATTGCTCCAACGCGTTGTTGGTGATGGTCCCCAGGCCACCATCGGCGTATTTAGACCCGTAGATGGTGTAGTTGGGGCCGACATAGAACGCCCCGCTTGCGGGCAGGCCGTTGGTATTATAGGCAAAACCAACGTCGATCGTGCCGTAGAAGGTAACGCCATTCCAGGTCACCGGACCATCAGGCAGAGGGTCCTTGACGCTGTCTAGACTAAGGTCAGCCGCTTGCGCGGAGACCACAAGGCCACCCAGCAGGATGGCCGAAATAAGAGATCTTTTCACCGTGTAAATCCCCGTGGTTAAGAACGCAGCACGTTCCGAACTCAGCCCGCTCGTGAGAACGTGCTGATGTTTGCGTGGTCTTCATTGCGGTGACAGTCATCCCCTTGCCCCCCACTCAATGCCCAAACGCCGGCATACGGCCCGAGAAGGTCCATCGGAGCGTGACGATCCGGGTTCAACTCGCGCCCGACTCGACTCGCTCGATTCGCTTGTACTTGAGCGAAACTTGCGGATCAATTCGAAGCTGAGGCTTGCCAGCAGGTCGCTTTGGGGGCGTGCTTTTTGAGTTACAAAATGCGACGTTTTTGCCTTGACCTCGCCACAAAAGCCGAAATTCAGCAGGGCTGGCATAACAGAGGCGAGTTTTGGATAGATCGACAACGGCCCTTGGCCGAGTGGCAGTCTGCAAATCCGATTGATGAAATAATGTGTGGTCTAAACGATTTATGCTGCGGACCGATAAGGCAAATGTGGTTTTGGCGTTGAAATAAAAAAGCAGCTAGGGCGCGAGGGGCGCCCTAGCTGTGAACGGAGAAGTCTAGAACTTCACGCGAAGGCCAGACACGACCGTCGTGTTAGTGGTGTTGTTATACGGGTCGTTCGTAAGGAACGAGTGTGCGAGACCGCCGCCGATCTCCTGATAGGAGACGCCCGTATAGACATCGAAGTGCTTGTTGAATGTGTAGTCGATCAGGAACGACACCTGGTTCAGTTGTCCCGAGCAGGCCGCTGCGTTGACCGTGCAACCGCCTACTGAAGGCGTCGGCGCCGGCGTTGTATGCGGATTGTATACGAGCGACGTGCCAATATTGTTTATCTCAGAGAAACTGTTCTGACCCAGGTAGTAATAAGCCCCAGTGAAGGCCCAGGGGCCGATTTCATACTTCAAGCCAGCCCAAGCGGTATCCAGAACCTTGGTGGTAAGCAGGATGTTGTTCAGGAAGGAAAGCTGGTAGCCGCCGATGGTCGAGCCGCCCGGGGCGCCATTGTAGTTCGAGATGTCGGCTTCCTGGAAGCCGCCGAAGATCGTCAGCTTGGAAGACGGCGGCGCGGCCACTGGCGCATCCTTCATGCTGCCGCCATCCTTCAAACCGACGGGTGCGCCAAAGTCAAAGGTGTACTTACCCATGACCGCCCAAGCAGAGTTGTCGGTCAGATAATAATACATCTGATTGGTGTTGTTGGTGATAGGAGTATCCAGGAGACTGGAAGGACTGCTGACCCCGGTTACTGCGGCGACACTCGTCAGCCCCGGCAACAGGCCAAACAAACTGTTAACCGCGCCGCTTTCGTAGGTATACAGGGCGTCAACCGACAGCCCGCCATAGGTTATGCCGATATCGCCGGACGCGCCATAGTCGTGGATGGACGTATCCGCAGTGGAACCGTTCGCATACGCAGCGGCGGCATGGATCGGCCCGTACGAAAAGACGTATTTCGCCGAGTTATCCCAGCGGGCCGTCTCCGTGCTGCCAATGCCGCCGCCGGGCGTGCCGGACCATCCAATGAGCGACAAGGCGTAGGACAAGGCCATCGGGTCATAGGCGGCCGTCGCATCGAGGTCGAGCGAATTCTGGCGGCCGAAGGTCAGCGTGCCGTAGAGCGGGTTGCTCACGCCGCCGTAAGCGACGCCGTTGAAAGCCTGGCCGCAACGGCTGCCGTCACCATAGGTGGGCACGAGCGCGTTGGTAGTACCAAGCAGGTTTCCTGCGCGGACATTCGCGGCCTCAATCAAGCTTCCGCAAGCGTCTGAAAGTTGCCCCGAGATCGGATTGAAGCCGGTATCGAGCTTGCCGATAGCCTGGAAGCCATAACCGATGTTCTCTTCGATCTTTATGCCGATCGTCGATTGCGACAGCGCGTTGTTGATGAGATTGGTCTGGCCGCCTTTGCCCAGGTTTTCGCCGAAGATATTCCAGGCCTGCGTTTCGTAGGCGGTGCCGCTGGGCGCAAGACCGTTCGAAGTGTAGCCGGCGCCCACGTCGATCGTCCCGTATATGGTGACACCCTGCCACGACAGGGTATCAGGAATAGGGTCTTTGACGCTATCGACACTGAGGTCAGCCGCTTGCGCGGAGACCGTTAGGCCACCGAGTGCGATGGCGGAGATAAGAGTTCGTTTCACCGTGTAAATCCCCGTGTTTGAGTACGCTGTACATTGGAACCCCATAAAATGAGCCCGTCCGAGGACAAGCCCCTGCTTGCATGGTCTGCATTCCGCTGACAGTCACCCCTGCGGCCCCACTCAAAAAGCCCCAACTGCAGGCACGGCTTGAGATGCTCTATCAAAGGGCGCATCGCTCCGGGTTGGACTTATCCCAACTCAATGCGCTCATACCTTTTGTACCTAAGCGAACCTTGCCGGACAACGCCGAAGCTGATGCTCGGCTAGAGCGAGAGCCCCGGCTGTGCCTTTTGAGGTACAGAAAAAGGCTCTTCCGCCGCAAATCAACGACAAGCGGGATAGACTGAGCGGCGCTGACACATGAGTGTCGCGTTTCGGGCAGGATGCGAATCGAAAAGGCATGGTTCGGCTGCGGAGCGAATCGCAGAGGGATCGCGAGCAAAGTTCCGGAAACTGCGAGATCGATGGCTACCGCAGCGTGCGCGTAGCGACGCAAGCTCGACCCAACCGTGCGCCCGCATCCGATTGAATGCCGGAGGCGCGCTCGCCCACTGGCGACCGCCATCTCCGACGGCGCCCGCCTTACGCCTCGTGGTTAAGGGTTCGTTCGCGGCGATGTGTCTTAATCTGAAACTGGTTAACGGAAGCGCCGCCGATTTATTTCCGGTCCGATTTACGCTTGATTAGGCTTAACCATGCATTTATCCGGCGCAGACGAGGCCTACGAGCGGCGGTAGACAGCCGGTTCCAACGCGTTGAAAGTGAACAGCTTTTTTACCGCCATTGCCCCCATTAAATAGAATTTAATGCCGGAATTTTGGCATTAAATGGGCTCTGAAAAGTCCGTTAAATATAATTCCAGATTCCCGTGTTAACCACGATCGTGCCCAAGTCAGCCCGCCGCGTGCGCCGGAGCGCCGTCCGTTCTTGAAATTTCATAGCAATATCAATGACTTATTCGTTAACTTCCTGGCAAGGCGCTTTCTCGTATAATTCTCACTCAAAGAAAATCCATGACGCAAACCCAAGCGGGAAGCCAATCCGGGGATAAAAGTGAGGTCCAATGTGCCTGCAGAAGCGTATCGAGGCCCGCGTCCGAGCCTTGCCGCCGCCGGACGGCCCATGCCGAAAGAACTTCACAGCGGCACGCTCGGAGAGCACGGATAAGCGGGCTACGACCTCGGCTCCTGGGGGCTTCAGCTACGCCGCGCCGGAGCCTTTCTTCTCGAAGGCGATGGAAATCGTGTAATCTTGCGGCAGCGCGCCGTCCTTCACTGGAATGGTCACGTCGCGCACAACGGAGAAGTAAGAGAGCGGGTTTTCCCTGGTGATCGTAACGGTTACGTTGACCACTTCCGACTTCACCTTGTTCCTGGCCTTGTCCAGAACCTGCATCGTAGCCGGCAGAGTAACCGTTCCTGGCTTGCCTTTCGGGCCTAGGAGGACGCGCCCCGCCACGCCGTACTTGACTTGCACCACGCCTGACGTGGCCTGGCACTCGCGCGCCGTCTTGGTGATCTCTCCGCGATGGATGACCGAAGCCCCATCGCCCACCCGATTGCCCTCGTAAATCGTGACGTAGCGCTGGCCGCCTTCAACCTGCAGTGGGGGACAGCCGTTCGCCGCGGCCATCTCGATCGGACTGTCGGAGTTGGTTCGCGCCGCCGTCATCATGCTGTCCTCGGTTATGACCGGAGTATACGAGCTCTCCGGCCTCCCGCCGGAAGGTCCCGAGCAGGCGCTCGCCGCCGCTAAAAGGCAGCCGAAGCTAAGCAGTTTCAAGCCCCCCGGTAACAAATCCATCATTTGGCCGTTCATTTCCGATCACCAAGATTTCGATAAATTCAAACCCGCCGCGACTTTGAGTAGCGTTGCTTTTTTATGGTTCGACGCGCTCATTATTGCTACAAGAGGGCATTGAATTTGAACACGCTCGGGGACCCTAGCCAGCCGGAGAGAGGGCCGCAAGCCTAGATGCTCCCCTTCCCTGCCAAATTTGACCTTTTTGCGGAATTCCGCACGCCTTTTGCGATTGCGAAGTCCAGGAGATGGCCCCTATGACGACAAAACCACACCTCGATGTGCTGCTCGCCGCGCCAAGGGGTTTTTGTGCGGGCGTCGACAGGGCGATCCAGATCGTGGAAATGGCCATCGAGAAGTTTGGGGCTCCCGTCTATGTCCGCCACGAAATCGTTCACAACCGCACCGTTGTGGAAAGCCTGGAAGCGAAAGGCGCAGTTTTTGTCGAGGAACTGAGCGAGGTTCCGAACACCGACGCGCCCGTCATCTTCTCTGCTCACGGCGTGCCGAAATCGGTTCCGGAAGAAGCGGCGAAACGCAGATTCTTCTATCTCGACGCAACCTGCCCCCTCGTGTCCAAGGTCCACGTCGAAGCGGAGCGGCATTTCGAGAACGGGCTTGAAATCATCCTGATCGGCCATTCGGGGCATCCCGAAGTCATCGGCACTCTGGGTCAACTCCCCGAAGATGCAGTTACGCTTATCGAGAAGGTGAAGGATGTCGAAGCCTTCACGCCCCGCGATCCTTCGAGGCTCGCTTATATCACCCAGACCACGCTGTCGATCGACGACACCATTGAAATGGTCAAGGCGCTGAAGGCGCGCTTCCCTCTCATTCAGGGGCCCCACAAAGACGACATCTGCTACGCGACGACGAACCGGCAGCGCGCCGTGAAGGCGATCGCGGACAGGTGCGACGCCATCCTTGTCGTCGGTGCGCCGAACAGCTCGAACTCGAAGCGGCTCGTCGAGGTAGCTTACCGGTCCGGCTGTCCGAAGGCGATGCTTGTGCAGAAAGCCGCGGAAATCCCTTGGGAGAACCTGCAGCACATCAAAGTCCTGGGCCTTACCGCCGGCGCCTCTGCGCCTGAAATCCTCGTGGAGGAGATCATCGAGCAGTTCAAAGCCCGCTACGACGTAAAGGTGGAAGTGGTCAGGACGGCCACCGAGGATGTGATCTTCAAGATTCCGCGGGCGCTTCAGCAGGCCGCCGCGCAGTAAAGCATGGCGGTCTATACGGAAGTCACAGCCGAGGATTTGTACGCGCTCCTCGAACGTTACGGCATTGGCTCTCTGACTGCCTTCAAGGGCATAGCGGAAGGCGTCGAGAACAGCAATTTTTTTCTCGGCACCGCCAACGGCCAGTTCATTCTGACCCTCTACGAGAAGCGGGTCTCGGCGGAAGACCTCCCCTTCTTTCTCGGCCTCATGGAGCACCTCGCTCAAAACGGAGTCAGATGCCCCACGCCCGTTCACGACCGCCAAGGGCGCGTTCTTCAAACACTCTCGGGCAAACCGGCCGCCATTGTCACTTTCCTCCCAGGATATTCTTTGCAGAAGCCGCAGCCGGTCCATTGCCGGGCGGTCGGCGCCGTGCTCGCTGCTCTTCATGAAGCCGGGCGCACTTTCGCCCTGAAGCGGGAAAACGCGCTCTCACTTTCAGGCTGGGCCAAGCTCTTCGCCTCGGTCGGAGGTGTTGCGGACAAACTTGCCCCGGGCATGTCCGCCCAACTGGCGCGCACGCTCGACACGCTGTCGGAGCAATGGCCCAGGGACCTTCCACACGGCGTCATTCACGCCGATCTCTTTCCCGACAATGTCCTGTTCCTGAACGACGCCGTTTCCGGGGTGATCGATTTCTATTTCGCTTGCAACGATCTGCTTGCTTACGATCTTGCGATCTGCATGAACTGCTGGTGTTTCGAACTCGACGGCGCTTTCAACGTGACGAAAGCGAAGGCGCTCTTCAACGGCTACAATTCCGTTCGCCCGCTCGAGCCGGAGGAGATTTCCGCCCTGCCGATACTCGCGCGCGGCGCGGCGTCGCGCTTTTTCTTGACCCGCCTCTACGATTGGTACAACACGCCCGACACGGCCTTCGTGAAACGGAAAGATCCAATGGAGTATTGGCGGAAGCTTACCTTCCATCAGGGTGTGGAGACACCTCGCGCCTATGGCCTCTGACAGCGCGAACGAACAGGGAGACGCCGTGACGATTTATACGGACGGCGGCTGCAAGGGCAATCCAGGCCCAGGGGGTTGGGGCGCTCTTTTAATTTACAAAGGGCGCGAGCGCGAAATTCATGGCGGAGAACCACTCACAACCAACAATCGCATGGAACTGATGGCGGCCATTGCTGCGCTGGAAGCGCTGAAGCGGGGCTGCCCCGTCGACCTCCATACGGATTCGCAGTATTTGCGAAACGGCATCACCGAATGGATCGGCGGATGGAAGGCGAATGGCTGGAGGACCGCGCAAAAAAAGCCCGTGAAGAATGCCGATCTCTGGCAGCGCCTCGACGTCGCGCGCCAGCGCCACAAGGTGAATTGGCACTGGGTTCGCGGCCATGCAGGCCATCCCGAAAACGAGAGAGCCGACAAGCTTGCCCAGCGCGGCATCGCCGAGCAGGAGGAGATTTTGAAAGGCGGTGGCGGCTCGGATGCGCCCCCGCCTTACGGGACCCTATAAGTCGCGGAGAAGCCGCTCGGCGCTGCTTTCCACCGCGTCGCCCGGCTTGTCTTCCACATGAAGAGCCTTCACAACGCCGTCCTCAAGCAGCATGGCGTAACGCTTCGAGCGGATGCCGAAGCCAATCGGCGCGCCATCCAGTGCGAGCCCGATCGCTTTCGCGAAATCACCATTGCCGTCGGCAAGAAATGTTACCGTGCCCTTCGCCCCGCTCGCCTTTGACCAGGCGTCCATGACGAAAACGTCGTTCACGGCAGTGCAGGCAATGACATCAACGCCTTTGGCTTTGAAATCAGCGGCATGCTGCAAAAAGCCGGGCAAGTGCATGTTGCTGCACGTCGGGGTGAATGCCCCCGGCACTGCAAAAAGAACAGCCTTCTTGCCTTTGAAGAGCTCATCCGTCGAAATCTCCGAGGGGCCGGTCTCGGCCATGATCTTGAACTTCGCGTGCGGTAGCTGGCTTCCTGGGGTTATGGCCATGACGGTCTCCTGGTGGCTCAAGATGCGGCGGGCAATATGGTTCTATCTGGTTGAACCGCCAAAATCCATCGAGCCGTGGCTCACGATCGCTTGAAAGGCCAGTCCCGCAAGCTTCGCGAAAAGATTTCGCCCATAAGAAATTTAGTCATCGATTTGTCTAAAACATATCGTCCCTGATGGGGGCTCCCATCTCCGCCTGTGGCATAGACCTTGCCGTCTTTGTAGACGTTAAATCCCAGCAAGAACCGTGTCTCGCGAGGGGGTGTGGAAGCGTTCTGAGTCGCGACGCTTTGAGCGCGCTTTCCGGTCATAGAAAGAATGAAAGCTGATACCCTATCGTCACGGCATTTGCGCTTCCTTGCCGCTCTGGGATTCCTTCTGCTTTCGGCCGGAATGCTCACGACTTCGAGCAAGGCCCAGTTGTTCTCTCAAGATTCTGCTTCGGGGGTGGTTCGCCTTCGTCAGGACGAAAGGCCAAAGCCAAGTTACCGGCAAAACCGAGGCGTCGAGAACCGCATCAATCCCAAGCGCCGTGCGGGCAAGGAAGGGTCAGAAGAAGCAAAGATCGATGCCGAACAGGCCCGTGAACTCTACATCCGGCGCAAATTGAAGCTTGCGGAGATTCAGGCCCAGCAGCGTGACCTGTCCAGGGACAAGGCGACCCTCGCTTCGAACCGCGCCAGGATGCGGTCGAGGCGCATCGAAACGGCCCGCGCTCTTCGGATGTCGGAAAAACTCCTGGTCGAAATCGAAGGACGGCTGGCTGGAACCCGCGTCAGGGTGAAAGAACAGCGCGAAAAACTGGAAGAAAAAAGCGTGCAGATGTCCACGCTTTTTGCGCTGATGCAAGGCATGAGCCGAGAGCCGCCGCCGCTTCTCATCACACACACGCGCGACGCTTTGAAAATGATCCGAAGCGGCATGGTGCTCGCAACCTTCTATGGGGATATCGAGAAGCTCGCAGAACAACTTTCCGAAGAGGTTCTGACGCTGGAAGCAGCTCAGAAAGAGGCCGAACTTCAGGAGCAGCGCCGCAAAAACGAGCTGACCCACATGAGCCGCCTCAAGATGCAGATTGAGGAGCTTATCAAGGAGAACCGCAATGACCTTGAAGCCAACGCCGCGACCGCCCAGAGCCTCAGGAGCGCTTCGAAAATCAACACGGACGGCCTGAAGACGCTGGAGGAGATGCTTCCGGTTCTCGACTCAGCGGCAGCCACGAAACCCGATTTCGTTTCGAAAGAGCCCGAAGGTAATGGGCTTGAAGTCTCGCCCGATGCGACAAAAGTAGCCATGCTCCAGCCCGGACGCATGCAGCCATCAATTCCGTTTGCGAATTCTCAAGGACTTTTGCCGTTACCTGTTCAAGGGAAGATTCTCGTGAGATTCGGGCAATCGGACCAGAATGGAATGCCATCGAAGGGTATTCATCTTGAGACGCGGGCGGATGCGCAAGTTATTTCCCCGTGCGATGGCTTGATTATGTATGCGGGTCCTTTCCGGTCCTATGGTCAACTCTTGATTATCAATCCTGGTGGAGGGTATCATGTTGTTGTAGCGGGCATGGACAAGATCGAAGCGCAACAAGGTCAATACGTTCTTGCCGGCGAGCCTATTGCAGCCATGGGGGCCGAAGCCCATACTGACGAGACGTCACCCAAACGCCCTACCCTCTACGTCGAGTTCCGTAGAGATCAGCAGTCGATTGATCCCGAGCCGTGGTGGTCTTCGGGAGGAAAAGGTTAGAGAGATACATGCGCAAATCTGAACTGGCGCTCGGTGCCTTCCTCATCGTGCTGGTGTGTACGGCCAGCCTATTCATATTGCAATCCACGCGCCGGGATCAGGCGGTTGCTGCAAATGCAGAGATCTATAAGCAACTCGACCTTTTTGGAGAAGTCTTGGAGCGCGTCCGCGCCGAATATGTCGAGAAGCCTGACGATACCAAGCTGATCGAAAACGCCATCAACGGCATGCTGCAAGGCCTTGATCCGCATTCGAGCTATCTCACGCCGAAAGAATTCCAGGACATGCAGGTTCAGACCCGCGGCGAGTTTGGCGGGCTCGGGATCGAAGTGACGATGGAAGACGGCGTCGTTAAGGTTATCGCCCCGATCGACAATACGCCCGCCGATCGCGCTGGCGTCATGGCAGGCGACTACATTACCCATCTGGACGGCGAGTCCATTCAGGGGCTGAGCCTGAACGAAGCTGTTGAGAAGATGCGTGGGCCGGTAGATTCGCCGATCACGCTGACGATCCTTCGCAAGGGAGTTACGGCGCCAGTCCAGGTGAAAGTTGTTCGTGATATCGTCCGCATCAATCCAGTGAAGTACAGCGCCGAGGATGATGTCGGCTGGATCAAGATCAAGACGTTCCAGAGCGAGCACACCTACGAGTATATGAAACAGGCTATCGACGACCTCAAGAAGACCATCGGTCCAAAGCTCAAGGGTTATATTATCGACCTCAGGAACAATCCGGGCGGTCTTCTCGATCAGGCGATCGCCGTTTCAGATGCTTTCCTCGACAAAGGCGCAATCGTGCTGACCAAGGGCCGCAATGCCAGCGAGAGCAGCCGCGCAAACGCCAAGCCGGGTGACCTCACTGATGGCAAGCCGATCGTGGTGCTCATCAATGGCGGGTCCGCCTCGGCCTCGGAGATCGTTGCGGGGGCGCTGCAGGACCATAAGCGTGCAGAAGTTGTCGGCACCCGGTCGTTTGGCAAGGGCTCGGTTCAAACCATGATCCCGCTCGGCGCCAATGGCGGCCTGCGCCTCACGACCGCACGCTACTACACGCCATCGGGCCGCTCGATTCAGGCCACGGGCATAGGGCCGGATTATCTGGTTGAGCCCGAGTTGCCGGACGACTTGAAGGCGCAAATGGCGGTGTTCACGCCTAAAGGTGAAGCCAGCCTGCGCGGTCACCTCAAGAATGACAGTGCCCCTGAGGCGAAAGGCAGCATCTCCTACGTCCCGAAAGAGAAAGAAAAGGACGTTCAACTCAAAGCGGCGATTGATCTCCTTCATGGAAAGAAGATCGAGATCACGAAGAAGCAGGAGAACGCCTCCGCGCCAGCCGCGGCTCAGGCTGCGGAAGTTCCAAATTAGACTTTCGCACCGGGCATTCCGAACCTATAAAAGGCTCATGTCAAAGGACGTGAGCCTTTTTCGTTTGCAACGCCCGGACGGAGTGAAATGATGAAATCGCTTCTGATTGTTGCGGGGCTGTTTTTCTCGATCCTCGGCGCGGTCATCGCTTATTACGCCGCTTCCGATCCGGGTCACGAATACGACATGAAATTCGTGCTTCCCATCGACGCGCGTCAAATGCCTGCCGCCCCGCCTGCCGTTCAGTCCTCGACCCTCGTCGACGAAGAGGCCGCTCCTCCGCCGGACGGACGCGCAGAGGCCGGGAAAGCGCTAGCGATGCCCGACAGGCCGCCCGTTGAATTTGGCGAGCGCCCTGGCGCGGCATCCGAGGCCCAGCTTCGGAGATAGCCGAGTTGAAAGACGGCCGCTTTCGGCCCAATTGCCTCCACCTGATTTCCCGGCGCGACCTGCGCGCTGACCTTGGCCATGCTGCACAATGGATCGGAAATGTCTCTGATAGACCCCAATACGCTTCCATACCGCCCCTGCGTCGGCGTCGTACTCCTGAACGCGGAGGGGCGAATCTGGATTGGCCGGCGCTTCGAAGACCTTCTCTCCCAGGAGTATCAGCAGCGATGGCAGATGCCGCAGGGCGGAATCGATAAGGGGGAAGATCCGAAGGCGGCCGCTTTTCGCGAGCTTTGCGAAGAGACCGGCGTCTCAAGCGCGAGCGTCATCGCCGAATCGAAAAACTGGGTTCGGTATGATCTCCCTCCAGAGGTTATCGGCAAGGCCATGAAAGGCAAATTCCGGGGCCAGGAGCAGAAGTGGTTCGCGATGCGGTTCACGGGCGACGAGCAGGAAATCGATCTCACCCCAGAAGGCCACAAACCCGAGTTCGACGCCTGGAGGTGGGCCACCGCGGCTGAGGTTCTGGACGAAATTGTTGGCTTCAAGCGCAATGCTTACCGTTCAGTGCTTGAGGAATTTCGAGCGCTGCTCGTTCCTTAAACAATTGGGCTAACACGCGGGAATAACGGCTTCCTAATCGCCGCAGCGGGTTGCATTGCAGCAAAGGACTATGTTAGAAGCGCTTCAGGCATAAGCCGGGCTTGACTCCGGACATTGGAAGCTTGATACGAAAGCACGCTATAACGCGCCCGCGTTCCAGCGGCTTTTTGACTGTTGGAGAGAACGTTTTGGCTAGCGGCGGCCCTGAATTGACAGTGGCGGAACGTTATGCGGGAGCTTTGTTCGATCTCGCCCGCGAGAGCAATTCCGTAGACAATATTGAGCGCTCGCTCGACCAGTTTCTGGGTTTGTTGCGCGACAGCGCTGATTTGCGCCGTTTCGTTTTGAGCCCCATGTTTTCAGCAGTCGAGCAGGAGAAAGCGCTTTCCGCGGTCCTCAAACCGGCTGGCATTGCTGGGCTTGCGCACGATTTTCTCCTCCTGCTGGCGAAGAACCGCAGGCTCTTTGCGGTCGAGAACGTCATCAAGGCTTACAAATCCGCCTGCGCCAAGGCACGCGGCGAGGTGGAAGCCGAGGTCATTTCGGCAGTGCCACTGACAAAGGCTCAAACTCAGGAATTGGCGGACACGCTTCGGCAGAAGCTCGGCAAGACACCGAAGCTGACGACGACCGTTGATCCCAAGCTTCTGGGAGGGCTCATTGTCCGCGTCGGCAGCGAGATGATCGACACGTCCTTACGTACAAAACTTAAGAACCTCGAAAAGGTTATGAAAGAGGCCAGCTGATGGAGCTTATGGAAATCCGTCCGTCCGAAATCTCCTCGATCCTGAGAGAACAGATCAAGAATTTCGGACAGGAGGCAGAAGTCTCCGAGATTGGGCAGGTGCTGTCGGTTGGAGACGGCATCGCGCGCGTATACGGTCTCGATAACGTGCAAGCCGGCGAAATGGTAGAGTTCCCGGGCGGCGTACGCGGAATGGCCCTGAACCTCGCAGCTGATAATGTTGGCGTCGTTATCTTCGGCGACGACAGGAGCATCAAAGAAGGCGACACCGTCAAGCGGACGGGCGCGATCGTGGAGGTTCCCGTCGGCAAAGGGCTTCTCGGCCGTGTTGTCGATGGCCTCGGCAATCCGATTGACGGCAAGGGTCCCATCCAGTCGACCGAAAAGCGCCGGGTCGACGTGAAAGCGCCGGGCATTCTTCCCCGTGAGAGCGTGAAAGAGCCGATGCAGACCGGCATCAAGGCGATCGACGCTTTGATCCCCATTGGACGCGGCCAGCGCGAGCTGATCATCGGCGACCGGCAGACCGGCAAGACGGCCGTTGCTCTCGACGCGATTCTGAACCAGAAGTCGGTAAACGCGACTGGCGACGAAAGCCAGAAGCTCTACTGCATTTATGTGGCCGTGGGCCAGAAGCGTTCGACGGTTGCACAATTCGTGAAAGTCCTGGAGGAGAACGGCGCGCTCGAATATTCAATCGTGGTGGCCGCCACGGCTTCGGACCCTGCTCCCATGCAGTTCATCGCGCCCTATTCGGGCTGCACAATGGGAGAATACTTCCGCGACAACGGCATGCATGCTCTTATCATCTACGATGATCTTTCGAAGCAGGCCGTCGCCTATCGCCAGATGTCGCTCCTCCTTCGCCGTCCGCCTGGACGTGAAGCTTATCCGGGCGACGTGTTCTACCTTCACTCCCGCCTTCTTGAGCGCGCTGCGAAACTGAACAAGGATCACGGCTCGGGTTCATTGACCGCGCTCCCCGTCGTCGAGACGCAGGCGAACGACGTATCGGCCTACATTCCAACGAATGTGATCTCGATCACGGATGGCCAGATCTTCCTTGAGACCGACCTGTTCTATCAAGGCATCCGACCAGCGGTGAACGTCGGCATCTCGGTGTCACGCGTGGGCTCCGCCGCTCAGGTGAAGGCGATGAAGCAGGTCGCCGGCGCCATCAAGGGCGAGCTCGCACAGTACCGCGAAATGGCGGCATTCGCACAGTTCGGCTCCGACCTCGACGCTGCCACCCAGCGGCTTCTCGCGCGCGGTTCGCGGCTGACCGAGCTCCTGAAGCAGCCGCAATTCTCCCCGCTCAAGGTGGAGGAGCAGGTCGTGGTGATCTTCGCAGGTACGCGCGGCTTCCTCGACCCGATCCCGGTTTCAGCCGTGAATGAATTCGAGCGGGAGTTCTTAACGCTGATGCGCACCGACCATAAGGACGTGCTCGATGCCATCCGCACCTCGAAGCAGCTCACGCCCGACATAGAGCAGAAGCTCAAGGACATCCTGACGACATTCTCGAAACGCTTTGCAGCGTAACCCCGGGCTTCGGAGAGCACCATGCCGAGCCTGAAAGACCTAAGAGGCCGAATCTCGTCGGTGAAAGCGACGCGGAAAATCACGAAGGCCATGCAGATGGTGGCCGCCGCGAAGCTTCGCCGCGCGCAGGATCAAGCAGAGGCTGCCCGGCCTTACGCCGAGCAACTCGAAAAGATTTTGGAACGTTTCGGCGGACGCTTGGTGCCGCCAAGCGCTATCGCCAAGCTTTTGACCGGAACTGGCAGCGATGCGATCCATCTTGTCGTGGTCGCGACTGGCGAGCGTGGCCTTGCGGGGGCGTTCAACTCGAACATTGTCCGCATCGCCCGCGATCACATTCGGCGGCTCCAAGCCGAAGGCAAGACGGTCAAGATCATGACCATAGGCCGGAAAGGGGCCGATCAGCTCCGCCGCGACTACGAGAAGCTCATGATCGAGCACGTCAATTTACGGAGCGTCCGCCAGATTGGCTACGTGAATGCTCTCGACATTTCACAGCGAATTCTCAAGCGGTTCGAGCATGGAGAGTTCGATGTCGCGACGCTCTTCTTCTCGCAATTCCAGAACATCATTACCCAGAAGCCAAAAGCGACTCAGCTAATTCCGGTTGAGCTGCCTCCTTCGGATACGATGGTCGAGTTCGAGCCCGATGAGGCGGAAATCCTGCTGGATCTGTTGCCACAAAACTTGGCGACCAAGATTTACAGCGCACTGCTGGAAAACAATGCCGGTTTCTACGCCTCGCAGATGACGGCGATGGACAACGCGACGCGCAATGCAGGCGACATGGTCGATCGCTATACGCTGGCCTATAACCGCGCGCGGCAGGCGATGATTACCAAGGAACTGATCGAGATCATATCGGGAGCGGAGGCGGCGGTATAAGCGGGGGTCCACTCGAAGAAGGGGACATCAAACGCGCTGCCAATGGATGCAATGACCGGTTTTGGGGAAGAAAGAGATGAGCGATAGACGAGTTGGCCGGGTACGGCAGGTTACTGGCGCTGTTGTGGACGTTCAATTCGATGGACCGCTGCCAGCGATCCTGAATGCGCTTGAGACGCAAAACCACGGCAACCGCCTCGTGCTGGAGGTGGCGCAGCACCTCGGCGAAAACACGGTGCGCACTATCGCCATGGATTTCGACCGAAGGCCTCGTGCGCGGCCAGGAGGTGACGGATACGGGCGAATCCATCGCGGTGCCGGTCGGAGAAGAGACACTCGGACGCATCATGAACGTGATCGGCGAGCCGATTGACGAGGCAGGGCCGATCAAGTCGAACCAGCGCCGCCCAATTCATGCGCCCGCGCCTGCCTTTGTCGATCAATCGACCGAGGTCGAAGTGCTGGTTACGGGCATCAAGGTTGTGGATTTGCTTGCGCCCTATTCCAAGGGCGGCAAGGTCGGCCTCTTCGGCGGCGCGGGCGTGGGCAAAACCGTGCTCATCCAGGAACTGATCAACAACATCGCGAAAGCGCACGGTGGCTACTCTGTGTTCGCTGGCGTGGGCGAGCGGACGCGTGAAGGCAACGACCTTTACTGGGAAATGATCGAGTCTCACGTCAACGTCGATCCCCATGAGCACAACGGCTCGTCGAAGGGTTCGAAATGCGCACTGATCTTTGGCCAGATGAACGAGCCGCCCGGAGCGCGCGCTCGTGTCGGTTTGGCGGGCTTGACCGTCGCGGAGTATTTCCGCGATCAGGGGCAGGACGTGCTGTTCTTCGTGGACAACATCTTCCGCTTTACGCAGGCCGGCTCCGAGGTGTCCGCTCTTCTCGGCCGCATTCCCTCTGCGGTGGGCTATCAGCCGACACTCGCAACCGACATGGGCGCCTTGCAGGAACGCATTACATCCACACATAAGGGTTCGATTACGTCCGTGCAGGCGATCTATGTTCCTGCCGACGACTTGACGGACCCCGCCCCGGCAACCTCCTTCGCCCACTTGGACGCGACGACTGTGCTCTCACGGTCTATTGCCGAGAAGGGTATCTATCCTGCTGTGGACCCCCTCGACTCAACGAGCCGCGCGCTCGAGCCGCGCATCGTCGGTGAGGAGCACTACCAAGTAGCCCGCAAGGTGCAATCGATCCTGCAACGCTACAAGTCCCTCCAGGACATCATCGCTATTCTGGGCATGGACGAACTTTCGGAAGAGGATAAGCGCATCGTGGCGCGCGCACGCAAAATCGAGCGCTTCCTTTCGCAGCCATTCCATGTCGCCGAGGTCTTTACCGGCAAGCCCGGCGTGCTTGTCGATGTCAAAGACACCGTGAAAGGCTTCAAGGGGCTTTGCGAGGGCGAGTATGACCATCTCCCCGAGCAGGCCTTCTATATGGTCGGCACGATCGATGAGGCAATCAAGAAAGCCGAGGAGCTTGCCGCGGCGGCATAGCCTTCACAACTTCGGTCTCGTGGCGATTTACGCATACACATCGCCGCGGGTCCGGATATCGGTTTCCCCGTTACTTAAGCCGAGAGCGGACTCAGATGGCCGACACGTTTCATTTCGAACTCATTTCGCCGGAACAGACGATCCTATCCGCCGATATTGCCGAGGCTGTGCTCCCCGGCCAGGAAGGCGACCTCGCGGCCATGCCCGGCCGCGCGCTCATGATCATGAAGCTGCGCCCCGGCGTTCTGACCACACGGGCAAAGGATGTCGAGAACCAATACTTCCTGCGCGGCGGCTTCGCCGACGTCGGCCCGGAACGGACCGTAGTTCTCTCGGAATACGCGATCCCACTCGCAAGCCTTACCGCTGACATTCTCAATGAAGAGATCGCTCAGGCGCAACAGACCTTTGATGAAGCACCCGAAGATGGACGCCGTATCTCGGCTTGGGACCGGCTTGAGCGTCTCCAGGCGCTGAAAGAACGCCTAGCTCTCAAATAGTCCACTTGCCGCCGGTCAGGCGGTTTTAACGGCCGGCGCTTCCTTCGACAGTTTCTTCAGCCAGCGCTCAATACGGGCGTGGTTCACTCCGAAGTCGCTTTCCCCAAGCTGTGAGCGGCTATAAAGCGCGATTGTGGACCTCGCGTCGCCGAGATCGATAAAACGCACGACGATCGTGTCCGGAAAGCGCATAATCCGTGTGCGCTGAATGTAACGCGCGGTAAGGCCGCCGTCGCCCGAGGCGACTTGCTCCACACTCGGCTCAGACGCAATGACTTTTGTGAACGCCTTTTGAAGATCCGGGGCGCTCACGGCAAAAACGGGCGGCGCCACATCGCTCTTCGCGGTGCAGGTGTCCTGCGGGCAGGCGAGCGCATCGTTCGGTGAGGACCTCCGTTTTAGCGTCTCGAAGCTAACGGGGCCAAGATCCGCAGGGCCGAACAGAGCCCAGATTCGTTCCGGACCGGCGATCAGGAATGCTGCCAGGATTGCGACGGCGGCGGCAGCGACGACGGCTAGAACTGTGGACCAGAAATGCATGAGAGAACCCCAGTCTGCGGCGACTTAACAAGCTCTCGCTCTAGCACTAATCCGGGAAGAAAACACCCGAATTAAATGAGATGCGAAACAAGAAGGGGCCCAAAAAAGCCCCTTTACGCACCTCGCTGACGCTCCCCACATGACTTTCCAACGCTTGCCAGACACTTCACCCTACGTTTGGCGGATTGCTTAGAAAAGCCCGAAGAAAGACCACCAGGAGCGTTGGCTCCCAGCCATGGACGCCTGCGCGGTCATCGCGCCAGCCGGCGCAAGCGAAGGCGACGCGTCCGCACCGGGGCCGACCGGCTCTTTTGTATCGGCCGCAGCCGCTTCGCCCTTGTCAGTGACAGCGGCATCGGCCTTCCGCTCCGCCTGCTCTTTCGCTGCGCTGGCTTCTACGAGCTTCGCATTCAACACGCGAACCTCTTCCTGGGTAGTAGAGAGCGAGGCTTCCACCAATTGTCTCGAATGCTCCGCTTCCTCGAGGCCTTTCTCCGCAGCCTGACGGGCTTTCGTCTCATGGGCGAGTTGCGAACGGACAGCGCGCTCCGACGTTTCAGCGAGCGTTTGAGCCGCTTCTGCGAACTCGCGCGCTTTCGCTTCGGCCGTGTATTTTTCGCGGAAGGACTTCGCTTCCCCTTCCGCGGTTTCGAGCTTCATTTCAACGGCGATCTTCGCCCGGCTGAGTTCGGCATTTTCCTCGCTGACGCGAAAAAACGCGACGGAAAGCCCGAAGCTGAGAGCGGCGACCGCGTAGGTAAGATATGGGCTGGGCATGATATTCCCTTAAGAAAGAAATGTTAACTGCGTTGGGCAAGGTTTATCTTTGATTATTCGTATAACTGGAAAGTTAACGGGGAATTCTTCGCAAACATTTTCTATAAAAATGAGAGTGCGTGCTGTACGGGCAACAGAGGCGCCTGGGTGTGGATGCCGGGCAGTTCCTTAGTTGCCTGTAATGGAAGGAAATGGGAGAGCCGTTACTCAAGAGCGTGCAGCGGTCCTTCTCTCGAAGGCAAGGCCAGCCCAACACTGTTTTAGAAGCGTCTCGCGCTTAATCGGGATGCGGGCTTTGGTACGCTTTTCTGCATGCATTGGACCTCACTTTTATCCCCGGATTGGGCTTCCCGCTTGCGTTTGCGTCACGGATATTCTTTGAGTGAGAATTGTATGAGAAAGCGCCTTGCCGGGAAGTTAACGAATAAATCATTGATATTGCTATGAAAATTCCAGAACGGACGGCGCTCCCGGCGCACCCGCCAGGCTGATTTCGGCGCGTCGTGGTTAACACGGGAATCCGGGATTATATTTAACGGACTTTTCAGAGCCCACTTAATGCCAAAATTCCGGCATTAAATTCTATTTAATGGGGCGGTCGGCGGTCAAAAAGCTGTTCACTTTCAACGCGTTGGAACCGCCTGCCTACCGCCCTCGCAGGCCTCGTTCTGCGCCGAATAAATGGATGGTTAAGCCTAATCAAGTGTAAATTGGACCGGAAATAAATCAGCGGCGCTTCCGTTAACCAGTTTCAGATTAACACTCGGCGCAGCGAACGAACTGTTAACCACGAAGCATAGGGAGGGCGCCATCGGAGATGGCTGCGAGAAGCACTCAGGCATTCCATCGGCGCGGCGCGCGGTTGAGCTTGAGTCGCTACAGCTCCGAATTTTGCGCACGCCGCGCTAAAGTGCGTCCGGAAAAGTGCGAAGCGGTTTTCCGATCAAGATGCACGACAAACAAAACTTAGAGCCCGCTTTTGATTCCATCAAAAGCGGATAGGGCTCTAAAACGCGTTGCGATTTGCAGGAGCCGACGTCATGGCCGGGCTTGACCTGGCTTGACCCGGCCATGCAGTCCCAAGATCCAAAAAGATGGATTTTGTCGCCCTGGATGACCGCCTCGGAGGGCGGCCAAGACAACAAGGGGATTCCGAATAATTTCGACGCGCTCTAACCGCGAGGCGTACGCGAGCGCCGTCGGAGACGGCCGCGCCAGATGTGCGAGAAACACTCCTGCATCGGACGCGGGCGCGCGGTTGAGCTTGCGTCGCTGCGGCTCCGATTTTGCGCTCGCCGCGCTTTAGCCGATGCGGAAAGCTTGCTCTTGCCTTTCGACGCGTATGCGGTCAAGGTACCGCGCAAGAATGCAGAGGGCGCGAGCCTCGTTTCCAGCGGAAAAGAACACTATGACTGTCAGGGTAGCAATCAACGGCTTTGGCCGTATCGGCCGCAATGTGCTCCGGGCCATTGTCGAAAACAATCGGAAAGACGTCTCTGTAGTCGCGATTAACGACGTGGGCGACGTGGATACCAACGTATACCTGTTGAAGTACGATTCAGTTCACGGACCCTTTCGTGGCGAAGTGAAGGTCAGCGGCGATACGTTCGATGTCGGCTATGGTCCCATCAAGGTGCTGGCCGAGCGCGATCCTTCCAAGCTGCCCTGGCGTGACATGAACATCGACGTCGTCATGGAGTGTACCGGCATCTTTTCGGATAAGGAAAAGGCCGTCGCTCATTTGAAGGCCGGCGCGAAAAAGGTGCTTGTGTCGGCGCCGTCAAAGGGCGCGGATTTGACGGTCGTTTACGGCGTCAATCATGACAAGCTTGAGCCGAAGCACGAGGTGGTTTCGAACGCATCGTGCACGACCAACTGTCTTGCCCCGGTCGCCAAGGTCATCAACGACTTGTGCGGCCTGGCGCAAGGCTACATGACGACGATCCACTCCTATACCAACGACCAGCGCATTCTCGACCTGCCGCACAAGGATTTGCGGCGCGCGAGAGCGGCGGCCCTTTCAATGATCCCGACAACGACGGGCGCGGCCAAAGCCGTCGGCCTTGTGCTGCCGGAGCTTGCCGGCAAGCTGGACGGCACAGCCATTCGGGTTCCGACGCCCAATGTATCGGTTGTCGACCTTTGCTTCATTCCAGGCCGCGAAACGAGCGTCGCCGAGATCAACCAGGCGATGGAGCGCGCTGCGCAGCAGGAGATGAAGGGCATTCTGTCGGTCGTGAAGGATAAGCTCGTCTCCATCGACTTCAATCACAACTCGCATTCCTCAAACTTCGACCTGTCACAGACGCAGATCGTGAACGATCGGCTCGTGCGCGTTCTGTCCTGGTACGATAATGAGTGGGGTTTCTCCTGCCGCATGAGCGACACAGCTGTAGCGCTCGCCAAACTGCTTTAGGCCATGAATGATAAGCCTTGCGGGCTCATAACGATTATCCCGCCTGCTCTGGAGGCAGAGTGGGCGGAAAGGCTGGCTGAATTCATAGAGCGAGAGCGGTTCACGCCTGCCGCACTGATCCTTCAAGGTCCTTCTACTGGCGCGCTGGCCAACCTTCTCGCCAATGCGCAAGGCATAGAGCTTGCCGTTTTGCTTGTCGACGCCGTCCATAAGACGCGCGAGATGGGCGCAGACGGCGTCTATCTGTCAACGCCCGGCTCCGGCGTATCAAACGTTCGCAGGGAGCTTGGCTCTGAAGCAATCATCGGCGCGGCATGCGGCTTGAGCCGCCACACGGCCATGGAAAGCGCCGAGGCGGGCGCCGATTTTATCGCCTTCGATGCATCTTCTCCCGAGAACCTGATCAAGGCCTCCGAACTGTCCTCCTGGTGGGATGACATCACCGGCGTTCCGAGCGCCCTCTTCTGCGCCACGGCCCGCCCGGACCGCTCCATTCTTGCCGAAGCGCGCGCCGACTTCGTTATCCTCAAGGAAGCCGAACGCCCCGGAGAAAGCCTTACTTTCGCAACAGAGTTGGGGTTGCAAAGCAAGAGTTGAATTCTCCTACGCATGAGGGGAAGATGATCCGGCCAAGGCTTATCCTGGCGATAACATTCATGATCGGCGTAACGGCCGCCAACGCCTGGCCGGCCATGGCCGCTCAAAAGCAGCCGCCTCCCCCGAAAAGCGGATGGACGGCGAGCGAAGTTCCTGCACCCATCGATGATCCGGCTTACGCAGCCTACGAAGCCGGGAATTATGCGCTTGCAATGAAGCTCGCAACGGAAGCCTCGGCCCGCGGCGAGCATCAGGCGGACACGCTCATTGGCGACATGTACGAACAAAGCCGCGGCGTAAAGCAGGATTACGTGAAGGCCGCGGAATGGTTCACGAAAGGCGCTGTCGCGGGCGATATGCATGCGCAATTCCGCCTCGGCGTCATGTTGGCCGAGGGTCGGGGGATCAAGAAAGACAGGAAAAAGGCCGCGGACTTTTTTGAAGCCGCCGCAACGCAGGGCCACACGCTCGCGGCCTACAATCTGGCGCAAAGCTATGTGGAAGGCTGGGCGCGGCCGCAGGACATGGAAAAAGCAGCCTTCTGGCTGGAGAAGGCGGCCGAGAAAGATCATGCGCAAGCCGTCTACGATCTGTCGACGCTCTATCGCAGCGGTAGCGGAGTGCCGAAAGACGATGCAAAGGCGGTTGCCCTGCTTGCAAGGGCTGCGGATGCCGGCCACGCTGACGCACAGGTCGAATATGCGATCATGCTCGCAAACGGCAAAGGCGTGAAAAAAGACGAGGCGGCGGCCGTAAAGCTCTTACGGACTGCGGCCGAGCGCGGAAACCCGGTCGCTCAAAATCGCCTTGCCAGAGCCTACTCTGCCGGAGTTGGCGTCGCGGCGGATCGCGTAGAGGCCAGCAAATGGCATCTTCTCGCCCGGGCGGCGGGGGAGAGCGACCTGAGGCTCGATTTCCTTGTCATGTCGCTCAGGCCGGAAGAGCGCAAAAAGGCGGAATTGCTTGCACAGGCGTGGCGGCAGGAGACCGCAGAAGCGGCGCGTTGAGGAAACGTAAACAACACCTAGCCAACCGGAAAAACCGCATGTATATCTGGCTGGACAGAACACTCACCTGAAAAACGCGCTTTTCGGCCGAAGGGCCGAACGGGGTGTTTTCGTTTTCTATCTGGAGCTAGGCAGATGGCAGTCCCCAAGAGAAAAACGTCGCCCATGAAACGCGGCAACCGCCGGTCAGCAGATGCGCTTGCAGCGCCGACCTATGTCGAGGACAAAGAGTCCGGTGAGTTGCGCCGTCCGCACCATATCGACCTGAAGTCCGGCAAATATCGTGGCCGGCAGATCCTTAAGCCGCAGGAAGAGATTTAAGGGCTCGGAGCGCGAGGCCGGCTGGGGCTTGGCTTGCATGCCCATCTCAGGCGTTCGAGGGAAACAGGCGCCGGTCTTTTGTCACCGGGTCTCCCTCAAAGAACAAGCGCTTTCCTGTTTGCCTTTGGTTTTCGCTGATTGACCTTCTATATTGAGCGCACTGCCTAATCCCGGCATCGGCGTCCGGTGTCGTTCCGACGAGATGGCCCGGCGCGAACTCGCCGCGGGAAGCCTTTTTGGTGTGGCTAAGGTCGGATGGCTTGGTCCGGCCAACTCTGGTATCGATGGGCTGTCATGACAACCGAGGACGTTCTCACACCGGCGAGGACTGCGGAAAGGGCGGCCATTGGCGCCGCGCCAAAGGAAGAAGCCGCGGCGGTTGAGATCGGCCTGAACGCCGCCATCGTATCGATGATTGGCGGGGAACCACAAATCCTGACCGTGCAAGCGCCACGCTCACTTCCTGCGCTGCCTTTCGGGTTGTTCACTCCTCTGAAGCATCGAACCTTGGAGATCGGCCTTCGAGATTGGGTGAGGGATCAAACCGGCGTCGATCTGGGCTACGTGGAGCAACTTTATACCTTCGGAGATCGCGGGCGGCATGCCCGGCCGGGCGATGAGGGGCTTCACGTCGTCTCTATCGGCTATCTGGCCCTTACGCGTAACGAAGAAGCTCAGCGAAGCGGCGGGGTTAAGTGGAGCGCGTGGTATGCTCACCTTCCCTGGGAAGATTGGCGCAATGGCAAGCCTGGCATTCTGGCGCGGGAGATCGAGCCGAGGCTCGAGGAGTGGGCCGCGCGACCGGAAACCAGCGGAGCGCCCCGGCGACCGCTGGCGCGCGTGGACCGGTTTCGCATGTGCTTTGGTCACTCCGTCCCATGGGACGACGAGAAGGTGCTGGATCGATATGAACTTATGTATGAGGCCGGCTTGGTCGCAGAGGCCGCCCGCGATGGTCGCGCAGCCGCCAAAGACTGGTTGGGCCTGCCGCAACTCGGCAGGCAGATGATGTTCGATCACCGCCGCATTCTGGCCACGGCCATGAGCAGGCTTCGCGGTAAACTCAAATACAGACCCGTCATCTTCGAACTGATGCCCGAAACCTTCACGCTCCTTGATCTGCAGCGGGTTGTGGAGGCCATTCTTGGAAGCTACCTGCATAAGCAGAACTTCAGGCGGCTCGTTGAAAATGCTGGCCTCGTGGAACCCACGGGACAAACGGCCGCCCGCACCGGCGGCCGGCCAGCTCGGGTATATCGCTTTCGCCGCAATGTGTTGCTGGAGCGTCCGGCGCCGGGGTTCAGGGTCAAAGTTCAGACCGTGGTCCGTACAACTCCGTCGTGCTAACCGTTGCTTTGTTAACACTACCCTTAAGAATCAAGGGGAATTTGGAGATTCCCGGGGATTAACCTCTTTGAAAGCTTCCTAAAATTGGCGCATTTTGATAATATTTAACGGTCAGTGAAAATCATTCACGCGCAGAGGTTGATTCTTAGACAGCTTCAGCGAGGACCATAAAGCAGGCGCCGAGCAAACCGTCTGCTAACGTATCACTATTCAGGCAGAGCTTGAATCAGCTCCTTGTGGGCTGGACGACTATTTATTCCCGGTAACGCTGTGAGGCGCAGGCCGTACTAGATTGAGATGAGTATCATCTAGCCGAGACAAACAAAAGTGAGAGCGAGTATGCTTGAGAAAAATAATAGCCAACGGCGCTTTGGCTTCGAGACCAACCAATATGTGGTTTATCCGACGCACGGTGTTGGGCGTATTGTTGCGATCGAAGAACAGGAGATCGCTGGTTGCAAGCTCGAGCTTTTCGTCATCAACTTCGAAAAAGACAAGATGACGCTGCGCGTTCCCACCTCGAAAAGTCAAAGCGCGGGCATGCGGAAGCTATCGGACGATGCCGTTCTAACTCGCGCCTTGGAGACGCTCCGTGGCCGGGCGCGCGTGAAGCGCACCATGTGGAGCCGCCGCGCGCAAGAGTACGAGGCGAAGATCAATTCCGGCGATCTTATTACCATCGCCGAAGTTGTCCGCGATCTGTATCGCTCCGACACTCAGCCTGAGCAGTCCTATTCCGAACGTCAGTTGTACGAAGCAGCCCTGGATCGCATGGCGCGCGAAATTGCCGCAGCTCAGGATGTGGATGAGTCCATCGCCGTTCAGAAGGTCGCCGAGGCCTTAACCAAAGGTGGGCGACTTCAGCGGAAGCATGGTGAGAAACCGGACGACCAGGACGCCAAGAAAGAAGCCGCGTAAGCGCTGCAATATTTATTCGTCGTCGTTTTTCTGTCTATCTGATTCGGGTGGCTGTTGCCGGAGCAGTTCGATCTGTTCCGGCTGATTAATTGTTATCGTCGGTCCCCTTTTACGTTCGACCCATCCGCGGATTCGAATTCGGCGTCCTTGCCAGGCGCTGAGGTCCTGATCGGTAATTTTTTTCTGCGCGGTGGGTTCGACGGTGGCAATGAAGCTTGTTTTGCTGTCAGTAAAGTGGATGATCGTGCGCCCGCCTGCGTGCGTCATAGAGGTCACTTCGCCCTCAACGATCTGATAGGTTTGCATTAAATTCAGGAAGGCGCGGGTATCATAAGCAGGCAGAACCTTAAATAGCGCGAGTCCCCAGTAGCCACGCTTCTTGTTTCTGGCCTCCTCTTCCAGAGAGGCAAGTTGCGGCGAGCAGGCATGATTGTCGGCTTGGGGAAATGCCAGGGCGAGGCCTGCGCTAACGAGCCCCTCCTGCAACCACAGGGGAGGTTCGCCGGCTACAAAAATATGCGCGATAGTTACGCCATAACGATCGCGGTGGCTGCCGCCGAATTTCACCTCGACCTTCCGTCCCAATGCAGTCAAACGCAGATAAGCCACAGCGTCGGAGGATGGATCGAAGCCCGCCCTGCCCACAGTCGACGGAGTGAGAATCTCCGCGAGTTGGATGAGACGGCCATCAGCGAGATGAAGCGTCTGTGGACCGGCTATCGCTAGAACGGTGCTTTCGCCCCCAGGTTCAAGCTGGCAGTTCGACCCGTCCTTTGCCTGTTGGCGCTGACCAAGAGCCGCAGACACAACGAAAAGCAGAAAGCCCAGCATCAATGCGGCTCGAACGCAGCACTCCAGCAATTGCAAAGCAAGGGGGGCCATCTCGTCCTCTTTAAGGACAGAGTCTTTCGCGCTCAAGCCAAAAGGCCGCCGCGGCAGACATACCCGAAAAGCAGCCGCCTCGCTAGAACGACCGCAAACGCCTGTTGACGTTTCTTCAAAGGGCGTTTTAATGACGGGGTGTGTCCTCGTAGCTCAGCAGGATAGAGCACCAGATTCCTAATCTGGGGGTCACAGGTTCGAATCCTGTCGGGGACGCCAATAAAATCAATAGCTAGTACCGGTCATCGCCGAGGAGTACTTCAGAAAATAGGCACTGTGTAGGAACCACAAAAGCCAACTGGAGCGGTTACAAATAAACTCGGCCTCGCCCGAAGCGTGATGTTCGGGCCGATAATTTTTGCGTATTCGGGCGCGGTTACGCTGGCGGCGATCCGCCAAACCCTCGAAGCCGCCGGTATCGATTTCACCGATACCGGCGAGATCCTGCCGTCGAAGAAGTGAAAGCAGGCCTTGTGACAAGCTGGCAAATCTGGCTGTCGTCATTGGGCAGAGGTGGCGGCGGCCTTCTAAGGAAACTCGTTGCAATTTGCGGCGCGAGTCACTACCTTCTTTGCGTAACCCACCTGCAGCGTGCTGCAGGCCCAGAGGCCGTTTGAGCGCAAGCTCCAGCGGCCTTATGCTTTTAAAGGGCCTCTGAAGTGCGCACCATCGTCTACATCGACGGCTTCAACCTCTATTACCGGGCTCTTAAGGGAACGGCGCATAAGTGGCTCGATATCGCCGCCATGGCTCGCGCTGTCCTGCCTGCGGCTTTTACAATTGATCGCGTCAATTACTACACGGCCCGCGTATCAGGCCGCACCGATCCCGACGCGCCAAGACGCCAGCATGCATATTTGCGTGCGCTCGAAACTCTGCCGGATGTGAACCTGCATTTTGGGAACTTTCTTGTCAGCAAGAAGTGGGCAGGGCTGGTTCAACCACCTGACTTCCGCCCGCAGGTCACCCTACCAGCCGGACCGGCGCCGCAGGTAGCGTTCGTTTGGAAGACTGAGGAGAAAGGTTCGGACGTAACTCTTGGCGTCCATTTGGTTCGAGACGCTTTTATCGGCGCCATCGATGTCGCCGAGGTGCTGACCAACGATACGGACTTGCTGGAACCGATCCGCATTGTCGTCGCCGAAATCGGACTTCCGGTCGTCCTGCTGAGCCCGGTGGCAAAACCAGCCGCCTCGCTTTGTCAGACCGTCGGTCCGGCGAACGTCCGGCACGTTGTTCCCTATCTTGGACCGTGCCAGCTTCCCAATCCGATCGTTGTCCCCGGAAAACCGGACATCCGAAAACCCGCAACGTGGTAGCGCGCGGCAAAGAAGTGACGGCCGCGCGCATGTGGCGTGCATCCAAGCGCGCGCGATACGGAAGGCGCGGAGCAGATGGGAAATTCAAGTCCGCAGGTGACGCGGCGAGTTTTGCTATTCCATAGCAGATCGCGCATCGATCTCAATCGCGCCTGTTTCGTCGAGCCGAAGGCGAGTAAGAACCGCGTGATGAGGCCTCGGCGAAGCCGAATGTAGGCCTACATCACACATCTTGCCATCCGCATCTCATAGAATCTCATAAAATCTCCCAGAAACTCGGAGAAACTCCGAGAAGTTTATCAAATCTTTCAAAACCTTTCAGAAAGTCATCAAATCTCGTATAAACTCGTAAAATCTCGGAGAATCTCATAAGTTCTTAGAGCGAACAGTCGTAGAGGCTCCGGTAGCGCTTGGAGGGAGCTTATTCGTCTGTTCTTTAGGGCTTGAGCCCTGATCTTCCGGTTAAGATGCGCAAGTGCGTGGCCGCCAACACTGCGCCGCACATGAAAACCGTGGCGGCTTTGAGAGCTTTGCGACGCCGTGCAAGAACGGTGCATCCCACAAGCAGACGTAGCTGCCATGACGCGATGCTATTCTCTATGCCCCAAGAACTTGTCTGCTATAGTGCGGGTCTTCGGACGCCTGCCGTCAGCGCGCGTCGATGGCTCAGTCACGCAGGCATCCGAAAACCTGCACATGAACGGACATGACCATTGATGTTCCCGACGACCGTAGCCAACCCTCGCGGACAACACACTCCGAGGCCGGACATACCGGCAAAGGCCGGTTGAAATTGTCACACTACCGCCAGCAGAACCTTTTGGTGTTTAAATAGCAGGCGTTTCATACGGCGGAGATAGCATAGCCCTTCGCCTGGATTGCGGGCGCGATCCGAATAAGTGAAGGTTGTCGCCGATGGCTAGAGCGAACCGCAAGCGGAAGACAATAGCAAAGCCACTACCGGACCGCGCGGCAGAGGGGTCTTCTTCTCGAAGAGCGAATTTCATCACTGCCCTCGTTGCAGCAGCGCTGGTCTTGGCAGGCGGTCTGGTACTCCAATTATCGACCCGAGGTTTGCACGGCGAGCCCCAGGGCGGGCTCATCGAGGGCCTTTCAGCATCGGCAACCTATGTTGGCAGCGAGGCCTGTGCTGGGTGTCATCAGGCCGAGGCACAGCTTTGGCGCACATCGCATCACAAGCAGGCGATGGATCACGCGACTGAAAAAACTGTGCTCGGCGATTTCGCCGATGGGAGCTTCGAATATTACGGCATGCGATCGCGCTTTTTCCGGAAAGACGGCAAATTCGTCGTGGAGACGGACGGGGCGGATGGCAAGGTCGAGCAGTTTGAAGTGAAATACACATTCGGCGTCTATCCGCTTCAGCAATATTTGGTCGAGTTTCCGGACGGGCGCGTTCAGGCGTTGCCGGTCGCGTGGGACACCCGCGCAAAGGAGCAGGGCGGCCAACGCTGGTTCCACCTTTATCCAAAGGAGGAAATTCGGCACGACGATGTCCTGCATTGGACCAAACTGAACCAGAACTGGAACTTCATGTGCTCGGAGTGCCATTCGACCGGCGTTCGCAAGAATTACGATGCGGCGAGGGACCTGTTTGCGACGTCCTTTGCGGAAATCAGCGTGGCTGCGAAGCATGCCATGGGACAGGATCGGGGCATGTTGGCTGGGCGCAAAAAAGAACGCGCTGGTGGGCGTTTAGCCAAGATGACGACCCGACAATGGGGCTGACAGAGCGCTTTACCGAGCGGCGCGATGCGATCTGGTCGCCCAATGCCGCGACAGGCACTGTTAGCCGCACCAGTCCGCTGCCTCGTTACGAACCGAAGTTGAGACATGCGGTATATGTCATGCGCGTCGCAGCCAGTTCTCCGAGGCTTGGGCTCCAGGCCAACGGCTTGCCAGCCGCACATGGTCTCGACGCTCAATCGCGGCCACTATGAAGCCGACGGGCAAATGCTGGACGAGGTCTATAATTACGGCCCGTTCATGCAGAGCAAAATGTACGCCGCCGGCTCAGGCGTCTGTGTTTGAGTTGTCAATCCCGATGGTTCGGACACATCGCTATCATCGCCGCCCTCGAATTCATCTATCCCTAAACTGTCTGAATTCCTCAAACTGGTTTAAGAAATTCACGTCAATGCGTTCTGGATGCGAAGCAATTACCTTCGTTCCGCGTGGCGTGATCTTGAAATATCCCCGCCGGGTGCTGTCAACGAGGCCTGCCTTCGCAAGATAAGTCTTTGCCCAGTGCACGCGATTATTGAAAACCGTTTGTTTGCCGGAAGGAAAAACTTCCGCTCGCGCCTCCGGCGGTAGCTCAGCTGCTCTCCTAGATCGTTAACAACATCCGCGAAGCGAACTTCGCCCTTTTGCTGACGCTAGAAGGCAGCATCAATGACTGATAATCGGGGATCTGCATGATCGGATGGCCGCTCAGTTCGTGACCTTGTGCGCTCGCCTGCTCGAGCATGTCTTGTGGATCGGCCATATGCGCCGATTGTATGGCTTATTCATCGACCGCGCCACATATCCACGCTTCCACTTAACCCCGCCACAACCACCCGCTCCAACCGCGGCTTCGAGTTATCGCCGCGCGTCCGATTGTCGAAGATCGTGATGCAGAATCCCAGCCCGGCACCATCCGCTGGCGAGCATGTCAGGACAACACACAGATGCGACAAGAAGATTATCTACGCGAAAGAATGTCACATTCTTCTAAAAGTACGGCTCAGGCTAGGCTCCTCGAACCAAACGATTCCCGCAGATTGGTGCATTATGTTTGCACAAGAAATTTTCGCGACCAACGCCGCCTCGGAATCGTCCGTGACGATCATGCTGAAAAGCTAAAAAGCGCTCTGATTTCCAGCTTTGAAACCGCGATTGACCGCGGTCTTCCGCCACAGCTCGCCATAGCTACAATCTTCAGAATCGGTCGCAGATGATGCGCCCGGCTCAGTGAGAATTGACGCCACCGCGCCGCCTCATGTAACTCTGCGTAATCGAGACGCTACTGATTGTACCTGTTTTTGAAGGGCTTGCAGCCGCATCAGAAAGCCCGGCTCCTTTTGGGACAGGCTTCGTATGTCGCTTGCAATGTTCCGGAGCTTCTGGCTCAATTCAGCCAGTTCTGCTTTGCAGACTCGGTACTATTAGATCGATACGCATCGCCGCCGTCGCTCCCTAGGAGAAGTCTATGCTGCGCCGCAATAACAACCGCGCTGCGCCGCAATAACCACCGCAGCTTGGCTTTGTTCCCCGCGAGTTATTACGTGACTTACGACTCGGCTCGCCATCACTGACATTCGGCTTCCCGGAGCCGCACCCTTCTCCGACACTCGATATTCGTGACCAGCCCACTTGGCCCGGAACAGCGGCTCGGCCTCCAAGAGGACGCATTCCCCGAAATGTACGCAACGGTCGCTCCCGTGATGGGTTTCAGATGGCGGCCGGATTTCTGCGCGCAGGTCTTCTTCGGCCCGGCCGGCGTCTGAAAGCCCCCGAGGAAGGAAACCGCGGGCAACAACGGCGCCCTATGGAGATTTGAGCGAGAAGGCAGCCGCAAGAGGAAGCCGTTTGCGCCTGATTTTGAGCGCAGCAAGGCGGATGCTGGCGGCGGCGGCTTGCACGACTGAGCCCGGAAGGCGGCATGTTGCGGCTGCACCGGCGAAGGGCGCGCTCCTGAGATAATGATCCCGCGACGCGGCGTAGAAGCCGCAACCTGAAACGGCATTGCCCATCCCAACAGCGGATCGCGGCTCATGACGTGTCGAACCAGATGGCGGCCACTGATGGCGCGCAGTATCGGGGCTGCATTCCGCGCTCGAAGAACTCGATGACGATCATGCGCCCGCCGCAACACGGACAAGGCGGCAAGAGCTTCTCCGCCGGCTCGTCTTGACTGGGACTTGCCGCTGTCTCCGCTGGCGGCGGCGCAGAGCCCAGCAGCTCGCGCAGTCGCGCAAGATTGGCGGCGCGGCCGGTATTGGCGAACAGCCCATAATGGCGGATGCGGTGGAAGCCCTTCGGCAGGATGTGGAGCAAAAAGCGGCGGATGAACTCGTCCGCCGCCAGCGTCATGACCTTGCGGCGGGCGAGACCGTCCGCGCGATAGTCCTTGTAGCGGAACGCGACGCCGCGCTCGTCATGGGCGATGAGCCTCGCATTCGAGATAGCGACACGGTGAGTGTAGCGCGAGAGATAGGCGAGCACCGCCTTCGGTCCCGCGAACGGCTCTTTGATATAGACGAACCACTTCTTCCAGCGCAGCGGTTTGAGCGCGGCGGCGAAGGCTGCGGCTGGCGCCAGCTTGGCGAGACCGCCCTGCAAGATCAGACGGTCCTGGCTGTGAGCGGCGGCGAGCCTTTCCAGCACGAGGCGCCGGAACAGCCGCGACAGAACCCGGACCGGCAGGAAGAAGCGGCGGCGGCGGCCGCGGCACGGGACGAAGCGCCCGCCGTCGAGCGAGAGCCCGCCGCCGGGGACGATCATATGCACATGCGGATGATGCGTGAGCGCCGAGCCCCAAGTATGGAGCACCGCCGTGATGCCGATCCTGGCGCCGAGATGCTTGGGATCGGCGGCAATCGTGAGCATGGTCTCGGACGCCGCCTTGAACAGGAGGCCGTAGACTTCCGCCTTGTTCTGCCAGGCGATGGCGCCGATGGCCGACGGCAGCGTGAACACCACGTGGTAGTAAGGCAGCGGCAGAAGATCGGCCTCGCGGTCCGCCAGCCACTGGCGCGCGGCGGCGGCCTGACACTTGGGGCAGTGCCGGTTGCCACAGGAGTTGTAGCTGATGACGGTGTGGCCGCAGTCCTCGCAAGCAGCAACATGGCCGCCAAGCTCCGCCGTGCGGCAAGCTTCGATAGCGGCCATCGCTTTGAGCTGCCCAAGGCTCAGATGCCCGGCGTTGGCCTTGCGCCAGGCGCCCCCGTGGCTGCGGAAGATATCCGCAACCTCAAGCGCGGGACGGGGCACCCAACGCGCTCAAGCCTTGGGCTCGTCCCTCTTCTTCTCAGTCAGGGAAAGCCGATCCAAGGGGCTCATCACCTTGCGGATGGTGTTTGCGGCCACACGCGTGTAAAGCGCCGTGGTGTTGAGCTTGGCGTGGCCTAAGAGCACCTGGATGACCCGGATATCGATATCCTGCTCGAGAAGATGGGTCGCGAAGCTGTGCCGCGGCGTGTGCAGTGAGACGCGCTTGTTGATCTCGGCCAGCTGGGCCGCCGCATGACAGGCACGGTTCAGCTGCCGCGTGGTTAGCGGGTTGACCGGGTTCTGCCCCGGAAACAGCCACGCCTTTGGCCTGCCGATGCGCCACCACTCGCGCAAGATATCGAGCAGCATCGGGGAGAGCATGGCGTGGCGGTCCTTGCGGCCCTTGCCTTGCTCGACGCGGAGCACCATGCGGGCGCTATCGATATCGGAGACCTTAAGCCACAGCACCTCCGAGGCCCTGAGCCCTGCGCCATAGGCGACGCTCAATGCAGCCTTGTACTTGGCGCCAGGAGCCGCATCGAGGAGGCGGGCCACTTCTGCTTGGGTCAGGACGGTCGGGAGCCTTGGGCATTCATAGACGTGGAACAAGCACTTCAAGAGGTCCGCCCTGTCGAGCGTGATCCCGAAAAAGAACCGCAGCGCCGTCATGTACGCGTTCACGCTGGAGGCGCCGAGCGGGCTCTCCACCAGATGAAGGCGGTACAGCCGCAAGTCTTCCGCTGTCGCCGTCTCCGGAGGCCGCCCGATGAACGCTGCAAAGCTCTTGATGCAACGGATGTAGTTCCTCTGCGTGCTCTCCCCGATATGCCGGGCGGTCATGTCGCCGATCATGCGCTGACGAAGCGGGCTGATAGACATACGCAACTCCAATCGTGAATGAGACTGACGCCTCATTCTCAATCGGAGCTATCCGCTTGCCTTGATGGTTCAGAAGGAAGACTGCTCGTGACACAGCGCCTACCGCGAGAGCGGTTTCGTTGTGTGCCCAGCATGTTCGATAGCTTGGGAGTGAAAGTCTCCTGTCCAACCTGATGGAGGTGAAGGATTAGCAAAGCACAAGGGCGGCCGCCGCGAGGCGGCGTCTGAAGGAAGTGCGGAGCAAAACCGCGGCCTGACGGACAGAAACCGGATAGGAGGCATTCTTGGCCGGACGAGCGGGCAACGAGTCGCAAAGTCCATATCCATCAAAGGCCAAGTCTGTAGATCCGGCAGGGTGCGGGGAAGGCGATCGGACTTACCTGGGGAGATCTGCGCCGTTGTTCCAGATTTGGAACTGAGGAAGCCGCGAGGCGACTTGATCGCGGCGCAGAAGTCAGCAGAGGGCATAGTAATGCCATGCGGTTGGCAAGGCTAGTGAGGCACTCCAATGCCGGAAGGCGGAGCAACGGATAGGCCAAGCCGGAAACGGTGGCTGAAGGCCCGAACGATTGGGAGCGGCAAGTAGGACCGGCGACTCATGAACGGAAAGCGGCAGAAAACCCACTGTTCAGTGGCCTTGGAACCGGCAGGCGAGGGTGAAGCCCTCTCCGGCAGCCTCCCAAGGGCCGAACCGTCCGCGGCGAAGCCAGCATCCGAAAGCCCGGCTTTTGTGGAACAAGTGATGGAGGAGGTGTGCAGCCGGGAAAATCTCGAAGCAGCGTGGAAACGCGTTCGAAGGAATAAGGGCAGTCCTGGCGTGGATGGGATGACCATCGATGACGCCAAGGACTACCTGCGTGAGCACTGGCCAAACATCCGGTCTCGATTGCTCGGCGGAACCTACCAGCCGCTGCCGGTCAAACGGGTCGAAATACCCAAGCCGGACGGCGGGATCAGAAAGCTCGGCGTGCCTTGCGTCGTCGACAGGCTGATCCAGCAGGCGTTGCTGCAGGTTCTCCAAAAGCGCTGGGACCCAACGTTTTCCGAACACAGCTACGGCTTCCGGCCGGGACGCTCCGCTCATCAAGCGGTTGCTCAAGCCCAGCGTTACATTGCGGAGGGCTACGGCATCGTGGTGGACTTGGACCTCGAAAAATTTTTCGACCGGGTCAATCACGACATGCTGATGGCGCGCGTCGCCGCCCGGGTGTCCGATAAACGCGTGCTCAAACTCATCCGGGCGTTCCTGAATGCCGGGGTGATGGAAGACGGTTTGGTCCATCCGGTGGACGAAGGGACCCCGCAAGGCGGTCCGCTTTCGCCCCTCCTCAGCAATCTCGTGCTCGACGATCTCGACAAGGAACTGAGCCGGCGGGGACACCGCTTTTGCCGGTACGCAGACGACTGCAACATCTATGTTCGCAGCCGCCGGGCCGGTGAACGCGTCATGGCTTCCGTGACCAGGTTCCTGACCGAAAAGCTCAAGCTGAAGGTCAACGAGACGAAAAGCGCGGTGGCGCTACCGGAGGAGCGCAAGTTCCTGGGCTTTACCATCTCGAACGACGGGGCTGAACGGCGCATTGCGCCCAAAGCTCTGAGCAAGTTCAAGGTCGAAGTCAGGGACATGACCCGCCGGACCCTCGGGCGAAGCCTGGAACAGATGATCGAGGACCTCGGCCCGTATCTTATCGGCTGGCGCGGGTACTTCGGCTTCTGCCAGACGCCGCGTGAGCTCACGAAGCTGGAAGCATGGATACGCCGGAGACTACGTTCGTATCTCTGGCGGCAGTGGCGGAACGGTCCATAACCGCTTCAAGGAACTACGCCGCCGTGGCGTGCTCGAAGTTCCACGCGGCGGTCGCGGCCAGTTCGCCGACGGGGTGTTGGCGCATGTCCTCCCACCCCTCGGTCCAGCAAGCCCTGCGCAACCATGTCTTCGATGACCTCGGTCTGCCCCGAATTTATGTCGCCGCAGAAGCTTAACCCAGTCGAACCGCCGTGGTACGGACCCGTATGCCCGGTGGTGTGGGAGGGGCGGCGCCGTGAGGCGTCCCCCTATCCCGATCCCCGGCCTGGCCCGCCCGAATAATTTCTGCTCGCGAACTTGGCGCAGCGAGATCGCCGAGGCGCAACTACCGATCGCCCTTCTTCTCCTCCGACTCCATGAGAACAAAAAACGAATACGCCCACCCCACGTCCGTTCTTTTCGCCAACGCGGTACACACAAAGAGATCCAAAAGTACAATCTCTTCACACTTGCATGCAAACAACAACTCGATTAGCTATATCCGGCAGTCGGTTTTACACAAGCCGCGTTCTGGAGCGCCATTTCAAAATCAAGGAATTTCAGCATGCTCGACAAATCCACCATCATCTCACTTTTGACTCTCGCCTCAGTCGCCTCCACAACCAGCGGCAAGCAACAGCCCTCGCGCTAAGCCGCCCGGTAGTGACGCGCGGATCATCCACCAGCCAGACTGCACATGCAAAAAAGCCGCGTCTTACGGCGCGGCTTTTGATTCCGAGGGGTCACGGGATACGTCAAGCTTTCTGCTTCAGTCGATCCAATTCGTCAATGTAGTTCGCGCCACCGACTGACTAAGACCAAGTGCGATCGACAAGCACCACAACCAATCCCGTTCCGCGGCTCCACTCCTCGTCGCCACCCGCATCAACCTTCCAAAATCCGAGACCTTCTCGGCGTCCATTTTCCGAGGCCTTGCTCTCCAATTTTCGAGGCCTCGCCTTCCAAAATCCGCGACCTACCCCTACAAAATTCGATGCCTAACTTCCAATATCCGTGACCTGGCCCTTCCAAAACTCGAGACCTACCCGTACAAAATTCGAGACCTAGCCTTCCAATATCCGTGACCTGCCTGCGACCGCCGCCGCCACCGCTTCATTTGCGCTCCAGCTTCGCCGGTGTATACTTCCCTTACATTCGGCATTAGCCGCGACCCTCGCCCCCAAGGCGGGGGAACATTATTTATAGAGCTTCCAAAGCGCTTCCCTGACCCGATCAAAATCGTCGGTGTCTATCTGCCCGATCTTTGAAAAAAGACGCCGGTGGTCGACAGTCCGAACCTGGTTCAGGCAGATGTACTCATCCTTTTCAGCCAGGCGAACATGCACGTACCAGCGGCCCTCGCGGGGCTTCGTCGTCGTCGGCGCGACCAGATAAAATCCGTGCGCAAGTTTTCGGTAGATGAGAACGGGGCGCGAGAAGCGATCGCTCTTGCCATTGACCTCGGAACCGACGTTCTCGCCGATCGACGCCCACCACAAATCACGCTCTGAAACATACGGCGGCTTGTGCGTCGCTCGTGAAGTTTCTGCTTGAGCCCGATCCATTCGATAAAGCGGTTCACGCGCTGGATTATACCAACCGGCAGCACCTACAGCCAAACCGCCACACACGGCGACGCGTCACAATCAATCATTCGCATCCCTTGTCGCCTGCGCCTCATGTGTATGGCCGTATCCAGGCGCGGGCGTAAGCGCGGTCGCGCTGCTTCAGCAGCGCGAGCGCAAAGCGCCCTCGGCCCTTGACGGTGCATCAAGCGCCCGCGCCACCCTACGGCATGCACACGAGCGCTATTTCCACCGATAGAGATGCATCGCGATATACATCGCGAGCATGCCAAGCAAGAACCCGCCGCACATATGCGCAAACGTGGCGAAGCGTTCGCGGTCGAAGAACCATATTCCGGCGAGGATCACCGCCCATACGATCAGCACGGCGATGACATACTGCGACAACGGATGTTGCTTCTCTGGGGTCAGATCGATCATAGACCTAGTTTACGGCCGAAACGTCGCTCCCGCGCGATTGTAAGGTCATGCACATGAAGAGCGCTCCTGTCGCTTGTGTCGTCAACACGACTCTGGCACGTTCATGTCGCGTTCAGGGCAGTCAAGATAATCTTCGCAAATCAATGCCGAAACAAAAAGCTGTTGACTTTCGTGCCACGGGACTTAAGCGACCGCCGTTTCCGTTGTAGAAGCATGACCCCCGCAACAACATCTAGTGTGATGATGACTGGTCTGCATACAAGAACTTGGAGTTTATCACCTCTCCTGCACGCAAGCGGGCATCCGAGCGGCGCCCCAGAAGATCGCGAGGAGGCAGGGACCTGATGAGGTCCTGCGCGACCCCTATGAATGGAAATCAGCGGTTGGCCTCGCCACTGCCGTCTTCGTTGCTTCGCTCGCGCTAGCGCCTGCTCCTGGCGTGGATCACAAGAAGTTTGCCGCCGAGATCAATACCAAGACCCTTAGAGCCGCGGCCGCAATCCAAATGTCCCCGAGACTGCCGCTCCGCGTCCGCCATTGAGCGGTTCCGCTTGCAAATTCGTCTAGAGGCGGCGCAAACAAAATCTTTGTGGCGCATTGAGGGCGGGCGAGACTTGCCCGCGCAATCAACGATTCTAATAAATTGTTAACGAGTGAAGGCTCTTGGCTGCACATTTCTGGTATGCCACGCGGACGTTTTCCGCCATGTACGAGACGTTTGTATAGCGTTTCGGTGACCCATGGATACAAAATCCGCTGCCGGGCTCGTGATCGCCTTCTCTGCTGCTTTTTTCGTGGCTATGTCATTGGCATCGATCGGACAGAGGAACAAGGACTTTCAAACGATCTCTTCCTCTCATCCCCGGGAAATGAACAACCTCAGCGCCGAAGAAATCAACCGACGCACCCTCCGACTCGCAGCCACAATCAAACCCTCGACGAAATAAGTATTCCCTCGGAGGCCCTGCCTCGCCCGCCATGCTACGAATTTGATAGCCGTTCCCCACGGAACAGCGCCGTGCCCAAGCTTGTGCGAGAGTGATCCTCGAAAGCGAACCAGACTAAGCCCTGTGTAATTTGGGAGGAAGTAATGAGAACGATAAAAATGGCCCGGAAAGCCTTTGAGGATCCTCTGTTCGTAGAGCCGTCGGCATGGGCGCCGCCGTATCAAGCCTGGCAAGAACGAGCACAAAACACCCGTGAGCTCGCAGAGCGCGAAACGAACGATAACGCTAAGAAGCTTCTTCTCATAATCGCAGACGGCTACGACCGCCTCGCCCACCCTCAATAAAGTCTGACAAAACTATGGGAGGCCTCAGCGCGCGGCCGGCTCAAACAACGCCCGGCGCTTCGCAATGTTTTTGCGCCGTCCCGTATACATCTGTGTAGTGGGACACGGCACGTCGCCATACGAGCAGAAGACGCAGCAATCGTCGTGTATGGGCTTCAGCACCCCTTGCACGTATAAAAGAATTGGCACGCGTCCTCGTGCATAATCTCGCGTTCGTGATGACCGCATCCCGAACACACTACCGTCGATATCAACTCGATCATGATGGCCCCGCATCGGCAAAAAGGAAGATGCGCCAAAGGCAGCCGCTTCAAGTTTACCGTGTTGCTCCCGCCAGAGAGCAGGCAGCATTAGCCAAACAAGCGAGAGCGTGACTTGTTCCCTCCCAAGCCGTGTCCTCACTTATCGGAGCCCTAATTCTCCAGTTCTGCTTTACAGTACCCTTTTGTCCCAAGCCGCCACGCGACACGGCTGGGATCCCGCTTCCATCTCCGGTATGCTTATCGGCGAGCAGCAGAAAGCAGATGAAAAACGACATCAAATTTTACAATCGGCCAAGTGCCGACCGAGAAGATTGGTATAGGCTGGTTGTCCCAGATGACGAAGCCGATCCCTTTATCGAGCATACATGGACTTATCACAACGCTGATGGATCCATGGAAATGAATTCCGGTGGAGCCTGCATACCGATCTCAGATTTCCTCTCCAGGGAATACCCCGAGGAGGCAAAAACGCATTTCCGTAAGCTTTTGGCCACCATGGCTCCAGGAGAGTCCTATCCCTACTCAGAGCCGGAATAGGTTTTCTGTTGCTCGCTACGATTTTTTATTTTGCAAAGTAGATAGCCGCCGGCACGAATACCACACCCCATCTCCCTCACGAAATTCCCAGCAGTGATCTAGCCTGACCGCCTCGCGACAAAAAACTCGCCACGTCACGAGATATTGATTTGCAGTACTGCAACGACTTCCCATTTCAGTTAGATAAATCTTGGCCAGTCTCGCTTTAATCTGGCCCGAGTTCCGGCCTCCTGCCCCAATTCAGGCCCTCGCGATTGCGAGACGCATAGGAGGCCTACTATGCTTAAACATTCTCTCGCGATTCTGATCGCAACAGCCGTCCCGGCAATGGCCGCAGATAATGTCCTGTCCAGCCATAAAGTTCAGTTCGAACATGAATCCTTTGTTTGTGGGGAGCTGAAAGTGGCTTCGGGGAAAGTCGTCCGCTTCATTCATTCGACCCCGCCGGCAAAATACGTCCCAGAGTTCGAGCCAGCTGCGACCGACCCGCTGGCCAAGAGCTGGGACATCACCTATCGCATTATCTGCGACGGAGCCATGCGGCCGCCAATCACTGCCCGCTTACACCACAAGCGGTTCTAGGCTTTCGCCGTCCTTGCCGTTCTGACAACCGGCGCGACGGTCGCCGCCGAAAAGGAAATAGTTATGGAAACCGTGAGTAAAGCGTTCAAGACCGTCGTGTTCGAGGACGGTGCCTATTCGGTGGTGCGCACTGATCCCGCTAAACCTCGCCTCATGGAAGTCATCGCCACGTTCTACGATGCCTCACGCGCCCGAGACTATGCAGACATCGAAAACGGTCAGGCTCCCGAGCAGCAGCCGCAGATGGCGCCACAAGTAGCCGCGAAGAAAAACATCGTGGAGGCAAACGGGGCTACACCCGATCTCAGTCAGCGCCAAGGAGCGGTGCTAAACGCGCTCCGTGCAAAAATGGATGAGCACAAGCTTGTTGCGGTGAAGGCCGCTGTTTTGGCGGAGGCAGCTAAATTACCGCTGGGATCGCTTCACTCGGTTCTTGGTTCGCTCGAAAAGAAGCAGCTTATTCTGACCATGCGTGCAGGCTCTGCACAAGCGCCCGCTGTCTACCGGGTCTTGGGGTAAGCGCCCTTTCCCACCTGCGACCGAAAGTCGGAGAGCGCTGTTGATATAAACCAAGTAGCATGAGGCGCTCCTGCATTGCACCATCGGAGAATTCACAGTTGCGGAGCGCGCAGACCATCGTTGAACTTCAATCTCGGGATATACTCACCGCTTCGGAGCTGACAAAGGTGCGCAAATTCCTCTGCGACGCCGATGACGGAGGTCAAGTCGCTCTTCTACAATACCGGTGACGCCGCGACAGCCGCCCGGCTCAAGGACATTCAGGGCCGCCTTGCCGATGAGATTCAAGCCGTTGAGCGTTTGATCGCAGCGAGTTCCCCGGCCGCACGGCTCCCCGCCTCGCCTCACGCGGCGGATCAATACATATAGAAAATCTCGTCCGCGTCACCGGCAAGATCGGCAACATCCAAGGGAAGGAAGCGGCGCTCGAACAACCTACTATCGTTGAGCTCTTCCGCCATCTCGCGATACAGCTCTGCAAGAGCGCGCATGATGTCTTGCGCCTGTGCACTTCTTTCGCGCCTCGCATTTTCTTCAACCCTTGCGGCGCGTTCGAAAAGTTCTTCTTTTCCATAGAAAGTCATGGCGCTCCCAATGGCATTCACATTGACGCATACTAATGCGCTGGCAGAGCACGGGTTCCCCAAGACCCAGAACCTTCCTGTGCATAAGTAGGGCACCTCCGCAAAGCACTGGCTCATCGCGCGTGAAGATCGCCGCTAGGCGCCGACAAAAAATGCCGCGTCGGCTTGTAGGCGCAATCAGTGAGCAGCTATACTCATCATATGAAAAAAATCGCACCGTTCATCTGGTTCAACGACAACGCCGAAGAGGCGATAGAGCATCACCCGGCTCGGCGATAACGTGCCTGGCCCGAAGGGAAAGCAAGTCGTGGCGATCTTCGAACTTATGGGTGAACGGTTCATGGCCATCAATGGCGGCCCCAACAAACTGCTTGAGAGCGCAGGCCCGATCTCATTGGTGGCGGCCTGCGATACGCAAGAGGAAATAGATCGGCTATGGAATGCCTTCAGTGACGGCGGCAAGCCAATCGCCTGCGGCTGGATTACAGACAAATTCGGTGTGACCTGGCAGGTGGTGCCCGCCGTCATGGGCGAGCTTATGGGTGATCCGGATCCGATAAAGGCGAAGCGCGTTGCCGACGCGATGATGAAATGGTTAAGTTCGACATTGCTGCGCTCAAGGCGGCCCGCGATGCCTCGTAGGTCAATGCCGCTTATTACCTAACTACTGTGCCGGCCCAGGCCTACGTCCTCACCGCTCTTCCCGCTCCGACAAGCGAATTCGATGCACGCAGTTGCCCTGCTAGATTGCTTGCACGCGGAAACTGCGCAAAGCAAACCGCGCTCCGAAAAGGGTTTGGCCATAACTGCGGCCAACGGCCACTTTTTCCCAAGCCGCGCAGTGTCGTGACCCGTGATGAAAATCACGCCCTTCCCCGCGCGCTGCATCAAGCGCGCAACCGGGTCAATGTCGCCATCGGGAAAATGTACGTCCAGCACCGCGCAATCGAATGCTTCGGGCACGGCGAGAAACAGCGCACTTCGAATACTTGATGAGCCGATAACGTCAGCTCCGGCCATCGTGAGCAGATGGGCGATGTCCAAGAGCAAAAGGCTTTCGTCTTCCGCAACGAAGACCCGATAGCCGTCGAGAGGCCCATGGGATGCAGTGGTCATCAGACAAATTACTGTAGATGCTTCGTTCACTATCCCAAATCGAAGACTTCGTTCCCAAAATCACTTTGCTGTGATAAGAGAAGGCCTCTCACTCCCTCGCCCCCTCCCCTC
>CAVXRT010000029.1:0-153679 GCA_963764115.1 uncultured Alphaproteobacteria bacterium
CTAGAACCGGGAGTACGTGGATAACGTGTCTCGAACGAGGGGCAGTTAGGCTTCATCTGATCGCTGGCACCGGCACGACTACCAGCCGTCAGGTCGCGAAGCTTGAAAGCCTCGATCTGGTGAAACGTCGGTGCGCGTTGCCGCAGGGTGCGCGATGAAGGTGGCGGAGACTTCGTCCCTGCCAACGATCTTACCTAACTGCGGATGAAATCCGCGATCACGGCCGGCGCGGCGGCGTCGAAGCCCACAACATCCAGCATGCCGACATCGTCCGGGTCGGCGAGGGAGAACCCGTTCGAGACCATGCCCACCACGACGAGCTTTGCCGGGATGCCGCTCTTCGTCCGGTATTCCTTCAGCGCCTGCACCGGGTAAATCTTTCCGGCCCAGGTCTCGCTGGCGGTGTAAACCACGAAGGCATCCACTTTCAGGCCCTTCTCCAGCGCGTGGAGCATGGGCAGTGCGCAGTCCGTTCTGCCGAACGGCAAGTTCGACACGGCGTTAACGGCATCGTCGAGCCGCATGGACGGCGTGAGCGGCGCCGCCGCGCTTGCGGCGGGTGCAGTCACGTGTCCGGCGTGAAGCATTACGCCTCCGCCTTGATGCGATCTTCGAACCGGCTCCCCATCATCCCGGCGGAGTTATCCTCCGATGACTTGGCGAGCGCGATCTGCGCAAGACGGCGAGGCTGAGATCATGGCGCAGCATGTCAACGGCGCACCGGTGGATGCTTGCCTATTCACGCTCGGAAGACCGGCAAACATTTATGATCGATGGCCGCGTTATGGAAGAGGGCCGCCGCCCAAGGTACATATGGGCTACGGCATGGGCTAAAAAAGCAGCTTGGAAATTCCCTAAGCCAACATAATGAGTTAGGGCAAACACTGGCGGAGGGGGTGGGATTCGAACCCACGGTACGGTTGCCCGCACGCCGGTTTTCAAGACCGGTCTATTCAACCACTCTAGCACCCCTCCAGGCAAACGCTCCTGTCACTCGGCTTGCAGGGATAACAAATGCCAGGGCCGGGGGCAAGAGGAGCGAGTGCGCCGGGGAACCGCCCCTGTGCGCTTCTATGTCCGACGCTGCTTCCCCGGTTGACCGTGCCGGGGTTTGACCTTCCCTGGAGCGAAGTCATTATCTTGAGGAAGGATGGCTGCAGCGGGAGGCGGGACATGGCATTCGAAGCAATCGAGGAAAGCGCCGACTTGCGTGAAATCCGGGGTGCGGTTTCAAAGTTGTGCCAGGCTTTTCCAGGCGCGTATTGGCGCAAGCTTGATCGGGAGGCGGCCTACCCGGCCGAGTTCGTGAGAAAGCTGAGCGAGCAGGGGTTTCTATCCGTCCTCATCCCCGAAGACTATGGCGGCGCCGGGTTGCCGCTTTCCGCCGCGGCGGCCATCCTCGAAGAAATCCAGCGCGCGGGATGCAACGGCAGCGCTTGCCACGCCCAGGTTTACACCATGGGAACGATTCTTCGCCACGGCAGCGAAGAGCAAAAGCGAAAGTGGCTTCCTGAGATCGCGAAGGGCGCGCTTCGCCTGCAGGCGTTCGGCGTCACCGAGCCGACGAGCGGAACCGACACCGGCTCGCTCAAGACAACCGCGAAACGCGACGGCGACGCCTACATCGTCAACGGCCAGAAAATCTGGACGAGCCGGGCCGAGCATTCGGACCTGATGCTGCTTTTGGCCCGGACAACGCCCAAGGAACAGGCGGCCAAGCGCACCGACGGCCTTTCCGTCTTCCTTGTCGATATGCGCGAGGCGAAGAAGGCGGGCATGACAATCCGCCCCATCCGGACCATGATGAACCATTCTACGACGGAGGTCTTCTTCGATAACGTCCGCGTCCCTGCCGCCAATCTCATCGGCGAGGAGGGAAGGGGCTTCCGCTACATTCTTTCCGGCATGAACGCCGAACGGATTCTCATCGCCGCGGAGTGCATCGGCGACGCAAAGTGGTTTCTGGAAAAGGCGACCGGCTACGCGAAGGAGCGGGTCGTCTTTGGCCGTCCCATCGGGCAGAACCAGGGCATCCAGTTTCCCATCGCGAAGGCCTACGCGTCCATGCGGGCCGCGGAACTTATGGTGCACGATGCGGCCCGCCGCTACGAACGGGGCGAGAAGTGCGGAGCCGAGGCGAACATGGCGAAAATGCTGGCTGCAGACGCGTCATGGGAAGCCGCGAACGCATGTCTGCAAACCCACGGCGGGTTTGGTTTCGCCGAGGACTACGACGTGGAACGGAAATTTCGGGAGACGCGGCTTTACCAGGTAGCCCCGATCTCCACGAACCTGATCCTCGCGTTCATTGCCGAGCATGTGCTCGGCCTGCCGAGGTCTTACTGAATAGCTGGTTGACCAACGGCTTCAGCCGCGGCTGGCGATGTTGAAAAATCTCCGGCAGTGGCAGCCGAAACGAAATCGGCGATTTCATCCGCAACCTGCGGCGCCAAGGGAACCGACTTGGTATAGGTGGCGGCGTTGGCAGCCATGTCCGCGGTCTTCACCTGTTTAAAGAAATGATTGGCATCCGGCACGAGGACGAGCTTCGCCGTGGGCGCCGCCTCTTTCAGCCGCTTTGCATCAGCTACGCTGACCTGGAAATCCCGCTCGCCCTGAAGGATGAGGATCGGCTTGTGAAACTCCGCGATCAGCCGGGCGGGATCGTAGGAAAACAAGCTGATGAAATAGCCGTGCATGGGGGGGGCAAACATCTGCTGGAGCTGGGGATGCAAGGAGTAGACATTGGGGTGACGGCCCGCTTCGAGCGTTTTGATCGCTGAGCTTGCTTGCTGAAGGAGTGGCCCGCGGCCCATCGACTGCTGCAGTTGTTCCCGCAGGACTTCCCCGACCCGACGGCCCGGCGAGGCCAGCAAGATCAGACCGCAAAAGCTGTCGGGATTTTTGCTTGATGCAAGCGCGACGAGGCCGCCCTCGCTGTGCCCTGCCACCCACACACAAGGTACACCCGTCTGTTCGCGGATGACCTTGATCCAGGCGTGAACGTCGCCGGCATAGTCATTTATCGTCACCGCGTTGGGATCGGCGACGGCGCGCGAACTGCCAAACATGCCGCGTTTGTCGATCCGGACGGTGGTAACGCCCCTTTGGGCGAGGCCTTCGGCAAGGAGCTTGTAAGGAGAGCCTTTTACACCGAGCCGATTGTTGCCGTCGCGGTCGGTGGGACCCGAGCCGGGAATAAACAGGACGGCGGCGCTGCTCGTTTCCGGGCGGAGCATGGCCCCACGGAGGGCGCCGGCGCGGATATCCGCTTTAGTAACGTGCGCTTCGGGAGTAACGGGTGCGGCATGCGCGGTTATTGCATAGAAAAATACAAGTAAGACTGTCACGCGCATGCTTTTTACTCTTTGACTGTATGTTGCAACTCAAATTGTTGCTCGCCCTCTAATACGCCTTTTCAAAGGCATTTCCGGTTGTGATGCTATGAATCGGCTTACCTGCGGGGAAGCGCCGCAGAGTACTTCGGAGGGACATGAAGAGCATAAAGAACGAGGCCCGCGTCTTTGAGCGCTCAATGTAGAGCGTGGCAGTGGGTGCTTTTGCCTAACACATTGGACCTCACTTCATTGGCTTCCTGCTTGCGTTTGCGTCACGGATTTGTCTTGAGTGAGGATCTTACGAGAAAGCGCCTTGCCGGGAAGTTAATGAATAAGTTATTGATATCAAAGCGGATTTTTCAGAAGGGCGGCGCTCCCGGCGCACGCGCCGGGCTGACTTCGGCGCGTCGTGGTTAACAGGGGAATCCGAGATTATATTTAACGGACTTTTCAGAGCCCACTTAATGCCAAAATTCCGGCATTAAATTCTATTTAATGGCCTTTGGCCGAAGACAGAAACCCTTCATTTTCAATGAGTTAAATCACTCATCCCTAGCCGGTCCTTAGGCGCGAGCCGCCTCGTTCTGAGACAAACTTAACGTTTATAAAACGTTAATTGGACCGGAAATAATTCGGCCGCGCTTCCGTTAACCAGTTTCACATTAACACTCGGCGCCGCGAACGAACCGTTAACCCCGGGGCGTAGGGCGGGCGCCGTCGGAGACGGCAGCCGCCGGAGGGCGAGAAGCGCTCCTGCGTTCAATTGGACGCGGGCGGCGTCAACTCATCCCAGGCTGCATCCGGATAGGGCCGCAGGGTCTCGTTTTTGTCAGCCTCGACGGCTTTCAGCCCTGGGCTGCCGAAAACCGCCCCCGCCCAAGGTCGTCGCAACCGCGTTGGCGATCTCGTTGAGCGATCAAGTTTATGGTGATACGAGGGAGACAACGGGTCAGACGCCGCCTTGAAGAACGATGCCATGAGAAGCTTTGCAAGTCCGTCTTTCTTCCGCGTGTTCGACATGCTCGTGAGTTCGACCAATCACAATCTCACCCTGTCGCAATGGTCGATCGACGGAGTGGAATGCGAGCGCGACCGCCACAGCTTCACGGGTCCCAAATATGGGGTCACGCTTGAGGTTTTCACCCTGACGAAACCGGGAAAGCGTGGCTGGAGCCTGATCGTGGTGAAGGAGTACTGGTGGGCGGGCAAGGAAAAAGACGCTATGCGCATGCCGCATTGGGCGAAGCTCAATTCAGGTGAGCGCTCCGATGTGCTAGAGTGGTTTCGCGCTCAGGAGCGTGCGCTCGAAGACAAGTTTTCCTCGCATGCAACACCCGGTCTTGAACGGTAGGCACGGGCGCCAGCGCTGTTTCGAGGAGCGAATGTTCTTCGGCAAAGGTCAGTGCAGCCCTCCGGAAGATCCTGGCGGACTTGCAAGACCAGGAGCGAGCTCCACATGCCGAAACGGCGAGTGTCCCGTCATGTGTATGAGAGCCAGCCGCCAATGCTGTAGGCAATTGCGAGACGCCACACTCAGCAAAGCCAACCCGGCCAAGCAAAGCGCGAGCCGGGATCGCAAAAAAACAAAGCGTACGATCCCGGATAAGGCTCCGGCCTTTCGGGGATGACGGAGACGGCCATCCGTGCACGTTCGGCTAGTTCTGCTTGGCGCAGCCGTGTAGCACAAATCCGGCCGGCGCGTTTTCTGCGCTCTCATCCCGAAATAAACCTACTGCGGTTGTGGGTCCGCGATAGCGGCGAGGTGAGACGTGTCATTAACACGGCGCACCCAGGGTTTTCCCTCATTGAAGTCGATCTCACTGAGGCCGCAGGGGTCCAAAACAATACGCCAGTAAGCCGAAAGCGGTTGATCCAGCAGCTGGGTCAGGAGCGCGCGGCCAATGCTGTCGTGACCGACGAGAACGACCGTCCCATCACGGTGCTGGTCCAGAACGAGCCTCAAAACGTTCGCAGCGCGCGCGACCAGCTCCTGAAGCAACTCGCCCTTAGGGAAGCGGAAAAGCTGTGGCGTGTTGCGCCACGCTGCATAGGCTTCAGGAAACTCTTTCGCAATTTCGTCCTGCTTCTTCCAATTCCACGAGCCGTAATCGAGATCGTTCAGATCCGGCAGGACTTTTGCGGGCGCGTTGCAAGCTTCGGCGATCGAGGCTCCGGTCGAGACGCAGCGGCCCATCGGACTTGTATAAACGATCGAAGGGCGCCAGGCGCCGGCGATCTTGATCGCGGTCTGTTTTGCCTGCTCAACTCCGAGGGGTGTCAGCGGAATATCGGTGCGGCCGCGAAACCGTCGCGGCTCGATGCCCTCGACGTGGCCATGGCGCGTTAGAATGATTTTCGTCGTCATGACCCTTCATCTCCACTTCAACAGTTAAACCGGACGAAGCAAGCCCCGCGCGCGGCGGCGTACCCGTCAACTGGGCTGAGGCGACCGCGGCATCGGCGTAAATCCTGGCAGCGCTTCGATGCGTTCCAGCCAGGCGCGGATATGCGGGTACGGCTCCAGAGAGATTCCGCCTTCCGGCGCAAGCGCGACATAGGCATAGCAGGCCAGGTCGGCGATCGTGGCCGCATCATGCGCAAGAAACGCCCGCGCGGCCAGATGCGCATCCATGAAAATCAGCAGCCGCTCGGCGATCTTTTGCGCGGCGCCGAGATCGCCGGGCCGCGACAGGATACGAATTGCCCGCGCCGTCGCCGGGCCGAACCGCACTTCGCCCGCGGTTAAAGATAGCCACCGTTGGACCCGTGCGGCGCTCACGGGGTCCGCCGGATACCAGGTGCGTGCGTGATCATACTGAGCGGCGAGATAGACCAGAATGGCGTTGGAATCGGGCAAAACCAGATCGCCGTCTTTCAGCACCGGAATCTGGCCCAGGGGGTTGAGCTTAAGGAAAGCGGGGGAACTCACATCCGACCGGGAAAGCACTTCGTAATGGAACTCCAGGTTGAGTATGCGCAGCAGAAGTTCAACGCGGTGGCAGTGCCCCGACAGTGGCAAGCCGTAGAGTGTAATCGAAGGATTCGGCATCATGATCCTCTTGGTTCATGGTTCAAGCGTCAGGACGGCGATCAGAGCAACCGCGGTATGCGTTATGCGCTCTCATTGAGTTGCGACAAGGAAACTGCCGAGAGCGATCAACATCACACCCATCCAGCCAATCGGCAAAAAACTCTCGCCCAGGAACGCCGCGCCGAAAATCGCAACAAGCACGACGCTCAGCTTGTCAATGGGAGCGACCTGCGACGCATTACCCAGTTGAAGCGCGCGAAAGTAACAAAGCCATGAGGCCCCGGTTGCAAGGCCCGACAAGGTCAGGAACACCCAGGTCTTCGTTGCGATCGAATCGAGCGGTCGCCATTCCTTGGTAAGAGTGAGAATGCCCCCGAGGACGGCTATGATCACAACCGTCCGGATGAATGTCGCAAAGTCGGAATTGATGTTTTGAACGCCGACTTTCGCAAAGATTGCCGTCAGAGCCGCGAAAACAGCCGACAGGACGGCCCAGAATTGCCATGATAAAAGGAACGGTTTCATATCTATATCCGTTTGTCGGGCCAGCATTGCCCACGCGCCCGACGCTGCCGCTCTCGGAGTGCAGGTCCTTGTGACGTTATCCGTAGAGTTCACTGATCGGAAGGCGGTTTGCCGGGGGGCTCACTCATATGGAGATGCTCGCGCACACTCTTTTTGAGGCGCTCCATGTAGCTCGACCGCTTCTTGCCATACTGCAGCACGCGCGCTTTTTCGAGCGTAACAAGCCCGCTCTCCATCATGTCGTCGAGGACGGGGAGAAAGGCGTTGATCTTCTCTTCGGAGTCGCAGATCTCGATGACGATGGGGCGATCGTCTTTGCCGAAGAAATGCGGCTTGTGCATACGGCTCGACAAGCCATAGCCGATAGGACCTTTAAGGACCGTGGCCCCCGCCAGGTTCATGTCGCGCGCTTTCGTAACGATGGCGCGGTAGAGGGGCTCCTCCAACCCGTAGCGATCGTCTGCGCCGGTAAAGATGCGAAGAAGCACGGCTTCATGCGGAACATCCATGATCTACACCTCTCCCTCTCCGCGATGGGTGGGCTTGCCCATTGCGCCCTTCGTCCGGCGTCCGACGCGCATGATCTGGACTTTTTCCAATGTCACCAAGCCAGAACCGATCATGGTGTCGAGCTTCGGCAGGAACGCTTCGATTTTTTCTGCGAGATCGATGATCTCGACAATCGCGGGGAGATTGCCCGGCGCATCGACGTTGAATTCGTCATTGATCCGGTCGCCATGGCCGTAGCTCAGCGGCCCCTGGAAGACGGTCGCGCCTGCAAGCTTTGCCTTGAACGCCGCCTCGACGATGGCGCGATGAACCGGGCGTCCTGCGGTGCGGTCGGATTCGCCGACAAAGACACGAAGCAGAACGGCGTCCCGAGGTGCTTCCATGGCGTGGCCTCAAAAGATCGCAAGAGGTTAGTCTAAGTTGAAAATTACCAGATGTTAAGCGGCATGCAAAGAATACAGGCCGGCGCGTTTCCTGTTCAAAGAAGTTTTTGTGCGTAATCAAATTACTGGAGGCTCAAATCGAGCGGACTTGCAGCTTCTTAGCTAAGCAGAGTTTGCCGGACGCGCCAGCGGATCGCCGCTTGCTCCCGTTCGTCGTCCCGGCCAAGCGAAGCGCGAGCCGGGATCGCAAAAAACCAAGCGCTTCAATCTATTACGATCCCGGATAATGCTTCGCCTTTCCGGGATGACAGAGACGGCGTCTGTTAGCCATGTTGGCGAGTTTGCATCTTAGGGCGCTTCTCTACGCTATCGACAGCGGCTGTTACTTGATCACAAGGACCGCGCAAGGCGCGTGCTCGACAAGGCGATCGGTCATGCTGCCGATGAGGCGATTATAGAGCGCCGAGTGCCCCATAAAGCCAACAACGAGCAGGTCAAACCGTCCGCTCGCGACGAAATCGGAAATCGCGGTAACGGGGTGTCCTACGATGACGTGAGGGGTCAGCTTCACGCCTTGCGCCTGCGCCTGACCCATCGCCAACTTGGTGGCGGCCTCAAAGACGTGGTTGGCCTCAGCCTTCTCCTCGACGACCTCATCAACCGAGGCAGGGAACCGGGGCAATTCCTCCACCCCGATCATATGAAGTTCGGCGTTGTGAATTTTCGCAAGCTTTATTCCCGCCGATACCGCGCGCGCGGCGCCTTCGGAGCCGTCGCTGGCGATGAGAATTTTATCAAACATGGGAGCCCTCCTCGACACGGCCCGCATTCACATCCATTGGTTCAAATGCTGGCGCTTCTACTTCCATAGGCTTCAATGTTGGCATGAACCATCTCTGCGCGATCAGCGTGGGAACGACTGCGCTGCCAATGACGGCCGTCACCAGGATCGTGTATTGATGCTGATCGATAATGTGGTTCGTAAGACCAAAGAGAGCGGAAATACTGCCGAAGGTGAGGCCTGTTGACATCAGAAGGGTCGTGTACATCCCTTCGCGCCGCTCAAATTTGAAAACCCGCGTCAGTGGAAGGATGCCCGCGAACTTGGTCGCCATCTTGATCAGGAGGAATACTGCGATCAGTCCGGCCGAGCTCGCGACCGCGCTGAACTCGACAAGAGACCCGGCCTTCAGGAAATAAAACGGAGTGAGGATCGCAAAGGCGATAATCCTGAAACGATGGGCGAGTTCCGGATCTTTCATGTAAGACGGAGCGAGCGCCATGCCGATCAAATAAGCTGGAAGAACGGCTTCGCTGCCAGACACCTGCGCGAGGCCGCCAAGCGAAAGCAGGAGAAGAGCGACAAATTTCGTTTCAGGCTCGCTGACGCGGTGACCCACCTTGCCGAAGAACCACGGCGCAAATCGAGGCAAAAGCCAAAGCACAATGGCAGTCGCCGCACCGAAAAAGGCAAGCCATAGATCGAAATGGGCAAACACGACTCCGAGCGCGAGAACGGTGCCGAGATCGTTGATGAAGCAGGCCGCAAGGATAATCTTGCCAAGCTCAGTCTTGTTGAACCCGGTCTCGACCATGACCGCATAAACGACAGCGACCGATGTTGTCGAAAGCGCGATCCCTGCGATCTGCGCTTCGGGCCAAGGCCACCCGATCGCGTAATGGGCGTAGGCAAGCACCCCAATGTACGGCGCCAGGAAGCCAACGATCCCTATGCCGACGCTCGCGCCGAGATTGTTGCGGATGACCTGCATCTCAATCTCGGCGCCCGCCAGAAAAGTCAGCAGAATAGCGCCGAAGCCCGCCAGGAAATTGACCCAGGGTGTGATTTCAAGACCGATCGTGTTGCCCGCGATCGCGCCGACGACGATTTCGACGAGCGCTACAGAGATCGCCACACGAATGGAAATGATCGACGCCGCAAGCGCAAGCGCAAGCCATACCGATGATACTAGCCAGACATTTGTCATTGCCAAAACTCCTTCCCTCTGGAGGCGCCGTGCAACCTCCGAGCCAAAAATCGCGGATAACGTGGAAAGAGCCGCTTCAGAAAGGCACACTCCCACCGTCGTAAATCGCGGTAGGAGTCATCAGCCCGCAGGCAATCTTGGGGAACTCCATCCCCATTCGTCCGGAAACCTAGATACGCTTTGCCTTTAGGTCAACCCGAATCTGCCGGGCTCAATAGTTCTGCCGTGCGGGAATAACGCCACGAACGCCGCCTCTCGGATTGGCGACATCGCCCTCATAACGCGGGATCAGATGAAGGTGAACGTGGAATATCGTCTGCCCGGCCGCTACGCCCACATTTACGCCGAGGTTGAAGCCATCGGGCCGCCGCTCCTTTATCAACAGCGCCCGCGCTTCATCGGCAAGCGCCATCAGATGGGCGCGCTCGTCCGCAGTTGTTTCAAACCAATCGGCGACATGGCGGTGGGCGATGAGCAGCGTATGCCCCGGGGTCACCGGACTGCGATCAAACAGCGCAAAAGCAAGCCGGTTCTGAAGCACGACTGCCTCCGGCTGACAAAAAGGGCAGTTCTTATCCGTGCTCATGCCAATTCCGACCCGCATTTCCGGCGCCGCCAACCTAACTCTTTCCCATCCATGAAAACACCTCCGAAAGGGGTCATATTCGTTGTCCATTGGCGAAGCCGCGGAACTCGGTTTAGTCTCCAATCCCTCTCAGCGAATTCGTTCGATACTTTGGGCATGCAGGTTTCCGGCTTGCAAAAAGGGTTTGCGGGGGCTTTAACACGTCCCTGCGAGATCGCTGGCTCAGGGAGGCGCTTACCCATGATGCTGCGGGTTGTTTTTATGGGAACCCCAGACTTTTCCGTGCCCACGCTCAGTGAAATCGTGGGCGCAGGGCATGACGTCGTGGGCGTTTACACGCAGCCGCCTCGCCCCGCCGGGCGCGGGATGGAGGCCAAGAAATCCCCCGTGCACAGGTTCGCGGAAGAAGCCGAGCTGGCGGTTTATACGCCCAGAAGCCTTCGCCGCGCCGAGGTCCAGAGAGAATTCGCAAAGCTTGGAGCCGATGTCGCCGTTGTTGTCGCCTATGGCCTCATCCTGCCGAAAGCTGTCCTCAACGCGCCGCCGCTCGGCTGTCTCAACCTTCATGGCTCTCTTCTTCCGCGCTGGCGGGGCGCCGCTCCCATCCAGCGGGCCATCATGGCGGGCGACAAGGAAACCGGCGTCATGGTGATGAAAATGGACGAAGGCCTCGATACAGGGCCGGTTGCTCTTGCCGACCGGCTCTCGATCGGTCCGGACGCCACCGCAGGAGAGATCCACGATCACCTCTCGCTCATGGGCGCAACGCTGATGCTGAGGGCGCTCAACCTGCTTCCAAAGGGAGAGCTGACCTTCACGCCGCAGCCCGAGGAAGGCGTGACCTATGCCGCGAAGATCTCCAAGGACGAGACGCGGATCGACTGGCGCACGTCCGCCGGTGAAATCCACGACAGGGTTCGCGGGCTCTCGCCCTATCCCGGCGCGTGGTTCGAGGCTCTGCTCGGAGGCAAGGCCGAGCGCGTCAAGGTGCTGCGCTCGGTCGTCGTCCCCGGAAAAGGCGAGCCGGGGCTGCTTCTCGACGGACATTTGACCGTTGCGTGCGGCTCCCAGGCCGTCCGCCTGACGCAGGTTCAAAGAGCGGGCCGACGGCCGATCGGCGGCGCCGAATTCCTCCGAGGCTTCCCTCTCGCGAAGGGTACCCATTTCGGATGATGACAGAAAATTGCGCGGGTGTGACGCCAAAGCAAGCAGACGTGACTGGACCTCCACAGTAGCCTTTCCGAAAGTGCTGCGTGAGGCGCCCTTCCTTGGAGACTGTTTTGAGCACGATCTCGTCCCTCGGCATTCTGGTGTTGGCGGGCTTGCTCTCAGTCACAAATGCTTCAGCCCAGTCGTCGGGAGAGAGCGTCCCAAAGACTGCCTCGGTGGTAGAGCTTTACACCAGCCAGGGATGCTCATCCTGCCCGGAAGCCGATCAGCTCCTGAATCAGCTCGCTCAGCGGCCCGATGTGATCGCGCTGAGCTTCCCGGTCAGCTACTGGGATTACCTCGGATGGAAAGATACGCTCGCGCGCCCTGAGAATACGGAGCGGCAGCGCAACTACGCGAAAATCCTCAGTGACGGCGAAGTCTACACGCCGCAAGCCATCGTGAACGGCATGCGGAATTGCCTCGGCAACAGCAAGGCAGACATCGAATCCGCCGTTAAGACGACGAAGCCGCTCCTCGGCAAGGAAGCCGTGCCACTCAGCGTGCGCTTCGAAGATGGCAAGGTCATCATCGACGCGGGAGAAGCGCCGCCCGGCTCGCGGCATCGGAAGGGCAAGGTTTGGATCGCGACAGCGCTGAGTTCCTTGACTGTGCCAATTACGCGCGGTGAGAATGCTGGCGCCGTTGTCACCTATACGAATGTTGTCAGGGACCTCACGGAGGCGGGGGAATGGCGCGGCGCCCCGGCTTCCTATGCCGTGCCGTTGAACTCGCTTTCAAAAGACGGGGACACGCTTGTCGTCTTTCTGCAGACAGGGGATCTTGGTCCGATCGTAGGCGCGGCGCGCGTCGCTCGAGGATGGTAGCAGGAGGGAGCCTTTCCGGGCATGGCCTTTTGGTTGTTCAAGACGGAACCGGGAACCTTTTCCTGGGACGATCAGGTGAGAGCCGGACCAAAGGGCGAGGAATGGGGCGGCGTGCGCAACGCTCTCGCCCAGAAAAACATGCGCGCCATGAAAGTTGGCGATCTCGGCTTCTTCTATCACTCCGTTCATGAAAAGCAGATCGTCGGGGTCGTGAAGGTGGTCCATGAAATCCACCCCGATTCCACCGATCCGACCGGCCGCTGGAACTGCGTCGATGTCGCTGCGGTCGGCGGATTTCCCCGGCCCGTTACCCTCGCGGAGATCAAGGCCGAGCCGAAACTTGCCAATATGGCGCTCGTCAGGAATTCGCGGTTGTCCGTGCAACCCGTGACCGAAGAGGAGTGGGCTTTGGTCTGCCGCATGGGCGGCTACAAGGCTTGAACTCCCGCCGGCCGCCCCTGCAGTCTTCCATCCAGCGGTGCGGCAGTCACGAGCCCGATCCTGTGATGCCTCCCCTAATGTTGCGTGTGTGCGAGCGAGATCGCTGTCATTGGCCGCGTCACGCGCTTGGCGACCATATTGGCTGTCGTTGCTTCATATCTCTTGTAATAGTCTGTTTCCCGATGCGCCCTGAATGCGGCTTCATTTTCGTAAACCTCATAAAGAAAGAGGTGATCGGGGTCGTTCGCCAGCATGAGGACATCAAACTGAAGGCAACCGGGCTCCTTGACCGTCGCCGCAGCATCTTCTCGAAGCGCCGAAAGAAATTTCTCGCGTTCCGAAGGGACGATGTCCAGATCGACGGCATTGATATAGGCAGACCTTGGTTGCGCCATGGCGCTGTCGGACGTGAACGCAGGCATGATCGCCGCCAGGAATAGAAGTATCCAGATAGACTTATTCACGCTATTTCTCGCTTATCCTATTTAGGTTACGCCATCACCGTAAACCCGCTGTTCAGAGGCATGGTTGCCGCCTGACCCGGCCTGAGACGTCCGGCACAAACTCGTTCCAGTGAGGGAAATCATCGTAAAAACTGTTAGCATGCGAGCCTAAGGCCGCTGCCACCCCGGGCTGAATATCATCCTGTTCTTTGTGCGAGGTCATCATGCGTAAGAGATCACCGGGCCGAAATTCATGGCTTGGCATTTGGGCTGACGCCTGCTTATTGGGCTTCGAGGCTACCTCTGTTATTGGGCTTCGCACCATGAAGCTGGCAGCTGGCGGTAAGGCCGCTGCTAAAGAGGCGCGAAGAATGATCCGCGAAAAGATCGAAACCGGTCTCACACTCCAGGGCAAGGCCTTGAGCGGTGGCCTGGGCACGACGGCGCTTAGCGCCACGGCGAAATCGCTCGACCACTACCGGCAAAAAGTGCGCGCAAACCAGGCGCGCCTCGCCAAGGGGGCCGTTCGACGGCCTTATCAACCGAAACGGAGATCGGTAACAACGAGGTGACGCATCGATCTTCAGCGCCATCGGCGATGGTGCTGGCTACCCGTGAAAGAACAGGTAGACAAAATAGCCCGCAACCGCGATCAAGACCAGCGAGAGCATGTAGAGAAAAGGAGCTGCAGCGGAAGTGAGGCGCTCATCCATTATAAGGTCCGGGCCTGACCGCATCGGAACGTCATGGCCTGCGCCGTTTTCCGCGCCCGCGTCCGTGTCCGCGGTCACAAGCGCTTCCTCGACGCCCAACCTCGCATCGTCGCCTTTGCCGTGGTCCTCGATCGTCCTGTCGTCTTCCGTTTTCATCGCACAGCCTCATAGTCACGGACAACGCTCAACCTGTCTGAGGCAGACGCTCTCCCACCGTCTCGCGGCGGGAGCGCGCACTCTGCGTAAGGTGGCGGCGCAAGCTCATTGGCGGCTCTTCGCCTTGATCCTGGCGCTGACGATCTCCTCTACAATAAAACCTTTGTTCGCTGCGGAAAAGATAAGGTTTGGGTTAAATTGGCTGCCCGAGGCCGAGCATTGTGGATTTTTTCAGGCGAAAGCTGCCGGGCTGTATGACAAGGCCGGGCTTGATGTGGAACTGAAACCGGGCGGCCCGGATGTGAACGTTCCGCTTCTCATCGGCGTCGGGCGACTCGATCTCGCCATCGGGACCGGCTTCACGACGCTGAACATGGTGGCGGAAGCCATTCCGGGCGTGACGGTGGCGGCTTTCTTCCAGAAAGACCCGCAAACGCTCGTTGCGCATCCCGATCAGGGCATTTCCACTTTGGCCGATGTCAAAGGCCGGCCGGTCATGATTTCGGCCGAGGCCCGCCAGGAGTTCTGGCAGTGGCTCAAGCTGAAATTCGGATTCACCGACGACCAACTGCGCGCTTACACATACTCGCCCGCACCTTTTCTCGCAGACCCGAAAGCGATCCAGCAGGGCTATGTCACGGAAGACGCGCTTTTGCGCGGCGGGCAGATGCCGAAGCCGCCGGTGATCATTCTCCTGGCCGACTATGGTTTCGAGAATTACACCACGACGGCGTTCGGCCTTAAGAGTTTCATCGAGAAGCACCGCGATGCCGTGCGCGCTTTCGTCGACGCCACGCGCAAAGGCTTCGAAGCGTGCATGGCCGGAGACTATGCGGCGGGCATGAAGCTTCTGCTCAGCATGAACCCGGATCACGGAGAGCCGCTCTTTCACTTCAAGATCAAGGAAATGAGGGAGCGCGGCCTTGTGGATGGAGGAGACGCAGCTAAGCTCGGGATTGGCGCGATGACGGACGAGCGCTGGAAATCCTTCTTCGAGACCATGGCCGCAGCGGGCGTCTATTCGCCGAAGCTGGATTACAAAGCGGCCTACACGCTGGACTTCGTGAAGAAGTAAATGCTGGACAGGCCTTCCTCGCAAAGGGTGCTGCCGCCTCTCATGGCGATGCGAGAGGTGCGCAAGATATTCGCGAATGGCATCCTGGCGCTCGACGGCATCACGCTCACGCTTCCGGGCGAACCTGAGTTTCTTGCTGTGGTCGGGCCTTCGGGTTGCGGAAAAAGCACTATGCTTCGGATCGCGGCCAATCTCGATGCGCCGAGCGAAGGCAGCGTTGACTGGCCGGCGCTCAATAGCGCGGGCGATCGTGGCCGCAGCTTGAACCTGAGCTACGTCTTCCAGGAGCCGACCTTGATGCCCTGGGCGACGGTGTTCGACAATGTCCGCCTTCCGCTTCGCATCCGGGGATTGAGCGGCAGCGCGGTTTCAGGCCGCATCATCGAGGTGTTGGATAGCGTCGGCCTTAAGGACTTCGCGTGGTCCTATCCCCGGGAACTTTCGGGCGGCATGCGCATGAGGGCGTCGGTTGCGCGCGCGCTGGCGACGCAGCCGCGTCTTCTGCTCATGGATGAGCCCTTCGCTGCGCTCGACGAGATCACACGGGCGAAACTCGAACGCGATTTGCTGGGCCTCTGGCTTTCCTCGCGGTTCACCATCGTCTTTGTGAACTCATAGCGTCTTCGAGGCCGTCTTTCTCGCGAGCCGCGTCATCGTGATGACGCCCCGCCCCGGCCGCATCGCCGCCGACCTGAAAATCGACGCGCCCTATCCCCGGACGGAGGAATTCCGCACTTCGACCGCGTTCATCGCGCATGCCCGCGAGGTGTCGCAAGTCCTGGCGCAGGCGATGGGCGAGGGCCATCCATGAGAGGCTTCGTCGACCGCGCCGCGCCCTTTGCCGTGGGCATTCTGGTGCTCGGATTTTGGCAGGGCGCGGTGCAGTGGTACGAACTACCGCCCTACCTCCTGCCTTCGCCGCTCCTCGTTGGCGAAACCCTTGTCAGCGACTTCCCCACGCTCTTTCCGAGCTGGCTTTTCACGCTGAAGATCACGGTGCTCGCTTTGCTCGGCGCCGCTATCGGCGGGCTTGCCTTGAGCCTCTTGCTCACGTCCTCGCGGCTCCTCGAACGCAGCCTTTTCCCCTACGCCATTATTCTGCAGGTCACACCCATCGTTGCGATAGCGCCGCTCATCATCATCTGGGCGAAGGACACCACGCTCGCGCTTTTGATCTGCGCCTGGATCGTGGCCTTTTTTCCGGTCGTGTCCAACACCGTAACCGGCCTCAACAGCATCGACCCTAATCTCCGCGACCTGTTCAAGCTTTACGGCGCGTCGAAGTGGCAAACCATGCTGTGGCTTCGGCTTCCTTCCGCGTTACCCTATTTTCTTGCCGGACTTCGCATCTCGGGCGGCCTCGCCCTGATCGGCGCCGTCGTGGCTGAATTCGTGGCTGGAACCGGGGGAACGGAATCCGGGCTCGCCTATCGCATTCTCGAATCCGCCTACCGCCTTCGCATCCCGCGTGTTTTCGCTGCGCTGGTGCTCATTTCCGCAACAGGTCTTGCGATTTTCGCCGCGCTGTCCTTCCTCAGCAACCGCTTGCTCCGCCATTGGCATGACAGCGGCACGCATTAGCCACACTGCGGGTCGCTCGAGGGCCGGCGCGCCGTCGCCCACGGACGGCCGTCGCCGTCATCCCGGAAAGGCGAAGCCTTATCCGGGATCGTATTGAATTGAAGCCCCTATTTTTTACGATCCCGGATAGCCGCAGACGGCTTCCGGGATGACGATCCGTTGGCCAGGTCAGGCAAGTCCTGAGTGAGGTAATTCCGGAGACAGGACAACAGCTTAGCGGCCTTGATTGAAAGAAAGTCCACCGCGGTAGACCATTTTGGCGCGCAGGACGTTGATGTCTGCCGGGGTGAGGCCCAGGCCTTTCGTCAAATAGGCGCTCATCGACCCATAGGACGCCGTGATTTGATTGAGCCCCGCTTGCAGCCATTGTTGCTGAACATATTGTTGGCCTACAGTATGGGTCGCCAAGCCGATATAATTATTGCTGGCCATGTAGTCCCGAATGATGATGTCGGACGGAACCCCCGCGATCGTCTGCAAAAGCATGGAGACCCAGCCGGTGCGATCCTTGCCGGCCGAACAGTGATACATTGCGGGACCAGACGCGCGGGCCAAATTCTGCAGCGCCGCGCCAAAAGCCGCCGCTTCGCCCGCATTGGTCACGAAGCTTTGGTATAATGGCATGCCCGAGAGCGCTGGCGGCTGCTCGGCGCCGAAGATGTCGACGTTTAGCCAGGTGGCCCCCTGCGGCGCCCAATCGTGTCCATTCATGGGGTCGGGTGGGGCGGTGTTATCGATCTCGCCTGGAGCCCGCAAATCGATATCAAGGACGATATGCAACGATGAGAGCGTCCTCCAATCCGCGTAGGTGAGGTTGGAAAGCGCCATGGAACGATAGAACACCCCGGTTCGCATCACGCTGCCATTGCTCGCGCTATCGGCGTATCCGGTTCCGCCATAGGCTCCCGCCGCGGGCCCGGCGAGGTCTCTGAAATTCGGGTCGGACGCCAGGATCGGGGTGTTGATCGCATGCTGGGCCAATGCGAAAGCCGGCAGCATAGAAAGCACCGCCGCCATGCCGTAGAACAGAGCGCTTCTCGCCGACATCGTCTGGAGAGCAGGCATCGTATGGTCCTTCCATTCCGCTCGACCATAGCGCCGGCCGTGCGCCGGACTCTGTGCGCACCGGTTGTTATAACAAAGCGGGCGTTCCGGGCGGCCTGAAGCCCGAAACGCCCCTGAAGGACTGAGGTTCAGTCCCGTTACTTGAGGTTCTGGCTAGCCGTCAGGTCGAACGACAGCTTCGCGACGAACGTCGATCCGCACCAGTCGGACCCAAGCCCGCTCGGGTTGATGCTGGTGACGTTTCCAGGGCTGTACGAGGCTGAAAAATCGCCGGTGAGAACGTTGCACTGCGAGGCCGAGAGGTCGGTATCGTAGTAACGGAGATCGAGCGTAAAGACCTTGTAGGTGAAGGACAGGCCGACGTTCCAGGTGTTATACTCCGGCAAGCTAGTGTTGCCGTAGAAAGTGTCCGTCTGGCCGAACCAGTAATGGCCAAACTCACCCGACAGGAAGGCGCCGGTATCCTTCGTGAACATCGAGGAAGGAGCTGTCAGCTTCAGCGTGCCAGATGCATAGGTCCCATCCGCTCCCGTGTTCAGCCAGGACGGCGAATAGAAAACGTTCGCACCCACAGTGACTGTGTCGTTGAAGGCGTATGTGCCTTTTCCGAACACTTCCCAGTAGCTGTCGTCGTCTTTAGAGATATTGCAATTGCCGCCGGCCGCATAGAAGCCGTTGCTGCAACCCGGGTTCGGAGTGAAAGCATTGAACGCATTGCCTTGCGGAGCATCATAAAGCTGCCCGCCCGGATACAAGTAATACCAATACCCGAAATCGAGGCTCAGCTTGCCGAAGGTTGGCCTGATGCCGCCGAAGAGGTCGACTTCGCTTGCCGCGCGGTTCGGGAAGTCAATGCTTTCGGCTGATACTTGGCCGTAAAGCTGCAGGTTGGAATTGATATTGTAGCGCAGCTCGCTATAGGCGTTGACAGATGGCTCGCGCGCGGATTGGGAAATGCCGCGGAAGATATAGTCGGAGGCAATGCCGCCGCCAAAAGCAATATCCCAGGGACTTGCTGCGGGAGCCGGAGTATCCTTCAGGCTCGGCGTTCCATCGGCGAAGGCGGTTGCGGAACTCGCCATGAGCAGAGCCATGGCCGTGAAAGTGGTGAGTTTGAGCATGTCGATCTCTCAAATTGGCGTCGCCACACGGGCTTCGGCTAAGCCATTGCTAACGGGTCAACCTTAGAGAGAGTCGCAATTTGTGAACAACTTTCGGGCGCACAAGGCGCTTTCTTGCAACCTATAGTGGCATGATCGCATCTGTGAGGCGTCGATTGCTGCGGTTTTAGGCAATCGGCCGGCGGTTCTCGGCGGCTAGCGCGGCGTGCGGAAAATCGGAGTCGTATCGACGCACGCGGCTGCCCTCTCCAACGGCGCCCGCCTTATGCCTCGCGGTTAACGGTTCGTTCGCAGCGATGAACGTTAATCTGAGACTGGTTAACGGGAGGGCCGCCGATTTATTTCCGGTCCAACTTACGCTTAATTAGGCTTAACAATGCATTTATCCGGCTCAGAACAAGGCCTACGAGGGCGGTAGGCAGGCGGTTCCAACACCTTGAAAGTGAACAGCTTTTTTACCGCCGTCGACCCCATTAAATAGAATTTAATGCCGGAATTTTGGCATTAAATGGGCTCTGAAAAGTCCGTTAAATATAATCGCAGATTCCCGTGTTAACCACGACCGTGCCCAAGTCAGCCCGCCGCGTGCGCCGGAGCGCCGTCCGTTCTTGAAATTGCATAGAAATATCAATGACTTATTCGTTAACTTCCCGGCAAGGCGCTTTCTCGTACAATCTTCACTCAAAGAAAATCCATGACGCAAACCCAAGCGGGAAGCCAATCCGGGGATAAAAGTGAGGTCCAATGTGCCTGCAGAACAGCGTATCGAGGCCCGCGTCGGATCAAGCGCACGACGCTTTAATGCAGCGCCTTCCCGGAAACGGCGGCGCGCACCTCATCCATCATCTCCTCGGCCTGGTCCTGGATGCTCGCCTGCGCCAGGAGATGCTCAAGCCCCGCGCCGCGCACCTGCTCCGTGCGGACATCGGTCAGCACCGGGATGGAAAAGGGGGAGGCGCGGCTTAAGCGCATGAACAGCCAGCGGTTCTGGAAGCGCGTCAAGAGCTCCGAAAGCCGCTTCAAATCAAGAAGCTCGCGCTCGGCGTCGCGGCGCGTGACCTTAAGCAGGATGTGGTCCGGCTCGTAACGCCGAAGCACATCGTAGATGAGGTCGGTTGAAATCGTCATCTGGCGGAGCGTCTTGCGGACGGCGTTGTTCTGCTGTTCCACGATGCCGGTCACGGTGGCGACGTGCCGGAAGGAGCGCTTGAGCATGGGGCTGTCGAGGATCCATTCCTCAAGGTCGTCGCCGAGGATGTCGGGCGCGAGGAATTGCCCGACGTGCTCCCGGCTGACCGGCGACAGGCCGGAAACGACGAGGCCGTAATCGGTGATCTGAAAGCTGAGCGGCTTCAAGCCCAGATGCTCCATGCGGCGCGTGATGAGCATGCCGAGCGTCTGGTTCGCGCGGCGGCCTGCGAAGGTGTAGAACACGGTGCGAAAAAGGCGTTGCTCCAGAAAGTGCTCGACGAGAAGGCTGTCGCTGGGCGGCATGGTGGAGAAGCGCGCCTGCAGGTCCAGCCACTCGCGGACATCCCCCGGCAGAGCGCGCCACTCCTCCGGCTTGGCGAGAAGCGCGCGCACGCCATCGGCGAGAAATGTCGAAAGCGGCATCTGGCCCCCCGAATAGGCGGGAACCTTGGGCTCGCCGCCCGCGGCAGGCCGCGCTTCCAGCGTCATGTCGCGGATGCCTTGAAAGGCCAGGACTTCGCCCGCGAAGAAAAAGGTGTCGCCGGGCGTCAGTCCTTGCGCGAAATATTCCTCGACTTCGCCAAGCACGCGACCGCCGTGGCCTGCGCCGCTCACGCGCTTCACCTTGAGGCGGGCGGCTTCGACAATGACGCCGATATTTTGCCGGTGCCTGCGCGCGACCGCGCCGTTCGCGATGCGGTAGCGGCCATCGGGCGTGGGGCTAAGCCGCTTGTAGCGGTCGTAGGCGCGGAGCACGTAGCCGCCATCGATCGCAAATTGAAACAGACGGTCGAACACGGCCCGGTCAAGCGCGGCATAGGGCAGGGCGGTTCTGATCTCCTCAAACAACTCGTCCGGATGGACCGGCGCGCTGCAGGCGCAGCTCAGGATGTGCTGTACGACCACGTCGAGCGAGCCTGCTCCCGGCGTCTCGCCGTCCAATTGGCCTTGCTCGATTGCGGTCAGCGCGGCGCGGCATTCCAGCGCCTCGAAACGGTTCGCGGGCACAAGAAAGGCCCGGCTCGGAACATCCAGCCTGTGGTTCGAGCGGCCCACGCGTTGCAGAAGACGGCTGACGCCCTTCGGGGCAGCGACCTGGATCACAAGGTCGACATCACCCCAGTCGATGCCAAGCTCAAGGGCGGCCGTCGCGACCACGCTGCGGATTTTCCCGGCCGCCATCATGGCTTCGGTGCGCCTCCTCTGCTCGCGGCTGAGCGAACCGTGATAAACCGCGATCGGAAGGTTGTCTTCATTCGCGTCCCATAGCATCTGCAGCATGAGTTCGGCCTGGGCGCGCGTGTTGACGAAGACAATCGACGTTCCCGCATTCCGGATCGCATCATAGATTTCCGGCACAGCGTGGCGCGCCATGAAGCCGCCATAGGGCATGGCCGCGGCCGGCTCCAGGATGCGAATGTCGGGCTTCACCGGCAGGCCCGATTGCAGGAGATCCGCTGGCGCGCCGGCGTGCCCCAGCCATGCGGCGAGCGCTTGCGGGTCGGCGACCGTGGCGGACAGGCCGATGCGGATGTGATGCGGCGACAGCGCCGAAAGCCGCGCCAGGGCCAGCGCCGTGAAGTCGCCGCGCTTCGTTGAGGCGAAGCTGTGAACCTCATCCACGATTACGGCGCGAAGCTCAGAGAAAAGCTTCGCCGCGTCGGGCGACGACAGCATCAGCATGAGGCTTTCCGGCGTCGTGAGGAAGATGTTGGGCGGCGATCGCCGTTGCCGCGCGCGCTTGCCCTGCGGCGTATCGCCGGTGCGGCTCTCGACGGTGACGCCGAGCCCCATCTCCGCGATCGGGCGGACGAGGTTGCGTTCGATATCGTTCGTGAGCGCCTTCAGCGGCGAGACATAGAGCGTATGAATGCCGTGCGTGCGGGTTTCGTGGCACTCGATTAGGCTTGGTAGGAAGCCTGAGAGGGTTTTGCCGCCTCCCGTTGGCGCGATCAACAGCGTCGGCCGCCGCTCCAGGAAGGCGGCCGTCAGCTCCCTCTGGTAGCGGTGTGGCCGCCAGCCGCGACTTGAAAACCATCGCTCCACATAGGGCGGGAAGGGGATGCGCAAATTCTGGATGGGCCGGTGCTTCGCCATGGTGTATAGATGTTAAACAGTTCTGCCTGAAAGGCCAGAATCGCTACTTCCTGGGGTGGGGCCGGAAGTTGCAATCGGAATGCGTTTGTTCTTGTTTTGTTCCGTTCTTGGGATAAAATGAAGTCCGGCTGTACTAAGTAATGCGTGAGGGTCATGATCACTTCGGACGACGACCGACCGGCTGCGGAGCGCTCGCAGCCTGAACAAGCAACAGCGCGAATTCTGGAATTGCTGGACAAACTCGCCGCGGCCGAAGGCTTGGGCAACGCCGCTTCCGCTACAGGGTTCACCGAGGATCAGCTTCGGTCGAGCTTGAAGCAGGCGGCTCATATTATCCGCAAGAACCAGGGAAATCCCATCAAGAAGCGCTGGCCCTTGTTCGGCTCGATCCTTGATTGGCACGAGATGACAGTGGCCGAGGCGCTTGAGATCCTGGCCGAGCATGCTGCCCAGCAGGGGGATGTTGCGGAAGACCAGGACGGACCGCCGGAGAATGAGGGCCACTGAGCAAGAGAGCCCGCCAAGGACTCGGGGTGTTGCGCGAAGCGCGAATAATGGCGATGTCATCCAGGCGGTGACGAAAAGCCCGCGCAGCGAGGGCAAAGAGAATGGCGATCCCGCCGGAACGACACGAACAATCGGAGCCAGGCGCTATACCGGTCCGCTATGACAAGGTCTGCGTGCGCGATCTCATCCTGCCCGTCCGTATCGGCATATGGAGCGAGGAGCAGGGCGTCGCCCAGCGCGTCAGGTTTTCGGTCGAGCTGTCCGTGTCTCCAGGGGGCCACAGGCCCGGCGATCTCGGGAGCGTCGTCTCCTATGATTACATCATCGACGGCATCAAGGAGGCCATAAGCGATGGGCATGTCCTCCTGACCGAGACCATCGCCGAACGGATCGCGGAGCATTGCCTTTCGCACCGGCGCGCCATTGAGGCGCGTGTGGTGGTGGAGAAGCTCGACCGTATTCCCGGCGCTGCGCTCGGCTGCGAGATCGTGCGCTCAAGAACGCGTTAGTCCGGTTTTGGATCGAATGTATCAGTAGCCGTGGGCGATTTTATTCATCAGCCAGGTGTCGAGTTCACAGACTGCCTGGGAGATTTTGTTTTCAAAATCATTTTCATCCCACTTGATTTCGCGATACCCGCCGCCCAGGCGCTCCCATTGCTCCAATTGGGCGCTTTTGTGGCTCGCAATGTAAACGGGTATATCCAACGCGAGCGCCATCGCCACCTCCGATACGAGCCAGATATTTGAATCTTCATCGGTTCGTGGCGTGAGGACAGCCAGGAGCGTTTCGCAAGAGCGAATGCCTTCCTTTACGTCTGACAGGACATATCCGCTGATTGGAGGTTCAAGCCCGCCTCCACACCCCATAACATTGATGTTAAGCTTCCGGCATTGAGAAAAGACGACAGATTTGATGTCGTCGGCCTTCTCGTAGTCGATATGACGAGAAAGCAACATGGAATAAGCAAATGCTGGAGGAGCGAGTTCAATTTCATCCTCTGGCGAGGGAGTTTCCTTTTGCGTTAGCCTTCTCCTGATTTCCTGCCGGGTCAGCCAAGCCATCTTAACTCTTTTTTCTAGATCATACTCATCTCTGTATTCCTTAGCGTCCCGATTCTTCCATTTTGACTGCAGCTCGAAGACGCGCCGGGCAAGCGCTGCCTGGATCTCCTCGTAGCTTAAGCCGACCCCAATGTTTTCCGGCGCCTGCTTTACCATACATTCCAGCCTTTCTTCTTTCTGTGAAAGGAGTTCCGATGGAATGGGGAAACCAGCTCCACATAGAGAGCGCCGTCGCGTGCGCGTTCCGAAAAGCTGTCGGCATTGAGTTTGGAAATAAGTTCTTCTCTGCGGACCGGAACTGGGGCAATCGCCATGACATTGAGTGTTGCTATCTTTGCACAGCTCCGAAGCGCAGGGGGCAGGTTCTTCGGCGAACCCAATACCCCTGATGCCAGTTGACTTCTTACTAAATTCAAGTTCAAGTCATACAGGATCTTCATTATCGATGAAAGCTGGATTGCTTCCTTGTTGAAATAAATGACAAAATGAACAAGCTGGGCATTCTCTGCATTTAATATTGCGTAATATAGAACATGGTAGTTTGCGTGCGCGGACACTACACAGTATGAATCTTTTTTTATGTTTAGCTTAGCAAGCATATCACTAGGCAGTTCAATGCCATCTTCATGGCAAGTTAATTTTGTAGGCATTTCAAGTATGTTGGTCACACCGTCATAATTTTTGTGTAATGTATCTTGCCACATATTTAAATGTATTACGTTCCTGTAGAGGTATATACGAGGAGTGTTGTCGAAATTTATCCTGATCTCGTGCATGAACTCTATGAGTACGTTGTAGAAAAGTCCCCAGAGCGCTGAATCGGGATTCCGATGCCGTTCGGCCGGACGCTTGTCAATCTCGCTGTTGTCATAGGCCGAGCAGTCCAAAACCAGATATTTAGAGTGATAGCGAGATTTGTAGGACGTCCTGGCAGCATAGTGCAGAACAGAAATAGAGCATTCTTCCAGTATCTTGAATAGCCGTTCAAGCTGGCCTGGCTTATCAATGAGATGTAAATTTAGGTTCCAGATATCGGGCCAAATTCCATAATCGTATGGCGTAATAGTCAGCTCTGGGCCACCCCATGTGCCACGGGTGCGAACCGATACATTCAGCTTCGCTCCCGATGCAATACCTAATGGAGAGCGTAAAGTTGGATGCAAATATATCTTCGAATTGTGGAGCAGGCGTCTTGGAACGTCATGAATGAACATTTTAGACCAGCTCTTGCGATAACTATACTCTGCGCCACGCGCTCAATTAAGGCGTCGCTACGATCTTAAGGGCATGTACTGCCGATTTTGCTACATCAAATCAGCGCAAGGCCCGCCATATTAGCATGTGCTAATAGCTAACTCAACGCTTGTGCAACTGCACGCCTTGTGAGGCCAAGGGATGTCACTTCTGATGCCTCCGCGGGGCGTTTTCAATGCGGCCGAGCGGCGGTGGGATCGGATGTACGCAAGAAGAGGACGAGCGGGATGGAAGAGAGGCAAATCATGGCGAGAATCCAAAAGACATCGATGTAGGAGAAGAATTGAGCCTGCTGGGCGACCGTTTGTCCGATCCAGGCTGTGGCTTGGCCTGCTGCTTCCGCTGCCGAGGAGCCTTTTGCAATGAAATACTGCGTCGCCTCGCGCAGCGTGTCCTGATATTGCGGCCCGGACGGGTTGATGGTCTCGACGAGCCTCGCATTGTGGAATTGCTCGCGCTGCTGAAGCACCGTCTGCGTCATTGACACGAAAATGCTTCCGCCCAGGTTTCGGGCGACGTTGATAAGGCCCGACGCCTGATTGGTCTGGCTTGGCTGCAATTCCTGGTAGGAGGCCGTCGTGATCGAAAGAAAGATGAACGGCAGCCCGAGCGAGATATAAACCCGCGCCCAGGAGAACCAGGCGAAGTCGACGTCCGCGTTCAGGTTCATCAAATGCCGCATGGCGAGCGCAACGACGCAAAGACCGAAGATGATAAGCCATCTCGGCTGGACCCGGCCCGAAATTTGCCCAGCGAGCGGCATCACCACCAAAAGCACAATAGCTCCGTAGGAAACGGCTTCTCCCGCAAGCATCGCGGTGTATCCGAACATCGTCTGCGCGATCTGAGGAATGAGCTGCGACGTGCAGACAATGATGCCTCCCATGATCAGCATGACGAAAAAGCAAATCCCGAACTGCCGGCGCCCGAGAAGTCGCAGATCGATGATCGGTTGTTTGCGCGTCAGTTCCCATGGCACAAGCGCGACAAGAGCCAAGCCGGACGTGATTGCGAAAATGGTAATGAACGACGAATTGAACCAATCGCTTCGCTGCCCCTCGTCGAGGACCACCTCGAGAGAGCCAAGGCCGACGGCGACGAGCAGAAAGCCGATGAAGTCGATCTGGAGGCCGCCTTTCAAGAATCTGCGGCGCTCCTCTTCGAGCGACTGCGGCTCGCTCACGAGCATCTGAACAAGGAAAAGCGAAAGCAGGCCCATCGGAATGTTGATAAAAAAGATCCAGTGCCATGAGGCGTTGTCCGTAATGAATCCGCCGAGCGTCGGCCCCGCCGCAGGCGCGACCACCACCGCAAGCCCATACAGGCTGAAGGCCTGGCCCCGCTGTTCGGGAGGAAATGTGTCTGCCAGAATGGATTGTTCGCTGGGCGCTAGCCCTCCGCCGCCGAAGCCTTGCAAGACGCGGAAAAATATCAAGGAGTTGAGATTCCACGCGATGCCGCAGAGAAAGGAACTTGCGGTGAAAAGCGCAACCGCGAGCATGTAGAAGCGCTTGCGCCCGATCACGGTGGCGAGCCAGCCGCTCAGCGGCAGGACGATCGCGTTGGAGACGAGGTAGCTCGTTGAGATCCAGGTCGCTTCATCGTAGGAAACCGCGAGGCTTCCGGCAATGTGATCGAGCGACACCGTGGTGATTGTGACGTCGAGCACTTCCATGAATGTGGCGATGGAGACGACGCCCGCGATCAGCCAGGGGCTGTGCCCGTCCGCTGCGGAGTGGCTCAGCCTGCGGCCGCTGGCTTCAGAAGCGGCCGTCATTTCAGGCGCACCCAGGGTTCGACCGACATTCCCGGCCCGAGGATGACATCGGGCGTCTTGTCAAAGTCGATTTTCACCGGCACGCGCTGCACGACCTTCACGAAATTGCCCGTCGCGTTCTCTGCCGGAAGAAGGCTGAATGCCGTTCCCGATCCGGACTGAATGCTGTCGACATGCCCCTTGAAGGCGCGGTTCGGATAGGCATCGACGTGAATGTCCACGGGCTGCCCCTGATGCATGTAGGAAATCTGCGTTTCGCGGAAATTCGCCGTGACCCAGACAGGCTGCGGGACGATGACCATCAGGCTTTGGCCCGCCTGGACGTACTGCCCCTTCGCGGCGGTCAGCTCTGTGACGCGTCCCGCCTGATCGGCTTTTACGACGGTATAGCCGACGTTCAGCCGTGCCTGATTGCGAACGGCGCGCGCCTGCTTGACGCTGGCCTCGGCGCTGACGCGCTGCGCATGAAGAGCGGCCAGTTGTTTCTGCGCGGCGACGAGCGCCGCCTTTGCCCGATCTGTTGTGGCTTGCGCCTCAAGGAGCTGCGAGTGGGTTTGCTGCGCGGTTTGCACCGTTCCTGCGCCGGTTCTTACGAGCTGTTGGGCGCGATTATTCTGCTGCTCGGCAAATTTGAGTGCGGCCTCTGCGTCCTGTATTTGCGCCTGGGCCTGGGTTATCTGCGCCTGTTGCGCGGCGGTCTGCGCGTCGATATTAGGGATGGCCGCCTCAGCCTGTCCGAGTGCGGCCTCTGCGGAGGCCAGGGCGGCCTCGTAGATGCGATTGTCGATAACGGCAAGCGTTGCGCCCGCCTTGACCTCCTCGTTATCGGTAACCGGGACATCCTCGATGTAACCTGCGACCTGAGGGCTCACCGTGAAAAAGCGCGCGTCGATGAAGGCGTCGTCGGTAGTTTCATACGCGCTGTATTGCGACCACCAGATATATCCACCGGCCAGAGCGCCGGCCGCGACAAGGAGAGCAAGGACAAGCAGAAAAGGGCGCCGCCGGATGAAGCTTCTTTGGTGGATTTCGTGGCTGTGTTCTTCGCCGGTGCTGGCTTCGTTGCGAGGACCGGGGTGGTCCAAATCCCGATGAGGCGCCGCGCGATCTTCAAGACTGGCCGGATGGCGTTCCGCCTCTGAACCTCCGCTACGCTTCTTGGCCTCGGATGCCCGCTCCTCCACTTTGACCATCGCCGCTTCTCGCTCCTTCCTTCAGGAAAGAGCAAGCGAGTGGTTAAGTTCCCCCCGGGCTTTGCAGGAAAATGCACCCACGAGGCCTTGGTCGAGCGCCGATGCGCACCCCCTGTTTTCGTCAGGCCGCGCGCTTCTCCGTCGCCATGACGGGGATGCGGATGATGGCCCTGAGACCGCCAAGCATGCTTTGACCGAGGGTGATTTCGCCGCCATGGCTCCGCACGATGTCGCGGGTAATGGCAAGACCGAGGCCGGTGCTTTTCCTGTTCTGGTTCCTTGCGCTGTCGAGACTGTGGAAGGGACGGAACACGTCCTCGCGCTTGTCGGCGGGGATGCCCGGGCCACTATCCTCGACAACGACGGTGAGCCAGCCCCCCGACCTGAGCGCCCGGATCGAGACGCGGTCCGCGTAGCGCGTGGCGTTGGCGACGAGGTTCGTGATCGCCCGCTTGAACGCGTTGCGCCGGAGGGCAATGATGAGCGGGTCTTGCCGCACGTCCAGCTGAATGGTTTTTCCTGGCGCCTCGGCGGCCGCTTGCACTTCCTCGAGGACCTGCCGCACGTCGATGCGCCGCGTGTTTTCGCCCGAGTCCCCTTTGGCGAAGGCCAGATAGTCTTCGAGCATCTGCTGCATCTCGTCCACGTCGCGCTTCAGCGCCTCGACCTGAGGAGCGCGCATCATGGCGAGCTGTAGCCGGAAGCGGGTGAGGATCGTGCGCAAGTCGTGGCTCACGCCCGCGAGCATGATCGTACGCTGCTCGACATGGCGCTCGATGCGTTCGCGCATATCGAGAAAGGCCTGGGCGGCAAGGCGGACCTCGCGCGCGCCGCGGACCTTGAAATCCTTTTGCGCGGGCCGGCCCCGGCCGAACCGGTCGGCGGCGTCTGCGAGAGACAGAATGGGCCTGATCTGATTTCGAAGAAAAAGGATGGCGACGATCAGGAGGACGGTGGCGGATGCCACCATCCAGACAATGAAGATGTGTGTGTTCGACGGCATGAGCTGCGCGCGCTGCGCCACCACGCGCATCACGGCGTCATCGAGCTTGATCCTGATTTCTATGAAGTCCGACTGCCCGACCGTATCGATCCAGAACGGTTTGTGAATCCGGTAGCGAACCTCGTCAGACACGTAACGGTCGAGTAAACCGAAGAACGGCCTCGGCCTCGGCAGCGGCAACTCCTGCGCCGGAAGGAACCTCACGGAGAGATTGAGCCGATCCTGAGCAATCTCGGCCAGGCGGTCGAGGTCCTCCGGGCTCTTGTTTTTCATCAGCTCATAGGTGGAGGCCAGCATCGCGATGTCCTGGGCCGTCGCCGTAGACAACCGGCGGGTCACCACCTGCCAATGCCGGTCCAGAAACACGAAGGTTAGAATCGACTGCAGGATGACAATGGGCGCGATGATGATGATGAGCGCCCGCGTATAGAGCCCCTTCGGCGCTAAGGCGCCCAGATAGGCCGAGGCTTTGGAGAACCAGGCGGCTAAGCCACGAAGGGAAAGTGATTTCCCGGCTGGCAGGGGCGAGTTGTCCGCGGGTGCGGAAACTGCGCCAGCCTGATTCTTGGGCGGCGCGCGTCCGGTGAACTCGAGCGAAATGAGAAACGCCTCCCGTTATTCAAGCGAAGTTCGCTGAACTGTCGTCCCGGAAAGGCGAAGCCTCATCCGGGACCGTAACACATTGAAGCGCCAGCTTTTTACGATCCCGGCTCGCGCTTCGCTTGGCCGGGATGACGGCGGCCGCCGCAAAACTATGATCAGTCGAGATAGAGCACATAGCCCTTGCCGCGAACCGTGTGCAAATAGGCCGGGTTCGCCGGGTCCGTCTCGATCTTCTGGCGCAGCCGGTTGATCTGCACGTCGACGGCGCGCTCGTTTTCATACTCGCCAAGGCGGGCAAGGTCGTCGCGCGAAACAAGCTCGCCGCCGGAGAGCGCGAACTCGCGCAAGACCTCGCGTTCCCTGTCGGTCAGGCGGATGACTTCGTCGCCGCGCTTCAGCTCGTTACGGCGCAGACTGAACGTGAACGGCCCGAAGGCCACTTCGCCATGCTTGGCTTTCGGAGAAGAATGCCGCCTAAGAATGTTTTGCAGGCGAAGCAAAAGCTCGCGTGGCTCGAACGGCTTCGGCACATAATCGTCGACGCCGAGTTCCAGCCCTCTCACCCGGTATTCGGGCTCGGAGCGCGCCGTCAGCATCAGGATCGGGACTTCCGACCCTTTTCTCAGCCACTCGGCGATGTCAAACCCGCTTTCGCCCGGCATCATGACGTCGAGAATGATGCAATCGAAGGCGAGCCCCCGGAGCTTCGCGCGCGCCGCCGCCCCGTTCTCGGCTTGCGTGACCCGGAAGCCGTTCTGCCGCAGATAGCCGCCAAGCAGGTCGCGAATACGCTCGTCATCATCCACAACAAGGATGTGCGGCGCGTCGTCCGACAAAGGCGGCATTTCGAAATCGAGCGCTGGATCGGCCGTCATATCCCGGTGATAACCCTCTTCCCGTTCAGAACCGGCATACCCAAGAACAACTTTTGACTGGACGCAAGCGCTATTGAGGCGCTTTACTCGCGCTCTCCGGCTTTTTCCAGCCTGGAGTGCGCCGCGACCGGCGGCTTCCCATATCACCAAAGAGCAAGAAACAAGCATTGGAGACGGCTATGGCCCCCATTCCTTATGACCAAAGAGACGGTTTCATTTGGATGAATGGGGCGCTCGTGCCGTGGCGGGATGCGAAGGTTCATGTGCTGACGCACGCCCTTCACTACGGCAGCGGCGTTTTCGAGGGCGCGCGCATCTACGATACGGAAGTTTTCGCGCTGACGAAGCATTCCGAGCGGCTGCATAAGTCGGCCGGGATCCTCGGCTTCAAAATCCCCTACAGCGTCGCCGAGATCGATCAGGCGTGCCGCGACATCATCAAGGCGCAAGGTCTGGTCGAGGGCTATATCCGGCCCATCGCCTTCCGCGGCTCCGAGGAGATGGGCGTTGCGGCGAAGAATGCGAAGATCAACCTAGCGATCGCCGTGTGGGATTGGGGTTCCTATTTCCCGGAAGAAGAGCGCCTGAAGGGCATCCGGCTCTGCTGGGCGAATTATCGCCGCCCCGACCCGAGGACGGCGCCTTCCACGGCCAAGGCCAGCGGGCTTTACATGATCTGCACCATCGAAAAGCATCGCTCGATGGATTTGGGCTATGCGGACGCGCTGATGCTGGATTATCGCGGGCTCGTTGCGGAGGCGACCGGCGCGAACGTGTTTTTCGTCAAGGGCGAGACAATCCACACGCCTACGCCGGACTGCATCCTGAACGGCATCACCCGGCAGACGGTCATGGCGCTTGCGAAGCGCCGCGGCTGGACCGTCGTTGAGCGCCAGATCCAACCAGAGGAACTGGCCGGTTTCGAGCAATGCTTCCTGACGGGATCGGCGGCGGAAGTGACGCCGGTCTCCGAAATCGGCGAGCACCGCTTCACGGTCGGCCAGATCACCAAGACGCTGGCGGACGATTACAGCGCCTACGCTCGGCCCCGCACGCGCGCGGAGCGCAAGCTCGAACTCGCTTATTGAGTGGATGCGGGGCGCTAATGGATCGTCGCTCGCGTTGTCCCGGAAAGGCGCAAGCCTTGTCCGGGCGCATGCAGGCTGGGCTCGGGCGATTGCATGAATACGAAAGGCGAAGCGAGCCTGCCGTTCGTTTGCTTTCGGCTTGCTCTTTGGCAAATCCTGCGGAAGGATCAAGGCTTCTTTAGCGATTTGATCTCTCGGCGGCATGAACGACAAGACTCCCTCCAGCGCGCCGGTCTCTTCGATCCAGGTAAAAGACAAGGGCCTCCGCAAGGATGCGCTCTCGTTCCTGTCGAACTTCGTGATCGGCGTCGCTTCCGCGGCTCCGGCCTACAGTATCGCGTCGGCGCTCGGGCCGATTGCCGGGGCAGCCTCGTTCGCCACGCCCGCGATCATGATTGTCGCCTTTCTCCCGATGCTTTTCATCGCGGTGGCCTACTATTACCTGAACCGCGTCGACCCCGACTGCGGCACGACATTTTCCTGGGTCACGCTCGCCATGGGGCCGGGCGCGGGCTGGATCGGCGGCTGGGTGCTGCTCATCACCAACGTGATCGTCATGCCTAGCATGGCTGTCATCGCGGGACAGTATTCCTTCCTCCTGTTCGGCGACACCAACCCGTCCCCGATGGCCGTCACGGCTGCCGGGGTGGCGTGGATCGTTGTGCTGACTGCGATCTGCTACGTCGGCATTGAGCTTTCCGCGCGCACGCAGCAGGTTCTGCTCGGGACGGAATTGGCGATCCTTCTCGTCTTCGCAGGTGTAGCGCTTGCGAAGGTCTATGTGTCGACTGCGCCCGCGGGCTCGATGCCCGTCAGCCTCGACTGGTTCAACCCATTCAAGATCGCGAGTTACGACGATTTCCTGAAAGCCTTCCTGGTCGCGGTCTTCATCTACTGGGGGTGGGATTCGAGCCTGGCCGTCAACGAGGAGACCGAAAATCCGCAAACGACGCCGGGCGTCGCCGCCGTCAGCTCGACAGTCCTGCTCGTGGCTGTCTACGTGCTGGTCTCGGCGGCGGCGCTGTCTTTCGCAGGGCCGCACGCGCTGTCCACCGGCAATGAAAACGACGCTGACGACATTTTTGCGCTGATCGGGGAGACCGTGCTCGGTCCCTGGCTCGACAGGCTCCTCATCCTCGCCGTGCTGACATCGGCCGCGGCCGCAACCCTCACCACGATCCTGCCCGCCGCCCGCACAGCCTTGTCGATGGCAAGCGCGGGCGCATTCCCCGCCCGGTTTGCCGAAATCCACCCGCGTTTCAAGAGTCCGGGCTTCGCCACTCTCACGATGGGGGCGGTCTCGGTCCTGTGGTTCGTTGTCTTAAGGAGCTTTTCGAAACATGTGCTCGACGATTCCATCGAAGCGCTGGCGCTTTGCGTCGCTTTCTATTACGGCCTGACCGGATTTGCCTGCGTGATCGTCTATCGCAAAGAGCTTTTGAAAAGCGTCAGGAATTTCGTGCTCATGGGAGCGCTGCCTGGGTTGGGCGGCGCAACGATGGTCTTTCTTCTTGTCGAGTCCTGCCTTTCGCTTGCGCGCAAGGCGCCCCCGTCGGCGTTCGGGATCGGGCTGCCGCTTGGGATCGCTGCAGCGAGCCTTATCACCGGCATCATACTGATGTTCGCCGCCAGGAGAGCGCTGCCCGCCTTCTTCCGGCGCAAGGCTTTCATAGAGCCTATCCGCTTTTGATAGAATCAAAAGCGGGCTCTAAGTTTCTGTTTTCTCGTGTGTCTTAGCGGGAAACCGCTTCGCGCTTTTCCGCGCGCACTTTAGCCGCTTGACGCTTATTCCCCGCTTTCGCGCCTACGGCGCTTTCGGCTAAGGTGGGCGAAGAGTGAACTGGAGGGCGTCTTGACGGCAACAAAGCTAAAGCCATTGATCGTGGCGATCGCATCGCTCCTGGCGACGGCGGGTGCGATAGCGGAGCAGCCCAACCAAGCTCCTGCCACGCCCCCAGCAGCGGAACAGGGCGCGCAGCCCGCATCGCCAGCCGCTTCGCCGCCGAAAAAGGATCAGCAGGAAGCCGCCGCAAAAGAGATTCTCAACAAGAGCGCGGCGCCGGATGTTAAGTGCTTCAGCGGCTTTCACACCTCCTTCGACTACGACATCACCGGCACGGCGCTCAGCGCTCTTGCGAGAAGAGTGATAGAGCCCGGCGGCCTTTGCGATCAGTACAAGGAATATTCCGCCGATATGCCGGTCGAGATCGGCGTGCCGGTCCTGCCGGGCGTATCGGTCAACATCGACAAGCTGTGTAAGATGGTCCAGCGCCCGCCTTGCCCCGAGCCGCCCGCGGAGCATGCTGAGAGCCAGGATCAAGTGAAGAAGTGAAGCCTCCCTGCGTCATCCCGGCCAGCGAGCCGGGATCGCAAAAAAGGAGGCGTTTCTATATGTTACGATCCCGGATTGGGCTCCGCCCTTCCGGGATGACGGCGGCGGCGATCGTTGACGCGTCCGAAACGAATTTGCTCAGAACTCGACGTCGAGTTCTTCCAGTTCCTCCGGCTCCGCCTTCGCGTCCGCGACCCATTGCTCCATCGCGGGCCAGACCATGACGGACCGGCAGTAATCGGCGCATTGATCGTCGAGCTTGACGTCGTAGGTCAGAAAGCGCGTGCAAACCGGCGCATACATGGCGTCGGCCATGGTGAGCGGCCCGAACAGGTAGGGCCCGCCATAGGTCTTCAGGCAATCGCGCCAGATCGCCAGGATGCGCTCGATATCGGGTTTGGCGCCGGGGAACACTTGAAAGCCCTCGTGCCGGGCGCGAAGGTTCATCGGCAGCGCGGAGCGCAGATTATAAAAGCCGGAGTGCATTTCTCCCGACACCGACCGGCAATGCGATCGCGCCTTTAACTCCCTGGGAAGGAGCTGGGATCTAGGCTTCAACTCGGCCAGATATTCGGCTATGGCGAGCGTGTCCCAAATTTTGATGCCATTGTGGGTCAGACAGGGGACGAGAAACGACGGGGATAGCAAAAGCAGCTCGGCGCGCACCGATGGATCGTCGACGGAGACGCCCTCCTCCTCGATGTCGATGTCCGCGAGCTTGCACAGAAGCCAGCCCCTGAGCGACCACGAGGAATAGTTCTTACTGCTAATGGTTAGTTTAGCCTCCGCCATGGACCATAACCCTCACGTGTGCTTCAATATTTCCCTCGCCAGCCGCGATGTCCGGGCCGCCCGGCCCTTGCAACATCCGTCCCAGCGCTCAGGCTAAGAATGCTTTATCAGGCTTATCAATTCTACTCTGATGCCACCGAGCCGGCACGAACTTTCGCGCAATGCTGGCTTGGCGCGATGGCGCCCTTCGTTCGCGACGGCAACGGGGCGTGGACGAGGAACTTCGGGGCAGCCTTGGAACTCGTGTCGCGCGCCAGGCTGACGCACACGCGGCCCGCCTACGGCATCACCTCGGTGCGCGTCGGCAATCGCGATGCGCAAGTGACCGAGGAGCCGCTTGCCGCAACCCCGTTCGGCGCGCTCCTGCATTTCAAGAAGGACATCGAGCAGGCGCAGCCGCGCGTGCTCGTGGTGGCCCCGCTGTCGGGCCACTTCGCGACGCTGCTTCGCGAAACGGTGCGGACGCTGCTCGCCGATCATGACGTCTGCATCACCGACTGGCATAATGCGCGCGACATCCCCTTATCCGCCGGCGCATTCGGCTTCGAGGACTATATCGACCACATCATCCAATGGCTGCGCGTGCTCGGCCCCGGCGCGCATGTGCTGGCCGTGTGCCAGCCTTGCGTGCAGGTTCTGGCGGCGGTGGCCGTGATGGCCGAAGCGCAAGACCCGGCCCAGCCGCACAGCATGACGCTCATGGCCGGCCCGATCGACACGCGCGTCAACCCCACCAAGGTGAACGAGCTGGCGATGGGCAAGCCGATCCGCTGGTTCGAGCAGAACCTCATCGACCGCGTGCCCTGGCGCTATGCGGGGCGCGGACGCCGCGTCTATCCCGGCTTCGTGCAACTCATGGCGTTCATGTCGATGAACGTCGAGCGCCACCGCAAGGCCCATCTCGACCTTTACGACCACCTCGCCAAGGGCGAGACCGAGAAGGCCCTGGCGATCAAGGAGTTCTACGACGAATATTTCGCCGTGCTCGACCTCACCGCCGAGTTCTATCTCGAAACCGTGGCGTGGGTGTTCCAGGAGACGCGGCTCGCCAAGGGCGAACTCACTTTCCGAGGCGGGCGCGTCGACCCGAAGGCCATCCGCCGCACTATGCTGCTGACGGTCGAGGGCGAGCGCGACGACATCTGCTCCATCGGCCAGACGTCGGCCGCGCACGCGCTGTGCTTAGGCCTGCGCCCGCATATGAAGCGGCACCACCTGCAGGCGGGCGTCGGCCATTACGGCGTGTTCGCCGGGCGGCGCTGGGAGGCGCAGGTGTATCCGCAGGTGAAGAATACGATCCTCGCGACGGATTGAGGGCTACGGGCGTCGTCCCGGAAGCCGCCAAACGCCTCTCCGATCCGCGGTGACGATTTTGTCGTGATTTCCGATCCAATTTTCCAGTTTCACCGTATACCGGTAGGCAGGCCAGGAGCCGAAGTGGCGGGACTGAAATATATTAGATTATTTCAGGAATCACCCCGAAGGGCTTCCGCTCGGCGCAGGATAGCCACATGAAACATTAGCGAATTTTCGCTCTGCTGTCATGGCCGGGCTTGACCGCCTCGGAGGGCGAGCCATGACGATGGAAATTGGCAGAGGCTCCGCCAAACTAGTCCAAGCCTTTACGCCAACAATGTTTAATAAGAGACGGCTCAAACTGCTCTGAGTGAGTTCAATTTGACGCCACACAGGTCAGGTTCGCAGGTGAAAGCGTCAAAGCAGAATTCAACGCCAGGGTCGCGGAGGAGGCCACTCAAGCGAGAAATACCGACCGTGATCAGGTGCCCGCCTTCCACGCGGCTTATGCGGCGCACTTCGCGCTAGCGCGGCATTGCGTCCCAACGAGACAGAACTTTCGTCGTCAGAGCTTATCTTTGGCCCCGCAAACGCCGCGAACGCCGCAGAAGGCGACGTACATGTCGATGGCCGTTTTGCTCTCACTGCCGACGACGCTATTTCGGCTGACATAAAAACACTGGGGCCGGAGAAGGGAATTTATATGCTTCAGGTACTCTTTTAGGTTTTTCATATCCTTTGGAATTAGTGAAAATCGCCTTTCTAAGGATCGCGATGATAATCTACTGCTGCTTTTCATACTTTTTATGTTGTTTTCGAGATTGCGCATGGCCGCCTCCGGTGACGTCGAGCGGCAATGGCCTTCTGGTGAAATGTTGAAGCGTATTCAGAAAAGATCCTGACTGCCAATACCTCCATGCGAAGCTCTTTAGACTGTTCCGTTAGAATCTTATTGTAATGTTTCAATTTGTCTTCAGCAATTGTATTAACTGCCGCTTGATCAATTTGTTCAACCTCCAATTGAAGTTCAAACACAAAAGGCATCAAGGATGGAGAGATCTTTGTTATTATAAGCGATGTTAACTCTTTGCATCAAAGCGGTTTTGCGGTCTCGTTCCAGAGCATCTCGTTCTTTGTCGGGATGTAAGGCGCTCGCTAACTTCCGGTAGACCTCCCGGATGGATTGGCTTATGCTTTGCGCTTCGGCCTGTTTTTCCGCCTCTTTGGCAATAGCCTTGGCCGATTTTTTGCGTTTTGCGTTCTGCTGTAAGAGTTTGTGCGAGTTTTGTCGGCTTCTATCGCTTTCTGGCACTCATTTGAAAATTTTATATTGCAACTTGTTCATTTCGTCCTCGAGTTTTCTGGCACATTTTAAACTTGCCCACACTAGCCATTATGGATTCTGACGAAGAAAAATCGATGTCATCGTCCAATTCAACGCCTAAGATATCTTCCATCATGGCTTTTATCGCGCTCTTTTTCTTCTTCTAGCTCGGTGTCGATGTCGCCTCCACTGTGCTTGTTGTAAATCCGTTTCAAATCTTCATCGTCAGTTCTCAAAAACCAACTCTCCAGCAATAGTACAGATAATGTTTTTCAGTTTATTTCTTGTCGTTCTTGTTGAATGCTCTTTCGCCAGCCGCCTTGTCGCACAATCGCACCAGTTCCGCTCTAAGCTCGTTGAAGGTCTGTGTAAGCGGCACAAATTCACTTGCATGTTTTTGGTGGTAAAGAGGGATCATCGTTTGCCACGCCACTAACCGCTTTCGCTGCTTATCTCTTGTGGATGTGCTCGTGATCTCGGCGCTGCTTGCGAGACATCCGTGTCAATTTTTTTGATTAAGTTGTTAAATAGATTTCTAAGCTTTCTACCGCGATAATGTAGACTGTTGATTAGAATTGAGAAATGACGCTACGATTGTTGGCAGGACTGAGTTCATAGCTGGTTGACGCGGAAGCTTCGTCAGAGCCGACTATCACACGCGCACACTCTAGAGCTGCGATCAATTCGCGTTTCCAATACGACAGACCCGATTGCAAATGAGCGGCGTCGCGCGAGGAGAAATATTCGGCATGTACATGAGAGTTACCCCGGTTGGTGTCCCGAAGCCCAGCATGGTGCTGTTGCAACGACAACCACGCAAAAGCTCGGCATCGACGTGTGGTAGGGTCGAACGGAGCCGTACAGGTAGACGATCCACCACGAATTGCCGAGCCAGACGCCACTTCGGCAGGGGACGTTAACCGGCAGCCGGAAGCCACATTCAACGTTTGCTTAACCATTCCCTACAGGAAGAGGTTAGACAACTCACTGCCCAGGACGGAAACCGGGGCGGGAGTTGGTGTGGTGCGCATTGAAACTTTCGCGCGGATGCGGCCGAGCTTGGCTCGCCTGCCCGCGCGCTGAACGTCGTGCGCGCCTTTAATGCGCGCCAACGGATCGGTCCTCCCAACCAGCACGCCGGTGCGCCGCTTCTCCTGTCGCGGGAAGGTTCGGTAAACAAACCGTTCAAATTCAGTTAAATAAGCGTTTCACCCCGAAGGGAAGAAATTCTATGCTAAGCAAGGTGCATTGATCTGAAGTTTTAAATATGAACCAGAATGTGTTGCTAAATGCCGCATTGCCCCGGTAATTATGTATTTAAATTACCTATTAAAATAGTTATAGCTGTTTTGACCAAACGAACCCAATTTTAGTTAACTGGCCGTAACACGCACGCACGACTTGCTGGACTAAGGGGCGACGAGCCGCGCACTCGCGTGCGCATTCGCTTGCGGATAATTGTGACCCGCGCTTTGCGAGCATGAATAGAAACCCTACGCTAAGCGGAGCAAACTATGAGTTGGGGGAGATGCAGGACGCTGGAGAAGATCTGCTGCAGGCGATGGCGGGGCGGCGCTTCGGCGCGATCCTGGCAGATCCGCCATGGCAATTTCAGAACAAAACGGGGAAGGTGGCGCCGGGGCACAAGCGCCTGAACCGCTATGAGACGCTGACGCTCAGAGAGATCATGGCGCTGCCGGTGAAGGAGATCGCGGACGCGCCGAGCCACTTGTATCTGTGGACGCCGAACGCGCTCCTGCCCGAGGCGCTTGGCGTCATGGAAGCCTGGGGCTTCAGCTACAAGTCGAACATCGTCTGGCACAAGATCCGCAAAGACGGCGGGCCGGACGGGCGCGGCGTAGGCTTCTACTTCCGCAATGTGACGGAGATTTTGCTGTTCGGCGTGCGCGGCAAGCATGCGCGGACGCTTCCGCCGGGGCGGCGTCAGGTGAACTACCTCGCCACGCGCAAGCGCGAGCACAGCCGCAAGCCCGATGAGCAGTACGCCCTGATCGAGGCCTGCTCGCCGGGTCCGTTCGTTGAGCTGTTCGCGCGAGGCGTTCGCGACGGCTGGGCATGCTGGGGCGCTGAGGCTAACGGGGATTACGAGCCGACATGGGCGACTTACAAGTCCGCCCGGCCCACTATTTCGGCCTCGCCCAGCTTGGATGTTGCTGAGTTGTTCCCATGAACGACTCGAGCAACATAGCCGCGCCTCGAACCGGTTTACGTGTGGATCGACTTGCCGTGCTCCGCGATATCGAGCCCCACGACTTCGGAGCGCGGATGCACCCTCAGCGGCGTCAACACCGAGACGACAAGGAGGATGATCAAGGTCGCGACCGCGCAATAAGCCACCGTGACGCCGACGCCATAAAGCTGGATCAGAACCTGATGGGCGTTGCCTTCAAGAAGCCCCGGGAATCCGTTGGGCGCGTCCGGCGCGACCGAGACAGCTGCGGTCGCGAACACGCCCGTCAGGATCGTCCCGAGAATTCCGCCAACCCCGTGAACCCCGAACACGTCGAGCGAGTCGTCATAGGCGAGCCAACGCTTGATCTCGGTCGATGCGTAGAAGCAGACCGCGCCCGCGATCACGCCGATCACTGCGCCTTGCCAGGGCAGGATGTATCCCGAGGCAGCCGTGACCGTGCCAAGCCCGGCAACCGCGCCCGAAATCAGGCCGAGGACGGAAGGCTTGCCGCGCGCGAGCCATTCCAAGCCGGCCCAGGTCAACGCGCCAGCGCTTGCGGCAAGGTGCGTCGCAACAATCGCCATGGCCGCGCGCGAGTTCGCGCCATAGGCCGAGCCGCCGTTGAAGCCGAACCAGCCGACCCAGAGCAGGCCCGTGCCGACCACGGCCATGGAAAGATCATACGGCGCAAGGTTGTCGGTTCCGTAACCCTTCCGCTTGCCGAGCATGAGCGCGGCCACAAGCCCGGCAATGCCCGCATTGATGTGAACGACGGTGCCGCCCGCGAAATCGAGCAGGCCCGCGGTCGCGAGGAAGCCGCCGCCCCACACCCAGTGCGCGATCGGGATGTAGACGAAGGTCAGCCAAAGCGTCGCGAAAAGCATGAAAGCCGGAAAGCGCATCCTCTCCGCGACCGAGCCGGCGACAAGCGCCACCGTGATGATCGCGAACGTCATCTGGTAGATCATGAACAGGATTTCGGGGATCGTCTTCGCGAAGGGGCTGACGGACGTCATGGTGATGCCGGTCAGGAAAAGGCGGTCGAACCAGCCGATGTACGGGTTGTCTCCGGTGAAGGCGAGGCCGTAGCCGAAAATCATCCAGAGGATGGAAACGAGCGCCGCCGCCGCGAAGCTCTGAGCCATCGTGGCGAGCACGTTCTTCTTGCGCACCATGCCGCAGTAGAAAAGCGCCAGCCCCGGCAGGGTCATCATCAGCACGATGCCCGTGGCGACAAGCATCCACGCCGTGTCCGCGCCGTCGATGCCGGAGTTCTGCGCCCATGCCGGCGTCGTGCCGAAAAGAAGGAGCGGCACAGCCGGAAGCACGCGACCGCGAGGCCGCGCCATTGCAGGTATTATCATCTTGCCCTCAGTTCGTTATGCGGCCCCGTCAGAGGGCGTCGCTATCGCCTTCGCCCGTTCGGATGCGCAGCGCATGATCGATCGGCATCACGAAGATCTTGCCGTCACCGATCTCGCCGGTGCGGGCCGAGTCCGCGATGGCCTCGACGACCTTGTCGGCCACTTCATCAGGGACGGCGACCTCGATCCGCAGCTTCGGCACGAACGAAACCAAATATTCCGCGCCCCTGTAGATCTCGGTATGGCCCTTCTGGCGGCCATACCCCTTGACCTCGGTAACGGTCATGCCGTCGATCCCGGCGCTGGCGAGGGCCTCGCGCACGGCATCGAGCTTGAATGGCTTGATGATGGCTGTAATGAGCTTCATGAGATAATCCTGGCTAGGATGCGTGCAACTCAAGAAGCTTATGCATAAAAGCGCGCCAGCACAACGCGGCAAATGCTCAAGGCCTAGCCAGGGTGATGCCTAATTAAGCGAACAGCCGCAGCAAAGAGGACTGGGGCGCCCTCCGGTGGTGCGCGCTAGCTCTCGAAGACGGTGATCTTCCGGATCTCAACAACGGACGAGGTTGATTGGGATGCTGAATCGTGCTCGAATGCCGCGTCGGCTATTTTTCTTTGTATTCTGAAACCGACGACGAAGTTGTCGAAAGAACGTCCGGCGGCACGTTGTTTAGATACGATTGAATTAAGAAGGTACACTGCCGATGCACCCCACAGCAATGTCTAATGGCAAGCTATTCTTCGACACCTACGTCTCACGTCTGGGCAAAGTTAAGTTGATCGAGATAGGATCGCAGGACGTCAACGGTTCGCTGCGCAGCGTCTGCCCGGATAACGTCAACTATATCGGCTTGGATTGCGAGCAGGCAAAAGGAGTCGATATGGTGCTGGAAGACCCTTATTCGCTGCCCTTTGCAAGCTCCTCCGTTGACATTGTTGTGAGCTCTTCCAGCTTCGAACATTCCGAAATGTTCTGGCTCGTCTTCAACGAGGTTATGCGCGTACTGCATCCTTCTGGGCTGTTTTATCTGAATGCGCCTTCCAACGGATTGTTTCACAGGTATCCTGTCGATTGTTGGCGCTTTTTTCCAGACTCGGGTAAGGCGCTTGTCACCTGGGCAAAACGGTCTGGCCTGTCTCCCGCCCTGCTTGAATCCTATGTTGCAAGACAATGCGATGATGTCTGGAGCGATTTCGTTGCGGTTTTTGTGAAGGATGAGGCGTGTGCGGGCGAGCACCCGAACCGCATCCTTTCAACATTCGCGGATTTTGAGAATGGCCACCGGCTGGGCAACGACGAAATACTCAATCCCACCGACACGCCAGAAGATATTCGGCGGGTGGAAAGTCTCACGCAGCAATTGAACGACGCCGGATCGCGCCCGCGCCGCCCGGAAAGCTCGTGGAACTGGAAATCCCTCCGCCCCCGGAAGGGGCCGTAGGAACAGGATCTGAGCATAAGCCTGCAAATCCGCGTTATGGTATAAAGGGCGTGAAACTATCCCACTCCTAAAGAAGTTACGCCCACAAGCCGGCGTAGTGGTGGGAACCACGGGATTTTCCGTCAGGCCAAATCCGTTGATGTGTCCGAAACACTTTGCTTGGCCGGGTCAATTCCGGGCGACTCGCAGCCCATTTAGCTTCAACGGCCCTTGACGGTTACGCGCGTGGCGACGTAGGGGCTGGGCCAGTCTATCTCTGCCGACGAGACCCCCTTGTAACGAAAGTCTGTCGCGTTCTGTTCTGCGTTCTTGTTCCAGACGAGTTCAGGCTGGATCCCTACAGCGCCGTCGATCCGATAAGCGACCATCCCTGCATAGAACTGTATGCTCGCGATCTTCGCAAATGCATCCAGAACGGGGCGATTTATGCTCTTGGGGAACTCGCCAGGGAAGAAGTGCGCCATTCTCGCCGTCAAGACATCGGTGCTCGCCTTGGCGTACTCAAGGAAGCTGCGATCGCGATGGGCAGCGAACTCCTTCATCATGCTCGTGCAAGTGTCCTCGACAACGATGACCGCCCCATCGGTTGCGGCTCGAATCGCCTCCTGCAACGTCACGATCTGCTGGAACGATTGATGGCCGCCGTCGTCGAGAAACGCATCGAACCGCCCGATTTCGGCGAACGCGCCGCGCCAGAAATTGGGATCGCCCTGGTCGCCGACGAAAATTTCAAAACCGCTGTCACGCCACCTTCCCGCCTCAGGGTTGAGATCGCAGCCGATTATTCGGGCCTGCTCTCCCAACCAAGACCGCCACATGAAAAGTGAGCCTCCGTTGAGGACGCCCGTTTCAATGAATGTGCATTTGGCATTACGGAGATGCCGGAAAAGTTGCGCGTAAGCGGGAAAGTATGACGTCACCTTGAAGGAAGGGAATGGACTGTCATTATAGCATCGGATCAGATCCTGAAGGTCTTCTTGAAACGTCATTAAGCGCCTCGTGGGAAATATTAGAGTTTCAGAAGGGTATGGAAAGTGTGGGCCGAAGCCCACGTCTTGAGCCAAGCCCCCGAATGCTCATTCGTAAAACCCTTATCTTCGGTTCGGTGTCCACCGCGCTCCGGAGCCTGGATTGCAGCCATCGATCGGGAAAAGCTGCACCCCTTACGGATAAAGTCGCGTCTTCTTCCAAGGCATGTCCGCGGTCTCGCGGGTAAAGCAGATGCGGTCGTGAAGCCGGTGCGGTCTATCCGCCCAGAATTCGATCTCGCTCGGGATGATGCGGAACCCGGACCAATAGCGCGGGCGCGCCGGGTTGATCCCCTCGAACTCCTTTTCGAAGCGCGCCACGGATTCGACAAGCTCCGCCCGGCTGGCAAGCGGCCGCGATTGCTGGCTGGCCCAGGCGCCGATGCGGCTTCCCATGGGACGCGAGGCATAATAGGCGTCGGCCTCGGCCGTGCTCACCGGCTCCGCCGTCCCTCGGATGCGCACCTGCCGGCGCAGCGACTTCCAATGAAAGCAAAGCGAGGCCTTCGGGGTCGCCAGAAGCTCCTGTCCCTTCGCGCTCTCGAAATTGGTATAGAAGACGAAGCCCCGGCCATCCAGGCCCTTGAGCAGCACGACGCGCGCATTCGGCATGCCGTTCCGGTCGACAGTCGCCAGCGTCATCGCATTGGCGTCGTTGATCTCGGTGCGCTCTGCGTCGTCGAACCACTGGTTGAACAGGGCCTCGGGATTTGACGCCTCGGTAAAATCGTCTGCTTCGGTCTTGGCAGTCATGCTTGCAGCCCTGGATTCGGGGTCGGAAATTTCATGGCGGATGCGCATCCTATCGCGAAGAAAAGCCGCAGTGTACCGAATTCGTGAGGCGTTTACCGCATAGATGAGATGAGCATCAAGATATCGTGCCGCTCCAAGCATGCACTTTACGCAGCCAGCTTAATGTGTAGGATGCACCACCATTAACAGCGGGGAGCGAACGTGGCCCAATCAGCATCATTGATGAGCGGAAAACGCGGCCTGATCATGGGCATCGCGAACAACAGGTCGATCGCGTGGGGGATCGCCAAGGCAGCCGCGGATCAAGGCGCTGAGCTGGCCTTCACCTATCAAGGCGATGCCCTGAAGAAGAGAGTGGAGCCGCTCGCCGTCGAAGCTGGCGCGAAGCTCGTGCTGCCCTGCGATGTATCCGACGACGCTTCGGTCGATGCCGTCTTCGAGACGTTGAAATCCAGTTGGGGGTCGCTCGATTTCGTCGTGCACGCCATCGCCTACTCGAACAAGGAAGAACTCGACGGGCGCTATATCGACACGACGGCGGATAACTTCACGAAGACGCTTCTTATCTCCTGCTATTCGTTCACGGCCATCGCCAGGCGGGCGGAGAAGCTGATGACGAATGGCGGCTCGATCCTGACGCTGACCTATTACGGCGCCGAGAAGGTGATGCCCCATTACAATGTGATGGGCGTGGCCAAAGCGGCGCTCGAGGCGAGCGTGCGGTATCTCGCCGAAGACCTTGGCAGGCAAAGAATTCGCGTGAACGCGATCTCCGCGGGACCAATCAAGACGCTCGCGGCCTCAGGCATCGCCGACTTCCGCTATATCCTGAAGTGGAACGAATATAACTCGCCTCTGCGCAGGACCGTCTCCATCGAGGACGTGGGCGGCGCGGGTCTCTACCTTCTTTCCGATCTCTCCCGCGGGGTCACAGGGGAGGTGCATCACGTCGACGCGGGCTATCACATTGTGGGCATGAAAGCCGAGGATGCCCCTGATATTGCCGTCGTTCAGCCATCGAATAGCTGAAATCATCGGAACTAAAGGCGATCATTTTTGCGAATGCCGAATCGTTCGGCATCGGGGCAGGCTTATTCGATGGAACCATTCAAGGCGCTTGTATTGCTCGCCGCAGCCGCGATTGTCTCACTGGTGGCTGCGGGTGCGGGAGGATTCTACGCCGGCTACTCCGCCGGTCGGGGCAACCTCGAGGAGATCAAGGCGCACCTTTCCAGCGCTCAGGCCCTCATCCCCTCCAGCAATGGCAGCGCGGTTTCCTTGAAGCCTGTCATGGACGACGTGCGCGCGCTCGCAAAGCAGGTGGAAGCACTGGCTGCGGTCAAGGCGAATGCCGCCGCGGACAGCGACTCCGGCACAAAACTTGTTCTGGACGAGATCAAAGGCCTCTCCAGCCAGATCGATAGCTTGAAGCAAGACACCCCGAAGCCTCAGCAGGCTCCGGCCGTGGCGATCGACCGGCCCAGCGCCACGCCACCGGCGCCCGACTATACGGGCACGCTGCAGGAGCTTCGTGATCAGGTCCGCGCGCTGAATGCGAGGTTCGAGAAACCGGAGCCGAAAGCGCCAAAGGGTCTTGCCGATGAAGTTCGCGCGCTGAGCGCCTCCATCCAGGCGCAGGAGCCGAATTTGCGCCGCGTCCTCGGCGATGAGGTTCGCTCCGCCCTTGCAACCTTGCAAAATGCAGAACCGAAAGCGCCAAAGGCTGTCCTCGATGAGATGAAGTCGCTGAGTTCCTCTCTGCAGTCGCAGGAGCCGAACCTGCGGCGCGTCGTTGCCGAGGAAGTGCGCTCGGCGGTCGCAAGCCTGCAGAATGCGGAACCGAAAGCGCCAAAGGCTGTCCTCGATGAGATGAAATCGCTCAGTTCCTCCCTGCAGTCGCAGGAGCCGAACCTGCGGCGCGTCGTTGCCGAGGAAGTGCGCTCGGCGGTCGCAAGCCTGCAGAATGCGGAACCGAAAGCGCCAAAGGCTGTCCTCGATGAGATGAAATCGCTCAGTTCCTCCCTGCAGTCGCAGGAGCCGAACCTGCGGCGCGTCGTTGCCGAGGAAGTGCGCTCGGCGGCCGCAAGCCTGCAGAATGCCGAGCCGAAAGCGCCGAAGGCTCTCCTCGATGAGATGAAATCGCTGAGTTCCTCTCTGCAGTCGCAAGAGCCGAACCTGCGGCGCGTCGTTGCCGAGGAACTCCGCTCGGCGTTGGCAAGCCCGCAGAATGCCGAGCCGAAAGCGCCGAAGGCTCTCCTCGATGAGATGAAATCGCTGAGTTTCTCCCTGCAGTCGCAGGAGCCGAACCTGCGGCGCGTCGTTGCCGAGGAACTGCGCTCCGCGGTCGCAAGCCTGCAGAATGCGGACCCGAAGGTTGCGAAGGCGATGATGGATGAAATTCGCGCCATCTCGGCCAGCATCAAGGCCCAGGAGGCGCGCCCGCAAACGCCTCAAGCCTCGGTCGTCGATCAGATCAAGGTTCTACAGGCTTCGCTCGAGGCCATGAAGGCGAAGCTCGACGAGCGAGGCCGCAACGATAGCGCGCAAAACGACATCGCTCAACTTCGCCAGCTCGTCGCCACAGCCTCGGATCAATTCGGCAAGTGCCAAACTCAGCTCGTCTCGCTTGGGTCCGGAGCGGGTGCGGTCGCACAGTCGGCCGCCGCGCCCCCTGCAGCCGCAATCACCGTATCGCAAGAGAAGAAACCGGAGCCCACCGCTGTCGTCTTCTATGACAATGTCATGCTGAAAAAGGATCAGGAGAAGCAGTACGACGAGATCGGCGTGAAGCTCTCGCTACAGTCCGTGGGTCCTCGCCAGGTTCGCGTCGCCGTCAACCAGAAGGGCTTTGGCTTGTCGTTCGGCGAGCGCAAGGTATTCCGCAGCCAGGATGTCGAGTGCGAGATCAATTTGATGGAGACCAATCTCAACAACTCGCAGGCCCGCATCAGCATCTCCTGCAAGCGCTGACATCAAGCCCGATGCCGCTGATCTACTATGTGAGGCACGGCCAGACGGACTACAACGCCGCGCGCCGCATCCAGGGCATCCTGGACATTCCGATCAATGCGACCGGACGGCTGCAGGCCAGGCGCAATGGCGCCTTGCTGAATGAGCTTATTTGGGACAAGGCCCGCTTCGATTTCGTGGCGAGTCCCCTGTTGCGCGCGCGTCAGACGATGGAGATCGTGCGGCACGAAATGGGCTTATCGCCAGATGGCTATCGCACCGACGATCGCTTGAGAGAGATCCACTTCGGTGCGTGGGGCGGATTGACCATGGAGGATATCGCCGCACGCGATCCGGGAAACTATGCGCGCCGCCAGGCGGACCCGTGGAACGAGGCTCCGCCCGACGGCCAATGCTACCGCGATTTTTACGATCAGGTCATGGCATGGCTTGCGGAGGTTGCCTCGGATACCATCCTTGTGGCTCATGGCGGGACGGGTCGATGCCTTTCCCGCCATTTCCTGAAGCTGCCGCCCGATGAGATGGTGCATCTTGACAGGCCGCAAGACAGGGTGCTCATGATCGACGGCGAGACACTGACTTGGCTTTGATAGGGCCGCATTGTTATGTCCCATGATGCGAGGGCCCAGCAATATCAATGTCTTAGGGACTGAAGTTGCCACTTTGGCAACATCTCTGGCAACATTCTGCGCGCTTCGGTCGCAGCGGCCACTAAGCGGATGATGCGTCGCTTACCGGGCCGGGCGGGCTCGGCTGCGCGCGCCTCCGGCTCGGTCGGCCGGGAGCCGGGGCGTCGGGATTGGGCCTCCGCCCCTTGCGTCCGCAAGCCGCGCGATTCGCTTTCGCCCGTCGCTGGAAGCTGTCCAAATGTTGGCTGGCGCTGATCTTATCGAAAAACCGCGCGTTCTTTTGGCGTGGCGGCGGCGCTGCGACGATCGAGCTGCTTAGGCGCTCAGGCGGGACGTGGTTGCCATTGCGCACTTTGTTGGTGTTTCGAAATCGGTCGGGAATCGACCGCTCCCAAATCTCCCGCATGAGGTCGAAGGTTTGATCGCTAATCACTCACTCCAACTCCGAAAAGGGCGCTGGACGGCCGCAGCGGAAGAAGGCAACGCTTGCGGCCGTCCAGCCCTTCGCGCGCCGCAGCCCGGTGGAAGATCCGAGCGGGCGGCGCGAAGGGAACCAAACTAGAAGGCGGTGGCGGTCACCGGGCCGGAAAGCGCGGAGTAGGCAACCTGCCAATGGAAGCTCTTGAACGGCAGCGGAATCGCGACCGGCGCGCTCAGGATCATGGTGGCGACGGTGGCATACGTCACCCCGGCGGGCACGCCGGTGACGATGAGCTGCCAGTCGCCGGTGAACGCTGTCTCGGAGGGGCCGCCATAGTCCGTCCAGTTCTGTGGAATTGGTACGCCCAGCGGCGAAATACTGAACGGCATGCCAGTCGGAGCTGCGGTCATTGGGTGTTTCCCTTAATACGTGTTCACGGTGCCAGCGCCTAAATCAACTACCCATCTACTTTGATAGGTGTAGGGCGGGTTGCCGGGCGACAACTGGCCATCCATGAGCGCCGCGACGGCCGCAGCGACGGCGTTCGGTTGCACGCCGGTCAGGTTGCCGCCCGTGGCGATCACCGCGACGGTGCCGGACCCTAGACCGCCAGCGCCGCCGGGGCCAAGCTCGCCGGTCATTTGCTTCAGCTCGCCGAGCGGGCTCAGCCGGAAAACCATGCCGACGCTTGTCGGCGGGTTTGCGAGTAGGGCCATGGCCTATTTCCCCCTGATGGTCGCGCCACAGGCCGGGCAGATGATGGGCGCTGGCTCGGGATCATCGGGAGCAAGCGTTGCACCCGCCGACACGGAAAGGAGCACCGCCGCGACATGCTCCGGCACGATTACTTCGCCGACATCGAGATGGTGGCCGCTGTTCGAAACCGGGTAGCGGACGCCGCCGTGGTTTACTTCGTCACATTGATTCAACCTGAGCTTTACCATTGTCATTGTGCGGCCTCCGGCGCGTCGTTGAACGCGGCGTCGGCGTCGGTCGCGAGCCGGGCCGCGTACTCGGCCCATTGCGCCTCTTGGGCCGCGGCGAGGTCGGCGAGCAACTGTTGCCAATTGAACGTTTCGAGGTAGAGCGGGTTGCGTTTCACGGCCGCTCGACGGCGATCGAGCTGCTCCAACAGGTCGCGCTGCATGGCGTGGAGCCGCGGGCCATCGGGCCGCCGGTCGTCACGAAGAGCGAGCCCGGCGAGCCGGTCCATCAGCCGATGCGTCAGCTCGCTCGCGGCGACGATTTCGGCTCCCAGCGCGTGCGCTTCGGCGTCGAGGATGTCCTCGATCAAGCCCGCGACGGTGGCGCGATGCTTGGCCGCCTCTTCTTCGGCGGCCGCCGCTTCCGCATCGAGTTCGGCAGCGCTCGCCTGGAAGGCGGCGGCTTGTTCCGTGGCGGCGGTGAGCGCGACGCCGTCGATGGCGGCCGGGCCGGGCTTGGCGGGCACCGGCTTTTCGTACCGCAGCGCCTCGCTCACCGATCGGGCGTAGCTGGCGCGCGTCTCGCGCAAGCGGTCCTCTTGCGCGGTGCGCAGCTTGGCGGCGTGCTCGGTTGCGTCGGTCAGGAGCCGCTCGGCCTGCCGCGCAACGCCTCGCTTCGCTCGCGCCGCCTCATCGAGCTGGCGTTGCCGGGCGTTCGCTTGCGCGAGCCTCGCCCGGAGCGTCGCTTCGTCCGGCTGGTCGGTCGGCGTCGCGGCGAGTGCTGCTGGTTGGGTCATTGGGCTTGCTTCCTTTGATTTTGCGTTTGGAGCGCCGATCGAGCGCGCGTTGGTCTTTGTGCCGGGTCATATCAGTTCGTCCTGCCGTCCGGGGGCGCGTCCGGCGGCGTGGGCTCCCATGGCTCCGCGTCGATGGTGTGGTGGGACTGGTCGTGGTGGCGATGGTTGGCCCGGCCCGTGTCGCGCGCTTCGTTCTCAATTCTAGCCCTGCGAAGCAAGGCCGATAGGCCCGCGCCATCGGCGTTCTGGTGATCGAGCGGGCTCTCGCCAACGTCTTGGCCCGGCAACAGGGGCATGGAAATCGCGTGTCTTCCGTAGGCGAATTGCACCAGGAATTCGCAGTGCTTGCTCAAAATTTCGTCGGATCTCGTGAGTTGGCCGCCGTTTTGGGCCTTCAGGACGATGCCGATCATCGCGGCGGTGACATGGGGCATGGCTTCGCGAATTTCGACGACGGCTTCGCGGTGCTGTTTCGGTCGTCCCCCTGGATTGCCGCTCTGTCCAGGCTTAAAGGGCGTCAAATTGGCAGCCGCACGGGCCTTGTCGATCGCGCGCGTCGCCCTGGATCGCTTATCTGTGGACATGCCTCACCTCATGCAATCCGTGGTAGAATGAGAAGTGTCTCACAACAGTTTCCACTAACGGAAGACGGTATTTGGGAAATGAAAGACTTCACAAAAGAAGATCGCGCACAGCGCGAGCGTTTAGAGCGTCAAACGAGCGCCGGAGTTCGGGTTGATCGGGTCGGAACCTTGAACAAGGCGATCGCCGCCCATGCGGCGCGCGAAGTGGATGGCTTGGCAGCCATCGGCATACTACGCCTCACCCAACGCGGACACGCCGCCGACGTGCGCCAACACAACCGGGCGCATGCGGATTGGATGCAAAAAGCAGGCAACCAAACCCGCACCCTCAACACGGCCAGCACCAGCCCGAATGAGCGCATGGTCGATCCACGTCGGCAGCAACGCCGGATCGACGGACGCGATTGGGACACCACGGAAGACGCCACGCCGGGCGTCGGCAAGCCGGATCGAGACGACGCGCGCGATAGCGACTACACACCGGCGCTGGCGGCGTCGGGCCGCGTCACGGACGCCGGAGGGGCCATGCACGGCGCTCGATCGACCGAAGACGGCGCGAACGACGGCAGCGACCACTGGAGCCATGGCGAGGTGGAAAGCGTCGAAATCCGTACTTTCGATCGAGGACATGCGGGCGCTGGCGTCGCGCAAGTGGCGCGGGCGGTTCTGGTGACGGGCGACGTGATCATCACGCTGGCGGGCGCGGCGGCGGGGGTGGCGATCGCGGCGGCGTTCGTGGCGGCGTGCGGGGCTCCCACGCGGTTGGGCCGGTTCGACGGGCTCGACGATGCGCGCGCGAGAGCTGCCGAGCGCCGAAACTGGAGAACGGGCCGGTTCACGTGATCCGGGGGCACGTGATGGGCGTTTTTTGGGCGGGATGGGGGGGCTTGTCGCGTGCCTATCGTGCGGCGTCGCAACTATCACGAGTGTCGCGGTTTGGGCGCGATGGGGCGCGATCAGCTTTGCGAGGGCATCGTTTGGTGTCGCCGATCGGACTTGAGCTTGGCCGTTTGTGGGAATTTTTCGCGAGCTGTTTCCTGACGCCCCCGGTGCTCTGCACCGAAAGCTTCGCCATGAGTATTTGCGTCAGTCTTGTGCTGCGCCGGGCACCAGCCGCGCCCCGGCGTTCACCCAGCCGATCAGTTGAGCCGCCCGGCCGCTCGGAGCGACGCGGCTTCCATGGCTGTACGCGCTTCCTTGGACGCCTCACGCAACGCCTCAACCTCACCGGCGAGGTCACGTCCAGCCGCGCGCCGCGCCGCCTTGGCCAGCACCGCGAGCGCCATCTCGTCTTCGTGGTGCCCAAACAGGTTAGCCGCGATGATCACAGCAAGCTCTAGCTCTACAGCATAAGAGCACACCTCTTCGAGTTTGAGAGCACGAGCGCGGTTGCAGTCGTCGCAAGTACAAAATGGATGGCCGTCGATGTCCATCATCATGGGTGCCTCGATGGAGTGTGAATTTTCACACTCTAGCCATGATGCCCGAGTGCAGCACGCCGCGATAGCCATTGACCGGCGCGGGCCGATCGAGCAATTCAAGCGGCAGACCTGCCGCTTGAAACCAACGGCTTAGCTCACGCTGCCTGCGAAGCAAGAACGGGCTTATCGGCTAAAATCGGCAAAAATTGCCGATTTGCGGCCGAAGCCCTGCCCGAAATGTGCACGAGTGTATGCCGGGCCGTTGCCAATCGGCGCGTCACGCCGCTAAGTCATTGAATTTGCTATCATGTCCCGTTATGCAGCATAACACGCAAAGCCATTTCGGCGACAAGTAATGCCTGGAAAACTGTTCCGGGCTCGGAGTATTGCCGGGCAAGATATGCTCGGCCGACGTGTTCTCGTTTCGTTCACGAGGATGTGCACGCGTGCGCATGCTTCCCGGCACCGTCAGCTTAGCCATTCGACTTGAGCCGCCGTGTCGGGCCGCACAGCGGGCGCTGGGGCCGCGTCGAGTTCGGCCCGCTACTACCCTAGCGCCCCATCGCGATCGGGGCTTGCGTCGGGCTAGATCGGGCGCTGGCGAGGGGTTCCGGCGGCGAGGTCGGGTCGAGGCTCGGCCGCCGAGTAGACCGGCAGATCTGCGGGTCTACTCCCGAGGTCCGCATCTAACTCCGGTCAGAAATACTTATTTACTTAGGTCGAGGTGTTTTGAAAATGCCGGTTTCGCCACGTGGGATGCAGCATCCCCGAACGGACGGCGCAGCACTACTTGAAGTTGCATAATCACAGTGGACAACTGGAGGGTGGTAAATCGGAAATGATTTCCGATTTGACCGTCAACGAAGCAGTAAAGCTTATCAGCAAAAAGACTGAGCCAAAGGAGCCAAAGGAGCCCAAAGAGAAGAAGCCGAAGCAGCCCAAAGCCTTAGAAACCGACACACTTGAGGTCCGGCCGCCGATGGAGTTAGCTTAAGCGGAGCCATAAGACCTGAGCCGGATAAACCCTTGGGCCAAATCAGCGCAAGGGTTTCGTTGCGCGGGAATGATCAGTTTTGAAATGATCGTTCGCGCCGCGGCGCGGGCGGCGTCGGGCGGGTGAAAACCCTTGTCGCGAATCGCGACCGCGTCGCCCAATAGCTCGCGAGCACGACGGTCACTCTTGCCGATCACTTCGGCGATTTTCGCCGAAGTCGTGAGCTTGCGGGCGTCGGCGAGCAGTTCACGAGTGCGACGTTGGCTCTTGCCGATGTTATCTGCGATTTTCGCAGATAACCTCTGCCAAAATGGCAGAGGTTATCGGCTATTTTAGCCGATAACAGCGCTGAAAATCAGCGCTGTTGTTGGCAAAAGCGGGCGATCGTTGCGCGGGAAATATCGTTTCTGAAATGGTTATTGTAAGCTTAGGCGAGGCGGCGGGTCTGTCCGGCGCGGTTTTCATACTGTTCTCAGTGGCAACCATCTAAAGCTTAGCTTTACAATTCAGCGTAGCCCCTCAAACTCCCAACACCCTCACTCAGACTGCCAAGACATTCCTTGAAGCGCTCAAGCGTGCCGAGCGCAACGATAACGGCAGGATCATCGCCACGCATGATAACCCTCACCTTCCCTATACGGCCCGCGCAATCATGAACCGTGGATATGTCATCGACATTCACGGCTACAGGATAAGGCTTTTCTAGCGGCTTCGAATCCGCCGCATCACACTTCATCAGAATTACAAACATATTTTCCATCTCCTGTTTCGGGGTGAGTTTTGGCTGATCATCTTGCGCGCCTCTTGGCTTCTGGGAAGCGCTTGAAATACCGCTCTTTGAGCGTCGTTTTCTCTTTCCTCATTCGCTGCTCTCAGCGCCTCAACTGCTACGCCTCAGCTTAGAGCGAACTCAGGCACGCTGTTTGTGTGAGTTCCTGCCTGAGTTGCGTCAACACATTGATTCAATTGATAAAAATGGCAGGAAACTCAGGCAACACAGCAACTCAGGCACTTTTCCAGAGTTCCTAGAAAGGGGTAATCCCTAAATCCTAATCCCTCTTTCTAACCCTTTATAAAATGTATGAGTTACCTGAGTTGCCTGCTCAAGCCCTACAGCCGCAACGGTTTGAGCCTACTCAAGGAACACAGGCAACTCAGGCGAACTCAGGCAAAATCGTCGTTTTCATCGTCTTCGGCGTATTTATTGAAGCCGTTGATGATGACTTTTTCCCAGCGCGGACTGCCTTTTCTGTCTTCCGTCTTGCCTTCGCCATCCGGCCCAAGGCGAGCATAACCACGCGTGCGGCGCGCGTTGTTGAGTTGGGTTTCCTTCCAGCCAAGGCGCGACACGGTTTCCTTGATGACGCGCGCGATCTCGCGATCATTGCGCTTCGAATGCGTCTTCGTGATCGTCAGTACGTGATCATAAATATCGTCGCGAGCCACGAAGCCATAACGGCTTGCGAGCGCGTCCTCGATGTCATCAGCCATGTTGTCGCGCACGAGCGCTTCATCCTGCATCGCCTTGGCGTCCGGCTTCACGGCGTCCGGCAACACGAGGTAGCCATAGGTCTTTTCCAACACGCACGCTTCGGCGAGGATTTGCTCGCGGTCGCGCTTCAGCGCCTCGATGTCGATCTTGGTCACGTCGATGATATCGAAGCGCCGGTTGCCGTGTTGATCGTGCAAGATGGCGTGTTCGTTGATGGTGCCGACTACCACGAAATGACGCGGGAAATCTTGAGCCATGCCGACGCCGTAAGCCAAGCGAGAGCTATCCACCTGCCGGGTGATGAGTGCGCGGATGTGGCCGATCTGTTTCGGCGTCATCCCCTTCATTTCGGCGACCTCGATGACCCACTTGCGCGCGGTCTGCTCGATGATCTCTTTCGATGAAAGCGAAAAGTCAAAGTCATCGGTGAAGTAAGCCGGACTGGCCAACGTCTGCCAGAATAGGCTCTTGGCGATGTCCTGCGGGCCGCGAAGCAGGATGACGTGATCGAACTTGTATCCCGGCTGTCGGATGCGCCGGACCATCGCGACGCCGATCAGGATGCCCAGCGCGCGGTTGTAAGGCGTGTCGGGCGCGCCCGCGTAGTCGATGAACAATCGCTCCAGGCGCTTCGTACCGTTCCACACAAGGCCGTCGAGCCAGTCGCGGATTGGGTGTCGCCGGTCGAGGCGGGCGAGCGCCTTCCATGCCTTGGCGATGAAGGCATCAGTGGCGAAGAAACGAATTTCGTTGCAGCGCCGCCACACCTCCGAAACGCCGTGATCGTCGAGAACATGACGCCCGGCTGCACCCTCGATTTCTGGGATGTTGGTGAAATCATTGTGCCAGGGGTGAATGCCAAGATGATCGAACGCCGCTTTCACGTTCGCGATGCTGGTCGCCTTTGGCGTCTGATCTTTGGTTAGATCGGGCCATCTTATCTTGCCTATTGAGCGGCGTTTGTCCCCCGGCGCTTTCGCGTCCTTGGCCGCCGTCCGGCCCGTCTTGCCCTTCTGGGTGCCGCTGTCTTCGAGCGCTTCCGCTGCTTCCGCTGCTTCCGCCTGCACCGCCTTCCACTTGTCGTAGGAGCGAACCACTTCGGTTTCGAGGCGTCCATCGGCGTCGTACTTGATAGAGAACGCTGCGCCGGTGGCCAGGATCGCGACTTCTTCGGCGGTAAATCCGGCTCGGAACAGCCGCCACGACACGCGCGCGAACTGCGCGGATTCGTCTTGGCCTTCGGTGTTGATATCATCGATCAGGCCGTTGATCTTGGCGCATCGAGCCAGGAGCCGGTCACGTTCCGTGTTGCCGGTGTGGTGGTTGCCGCCACCGCCGTTGACGCTCTTGCGATTGGCGAGCCCGGTTGGCTGCATCGGCATAGCCTTGCGCGTGTAGCGGTCGGGCATGGCTTCGAGGGCCTTACGCAGTTCATCAGGGTCGACTGGTAGTCCAGTGCCGCCGATCACGGCCACGTCCTGTGGTATCGACGGCCGCCCGCGCTCGATCTTCCGCCAGTCGGGGTGGTTCTTCGTGCCGGGCACGCGCCACGCCTTCGTCACGTCCTTGTTGCCGGTATCGCCGCCCATCTTGCGGTAAGCCAGCTCTTGAAGATCCTTAGCTTCTTGCGAGGAAATCGCGCGGGCGAAGACAAAGTGAAGGTGTGTGTTTTCGGCCGGGATGGCGCTGGTTCGAACGATGGCGGTGGGCTTGATGCCGTCCGGCATCACGAGGAACTTCTGTTGGTCGGCGTCCTCTTCAACCACAAGGGAAAGCGACGCGGTGATGTCCTCGAACTTGCCGCGCGTGCCGCTCGGGGTGCCGATGCGCCGCAGGTTCTGGTCGAAGTAGACATTCTGGGTGGCGCTGCGGTTTTTTGCTTCGATCGCCAACGCCGCGACGTCCGTGGCTTTGAAATGCTGTACGTGAAACTTGGGTGCCGTCTTCCCCTTGATCTTCTCCCTCTGTGGTTCGGCGTAGGAGAGACAGAAGAGGCCCTGGACGCCGCTTGCGGCGGCGGCGCTGGCATAGAGGCCAAGCAAGTCGATGCCCGCCTCAGAAGCCACCGCCGCGCCCATCGAGCGCGGCACCCGCGGCAGGTTGAATGCCTCTATGGTGGAGCGCCCGGCGAGGCGGCCTCGCATCCACACGAAGCGCCGTTGATCCGGCGGAAGCTTCGAGAACGCCTTGGCGAACCGATAGATCCCCAGATCGATGACGTTCAGATCTTCGGCGGAAATCTTGAAGGCGGGGCGTTTCGACGATATATTATGCACTGCATGCTACCTTATTCAGGGGTTGGTATGTTTTCACCTTCCCAAGGTGATGGCGGAAAAGCGTTCGGCTTTGCTCGGGGCCGTCGCGGGATCTTAGGTGCCAGCGGTTTCGTGACCGCTGGCATTTATTTTTGGTGCAGCGCAGCTTCAAGCAAAGGGTGAACCTTCACCCGCTTTTTCGAGCCCGCGCCCCATCGCCAACAATTGTCGCAATACAGATCCGCTTCTCGCCAGCCGCGCCGGTAAGCGTGCTGCAATCGCTTGAGCGGGCGATTGTATTTCGAGCGAAAGCGATCGAGCGTCTCGCCTTGAGCTTCGCAGTCTTTGCCTAAGAGGCGATCGCGGTAGCCGAGCGCTTCCGCGAGTTCTTTCGTGAAGGATTCCAAATTCAACGTCCCTCTAGTAGAAGGGCCGGAAGGGTTGTTGCCCGTCCGGCCCGGTTGGTTTTCCTCATGCCGCCTTCCCCTTGCTGTCATCGACAACCATGAGCGTGCGTTGCGTGGACGGCAGCCGCCGCACGTGCCCGCGCTGTGTGAGGCGCTTGAGTATTTGCTGCACAGCGGCGCAGCTTATGCCCAGCTCCTTGGCAAGCTCTTTGTGGGTCGGCGAAAAACCCGTCGTTGCAATCAGTCTCTTGATGGTTGTTAAAAGTTCCAACTGGCGCGGGGTTATCGGGAACTTGGCTGTCATAGTATAAATCCTCCTTGTCGGTTGCATTTATAGATGTCGTGTCTACATTACCACTATGCAAGAGGTTTATACAAAGCAACGCGCGAAGAGAGCATTGTAATAGCAAAATCTGCTAGTAAAAGAGGTGCCCATGACTGACGATGAAGTCGGGTTGTCCGCCGAGTATAGCCACCCGCGCCCGCGCAAGTGTTCGCTCTGTGATGCAAAACACTTTGTGCACGGGCTATGTCAGAAGCATCACAGCCGTGTCCGGCGGCATGGAAATCCACACACGGTGATAGCCGACGAAGATCGCCGCCATGTGCTGCTGAGCTTTGAAAAGGCGCGTAAGATCCGGGCGCTTCGCGCCGCTGGCCACCCGGTGAAGGACATCGCTGACGATTTCGATGTTTGCGCCAGCACGATCTCGAAGGTAGTGCAGGGCGTGAGCTGGCGCACGGGGTCGCGATGATGGCGAAATCAGCGCCGCGCCGCATCACCGCGCTCGGCCGCACGCAAACGGTCGCGGAATGGGCGAAAGAAACCGGCTTATCCGCCGCCGCGATCGCGATGCGCCTGCACCACGGCTGGGAGCCCGAGCGCGCCGTCACCGAGCCGATCGAGCCAAACCGCCGCCTCATAACGGTGTATAGCGCGTCAATCTGGGTGAGATCGGCGCGTCAATCTGGATGAGACGAGGCGGCCGAGCGAAGTGATGATTGACGCTGGTGATCGAAGTGGCAAGCGTTTTGATTGACGCGCCGCGACAATCAGGTTTCTGACGGTTCGTTTTTCGTCGCCCGTTTGCGATCGAGCGCCGCGCGGCGGCGGTAGCTTTCGACGTTCATTTCGAGGATTGTCGCGTGGTGGACGAGGCGATCGATGGACGCGAGCGTCATGGCTGGATCGGGGAAGATCTTGCCCCATTCGCCGAAGGGCTGGTTGGCCGTGATCAACATCGACCGGCGCTCGTAACGGGCGGCGATCAGCTCGAAGAGCACGCTGGTTTCGGCCTGATCCTTGGTGACGTAGGCGATGTCGTCCAGGATCAGCAGATCGTAACGGTCGAGCTTGGTGATGGCGGCCTCCAGCGCCAGTTCCCGCCGCGCCACCTGCAGCCGTTGCACGAGGTCGGTGGTGCGCGTGAACAGCACGCGCCAGCCGTTTTCGACCAGCGCCAGGCCGAGCGCTGCCGCCAGATGGCTCTTGCCGCCGCCGGGCGGCCCGAACAACAGGACGTTGGCGCCCTTTTCGAGCCACGCATCGCCGGCGGCCAGCGCCATGACCTGCGCCTTCGAGACCATCGGCACATGCGCGAAGTCGAAGGCGGCGATGGATTTTCCGGGCGGCAACTTTGCTTCCGCCATGTGCCGCTCGGTGCGGCGGCGGACGCGATCGGCGACCTCCAGTTCGGCCAGCGCCGCCAGGAAGCGAGCGGCCGGCCAGCCTTCCTTATCGGATTGCGCGGCGAGCTTGGCCCACATCAGCTTGACGCCGGGCAGGCGCAACTCGCCGAGCAGCAGTTCAACGCGTGCGATGTCGATGGTGTTGGGCGCGCTCATGCCGCTGCCTGCAAGGCTGGAGTTGCGGCGACGATCGCCACCAGTTCGTCGTAGGCCGAGAGTGGCGCCAACTCGACGTCGATCAACGGCGCCGATGCCGGGCTCGGACCGAAGTAGGCGCGCAAGAACGCCAGATCTGGCAATCGGCCCGCATCGACGTCGGCCTCGAGCGCCTCGGCGAGTTCGGCTTCGCAGGTCCGGTCGTGGGCCAGCGCCAGCAACTCGACCATGGTCTTGCAGGCTTGCCTGTCACCGGCAGTCGCCAGCAAAGCATTGAACGCACGTGCATAAGCCGGGCGTGGGAACAACTGATCGCGATAGACCAGATTGAGCAGCGCCATCGGCTTCTTGCGCAACGCGTGGATCACATGCCGGTAATCGACGACGTGACCGCCCTTGCTGTCCGAGACCGGCTGGCCGCGCCGTACCGTCATCATGGCGGTCGAACCCAGGAAGCACTCAAGCCTGTCATCGTAGAGCCGCACGCGCAGGCGATGGCCGATCAGCCGCGACGGCGCCGTATAGAACACGCGGTTCAGCATGAAGCCGCCGCTTCTCGTGACCGTCACGCACTTTTCCTCGAAGTCCGCCGTCCGCCGTTTCGGCAGCTTGTCGAGGCTCGGCATCTCCAGCTCGATCCGCTTGCGGTTGTGCGCGTTCTGCCGCCCGATGATCAGGTCGATGAACCGGCGGTAGGCGTCCAAATCATCGAAGTCCGTGGAGCCACGCAGCAACAGTTCGTCCTTCAACGCGCTCTTGAGGTGGCCATGCGGGCTTTCGATGGAGCCATTTTCGTGCGCGACGCCGGGGTTGTTGCGGGAGGGCGTCATGCCGTAGTGCGCCATCAGATCCTGATAACGTTGTGTCAGGTCCTCCTCCGCCGCCTTGTCGAGGTTGCGGAACGCCGCCGACAGACTGTCGCTGCGATGTTCCTTCGGCACGCCGCCAAGCGCCCACAGGGCGTTCTGCAGACCCTCGGCCAGCGCCACGAAGCTTTCGCCGCCCAGGACGACATGGGCATGCGCGAAGCCCGAGAACGCCAGCCGGAAGTGATACAGCCGGTGCACCAGAACGACACCAGCCACCGTGATGTTCAGCCCGCTGGTGTCGGTGAAGTCGGACAACCCCATGCGGCCGGGTTCGTGTTCCTGGCGGAAGATCACATCCCGTTCCGGGCCATGCTCAGCGCGCCAGTGCGTAATGCGCCGCTCCAGCGTGCGGCGGATGTTTGGGTTCAGCTCCGGATGCCGCCGCCGCATCTCGGCCAGCACGCCGATCGTGCGGATGCCAGGCGCCGCCTTCAGGATCGGCACAACATCGGCCTCCCAGATGGCGACCAGCGGGTCTAACCGCCGCCGGGTGCGTGGCGCCGCCTTCTGTGATGGCAGCCGGGGATCGGCATCGACGCGGAAACCGGTGGCGCGACTGATGCCAGCCTTGGCGGCGGCGATGGTCGTTTCGTGGGTTTTTCGGATACTCATGTACAGCCTCATCTGGTGGTCGGTGATGTGGAGGCCGGGCAAATGCTGATCCCTCAATTGCTGAGACGAATCAGAACTTTGCCGCAGACCTGCCCGACCGCCAGACGGGTTTTAAAAAGAGCGCCGCCGTGTGTGGCCTGCCGTCGGTCGGGCTCCGCCCTTCCTCCGTCAGACCACACACGGCGCAGTCTCATCCTGATTGACGCTGAGTCTCACCTTGATTGTCGCGCGGCAACGGTGACGCTGACGCTCAAGCAATGGGCTGATCGGATGGGCATCAAGCCCGACGTCATCCATGGCCGCCTCGATCGCGGCTGGTCGAAGGCCGACGCCGTTTTGCTCGAAGTTGAGCAAGGGCATTACAAGGCGCGCAAGACGGGCACCAGGAGACGAAGGAAATGAACAGCGACGATGAAGATTTTCCGACCGTTGCCGGAAGAGGGCGAATTGCCGACACCGGAGCGACCGCCAGTTGGTGCTTCGCTAAGCCATGTGGTGCAGGGCAAACGCAGCCGGTTATTTATTGAGAAACTCAATAATAACGGCTACAAGCTCGCCGCCGGGCTCGGCGGCAGCACGCAGCCAGAGCGCCGTGCAAGTGAAGGCTTTGAAGTGATGCAGCGCGCACTTTTTCGCATGCTAGTGGCTGGACTTGTCATCGGAGGGTGGGTCGCATCAGGCAACGCCGCCACATTTGAGTTGGTCAAACGAGCGGACGGCATCGTCGTTGAGGGAGTTAAGGTCGAGGGCGAGATAGTCCCCGGAGACGCGCAGAAACTACTCGATTTCTATGGAAAATATGGGGACATGATATCCCCCGTCTACCTCCGTTCCAAAGGTGGGGATGTCGCCGAAGCGATGAGAATGGGCACGATAATTCGGCGGCTTCATTTGGAAACCAGCGTCCCGGTATGGGACACCGGCAAAGCGCCGATCGACCTGATCAGGGTCGACCACCACGAGAACATGATCTGCGCCAGCGCCTGCTTCCTTGCCTATGCGGGTGGCGCAATCAGGTTTGGGAACTACCTCGCTTTGCACAGGCCCTTTCTTCCACGTGAACAGGCCCGAAAGCTCAGCGACGCGGAGTATGAGACGGCCCAAAAAGAGATGACGCCGAAGGTAAAAGCCTATCTCGCGGACATGGATATCGACCAATATTGGATCGACAGAATGTTTTCGACGAACTCTCAAGAGTATTACATGCCGACGTGGAATGAGGCGGACAGTAAGGTACACCATCTGATGGACATAGTGCCGTCCCTCGAAGAAGTCGTTCTGTCGAAATGCAACGAAGACCCCAATGCCGATAAGAAGTTAAGCGAGTTTCAGAACCCGCGAAGACCGTTTTCCTCCAACGACACAGCAAAGATAAATCAGATAATGAAAGACTCTGGACGTGTTCTTTCAGTGCAAAGGAACCGTTCTAACCGATATGAGGCGCACGGCATTTGAGCGTGAGAACGCTGCCGTTCTCATGGAGAGATGCAAACAGTCCCCTCCGTTGGCACCTTCCGAAATGTCGATGCTCAACGCACTGTTCCGAAAGGGAGCAAGCGCTACGACCGAAGAGGATGGGATCAGAACTCAACTCTTCAGCAAGGCTGACTTGTATAGGCAATGCATAAGTAGGGAGAGCCTGGGCCTTCACTTAGTGGCCATCAAGAATTGGTCGGCTGCGGCCGAAGCCGCTGCCCGTTAGTAACGGTAGCCTGTAGCTAAGCCGTGTGTGTCGCCGGGGCCGGTCACCAGGATCGAGGAGCCGGGGCAAGATGCAGGGTGCCCGGAAATGAGCAGGAGGGAGGCCGGGTGCGGCGTCGGGTCCGGCGGTTGGAGGGGTCGAACCTTCCGCGCGGCTGTAATCCGAACGATGCGAGCGGCGGGCGTTTCGCCGTCATACCTCGCGCGGACGTTCGGGGTGGACCGAAGCACGATCTACAACGCGGTGTCGGGGAAGACGTGGCGGCGCAGAGCCCTCTACAGGCCCGAAGGCGTCGGCCGGTCCAGGTTTTTCCGAAGCGTCATCCGCAACCGGCTCAAGCTCGGGAGGGTCGAAGGTCGATCTTTTGATCCTGGTGGTGGTTGCATCAATCGGCAATGGTGCCAGCGGGGTCCGTAAAGAGGTCAAGTTCATCGATGCCCAAACTTTCCTCAAATGCGATTGGTTTGTAGCTAATAAGCCCGAGAGGCTGTTTTCTAGTAACGAAAATGGCCTTAATCGTTCGATGTTGCTGCTTGGTGACGGGAGACTTGTAGTCCACGCAAACAACAACGAAGGACTGAAAGTCCCTCGACCCAAACTTTTGAATTGCGCAAGTGATTGCTGGTCTTTGTACCCACATTTCATAAGATTGGTTGATAGTTTCATTAGGAAAGACAACGTGACCCGGCACCCTGCTAAGGGGCTCTTTTCTAACTTCATTAGCGAAAAAAGTTGTCATCGCTTGCGCGGTCTTAATCCCCTGCAAGTATTTTTCCTGGAAAATACGGACATCGAAAGCGGGGTCTTTGCCAATATTTGTGATAGCGAATTCGAGGCTGATATACGCGCCGCCATTATCCCAGCGGAGACCGCTTTTGATGGCGGACGAAATCGCGATCCAAGGGCGCTGAGCGGTCAAAAAACTCTGCTCAGCAGCTTTGACGGCCCCCTCGGCTACCTTGTTAGCTTCACGAATGGCACGCCATTGGCGATGGCCAACCCAAACTTGGCATCCGGTGAGAAAGGCGACAGCAAGAGCGAAAAGTGCGTTCGGATCGCCTACAAGTTTATCGATCCACGGCCTATCCTTCTCGCTGTGCTCATCGACATGGTCCTCTACTTGCACGAGATTTTTCTCTATAGCGCTTGGCCGAGCGTCGTGGCTTGCGCCGGTATTTTCGGATGCGTTTTGATGTGGTGGTGGTGGTCTCCGGGGGTCACTTGCTTCGTTTGGGTATTGTATTGACGGGAGAATTGCGATTAGCGCAAGCGCTAACGCCACGACCGCCCAAATCGCAATGTCGTGCCATTGTTCTCTCTTAAACACAGGGATCGCCTTATTTAGTCGAATGAGACGATCTTTTATATTCTTCCCGTTAAAGATCCTCTCAGTCCTTTGGCGAAGCCGGTGAACTTTCTTTGCCTGCTTCCGCCTTCCTTCCCCTCCGCCCCCAAAGAAATCCGATCGCAATGAACACGGCGCTCATAAACGCATAATGATCCACCGTGATCAGTCCCTCTTCTCTGCCGGTAACTTTATCAAGACCGAGGAAAACAAGCGGAATGCTTGAGTAGCCCAGCAAGGCAATGCTGTCCCAGCGGGACAAGCCATCTTGCCACATGCGAAAAGCGATCAATGGCGGGAACATGTAAAGGAACCAATCACTCATTTTGAATTCGTTCTTATTTAGCCATTTCTATCAAACGCTTCTGCCGTAAAGTCGGCTGGACCAGCTTTTTGGTCCAGCCTTCCTGTCAGATCAAAGCGTGCAAAATGGCGGCAATCGCCCAAAGGCACGCCGCTAAGTCGATCTTGATCTGAACCTTAACCTGTATGGTCATTTTCAGACCCTCCAGGTCGCAGCGCTGCAACCTTTGGGGGTTGCGGTCATCGCGCCCATCGAACGGATTAACCGCCGTTCATGGGTTTACCGGTTCACCGTTGGCAGGGTACCTCTGCTATTGGTGGGGTTGCGTGGTTATCTCGGTTCCACTGTTAGCTTGCTGCGGATTGTCGAGCGCAACGAATGCTGCTCCGCGAGGATGGTTAGAGCACCACTCTGACGCCTCGCTGAATCAGATAAGTTATTGTTTCAGATCCTGGGTTTCTTTTTAAGCGTGTTCTTTGCTTTTCCACTCTCAGTTCTTCCAGTGTGAGATGTGGAGAAAACACATGGCAACGAAATCGAAAGCTATAGCTAAGCCACATGTGTCGCGGGAGCCGGTCACCCAGATCGAGCAGCCCGGCGGTGGTGCCGGTGTCCGGCGCTCAACTCGATCACAGGGCTCGAAATAAGAGGCGCTGAGGCCGGGTCCGGCGGTCGGCCAGAGGTCGGAGCTTCCGGGGCTGTACGCGGCTCCTGCGGCCTCGATCGACCAATAGCCACGCTGAAGCTTAGCGCGGCTTCCTTCATGGCAGGCGTCCGATGAGTTGATTTACAAAATCTTCCTCGGTGGCCAAGCGCCGGGCGATGGTCGCGAGCCGCCGGGCAAGCGAGCTTTCGCCCGCGTGCTTCGCCGTCAGCGCCAGAGCCGCCACATGGGCGTTGGCTGCGGATAGGCCGCGTTTCAGGCTCACGAGGTCGCGTTTGGTTGTGCGCATGGCGGGCCGCCTTGTCCTTCGTGTGCGTCAAGCGTACAATGTACGTCATGTCAGACAAACAAAGCAAACGGATTGACGAGGCGTCGCCGACTTATGTTATTTCCAGGCACCATGGCCACCAAAGAAGGGCGTCTCAGCCTCAGAATTTCAATGGAAACGCTGAAAGCCCTGGACGAATTGCGACGGGTGGAAGTGGACCTGCCTTCGCGAAGCGAAATGGTGATTCGTCTTGTGGAACGCGCGAAAGCGGCGCAAGCGAAAGCCAAGAAGGAAAGCTGACTAGCGTCTACGTGATGCAGTCTGAAATTGGCCTTGTGAAAATCGGCATCGCTAAGCATCCGACAAGAAGACAAACCGCCTTGCGCCGCGCCTCTGGATTAAAGATCGATATCGCGCGCACATTCGAGACGGATAAAGCTTTCGCAGTTGAGCGGGCGACGCATACCTTGCTTAGAAGTAAACGCAAGGCTGGCGAGTGGTTTGATGCGAGCGTGAAAGATGCCACAGCCGCAATCAAGAAAGCAGCCGTGATCGAGGAAGCAGTTCTTTTGATTGGGAGCGGCGAGAAGTCTTCTGTTGCCGGTCCAACCGCCTTCATGATGACGGCTAGCGAAGTGAAGGCCGTTGACGATTGGTCTTTCGCGCATCGCGTTCGCGGTCGGAGCGAAGCTATCCGTCAGCTCATCGTGCTGGGGCTCAAGGCGTCAGGAAAAAAGAAAAGCTGAGGGGTTACCAGGGCCGACGGTTGGCGGCGTGCCGGGCTTTCGGGGCTGTGCGCGTCTCCTGGCAATTAGGGTCACTGGGTGGCCCTCGCCTTGACGCGACGCTGCCACTCGGCCCTCGCCACCTTCGCATTGGCGCGCGCTACCGCATCCCGCGCCGCCAGCCATTTGTCTATGAGCGACGCTTCCCAGCCGACGCGGCGGCCTTTTTCGTCGAGGTTCGTGTGCAGGGGAAAGGCACCAATCTTTTCGAGCCGCCGAATGTGTTCGCGGCTGTAGTCGATGCCTTTCGTTTTGAGTTGCGGATAAGTATAGAACTGCATTGGATCTTGGCCCTTCTGTCTTACACAATTGGCCACATGGTAAGTGATCGCCGGTTCGGCAGTAGCCGCGTGCCGCGTTATCCCAAACGACACTTTTTCACTTCGTCCGCTTTTCCATGAAGCGGCAGCACATTGCTGGGTGTCGGCGAGGTGATGTCGCGGAGCCGGGCGTGCCAAAGATCGAGCGCTTTCGCCTTCTCTTCCAGGTAGTCAAATCGGTTGTAAACCCGGTTCACGCCGCGCTTCGCATGCGCCAGCAACGCTTCGGCCACCACGTAGCGAACGCTTGGGAACCCTTCGATTTGCGTTCGAGCGCTCCTGCGGACATCGCGCAAGGTGAAGTGCTCGCCTTCCCAGCCTTGCGCCCTCATGGTCTTGTGCAGCCGCGCCTGGATGCGGCCAAAGCTGGCGATGGGTTGGAGCCCGCCCAAGTTGCTGAAAACGTAATCGCCATGCGGGAAGCGAGGCAGGGTTCCCAGAAGCTCGCGGATCTCGACTGTGATCGGCACGACGTGCGCCAGCTTGCCCTTCATCCGCGCCGCCGGGATCTCGATGAGCCCGGCCTTCATATCGATCTCGCGCCAATGCAAATCCGCGATCTCATCGCGTCGGCAAGCCGCCATCATCAAAAGCTTCAGGAAGGGGCCGTCCGGGTAGGCCATCGCATCAGCCACGCGCCAGTAAGCGGCGATTTCATCATCGCTCAGCACGCGTTCACGTGGCTTCGGTTCGTCAATTCCAAGCTCGCTCAGCCGCTTGATGGTGCAAGGCGACGTTTCGATGTTGATGCCGAAGTCTTTTCCGTATTCAACCATCCAACTAAAAAAGGCTCGCATAAGAGCATAGCTCTGGTGCGCTTGCGCATCGTGACCGGCGTCGGTGATGGCGAGGAGCGCTTGGACGATCATGGGGCGATCGACATCGGCCAAGGGGGTATCCAGCCAAGCAGCCATCACATGCCGCAGCCTGCCTTCCACCGCGCGTCCGCTCCTAATCTTGACAAGCTTGCGCTTGGCATAGACTTCGAGGGCGGCGCAGACGGTGTTCGTCTCCTTTGCCCTCTCTGCGGCCAAGGCGGCTGCTACGAGGCGGGCTTCCTCCTTGGCCGGGTCAATCCCCTTCTCGATCAAACCATGCCATCGCCGCGCTTCCTGACGGGCCTGTTCCAGTGACATCGTAGGATAGCGCCCCAAGGTGCGCCGGGTCGGGTTCTTACTGCCAGGGTAGCGCTTGAAGTAAATGAAGCTCTGACTGCCGCCCGGCAAAATTCTGACGCCAAATCCAGGCAAGGACTTGTCCATAACGTCAAACGGCTCGGCTTGCGGTTTCAGCTCTTTGGACTTGAGCGTCCTATCGGTGATATTCTTCCTTATGGTCTTCATGCCTTTGCCTTCTGGCAACGGGCTGGCATACAGACTTCGTGACTTACCAGTGTCGCCTTATGCGCAAAGATGTGGTATTTAGAGGCACAAAAATCAAGCCGTGCAACGCTTTACCCGTCTTATCGGGTGGTATACGGTTTCACACAATCGCACAGGATTTTTTATGTCGCATAACACCTTCGGCCATCTGTTCAGGGTCACCACCTGGGGCGAAAGCCATGGCCCGGCCATCGGCTGCGTGATCGACGGATGCCCGCCGGGCATTTCCCTCACCGAGGCCGACATTCAGCCCTATCTCGACAAGAGGCGGCCGGGACAGTCGCGCTTCACGACGCAGCGGCAGGAGGAGGACAAGGTCCGCATTCTGTCGGGCGTCTTTCCGGACGACGCGGGAGTGCAGGTGACGACGGGCGCCCCGATTGCGCTCGTCATCGAAAACCAGGATCAGCGCTCGAAGGACTATTCCGAGATCAAGGACAAGTTCCGGCCCGGTCACGCCGACTATACCTACATCCAGAAGTACGGCATTCGCGATTATCGCGGCGGCGGGCGCTCGTCCGCGCGCGAAACCGCGATGCGCGTGGCGGCAGGCGCTGTCGCGCGCAAGGTCCTGCCCTGTGTCAGCATTCGGGGCGCGCTCGTTCAACTCGGAACCGAGAAAATCGACCGTGCGAACTGGGACTGGGAAGAGGTGGATCGCAACCCCTTCTTCTCGCCGGACCACGCCACCGTTCAAGGCTGGTCGGCCTACCTCGACGCCATCCGGAAGGCGGGTTCGTCTTGCGGGGCCGTCGTCGAGATCGTAGCGGAAGGCGTGTCTGCCGGGCTGGGCGCGCCCCTCTATGGCAAGCTCGATCAGGACATCGCTGCCGCATTCATGAGCATCAACGCCGTCAAAGGCGTCGAAATCGGCGAGGGCTTCGCCTGCGCCTCGTTTTCCGGCGAGGAAAATGCCGATGAAATGCGCGCCGGGCCGGACGGGAAGCCCGTTTTCCTCTCCAATCATGCGGGCGGCATCCTCGGCGGCATTTCAACCGGCCAGCCTATCGTCGCCCGTTTCGCGGTTAAACCAACGTCTTCGATCCTTACTCCCCGCCTCACAATTGACCTGCAGGGACACGAAACCGACATCCTCACAAAGGGACGGCACGATCCTTGCGTCGGGATCAGGGCGGTGCCGGTTGGAGAAGCGATGATGGCGCTTGTTCTCGCCGATCACTTTTTAAGGCACCGCGCACAGACTGGCCGCTGAAACACCTTTTGTCGCCGCATCGTTAGGGAAAGGGCTTATCGGGACCGGCTCATGGCGCGACGCCCAGGACTTCCGGCGTATTTGCAGGAAGGTTTTATCCTTCCTTACAACAAGAAAGAGGCCGCGCGCTTTAACGCTCTCGCTGCGATAACAGCGGCGACGCTTGCGGCATGGCTCACCTGGGGTTATCAGCTCCTTTCCATTACGGCGATCCTGGCAGGGTGCTCGGCCTACTATTTCTTCCCGTTCACCGAGAGCAGGCCAAGGCTCGGGGCAAACCAGTACGGGCTTTTCGTGGATGGCTTCGGCCTGATCGCCTGGCGCGCGATCGACGAGATCAGCCTCGTCACATACTCGATTCGAACCTTGGAAATGGACGAGTTGCACATCAAGCTGAAGCAGCCGTTGAACAGCGCGCTTCTGGTCGATTGGCGGCGGCTTCCCATCTGGCGACTCCTTATGCGCCTGCCCTGGACGATGGGCTATGACAACATCGTGCGCATCGACCTTCAGCCCTTCGCGCCGCCTCCCGATGAAATCGTCCGCACGATGGAACGCATGTGGCGGTATTATCGCTAACGCTGGCGCTTGAGTTCCTGCTCTTCGAAAATCTCCTCCCGCACCTGGCCATAGCTGAGCACCGAAAAGAGGATAGTGCCGCCAAATACGTTTCCGGCGAGCGTGGGCAGAAAGAACCTCACCGACGCGTCGTGGAACGAAAGAAGACCCGCAACCCAGCCATACAACACCTCCGCGGTTCCAGCGACGATATGAGTGAACTGGAGGAGCGAGATCAAATAGGTCAGAAGGGCGATGACCAGGAACTGGCCGCTGGAAACCGACGCGATGATCCAAACCACGGCGGCGATGAGCCAGCCGGCGCCGATGCCCTTCGCGAACATCTCCCACGCAGAGTTGCGCATCAAATTCTCCACGAGCTTTGCCATCTCACCGGTCACGTTGTCGCTCAGCATCGGGAGGAACGCAAAGGCGCAAGCAAACAGGAAGCACCCAGCCACATTCGCGGCGAGCACGATCCCCCAAAGCCGCAACATCCTAAGGAGCCAACTCATGTTCCAGCGAGTAATGACAGGGAGAACCGCCGTCAGCACATTCTCCGTAAAGAGCTGCTGGCGGCCAAGAATCACGATGATGAAGCCGACCGAATAGCCGAGCGAGGCCAGGACGTGGTTCCACTCTGATTGCGGAAGTCCGGCGCCCAGCGCGGCCTGGCTGAGAAAAGAAAAGCCGATGGAAATTCCCGCAGCGACGCCCGACCACCAGAGCGAAGCTATCGGCCGCTTCAGTTCCCTTTCGCCTTCCATCCGGATGATCTCGTAGACCACGGGCGCGCGAGGGCGCTGCGCTTCCCGGACCTCGCTTTGCTCTTTGTCGGTAAGCCCGTGCTCCGCCTCGGGGATTGCATCTTCGTCAAGCGAACCGGGACTATCAAGGTCGCGTAACTCTTGGTGCGGGGTCACTCACAAAATCCTTCGGCTGTTCAGGAGCATCATGGCTGTAACCCCAAGGCCCAGCACTCGATCCATGCGCCCTGCGTCTCGCAATCGCCCATGGGAGCCAGCCGCCAATGCTGTAAGCAAATTGCAAGACGCCACACCAGATCTCGGCATTCCTGGAGCAAGGAATCATCGTTGACCTCCAACAGGCGGTCGCGCTTTGCCGAAGCGGGCCACACCTGTTTTCGAAATGTAGCCGAACAGGAGAAAACTATGGCGCGCACATCTGCAGCAGACTTGGCCCACGGGCTCAAAGGCGCAAAGTTCCCCATGAGCAAGAAGGAGCTTGTCGAACTCGCCCGCAAGAATAGCGTAGCCAAAGAAGTGCTCCAGACGTTCCAGGAGATGCCGGAGGGCGAATATGGCTCCGTGACTGACGTCGAGCATGCCTTTCACGGGGAGCACGGTGGGCGCCAGCACGAAAGCGCCCATAAGGGAGAAGCGACGACGGCTGAGCAGAAGGACGGGCGTCATAGCCATGGTGGTCACTCACGCTGATGGCTGATCGTTGAGGAGCGCGCCCGGCGGCGGCGCATAGAAACGCCCCGGGGGACGACCGCTCGCGGTCGTCACCGGCGGCTCGTGATCCGGGCGAACGCTCGGCGAGCGATTAGAGCATCGCGCCCTTAATCGGATGTTGTCTGGATGCACCTTTGTATGCAAGTTGCGCAAAGCGGCCTCTGCTTGTCAACCTGTCCCTGACGATTTCGTCCGCATTTCTTATTCTGAAAGATCTTCGGCGATATCGCCTTGCGGACAGGTTAACGCAGCGTGACCCCGCTCCAACCCTTGCTAAATAAGGGGAAAATAGCGAACGGGACGCCATCGCCGCCGCCTGCGCCGCAGCGTTTCGGGCTGGCGAAAGGGTTAACTCGCGAAATTGCAAACATATTTAACGGACTTTTGCGAGCCGACTTAATGCAAAAATTCCGGCATTAAATTCTATTTAATGAGGGTTCGACTGAAGACAGAAAGCTATTCATTTTCAAAGGCTTAGATTAGCCTGTCTACGGCCAGCTGTAAGGCGCGGCGGTGCTCCTTTCGCGGCCGATAGACGCTTTCTTAAGCATACTCAGGCCGGAAATAAATCCGGCGCGCTCCTGTTAACCATATTGTATTAACGCTTACTGGGAGTTGACGAACGGTTTACCATTAGGCGTGCGGAGAGCGCCGTCCAAGATGGCATGGGCAGATTGGCGAAGCATGCCTCAACTTTATTTGAGTTTAGCAGCTTTATTGAATGTGTTTACTTATTAGCGGCGTGTGTATGAGGGGCCAACGGCCGATATGGGTTATGTTATTTTTGCTTATGAAGTAGATTGGAGGTTCGGATGAAGGATCACCTTAAGTATATGCTGACCGCAATAGCGAGTTGCATAATTATGGGGAGCGCCCTTGCAGACCCAAGCGATGATGCGTCGAGTCGTAAGCAGGTTGCTAATACGCAAGAACATTGTGTGATAGTTGAAACGACTACCAGCTGCAATCAGGATGCTGTGCATCACCGATGGGTATGGTATACAAAGAAAGATGACGGATCCATATCTGGCGTTGACTGCCGTGGCTGGATTTGTGGGGGTCCCGAGGCGACAACGTGCTCTGAAAGTATTATCTCGCAATGTTAGCCGATAAATCACAGCCTCATTACCGCGATGATCGGGGCTGCGCGCTCGATATGGGGTCTTTTGCACAGCTGAAAGAGTGGGGGAAGGCTAGAGATGGCCTTCCTTTTGCTGCTTCGCTGTCTTGCCCGCGCGTTCTTTGCTCTTCGTTTTCTTGAGGTTCTCCCTGTTCTTCGCCGGGCTCTCCTGATTAGAGGCTCCCGCTTCGTGCAAGGCGATGGCGACTGCCTGGCGGCGGCCCTTCACGGGCTTCCCGGTTCCGGTTTCAAGTTCGCCATGCTTGTACTCATGCATGACACGGCCCACAGTTTCCTTCTGTCCCTTTGTTTCCTTCGGCATTTCCAATTCCTCGCTAGGTTGGCGACGCCTCAGACCTCCCGAGGCGTCGCAGCCAGCCTTACTTCTTGATGATCGAACCTTCCCGCGCCCGTGTTTGTTCACTGGTTCGTGTCAAATGCGTTTGCTGGCGCTCGCCCTGCCGCTTTGCGGTCCGGAAAAAGTTCACGATCGCATAAAGGATCGCGATTCCAAGCGTCATGAACGCAAGAGCCGGGATGAGCTGTTCGCTACTGAGCAAAGTGTTCCTCCATGTTGCTGCAAAAGCCGGCTTGTGAGCCGAGCCATTTGAGACCAACGTATGGAAGAACCCAATGATCCTGGCCATAACCTAAGATAAGAAAAAATCATTCAGAATTATGTTCTTGTAATCAAAAGCGTATCTCACATCATGAGATGTATTTAAGCTTATTAATTTCTGCGTAACGCACTTCAATCCGCCTGCGCCGTCAACGATGTTCTTGCAGATTTCACATCGCCTTCCGAAACCGGTGGCGCGGCGTTGCCCCACGCGTTCCGCACATAGGTGAGAACGGCTGACATCTGTTTGTCGTTGAGCTGCCAGGCGTAAGAGGGCATTCCGGGACCGGTCGGCGCTGCTGGCGTCGCCGCGCTCCTTGTTCCGTTCATGGCGACGCGGATAAGGGAAGTTGGATTTCTCGCGCGCACCGAGGGCGCGTTGCGAAGTGCTGGAAACATCTCAGCAACACCGCTCCCGTCAAGCTTGTGGCAGGCCGAGCATTGATCTTTGTAGATCGCCGAGCCTGCCTTCATGACGGGGTCTGAAGCTTCGAGCGGTTGCGGAGGCGCACTCTCGGGTCCGCTCTGGGATCTGATATAGATCGCGACCGCTTTCAGATCCTCGTCCGAGACCTTGGAACTGGAGCGCTCGACTTCCTCGCTCATGGGGCCGGCTGCGCCCGCAAACTCGTTGTGCCCCGTTTTCAAATATCGCGCGACGTCCCCGACAGACCACATTCCGATCCCAAGTCTTTTGTCATTCGTGATGTTCGGGGCGTACCATCCCTGGATGGAAAAGCCCTGAAATTTTGCGCTTGTATCCCCACCAAGAAATGATTTCGGTGTGTGGCAGGCGCCGCAATGCATCGGCCCTTCGACGAGGTAAGCGCCGCGGTTCCATTCCGCTGATTTGCTTGGGTCCGGCTGCCAGCCTGGAGCGGGCCGGTAGAGCAGGTTCCAGAACCACAGTGTTGCGCGGATATTATAGGGAAATGGCAGCGTGTTCGTAATGACCGGGTTGCGCACGGGCTCGATCGTCGAAAGATAGGCCCAGATGGCGGCCACATCTTCGTCCGTCATCTTCGAATAGTAGACGTAGGGCATTGCCGGATAGAGATGTGTCCCGCCCTTCCCGATGCCCGTCTTCAGCGCCGCCCTGAACTCCTCGCCCGTCCAGCCGCCGATCCCCGTTTCCTGGTCCGGCGTGATGTTCGCGGCGACCACATTGCCGAAAGGCGTCTCGATGGCCCGCCCGCCTGCGAAGGGCTTGCCGCCTGGAGCGGTGTGGCAGGCCGCGCAATCCCCCGCGATCGTGAGATGCTCGCCCTTTTGAATGAGGCTGAAGTTCTGTTCATCGACTGCATGACTTCGGGGGACGTAAGAGAGGCAGGCGAAGCCAATACAAGCGGCGGCGGCCAGCAATTTTGTGCTATTAAGCATGGACAAGCGGCCCAGGATTTTTGAGGTAGCTTTCGCGGATGGCTTTGGATGTCCAGAAAGCCAGCGCGCCGAGCGTGCCGGTCGGGTTGTAGCCGGCGTTCTGCGGGAAATTGCTAGCCCCCGTCACAAACAGGTTCGGCACGTCCCAGCTCTGGCAATAGCGATTCATGGCGCTGGTCTTCGGATCGTTGCCCATGATCGCGCCGCCGCAAAGGTGCGTTGTCTGATACTCCGTGATGTCGTAAGGCCCTTTCCGCGGCTTCTTCAAGACCTCGCGCGCGCCCATCTGCTTGATGATTTCGGCGAACTTGTCCGTGAGATAGGCGTTCATCTTCAGCTCGTTCTCGTGGAAGTCCATGGTGATCCGAACAAGCGGGCGGCCTAAGCGGTCTTTATACGTGGGATCGAGATCGAGATAGATATCCCGGTAGCTATAGAAGCTTCCGTGCACGCCTGTGCCCGGTACGACCGTGCTCTGGTAGTGATCGCGGATGAATTGCTTCCATTTGGCGCCCCACGAGGGAATGCCTTCCGCCACGTTCTCGCTCAGCCCGATAGGACGGCCATTCGTCTGCACCTGCCCCATATAGCCGCCGCCGATGAATCCGAGAGGACCGTGATCGAAATTATCGCCGTTGAACTCGTCGATGCACATGCCGATCGCGCCCGAGGCGACGAAGGGGTTGAAGGTGTATTTGTCCTTGTCGAAGAAGCCGACGACGTCCGAGATGGTCTGATGGGTGTAGTTCCGCCCTATAACCCCCTCGTTTTTGACTGGGTCGTAGGGCTTGCCGATGCCTGATTGCAGGAGAAGCTGCACGTTGAAGATCGTGTAAGCCGAGAGGATCACCAGATCGGCGGGCTGTTCCCATTCCTGCCCCGAAGTATCGACAAAGGTCACGCCCGTGGCGCGTTTTCCGGAGCCGTCGACGTTGATGCGCGTCACCTCGGAATTGTCGAACGCCTTGAAGTTGTTTTTGAGGATGAGGGCAGGCAGCACGGTCGTTTGCGGACTTGCCTTCGAATAGTTGCCGCAGCCGAACCACTCGCAGAAACCGCAGTAGGTGCACGGTCCGAGCTTGACGCCCCAAGGATTGGTGTAGGCCTGCGAAAGGTTTCCGGAGGGCTGCGGAAAGGGCTTGTAGCCGAGTTCCCCCGCCGCCCTGCCAAAGAGCGTATGGCTGAAAGGTTGGGGCTGTGCGGGCGTAGGATAGGGCCTCGATCGCGGTCCTTCGAAGGGATTGCCGCCTTCCTGGATTTGGCCCTTCAAGTTTCCTGCTGCGCCCGATGTCCCGCAGAGATATTCGAATTGGTCGTAGTGGGGCTCAAGGTCGTCGTAAGTCACGCCCCAATCCTGAATGGTGCAATCCTGCGGGATGAACTTCTGACCGTAACGCTCAGTGAGATGGGTCTTCAGCACGAAGTCTGATGGCAGGAAGCGCCAGGTTTCCGCGTTCCAATGCACCCCGCCGCCGCCAACCCCATTCGGGGGCATGAACGCGCCCCAGCTGCGGATCGGCAGGGCCGTCTGGTCCATCTTGTTGCGGAAGCTGAAGGTCAACTGAGCTGGGCGCAGAAACAGCTCGTGCCGGATGCGGTAGCGCAACTCGTCCTGGTCGTAAGTCGGCGGAAAATCGGTCGGTGTGTCGCGCCACGGACCTCGCTCGATCGCGACCACGTCGAGGCCCTCATTGGCCAGTTCGTAGGAGAGGATCGATCCGGTCCAGCCAAGGCCGACGACCACGACATCTTTACGGGGAAGTTTTCGAGCCACGGGCGTCCCTCACGCTCTTCCAGGTGTCCAGTCCGCCCGGCCCTGAATGCTGACGGGCGGGTACGGATAACGTTCGTTATGGCGGGAAACCCAGTCGCGATAATCGTAGCGCGCGCCCGGGAAGCCGATCATCTTCCAGCCCGCCATATCGCGATTGCCGCCATAGATAGGATCGGCGAAGAAGCCTTCGCGGGTGTCCTTCAGGAGGTGCTTGAAGAAGGTTTTGCCGTCCTGATCGCGCAGCCTGGACGGCGCCCTTTTCAAGCTCGCCAAGCACCTCGTCCTTCGTCTGGTCCGGAAGCTCAGCGAAGGCTTTTCCACCATGCTTGCCTTTGCAGTAATCGTTAAGGGCAGCGAGGCCCTGGCGGTATTGGGCTGCGGGAGTAAGAGAGGATTGTGATCCCTGTTGCGGCGTGCCGTGCTGGAAAGGGCCTTGCGTGTAAAGCCCCTCCGAGCTGCCGTAAGGGCCGGCGAGCTGATTATCGATATAGACGGCGCAGCCCGCATCTTTCCCGCCCGGCGTCTGCGGGTCCGGCGGAATGATCCGGTCTACGATAGCCTCCACGGTTTGGGCTTCGGCGGGCGTGAAGAAGACCCAGCGGTCGGTGATTGCGGCTTTGGGCGGGTTCCCAGCTCTCGGTTTCCAGGGGGTGCGTCCTTCAATGATCTCGGCCCGCCCGCTCCGCTGAGCTATTATCAAGGCCGCCGCCGCGGCGAGAATATCGCGCCTGCGAAAGTTCATAAGTTTCCACCCAAATGTTCACCGCGACAAAACCAGGGCTGGCATTAGGTTCCGAGGTGAGCAGGGATCGGTGTTAGATTCCCGCCGTATGTGTAATAGAAAGTGTCTCAGACCCGTTCACTGGGATCCCAATTGCGGCGCCGCAACAGCCGTTCGCGAACCATGAGATGACCATGCCGACGCAGGAAATAACCATTAGGCCCGTGCAGGAAATGACTGTAAGGGCGCTCTTGCTTGGCGAAGGGCTTGATCTGAAAGGGCTGGAACGCCAGGACGCGTTCTCCACCAACCCGCTCGCGTTCAGGACTGCAAGCAACGGAACGGCGATGCTGTTCAAGTTCGGCGCCGTTGTGTTCTTCAATATGACGCCGATTGAAGAGGATGAGATGGTGCATGGCCTGACGCGCCGCGTCATTCAACCCCTGAAGGAACAGGAGGTTGAAAGCGCCGTCATCGCCATCGGCCCGGAGGAGGAGCCCCTTCTTTCAAGCTCGGGCGCGATCCGGATTCGGAGCGCCGATCCCCACAAGCTGCTTCTTATCGGCGAGGCGCTGGCGGTCTCAGTCGCGCTGGCCTACGACGAACGCCGCATCGCGGCCGCTTTCGAGAAAATTGAGCCCGTCGCAGCGACCCTTCTCAAGCGCCGCCTGCCATCGGGCCCGAGGTCGGGCATGCTCGAGCAGATTGGCGAGGCGCTCATGATCCAGAAGCGGCTCGCCTCCAGGGTCGATCTTGATGAGAAGCCGGACGTTTTGTGGGATCATCCCGAGCTCGAGCGGCTTTGGGCCAAGCTCGTCGACGAATACGATCTGACGGGACGCGCCCGCGCGGTGGAGCGCAAGCTTGTCGTCATCCGCGAAACCGCCGACACCATCACGGATCTGATTTCGACGCGCACGAGCCACCAGCTCGAAATCTACATCATCATTCTGATCGGCATCGAGCTGGTGCTAGCGTTGTATGACCGCTTCCTCAAATAGCGGATCAAGCGCCAGACAGGGCGCGGCGCACCATGGACAAACGCATTGCGCCCGTGATCTGCGCGGCCAGGGCATACACAAACACGCCAGCGCCGACGAGCGCCGCGAGCGCGATCGCTTGCACGGCCAGACTGTGCCCTGGTTCAAAGTAGCGTGCTACGCCCCGGTCCACATAATAAAGCGCTGCGCCCATCAAAGCGCTCGCAAGCAGGATCAGCGGCGCGCGCCTGCGCAACGCTGCGTCGAGGCGGAAATGTCCGCGCCGCATTAAGGTTGAGGACAGCAAAATCGCATTCGTCCAGCCGGAAAGGCTGGTGGCGATGGCGATGCCGACATGGCCGATCACGAAAAACAGCGCGAGCGAGGCGCCGATATTAACGGCGACGGACGCCATCGCGAAAAACATCGGCGTCCTTGTGTCCTCGCGGGCGAAGTATCCGGGCAGGAACACCTTGTTCATGACATAGGCGGGCAGGCCGCAAGCATAAGCCGCAAGCGCAGCCGAAACCTGCACCGTATCCGCCGCGGTGAACGAGCCATGCTGGAACAGCACCTGGATGATCGGCTTCGGGATCACAATCAGCGCGACCGTCGCCGGCAAGGTGAGGAGCAGCGCAAACTCAAGGCTTCGGTTCTGGCTGGCAAGCGCGCCCGCTTCGTCCTGGTCGGAAAGATGCCGGGTCAGCGTCGGCAGAAGAACGACGCCGATGGCGATGCCCACCATGCCCAGCGGCAACTGGTTGATCCTGTCCGCATAGTAGAGGAAGGAAACGGCGCTCGCCTGGAGCGATGCGATGATCGTGCCGATGAAGAGGTTGACTTGATTGATGCCGCCCGTCACCAGGCCCGGCACGGCGAGCTTGAGGAGCCTCTTCATATCCGGCGTAAGCCGCGGCCAGCGGAATCCAGGGTCCATGCCAAGCGCTCGCGCGGCCCAGGCCACAACGAAAAGCTGGGCGAACCCTGCGATTGTCACGCCCCAGGCCTGAATGATGCCCGCCTCAGGCTGGTCGTAAAAGCCATTCACGGCCGCGAACAGTGTGACGGCGATCAGGACGAGATTGAGAACGATCGGGGTGGCCGCCGGCGCGCTGAACTTTCCAAGCGCATTCAGGATGCCCGCCGTCAGCGCCACGAACGACATGCAGGCGAGGTAAGGAAAGGTGATGCGCGTCAAAAGAACGGCGAGGCGGAACTTCTCCGGATTTTCGCTGAAGCCGGGCGCTATCGCCATAACGAGATAGGGCGTGAAGATTTCGGCCACGATCACGGTTGCAACCACGCCCACAAACAAAATCGCAAGCGCCTGCTCCGCGAAGACAAGCGCGCTCTCCTTGCCTTCCGAGCGGAGCCGCTTTGTGAAAAGGGGCACGAAGGCCGAGTTAAAGGCGCCCTCCGCGAACAGCGCCCGGAACAGATTGGGAAACTTGAAGGACACGAGGAACGCGTCCGCGACCCATCCGGCTCCCATCACGGCCGCCAGCAGCATGTCGCGGATGAATCCGAAGACGCGGCTGACCGCCGTCAACCCGCCGACCGTGAGAAAACCGCGATAAAGGCTCATTCCGCACCGTTTTTCATTTGCGAAGCGCAGCTATGAGCAAGATCTGTGGCAGAGGCAAGCCTGCAGTGTCGAAGGCTCCCTGTCTGCCGCTAAAGGAGGAGCCCGCGATGTATCAGTTTTGATATGGATCAAAACCATTATTCTCAAGCTTGTTACCTTATTTATGGGAGAAATTTTGGGAAGAAAAAGTGAATGTGGCGTATCGGTCAGTTAGTTCTTGAGTCGTTATTTCGGGACACTAATAAGGCGCCTTTTCCTTGGACCAAAGATACGGATCTACAAGGACAACTCGTCAAAGCATATAACCTTGGTATTCAGAGGGGCCTGACGCCGCGCGATGCCTTGGCTGTCGCAGCTGCGCTCGGACAAGTAAACAAGGGCAGCCTTTGGGCCCCGGATCTGGCAAAGCGCGCAACGCGGCCAGTCTCACATTGATAGGGCTTCAACCGGAAAGCTCACACACGGACCGTATGCGGGTGCGGTCTGCTTTTTCTTAAAATAATTGTTCAGCTTGCCCCATTTGGACGCGAGCGATGAAGCTAATCAGAAGGAATGTGACCGATGCCTGGGTGTGGTTGCGTTTCGCAGACGACGCAGACCCGGCAAAGGCGAAAAGAGTGGCTGCCACCTGTGTCATCCCGGAAAGGCGGAGCCTTATCCGGGATCGTAATAGATTGAGCGCTTGGTATTTTGCGATCCCGGCTCGCGCTTCGCTTGACCGGGATGACGAAGTGGAGAGCAAGCGGCGGCTGCAATGGCATCCGTTATTTCTGAAGGCCGAAATGAAAGCCTTAGAAAGCCAGCGAGCTCAGTAGCAGGGGTTATAGCACGGAGGCCGCATCCTGGCTCTGCGCACATAGGGATATATCGGTTGATAGCCGCCGCCGTAACCATTATTGGCGTATCCGCCGCCATAACCGTTGCCATAGCCATTGTTCCCGCCATAGCCATTGTCGTAGCCATTCTGAGAGTATCCGGATTGATCGCCCGAGTTTCCTGACCCGCCTTGTTCAAACCAGAACCAAAGCCAGAGCAGCCCGAACAGAGTCAGCCCGCCGATTATAATGGCGCCAAGTAACGCTGAGAAGATTTGCATGACGAAACCCTAACTCGATCTCTAAGTATATAGCTATTGGAATAAAGATTCCAGGTTGATCTGGGCTGTTCGTCTGGCCTCTCAAAAAGCGCTGACTCGAGGCGCTCATCCGCGGCCTGCGTGGGCCGCAATGGAGCGTCACCAATCCTTATCGCTGAGGATTTTCCAGCCGATGGCCGCTCCTGCAAGCAGGCAAAACAGTCCCAGCCCGCCCAATAACGTCATGGCGCCCATCCATTGAAAAAGACACGCATCGTTCTTCAACTATGAATGAGACTCTGGCTGGGCGGCAATCAAAGGTTGCGGTAAATTGTAACAAGATTTGTCAGAAGCGGCGGATGCGTTTCGAAGCCTGGGGAGGACGTTCGCTATCTTTCGGGAAGCGGCCAGACGATCGCCGATCCGAGCTTCCTGGCCTTCTCGAAATCGGCGCGAAGGTCCTGCTTCATGGCGGCCAGTTGCGGATAATCCGGCGGCAAATGGTTCACGATGCAGGCCGCGAGGCAAACCTTGGCCTCGGCTTTCGCGCGCTCGGCCGCCGCCACGTTCGGAAAGGAAGCGTTGCCGTAGGAATCCACGCAAAGAAACTCGCAAAAGCCTCCGACGCGCTTGATCACCGTTTTCTTCTGCTCTTCAGTCCATTGGCTGTAGCTTCCAGGCGGCAGGCCTGCAATCGGCGCCTTGGCGATGTAAGCGTTCACATCCTCGTCCTTCGCCTGGGCGGCGAAGCCGCAAGCCGCCATGAACCACAAGCCTAGAGCCGCCCCCATGACCGGGACGATGCCAAGACGCCTTATTTCGGGATGCTGCTGCGACATAGGTCATGGCCCTAAAGGCTTCGCAGGCGCTTTGTCAACAGGAGCGCTACCCCATGCCCCATGAAAATCAACCCCGGTAAACCATCACAGGAATTTCGGCGTTCCTCCTTGAAAAGATCATCTTTCGAGACACTTTTCCGCCTTGCATCAGCCCAACTTTTCGCGGCACTTATCCGCCAAGTAAATAGTACAACCTTTTCGCGAGTTGGCGCTATGTTCTTGATCCGGTTTTTATTTGTGGCATTGGTCACGCTTGCCGCCACCGTTGCCGCCCCTGCCCAGCAAAAGACGCCTGTCGACGACTCCATCGTTCGCGAATCCGAGACTTTTGAAAACACCCTGCAGGCGACATGGCCGACCAAGGGCAAGGACGCCAAGGCCTGGAAGGCTGAGGGCGATAAGGCAAGCGCCGGCAACGAACATCGCACCGCGCTCGGCTATTACGCGTCATCGGCGCTGCTCGACAAGAAGAACGGCGATACCTGGCTCCAGCTTGCGCGCGAATATCTCGCGGTAGAAACCGAAAAGCATGGCGAGAAGTCCACTTTTGCCCGGAACGCGGGCTCTTCCGCTTACATCGCCTACACGCGCTCGCAGACGCCGGAGGCGAAAGCTGAGGCGCTTGCCGTTCTGGCCGAAAGCCTCGGCGTGCGCGATCAGTGGCGCGCGGCGCTCCGCATCTACAAGATGAGCCTCGGGCTTTCCGCCGACGTGGACGTGCAGGAGGCCTATGAGCAAGCCTTCAACGAGCACGGTTTCCGGATGCTCGATTACACGGCGGACAACGAGTTCGAACGCGCCGCGCGTCTGCGTGCAGTTTTCGGAGGATTTGGCGAAGGGCCGCGTCGATTTCACGAATTACGTCACAGTGAACAACGAAAGGCCTGCGTCGGTGCGCGTGCAGGGTGCGCAGCTTTGCGTTGAAGACCTTCTGCATGGCAAGCGCTATGAAGTCAAAGTCCGCAGCGGCATTCCATCGACGGAAGACGACCTCTTGCCGAAGCCGGTTGAACTGACCGTCTATATCCGCGACCGCTCGCCGTCCGTGCGCTTCTCGGCGCGCAATTATGTCCTGCCCAGGACCGGCCAGCAGGGCATCCCGATCGTCAGCATCAACGCGAAGCTCGTGAAGGCTGCGATCTATCGGATCGGCGACCGGCGCCTGGCTGAGGAAGTGCTCGACGGCGACTTCCAGAAGCCGATGGAGACCTACCAGCTGAACCAACTCGCCAACCACAAGGGCGAGAAGCTGTGGTCGGGCGAAATGGCTGTCGCCTCCAAGCTGAACGAAGAGGTCACGACCGCTTTTCCGGTCGATACGCTGCTGCCGAACCTTAAGCCGGGCCTGTATGTGATCGCGGCCAGCGCTGCCGAGGAAGGCGCAAAGCCTGAGAACGACAGCGAGGCGGACAGCGATTACAGCCTGAAGACGACGCAATGGTTTGTCGTTTCCGATCTTGGCCTGACCGCATTTTCAGGCGCCGATGGCGTTCACGTCTATGTCCGCTCGCTTGGGCTCGCCAGCCCCGTCGCCGATGCGGAAATCCGGCTTGTCGCTCGCAATAATGAAGTTCTCGGCACAGCGAAGACCGACAAGCAGGGCGCGGCCACTTTCGAAGCGGCGCTGACGCACGGCGCAGGCGGGCTCGCCCCGGCTCTTGTCGTGGCGCGCGGAGCCGATAGCGACTACGGCTTCCTCGACATCACGAAGCAGGCCTTCGACCTTTCCGACCGCGGCGTTGGCGGCCGCACGCCTCCAGGGCCGCTCGACGCCATGGTCTTCACCGAGCGCGGCGTCTACCGCCCCGGCGAGACCGTCTATGTCACCGCGCTTTTGCGGGATGCGGCTGCGAGCGCCGTCGCCTCGACGCCGCTGATCGTGAAGCTGTTCCGGCCTGATGGCGTGGAAGACCGGCGCGAGACGCTTGCCGACCAGGGTAATGGCGGCCGAAGCTGGCAGATCGCGCTGCCGGACACGGCCACGACGGGCTCGTGGAGGCTGGCGGCGTATGTCGACCCGAAGGCCCCGGCGCTTTACGAGAAGAGCTTTCTCGTCGAGGACTACGTTCCGGAACGCCTGGAAATGAAGCTGACCGCCTCGCAGCCCGTGATTGCGGCCGGAACGCCGGGGACTATCGGCCTTGCGGGCCGGTATCTCTACGGCGCGCCCGCATCGAATCTCGGCCTTGAGGGCGAAATGTCGGTTTCGTCATTGAGCGAGGTCAGCGGTTTCCCAGGCTTCCGCGTTGGGCTGGAGAGCGAGAAGTTCACCACCGTGCGCAGAGAGCTTGAGGCGCTGCCGAACACGGACGCGACCGGCGCGGCATCGATTTCCATTCCGCTGCCCGACCTGCCGCAAACCTCCAAGCCCCTGAGCGGGGACGTTGTGATCCGCCTTCGCGAGCCGAGCGGGCGCGTGCTCACCGACAAGGTTGCGATGAAGGTCAACACCGGGAAAAGCTTCGTCGGCGTGAAGCCGCTCTTCGATGGCTCCGTGCCCGAGGGCGCGCCCGCCGGGTTCGAGATCGTGGGCATCGGCCCGGACGGCAAGCAGACGGCCATCACCGGCCTCAAATGGGAGCTCCAGCGCGTCGAAAGCCAGTTCCAATGGTACTCGCGCGACAACCGCTGGTCTTACGAGCTTGTGAACTATGAGAGCCGCGTTGCGGGCGGCGCCATCGATACGCCGGCCACAGGCACGGTCCGCATCCAGGCTCCGGTGGATTCGGGCAATTATCGCCTCGACATCGCGTCGGCGACCGCACAAGGCCCCGCGACGAGCTATTCCTTCTCGGCGGGCTGGTATGTCTCCGAAACCTCGGACACGCCCGAGATCCTGAACCTCGCGCTCGACCGGCCCTCCTATGAGCCGGGCGATGAGGTGAAGGTCACGATCCTGCCGCGCATGGCGGGGCAGGCGCTCGTCGCAATCGTCAGCGACAAGGTGCTGGCGGCGCAGATAATCGACGTCTCGGCATCGGGCGGTTCGGCGACGTTCAAGGCCGATCCGGCCTGGGGACCAGGCGCTTACGCGACCGCGATCCTCTACCGCCCGATGGACAGCGCGGCCAAGCGCATGCCCAGCCGCGCCGTTGGCGTGAAATGGATACCGCTCGACACGAAGTCCCGCACGCTATCCATCGCGCTTGAAACGCCGCCAGCGGTGCGCCCCGCCGGGCCGGTCACGGTGTCGGCCTCGATCTCGGGCCTCGACACCGGCGAGAACGCGACGGTCGTCATATCCGGCGTGGATCTCGGCATCCTGAACATCACGCGCTACAAGACACCCGCGCCCGCCTCTTATTTTTTCGGGCAGCGCCGCCTCGGGCTTGAGATGCGCGACCTTTACGGCAAGCTCATCGACGGCATGCAGGGCGTGCGCGGGCAGGTCCGCTCCGGCGGCGATGAAGGCGGCCTCGAGATGAACGGCAGGCCGCTCGCGGAAACGCCGCTTGCGGTCTATTCCGGCCCGCTCAAGGCAGATGCGACTGGGAAGGCGCAGGCGACCTTCACGCTGCCGCCGTTCAACGGCACCATGCGGCTCTCAGTGCAGGCCTGGACTCCCTCCAAGATCGGCTCGGGCGAGAAAGATGTGATTGTCCGCGACACGGTCGTGGCGCAGGCCACGCCGCCGAAATTCCTGATGCTGGGCGACAGCTCGACCCTTCATCTCAGCATCGAGAATGTGGAAGCGCCCGCCGGCGCCTATCAGCTAACGGCCAAGGGCGACGACGGCGTCGAGGTGATCGGGCCCGCCGAGCGCACGCTGACGCTCGACCTCGAAAAGCGCGTCAGCCAGACCATCCAGCTCAAGGGCGCGTCGGTGGGCGATGGCCATGTCTCCTTCTCGCTCAGCGGGCCAGGGAATGTCGCCATCGAGCGCACCTATGCCATCCCGGTGGAACCGCCCGCGCCCAATGTGCGCCGCCGCACGACGCAGATGCTCGCCGCCACAACGGGCTCGCTGCGTGTCGGCAGCGAACTGATCCGAGATCTTGTTCCGGCCACAGCCAAGATCTCGGTGACGGCGAGCCGCACGGCATCCTTCGACGTTCCTGGCCTGCTCATCGGCCTCGACCGCTATCCGTTCGGCTGCGCGGAGCAGACCACGAGCCGCGCGCTGCCGCTCCTCTACTACGACGAGGTCGCCGCGCGCGCGCGCATCAGCAAAGAGCCGAAGGCGAAAGCCGCCATCGAGAAGGCCATCGCGCGCCTTTACGAGATGCAGTCCTCTTCGGGCGCTTTCGGCCTGTGGGGCCCCTATGGCGAGGACGATTGGCTGACCGCCTATGTCGCCGATTTCCTGACCCGCGCCAGAGAGAAGGGCTATGCCGTGCGCGACACCACCTATGAAATCGCCCTCGACAGGCTGAAAAACGCCGTCAACAACGCGCGCGACTTCAAGAAGGGCGGCGAAGATCTGGCCTATGCGCTCTATGTTCTGTCGCGTGCGGGACGCAGCGTTCTCGGCGATCTTCGCTACTATGCCGACACGAAAATCGATGCTTTCTCGACGCCCATCGCGCGTGCGCAGATCGCAGCGGGGCTCGCCATGCTCGGCGACAAGGAACGGGCGGCGCTGACCTTCGCGTCCGCCTTGTCGGCGCTGACGGCGCCCGATCCTCATGTCCCTCTCGGCTGGCGCGCCGATTACGGCACCGAGCTTCGTGACGCCGCCGCGGTGCTGGCGCTGATGGGCGAAAGCGGGGCTTCAACGCCGCAATTGCAGAAGGCGTTCACCATCGTGACGAAGCTCCGAGCCCAGCAGAAAGAGACGACGACGCAGGAAAGCCTGTGGCTCCTGCTCGCCGCGCGCACGCTCGATGCGCAGAACAAAGACCTCGCGCTCGAAGTGAACGGCGTGCCTCTCAGAGGCTCGTTCCAGACGGTTCTGACGGGCGGCGATCTCGCCGGGCCGATTGAGATCACAAATGTGAGCGCGATCCTCCCGAACGCGGCTTCGGAGAAGGTTCAGACCGTGCTGACGCCTGCGCAGTTCGCCTCCCAGGGGTTGGTGATCGCGAACCGCGGGCCGGAAGCCGTGCCGGCGTCCGTGCTTGTCACGGGCGAAGGCATAGAGCCTGAGCCGTCGGCCGAGAGCGGCTTCAAGATCGAGCGCAAGACCTACGCGCCGGACGGACGCGAAATCGCCTTCGACAAGCTGAAGCAGAACGACCGCGTGGTGGTGGTGCTCAAGGTGACCGAGGTCGATCCGAAGCTCGCGCAAATCGTTGTCGAGGATCGTCTTCCCGCGGGCTTCGACATCGAGAACCCGGCGCTGTTGAAGGGCTCCGACTTGAAGGCGTTTTCCTGGCTGCCCTCGACCTTCACGCCCGTCTTTTCGGCTTTCCGGGACGACCGTTTTGTCGCCGCCTTCTCTCTCACCGAAACGGAGCGGAAAGTTCCGGCGCAAATGACGATGGCTTACGTGATGCGCGCCGTGACCCCTGGCGCTTACACTCACGCGGGCGCCCGCGTCGAGGATATGTACCGCCCGGATCGCTTCGCGCGGACCGCGGGCTCAAAGGTTGAGATCACAGCGGCGCAATGATCGAGCTCCGCTCCATCATTCTCTCCTCCCGCAAGGTGAGAAGGACGCTGTCGCAAGCGCGAACAGCCGCCCTCTTCCCTGCGGGAGAGGGCCGGGTGAGGGCGCTTCTCGGCGGGTTACCTCACAATGGTGCTTGCACAAGTCCAGGGTCGTTCCAATTTTCAGAAATTCGGGAGTTCGAAAGCTGCGTTTCAAGATAACGTTCAGGGTAATCGTGAATGAGCGAGCGTAACACCCACACATGGTTCATTCGCGGCGCCTTGGCCCTCGGCCTTTTTGTATTCGGCGCGTCGTTGCTCAAGCTTTTCGATCCGCTGCCTCTGGAGGTGGCGGCATCGTCGTCACGGCTCGTTCTCGACCGCGACGGGCGCCTGTTGCGGGCCTTCACGACCCCGGAAGGCCGTTGGCGGCTCGATGCCCAGCCCGAAGACGTGAGCCCCACTTATCTCGCATTGCTGTTCGCCTTTGAGGACCGTCGCTTCTGGCGCCACCCCGGCGTCGATGCCCTGGCGCTCGGGCGCGCCGTCTTGCAAGCTATCGCTCACGGCAAACCCATTTCCGGCGGCTCGACGCTGACCATGCAGGTGGCGCGGCTCTTGAGGGGCTCGCCGACGCATTCCATCGCCGCGAAGTTCCAGCAGATCGCCGAACTCGGCGCGGTTGGAATGGACGCTCAGCAAGCGCCAGATCCTCTCGCTTTACCTCAAGCTCGCCCCCTATGGCGGCAATCTGGAAGGCGTCCGCGCCGCGTCGCTCGCCTATTTCGGAAAGGAGCCGCAACGTCTCAGCATAGCGGAGGCCGCCCTGCTCGTGACGATCCCGCAATCTCCGGAAGTGCGCCGCCCGGATCGCGGGTACGAGTCGCTTGTCAATGGACGCAATCGCGTTATCCGGAGAGCCGCCGCCGCCGGGGCGATCAGCCGCGCGGATGCGAAGGCGGCGCTCGATCAAGCGGTTCCACGCGGACGCCGCGACTTTCCGGCATTTGCGCCGCATATTTCCGAACGGCTCACGGCGGCGCTGCCAAATCAGTTCGCCATCGCGACGACAATCGACCGGAACCTCCAGGAAGCCGCCGAGACGATCACCCGGAGAAACGCGCAGAGTTTCGGCGAGAAGATCTCCATCGCGGCGATGGTCGTGAATAACAGAACCGGTGAGGTGCTCGCCCATGTCGGCTCCGCGGGCTATTTCGACGACACGCGGCTCGGCGCCATCGATATGACGGCGGCGGTCCGTTCGCCGGGGTCGGCGCTGAAGCCGTTCATTTACGGCCTTGCCTTCGAGGATGGGCTCGCCCATCCCGAAACCCTGATCGAGGACAGGCCCGTGCGCTTCGACGGATACGCGCCGGTGAATTTCGACAATGTGTTCCACGGCACGGTGACGGTCAGGACGGCGCTGCAGCTTTCGCTCAACGTTCCCGCGGTGAAGATGCTGAACGAGGTCGGCCCCGTTAAATTGGCGGCGCGTTTTCGCCAGGCCGGCATGCCCTTCGTCGTGCCGCGTAATCTCACCGTGGCGCTGGGCGGCGCGGGCCTGACGCTTGAGAACTTGACGACGCTCTATCTTGGGCTCGCTCGCGGCGGAAGCGTCATCGCGCTTCGTTACCAGAAGGAACGCGGCCCTGTATGGGGGTCTGACGAGCCCCCGGTGTTGCTTCAGCCCGCAGCGGCCTGGTACGTGGCCGACATTCTGCGCGGCGCGCCAGTGCCACCGAACGTGACGCCGGGCGCGGTGGCGTTCAAGACCGGCACGTCCTACGGTTTCCGCGACGCCTGGGCTGCGGGCTTCGATGGGGATTACACCATTGCGGTTTGGGCAGGCCGTCCCGATGCAAGCGCGACGCCTGGCCTTGTGGGCTTGCGCGTCGCGGCGCCGGTGCTTTTCGAACTGTTCAGCGCAATCGGTCCCCGTCGCGCGCCTTTCACGGCCGCGCCTCCGAATATCATCGGAACGCGAAAGACGGCCGATCTGCCGCCGCCGCTGCGCGTTTTCCGCGAACAGAAGCGCGAAGCTTCAAACGGTCCCGGCCACGAACAGGCGCTGCATATCGCGTTTCCGCCGCCGAACTCCGATGTGGAGGTCGCGTCTCAAGAAGGGCAGGCGGCGAAGCTTCCCGTGGCGCTGAAGGCGGAAGGTGGAACGCTGCCGCTGACCTGGCTCGTGGATGGCGTTCCGCTTGCCTCTTCGCCCCATCGCCGGGATGCGTTCCTGAAGCCGCCCGGCCCCGGCTTCGTGCAAATCACCGTCGTGGATGCAGAAGGCCATTCGGATCGCACGCAGGTTCGCCTGCACTGAGAGAATATCAACGCATCCGCAAGCGACCATGCGTTGTGGGAGATTGGACGCCTTTGCTGGCGGGAGTCGGCTCAATGGTCGGCAAACGCCGGGGCCGTTGCAGAAGCGGAGTTTGCCGGACGCGCCAACGGATCGCCGCCGCTGTCATCATCCCGGAAAGGCGGAGCCTTATCCGGGATCGCAATAGATTGAAACGCTTGGTTTTTTGCGATCCCGGCTCGCGCTTCGCTAGGCCGGGACGACGAAGGGGAGCAAGCGGCGTCTGCAATGGCATCCGTTGGGCGCCCGCGTCCGATTGAAGCATGTTGCGATTACCGGCAACCGATGTCATGGCCGGGCTTGACCGGGCCATCCAGTCTTAAAATCCAAAAGATCGTAAATTGCAATCCTAGATGGGGCGCCTCGGGGGGCGGCCATGACAACAAGGGGATTCGGAATAATTCGACGCGCTGTAAATGCAGGAGCGCTTCTCGCCATCGGACGGCGCTACGGCGCCCGCCCAATTCTGCTCCTCACGGACGATCTGCTCAACTCGCGGTTAACGGTTCGTTCGCAGCGCCGAGTGTTAAACTGAAACCGGTTAACGGAAGCGCCGCCGATTTATTTCCGGTCCAATTTACACTTGATTAGGCTTAACCATCCATTTATCCGGCGAAGAACGAGGCCTACGAGGGCGGTAGGCAGGCGGTTCCAACACGTTGAAAGTAAGCAGCTTTTTTACCGCCGACCGCCCCATTAAATAGAATTTAATGCCGGAATTTTGGCATTAAATGGGCTCTGAAATGTCCGTTAAATATAATCCCAGATCCCGTGTTAACCACGACCGCGCCGAAATCAGCCAGCCTCTGGGCCGCGAGCGCCGTCCGTTCTTGAATTTTTGTATTAATATCAATCGCTTGTCTATTAACTTCCGGGCAAGGAGCTTTCTCGTACAATCCTCACTCAAAGAAAATCCCGTGACGTAAACGCTAAGCGGGACGCCAATCCGGGGCTAAAAGTGAGGTCCAATGTGCCTGCAGAAGTTAAGCGCACGACGCTTTAATCGTCGGCTCTGAGGAGGAGCACTCCCTCGACCGTCTGGCTTTCGCCCGGCACCTTCGCCTTTAGCTTCAGCGCCCAGACGCCCGAGAGGGTGAAATCAGCCTTGAAGCGGTAGACGTTGGGGTCGGTCGACGTGTCGGCGGCGATTTTGCCCTTGGTGTCGGCCATGTTCTCTGGCGACATGTCGAGCGCGGTGTTAACGAAAGTCGCCCCGGGGACCGGCTTCTTCGTGCGCTTGTCGATCAGTTTGATCGAAACCACCCTGCCTCTTCCGGCCTTGAACTCGCTGGAGCCGGCCTGGAATTCGTAATTATCGGCCGCCGCAAGAACAGGCGACATCAGGGCTATGACCGCCAGCGCAACGCCTATGGTTTTCATCTTAAGGAAAGTCATGGTTTCTGATCCTGTTCAAAAAATCGCGTTGTGGATGCAGCTTGATCAGCATCAAGAGTGTGGGACGTTCGCAGGCGGCTCGATCATCGAGGACGGACTAATCCACGGCGAGAAGGCAGTCAAGCAGCTAAAACTTCCGCTTAACAGGAAGGCGGAAATGCAAACTGCTATTTCTTCGCCGGCTCGAGTTCCACAACGAAATGGCGCCGGCTGGCGCTCAACCGAGGTCGATGAACCCTGATTCTAAGCTTGCAGCGGGCATTTACTGCGATGTAGATAAATGGCTTGGCGGGATCCCATCCAGTCTCGTGAATGAGTTGTAATGCCCGGTAAGTTTCTTGGCGTTTCGCGCCTGCCCGATCTTGTGGGGGGCCTCGGGGCGTTCCATCAGCTTCTTGGCCGGCCTGTTTCCGCCGGGCTAGGCTGGCTCCGTTCAGTCAAGATGAGCAACCTCCGCGCCGCGGTGATTTTGCTGCCGCTCCTGCTGTTGTCAGCTTTTGCCTGGTGGACGTGGCGAAACGTGCAGGAAACCGGCAATGAGCGCGCAGAGCGTATTGTGTCCGCGCTTGCCGATCACACCCATCGGGTGCTCGATGTCCAGGAGACGATGCTCAAATCTGCGCTGGCGCGGGTGCGAGGGCAAGCCGCGGACCAGATCGCGGGCGACGCAAGCCTGCCGCCTTTCCTGGCGGATCTGTCGCTTGGCATTGCTGGCGACCTGATGATCGTCGATCCCGGAACGAGGCGCATCCTTGCCTCGAGTTCGACCTGGGGCGCCGGCCGAGGCCGGGCTCTCGGCAGCCGCGTGGCCGCCCGTCGATCACGAGGGCCTCTATGTGGGGGTGCTGACAAGCTTGGGACCCAGCGGTGAGACAGGCTTCACCGTGAGCCGGCGCGACCCGCGCTCGGGCATGATCGCCGTATCGTGGCTGTCTTTCGATGACTCCATCCCCTTTTACTCCGGGATAAGCCAATCCACGCGGGACGCGGTCATCCTCGCACGGTCCGACGGGGCGGTCCTCCTCATCCGTCCGCCGGGCCCAGCCCTCGCAGGCCGGCTTGGAGCAGACAGCATTTTCATGCGTTGGCGGAGGGGCGAGTTGAGCATGCCGGCGACGGCGACATCCGCCGAGGATGACGTCGCCCGGCTGTGGCGGATCAAGGAAATCGAGGGACATCCGGTCTACGCCCTCTACGGCCTCGATGCGTCTTTGCTTCGGGCCGGCTGGCTGCGAGAGGTCGCCCCCTTTGGGTTCTTGGCCCTCTTCTCGTCCGGAGCATTGATGTTTCTTACGGGCCGCCTTCAGCGTTCCGCCGCAGAAGCGGAGACCGCACGCGCGGAGGCGAGGACGCAGCGCGCGATGGCCGAGATCTCCGAGCGGCTGGAGCTTGCGCTGCGCGCCTCTTCAACGGGCGTCTGGGAATGGAATCCCGCGACAGACGCCATTACCTGCTCGAACGAGCTTCTCGATATTTTGGGAATGACAAGTTTCGACGGCGCCGGGAAAGCCTTCCGCCAGCTTGTCCATCCAGAGGATATCCGCCGTGTCCGTGAGGCTACCGCTGAGGCGGTCGGCAAGGGCGAGGACTTCAGTTACGAATTCCGGATCAGGGCCGGAGATGGCGGCTATCGCTGGATCGATAATCGCGGCCGAGCCACCTACGATGCCTCAGGCGAGCCGATCCGCCTGCTCGGCACGGCGACGGACGTAACCGTCCGAAAAGAGGCGGAGGAGAAGCTGCTCCAGTCCGAGGCGCGTTACCGGATGCTCCACGAGAGCCTTCGCGACGCGTTCGTGCAGGTTGCGATGGATGGCCGGATTCTCGAATTCAATGACCTCTATTGCCAGATGCTGGGCTACTCGCCTGAGGAAGTGCGGACGCTCACCTATCAGGAGGTGACGCCGGAGCGCTGGCGCGCCTTCGAGGAAGGCATCATCCGCGATCAAGTCGTCCCGCGCGGCTATTCCGAGGTGTACGAGAAGGAGTACAGGCGAAAGGACGGCTCAATTATCGCTGTTGAGCTGAGGGCGATGCTTGGCCGGCACGCATCCGGCGAGCTTGAGACGATGTGGGCGCTCGTGAGGGATATAACGGAGCGGAAGGCGGCGGAGGCGCGGCTTGCGGAGCGCGAGGCGCAACTCGCCTTGTTTGTCGAAAACGCCCCGGCATCGATCGCCATGTTCGATCCCGAGATGCGCTATCTGGCCGTCTCCCGCCGCTTCCTCCGGGACTACGGCCTTCCGGAAGAGTTCGAACCTCATCGGCCGTTCTCACTACGACCTGTTTCCGGAGATCCCGGAGCGCTGGCGCGACATTCACGCGCGCGTTCTTGCTGGGGAGGAGCTTTCCGAAGACGAAGACCTTTTTCCCCGAAAAGATGGCCACACCGATTGGGTTCGCTGGACAATGAAGCCGTGGCTTAGAGCGGGCGGCGATGTCGGCGGCGCGCTTCTTTTGACAGAGGTCATAACGGATAAGGTCAACGCGCGCCTCGCCCTGGCTGAGAGCGAGGAGCGTTTCCGGGCGCTTGCGGATAACATCAGCCAGTTCACCTGGATTGCAGACTGCACAGGGTGGATCACCTGGTACAACAAGCGCTGGTACGAGTTTACGGGGACGAGACCTGAGGAGATGGCGGGCTGGGGCTGGACAAAGTTTCACCATCCCGATCATGTCGACAGGGTTGTCAGGAGGGTTTCGGAGGCGTTCCGCACTGGCGCAGACTGGGAGGACACCTTTCCTTTGCGCGGCAAGAACGGCCAATACCGCTGGTTCCTCTCCCGTGCGCTGCCGATCCGCAATGAGGCAGGGGAGGTGGTCCGCTGGTTCGGCACGAACACGGACGTGACCGACCTGCGCACAGCCCAGGAAAACCTTCGACACCAAGCCAGCCTGCTCGACCAGTCCCATGACGCGATCCTGGTGTGGAAGATCGGCGGCGTCATCAGCTACTGGAGCAAAGGCGCGGAAAGGCTTTACGGCTGGGGATCGGATGAAGCGATTGGCAGGAGCAGCCACGAACTGCTCCGCGCGCGCGCGTCCATCTCAATGAAGGAGATCGAGGCAGAGATAGCGGAGAAGGGCCAATGGCATGGTGAGTTGATCCACGCTGGCCGGGATGGACGGGAAATCATTGTCGAAAGCTATCATGTCCGGGTCCGCTATGGCGGCGCGGAATATGCGCTCGAGACCAATCGCGACGTGACGGATCGCAAGAAGGCAGAGGAGCGCCTACGCGCGAGCGAAGAGAAATTCCGCGGCATTTACGAGAATGCCGGCACGGGCATCGCCATCACCGATCTTGCGGGCCGGTTCCAATCCTGTAATCCGGCCTATTCCGCCTTGCTGGGATATTCGGAGGCGGAGCTTCGGGCATTGAACTTTCCGGACCTCGTTCATCCGGACGACCGCGAACTGAACATGATAGATATCAGGCGGTTGGTTGCTGACGAGATCCCCTCTTTTGAGATCTTCAACCGGTATACCTCCAAGGACGGCGGAATCATCTGGGTCCACAAGCATGTTTCGCTTCTGAGAGATGCGTCGGGAAAGCCGACCAGCATCATCGCTCTCGTCACGGACATGACGGGGCGAAAGCGGCGCGAAGACCAGATCGATCTCCTGCTGCGGGAAGTCAACCATCGGGCGAAGAATATGCTGGCGCTTGTCCAGGCGATCGCCCGCCAGACGGTCGCGGCGGATCCGCAGAATTTCATCGAACGCTTCGGCGAGCGCGTCCGTGCGCTTTCTGCGAGCCAGGATCTGCTTGTCAAGACCAAGTGGAAGGGCGTGAATCTCGCCGACCTCGTCCGGTCTCAGCTTGCGCACTTCAAGGATGCGATAGACACGCGGATCGAACTCGAGGGGCCGCCTGTTTTCATCTCGGCTTCCGCCGCGCAGACCATCGGCATGGCGCTTCATGAGCTGGCGACAAATGCGGGCAAATATGGCGCCCTGTCCGCGGGTGACGGGCGCGTGGAGATAACGTGGAATCTTGAGCGCTGGGACGGGAGCGAAGACCGTTTCGTGATGAGTTGGCGGGAGCGCGCAGGGCCGCCCGTGAAAGCGCCCACCATCACCGGCTTCGGCTCAACCGTTATCAGCAGGATGGCGAAGGTGAGCCTCGATGCCGACGTCGAACTCAACTATCCGCTGGAAGGGCTGAGGTGGCGGCTCGAGTGTCCGGCCGGCAAGGTCCTGGAGCCGAACGTCGCCTGACACAACTGTCGGATTTCTCGGGGAACGCCTCTATAACTCATGCGCCCTCGCACTTCGCGCTCATCCTACCCTTTCTCCGCGAAGGGAGGGTGTCGCAAGCGTGACTCCCCTTGAGCAGAGGCCTGGGTGAAGGGGATGACGTTTCGGGAATCGATGTTTCCGGGCGCCAGCGAGGCGTTACTTTGTCCGGGTTTTCCGCCCGATCCTGCCCTGCGCGACGGCCTTGTCGATCCCTCCTTGCCGGTTCGTATCGTTCGCGGTATCGCCTTCGATCGTGTTTTTGCCTTGCAACTCCTGGAGATCGTCGGCCGTTATTCCGCTGATTGTGGTCCCTTTCGAACCGCCGATCATCGGATTGTGCTTCAGATCTGCGTCAGCCGTCTTTTGCGACTTGAGATGCTTGGGCACAGCTTCCTCCGTTTTTGTCTGTACGAGAGCGAATCTCGCGGCTGCGGCGGTTGGTCCCAAGCGGGACAACTCAATGAGGGGCCGCCGGAAAAAAGGGTCAGCAACACCTGTTGAATTTGCCCCTGCCGGAGGCGTAGCGGGCATCCTGGCGTTCCCGGAAAAACTCCTCATAGGTCATAACCGGCTCGCCTGGATGCTTTGTCCTGCGATGCTTCAGATACGTCTCATAATCGGGGATTCCGATCATGAGACGCGCCGTCCGAACCAGCACCTGCCAAGGCGTAAGGCCGTCGTCAGCCATGGGCGGCTCCCGTCAGAGCGCCTGCCTCTCCGACTTCGACGGATGTTATCGATGGGCTGCCGAGCGCCCGCACAAGAGCGATCACTCCATAGATCGCCATGGCGACGACAACGGCGACAAACAGCCCGGCAAGCGTCGCGTCGACATAGTCATTGTTGATGACCCTCTGCATCTCGGCCAGCGACTTCGCCGGGGCCAGCACCTGTCCAGCGGAAAGGGCATCCTCGAACTTGCGGGCATGGGCGAGGAAGCCGATTTTCGGATCGTCGCTGAACACTTTCTGAAGACCGGCGGTGAGCGTGCAGACCAGAAGCCAGATCGTGGGAAGGATCGTAACCCAGGCGTAGCGCTCGCGCTTCATCTTGAAGAGTATGACGGTGCTGAGGATGAGCGCGATTCCGGCCAGCATCTGGTTCGATATCCCAAACAGCGGCCACAGGGTGTTGATGCCGCCCATGGGGTCGATCACGCCCTGATAGAGGAAATAGCCCCAGGCGCCGACAGCGAGCGCCGACCCGACGAGGTTATTGAGCCAGGAGTCCGTCCGGCTGAACGATGGGACCACGCTGCCGATCATGTCCTGGATCATAAAGCGGGCGACGCGGGTGCCAGCGTCGACGGTGGTGAGGATGAACAGCGCCTCGAACAGGATCGCGAAGTGGTACCAGATGCCCATCATGGTCCGCCCTCCGAGGAAGCCGGACAGGATCTGAGACATGCCGACGGCGAGCGTGGGAGCGCCGCCGGTGCGCGAAAGCAGCGTCTTCTCTCCGACGTCCTGCGCGATCTGGGTGAGCGCGTCAGGGGTGACGACAAAGCCCCAGTTCGAGATCACCTGCGCGGCATTCGCCGGGTCCGTGCCGATCAGGCCAGCCGGGCTGTTCATGGCGAAATACACGCCCGGATGCAGCACGGTGGCGGCTATCAGGGCCATGATGGCCACGAAGGACTCGGTGAGCATCGCGCCATAGCCGATGAAGCGGATCTGGCTTTCGTTCTCGATCATCTTTGGCGTCGTGCCGGAAGAGATCAGCGCATGGAAGCCGGAAACCGAGCCGCAGGCAATCGTAATGAAAAGGAATGGGAACAGGCTCCCGGACCAGACCGGCCCGCTGCCGTCAATGAATTTCGTAACCGCGGGCATCTGCAAATCCGGCTGGACGAAGAGGATGCCGAGCGCCAGCATCGCCATCGTTCCGACCTTGAGAAAGGTCGACAGGTAGTCGCGCGGCGCAAGCAGGAGCCAGACCGGCAGCACCGAGGCGACGAACCCGTAGCCGATTATGATCAGCGCGAGCGTCTCGGCCTTCAGATCGAAGAAGGGCGCGAGCAGCGGGTTGTCGCCGACGTAGCGTCCGTAAACCAGCGCAATGAGTAACAGAATGACGCCGATCGCTGACATTTCCGCGATGCGCCCCACGCGAATGAAACGCGCGTAGACGCCCATCAGCAGAGCAATCGGGATTGTTGCAAAGACCGCGAAAGTTCCCCAAGGGCTGCCCGCCAGCGCTTTGACGACGACGAGCGCCAGCACGGCCAGCAGGATGATCATGATCAGGAGCACGCCGATGAGCGCGATCGCGCCCGCCGTTGGCCCCATCTCCGAGCGCACCATATCGCCGAGCGAGCGCCCGTCGCGCCGCACGGAGAAGAACAAGATCGTCATATCCTGGACTGCGCCGGCGAGGACGACGCCGATCAAGATCCAGAGCGTGCCGGGCAGATAGCCCATCTGCGCCGCGAGAACCGGGCCGACAAGCGGACCCGCGCCGGCGATGGCTGCGAAATGATGTCCGAACAGGACATATTTGTTTGTAGGAACGTAATCGAGGCCGTCATTGTGACGGTAGGCCGGCGTCGGACGGGATGGATCAATGCGCAGAACGCGGTTCGCGATGAAAAGCCCGTAGAAGCGGAAGGCGAGGAGGTAGACGCACACCGCCGCAATGACGAGCCAGGCCGCGCTGATTGTCTCTCCCCGGCTCAAGGCGACGATGCCTAAGGACACAGCGCCAAGAATTGCTATCAAGGCCCAGAGCAGTTTCCGCCCAATCCCATTTGGTGTCCCGGCTGTCCGGGCAATAGCGTCCATAAGGTCCTCCCGCGCTTCAGCTTTTTTGTTTTTCTCGGGGTTAGCTGCCCCGGAACTGAAGCGTCAACTCTATTCTAAACACGCAAACACGGGCAAAAGCGCTCAGCGCCCATGAAAGGGACAAAAAAAACAGGGCCTTGAAGCTTGTTATTAGTGATGGCCCGGCTCAGCAAGCAAACTGCCCGATATAACCTTTCCGAAAACGATCATAGCCGCGTCAAAATCACAAGGATGACTAGATTATCTCATGCCTCTGAGACAATTTATCGCAGATCTACAGTTGAGGAAGTGGCGTGGCGACGCCTGGAGCGCAATTCCTGGTCTTTCAAGCTTCCTCGCCGCTTTTGTGCCCGCCAAAGGCTTGGAGTTCTGAAAGCAGAGGTTGATCAGGCGCGGCCTATGCCTTGGATGACCTTGCCCGAGCCCCCGCAGGCGGGGCATGGACGCCCATCTACTTTGCCGGCCCCCGCCGCAAACGCGGCGGATGTCCTCGCCTGAGCCCTGTTGCCCATCGCAGTCTTCCGAAGCATGGACAACTACTTATAAATTTACTTATATGCAGTTTTACAAAACAAAACCAATTTTAACCGGCCGTAAACTATCGCAGGATGACACCCCTGGAAAAGTTCCTGTTGCTTTGGACGCCGGGTGGGCTCGCTGGCGGTTTCTGGCGTGACCGGCGCAGAATAAGACGCGGGCGCTAAGTGCCGCAGAAGGTCTGATGCACGACCTGATCGGGGCGGGGCGGTTCCACGTAGCGCGCGAAGCCGGGCTGGTCCTCGTAAGGGGTCGCCAGCACTGTGAGAAGCGTTTCAAATGGCCCGTAGTCGTCCTGCTCCTGAGCCGCCGAGATCGCTTCCTCGACCAGATGATTGCGGGGGATGAAGGCCGGATTTGCCCGTCGCATGGCGGCTGCGCGATTGACGGGGTCGCCTCCTTCCTCAGACATCCGCTTCCTCCAGCGCCCGGCCCACTCGTCGAAAGCGCCGGGGTCGGCGAAGAGAACGCGCACGCGATCATCATGCTCAGCGCTCGCCGCGGCGCCGCATAAGCGGCGGAACGTCAGCGTGAAGTCAGCGCTGTTTGCAGCCATTCGGTCGAGGAGATCCTGCGCGAGAACAATGTCGGTCGGCTGCGGCGTCAGAAGGCCGAGTTTGCGCCGCAGACCCGCGACGAAAGCCTCGTCGAAGCGGGGCGCGAAATTCGCGAGCGCCGCCTGCGCGGCCGCTATCGCGTTGCCGGTGTCTTCGGCAAGAAGCGGCAGCAGCGTCTCGGCAAACCGCGTCAGGTTCCATTGCGCGATGTGCGGCTGGTTGCCATAGGCATAGCGGCCGAAATGGTCGATGGAGCTGAAGACGGTTTCCGGGTGAAAGCTGTCCATGAAGGCGCAAGGGCCATAGTCGATGGTCTCGCCCACAATCGACATGTTGTCGGTGTTCATGACGCCATGGATGAAGCCGATAAGCACCCATTGGGCGACGAGATCGGCCTGCCGGGCGATGACGAGCTTCAACAGCGAGAGGTAGGGGTTCTCCTCCCGGGCTGCTTCAGGATAATGCCGTGCGATGACGTAATCGGCGAGATGGCGTGTCGCCTCGACATCGCCGCGCGCCGCGAAGAACTGAAAGGTGCCGATGCGGACGTGGCCGAGGGCCACGCGGGTGAGCACGGCGCCCGACAGCGGCCTGTCGCGCCAGACGGTCTCTCCCGTTGCGACCGCCGCGAGCGCTCGCGTGGTCGGAACGCCAAGCGCAGCCATGGCCTCGCTCACGATGTACTCGCGAAGAACCGGCCCAAGCGCCGCGCGCCCGTCTCCACTCCGCGAAAAAGGCGTGCGGCCGGATCCTTTCAGCTGAATATCCCGGCGAACGCCGTCGCGATCGATCACCTCGCCGAGCAGGATCGCCCGCCCGTCCCCGAGTTGGGGAACGAACATGCCGAACTGGTGGCCAGCATAGGCCATCGCAAGCGGATCTGCTCGCTCCGGCACCCTGTTGCCCGCGAGAACGGCGACGCCGTCCGGCGAGCCAAGCGCCGCGGGATCGAGATGAAGCTCCGCGGCAAGTTTCTCATTGAGCCGCACAAGACGAGGCTTAGAGACGCGCGCGGGCGCGAGGCGCGAATAAAAGCGCTCCGGAAGACGCCCGTAGCTGTTATCGAAGGCGAAGAGATCGAGAGGTTGTGCTTCTGTCAGGAGAGGCGCTCCGGTCTGGCGCTAGACCAACGACAGGATAAGCAAAAATCCTAGACTGGCAATCGGGATTAGCATTTGCACCGGCCGCAGGTGGGCGAAATAGGGCGGGGCTTCGAGATGCCGCGCCGCTCGCACATCGAAAACGATGAGGCTTGCATATCCCGCGAGGAGGAGCGCCATGGCGGGGACGAGAGAACCCAATGCGTTATGAAAAGCCCACAACAGAAGCGAGCCGAAACCGGCTGCAAAATACCATAGGGAGGCGGCAATCTGTCCCGCCGTGGCTCCGCCCGGCGTCCGGAAGCTGAGGCCCCTGCGCACGCCAGCCAGGAAAAGGAGGATAGCCGCGCCCCACAGGACAATAAGGTCGAGGCAAAGCTGAGCGATCGCGTGATTATCGATGAATGCGGCTCCGGCTGCGCCTGCTAAGAATGGGACTGTCGCCCCGTAACCGAGGATGAGCCCCAGCGCGGGCGTGTGAAGCGGATCCGAGACGGTGAAGGCGACGTGATTGCTATTCCGGGCGATCGGCATGCAGCGACAACCCGGCGCATGCACGATTGTTCTTAATCGAACTCACAGTTTCAGATTGGTCAGGAGCGTCGGTTCTACTCGGCTTTCCAGGCTTGGTAATCGCCGTCGCCCTTTGGGCGCCGCATGCCGCCGATCAGGCTTCCCGGCGGGCGATAGGCGAGCGGCGTCCCTGTCAGATTCTCGACGTGCGGCTTCTCCCACGACTTCGGGTGATAGCTCTCTTCCGTCGGGGGGGTGTCGACCGTGTAATGCAGCCAGCCAAACCACTCCGGTGGGACCTTGCTGGCCTCGGCCAAGCCCTTGTAGATCACCCAGCGGCGTGGCGGGCCCGCCGGTCCCTTGCCGCGCGAATCCTGATAATAGCGATTGCCGCGATCGTCCTCGCCGACAAACTGGCCGCGCGCATTGGTGTAAAGCTTCGTCGAAAGCGTGGCGCCATGCCACCATGTGAAGAGATCGCTGAGTAAGCCCATTCCCGTCCCTCAATATTTTGTCAGGTTTTACGCCAAACCGGGGCGCGCGTCCACCCACCGGCGACAGGACGCCAAACACTTTGCCATCCTCACTGCCCGAAGCCGCTTGCGTATCGCGTCACGGCAGGCATAGTTCCAGCTCTGCAAGGGCGGGAAATTCTATGCGTGCGCAAGTTTCAGACACCCTGATCGCCAATGCGAATGCCTTTCATCGCTGGGGCGGCCGTGTGCCGATTCTTCTTGGCGCGGCCGGTCATCGAGACATCGACGCCTCGAACGCGCAACTGGTCGGGGCGATACGAAATGAGTGCGTCCGCCTGCGTAAAAGCTATAAGCATTCTCCCTTCGTGATTTTGTCTTCTCTCGCCGAAGGCGCCGACCGCCTGATTGCGCGCGTCGCGATGGAAGTGCTAGAGGCGGAATTGATCGCGGTCTTGCCGATGCCGGAAGCGCAATTCGAGCGGGACTTCCAGACCGACGAATCTAAGGCAGAGTTCCGCGCTTTGTTAAAGAGCGCCGTTTCTGTAAGGACGGCGGCGACGCCCGAAGGCGACGCCTCCTGGACCGTTGATGGAGAGCCGCGCAACTGCCAATACGCACGCGCGGGCGCCATTGTCGCGGATCACACGCAGGTCTTGTTTGCGATCTGGGACGGCAAGCCCGCACGCGGGACCGGCGGCACCGCCAATCAGGTCGAGTGGTTCCAGCGAGGAGGGACTCCCAACGACTACTCGCTGTACAAGGAAACGATGTCGCTGCTCGACCCCGTAGAGCCAGGCCTGCTCATACAAATCGACCCTGTCTCAGGAGGGGTTTTCCCCAGGCAGTGCCCTCCAACGCAGGCCGCGCAGCGGGATGGACCCCGAAGCCCCATCCGGCAGATTCTGACCCGAATGGACAAATACAACCACGATGTGCTTCGCCATGAATCCCTGATCGCCCGCGCCGGTTCTCTCATCCCCAAAAGAACGCAAAAAACAGATAAGTACACTGTAACCGATCTGACCTACCGCGCCTCAGACAACCTATCAGCGCATTTTGCGAATGTGGTGCGAAGAACCGACGCGATTATCTATGCTCTGGCGCTTGGCGCAGTCGTCGTGTTCAACTTCGTCAGCAGTAAACCCGTGGCGCCCTGGATCTATCTTGGGATCACATTCGCCATGGCCATGCTGTGGTTCCGCATCTGGTTCCGGTCCATCGATGATCGTTTTTTGGAGTACCGGTGCATCGCGGAGGCGGCCAGAACGCTGTTCTTCTGGCGCAACGCAGGTGTGAAGCACCCGATTTGGATGGCCTTCCTGGCGCGGCAGTTGGGGAGGATCTCTGTGTCGCGGCAGTCAGGGCCGATGCATTGGGTTCGGCAGGCGGTCCGCTCCATGGAGTTTTGCCAGGACTGCAGCCTAGGCGAAATCAGCCCCACGGCGGACGGCATCCGAATTGCGAGGACCTATTGGGTCGATGACCAAAAGAAGTGGCTTGAAGGAAAGCAGTGTTGGCATCTGCGAAGATCCAAAATCTGGAAGCAGGTGTCCACGGTGGCGTTCGGCGCCTCCTTCCTCACGGCCCTCGCGCTCGCATTGCTGACGGTGATTCCGGGTGGACACGGCCGCTCACTTTGGGTGACCTGGGTAAAGCCGGAAAATTACGGCGACCTTTGGGAGACCGCTCTTGCTTTTTTTGCCGGAGGCGGCGTGGTTGCGCGGGGTTTCCTGTCGCGAATGGCGCACCTTGAACTTGCAAAGCAATATGCTTCGCAAAAGTCCATCTTCGAAAGTGCGAGCCGAATGCTGGACAAGAGCGATACGAAGACTGCGCCTGAGATTCTTGAGAAGCTCGGCCAGGAGGCCATGGCAGAGCAGGCCGAGTGGTTATGGCTTCAGCATACGCACCCCTTCGAGGTGCCCACCGGCTAGGGGATTGAGGCAAGAGCTTTTCGATGTCAACCAGAGGCAAGGACGGCATGCCGCAAGGCCAGGCAATAGCGGAAGCCCTCGATCGCAACGGCAAGATATATCGCAAGTGCGGGGAGGTTCGCGCCAGGCGTGTCAGCGTCGCGACGCCGGTTGAGACGATTTTCGCGGATGGGCGCCGGGAGACCAGCAACGTTGCATCCCCCGGCGATTACGTCGTAACCGCCCCGGGCGGCGAGCGCTATGTTGTAAAGCCGGATGCATTCGCGGCCCGTTATGAACCGAAGTCCGGCGCAAGGGATGTCTACCTTGCGCGCGGCGAGATCGTAGCGGCTCCCAACCCGCTGGGGCGCGCCCTTCATCTGGTTGCGCCCTGGGGCGAGGTGCAGAGCGGTTTGGCGGATTGCGTGATCGCCGATGCGTTCGATCCGGCGACAAAGAAGCGGGCAGGGCGGCCCTATATCATCGACCGCACGGAGTTCGAGAAAACCTATAGCCGCTTCAAGCCGGCATGGTATTGGAAATAGCTTCGCAGCTCTGCGGGTCGGCCGCAGAATGTGCCGCATTCCCAAAACGCGCCGTTGGAGTTAGTTGGGTGCGATAAGCTGCCCCAGTCGCTGTTTCGGTTGAGGCCAGGAACCACGCACATGCTTGCACTGATTACGACTTTGCTGGCCGGCTTCGTTGTCTTTATCAGATCCGGACTTGTCGTTGCGACGGCTTCGATTTTTTGCGCATACGCGGCGTTTGCCGCCTACGCTTACTTCCGCTCGCGGATGTGGATGAAGGATCCGGCCGTGGCGGCGGCCATCGCGGAAGGCCGGCGGCCAGGCCGCGCGATCATGATCGAGCGCACCGTCGCGGCCATCGTGGTGCCTTTGATTTTCGCCTACATTCCCTATGCGCTCCTGATCCGGCTGTAACGACAGCAGGCGCTTCTCATCGGCCGGGCGCCTCCCAGGCGCAAGCGGCGGCGTGAAGCCGCATCGCATCCTTTAGGAACGGCAACAGCGCCTCCACCCGCTCCGGGACGGTATAAGGCGCATTGAAAACGATGACGCCGCAGCCGTTCAGGGTCTCGGACTGACTGCGCGGGAAGATGAGCGTTTCCGCCGACCATGTGCGGCGAAGCCCGATGCCCCTCGCCGCCTCCTTCAGCGCCGTCACCGGCAAGTGCGCCTTGATCGGGTGCCAGAGGAGAAACACGCCGTTGGCCCAGCGTTTTTTCCACTGCTGCATCTGGCGAGCCAACGTTTCAAATTCGTCCTTTTCTTCGAAGGGTGGATCGATCAGCACCAACCCGCGCCGTTCCTTGGGCGGGATCTGCGCGCGGATGCATTCGTAGGCGTCCATCCTCATCGTGCGCACGTTTTTGAATGGCGCGAGCGTGCCGCGAAGCGTTTCAAACGTCGGCTCGTGAAGCTCGTTTGCGATCAGCCTGTCCTGTGGCCGCAGTCGGCGCGCGAAGAGAAGCGGGGAACCGGGATAGCGACCCTCCCTCAAATCCCTCTGCACGGCGTCAAGGTAAAGCTGCAGATCGCCGGGCGCGCATGCCTTTCCTTGAAGGCTGCCGATGCCCCTTTTCCATTCGGCCGTTTTCGCCGCCTCTTCGGAGCGCAGATCATAAATCCCGGCCCCGCCATGAGCGTCGATCAGGCAGAGCGGACCTTCCTTCTTCTGGAGGTAGTCCAGACAGAGGAGGAGGACGATGTGTTTAAGGACATCGGCAAAATTCCCCGCGTGATAGACATGGCGATAGTTCAAGGATTGTCGCCTTTCGCAGCGTAACATTTCTGTCGTCGGGAGAGTTTATTAATCATGTCCGCGTTGAATAGCCGTAATACGGAGCATAACGAGCATTCAGCCAAATGGGAGAAAAGCGATGACCTCGCCAAGCGTCAACCAGGAAGATTTTGAAAGCGCGGTGCGGAGCAACCTGAAGGAGCATTGGCGGCTCTTCACGGTGCAAGGGGTGCTGCTTGTCATCTTCGGGATGATAGCCGTCGCCCTCCCGCAACTGGCGGCGGTCGCCACGGCCGCCTTTGTTGGCTGGCTCCTGTTCTTCTCCGGCATATTCCGCGGGGTTTCACTGGTCCGCTCGACGCGCGCGCCAGGCTATTGGTCGTCTCTCGTGCTCGCCGTCCTCACTGCGATCCTAGGCTTCATCGTGGCCTGGTATCCTCTCGAAGGCGCGGTCACTCTGACCATGCTGCTCACGGCCTATTTCGTCATTCATGGCGTCGCCAGCTGGATCCTAGCTTTCTCGGTCAAGGGAGAAACCGGGCGCTGGGTGCTTTTGCTGATTACCGGTTTGATCGACTTCCTGCTGGCCGGGCTTGTCGTCGCTGAATGGCCGTCGACCGCGCTCTGGGTTCTCGGGCTGTTTGTCGGCGTCAACATGCTGCTGACGGGATTCGCGTTTATCTTCGCGGCGCTTGGCGCCCGCTCAGCCTGAAATTGGAAAGGGCCGCCCCCAACGGTTCGGTTTTCATACTTAGAGACGCTCCCGGGCGGCCGTGCCGTCCCGGATTAAACTCGTTGCTCGATCAACGGAATTTTACGCAACGTCTGCGTTGATAAATCACTTCCCTCGCTTGAACAGCTTCAAGCGAGGAGAATGACATGGTCGGAAGCAAAAAAGCGGTGGCTCTGGCGGCCGCCCTGGCAATGCTTGTTACGCCTTTGGCTGGCGCAACAGCTCAAACGAGACCTTATCACCGGCATTATGGTTACGGGCATACATATCGGCCCATTCCGACGCGATACTGGAACTCTGGCCCGAGGTACGGTTACGGCTACGGTTCCGGCTGGAGACACAGGTCGAATGCACGCGGGTGGGATAACACTTGTCTGGATACGCCCTGGTTGCCCTCCGAATTTGCATGCTCCGCGCGGTAGCTACTTTAGCATGGTAAAGCCAGCCTCTTGTCCTGGGCTGGCTTTTTGTCATTGGAACAGCCAGCCGAACAGGCCTGGACCGCCGCCTCTGCCGCCGCCGCGTCTGCCGCCCCCGAAGACTGAGAACGAGTTGTCATCCCGCCGAGCGACTGAAGCTCTCGGGTCCACCCCTTTTCTCAGTTCATAGAAGCTCGCGAGGCCATCCGGATCGGTCACCGTGACGGCATTCTGTGTCCACGCCCATTTCGATTTCGCATCGCCCAGGATATAGGGTTCGATGCTGACGACCTGCCCGCGCGACAAATCGATGATGACGACGTATTCCGTTTTTTCGTTGGCGCGATAGCGGAGAAGGCCGATGCCGGAGAGGCTGTCCTTCAAAGGCGTCCACTCAACGATCTGCGCCGGGCCGTTTCCTGGAACTTCGAGAAGAATGGGGATCTTCGAATAGCGCTCGTTCAAGGCCGTGTACTGGCCCGAGCCCGAGCGGAAGACCTCCCAGCCCTCCACGGCGGAAGCCAATGGTTTCACGATGCTGTCCGCCGTGTCTCCACTCGCCGCCTTGTAGGCGTCGCGTGCTTCCTTTGAGAAGGGATCGAGTTCAACTGCGTGGCGGTAATCCGCGATGGCCTCATCCCGCTTGCCCGCGCGCTCCCGATAAATCCCCTGACGCGGTAAGCATCGGCGAAGGAAGCGTTGATCTCGATGGCTTTGCTCAGATCGGCGTCAGCGCCTGGAGCATCGCCAGCATAGTAACGAGCCTGTCCGCGCCAGAAATACGCCTCCGCGGCCTTCGCATCGAGCGTGATCGCATGATTGAGGTCTTCCAAGGCCATGCTGGCGCGCTTACTGTCGAGGTTCAGTTGCGCGCGCCCTATCAACGCCGCTACATTCTCTGGCGCGAGTTCTACAGCTTTGGAAAAGTCCCGGAAGGCCTGCGACCAGCGATTGTCCCGGGCATAGGCTTTGCCCCGGGCAACGTAGAGGTTTGCATTGTCCGGAGCCAGCGCGATCACTTTGTCCAGGTCCTGCGCCGCCTCCTCATTCCGCTTGAGGGCTGTGTAGACCACAGCCCTGTTTTGATAGGCGGGCGCATATTGTGCGTTGAGCGAGATCGCCCGGTTCAGATAACGAAGCGCGGTATAATATTGGCCCCCGGCGCTTGCGATCTTCCCTCGCCCGTTGAGCGGAACGGCGCTTCCCGGCATCAGCTCGATGGCTTTGCGGAAATCCTTTTCCGCCGCATCGAGCCTGTTCAGCCTCTGACTTGCATTGGCCCTGTTGCTGTAGGCGACACCGAAATCCGGCGACAGCGAGACGGCGTGATCGAAATCCTTATAGGCGTCCTCGGCACGGTTCATCTCCAGGTAAACGTTGCCCCGGTTGTTGTAGGCGGGCGCGTATTCAGGGTTGAGCGAAACGGCCTTCGTGAAATCCGCGATGGCCTCATCCAGCCGCTTCAGCCGCCACTTGGCGACGCCGCGGTCGCTGTAAAGGCTTGCCTGGCTGGAGGAGGGCAAGGTGGTCTCCTTCAGCGCATCGTCATACGCCGCCACAGCCAGATCGAATCGTCCTCGAAGAAGCGCGGAGCTGGCTTCCTGAGATTTGATGAGTGATTTATCGGCTGCAGCCCGCGCAGCAGGTGAAAAGCCCAGCAAAGCACTTGATAATGCCAGCGCTGTCAGCACCTTGAGGCTTTGCGGTAACGCCCAATTGTCAAAAAGGGGTAAGGCTTCTTTACCCATTCCGTGCATTCCGCTAACACATCCAGAAAACCACCGATATACCTGCCTATGCATCGAAAAGATTCCATTGTGGGCGCACTGGCCCTCGGCCTTGCCCTGCTTGCCGCAGCTTCAGCCGCAACGGGTCGCGCGGCGGAGTATAGCGGCGCAACCTTTCCTGGGCTACCGTCGCTTGACGGTTCGGGGGATTTGGCTGCCGGCGGACCGGTGAAAACTGCGGAAAACGACGCCGCTTCCGGGGATGACGCAGATACGGCGGAAGCGCACAAGCGTCTGCAGAAGGAACTCGATCGGGTGCGCCAGGGCGCCCGGCGCGACAAGGCCGAATCGAAACCCGGCTCACTCCAGCCAGCCAAGAAAACGGCGGACACCAAATCGGGATCGCCGCAGCCTGCCAAAAAAAGCAAGGAGCCGGCGCAAGGAGCCGCCGAGGCAAAGCCACAGCCGCAGAATCCAGCCGTCCCAACAATCGATCCGGAAATCAACCACGCTGCGGGGCGCCTGATCATCATGCGGTTCGGCGGCAAAGAGCCCTCGGACGGCGGACCAAAGGCGATTCGCGCGCTCATCCATGACGGGCTCATCGCCGGCGCCATGTTCGGCAGCGACAATGTTCAATCGAAAGGACAGCTGAAGGACCTCATCAAATTCCTGTCGCAGGGTGGCAACGGCGCCAAACCGATGTTCGCCATCAGCGAGATCGGCGGCGCTGGCGGAGCGTTTCCGCGCATCAAGGATTTCGAGGCATGGCCTTCCGAGCGTGATGTCGCCGCCAAGGGGGACCCCGACTATGCCTACCTGACATACCGCTCGCTCGGCGCCTACCTCGCCGGTCTCGGTTTCACCCTGAATTTCGGCCCGGTAGTCGGAACGGAGGGAGCAGCACGCGACCCCTCCGCAAGCTTCGGCGAAAGCCCCCTTCAGGCCGGCGTTTACGCGAAGACATTCATCCTGGGTCACAGGGACGACAACATCGTCACCGTTCCGCTTGTCGATAGCAGCGACATGGCCGTTCGCGCACTGAAAACCCTGCTTGTTTCCTATCCCGTCATGCCGATCGCCGTCTCTGTGACAAGTGGCGGACAGCCATTTGCCCCCTATGACGGGCTTGTCCGGGGGCCGCGCTTTTGCCTCGTTAGTGTAAGCCAGGGAAGCGACGCCGCCGAAGCCGCAGCCAATTTCAACCGGGGATGCGATGTGCTCGTCATCGATGGCGGGAGGGAAAGCCCGGCCACAATCAGAGATCTCGTCGCTCGCGGGGTCGCAGACGCAATCAAAAGCGGGACACTGAATCTGGCGGCGCTGAACGCGTCCGCCGAGAAGCTGTCCACGCTGCGGTCTCCATCCGGCGCTTCTCCCGTGCCATTCACGACGCGGACGTCGCATTAGCAACGGCGCTTGATGATCGCGGTCTGGCCTTTTGTGGAAAACCCTTTCCGGCTCACTTTGTTGAAAGCTAAGGCCGCGTTAAAGAGTAGCAGTGATATATTGCTGCATGTGATGTATCTCCATTTTTAGAAATGATGCGCTTAGCGCCAGAAAATCGGCTTTCTATTTTCTGGCTCTTGTCCGCCCAAGCCTGGTCGGGATGGTGGACGGCGCTACCGGATGAACGTCTTCTTCCGGAAACTCAAATCAGAGGCGGGAGGCGAGATTATGAAGCGTATCGGTTTGCGATGTGCACTGCCGGCGGCGATTCTGGCGCTTGCGATTCCGGCATATGCCGAGAACGGAACGGAGCATTCGAGAGACGTCGAGGCCAAGATAGCATACTGCAAGAAATGTCATGGCCAGAATGGGCAAGGCCTTGCAGCAGCCTATTCCGTGCCCCGGCTCGCAGGGCAGACGGTCCCCTATCTCGAGGCGAAGTTCGGGATCATTTCCGAACACAAGCGCGATAATGTCACGGCGGAAACGTTCATGGTGCCGGTGCTTGGAAGCGTCGACCCCGCGATCAGGAAGGCCGTCGCCACCTATTTCAACGGGCTCAATCCACCTCCCTCCGGCGGCGGCAACAGGGACCTCATCCCTCAGGGCAAGAAGCTTTATGAAACCGGGGTTCCGGAAGCCGGCGTTCCGGCATGCACGAGCTGCCACGGCGCCGAAGCGAAAGGCTCTGACATGACCCCGCGGCTCGCGGGTCAGGTCTATCCTTATGCCCTCAAGGTGCTTACGAACTGGAACATCATCAACAAGGAACAGGATGGCGTGAAAGCGCCCGTTCAGCACCAGTTGACAGAGCCCCAGATTGAGGCGGTGGCGTCGTACCTCAGCAACCTTAAGTAGCGAAGCTTAGCGCCGCTGCCTGCGGCGCTGGCCCGAAACAGGCCGGAAAGGCGCGGGCGGGGGGCGAACCTTCGGCTCGAAACGGCGTCCTAAAGCGTCCTGCGCTTACTCGCATGCGGGCCTCAATAGGCTTTTCTGCATCATTGGACCTCACTTCATCCCCGTCCCGCTTACGTTTGCGTCATGGATTTTTCTTGAGTGAGAATTGTATGAGAAAGCGCCTTGCCGGGAAGTTAACGAATAAGCTATTGATATTGCTACGAAAATTTCAGAACGGACGGCGTCCCGGCGCACGCCCCGGGCTGACTTTGGCGCGGGCGTGGTTAACAGGGGAATCCGGGATTATATTTAACGGACTTTTCAGAGCCCATTTAATGCCAAAATTCCGGCATTAAATTCTATTTAATGGGGCGGCTGACGGTAAAAAAGCTGTTCATTTTCAACGCGTTGGAACCGCTGTCTACCGCCGTTCGTAGGCCTCGTCTGCGCCGGATAAATGCATGGTTAAGCCTAATCAAATGTAAATTGGACCGGAAATAAATCGGCCGCGGTCTTGTTAACCAGCTTTAGATTAATGCTCAGCGCTGCGAACGAACCGTTAACCGCGAGGCCGCAACTGTAATGCTAGGGCGGGCGCCATCGGAGACGGTAGCCGCCGGAGGGCCGAGAAGCGCTCCTGCCTTCAATCGGACGCGGATGCGCGTCGCTGCGGCTCAGATTTTGCGCACTCCGCGCCAGGGATGCTGAGTTACGGTTTGCGGGTCGGGCGTATTGGCGGCGGAATTTTTCCACCTATCCCTTATCCACAAGCTGCCCCAGGACAACGTCACTCAAAAAATGCGTGAGGTTGTCCGTCTCAAAGTGGATGTATGGGGGAAGCGCTTCCGCCTCCTTGAGCGCGTGCTGAGACGGGTGATCGTCATAGTCTGAGCGAACGAGCACGGTGACGATGCCGAGATCATGCGCCGCTTCGAGATTGTGCGGCAGGTCCTCGAACATGGCGGCCTTGCAGTTTCCGCCCTCGCAGAAATCGAGGAAGCGCGCGAAGGATTCCGGTTTCGGCTTCGGCACATAACCACCCGCCGCGATGTCGAAGATGCCGTCGAACATGTCGAGCACGCCGAGCTTTCCCGCGACGCGCTCGGCATGGCGCGCCGAACCGTTCGTGAAGATAAACTTGCGTCCCTCGAGCCGCGAAATCGCCTCCGCCAGCTCCGGCATGTGCGAGACCGGGGCGAGGTCGATGTCATGCACGAAATCCATGAAGACTTCCGGCATGACGTCATGCTTGGCCATCAGGCCGGCAAGCGTCGTGCCGTGCTCGTAATAAAGCGCCTTCTGCACCTTTCGGGCGGCGGCCGGATCGAGCCCGAGAAGATTCTGGATGAAGGCCGACATGCGCTGGTCGATCTGCGCAAACAGATTGCACTCCGCCGGGTAGAGCGTGTTGTCCAGGTCGAAGATCCAGAGCCGTGTTTGCGCGAAGGCTTCCGCGATGCTGGCCCTGCCAGCCGCCGCATCAGCCATCCGCATCGCGCTCGATCAGTGTGCCGACGCCGTGCTCGGTGAACAGTTCCAGAAGCACGGCGTGCGGCACGCGCCCGTCGAGGATCACAACGCCCTCCACGCCCTGTTCGATCACGCTGAGGCAGCTTTCGATCTTGGGGATCATGCCGCCCGTGATCGTGCCGTCCGCCATCATCGCTTTGGCCTCGGAAACGGTCAGGCGATGGATAAGCTTCTTGTCCTTGCCGAGCACGCCTGCAACGTCAGTGAGAAGCATAAGGCGTTTCGCCTTGAGCGCTCCTGCAAGTGCGCTCGCAAAAGTATCGGCGTTGATATTGAAGGTGGTGCCATCGCGGCCGAGGCCGAGAGGGGACACAACAGGAATGAACTCCTTAGCCGCAAGCACTTGCACGATGCGAGGATTGACTTCATCCGGCTCGCCGACAAAGCCGAGATCGACCACGCGCTCGATGTTCGAATCCGGATCGACCTCTGTTCTCGTCAGTTTTTTTGCGATCAGGAGATTGCCATCCTTGCCGGAGATGCCGACGGCGTGACCGCCTAGCTGGTTGATCTGGCAGACGATCTGTTTGTTGATCGTGCCGGCGAGAACCATCTCCACGACTTCCACGGTCGCCGCATCGGTCACGCGAAGGCCGGCGGAATATTCGCTCTTGATGCCGAGCCGGCCGAGCAAGCTCGCGATCTGCGGGCCGCCGCCATGCACCACGACCGGCTTCACGCTCGCCTGTTCGAGCATCACGATGTCCCGCGCAAAGCTTTCGGCGAGCTTCGCGTCGACCATGGCGTGGCCGCCATATTTGATCACCACCGTCGCCTGATCGTAGCGTTGCATATAGGGCAACGCTTCGGAAAGGATCTCCGCAGCGATGCTCGGTTTCCTCAGGCTCTTGTAGAAGTCTTCGTTAGGATCGGCAGCAGCCATTCTCCCTCCCAGGTCGAGCTTGTCAGCCACTCCAGAAAATTACGGTGCGGCGCGATGAAGTTGCAAGTCCGCTTTGATGCCACCTTCTTGTGACAAAGCCGCGATGCATATGAGCGGCGCGCAAAACGGAAAGCTACGATACATCTGAACCTGTGCAAAACGAAATGTTCACTTTTGGTTCTGGTCTGACCCTGGTACATCTCGCTGCAGCGTCTCCTCATTCGGATTTGCTATGGCTTTTACATACTACGATTTTTTTGCAGGCGGCGGCATGTCCGGCATTGGCCTCGGGTCAAAATGGACCTGCACTTTCGCGAATGATTTCGACGAGGTCAAAGCAGCAGCCTATAGGGCTTACCACGGCGGTGGCTCGCTCGTGGTTAAGGATATACGGCATGTAAAATCCGAAGAGTTGCCAGGAACTGCAGATCTCGCTTGGGCATCCTTTCCCTGCCAGGATTTGTCTCTCGCCGGAAACGGAGCAGGTTTGAATGGAGAGCGAAGCGGGATGTTTTGGCCTTTCTGGCATCTGATTCGTCAACTCCAGAACTCGGGGCGCGCTCCTCGCGTCATCGTTTTAGAAAATGTCTGCGGTATTTTAAAAAGTGATGCAGGGCGCGATTTCGCCACCATAGCTGGCGCCGTCTCTTCCGCGAACTATAAGCTTGGCGCTCTCGTAATTGATGCGGTTCACTTCATACCCCAATCGCGAAAAAGAGTTTTCATAGTTGCATTTCAAAAGGATATGCATGCGGATGCGGGAATAGCGGGGCGAACGCCTTCGATCTGGTGGCATCCGGCTGCGCTGAGAGAGGCAGTCTCGACCTTGCCGGATTCCGTTCGACAAAAATGGGTTTGGTGGGATTTGCCTCATCCCCCGGTTAGAAATACGACCTTGGCTGATTACATCGACGCCGCACCGCAGGGAGTTGAGTGGCATTCTCCCGGAGAAACCAGTCGCATTCTGGAGCTCATGAGCCCTCAGAACCTGAAAAAAGTGGAAGCGGCCAAGAAGCTTAAAAAGAAAGTTGTTGGAACAGTCTATCGCCGCACGCGTCCAGATGGGATGGGCGGTAAAGTGCAAAGAGCGGAGGTTCGCTTTGACGACGTTGCAGGGTGTCTTAGGACGCCAGCCGGAGGATCAAGCCGCCAAACTATAATGATTGTCCAGGCCGACGTCGTTAGATCGCGTTTATTGTCGGCCAGGGAAGCCGCGCGAACTCATGGGCTTGCCAGATGAATATTCGCTGCCGGCCCGCTACAACGATGCTTACCACCAGGGGATGGCGTCGTAGTGCCCGTAGTCCGGCATTTGGCGGCGCATGTCATTGAACCCCTGCTGAGAACCTTCGCGCCGCGTGATTTGCGAAAGCGGGCGAGTCGCTGCCAACCAAGGCAGACGGGCTGAGAGAAGCAATTGCAGACCTCGTGGCTTGTTACAATGAGATCATCGAAGAGATAGAAACTGACCCAAGCCTCAAAATCGAGATTAAGCCCTGAGGAGCAGACCGCCGAACGCAGCCGCGTCATGCGCGCTGTCAAAGGATCGGACACTCGTCCGGAGCTAAGAATCCGAAGCATGCTTCATGGCAGAGGATTGCGCTTTCGCCTTGGCGGATGCGGGTTGCCTGGAAAGCCGGATATTGTTCTTCCCCGCTGGAGTACCGCTATCTTTGTTCACGGTTGTTTTTGGCATGGCCACGATTGCGCTCGTGGCGCGCGAACGCCGAAGGCCAACAGAGACTACTGGATAAACAAGATCAGCAAAAATGTGGCCCGCGACGAGCGTGTGGGAAATGAGCTCATGAAGCTTGGCTGGCGAGTGCTCGTCATTTGGGAATGTGAAATCGGAAAAGTTGCGGCTATTGAGGACAAATTCACCGATGCCTTTCACAAAAGCCAAATGCCCGCTTCCCCTTTGAAAGCTCCACGAAGAACGCGGGCGTGACAATTGCGTCAAATGTTCAGGCTTGGAAAGGCGCACACCGGACTTGCGTAAGCGCTCCGAACCGGCAATATAGGGGGCGAGAGGTTGGCGCAGACGTATCGCTCGCCAACCGGGTCAGGTCCGGAAGGAAGCAGCCCTAACGAATCCGATGCGGGTTGTTGTCCAGCCTCTCACCGCCCTCTCATGTCTTGGGGTCTTCAAGTTTCTCGAATGCTGGACCCGTCCGCCGTGGCACATGAGCACATCCAGCGATAATCCCCCGGCGCAAGCGGCGGCGAAGACGGATACCTCGGCGGCGCAGCCTTATGTCGTTTTAGCCCGCAAATACCGGCCGCAAACGCTCGACGACCTGATCGGCCAGGACATTCTCGTTCGCACCTTGCGGAATGCGTTTGCAATGGATCGCATCGCGCAAGCCTATATGCTGACCGGCGTGCGGGGCGTTGGCAAAACCACTACGGCGCGCATTCTTGCCCGCGCCTTGAATTACGAGCGCCCGGGCGCGCCGGAGAAGCCGACGCTCGACATCGCCGAGCTTGGCGTCCACTGTCAGGCCATTATGGAAAGCCGCCATGTCGACGTTCTCGAAATGGACGCGGCCTCCAACACCGGTATTGATGACATTCGCGAAATCATAGAGGCCGTCCGCTACCAGCCCGCCTCCGCGCGCTACCGCGTCTTCATCATCGACGAAGTGCACATGCTGTCGAAGTCCGCGTTCAACGGGCTTCTGAAGACGCTGGAAGAGCCGCCGCCGCATGTAAAGTTCATTTTCGCGACGACCGAAATCCGCAAAGTTCCGGTTACGATCCTCTCCCGCTGCCAGCGCTTCGACCTGCGCCGCGTGGATGCCGCGGTTCTGGCTGCGCATTTCGCGCGCGTCCTTGGGAAAGAAGGGCATACGGCCGAGGAGGGGGCGGTCGCGTTGATTGCCCGCGCTGCTGAAGGCTCGGTCCGCGATGGCCTTTCGCTCCTCGATCAGGCCCTGGCGCTGGGCCAGGGGCATCTGACTGCTGCTGCGGTGGCTGAAATGCTCGGGCTGTCCGGGCGGGCGGCGATTTTCGATCTCCTCGATCGCATTTTTGCGGGCGACGCGAAGGCGGCGCTTTCCTCGCTGAATGCGCTGCATGACAAGGGCGGCGATCCGCTTATGATCCTGACCGACGCCGCCGACGCCGTCCACGCGCTGAGCCGCCTCAAGGCCGTGCCCGGGCTCCACCCCGCGGACCTCTCATCCGAGGACCGCGCTCGCGCGGACAAGCTGTCGGCCGAGCTTGGGGTTCCCCGACTTTCCGTGGCCTGGCAGATGCTCCTGAAAGGCCTCGAAGAAGCGGCGCGCGCGCCAAGGCCGTTCGCCGCGGTCGAGATGCTCGTGATCCGCATGTGCTACACCGCGCAGCTGCCTTCGCCTGCGGAAATCATCAGCGAGTTGAAAGGCAATCCAGCCCACGGGGCGGAGAAGAGAGCAGAAACCCGGCAGACGGTTTTGCCCGCCGCTCCTGACGCCGCGCGCGAAGCGCAGAACGAGGAGCGTGCCGAGGACGAGCGGGAAGGCTCACGCGCCGAAGCGCAAACCGCGCGGAGATTTACCTCCTTCGAGGATATTGTTGGCTATGCGGCCCAGCTTCGTGACATCAAGCTCAAGATCGCCCTCGAAGAACAGGTGGAACTCGTGAAATTCGGGCCGGGCTTTCTTGAGCTTCATACCCTCGACGCCGCGCCCAGGAACCTCGCGCCGGATTTGGCGCGCAAGTTACAGGCCTGGTCGGGCGAGCGCTGGATCGTCTCCCTTTCCGAAGAGCGGGGCATGCCGCCGCTCGGCGTTCGCAGACGCGAGGAAGAAGCCCGGGCTGTTGAGGAAATCCGAAGACATCCGGCGGTCAAGAATGTGATGCATCATTTCCCGGATGCAGAAATCAAGAGCGTGCGCTCGCTCGATTAGCGCAAAAGTCAACGCGAGGAGGCATTTATGAAAAATCCCCTGAACATGATGAAGCAAGTTCAAGAGCTTCAGAGCAAGATCGCCGAGCTGCAGGTCGAACTCGAAAACATGGAGGTGGAGGGAACCTCAGGAGGCGGGCTCGTCAAAGTGACCTTGACCGGCAAGGGTTTGATGGCGCGAATTTCGATTGATCCCAGCCTTATCAAGCCTGATGAGGCGGAGATCCTCGAAGACCTTATCCTCGCGGCTCACAATGATGCTAAGCAAAAGGCGGAAAAAACGATGGCTGAAAAGATGCAGGCGCTCACGAGCGGTTTGCCTTTGCCTCCCGGGCTCAAGCTGTTCTGAGAGAAGTGCATCGCACCTCGCAATATAACCACATACGTTAGCGCGCGTTGCCTTGGCTTGGACAAGGTTGTATGGCTGGGCTTCGCTGGCGCAGCCTGCAAAGGGATGTTAGACTTGTCTGAAGACGCCGAAGATTTTTTGGTGTCTAGGCGGGGGACGGGCGGTATGACGAACATTATTGGATTACACGTACCGGCACGGTCGGGAGCGGCTTAGTGCGGGCCATGAGCAGCACATTGACGAATCTGGTCCCGCGGGAAAGTCTTTTAGCCGGCTACACGCCAGCCGCCGGTGGCTTCGATGAGGCCGTCGGCGCCGATGGAGCCGTTCGGGAGCACTGGAAAGCATTCTCCGACGCCTTCGGCGCTCTCACTCCTGAAGAGCAGTTTAGGCGCCAGGAGCGCCTGCGTCGTCTCGTCCGGGAAAACGAGATCGCCCACGATCTGTTCGCGGAGCCTGGAAGCCGCCAGCCATGGTCGATTGACCTGATCCCTATCATCATATCCAGCGCGGAATGGGCGGAGCTTGAGCGCGGGCTCGTTCAAAGGGCCACGCTTTACGATCTCATCGCGAAGGATTTCTACGGGCCGCAATCTTTGATCAGGTCCGGCAAGGTTCCGCCGCGGCTTGTTTTCAGCGACCCGGCTTTCCTTCACGCCTGCCGTGAACCGAAGACCGAAACGCATCTGATCAACTTCTTCGCCGCCGACCTGATCCGCGATATGAGCGGCGCGTGGAGAATCATCGACGTCCACGCGGAAACTCCGGCGGGCGTCGGTTTCCCGCTGGCCAACCGGTTTCTGCATGGCCAGCTCATGGGCGACGTGTTCCGCGCCTGCAAGGGCGTGAGGCTGGCGCCTCATTTCCAGCAATTCCAGACAGAGCTCCTGCAGCGCATCGAGCGCGATGACCCGCTGATCACGCTTCTGACGCCCGGGCCGCGTCATGAGGACTATTTCAGCCACGCCTATCTTTCGCGCTATCTTGGCTTCCAGCTTGTCGAAGGCGGCGACCTGCGCGTGATCGGCAGCCGCGTTTATATGAAGACGCTGGAGGGCCTGAAGCCGATCGACCTCATGATCCGCTGCGTCCCCGGCTTGGATTGCGATCCTCTGGAACTCCATCCGAACGGCTTCGCGGGGCCGGTCGGCCTCGTCCAGGCGTTGCGGAAGAACCAGCGCCTTCTTATGAATTTCCTGGGGTCATCGGTTGTCGAAAATCGTGGGCTTGCGCCGCATCTTCCGCAAGTCGCGCGCACGCTTCTCGGCCAGGACCTCATCCTGCACGAGCCGGCTCGCCGGTGGCTCGGCGAAATGGAAGCCCGCGTTTTCGTCTTCGCGCACCCCGAGCGCTTCGTCATCCGACATGCGCACGAAGGAACGGGAAGGCCCGGGCGCGCCGAACTCGGGATCATGCCCGATACCCTTCCGCCGCGCGAACTCGAGGCCCTGAAATTCGACCTTGAGATGAACGGGCAGGATTACGTCGCCGAAGAACGGCATGACTGCTCAACCGCACCGTCCTGGACAGCCGACGGTCTCAAGGCGCGGCCTTTCGCGGTGCGCCTTTACGTTGTCGCGGTCGATGGCGATTACCGCGTGATGCCAAGCGGCCTCGCAATGTCGCTGGATGGCACGCCCGGTGTTGCAATGTCAGCCATGGATGGCCATTCGCGCGATGTGTGGATCGCTTCAGAGGACGAGACGCACGCGCCCCACGTGACGCTCATGCGCCCCGCAGGCGAGGTTGCGCGGGTCTTACGCGCCGGGATAGGCCTGCGCAGCCGCATCGCCGACAATCTCTATTGGCTGGGGCGTTATTGCGAGCGGGCGGATTGGGTCATGCGCATTGCGCGGGGCGCGCTTACGCGCGCGGACGACACCGGCGCCTTGGATCGCGGTGATGGAAGGCGCAGGGCGCTGGAACTGATCCTCTCCAAGGACGAGCCCGCCAACGCCGCCACCGAGCTGAGTCCGAACGTGCGCGAGATTGAGCAGGCTGTGAGGCTCCTCATGACAGCGCCCGGCCGCACACATAGCCTTCCGGGCCTCGAAAGTAATATGCTGCGGGTCGGCAGCATCGTGCGCGAGCGCTTGTCGCTGGAGGTTTGGCAGACGCTGTTGCGGTTCTCGAACATCGCGTCGCCGAAAGCTGTCGATATCGCCGATACCGTTGCGCTTCTCGACCGGCTGAGTGCAGGCATTGTCACGCTCGCGTCCATGAACGGGCTGACCGCGGAGAATATGACGCGAAACTACGGCTGGCGGTTTCAGGATATGGGCCGGCGCCTTGAGCGCGCGTTCAACCTTGCCGAACTGCTTCTCGCGCTCTTTGGCGAGGAGCGGGCGGAAGACGAAGAAACGGCGCGCCTTTTCTTCGTTTTGAATGTCGCGGATAGCACCATCACGTTCCGGCAGCGTTATCTGTTCGCTCCGATCCTTTCGCTGGTTCTCGATCTTCTCATGGTCGACGAATCGAACCCGCGCGGCATCGGATTCCAGCTCTGCGCTATCCACGATCACCTTCACGCGTTGCCTCAGGCCTCGCCGCATGCGCCTCACAACGAGGAGCAGCGCCTGATTCTCGACCTTCTGACCCGAGTGCGCCTTGCCAGGGTTACGAGCCTCGAACATGCCGATGCGGAAGGGAACCGGCCCGAGCTGCAAGAACTGCTGAACCACCTCATTTCGGGGTTGCCAAAGCTTTCCGAAGCAATTACGCGCCGTTACTTCAATCTCACCGAAGACGAGCTCCGGCGCGTCTACACCCGGTTCGGGCGCGGCCTATGAATTTCGAGATCAGCCACCGGACAATCTATCGATACTCCGCGCCTGTTTCGCAGTCCCACCACCTGTTGCATTTGACGCCCCGGTCGCACATGCGCCAGACCGTCCTGCGCCACAGCCTGATCATCGATCCGGCGCCCGCCTCGAAAACGGAGCTCATGGACGATTTCGGAAATCCAGCTTCGATCATCACCATCGAGCAGGACCATACGAAGCTGGAAATTCATTCCAGGTCGCAGGTTGACGTTCAAGCGCCACAACCCATTGAGACGTACCGGTCTGCGAGCTGGGACGACGTCGCGGCGCAGCTTCGCGCCAACCTCGGCCCCGAGACTTTTGAAGCCGTTCGGTATACCTGCCCGTCTCGATACATCCGGCCGACGCGCGACATCTACAAATTCGCGCGACCAAGCTTTCCTGAGGGCCGCCCCCTCCTCGAAGCGGTGCAAGACATCACTGCAACAATTCACCGCGAATTCAAGTACCAGACCGGAGCAACCGACGCGGCGACGTCGGTCGAGCAGGTGCTGAAGATCAGGCGAGGCGTCTGCCAGGATTTCGCACACCTCGAAATCGCATGCCTTCGCACGCTCGGCCTCGCTTCGCGCTATGTCAGCGGCTATCTGCTTACCTACCCGCCCGAGGGCCAGCCGAAGCTTGTCGGCGCGGATGCGTCCCATGCCTGGGTCTCGGTCTGGTCGCCCGAATGGGGTTGGGTCGACTTCGATCCCACGAACAATCTCATCCCCAAAGAGGAGCATATCGCCATAGCCTTCGGTCGAGACTTCCAGGACGTGAGCCCGGTCAGCGGCGTGTTGCTCGGCGGCGGGGAGCACGAAGTTGAGGTGGCGGTCGACGTGAACCCCGCGGCGGGCAACGGTTCTCCAGCGCGTTGATACCACGCAAACGTAAATGCCCTCGGTCGGGGTGATCTCGATGGGGCGGTTATCGCCGACGTTGCTCCAGGGTCTATTGAGCGCTTGCCTCTGGAAACAGGGAGAGAAGAAGATTGTCATCGTTCTCGGTCACATGGAGAGAGCGCCCCACACCAATCCCTATAATGTCGACCAATTTATTTCCGAGACCCGCCGCGTCATTGAGAACTTTAAAACCTGTCAGATATACACGTCGCTCTTCTCGTCTGTACTCGCCGGCGCCTGAAAATCTGACAGCGAGGCTTGGCATTCCGGCCAAGTCGACAGATACTTTTCCAAGGGTGTCAAAAAGAATACGATCGGCTGAGACTCTGAGACCTTTTATCAACTCAAATTGCAGATCGGCATCTCTGATCAACTTATATGAAAGCGCCTTGTTGCGAAATTTTTCTACAACCACCGGTAAATTGGATTGACGTAAAACGGGTTCCAAAATTTCTTTATAACCCATCATTGGCATCACCGCTGCGAGAGTGCGTCCAGAAAAGTGCGAAGCGGTTTTCCGATAAGACGCACGACAAAACAAAAACTTAGAACCCGCTTTTGATTCTATCCTGGCATGTGTTTAGAGTTGCAACATGCTGCAGGGACTGAAACACAGCCCAACACGCAACAAATGAAGCATTATGGCGGTCTTGAGGCGGCGTTCAATATATTGTCCCGGCCGAGCACCTCTTGGCGCCGGATGCGCTAGTGTCCCGTCTCCGAATTGCCGCCCAAGTTGCAGCAGGCTCTTGAAGCATCGCGCCCTTAATCGGACGCAGGCTGGATGCATTTTTGTATGCAAGTTGCGCAAAGCGGCCTCTGCTTGTCAACCTGTCCCTGACGATTTCGTCCGCATTTCTTATTCTGAAACATCTTCGGCGAAATCGCCTTGCGGACAGGTTAACGCGCCGTGAGCCCGCTCCAACCCTTGCTAAATAAGGGGAAAATACCGAACGGGACGCCATCGCCGCCGCCTGCGCCGCAGCTTTTCGGGCTGGCGAAAGGGTTAACTCGTGAAATTGCAAACATATTTAACGGACTTTTGCGAGCCGACTTAATGCCAAAATTCCGGCATTAAATTCTATTTAATGGCGATCGAGTGAAGACAGAAAGCTGTTCGTTTATCAATGACTTAGACGAGCCTGCCTACGTCCAGCCGTAAGGCGCGGCGCTGCTCCTTTCGCGCCGGATAGACGCTTTCTTAAGCATACTCAGGCCGGAAATAAATCCGGCGCGCTCCTGTTAACCATGTTGTATTAACGCTTACGGGAGGTTGACGAACGGTTTACCTTTAGAGCGTCGTGCGTCCCGATGATCGTCACCCCGGAATGCGCCTTAGCGCATATCCGGGGCCGTTACAAATCGAAGCGCCTGTTGCGATCCCGGATACGACGCAGGCGTCGTTCCGGGATGACGTGCTCTAGGCGTGGCGGCGAGCGCCGTCCAAGATGGCATGGCCAGATTGGCGAAGCAGCCTCAAAGCATCCCGCGTTCAATCGGATACGGGCGTCATCGTGATCGTCGCCCGGAACGCGCCTCGGCGCGTTCGGCGCCCCGCAACCGGTTCCGATTTTGCGCAGGACGCGCTAGGCTCTACATCTCTTCCTGATTGCTAAGATAGGCATCGAGTTGAGCGCGGATCCGGCTGACCCGTTCCCTGTTGCGGCGTTCTCTGAGGGCCCTGACCGCAATGCCATCCGGGCTGTTCGCGGAGGCCGCATTTGACCATCCAAGCTGTTCGATGACCTCGTAGGCAATTCTCGCCTTGCCTGCTGCGTGTCTGTCCGTTTCGAGCTGTGACTGTTCAAGACGGCGAAGCGCAAGGATGACAGGATTTTTGGAGATGCTCTGCACCCCGCGCCGCGCCCCCGGGCGTTTGCGATATGCTTCAGGGGGCCTGGCAATTTCCGATACGCTCAAAAAGGCGGCTTCCTGCGAAGGTGTCGGCTTTTGCATTTTCAAAACTGTGGACTATTGAAGGAGTGTAAAACCCGTTCATGAACGGGAGTGTGCTTTGCAAATGTAATAGAGCTTCTCTAAACTTCTCTTAAGATCACTTCAAGCCAGCGGTTGAGTTCAGAAACGCAATACAAAGATTGGTTCGTTACTGCCGCGCTTCCGGCAATACTCCCTGATATGGAAAAAATCTTTCGTCATTTTGCTGAAAAAATGGCAATCTGGCTGCATCTTTCGACAAGCTCAAGATGAGGTTGTGAGCGTCTTCAGCGAGTTTATCCTCATGGTGAGCGTGTCGAAACAGTCAACGCCGCTGCTCCGGCTTGCTTTCTGGCTGCTCTTACACTCCGGAATCGATCAACTTTTCTGCGATTGAAGGCCTATTGCTATGGCAGGATGCCGAAAAAGTGGTTCTGCCATGGTTCTACAGGCTCACCATGAGGCTCCCCCTTGGAAACACTCGACCTCATCTTGAGCTTGTCGAAGGATGAGGGGCGTCAGGGTTTTTCAGCATCCTAGCGTTCCGGCGTAACTTTGACGGTGAGGTCGTAGGAACCAGCCCGCTTCGGGCCTCGCTGGCCGGCCTGCACCTGATAGATGCCGCTCTCGCTCACTTTTCCGCGGAAGAAGGGGCCGCCCGGTCCGCCATCCATTTCTCCGGCGGGAGAGATGACCCGGCCGGAAGGTTCGACCCCTTGAGCATTCGTTATCTCCGCCTGGAGATGCTGACCCTTTTCAACACGGATGCAATAGGTTTTCTCGGGTTCGCGGGCCGAAAGCTCGACATGGATGCTTCTCTGCGGATCGAGCATAATGCAGCCCGGTTCAGCTTCCGCTCTGGCGAGTGTGGGCGCCAGAACGAATGCGCAGGCAAGCATGAGTGCGCGCAACCCGGCCGCCTCAGGAGACAACCGTTTCCGGCGGCAGAATAAGCTGCTTGATGAACGCATCGAAGTCGATGTTCGGATTGGATGTGTTGCAATCATAGCCATCACCGCCGTGACACTCATCGGAATACTGCCAGACCAACACGTTGCAAGGAAGGGCGACCCTTGGGGCGACGGCTGCCGCATTCCAATCCGGGACGGGATTGCAGCCGCGCCATTTCCAGCGTGCGATCCAGACGCCGTGGCAGGAAACGCCTTGTCCTGCGGCCGAAGCAATCGCCTGCCATGTGGTGTCATCCGATTGAACGCCGTAGACGCAGGGCAGGATCGTTACATCGCCCTTGGATTCAGTGTGGCTGTAGTCGCTCAGCGTGCTCGCCCAACCCTTGTAGTAAGACAGCGAGAGCGGAGGCGTGCTTTCGACGTCGAGAAACATAGTGAACTTGCCTCCGAGCGATTTGAGGTAGTCCGCCCCGAAGGTCAGGAGGACATCCTTGGCGTTGAGCTTGGCATCCGCCGCGCCTTGTGCAGATGACCCCGCGACCCTTTTGGTCTGCCGCGCGATCGGCAGCACCCGGATATCCCTTTCCCGCAGGAGTTCGCCTTCCTTCAACTGCCGGTATTCAACGACTCCGGTCGTGGCGGCGCTCGTGAAATAGCGGCCCCAAAATGCCGGCTTTTCGCCAAGCGTTTCGGTGGCGAGATCGACAAGGGTTTTGCCACCGATCTGACTGGTGACAAGATCCGAGCTGTCTGCGCCCGCCCGCCCTTTGGACATCGATCACCTCTTGTCCGAAATTTCGAGGAAAATAGATACTCTCAGCGCTTCCGGCTATGGACAAGCGGAAAATCAGAAGAGGAGGCCGCCCTGGCGCGTCTAGTGCGGCGTCACGCAATTGCCTGCAGCATTGGCGGCTGGCTCTCATAGGGAATGGCGAGACATAAGCCACACTAGCTATTTGTTTTTGCTAGTGTCCCTTAGTCTCCGAATTGCCGTTCGAACTCGTTTCAAACTGGGCGGCAATTCGGAGATGGGACGCGTTAAATCGCGGAAGACACGAGCCTCGTTATGCGGAGTGCACGATCCTTGTTCCGAGAAGCGCAAGGAACTGGCTGATCCATGCCGGGTGGGCCGGCCAGGCGGGCGCGGTGACGAGGTTGCCATCTGTCACGGCCGCATCGACGGCGATATCGGCATATATGCCGTGCGCAAGTTCTACCTCCGTACGGCAGGCCGGATAGGCCGAGCAGGAGCGTCCCTCCAGCACTCCGGCAGCGGCTAGCAACTGGGCTCCGTGGCAAAGGGCGCCGACGGGCTTTCCGGCATGGAAGAAATGCTGCACCGCCTCGATCACCTTATGATCCAGCCGAAGATATTCCGGCGCCCTCCCTCCCGGTATGACGAGCGCATCGTAGGATTCGGGCTTGATGTCGGCGAATGTCGCGTTGAGGGTGAAGTTGTGGCCGCGCTTTTCGCTGTAGGTCTGCCGCCCTTCGAAATCGTGCACCGCGGTTGCGATCTGCTCGCCCGCCTTTTTGCCTGGGCAGACGGCATGGACTTCATGGCCAACCGCAAGCAGGGCCTGGAACGGCACCATTACCTCGTAGTCTTCGCTGTAATCGCCGCAAATCATCAAGATGCGTTTGCCGGCCATGGCTTCCTCCTTCCTGTCGGGAATCTTTTGAAAGGATTATCGCACGTTTTGCCCGATCCCCTGAACTCGAATGCGGTCTTGAGACCTCATCCTGAGCTTGTCGAAGGATGGAGCTAGGTTTTCGCCTTTTCCAGCAATCTGCAAGCTGCCTTTTTTCGCTCACGCGTTTCGTCGGGCATAACCTTATTAGCGCCCAAGATTTGTTGAGAACCCTGGATATTACGCAGCGTGAGGGCTTGCTCGCAGTGCAAGGCTCACAACTGCCATGGTTGATAAACTGATAGACGAAAGCTCATTATGATGAGGGATCAGCGCTTTGCTTAAATGCGATTCTCATTTGCTCTATTCCAGGATGCCAGCGTGGGTTGTTTTCGGTTTCTTGATGTGTATCACCTTGATTTTCGCGGGCGAACTCGCTTCCGTCAGTGCGGCAGGCGGCTGGATGTTGGACGATCTGTTTTCGCTCTGGGCGTCAGATCGAACAGTGCCGTTCACCGTCGCTTTTGACGAGCGCATCCTTACTGATTCCAACCCCCCCTCTATTTTTCGTTATTGTATTTCGTGCGCCAGATTATCCCCGACGACGGTATGACGGTCATAGCGCTTAATGTCGGCGCGGTTGTTGCAGCCGCAGTTGCAGTCTATTTGCCATCACGGCGCCTCGGGTTAAGTGGACTGGCGCTCGCCGGTATCGCGGCCTTTGTATTGAGCGGTCCTGTTCTCTATTTCGCATCCGAAGGGCGCTCTTACACCAGCGCTCTGTCTATTGTCTTTGTAACGGCCTGGTACGCCTCACTGGCGATAACGGGTTTTCCCGACGAGCTTAATCTGACGCGGTCCATCCTGCTCGGCTGCCTTGCGGCGTTGACGCATGTTTACGCGGCGCTTTTCTGCGGATCTCTTGCGGCGGCTTTAGTGGCTCTGGCTGTGTTCTCAGGACGCAAAGACCTTCTCAAGCCCGGTCTTGCTCTTGGAGCATCAGCGAGCATTGTCTTCGGAATTTGGCTTAGCGTTGCTTTTTACACGGTCGACAACCTAAGCTGGCTCGAGTTTACCGTAAGTTGGGTTCTGAATTCAGCGCTGTCGGTCAAAGAACTCGCATTGGGGGCAAATTTTCAGGTCGTTGTCGTTAGTGCCCTCTTTGTATTTGGTCTTCTTGATATCCGGGCACGTCCTCTTTTTACTGCTTTTCTTATTGCGTTCCTGCTTTTTACGTTGCTGCCGGTGATGACGTCTTTCGTGCGGCCTATCATATACAGCCGATATTGGGAGATCGGGGCAGCGGCCTTGCCAGTCCTGGTCATTTTCGCGGCGCGCATCTGGATTTTGGAGGGTTTCACTGAGCGGAGCCGAGAAAGGTTGGCGGCGGGGGGCGCCGCACTTTGCTTTCTTGTTACGTCCAGCGCCTTAGGCTTTGCCAACGCCCGCCATTACACGTCCCTGAAGCCTATTTGGCGCGGCGTCGAGGTTGCAAGGCCCCTTCTTTCCAAGTGCGGGGACGCATCCGTGCACGTTTATTACGGTAATACGAGCAAACCCTATGCCGCCTGGGAGTCGGGGCTCTGGAATTTTCCAACGTTGACGGGAGCATCGCCGGGGATCTTCGTCGATCCTCAGGAAGAGTCAACATCTTACCTGTCCGCAGTAACGTCATCCTGCCCTGTGCTCGGCTGGGCTGAACATACTAAGCAGCTAAAGGGTTTGAACGACAGCGATCTTCTTAAGCTCCTTAAAATAGAAGCTTCCCTGGACAGCGTGGAATTTATCCGGCGCCGGACTGGATTTGTAATCTTGAAGCGCGACAGAGGCAGCCCGATGGCCCTCTCGCGTTCGATCTTGCCGGCCGGGTCCTAATAAAGGGGCAGCGGGAAATAACGCAGCATCAGTTCTTCATAACGCCCCGATGCCTTCACGCGAGCCAGCGCATAGTCCAGCACCTCGCGGAGACGCCCGTTCCCTTTCTTGATCGCAATTCCCACGCCATCGCCGAAATAGCGCGGCTCTGTGTATCCCTCGCCCTTGAACTCGCAGCACCGGTTTGACGTCGTGCCCTGGATCCAGAACATCAGAGTGATGCCGTCGCCGAAAAGCAGGTCTGCGTCGCCGTTCTTCAGCGCGGCGCGGGCCTGTTCCGCCGTGTCATAGGGTAGAATTGTCGCTCCTCCGAAGAAGTCGCGCAGAAAGGCTTCATGCGAGGAGTCGCGAACGACGGCGATGCGCTCGCCGCGAAGCGTCTCCACCGAAATCTCCTTGAAGCCGCTGCCCGCCTTTCCGACGAAGCGTGCGGGCGTCGTGTAATAGCGGCTGGTGAAATCCACATCGCCAAGCGCCTTGCCCGTGATCGCCATCGATGCGATGACCGCATCGGCGTCGTTGCTCTTCAGAGACGGAACGAGCGTGCTCCACTCGGCGGTGTTGATGTCGCAGTCCACCGCAAGTTCGCGGCAGATGGCGCGGGCGAGGTCGATGTTGAAGCCGGTGAGGCGGCCCTCTTCGTCATAATAGTTGAAGGGCGGGTAGTCGGCTTCCGTAAGCACGCGCAACCGGGGCAGCCACGACCAGTCGGGCTTCGGCCCAACCTGCATTTCCCGCCATTTCTGCGCCCTCTGCGCATCATCCGCCTTGATTGGCGGCGCCACGATGAAGGCCAGCGCGCAAAGCGCAAGCAGCGGAAGCGCGCGGCCAAGGCGAAACGGGACATCTCTGAATTTCACCCCACAACCTCCGGTTCGTAGACAAAAAGCGCAGCGGCAGGCTCGTTTGCGTATGAGTTCAAGAGTTTTGCGTTTATGGAACAAATCCTCTGCGACCGCGTTCCGGTTCGGCCTGTTGGCCGCGACCATAACCCTTCCGAAAACCATGGCGCAAGCGGCTGTCGAGTTCGGCCCCCGCTTTTGGCGGCCACCGCCTCCAAGGTCGAGTTCGAGCGCGCCGTTCTGCGCTCCCTCGGCTGTCCCGCCGCCGTTATCGGGAAGCTCGAAAGAGAGGCGCAAGCTGCTCATGTCGGTGTGATCCAGGCGGCTATCGCCTCCGGCATCACCCGGGCCGCCGATGTCCATGAGCTTCTCTCCAGGAAGCTTTCGCTCGCGGATGGGACCGCGCCGAGCCGGTTGCGTCTGCCCACGGCCCCGGACAAGGCATGGCTGCTCCTGGAAAAGCCTATGCCGCTTGCCGCCCATGAAGAGGATGTCGTCGCGGTCAACGGGCAGATAGTCTCCCTGCAGACGCTTGTCACGCTGGCCCTCAAGCTCGGCGAGAAGCGCAAGCGCCTGAAGCTCCTTACGAGGCAGCAGCTGATCGACCAGGTGACACGCTTTCACGGCCGCGTCCTTGTTGGTCGGGCCGTCGCCGGGCTGATGAAGGCGCATCCCGACTGGAGCGCCAAGACGGGCCTTGCTTCGTGGCAGGCTTATTTCGGGGCCATCGTCGCGGGTCTCGCTTCGGGAGCGCTCGCTTTCGCGCCGCAAGAAACGCTTAACCTTGGCGCAGCCGGGCTTTCCCTGTTCTTCCTGCTCGCGATTGTGTTGCGTCTCGCGGCGGTGGCAAGCCTTCTGGCGCCGGCGGCCAGCCGGAAAAAATCGCCTCCGCTTCTTTCGGACGCCGAGTTGCCCACCTACAGCGTATTCGTTCCTCTCTTCAAGGAAGTGAAGATCCTTCCGCATCTCGCGAAAGCGCTTCGGAACCTCGATTATCCCGCGGCGAAGCTCGACATCAAGATCGTGCTGGAAAGCGTCGACAGAGCCACCATAGAGGCTGCCTCGAAACTCGATTTCCCCGGCAATGTCGATCTCATCATCGTTCCGGACCGCCAGCCGCGCACGAAGCCGAAGGCGCTGAACTATGCGCTGCAATTCGCAACCGGCGACCTTGCCGTCATCTACGACGCCGAGGACCGCCCCGAGCCGGACCAGCTTCGCAAGGCCGCGACGGTCTTCCGTTACGCGCGCCCAGAACTGGCTTGCCTGCAGGCGCGGCTCGACTATTTCAACGCGAAGGAAAACTGGCTGTCGCGCCAGTTCACCATCGAATATGCGACGCTCTTCCGGGGGCTCCTGCCGTTGTTCGGCCGGTTCGGGTTGCCGCTGCCGCTCGGGGGCACGTCCAACCATTTCCGCATCGGGGTCTTGCGCGAGCTCGGGGCCTGGGACCCCTTCAACGTCACCGAGGACGCCGATCTCGGCATGCGCCTTCACCGGGCTGGCTACAAGGTCGAAACCCTCGATTCCACGACCTATGAGGAGGCATGCTGCAAAGCGGCGCCCTGGGTGAAGCAGCGGACGCGGTGGCTGAAAGGCTGGATGCAAACCTTCGGCGTGCACATGCGCGCGCCCTGGGCGACGCTCAAGGAAACGGGACCGGCCGGCTTTCTCGCCTTCCACGCCTATTTCGCCGGGATCATCGTTTCATCGCTCGCGCATCCGCTTTTTTACGTCCTCCTCGCCTATGATGCGATCCAGGGCACGCTGTTCCGGCGCGGAGCGACGCTCAACGACGACATTCTGCTTTGCATCGCGCTCCTCAACTTCGTTGGCGGTTACGCGGTCAATCTCGCGCTCGGCGCGATGAGCCTTCGCGGCACACGGCACAAGGGGCTTTGGCCGCACGTCATCTTCATTCCGGTCTACTGGCTGTTCGTCTCGGCGGCGGCGTACCGCGCCGTTTGGCAACTCATCCGCGCCCCGTTCTATTGGGAGAAGACGGAGCACGGCGTGTCCAGCCAGCTCACACCCCAACGCGTCCCATCCCTCGCGTGACACCGTGCCAACCGTCAGAGGGCATGCGAAATGTATGGAGCTTTCGGAGTGCCCAATACAACCTCTGCGAGCGCCGCATGGTTAACAGCGAAAGTCGCAACGTATTTAACGGACTTTAGAGCGTCCCATTTCCGCCAAAAATAGACTCGGTTAACCATACAGAATCTGAAGCATTTTCAGCGGTTTATTCGCGTCCGGCCGAAAGCTCGCCGCTTTCTCTTTACGCGACGTTAACGCTGTTTGAAGAAGTTTAGACGAGAAATAAATCCGGGCGCGGTCTGTTAACCATAGAGGGATTTACCAAGATCGCGCGGCTTTCGATGGTAACGATCCATTTACGTGCGGGACGGCGCCTTCTGCTACGGAACACCTCGCTGGACAACGCACTCGGCGCGCTCAACGCGCCATCGCGAGGCCCTCGTCGCTTCGGCTGTGAAGCGATCGAATGGGCCGTCCGTAGGCCGATCCCAAGTTCAAGCCCGTTAGCACGGGAGTGCTGCATATCTGCTCGGGGCCGCAAGCGCATATCACGTTGCGAATACAGCGTGACCGCAACACCTCGAAGTGCGGAAATAGCCTTCCAAGGTATGCTTTGAAGTCTGCCACCCCCGCGAGCGGCTAGAATTCTGGCGTCACCGCGATCCGGATCGGGCCGCGCTGTCGACTTCGCCAATGAGTTGGAGACCGCTCGCCTCAACGGCTTCGAGTTGGCGCCGGCCGCGAGATCATCGAGACCGGCAACGGCAGCTGGCGGTTCAAACACCGCGCCCGACTCTCACCGCGCTGCCCCCGGCGCAATCCATCATGCCGCCGTGCTCACGGCCCTCAAGAACAAGCCCTGCGGGCGGCCGATGAAAGAGCGGCCGTTCTTGACCGCCGCTCCGCGCGCCAGCTCGATCGACAGCTTCTTCTGCCTCCGGGGCGCGCCACATCGCCTCTCCAGCCACTGCGGTGGCCATTTTGAGGGGCCGGACAGTGCCGTACGACGAAAGCGACGCTTGTCAAAACGCCGACGCATCCGTGAAGCAAGGAGAGTTTTGCCTCGCACCCAAACGCCGACTCGAATTCTCTCGTGTCGAAGAGCACTTGGATCATAAACCCGTGATCGATTAAGCCGCTCGTTCCAAAAATAATGAACCAGTGTTAGTATATTGTTTTAGAAGAAAATATTAGCCTTCATTGATCAGAATGGAGAAAAGAGGATGAGCAGGCTCTTCGGTTCCTTGGATGAGTTCCACTCGGTAAGATATAATGATTTAATTAAAGTGGAGGAGGCAAATATAATGGCGAGAGTGGACAATAAGATTGACGAGTTTTTATATCATTCTCAGTCATTGTTCATCTCTCATAATTTGCATTCGCGTTTTGGGGTAGCGCTCCTGCATCGTCATTACTCGTGCAAAGAAGATGAGTTCATCCTACAAGATCAGAATGAAATAGAAAAAGAAAACGTTTTAATAACTCAGCCAGAAAAGCGCAGAGAGCATATTAATAATAAAGCACCCTGGCTGTGGACCTTGTCCGGTGGTGATTTCTATCCTCTCGAATTCACGACCGATCAGCTGGCCAGTGAGTTGTATGAGTCAGGCCCTCTACCTGAGGCGTTTTTGAAGGACTTTGGAAATTTGGTGATCAAATTAGGTGCAGACAACCTGTTCGGATTAGCTATTGTGGAAAGATTATTTTATGAGTCAGCAAATCTGGAAGAAGACCCTGTTGAGTTCTCTGATCCTGATAATAGAAAAAATATCATTTGCTTGAGAGATAAGCAAACACTGAATACCATTGAAACCACTTGGTCTTTTAAGGAGTCTATTGACCCTACTTTGGGATGTAAGAATGAGTTAAGCTGCGGGACTACGTCTAAGAGTGTATGTGTCAGACTGAGCTGTACTACTGAAGAAAAGGGCGCCCACTTAAAACTTCATATGCCAAAAGAAGAACGCCATCACGTGCAGCGTTACGAGCATAAGCCCTCTTTGTTATAGTTGCCCTGGGATTCACGGGAGGGACATTCAAGCGGTCATGAGTGTCCCTAATACTCGCTTTAGCGTCGCCGAAACACTATGGGGCAACGCCGTTCAAGACTTCTTTCCGGGGCGCCATGAATTGAATCATCTGGTGCCCCTCATAAGCATCCGCGGTCGGCCGTTACAAACGTGTTGCAACGTGAAAGCCGCGTTCGGAGCGAAGTGAGGCGCCAGCTCGGAACGGCGGTTCATCGCCCAACAGCAGGCACACTCCCCGAGCGACTCAATGACCGCAAACGGCCGAGGTCGTGTAAAAACGTCGGAGCAGAAAAAGCCTTTAGAATTCTATTCCCCCCGGCTGGAGTTCGCGGGCTCAACCCACGGCAGAAACTTTTGATTATATTTGATCTTTTCTTTTCAACTGGCTTGATGGGACAGCATTAAGCGACCAACGGAGTTCCACAGAGACCCGCGCAAGAAAAAGATTCTATCGCTTTTTCGTCCGTACACGTTTTCACACAAGTTCGGCCTGATCCGGCACAAATTGAGGCGGCTCACGCCATCGCGGCGCGGTTTACGCGAACGGGCACCGCCTTGTACGCTGGCGTGCAGCTCTTCGGCTCGTGATGGGCGAGCGGCACAAGCGGCGACGCTTCGGGGAAATAGGCCGCGGCGCATCCCTTGGCGATCGGGTGCTTCACAATGCGGAAGCCCTGGACCTCACGCCGGATGGCGTCCTCCGATACGGTTTCCAGGTTCACGATTTCGCCCTCCTGGAATCCGAGGCGGCCGATGTCGTCCTCGTTCATCATCAGGACCATGCGTGTGCCGTCGATGCCGCGCAGGCGGTCGTGAAAACCGTAGACCGTAGTGTTGAACTGATCGTTGCTGCGAACCGTGGTCAGGCGCAGCACTTGATCGGAAGGAATCCTGGCCGCCAGCTTGTCTCCGGTTGCGTCCTCGGGCACCAGGAAATTGGCGCGGCCCGTCTCGGTTTTCCATTGCCGATGGCGCGCCGGGATGGGACGCTCGAAACCGCCGGGCGTGAACAGCCGCTTGTTGAAGTCCCGGAACATCTCGGGCCAGGTTTCCTCCATGGCGTCCCGGACTTTGCCGTAGTCGCCAACCCATTCGTCCCATGGAACTTTCGGGTTCGGCGGCAGCGTCGCCTTGGCGAGCTCAGCAATGATGGCGGGCTCCGAGAGAAGATTGGGGCTGGCCGGTTCCACCTGTCCTCGCGAGCCGTGGAAGAAGGCGGTTAAATCCTCCATCGAGACAGCCTGCTCGCCGCTTGCTTGCCGGTCGATCTCGATACGGCCAAGGCAGGGCAGGAGATAGGCCGCCTTGCCGTGGATGACATGGCTTCGATTGAGCTTGGTCGCGATCTGCACCGTCAGCGGAAGGTTTCGCCAGGCTTCTTCAACTTGCGGGCCGTCCGGCAAGGCCCGGGCCAGATTGCCGCCAAGGCAAAGGAAAGCCTCGAGTTCACCCTTCATCAGCTCTATCGCCGCGCCCACGATGTTGAGGCCCTTCTCGCGCGGCGCCGTGAAGCCGTATTGCTTCTCCAACTGATCGAGCGGGGCAAGCTCCGGCTTCTCGGTGATGCCGACGGTGCGCTGGCCCTGCACGTTGGAATGGCCGCGCACCGGCAGGATGTTTCCGCCCGGCCTGCCGATGTTCCCACGCAGAAGCAGCAGGTTGGCGACCATTTGGACATTCTGCGTGCCCTGAAGCTGCTGCGTGATGCCCATGCCGTAAATGCCAAGGCAGGCTTTGCTTTTCGCGTAGGCGCTGGCCGCCTTTTCGATTTCCTCGCGGCTTAGCCCGGAGCCCTGTTCTATGGTTTCCCAGCTCGTGTTGCGGCAGTAGTTTGCGAAGTCGTCGAAGCCGTGCGTGTGCTGCTCAATGAATTCCACGTCGAGAACGCGCTCGCCTCCATTGGCCTTGGCCTCGTCGTCGAGCGCAATCACGGTCTTGCACATCCCGGTCAGCGCCGGAATGTCGCCGCCCGATTTCATGAGGCAATACTGCGTCGCGATCTGCGTTTCCGACAGCGTCACCATCTCGATGGGGTTTTGCGGATTGGTAAACCGCTCCAGCCCGCGCTCGCGCATCGGATTGAAAACGATGAACTGCGCGCCTCGCTGCCTCGCGTGCTGAAACTCATGCAAAATGCGAGGGCTGTTCGTGCCGGGGTTCTGGCCGATGTGAATGATGAGATCGCAATGCTTGAAGTCTTCCAGGGTCCCGGTTCCTACGCCTGCGCCGATGCTCTTCGGCAGGCCCACCGACGTGCTTTCGTGACACATGTTCGAGCTGTCGGGCAGGTTGTTGTGCCCATATAGGCGCGCGAAGAGCTGGAACATGTAGGATGTTTCGAGCGAGGCCCGGCCGGACGTGTAAAACACCGTCTTCTTCGGGTCGCATGCCTTCAATTGCGCGCCGATATCGCGAAAGGCTTCGGCCCAAAGCACGGGCACATATTTGTCTGTTTGCGGGTCCCAGCGAAGCGGCTCGGTGAGACGGCCCTCTTTCTCCAGGTCGAAATCGCTCCAGGATTCGAGCTCCGTGCAGGTGTGCTGAGCAAAGAATTCCCGCCCGATGCGCTCGGAAGTAATTTCCCAGGCGGTGGCCTTCGCCCCGTTTTCGCAGAACTCGAAGGGGTAGGGGTCGCGCGGCTTGGCCCAGGCGCAGGACACGCACATGAAGCCGTCCGCCTTGTTCTGCTTCCACAGGACGAGGTCCTTCCCCACGGGAACCTCTTCGCGAAAGAGGTGTGTAGCAACAGACCTGAGCGAGCCCCAGCCTCCCACGGGGCCCGGATAGGGCTCGAAGCTTGTGGACTTGGTGAGTTCGCGTCCTTCCTCGGTTTTCGGCGGTGGAGAGGCTTCTTCGCTGGTGACGATGACTTCGGCTGGCTTGCCGCCATGAGGGAACTCATGATCGAAATCGTGCTGTTCGGCCGCTTGGCTCGATATTTTGCTGATGTCTTCAGCCATTTCGAATTTTCGCTCCTGACAGGGCGCGAGGCGGAGATTTCACCGTTTCGCGCATAAAAAACGCCTCTCCTGTCAAGAGTGCTGTGCGGGCGATCGTTCCCCGGCGACACGCGAAGAATCCGCGAAGCGTGTCACGACGCTATAGGGCGGGCTGAACGCGGAACGAGGGGGCCATTGGAAGCCGCGGCTGGACCGTTGTCGACATGAAGCGGGATTGGAACCGGGTCTTCAGTTTTAGTAAGCAGCGCAAACCGTCACCTGAAGAGAGGTCTGCTCGCGTCGATGACGCGTTCCCGGCTGCGGCCTAATCTTTGGTTGAGGCCGGGAAACACGTCTCCACCTCCATTGTTTTGTCCCTGAGAGCGGTCGTCTGCGCGAAAATTGTCGCAGCGGCTTCGATGCTCCCGCCTAAGTCGCCGAAACGCCTGAGGTCGAAACCTGGGCGCGAACAATGCCGCAGTTTCAAAACGATACCGCCGGTCAGAGGAGACGAGGACGCCGTAGGCATCGCGTCTTCAGCCATCGTGAGATCAGTGATTTCCTGATTTCCAGACCCAGGAAGCGACTCGCGGGGAGGCATCTATTTTCTCGGTTTGGTAGCCTCGGTCCCGGGGAAGAAGCGCTTCTTTCCGCAGTGAAATGCCTTCCAGGGCCATCGTCCGGGAGGAACAGCTTTCGCGGTTCGATGAAAAACGGGACTAGCTGAAGCTGAGGCGCGTTATCTGACTAAGGGTACATGAAACAGAGAGGCAAGGAATGGCGACCATCGATGTAACCGCCCGATCCAGGGCGGGAGGCAGCGCGGGCTTGCTCAGCCGTAGAAGAATTATCGCAACGACCGGGTTCAACCGATGGCTCGTGCCTCCGGCGGCGCTTGCCATTCACCTGTGCATTGGCATGGCCTACGGCTTCAGCGTGTTCTGGCTGCCGCTGTCGAAGGCCATCGGCGTCAAGGCTTCGGTCGCGTGCCCCGGCATGAGCCTCGGAGGAGCGCTCATCACCACAAGCTGTGACTGGCGCGTCGCGGACCTCGGCTGGATGTTCACGCTTTTCTTCGTGTTCCTCGGCCTTTCCGCAGCGGTCCTCGGCGGATGGGTGGAACGCGTCGGCCCGAGGAGGACTGCGATCGTCGCGGCCTTCTGCTGGTGCGGCGGCCTTATGATCTCGGCTGTGGGCGTACGCTATCACCAGCTCTGGCTCATGTGGCTAGGCTCCGGCGTGATCGGCGGCATTGGGCTTGGACTCGGCTACATTTCTCCGGTCTCGACGCTCATCAAATGGTTTCCGGACAAGCGCGGCATGGCGACCGGCATGGCGATCATGGGGTTTGGCGGCGCCGCCATGATCGGTTCGCCGCTCGCGGTCATTCTGATGCAGTATTTCCAAACGCCCACCTCAGTCGGTGTCTCGGAGACGTTCATCGCGCTCGCGGCCATTTATTTCGTCTTCATGATGGGCGGCGCATTCGCCTATCGCGTGCCGCCGGATGGCTGGCAGCCCGAGGGATGGACGCCCCCGGCCAAGAAAAGAGCCTTGATCACGACGCGCCACGTGCATGTGCGCGATTCCTACAAGACGGTATCGTTCTGGCTTATCTGGCTCGTTCTGATGCTGAACGTGTCGGCAGGCATCGGCGTTATCGGCATTGCGTCACCCATGCTTCAGGAGATCTTCGGCGGTTCCCTCGTCAGCAACCCCGACTTGAACTTCGCCCAGGTGCAGGCCGATCCCCAGTTAAAGGCTTCCGCCGCGGCCATCGCTGCGGGCTTCGTTGGTCTGCTTTCGCTCTTCAACATCTTTGGACGCATCTTCTGGGCGTCGCTCTCCGACCATATCGGCCGCAAAGTGACTTACGCCATCTTCTTTCTGCTGGGCATCGCGCTTTACTGTGCGGCGCCACAGGCCGCGCGCGTCGGAAGCATCCCGATGTTTGTCCTGTGCGCGTGCATCATCCTGTCGATGTATGGCGGCGGCTTCGCCACGGTGCCCGCCTATCTCGCCGACATTTTCGGCACGTTGTATGTGGGCGCGATACACGGTCTCCTGCTGACCGCCTGGTCGACAGCCGGCATCGTCGGCCCGGTGATTGTCAACTACATCCGTGAGGCCCAGATCAGCGCGGGCGTGCCGCGTGACCAAATCTACGACTTCACCCTGTATATCCTGGCGGGTTTGCTTGTTGTTGGCTTTTTCGCCAACCTTGCCGTGCACCACGTTTCCGAGAAGCGCTACATGAGCAACGCTGAAGTCGAGGCCATGATGGCGAGGGACGAGGAAGAGCATTCGTACCATGGCTCCCGCGTCATAGGCAGAGGCCGGATGTTGACGCCTCTTTCGGTTTTTGCGTGGCTTCTGGTCGGCATCCCGCTGGCGTGGGGCGTTTGGGTGACCCTGCAGAAGGCAGTAATACTTTTCTAGAACAAAGAAAACGAACGGACAAAAAAGGCGGCGCCTGCGCGCCGCCTTTTTTACCAGAACCCGGCGCGGTTGCGCCGGTCATCTCGGTCTAGAGGCCAGCCTTCTCGTCGGCCATATACCGCTCAAGATATTTGTGCGTTACATCCGCCAAGTGGCTGTCCACCCAACTCGCCATCTCTTGCTCTTCGCGAAGGGTCTCTTGCAAAGGCTGCTCGGCTTCCTGGTGTCCGGTTTCGCCGGCAAGCTGAATGAGAGACTTGTAGGAGGCGATCTCGAAATTCTCGAAAGCGAAATTTGCGATCGAGTTCTTCACGATTTCGTCTTGCGTGAAGGCGTGGGTGATCGCCGCCAGATTGCCGGTCACCGACAAAGCGTTGTCCTTGAGGACGGACCGGCTTTCGCCCAGCGATTCTAGAATTTTCTCGAGCCGCTGGATTTGATTGTGCGTCTCCTGAATATGCTGCTCGAGCTTCGCCTTAATGTCCGGGTAGTTTTCAATCCGCTCAACCTGTCTGTTCATCAATTCAAGCGCCTGGTTCTCCAGCGCATGGGCGTTCTGAAGCCCCGTAATGAAGACGGAATTTCCGCGCTCGTGGGCATCTGCCATGGGTGCATTTCTCCTTGCTGTTTCCATGACAATGCAAGGCGTCTGGCCATGTTCCCGATTGCGCCTCGGGTCATGCGGCCTTGTTGCAGACAACGATCTTGGACAGAAATGCGGGGAAGCCGTCCTGCGGCTTCAGGCCCGAGCGCGCGAACAGGCCGTCGCCGCCCGCCAGATCGTCGCCGAGATAGTCGGTGTAGTAGGGCTCGTGAAAACGCTGGGGGAACGCTTCGAGCAGGCCGTCATAGCCGTCTACATCGTCCCATTGCAGCGAGTCGACGAAGACGAACAGCCCGCCAGGCTTCAGCACCCGCGCGATTTCGGAGGTGACGCGGCGGCGGACCTCGTTCGGAAGCTCGTGATAGAGATAGACGCACGTCACGATGTCGAGGCTGCCCTCCGCGAAGGGGAGCGCCTCGGCGTTCGCCTGCTGAAACGAGATATTGCGGCGGCGGTCAAGAAAGCGCGCCGCCTCATCGAGGTAAGCCTGGCTCAAATCCGCGCCCGTCATGGGCATGGCCGGGAACGCCTGCGCAAGCTGACCCAGGAAGCGGCCGCTGCCGCAGGCGACATCAAGCAGGCGAAGCTGCCGCTGGTTACGGCCGCGAATGAACTCTGCGATCGGCGGAATGGCCTGCCGGCGCATGGCGCCGGCAGCGCCGAAGAACAGTGTCTCGACCTGGACATCGTAGATCCGCGCGGACTCCCCGGTAAGCCAACCGCCGGATTGATAATGGAAATTCTGGGTGTAGTAATCCGGCATGCCCGCTGCTTCCGGCAAGTCCGCCGCCTCGCTGGCTCTCTTTTCCGAGCGCCGCTCGGTCGATTGCGGGAGATCGTCGATCATGCGCCGGACCGCCTCGATGCGGGCGGCAAACGAGCTGCTGTCTTCAACGGGAATCGGATAAAGGCCATCGCGGACGTTTCCCGCGTCTTTTGCTTGAAGCCTAAGGACATCCTGCAACAGCGTGAGGAGGCCGGGCACAGGCTTGGTAATTTCCACACGGGCCGGCTCTATGCCAAGACGGGCTGCGCGCCTCATCATGTATCGGGATAGACCGGCATAGCCCACGGTCCGCAATGTTTGACCGGCGAGGTGAGCGAGGCCTTCGATTCGATTTGACATGTTCTTACTCTCTCCGGACACTAAAGAAGACAATTTACGAAGCGGAATAACATCGGGTCTTCTACCCTCATGAGGTAAATCCGCCGGTCAAGGAAATTCAAGTGGAGGGAGCGCGCGACGATGACTCGCTACAATCAAATTGTTGTTTTGACCGGGGCCGGGCTTTCAGCGGAATCCGGTCTTCATACGTTCCGCGACAAGGATGGGATCTGGGCTCGCTACGATTATCGCGAGGTCGCCACGCCGGAAGGCTATCAACGCAATCCCGGGCTCGTCCTTGATTTCTATAATGAGCGCCGGAGACAGAACGCCGATGTGAAGCCCAACGCCGCGCACCATGCGCTGGCCCGCCTGGAGGACGATTATCCGGGCAAGGTCCTGATCGTGACCCAGAATATCGATCCGCTGCATGAAATGGCTGGGTCCAGGAATCTCATTCACATGCACGGCGAACTCCTGAAGGCGCTTTGCGGCGCTTGCGGACGGCGGCATCCGATCGGGCACAATGATTTGACCCTGGAAACGGTCTGTCCGGTCTGCGCGAAGCATGGTTTCATGAGGCCCGATGTCGTCTGGTTCGGTGAAATGCCCTATCAGATGGATCGAATTTACGACGCGCTCGGCGCCTGCGATCTTTTCATTTCCATCGGGACCAGCGGCACGGTCTACCCGGCCGCGGGCTTCGTGGTGGAGGCCCGGCGCGCAGGCGCTTATACCGTCGAACTCAACCTTGAGCCTTCAGAAGGCATCAGCATTTTCCACGAGGCGATCCAGGGCCGCGCCACCGAGGTTGTCCCGGCTTACGTCGAGCGGCTTCTCAGCGCCGCCCGGCACTCCGCTACTGCCTCGCGCTGGGCGTAAGCGGAGGCTTCTTAATTCGCCCGAGGCCGTTCGCAGTGAGGGATCCGAAGTACAGATAGCCGTTCGGGTGTTCGCGGACCGAGGTGATCGGGAAGTAGGCGTCGCTGCCGTCATATTGGAGATTGGCGGCAAGCTTGCCATCCGGGTCGAAGGCGAGCGCGAAGGCTTGCGCCTTCACGGGCGGCGGCAGGAAGCGGAGCGCCCGCATCACCAGCTTGCGGGCGGCGGGGTAGGGCGCGAGCCGGTCCGCAATGGGCGTACGCGGAGCATAGATGGCGACCCAGAAGCGGTCCCTGCCGTTGAAGGTGACGTTGTCGGGGAAACCCGGCAGATTGTCGGCGAAGACGTCCGAAGTTCCGGCCTTTTCGCCTTTCAGCCAATAGCGCCAAATCCGATAGCTGCCCGTCTCGTTGACCAGCACGAAGGCTTCGTCCGGGCCGAGCGCCACGCCGTTCGCAAACTGCAAGCCCTTCATCAAGACGTCTGTCTTGCCGGTGTTGAAATCGTAGCCCAGGAAGCGCCCATGGCCGCCGTGTTCGATGATGTCGTCCGTCGACTGGCTAAAGCCGAATTTAGACGACGCGTCGGTGAAATAGACCTTCGTTCCGTCCTTCGTGACCGCGAGATCGTTCGTGAAATGAAGGGGCGCGCCGTCCGCCTCCGCCGCGAGCACCGTGACTTTTCCATCCTGGCCGACTCTCAAGAGGCCCCGGTTCGCGTCGCAAACGATGACGCTGCCGTCAGGATGGATGAAGACGCCAAGCGGCCTTCCGCCCGTATTGGCGAGAAGCGCATATCCGCCGCCATCCGGCTCGAAGCGGACCACGCGCCCGTCCACGAAGCCGGTGATGATGCGGCCCTGAGCGTCGAAAGCGATCGCCTCCGGCCCCTTGCCCACTCCCGTCGCGATGCGCTCAATGCCCTTAAGAAGATCGTTTCGCGCGTAAGGCCCGGTTTCGCTGGAGGGCGGTGGCTGCGGTTGCCACGCGGCTGGCTCGACTCCAACGGGCGCGAAGGAGAGATACGCGAGGATGACGGCGAAAACGACGAGAATAATGTGCAGAACGCGGCGCATTTGGCCTCTTTATGTTCGTGCGGGATGTTGACGCACGCTGCTTCAACATCACCTATGCTGATTATAAAACCGATCTACGCGCCGTTTTCTTGCGCATAGGCGACCATTCGCGTCCAGCATCGCTTGCCAAGTACGAAAGCGTGTTGCAAAACCTCGTCCGAGCGCTCCATAACGGCGATTAAGGCATTCGTAAAGGACGACACAAAGGCATCCCATGGCAGGGCATTCCCAGTTCAAGAACATCATGTACCGCAAGGGCGCGCAGGATAAAAAGCGCTCGAAGATGTTTTCCAAGCTCGCGCGCGAGATCACGGCCGCGGCAAAGCTCGGTTTGCCCGAAATCGCCATGAACCCGCGCCTGCGCTCCGCCGTTCTGGCGGCCCGCGCGCAGAACATGCCGAAGGATAACATCGAGCGCGCCATCAAGAAGAGCCAGGAGGCGGGCGGCGCGGATTACGTCGAGGTGCGCTACGAGGGCTTCGCGCCTGGCGGCGTCGGCGTGATCGTGGAGGCGTTGACCGATAACCGCAACCGCACCGCCGGCGAGGTTCGCTCGCTCTTCTCGAAGTTTGGCGGCAACCTTGGCGAGACAGGCGCGGTGTCATTCAGTTTCAGCCGGGTCGGTGAAGTCGAGTATCCGCTGACGGTCGCGACCGCGGAAGATATGCTCGAAGCGGCAATAGAGGCCGGCGCGGATGATTGCGAGACGGACAAGGACGCCCATTGGCTGACGACGAGCGTTGAGGCGTATCATGAAGTCGCCGCTGCGCTCGAAAAGAAATTTGGCCCGGCGAAGTCGGCTTCAATCGTCTGGCGTCCGCAGAACAGCGTCGATGTGGATGAGGAGAAGGGCGAAAAGCTCTTGAAGCTGATCGACGCGCTGGAAGATTCCGATGACGTCCAGGCCGTCTACGCCAATTTCGAGATGAGCGACAAGGTCATGGAGAAACTCAGCGCCTGACGCAGAGCCGCGCCGGTGCTCCTCAGGATGAGGCGACTATGAAACTGTCGACCTTTCTGCAGTCTTCGGGCGTCAGCACGACGATTGCCGGAATGTCGATCCGCTTGAAGACCGCCTCGATCTTGGACGCGCCCCACCCGTTGTTGTTCGTGCTGACGTCGAAGATCGGCTTCAGGTCCTTCACGATGCAGGTGCCGCGGATGTAGGTGCCGGTCAGGCCCATGGCCCGGCGCGCGGATCCCTTCAGCCCTGGGATGGTGCCCTCAAGCCATCCGCTTGTGGACAGAGCATAGGTTTTAGGATCGGTTTCGGTCGCGAAAAAGCTTTCGACCTCGAAGTCGCAGGAAATGGCCCGGCAGTAGATGCCCGACTTGATCGCTTCGATCTTGGCTTTGAAAGCATCCTTGACGAAGTCCTTGATATCTCTTGGGCCTGCCGCCACGGATAGGCCGGCGAGACTGAAACTGAACGACGCGGCGAGTGCTAAATGAAAGAGCTTGGTCATGCGAAAAGCCAGGGTATGTTGATCCGCTTTGAGCCCTGCGAACACACGCTTCATTAAGGATATTGGCCTGTGGCGCAAGCGTTATCTTCACGAGGAAAGTAGCAAAAGGATGGAAATGCGCGCATGAGTGCGCTACCAAACTTCAAGAGGCCAAAGGACCGACACCATGCGCGTTGATTGCATTTCCATCGGATCAAATCCGCCCTTCGACATCAACGTGATCGTCGAGGTGCCTATCGGCGGAGAGCCGATCAAATATGAACTCGATAAGGCTTCCGGAACCATGTTCGTGGACCGGATGCTTTATACCTCCATGCATTACCCGGGCAATTACGGCTTCGTCCCGCATACCCTGTCAAATGATGGCGATCCAATCGATGTGCTCATCGCCAACTCCCGCCCGATCGTGCCGGGTGCGGTCTGCAATTGCAGGCCGGTTGGCGTGCTGTTCATGCAGGACGAACATGGCGGCGACGAAAAAATCATCGCGGTGCCGTCTGATAAGGTGTCGCCGATCTACCGGAAAGTCCTGAATTATTCCGACCTTCCCGAGATGCTCCTTTCACGCATTGCGCATTTTTATAATCATTATAAGGATCTGGAGACAGGGAAATGGGTCAAGATCGATCGATGGGGTGATGCCGCTGAAGCCCGGTCGATGATCGAAGTCGCCATAAAAGCGGCACGAGAGAAAGCATAAAGAGAGACGCTTCGCCGCTCGGGTCTGCAAAACCGGCCGGAAGCGAAGCTCAGGGGCGTTGCAAGGTGACGTCGCGCATAGGATTTATTTTCAGCGCGCTTCACCTTTGCCAGCGTCTGCGGCGGCATTCCGGTTTTCCGGCGGCCGCTGGCGTGAGGTGAATTCTTTTTTAGATGAGAGTAGGAAGGGACGGTCATGACTTTTGCAGATCAGAGGCGGCGTGCAAGTACGCACCCTGAAGAGTGGTTCAGCATCCTCCTCGCCTTGGTGGGGACCATCGGGGGAGCGATTTTTATCGGCTATTATCCCCACTATAAGCCGGAGCCGGGTGGCGGCGTGGCTTGGGCTATTCCTGTCTGGATCGGGTTCTTTTACCTCATCATTCAGATGACTTTTCTGCTTTTCTCTGCGAGCCAGATCCGGGCGCTTGGCGTACTTGACTCCGTGCTAGCGATCGCCCCCGTGGTCGCGGGCCTGGTGATCCTCGTCCAGACCATCATCACCCCCTCTTGCGCCGCAGGGCAAACCGATTGCCCTGGCTTCCACCTGTCCTCCTTTCAGTTCAACTCGCTTGCGGTGCTGATAGTCGCGGGCGCATCGGAGTTTCTCCTGACGATCTGGATCAGGTTCGTTCTCAACCGCCGCACCATCGGCTTTGGCGGCGATTCATAAGAGCTTATCGTTTTGCTGTGCCCGAAACGATGCCGGAGGGGCGCTTAAGCCTTCTCCGGCAGCGGCATTTCTGGCACGCTGGCGTGAAGAGTATCACAGGCGAGGTAGAGATGATGCGGCTAGCAATCATGGGAGCGGCCGGCCGGATGGGGCGCGAGCTCATCCGCACCATTCACGAATCGCCTCATTGCGGAGTGGCTGGCGCGGTTGAAAGGCCGGACTCTCCCTTCGTCGGGAAGGACGCCGGGGAAGTCGCCGGTGTGGGTCCTCTCGGCGTCAAGATTACCAGCGAGGCTCTTCCGCTCTTCACCCACATCGAAGGGGTCCTGGATTTCACGACGCCTGCGACAACCGTTGCGACCGCCGCGCTCGCCGCGCAGGCCCGCATCGTCCACGTCATCGGCACAACCGGATTGTCGGCGGACGACGAGACGAAAATCGAGGCCGCCGCTCGCCATGCGACCATCATCAAGTCCGGCAATATGAGCCTCGGCGTCAACCTTCTCGCCGCCCTTGTGGAGCAGGCCGCCCGCGCTCTCGATGAACGCTTCGACATCGAAATCGTCGAAATGCACCACAAGCACAAGGTCGATGCTCCCTCGGGGACGGCGCTTCTGCTCGGCAAGGCCGCCGCCGCCGGGCGTCGCATCGCGCTCGGCGAGCACAGCGTGCGAGGCCGGGATGGCCACACCGGCGAGAGGCTTCTCGGCTCCATCGGCTTTGCGTCGCTCAGAGGCGGAAGCGTGGTCGGCGATCACACGGTGATCTTCGCCGGGGCCGGTGAGAGATTGGAACTGACGCACCGGGCCGAGGACCGGGGGATTTTTGCCCGCGGCGCTCTAGCTGCGGCACTTTGGGGCCAGGGGCGCGAGCCCGGCCTGTTTTCGATGCGCAACGTGCTCGGGATCTGATAAGCCTAGGCCGATTTTGCGTGAAGCGAGGATAGCGAAAATGGACAATGTGCTCGTGCTTGTTCGCCATGGCGAGAGCGAATGGAACAAGCTGAACCTGTTTACCGGCTGGCGTGACCCGGACCTGACCGAGACCGGCATGGAGGAAGCTCACCGCGCCGGCAAGCTTATCAAGAAAGAGGGGCTCGTCTTCGACATCGCCTTTACAAGCGCACTGAAGCGAGCTCAGCATACGCTCGATATCATCCTGGGCGAACTGGGTCAGCAGGGCCTGGAGACCATCAAGGACCAGGCGGTCAACGAGCGGCACTATGGCGATCTGTGCGGATTGAACAAGGACGACGCCCGCAAAAAATGGGGCGAGGAGCAGGTCCATATCTGGCGCCGGTCCTATGACGTGCCGCCTCCCGGTGGAGAGAGCCTCAAGGATACCGCCGCGCGCGTGCTGCCCTATTACGAAAGCACGATTTTGCCCCAGGTTCTCGCCGGGAAAAATGTGATTATCTCGGCGCACGGCAATTCGCTCCGGGCTCTCATCATGCAGCTCGACAAATTGTCCCCCGATGAAATTCTGAAGCTCAACCTGCCGACTGGCGAGCCCTATGTCTACCGGCTTAACGCCGACGGCACAGTGGCTTCGAAAGCGACGCTGGCATAAGGCATGGCGTGGGCGCGGATGAAGAAAAAGCAGCCAAGAAATACGCATCCGAGGCCCCAGCAGCCTGCTGCGGCCAGTTCTGGCGGGCAGGCGCACGCCGCGAAGAAGGAAGAAAAGAAGGTCGGCGTCGTCAGCGGCACGCCCGCGGATTCTTTCGACGAGACAGCGGAGCTTAAGCGCGACAAGAAGGTGGCGATCTACATCTCGGTTCTGGCCGTGTTGCTGGCGATCGCCGCGACCGGCAGCAACGACGCGATGAAGACCGCCCAGCAGGCGGGTTTCCAGGGCAACGATCACTACGCCTACTATCAATCGAAGTACGTCCGGCAGTCGCAGCTCAAGCTCGCTAACGATCAGCTGCAGCTGAAACTCGATGAGACGCCGAACGTGGAAAGCCTTCCGCAGGCGGCGCGAAAACTCATCGACACGAAAAAGGCTGAGTATGACAAGGAAATTCAGAAGCTTGAAACGGATGGCCGGCACGGCAAGACGGAGCTTCTGGCGTTGGCTGAATCTTGCGATAACCAGCGGAAGTTGGCGCTCGCGCAGCACCCCTTCTACGATTATTCGATGGCGATGCTGCAAATCGCGATCGTCTTGGCCTCCGCATCCATCATCATGGGAACGTCATTTCTTCTTTATGGCAGCTTTGGGGTGGGCGCTTTCGGAATCCTGCTTTTCCTGAATGGCTCTACGCTCTTATACGGAGGACCGGAGTTGAAGCACGACAGGGCCGAGGCGCTGGAGAAGGCTGGGGTTCACATCTCGCTCCAATGCATCGAGGAGTGATGCTTCTGGCAAGCCAGTGCAGCGGTAAGCGCTCCCGCAAAGCTGTCTTTTTCGCCGTCGGACAGAAAGGCGCCGAAAACCAGCTTGCGGCCGTGGCTCGCCAACGAAAGCTCGTCGGTGGCGTAGTCACGGCGCTCATGCTGAAACCTCACCTAATAGGGATTGAAGCTCCAGCTCTCGGCGCGCCCTGACGGGTGAAGCCGCGTCACGCGCAACTCGGGTCCGTCGAGCACAATCCCTTCCGACATCCGGGCGGCCCCGTAATTCAGCCGGAAGGCGAGATACAGAAGGACGACCATAAGCCCGCAATACGCCACGACGGGTCATGCCTCTCTCAGCGCGAATGTGATGCCCGTCGCGGAACTCATGCCTGCCATCCTAACCACGAGCGCCACAAAGCCCTTGCGCGACGCCGAACGATGAGGCAGCAAGGTCGCGGAAAATTGCGGAGACGGCGGCTCGTCCGGCCCGGTGGTCTCACTGCTGCCTGAAACGCCGTCTTGCATTGGTAAACTCTATCCTTCGGACAAACCCATGGAAAAGTCCGTTGTCGCTGGCGGGACGAAAAAGCCCAAGACCAAGCTGAAGCGCGCCGCAGCGAAAGCCGAAAGCGAGGGCGGCGCTTCCTTGCTGACGCCGGCGCAAATCCATGAGGTTTTCTCCCGGTTCGCTGCGGCGATGCCGGATCCAAAGACAGAGCTTGAGCACATAAACCCCTACACGCTGCTGGTCGCCGTGGTTCTATCGGCACAGGCCACCGATGCGGGGGTGAACAAGGCGACAGAGCGCCTGTTCAAAATCGCGGACACGCCGCAAAAGATGGTCGATCTTGGCGAAGAGAAGCTCCGCGACGCCATCAAGACCATCGGTCTTTTCAACACCAAGGCCAAGAATGTGATTGCGCTGTCCAAGGCGCTCGTGGAGGAGCATGGCGGCAAAGTTCCGCAAGACCGCGAGGCGTTGGAAACACTGCCCGGCGTCGGGCGGAAATCCGCGAATGTCGTCCTGAATGTCGCTTTCGGGGCGCCGACAATTGCGGTAGACACGCATATCTTCCGCGTAGCCAACCGAACCGGCCTCGCCCCGGGGAAGAACCCGCTTCAGGTGGAGCTTGGGCTGGAACGCATCGCCGCGCCGGAGTTCATCCGCAACGTCCATCACTGGCTCATCCTGCACGGCCGTTACGTCTGCAAGGCCAAGAAGCCCGAGTGCTGGCGCTGCATCATCGCGGATTTGTGCAAGTTCGAACAGAAAACCCCGCCGCCTGGCGAAAGCGGCAAAGCCCGCGCCAAATGAAACGAAAGCCAACGCAATGACCAAAACTCTTCAAGTCCTCGGGATCGGCCATGCGCTGGTCGACATCATCGCTCCTTGCGAGGAAGGCATGCTGGCCGAATTCTCGCTGGTGAAGGGCGCCATGCGCCTCACCTCAGCCGAGGAGGCCGCCCTCCTTTATGAAAAGATGGGGCCTGCCGTGGAGACTTCGGGCGGCTCGGCGGCGAATACCTGCGCCGGCATCGCCTCCCTCGGCGGGCGGGCCGGTTTTGCTGGCAAGGTGGGCCGCGACCAATTCGCCAGCGTCTTCGCCCACGACATCCGATCCATCGGCGTTTCCTTTCACCACGGCGTAAGCGACAACGCGAGCCCCACGGGACGCTGCCTGATCCTCGTCACGCCGGACGGCGAGCGCACCATGAACACGAATCTCGGCGCGGCATCGGAATTCGCCGAAGGCGACCTCGACCACGACGCCATTCAATCGGCTCAAATCGTGTACCTGGAGGGCTATCTGTTCGACCCGCCAGCGGCGCGGAAGGCCTTTTTCAAGGCGGCGGATTTCGCGCGCGGCAACAGCACAAAGGTCGCCTTCACGCTCTCCGACCCGTTCTGCGTGGACCGCCATCGCGAAGCGTTTCGCACCTTCATTCGCGACCGTGTCGATATCGTTTTCGCGAATGAAAAGGAACTCTTGTCTCTGTATCCAGGCGCGTCCTTCGAAGAGGCGTGCGCGGTGATCAGGACCGAATGCGATCTGGCGGCCATCACCCGCAGTGAGAAAGGCTCCGCCGTTCTCCAGGGTGGGACTGCAGTTGAGGTTCCTGCTGTCCCGGTGCCCAGACTCGTGGACGCCACGGGGGCAGGGGATTCTTATGCCGCGGGTTTCATGTTCGGTCTGGCGACGGGACGCGATCTTGAAGCCTGCGCCCGCCTGGGGAGCCTCGCGGCATCGGAGGTCATCAGCCATGTCGGGCCGCGCCCGCTGCGTCCGCTTTCGGACTTTGCGCGAGCGCACGGTTTGCTTTGAGCGCAAGCGCCGAAGACAACCTATGGGGGGAGGGGCGACGAAGTGCTGGCAGCCTCATCTCTTCGATAGGCCGCTCCATGATGGATGTTTCCGAAAAAATCCAAGACGAACAGGCAACCCGCCGAAAAGACTCGATCTCATCCTCAGCCTTTCGAAGGATGAGGGCAGGGTTTCACAGTTTTTTCAGCGGCCCGCTAGATGACACGGTCAATATCCCACACGATTAGCTGGCCTTCTTCATGAAATCAGAAAGTCGATATTTCTCCCCTCTCGTTGTTATTGGCGAGATCCCCATCTTGGGGCGAATGATTCGTAGTGTCATTATGAAGTTTTTTCGAGAAACGAAGCCGCCATTCCTGGTTGTTTCCAGGATGGGAGCATTGTTTCTTGTCGATCAACAAAATAAGGTCGATCGCTCGCTCCTGGTTAAAGGCGAATGGGAGCGCCACCAAATTATCGAGCTTGAGAGGCTGATACGTAAATTCCGAGGCGGATATCCGCGTTCAATATTTCTCGATATTGGCGCTCACGGAGGATTATATTCAATTCTATTGCAGAAACTAAATCTTTTCGACGAGATATTCGCCTTTGAGCCAGATCCCCTGAACCGGGCGCAGCTGCACAGCAATTTACTCATCAACGGATTAACAAGTGCGATCAAAATAATCCCATGTGCAGCCTCGAAGGCGGATGGGAGTGTGGGTTTTGTTTCATGCCAAGGCCGGCATCGTGGTCTCTCGCACATGACGGACGCGTCTGATGTCAGATCAGAATTCGCTGTCCAAGCCGTTAAGGTCGATAGTGTGGTCCCCTATAAAGGGGCATTTATTGTCGCGAAGATTGATGTCGAAGGATTTGAAGCCGATGTGCTGCAGGGAATGGAAGATGTTATTCGAGATAATGCCTGTCTGTTGCAGATCGAGATATTCCCGGAACGCCTCAAGGACCTGAACCAAATAACTAAAGAACGAGGGTTTAATATTATTACGAATATTAAGAATGATTATTATTTTTATAAGCCGCTTGCTTAAGCCGAGTGCTTTTGCACATTCGCAGCAGCCGAACCTGACCCTGACGGTCCGAGCCCGGAAACCCTGGCTAAGGACATCCGCAAAAATAACCGCTACGATTTACCGGTTCGGGGATTGATTGCATAGTTCCATTCGGGATGGAATTCATCGCCGCAAATGTTGAGGGCTTCCATTTCGGCATCGCTGACTTTGATGCCTTTCTCGTAGGTCCTCTCATCGAGAGCGCTTTCAACCCGCAGGCCTGTTTTTGTTGACGTTGCAGCGATCAGTTCGACGACTGCCATTCTGTCAGTCAGCGGGCGGGCGCGCCAGTTCTGCGTGATGTGGCAGAAAAGGCGGTGCTCGATCTTGTTCCACTTCGATGTGCCTGGCGGATAGTGGCAGACATGGATCGTGAGGCCCGTTTCATCGGCAAATTCCTGGAGTTTCACTTTCCAAAGCCGCACGCGAGCGCCATTTGAGCCGCCGCAATCGGCGGTGATGGTCAGCTCTTGCATCGGGATAACGCTTGCATCCCATTTTTTCCAGCCAGAGCCGGATCGAGGCTACAGCGAACTCCGCAGTGTCATGGGTGACGCCGACGCTGACCCAGCCATTGTTGGCCGTAATATCGTAGACGCCATAAGGCGCAACCTTGCCAAGCTCCTTGTCCGCGAAATCATGCACATTCACACGCCGCGGATCGCCCTTGGGCCGGTAGTCGCTGCCACCGTTGCGGTAATTGCCAACCAACTCTTTTTTCTTGGTGTCGACGGATATGACGGGCTCTCCAGCGGCTTGCGCCGCCAGAACCTTGGCGTTGATGTGCTGAAATTGCGCATCGCGGTCCACATGATGCGAGCCTTCGTCGGCCTTGCGGTTGGACTGGCGCGAAAAGCCAAGTCCGGTCAAAAGCTTGCGGACGGTGTTGGCGCTCACGGCATGCCCCATCCCATGGAGCGCCGCCGCCAGCTTATCGAGGCTTTTCGAAACCCACAGCAGCGGCCGGACCGGATCGCCAACCGTCGCCGGCTCCACGAGGCTGCGCAGATCGTCTAAAAGCGCCGCATCACGCGCCGCCAGCCGGCAGCGGCCGCCACCCTGACGGCGAACCCTTCCACGCGGCAGTGCAGGCGCCTCAAGGTCCTTGAGCCCTCGCAAAAGGGTGCTGCGCGCCAGCCCGGTAATGCCCGACACAGCCGCCAGCCCCCCGCGCCCCGCTGCACGCACCTCCGCTGCAGCAAACAGCCGCCGCCCGCGTTCATCCAGCTTGGAGCTGACCGCATCCCAGCGCTGTCGAATCGCTTGCCCGTCGATCATGAGAACGCGCATAGCGCGCAAAATCGCAGCCCGGAATCCAACTCGCGCGAGTCACAACGACGCGGCTTGCCCAAGCCGATCGGACAAAGGCGCTTTTGTCCTCGATCTTCAATTGGGGTCAGGACGAAGATCTTGTTCAGCACAACCCCAGCTGATCGCATCCGAAAGCGTTCAACGCGCAAGCGGCGGACACGACTGTTCACCCACGAGGAACTAAAGGCACTTTGGGAATGGTGCAATCGCAATGGAACCCCAGGTCAGACTCAAGCCAGGAGTGTGATCAAGCTCGCCATTCTGCTGGGCCAGCGCCGCAACCAAATCGCAGCCGCTCGAAAAAGTGAATTGATTGGATTTGGAACGGACCGCCCCGCCTGGCATATCCCGCACGCCCGGAATAAGAATAAGGACGACCTGCACGTCGTGCCCCTGCCGCCGCTTGCCGAGAAACTGTTCGGAGAGGCAATAGCCGAAGCCGGAGACAGCCTTTTCGTCTTCCCGTCCTCAACGAAACTGGGGGTGCCGCTTCACGCTGACACCGTAACCGATGAACTGGCAACCGCGCGCAGAGCCTTGGGTGTTGAAGCATCCGACTCTGGAGAAGAAGTGGTGCTTCATGGCATCCGGCATCTTTTCAAGACCGAAATGAAACGGCTCGACATTCCAGCAGAGGTTCGCCGCCGCATCCAAAGCCATCGAAGCAAGGCCGCGACATCGGACATGGACGAATGGTATGATCACGCCGACAATTATGAAGCTGATCGCACAGCCCTGGAGCGTTGGGAACACAGGCTTTGCGAAGTTTTGACGGAGAGCACCCCGTAATCGTCGAAAACTGGGTGTCATGTACCACGTCGCTGAACGCGGAGTGAAATTCTTCGAACTTTGCCGCCGCTGACGTTAGCGCTCCCCGAGTTCAGCCATAACGAAGGCGCGGAGGAACTGTTCGATGGTGGCTTTTGGCCAGGCGACTCTTCGTTCGCTGATCCTGACCGGCGGCGCAAGCCCTCCGCGTTTGATGGTGCGATACACTGTTGCCCTCGATACGGGCCAGCGGTGCAACAATTCACGCATGTCCACGAAGGCTGTTTGATTCGGAGCTTGCGGATCGCTCTTAACCTTGCCCATGACGTCTCTCTCCACTTCAAGATGAATCGCAGTATAGCGTGTTCGCAAAGTTAAACAACTAACGTAAGATGTGGTCAGAAATGGCATCTTTGCATGTCTCTTTAGCAAGTCAAAATCAACTCCTGACTAGAAACTGATCAGAGAGGAAGACCTCATAGCTTTATTGGCCTTATTATTTTCGGGGATTTGGAGGTGAATTGAAAGGCGTGGGCTTAGAAACTTTCGATTGCCTGATTGACAGAGCTCGCGGACCTTCTTAGCCGAGGCAAACCTGATTGAGACGTGGATAACTCATGGGGGGCGCCGGCTATGCGTCGAGCCGAGCGGCCAGAAGTACTCATGACCAATGTCGGGAAGGAGCGCAAAGACACGTCCTAACTTCTCGTCCCCGCGAAGTGGCCGTCACTGCGGCGGCAACGTCGCTACTATCGAGACCATCGCGAGTATCGGTCCGCAGTTTTGTCCCACGCCCGCTGCGCAGAGAAAGATGGTGTAACGGGCCGCAGCCAAGGCCATAAACGTTTTTTGGCGGTCATCCCTCAAACTGATGGTGTTGAGCGGAGTTTGCGCTGGCAGCTCCAAGCATCGTGAGGGATGACCATGGACTATTATGCTGGGATCGAGGTGTCTTTGGAAGCATCGAGCATCTGCGTTGTGGACGCCTCGGGCAAGATCGTTAAGGAGGCCAAGCTTGCGAGCGAGCCGGAGGCCTTGACCGGCTGGTTCAAGGCGCTGCCCTTTGTGCTGGCGCGGATTGGTCTTGAGGCAGGGCCTTTGTCGCAATGGCTCTATGCGGGCCTGAAGGAGGCGGGATTTGCCGTGGAGCTGCTGGAGACGCGGCATGTGCGCGACGCCTTCAAGGCGATGCCGGTGAAGAGCGATCGGAACGATGCGCGTGGCATCGCGCAACTCATGCGGCTCGGCTTGTTCAGGCCGGTGCATTGCAAATCGATGCCCGCTCAGGAAACAGGCGCTCTTCTGACTGCGCGCAAACTGGTGCAGGGCAAGCTCCTCGACGTGCAGATGAGCCTTCGAGGCATCTTGCGAGGCTTTGGTCTGAAGGTGGGGCGGACCACGAAAGCAAGCTTCGCCAGCCGGGTTAGAGAGCTCACTGAGCATCATCCAGCGTTGAAGACAATCGCCAAGGCGCTTCTTGCCATGCATGCGGTGCTGCTGCGTGAGTTGGATGGCTTTGAGAAACAGGTTCGCAGGCTGGCGAAGGGCGATGCCCGCACGCGGCTCTTGATGACGGCGCCCGGCGTGGGCCCCATCGTGGGATTGACCTATGTTGGGGCGATCGACGATCCGGCCCGGTTCTCGTCCTCGAAATCGGTTGGCGCGCATTTCGGCATGACGCCCAAGAAATATCAGTCGGGAGAGATCGATGTGAGCGGGCGGATCTCCAAGATGGGAGACAAGGGCGTGCGCGCGGCGCTTTACGAGGCCGCCCATGTCATCCTGACCACGCCGGTCAAAGGCGGCGCCTTGAAGAGCTGGGCGGCGAAGCTCGCCAGGCGTGCAGGCATGCAGAAGGCAAAAGTTGCGCTTGCCAGAAAACTTGCGGTGATCCTGCACCGCATGCTGGCCGATGGCGCCCCCTTCGATGCCGTAAAGGCAGCCACCGCATGACCGGCCCGGCTTCAACGATGACGCCGTGCTCGCAGCCGTCAACACCGCTTCGCGCCGCCTGCGGCGGTGGCCTTACGGCCAGTGTTGACCCCCGCTGCGCGCGGCGCCCTCCGGGACTCAGGCCGAGACGGAGAAACGCCGTTCAGCCGAACATATGTGGACGGCCCCATGGCAAGCACTTTTTTGCTTTGAACGATTTGGTCGGCTGCAGTCATATGTCCGGCCTTTAACGCGAAGGTTTAGTTCGCTGGCCCTGATGAAGTCCGAAGACCTGGGTTCCTACCAAAGAAGCGAGCTTTACGCTCATGTTCGGCGCCGGGATGTCCCTGGTTTCGGTGACGACCGTTTCGTTCATCACTTCGATGCGCTTGCCAAATTCCGCTTATGCAGTGGAAACTCCCTTTTGAAGGCTTTTTACCCGACAGGCCTTCATGCTTTCGCAAATATCTCGTCGCGGAAGCACTCGCCCGTTTTCATCAAGGCCCAGATGATCCGCGCGAGCTTGTTTGCGAGGGCAACCGTGACGAGGCGCGCAGGCTTTTTTGCCAAGAGCGCCAAGATCCAATCGGCGAGAGCGCCCTTTCGTCGGCTTACGCAACTGAGCAGCGACGTCGCGGAGAGGACCAGCAGCCTTCGTATGTGGCGATTTCCCTGCTTGGTGATCCGGCCCAGTGTCTGCTTTCCGCCGCTTGAGTTCTGCCGAGGCGTAAGACCAAGCCAAGCGGCAAAGTCGCGCCCGGATTTAAACTCGCCGGGATTGGCGACGGTCGCTGCGATCATGGACGCGATGTGCTTGCCGATGCCCGGAACGCTATCGATCAGCTGACTGATCTCGCTCTGCGCGTGAGCCGATGCAATTTTCTTGTCGAGTTCATCGATCGCTTTGCCGAGCCCTTCCAGACTTTCCGCAAAAATGTCAACGGCCGCCTTCACGGCCTTGGGAAGCGTCGTGTCCTTCTCCGCCAGGCCGAGCAGCTCGTCTACACGGCCAATGCCTTTTGCCACGACGATGCCGAATTCCGCAAGATGTCCGCGAAGGGCGTTCACGCTCATCGTCCGCTGTTTGATCAGCAGCTCACGGGTCCGATGCAACATCAATATCGCCTGCTGCTCAGCGCCCTTCACTGCAGCAAAGCGCATTCCTGGCCGGGACATCGCTTCGCAGATGGCTTCGGCGTCGATAGCGTCGTTCTTGCCGCGCTTAACGTAAGGCTTGATATAACTGGGCGGTATCAGAACCACCTTGTGTCCCATCGCCGTGAGTTCCCGCGCCCAATAGTGAGCCGAGCCGCACGCTTCCATACCCAGGAAGCCAGGCTCTATCCGCGAGAAGAAATCATGCATCTTCGAGCGATGAAGCTTCCGCTTTAGGGCGGGGCCGTCTTCGTTCGCGATCGCATGAACCTGGAAATAGTTCTTGGCTAGATCGACGCCGATCCTGATAAACTTGTCCATGGACGGTCTCCCCCTCTTCCGTGGCGCTCCCATGCGCCAACCTTTGGCACTCTGATGCCGCTCGGAGAGGCCGTCCACATCATC
>CAVXRT010000030.1:0-59116 GCA_963764115.1 uncultured Alphaproteobacteria bacterium
CTATGTCTTGATCGATATAGCCGGCACTATCTACCTCGCCCGACTATGTTGGGTAGTTAGAGTTCTACCCACGATTCCAATGGTTTATGCGATAGCATGTAGAGATAGTTTGTAGCCCTTCCGGCAATCCAGCTTGGAAAGGGAGCAAGCAATGAAGTATTTCATCAATGATGTTTTGGCGTTGGCGCGGCCGCCAGAGGGACCGGTGGCGAGTTACATTGTTCCGTTTGCCGGATGGCTAGCTGATCGAGGCTACGGGCTTGCTTCTATGAGGAGCCAGGTGCTGATGGCTGCAGGCTTCAGCGAATGGCTCGTGCAAAAGGGGATTGAGCTAAGCGGCTTAAGTGAAGAGCAACCTGGGCGTTATTTGCTGGACCGAGCGCGTTCCCGGCGGCCAAGGCGTGGAGATAACGCCGCTCTCCGGCATCTATTGGCCTTTCTACGAAGCCAGAGCGCAATCGCCGAAGAGATTGAAGCCAACCACAGCCCATCGCCGGTAGAACAACATGTGCTGGCATACGAGCGGTATTTGCAGGATGCACGTGCGCTATCTCGTCAAACGATCGTAAATTACCGGCCAGTTGTCCGGGATTTTCTCAACTTCCGCTTCGGTGATGGTGAGGTCTCGCTCGCACAATTGCGTACCGTCGACGTGACCGGTTTCGTCCAAAAGAGGGTTTCGCGTCTCAACATGCGAGGCGCCAAAATCATGACCACCGCACTGCGGTCGTTTCTCTCCTATGCGCGTTATCGCGGGGACACCGTCTCCGACTTGGCCGCAGCGGTCCCGATCGTGGCCAACTGGCGGCTATCGTCTATTCCTCGTGCGATCGGCCGCGATGAGGTAACTCGTCTACTCGCCAGCATTGATCGCGATACGCCCGCCGGATGCCGCGACTATGCGATGATCCTCGCATTGGCGAGATTGGGATTACGGTCGAGTGAGGTCGTTTCGCTCGAACTCAACGATATCGATTGGGTAGCCGGACAGATCCATGTGCGAGGTAAGAACGGTCAACGCAACGGCCTACCGTTACCTGCGGATGTTGGCGAGGCGATTGCCGGCTACCTGCGGAAGTCGCGCCCGCGCAATGCCAGCCGTCGCGTTTTTTTGCGCGACAGGGCCCCGATCACGGGTTTCAAAGGGCCGAGTGGACTCGGGTCAGTCATCCGGCGCTCCCTCAGGAGGGCAGGCATCGCTTCTCCCACAAAGGGAGCGCACCAGTTCCGGCATGGGCTTGCCTCAGAGATGCTGCGTGGCGGCGCCTCGCTGGGTGAGATCGGTGAAGTTCTGGGACACCGTCATGTGCAGACAACGGCGATTTACGCCAAGGTCGATCTTAACGCGTTGCGAACATTGGCTTTGCCGTGGCCGGGAGAAGCCCAATGAGCACACTCCGGCAGGCTATTCAGGACTACATCGAGATGCGGCGAGGGCTGGGGTTCAAGCTGCGAGAGACAGGAAGGGGATTGATCGATTTCGTCACCTTCCTGGAGGCCAATGACACGCCATATGTCACGACGGAACTGGCTCTCGCCTGGGCTCAGCGACCGTCGCATGCGCAGCCTTCGCATTGGGCAAAACGGTTGGGCTGGGTCCGCGGTTTCGCCCGTCACCGGGCTGCCGCTGATCCGCGGAACTCAGATTCCCCCAGACGGTTTGCTGCCCTTTCGCCCGAAGCGGGCACGACCGTATCTCTATTCAAAGGAAGACATCCAGCGCCTCCTGTCCGCCGCCCTCGATATGCCGTGCCGGTATACCCGCTGCAAGCTCAGGCCATGGACATATTATTGCCTGTTCGGACTGCTGAGCGTTTCCGGCCTCCGCCTCGGCGAAGCCCGGAACCTCAAGCTTTCGGATATCGATTTCGAGGCCGCTGTGTTGACGATCCACGGCACGAAGTTCGGAAAGTCCCGTCTTGTGCCGATGCACGCATCAACGTGCGCAGTGCTTCAGGATTATATCAAGCGCCGCCGGCAATATTGTGCACCCCAGGCGGCGTCTCCTTATTTGTTCGCTTCCCGGCTGGGTAATCGCCTCGATCTGGGTGACATTCATCGAACATTCTATGCTCTGTCCCGCCAGATCGGCCTGCGTGGGATAGAGGACAGCCACGGCCCGCGTCTACATGACATGCGGCACGTGTTTGCGACCAATACGCTGTTGCACTGGTACGAAGCCGGGCAAGATCCCGAGCGGCTCCTGCCCATTTTGTCCACTTATCTCGGCCATGTCCACGTGGCCGATACCCAATGGTACCTCAGCGGTTCACCCGAACTGATGAAAGAAGCAATGCGCCGGCTTGAGCGCCGCTGGGAGGACCGGACATGACCAAGCATGCCGGCCTGGCGCCACTGTTGGAGCGCTTCTTCACGCAACGCCTGATGCAACAGCGGCAGGCGAGCCCCCATACAATCAGTTCCTATCGCGATACATTCCGGCAGTTGCTGAAGTTCGCCGAACGAACATTGCATAAGCCGCCGTCTCGTTTGAACTTCGAGGAAGTCGACGCGCCGTTGATCGTTGCCTTCCTGGATGACCTGGAGAACCGCCAGGGTATCAGCGTCCGCAGCCGCAACTTGCGCCTCACGGCAATTCATTCCTTGTTTCGCTACGCGGCCTTCGAGGCGCCAGAGCATTCCGCCCAAATTCAACGCGTGCTTGCGATCCCCAGTAAGCGCTTCACTCGAACCCTCGTTAATTTCTTGACGCGCCCAGAGGTCGATGCCTTGCTGGCCGCACCGGATCAATCGACCTGGTCCGGGCGGCGCGATCACGCGTTCCTCCTGGTCGCGGTGCAGACCGGATTGCGGCTATCGGAGATCACCGGACTCAAGCGGGACGATCTGTTCTTCGGCACGGGCGCCCACCTGCGCGTCATTGGCAAAGGGCGCAAGGAACGCTGCACCCCATTCGCCAAGTCTACGGCCGCAGTCTTGAGAAGCTGGCTGAAAGAGCCACAGCGCGGAGAAGACGGTATTCTGTTTCCCAGCGCCAGAGGTGAGCGGCTAAGCGTTCATGGCGTTCAGTATATCCTGAACAAACACCGCCGGACCGCTTCCGGCATGTGCCCGTCGCTGAAGGAAAAGCGCGTCACTGTTCATCGTCTGAGACACACGATGGCCATGGACCTCCTGCAGGCGGGCGTCGACCGTGCCGTAATCGCTTTGTGGCTTGGCCATAAATCGGTCGAGACCACGCAAATATATATCGAGGCGACTTTAGCGATGAAGGAGGCGGCGTTGGCAAAGACGTCCCCATATTCCGGCAAAACATCCCGCTTCCGGCCTGACGACGATTTGCTGGAGTTCTTGAACAGCCTGTAGATCGCGCTGACTATGTCGGGTGGCCCGGATGCTTCTGCAGGAAACCTCCTTGTTCCTCAGACGTTTGTAGTTCCGCTCTAAACCTACCCGACATAGTCGGGCGAGGTAGATAGTGCCGCAGCGTGTGCAGGCGAGACGCGCTTGTTGATCTCCGCCAACTGCGCCGCCACATGGCAGGCGCGGTTCAACTGGCGCGTGGTCAGCGGGTTGACCGGGTTCTGGCCCGGAAACAGCCAGGCTACCGGCCTGCCGATGCGCCACCACTCCCGCAGGATATCGAGCAGCATCGGGGAGAGCATGGCGTGGCGATCCTTGCGCCCCTTGCCCTGCTCGACGCGCAGCAGCATGCGGGCGCTGTCGATATCCGAGACTTTGAGCGAAAGCACCTCCGAAGCTCTGAGGCCCGCGCCGTAGGCGACGCTCAGCGCCGCCTTGTACTTGTGCGCTCGGCGCCGCATATCCGCCGTTTCCTGCTCCATATCCTACCGAAGGGCTTTCACCGCATCCGTCATTATGGGCTGTTCGCCAATATATACCGCGCCGCCAATATCGCGCGGCTGCGCGAGCTGCTGGGCTCGATAACGACATCCGCTGAGAAAGCTTCAAGTCCCATTCAAGACCAGCCAGCAGAGACAGTTCTTCCCCCTTATCCTTGCTGCAGCGGACGCATGATCGTCATCGAGTTTTTCGAGCGCGGAAGGCAGCCGCGGTACCAGCAACCTTCCGTGGCTATCATCCGGATCGACACATCATGAGCTGGAACGCACTGCTGGAACGCACAATGCCGCCTCGCTTTACCGGTCCCCCTCAAGCCGCAAAGCCTAGCGTTTGCCTCCGCTGGCCGCCAGCCGCGAAAATAACGCCCAAGATGCTGCCGATCGTGGCTTCTTCCCCCCGAACCCTGCGACAATCCCCTGCATCCGGCTTGCTGCGTTCCCAAAAACGCATGCGCCATTAACAGATGCGGGTCCCGTCTCGCTAAATTCTCCATAGGTCACGGAAGCTTCCCGCGGTTTCGTTCTTCGAGGGCTTTCAGACGCCGGCCCGGCTGCAGAAGACCCGCGGCCGCCACCTGAAACCCATCACAACTGCGGACGCAGGATCATATGCTTGCGGTGTCCTCCTCCGGGTGAAGCGCAGCCGGATGCACGGGTCCCGGAGCCGCATTTCCGCTTCATGCGGCAAGGAACTCGGCCCACCTTGTTCCAACGCTTTTCAGGAACGGCTGCTCCCAAGAGTTTGCACAGGCGCAGAGCGGCCCTGTGTGATCTTGCGCAATCTGTGATTGCAGAACGCTTCGGAGTGTGTCAATGCAAGCCATGCCAACCTTTGGTGGAAGACCGCTTTGAACTCATACAAAAACGCTAGCGCTTCGCCTAGCGAGTTCTCTACATATTCTCAAGGATACCGCAATGCAAAAGTCATTTCGGTTGGGTGAAAGCATCTACTACGTGCCAAAGCATGATGCTCGTCTTGCGAGGTATGTTCCCATCACCCGCCTGCGCTTGTCGCGTACTCCCCCCATTCTCGTCTTGGGTCACCATCTGGTCATTTCTCCGAAGCTATGGAAAAATGGCAACATAGCCCGCGATTGGGTTGGGAGTTATTGGATTTCAAAAGAAGCCTACGAAGCTTATATAGCAATCGTACAGCAGTCGTTTTGGTACCGTATGCGCATTTTGTTAAAGCACTATTCCTCAGAGCTGAGATCCACTTGGAAAGTACCAGGAATTAAGGTTCCCGCACTACAACAACTTAGCATTCGCAGAAGCCATAATCATGATTGAGCTGGTTCTGGACGATACAGGCAGGATCGAACGTATTTTTTGTCCGGAAGCGCACCGGGCGATTGACCGCCTTATCAGTGAACGACGACTTTCCCACGAGGCAGCTGAATGCCTTTTTGTAGCTACGATCGAAGAGCTTGCAGCCTTAACAAAAGCATATCAGAAGTCGCCCCGCGGGGACGCCCTGGAGAAGTCCAGATTGGCGCAACGAGCTCGACAGTTGACGTCGGCTTGCGGCTTGGAACACCCGTCACCGCCCCGGAAACGCTTGGCCTCTATATAAAGGGACTCTCTCACAAGCATGATCCCGGAGGCGATGGCCCTTGTCATCGAGCAACACATCGCCGTCGTGCCATGGCTTCAGCCGCTCGTTTTGTCTCAAGCGTCCGAGACAGCCGGGAACGATGAACACCTCGTCCAGAAATCCATTCGCCGGTTTCCTGCATGGAGGGGACGTCCATTGGCCAGCACGACTTCGACCATGCCGTTTGTGCGGGGAGGGACCGAAGGCTCGGCCCCATGCGCTGAGGCCGACGCCACGGCCGGCGGCGCGAGAGCAACAGGCACAAAAGCCGGTCTCTGCACGGGCTCGTTGGCCTTGAAATGCTTGATCCAACGGTAAAGCAGGCTCGAAGAGAGGTTGTGCCGCCGCGCGACCGCGCAGATGCTCGCGCCAGGCGCCACGGCTTCACTTACGATCAGAAGCTTCTCCGACTGGCTCCATATCCGCCGTGTCGAAACGACCGTAAAACTATCTGTAGACCCGGGTCCAGACATAGGCACGGACCTATCTCCATCGCAGACCTCAAGCCGTCACAGCGTTTCATCCTTCTCCGCAAGGCGGTCGCCGCCGGATGGACACGTTGCAGCTGTTCCCGCGGCTCTTTCTCGAAAAGCTTGCCGCGGTGTATTAGCAGGGGCGCTTGGTCTTCGAGGTGCCCCGAAAGGCTCACAAGCCCAGCCGCGTTCGCTACCGTGCTAAAACCCCTGCCGCGGATGAAGGTTCGTCTATGCAAAGCGGACGTTCGCCGGATCCTCATAATGCGCACCTCACATATTCCAAGCAAAATCGAGCCTTGCTGGGCAGACGCCTCTGATGACGGCGCCTTGAAGCGCTGACGGCCATCACAGTCCCGGAAGCGGTCGGCGTCTTCTGACATTTCCATGGTGTTTCAATCGCTTGCGATTGCACGAGCGGCGCGGTGGCGTCTACGCCTCGATGGCGGCGGCAAGTGAGGACTTGCCGCTGCTAATGGGATGGACCGGCGGTGTTCCACGTATCCCGCGAAGGGCGGGGTAACCGGAGCCCAGGAGCCACCCATGCCAGCGCAAACCAAGTCAGCGAAGTCCAATGCCTCGATTGCGTGATCGGCATCGATATCGGCAAGACTATTTTCCACCTGATTGGCCTCGACCGGCGCGGGGCCATCGTCTTTAAAACCAAGCTCTCGCGCAGCCAGCTTGAGAACCGGCTCGCCAATATCCCGCCCTGCCTCATTGGCATGGAGGCCTGCGTTGGCGCTCATCATTTGAGCCGGCAACTGATCGCGCTTGGCCACGACGCCCGGCTAATGCCAGCGAAATATGTGAAGGCTTTCCTCAAGGGCAACAAGAACGATTTCCGGGACGCCGAGGCGATTGCGGAGGCCGTACAGCGGCCAACGATGCGGTTCGTGGCGACAAAGACGGCCGAGCAACTCGATCTTCAAGGCCTGCATCGCGTGCGCGCCCGTCTCGTTAGCGAGCGCACCGCCACAGTGAACGAGATCCGCGCCTTCCTGCTCGATCGCGGGATCGCGGTGGCGCAAGGCATCCAGCGTTTGCGCCGCGCGCTGCCGGACATCCTCGGAACCCACCAACGCAAGCTATCTCCGCGCATGGTCCGCATCATCGAAGCCCTGGCCACCGATTGGCGCCGGCTCGATGAGCGCATCGGCGAGGTCTCAGCCGAAATCGAGACGCTGGCCCGAAAGGACCATGGCTGCGAGCGGCTGATGACCGTGCCAGGCATCGGCCCGATCATCTCAACCGCCACGGTGGCCACCATTGGGACCGGCGACATGTTTGCGAAGGGCCGCGATTTCGGCGCCTGGCTCGGCATGGTCCCCAAGCAGATCTCGACCGGAGGCCGCCCTATCCTCGGCAAGATCTCGAAGCGGGGAAACAAATATTTGCGCACCCTGTTCGTGCAGGCCGCCCGCGTCGTGCTGGTGAAGCGCGTGAGCTGGGAGCGTTACGGCCTCAAGGCCTGGATCGAGGCCGCGGCCAAGCGGTTGCACCACAACAAGCTGGCGATCGCGCTCGCCAACAAGCTCGCCCGCATCGCCTGGGCGGTGCTTCGTTATGGTCGCAACTTCGAGGTCCGCACAAGCCATGACAATGCGCCCCAGCCTGCATAATTCTGGCGCCATGCCTCGCCTTATCAAGGCCAAGCCCTGCCGGGCGGCCCTGAAACGGGCCGGCCTTGACAACGCCGCGCCACGGCGCCCTCCGATAAGCGCATGGCCGGGATGGGGAAAGGCTCTTTCCGGCCGAACATAATATGTGGAACCTCCTCCCCCCCCCCCCTCCCCCTCCCCTCAGCGCGTTCTTGCTCCTCCGCCAGAAGCGTTTTTTTATAGGTAAACCTCGCCCGGCGAACCGGATGCGCGACAGCGATGCAGGCTTCGCTTCACGCCCCGCTCGGTCCCAGCTTGGCGGCCAATCCCGGCATGGTAACGTCGGGGCGCTTCTCCACACATGCAATCATGAAGTCGTACCCCCCCTGCAGTTAGCCAATCTTGCCGCCGCCCGAGGGCCGGCCATGTTTCTCAGGCGCCGGCGATTCAGCTTCCCAGCGCCTCCAAAGCTTCACGGCGAAGCTTGGCGATACGCTGAAAGGGGTGGCGTCATGTTGCCGCGAGCCGCTCGCGCCAACAAAATGATAACTCGCCCGCGCAAACTCCACCCCCCCCCCACCTCCCCCCCCTCCCCTCCTCCTTCTCTCCCCCTTCCCTTGTCCCTCCCTCCCCCTCCCTTACCCCCCTCACCTTTCCTCCTCCCTCCCCCCTGCCCCCCCCTCCTCTCCTTCCCCCCCCCTCCCCCCCCTCCCCCCCCTCCCCCAAGAGAGCTCTTCCCCTTGACCCACCTCCAATCATGGCGCATCACAGTTCGCTCCTCATGGGAACCCTTTCGACTTCAGTTTCAGGTCCTCATTTCCCCGATGCTAGACCGACGAAACCAATCAGCGCTTCCTCGATCGCATCGTCGGCGCGCTATCAGCCAAAGGCGATGCATTGGGGCCCCCGTTCCATCCAGACTACGGCTGCAGGCGTAGCGTGGAATGTGTGCTTCATGCCGGAGTAGCGAAGTGTCAGCTTACGGCCGCAGCGCTTGCAACGGATCAAGCCCGCCAGCAGGGCGTCGCCATGTTTGGGCTCTCCACGATGCCGGCCGGTGGGACGTTGCTGCTGACCATGGTACGGATCGCTTATTGATGGCAAGGTCTCGCCAGCGGTCCGAAATCAACGCGGAGCTTGCCTTAGCTGTCTCGATACCGCGACAAGGTGCTGGCGAAGGCTGTAGCCGCTCCGCTCGCCCACCAGCTTCGAATGCACGCTTTGCGCCGAAGAATCATCCGAGATGGAAAAAGGGAACCGCTCTTATTTGGCGGCTTCCTGGCCCCCTCTCACAAGGATAAACCGAATTGCTCAATAAGGCCGTGAACCGCAAGATAGAAGGTTCACGGCCTACACGTATTTGCACCCGATAGGGGGTGCTATCGAGCGCGCATATTATCTAAGATTGAGTCTCGGGCGAATTGCAACTAAGAACTGCGTAAAAACCTTCCGCGACTCCATGGCCATTATGCAAGCGAGCCGAGGCATCTCAGCACCATTGGCCTGCATAGGAAAGTTCTGCAGTAAGCGCGGATTGGGCTTTATCCTCGGCCGCGTGGTCCAACCAAACACAGTCTGGATTTGCCCAGAGAGCATGGCACAGCCGAGAGCCGCGTCCGACGAACCCAAAACCGGCCATAGGTCTTCCGGTGGAGCCTTAAGAGCTCTCTGGCATGGGCCGGAGACTGCCCAATTCTTTCTGCGAGGGCCTCGGAACCATGCCGTACTAAATCGCAAGCACGCAGGCCTTGAAGCGTTCGCGTTCCTCAGGATGGCTTTTCTACAATTCGGTGGCGTTCATCCGTCTGGCTTTTTCCTCCCTGAGGGGTACGCGTACCCGCGCCCCGAGCCCCATCGAAAGAAAAAAATAGCGCTGCGGTGCGGCGGCTTTCCCCAATTCCACAACCAAGGATGGAGAAAACCAAGATTCCGCTTGACAATTTAAGGTTGTTTATACTTCTTGTCTGCAATTTAAGGTAGCATAGCTTCAACATGCGAAGCTTCAGAGACTGCCGGCAAGGAACGCCATGCTGAGAAATCGCCACTGCCGTCACGCGGCAACCCTGACGCCGGGATACTACAGGTTGAGCGTAAAACCAAGCCAAGGCGAAAGCGCCGGCTCGCTTTTCTTTGAGAGCGAAGGCGGCGCTTTGCAAGAGACGGAGGTCCAGTTCAAAGACCCTGGATCGATGCTTCTCTGCCTCCGCGCGTCCACGAAAATTGGCGTAGGCAAGGACAACCACCCAGGTCTCGACTACGCAAGACTTGGACCGGCGCGGACCGCCTACACGAAGATCGTGAACAGGGCTCGGCTGAAGCAACAGAATCCCGATGCTCGATGAAGCCGGCTATATTTGTATTTTGAACGGCATCGAGGACCAGAAAAATCTCGCCTCCCGCAAGAAGGCGATCGCTCAGCGGGCTCTCTTCCGCTTCAAGCTGGACGATAAAGCCGTCGCCAACCCAGGGCTTTTCGACAATCCTTTTGGAATGCTTCCCGCGCCGGAAATACCTTGGCGTCCCTCCGTGATTTCAGCAAGCGAATTCGGCGTGGCGCTGCATCTTTATTACACGGAGCTCTGGCCTGAATTCGCAATCTTCTTGAATACAATCAGAAGACCTTTCCACTTGTGGATCACCCATTGCGGGATGGATAAAGCACTCCGCCGCAGGATACTGAAAGCCTTCCCGCAGGCGCGATTAATTCGAGTCCAAAACCGCGGGCGGACATCTGGCCGTTCGTGTCGCTGTTGAACGCCGGCGCTTTCGACGGCTGTAACGCCATCTGCAAAATCCACAGTAAAATGACCTTGCACGGCTCCGGAACAGGAGAGAGCCTGCTCGGAAGCAGGTGGCTGCGCCGCGCCTTGTATGACCTTCTGGCTTTCGGGCGCGCGGACATGATCACGGGCGAGTTTGAGGATGATTTCAGCCTTGGAATTGTCGGGCCGCGATCCTTGAGGTTCGAAACGATCGTTACGATCTCACTATCGCCTGGGGCTCAGATGGAGCTGGGGTAAGGTCGGAAATTGCCCGGCGCATGGGCGCTCCAATGAACGACAGCGACCTCGATTTCTTTGCCGGCTCGATGTTCTGGACGAGGCGCGCCGCGCTGGAACCGCTGCGCCAGCTTCAGTTGCGCCGCGAGGATTTCCCGGACGAACAAGGCCAGTTGGACGGCGCCACGCACCATGCGCTGGAAAGGCTTTTTTCGCAGTCGGCTCAAAAGGCGGGATTTACCATAGGTGACGTTCCCGCCCTCATGGTCGAAGGAAGCACGGTTTCCCCCATGCGGGAAATGGAACCCGCCTGATTGTAAGGTTCGTGTCCCTTCGCACCCGTTCGGTGTCGAGCTTGAGCAGAATCGCGCCGATCTCCTCCCTCGACATCGATGATCTCTAGCAACTTCTGGCTTCCGGGGAAGCCATCGAGCCGCTTCTGAAACGATCTCGATAGCGCGTGTCACGGCGTAGAAACGCATTCGATCGGTCTTGAAGTCGTCGAGAGAAAGCCCGGCAACAGAGTTTTGCATCCGCGACTACATTCACGTTAAGGACCTCGCACTTGCACACATGGCGGCGCTGAAGCATCTGCGCTCGAACGGCGCTTCGGACATCTTCAATTGCGGCTACTCCAAAGGCTTCTCCGTCCCTCGAGGTCATCGAGACCGTCAAGCGGATTCGGGCGTCGACTTCGAGGTGCGGAAGTCGCCGCGCCGTGCCGGCGATCCGGCAGCGACCGTCGCTGGCCCTGAGAAGATCTGCGCCACCCTCGGCTGGAAACCGCAGTATCACGACACCGATGGCACCGTCGCCAGCGCGCTCGCGTGGGGGCGCCGCCTGGCCACCTTGCGACCTTGAGCCACCGCGGCCGGAAAGGTGAGCAACCGCCACCCGGTCACGGCGTCTCCCCGGTACTCTCCTAAACTCGCGTCGCACTTTTGATACGATCGCATCTACACATCTGCAATTCGTACAAAACCTTCCCAAAAATGACCTGGGCGAGACCGGCGCGGTAAGAGACGAGGGCGCTCCATCTCGTCAGCTCATGGCGGCCGATCAGGGGGCCTGTGCTGGGCTAGCTCGTCCGGCCGTTAGCCTAAGCAGAGATTTGCCAGTTGACCAACGAATTGATATTTCTCTCACGGTTCAAGGCTTCGACGGCGGCGTGGATTTCGCGATCAAGCGCTTCGACATCGGTGAAGGTCTTATGGGCGAGATGACGCGCCTTGAGATCGTGCCAGACTACCTCAATGTCATTGAGCTCTGGCGAGTATTTGGGCAGCCACTCGACGGTCAGCCAGTGCTTGCGCGCATCGAGCGCCGTCAGGGCGATTTTGCTGACATGGATCGGCCCATTATCCTCGACCAGCACGACGGGTATTGTCACGCGCCCAGGCTTGGGGCCAAAGAGGCGATCGAGTTGATCCAGATGCGCAATGAAGTCGGCGCTGCGCTTGGTCCGGCTCGTATGCACGATGAGCCGGCGTTTTACATGATCGAGCGAACCCATCATGGCCACCTTCTTGGCCTGCCCCGGCGCCGGCACGCGCAGACCGGCGCCGCGTTCGGCCAAAAGTGAGCGCTTGCCGCTCACGATAAACGTTCGCTTGTGCACGCGCCAGATAAGGCGTCAGCGCCTCGCTCTCGTCGCCGTAAAGCAGCACGATGTCGCCAGCCTCGGCCTGGGCCTTGCGCAGCTGAAGCCGGAGCCCAACGCGCTCGATCTCGTCGGCGATTTGCCGCCCCTTCAGCGTGTGCCGTGGCCGCCGCCACCGGAAGTTTTTTTTCGCAGCGCCTTTGAGAGTTGCGATGGCCCGATATCGACGAGTTCGCGCTTTTTGATCTCGGCGATGAGGCGTGGGATCGTCCAGTTCGCACGGTTTGCGACGGGTGCTTCGAGCAACGGCGCGCAAACCCGCAGCGCAGCCTCGGTCTTCAGCGGCGGTGGGCCTGCATACACGCTCGCCTCGATGGCCTCGACGCCGCCGCGCGCGAAATCGCCGCGCCAAAAGCGAACTGTATCCTCGCGCACACGGAACACCTCGGCGATCCGCGCGCTGGTCCAGCCATCGAGCGTCAGCAATAGCGCGCGCGCCCGATCCGCCTCGCCGCGATTACGCGAAAGCGCCAAAACTTCAAGCGCCGCCCGCTGCTCGCCACTCGCCTTAACCGGAGATTTGCCCGCCATGTCCCGCCCCCGCGAATCAGTACGGAGACGGAATCACAGTCGAGATCCGTTGGTCAAGTTCAGGGAGTTCGTCAGGTCCCCGGTTCTCTGCCGCGCGCGCCATTTCAAGCGCAGCTATATCGGCTTCGGTAAAATCTTCCAAGCCAAGAAACCTGACGCTCGCGGCGTTTTAAACGATTATAGGCTAGGCCCTCACCCAAAACGCCCTCCCTTTGCCCCACTTTCAAGCGCAGCTATAACGGCTTCGGTGAAATCTTCCAAGCCGAGAACCTGACGCTCGCGGCGTTCTTGACGGTTATAGGCCAGGCCCTCACCCATCCCGCAACTCCCCTTGCCGCAGCTTGCGTGAAGCTTGACGAGTCCAATTTTAAAAAATATGGAATAGATGCTGTCCTGCGAAGACGGCAATCTAAGGTGAGCGCCCCGAACCCTCTTGCGACGCCAGAAACTGCAAGAGGGTTCTTTCCGTCCAAGCGCCTTCCGGGGGAACCCCTGGCAAGTACGGCGCCCCCGCGAGGGGCAAGTCATGCCTGATATGAGAACTGCACAGCGCCAAAAGCGAACGCGAAAAGGATCGACGCCTCTTGATCACCTTATGTCGTATGACGCGTTGATCGCCTTCACAGAATGCGCTCGCACGGGATCCATGACGGCTGCCGCGCAGAAGCTCGGCGCCCGTCCAAGCCACGTCTCCAAGGCCATCGCCCGGCTGGAGCAGCGTCTTCAAGCGAGCCTCCTGCGCCGGAACACGCGGCAGATGACGCTGACGCCTTCCGGGCAAGCGTTCTACGAAAAGGCGATTGCAATCCTTGAGCAGATTCAGTTCGCCGAGCACATGGCGTCATGGTCGCCGGCTGCGCCGAAGGGCACGGTCACGATGGCGGCGCCGATCCACGTCGCAGCCGACATCCTTGCGCCCCATCTTGCGGCCTTCCTGAAACGCTACCCCGGGATCAGCCTTCGCGTGGAGGTCTTTAACGACCAGGACCAGAACCTTCTCGATGCTGCGGCGGATATAAAGCTTTTGACAGACGCCGCGCCTGCCGAAAACGCCGTAAGGCTCGCGCGTGCGCCACGGTACCTTCTCGCATCCGCCCAGTATTGCGCCGCCAAAGCCCGCCCTCGCCATCCAAAGGACCTCGATCATCACAGCCTGCTCGCTCAAACGGGAACCTGCTCGACCCTTGACGGACCCTTTCCCTATGCCCTCAGGGTGAAAAACCGCCTGACCACAAATGACATTGGAACCTTGCACGCGGCCATCAAGGCCGGCCTTGGCATCGCTCTGGTTTCGCCCATGGGGCTGGCGGACGAGATCGCGGCGGGAACCGTCGAGCGGCTTCTTCCTGCCTTCCAGGGTTCCCCCGACGCCTTCTGGGCCGTCACTCGAGCAGCCGGCCTCCCCGCCGTCGAGCTTGTCCTGGGCTTCGTGAAAGGCATTTTTGCGACGTTGGAATCCTCCTGGCGTGATCTGCCTGGCGAAAAAGTTTTCGCAGGCGGAATGTGAAGGCATAAGTTCCGCGGCTTATCGGCGCGCGCGATTAGGTTCACGCGCATATCTAGAGTTATCGCCAGCGCGCCAGAAATCGTATCCAATGCGCTTAAAACAAGACCTTAAGTGGCCCCGCTAAGCCCGCGTCAGTTCTCCCGGCCGCTCGGCTTGGTCTTTTTCGCTTTCGGCCTCCTCTAGCCGGCGCTTTTGCATAATCCGCAGCGCTCGCAAAAGGCCCGGGAGTTGCTTCTGTATACTCGTTTTCATAGCGGCTGAGTTTGCCGCTGAAGTCCGCGCTCAAAAACGCCTTGATCGTGCGCCCAAGTTTAAGATCGGCCTCTTCCCCCTCCGCCTCGTCCTCCGTTGCCTCGTATGAAACGCTGTAGTCCTCCTCTTCCTCCTGTTCCTGTTCGAGCACAGCCAGGAGAGCGGCTTCAAAGGCGGGAACCCGCTGCAGCCGCCATAAGGTGTTGACTATTCGCGCTACAAGCTCGTCCTCAAGCAAATTTTTCGGCCTTAGCTGAGCAATGGCGGCTTCATGCAGGAGTTGGTACTCCTCCGGGTCTTCGCCTGCGAGAAGGACTTTCCGTGCCGTCAGCCCATGCTTGAGGGCGTTGTCACTGCTGCGAAGTTTTGCCTTTAGCTGTCCGCGGGCCAGTGCTATTTTGCGCGTTCAAACGATTTGCTTTAATCTGGCGATGGCTTGCCATGCTAATGCTCCGCTTCCCCCGCTCGATTTTTCCGTTTAAATCGTTCCCCTTTTGTTTCTGTCAAGGGCTACATACTTAATAAACTAATTATCTATTTAAATAGAAATAGATGCGTTTTACAAAACGAACCCAATTTCCTCTAACCTGCGGAACAGCCGGCATAAAATCCGCTTCGCGTGGCTCCCCTCATGCCTCCACGGCTTGCGCCTCAAGGCGCGTGGTGGCAGAGGCCGCCCGGCAACGCCCGAGGAGGCCAGCCGGCCGCCGTGAGGGAAGCATGGGTTTCGTTGGAGCCTGTCTGTCCATGTAAATCCACCTCGGCGTCGCGGCCCAGGTCCGCCGCTTTAGCCGGCGCGGCCGGCTCGCAAGCCTGTGGTTAACGGGGGTGTTTGACCTTCCCGGCTGGACCCCGACTACGCGCCGCGGTTAGCCTTGGCAAGCATTGCCTTGTTGGACTCCTCCATGAGCCCGAGCAGAGCTTTCAGAAGATCTATCGGCTGGGGGGGACAACCACTCACGGTCAGGTCTACGGGAATGACGGAAGAAACTGGACCAACGCAAGCGTAGCTTCCCGCAAACACGCCGCAATCTGCGCCGCAGTCGCCAACGGCTACAACCCATTTCGGATCGGGAGTTGCGGCGTAGGTGCGCTCCAGCGCCTCGCGCATGTTCCATGTGACGGGGCCGGTCACCAGAAGCACATCCGCGTGTCGGGGCGAGGCGACGAATTTCAAGCCGAACCGATCAACATCGTAAATGGGGTTGTTGAGTGCGTTGATTTCAAGCTCGCAGCCGTTACAAGAGCCAGCATCGACCTCGCGGATAGCGAGCGAACGTCCGAGCCTGCTGCGGGCGCGCTCGCCGAGCGTTTTGGCCAACTCGGCAAGCGTCGCCTCAGCGGGCTTTGGCGCAGGCGTTGTTGCGGGGCCTTTGAGAAGCGCGTCGAGAAGGAGGATATGCATGGGCGGCCCTACAAATCATGGCCCGAATACGAGCAGTTGAACGACTTATTACACAAAGGAAAGTCCGCGACGATGTTGCCCTTGATGGCGGTTTCGAGGAGCGGCCACTGAAACCAGGATGCGTCGCGGGCGTGAAGATGGGCGACTTTGCCCTCCTCTTCGATGCGAACGGAGAGAAACAGATCGCCACGAAATGCTTCGATCAGGGAGGCTCCCGTGCCTGGAGCGAACGGAGGCGCCGGCGAGAACACCGGTCCTGCCTCAAGCTTCGCCAGAAGTTGGCGCACGATCGCGATGCTCTGGCTGATTTCGTCGATACGGACCCAAACCCGCGAGTTGACATCGCTTTTTGTGCGCGTCGGCGTCTCGAATGTAACACTGCCGTAGGGCGGGTAAGGGAAAGCTGTCCGGGCGTCGAAAGCGCGGCCCGCGGCGCGGCCGATATAGCCGCCGGCGCCAAACTCCCGGACGAACTCGGGCTGCGCAATGCCTGTGCCCATCGTGCGGTTTTGTAGCGAGGGCGACTGATCGTAGGCCCGTGCAACTTGAGCAAAACTGGCTTCAAGAGTGCTCGTGAGCGTTAGAATTGAAGAGCTGCACCCCTCGTCCAGATCGCAGGCCACTCCACCCGGAACGATGCGATCCATCATCATGCGATGTCCGAAGCACCAGGCATTTGTGCGCAGGATGTCCTCGCGAATGATCGCACACCGCGCCTGGATCGCGATCACGCTGGCGTCGTTGCAGATTGCGCCCACGTCACTCACATGGTTCGCAAGCCGTTCCAGCTCGGCCATGATGCCGCGCAAGAGATGGGCCCGCGCCGGGATATCCCAGCCAAGCGCCTTTTCCACGGCTTGAGAGAACGCGAAACTATAGGCGACCGTGCTGTCCCCTGAGATCCGCGCGGCAATTTTGGCTGCCTGATCGATAGAAGCGCCCGCACAGAGCGCCTCCACGCCCTTGTGCACATAGCCGAGCCGCTCTTCCAGGCGCACGACTGTCTCCCCATTCGCGCTAAACCGGAAATGGCCCGGCTCGATAATACCGGCGTGCACGGGGCCAACCGGGATCTGATGCAGGCCGACGCCTTCGACAGGCAGGAAGGCGTACCCCTTTTCGTGTCTGGCGGGCCGGCTTGGCCACACGCCGTGGTCGAGCCAGGGGCGGCCATCGGGCAGGCCTATGGGATTTGTGCCGTAAAGGTCGCGCATCGCCCGTTCCAGCCGCATCGCAGGCGTATGATGAAGGCCAACCGAAGGATAGGCGCCCTCGCGCAACGCAAGGGAAAAGATGGCTCGCCGATGCACGTGAGGAGCGGACAAAGCCATGTGCATCCGGCCGTTGTCGAACCAGAGCGCGCTGAGGTCGTGCCAGCCAGCGGCGCACCCTTTGCTGAGGGCTGTCCAGAGGCCACCCGTCGCCTCGATGCGCATATAGCCATCCGGCCCGGCATGGCCACACAGGTCCATCGCATCGGCAAGCGCGACGGCGTCCGCCGCTATTCCTGGGTAATCGGCGTCTTTCATCCAAGCAGCCCCGCGGCGCGCTGGAATCCGGACACCAGCGCCGCCGGCAGATAGAGCCCCGCAATGAGCACCAGAGTCAGATGCACGACTAAGGGGACCGAGGAGGCGTGCACCGGATGCCCAGCTTCCATGGGCGCGCCGAAAAGGACGTCCTGAAGGCGGAGAAGGAGCGCGCCGAAAGCGACAAGCAGCCCCAAACCTACGGCAAGCGCAAGCAAAGGTTCCCGGGCGAAGGTTGACGTGAGGATGAGAAACTCGCTCATGAAGGCGCCGAACGGCGGCAGCCCGGAAATGGCTATCACGCCGCAGGCCAGAGCCACGGCAAGTGCGGGATTCGAGATGCTCAAGCCCCGGATGTCGGCAAGCCGCAATGTCCCCTTCGCCTGCGCCACATGACCGACCGCAAAAAAGATCGCTGATTTTGTCAGACTGTGCATCACCATGTGCAAAAGACCTGCGAAATTTGCGAGCGGCCCGCCCATGCCGAACGCAAAGGTGATGAGCCCCATGTGCTCGATCGAAGAGTAAGCGAACAGGCGTTTGATGTCGCGGCGCTGATACAGCATGAGCGCCCCGAAGATCAGCGAGATCAACCCGATGGTGATCATGATGGGGCCCGGCTTGAGAGCGCCGGGATGCGCAGCGAGCAGCATTTTGAAGCGAAGCAGCGCAAACAGCGCCACATTCAGAAGAAGCCCTGATAACACCGCGGAAACAGGCGCGGGACCCTCCGCATGGGCGTCGGGAAGCCACGCATGCAGGGGCACAAGACCCACCTTCGTGCCATAACCGACAAGCAGAAAGATGAAGGCCAGGCTTATGAGCGGGGCATCAAGTTGAGGGGCCACTTCCATAAGCCGGCTCCAGGTCATCGCGGGAGCGCCTTCACCAAGAACGCTCTGTCCAGCCAGATAGACGATGATCGTGCCGAAAAAGGCGAGCGAAATTCCGACAATGCCGAGGATGAAATACTTCCAGGCCGCCTCAAGGGCGCCGGTGGTCCGGTAGACCCCGACCATAACGACAGTCATCAACGTCGCGAATTCCAGGCCGACCCACATAAGACCGATATTGTTGGCGAGCAGCGCGAGGTTCATCCCGCCCATCATGGCCTGGAACATGGCGTGGTAGAACCGCACCGAGCGCGGCGTCAGATTCCCCGTCTCGATCTCGTGCTCGATATAGCTTCCGCTGAACACCGACGTGGTGAAGCCGACAAGCGTGTTGAGAATAATGAAGTAGATATTGAGATCGTCGAGGATGATGTAATTCTTAACGACAGGGGGAAGAGCGAGAAATGAGAGGCCTGCGGCAAAAGTCAGCCCGGAAGCCAGCACGTTGCCGATTGCCGTCACTCTATAGCTAGGAATAAGCGCGAGCAGAAACGCCGACAGAAACGGAATGCCAACGACTGCATAAACGGCCTGGTTCATGGCAGCGCCTCTCTGCGGACGCGCTCAAGGAACTCGTCGACGCTGTCAAAGCGCTCCCGTATTCGAAACAGGAAAACAGCAAAGACAAAAAGCGCAATCAGCACGGAGAAGGCCACGCTGACTTCAACCACGAGAGGCATGCCGCGCGCGCCGGTCGCGGCAAGAATGAGGCCGTTCTCGAGAGACATGAAGCCAACGATCTGGGTCACCGCATTACGTCTTATTATCATCATCAGAAAGCCGAGAAGAATAATCGCAAGGGCGAGCGCAAGCCCCTCCCGGGTAAAGGATGCCGCCCCAGGCGTCACTTTGAGGACGAGCAGCAGCGCCAGGCTCGTGAGCCCAAGCCCTAAGAACATGGCCGCCCCCACATTCACCACCTGATCGACGTCGCGTTGAATTCCGAGGCGAATGACCATGCGGTTCAAGGCGAGGGGTATCACGATCCCTTTGAGGCCAAAGGCCATGGCCGCTGTGATGAAGAGGTCGGGCGATTTCTGAATGTAGCCCTGCCACGCAACGGCGAGCGAGAGCATCATGGCCTGCGCCGCAAACGTGTTGAGAACGGCGAAGATCCGGTCTTGATAGAGAAGCGTGAAGCTGCAGACGAGCATCATCCCGGCGAGGAAGTGCGCAACGTCGTAGGCGTTCGTCACCGAAGCACCTCCCTTGAAACAAAGGCAAGCAAGATGGCCAGGAAGGAGAAAACGAAGGCGCCGCCGAGAAACTCGCTCACACGGAAAACCCGCATTTTCGCGGTGCTTACTTCCCAAACACCGAGGAGCACGGCTGCGATAGAGACCTTGGCAAGATACACGGCAAGCCCGACCGCCCAGGCTTTTGGCCCCCCATCGATAGGGGCCATGCCAAAGGGCAGGAAGAGGCAGATGATCAACGAAATGTAGAGGACGAGCTTCAGATGGGCCGCCGCTTCGATCACGGCGAGGTGGCGGCCCGAATATTCGAGCAGCATGGCCTCGTGCACCATCGTCAATTCAAGATGCGTGGCGGGGTTGTCGACGGGAATGCGACCATTCTCCGCAAGCGCCACAATAACGAGCGCAACAAAGGCAAGCGCAAAGGAAACCCGGATTTCGAGAGGCTGATTGATCAGAAATTGCGCCACTTCGGGCAGCCTCGTCGTCCCAGCGGCAAATGCTATGGTCAGCGCGACGAGCAGCGTCGCTGGTTCGGCCAGCGACGCAATCATCATCTCGCGTGATGAGCCAATTCCGCCAAAGGCCGTACCCACATCCATGGCCGCGAGAGCGAGCAGCGCCCTGGCGGCGCCGATGAGCGCAACCAATGCGACCACATCGGCAGCCCAGTTGAAGATCAGCCCGGAAGCCAGCGTCGGAACGAGCGCCGCGGCAACCCAGGTGAAAGCGAAGATCAGATAAGGCGCTGAGCGGAAGAACCAGGAAGCGTTCTCGGCGACCACGGCGTCTTTTCGAACAAGTTTCAACAGGTCGCGATAGCCTTGAAGGATGGGCGCCCCCCGCCGTCGCGTCAGCCTCGCCTTGACGCGCCGGGTGATCCCGGTCACCGCGGGCGCAATCGCGAGCACCAAAGACATTTGAGCGCCCTGAGCAAGAAAGGATTGAATTGAGGCCGGCATCAAATCCACGTCGCGGTTATGATGAGAAGCGTGATGAGCGTACAGAACATGAGAACGAGGTAACGGCGGATTGTAAGAAAATGCAGCCCGTTGAACTGCTTGGAGAGAGACCAGACCGCTTCAGCTGGCTCCAGGTATAAATAGCGCCAAATATAGTCGGAGAACCGCACGCGGAACTTCGCGGGCCGAAGCGATCCGGGTGGAGGCATCTCCACGTCTTCCCTGGCCCTGAAAACGATGCCGTTGTAGACCCGCCGGAGAGGCTGGCTGAAGCTCGAAGCGGTGTACTGAGTGGCGGGCGACGAATCTGGAAAGCCGCAGTCCCACGCCGGTGAGCGCCGGGTCCGCCCGCTGGCCAGGAGATGAACGGCAACCATAGTGGCCAGGGCGGAAATCGCCACGAATAAGGCGATTGTCGGGGCGTCGTATGTCGCGCGCGTCTCATTATAGGCGATGAGCGAAAATGGGGTTGGACCTTCGGCTAGCATCATGACGCTGACCCCCGTTAGCGAGGTCAGCAAAGGCCCGACGGCGTAAGCCATGAAGCCGCCGAATAATCCACCGAGAGCGCAAAGCACGGCGAGGAAGCCGATTGCGGCGGTCTGGATGAATGGCGCTTCATGCGCTCTATCTGCGTCCGCGCTCCGGGGCCTGCCCAGGAAAACCGTTCCGAAGGCTCTGACGAAGCAGGCCGCGGCAAGCCCCGCCGAAAGCGCCAGCATTGCGCCCACGACGGGAGACAGGAAGCGCAGGATAGGCTCGGGAAAAACCGGCCCCACCAGCACCGCCTGAAAGAGAAGCCATTCCGATACAAAGCCGTTCAAGGGCGGCAGCGCAGAAATCGAAAGCGCTCCGATCAGCCAGTAGAAGGCCGTTTTCGGCATGCGGTGAATGAGTCCGCCCAAGCCGTCGAGGTCTTTCCGGCCCGTTGCGTGAAGCACCGCCCCCGCCCCAAGAAAGAGCAGCGACTTGAACCAGGAATGATTGAGCGAGTGAAGGAGCGCGGCCGCCATGGCGATAGCGGCGGCATACTCTATGCCAGAAGACTTGAACGCGATCGCAAGCCCGATGCCGGCGAAGATGATGCCGAGATTTTCGATGGTGGAATAGGCGAGCAAACGCTTGAGGTCCTGCTCTTGAACCGCGTAGAGAAGGCCCCCGACCGCCGTCGCGGCTCCGAGGATGATGAACGGCAGCGACCACCACCAAAGGGGACCGCCCAAGAGATCGAAAACGATGCGGATAATGGCGTAGACGGCGACCTTGGTCATGACACCGCTCATGAGCGCCGAAACATGGCTTGGCGCCGCCGGATGGGCTAGCGGCAGCCATGCATGCAGCGGCATGATCCCGGCCTTCGATCCCGTCCCCACCAACGCCGCCGCGAGCACCAACGCCGATACGAGCGGAGTAAGCTTATTGGCGCGGATCGTATCGAAAGCGTACCCGCCAGCAGGCCCGGCCAATCCGCCAAACGCAAAGAGAAGGGCGACTGTCCCGATCGCAGCCATAACGAGGTAGACATAACCGGCTTTCCGGTTTTCCGCGTCCTCGTGGCGGGAGACGACAAGCAGCCAGGAGCTGAGCGACATAAGCTCCCAGAAGAAGAGAAAGCCGAAGGCGTCGTCCGCGAGAAGAACGGTGTTCATTGCCGCGCAAAATGCGGGATAGAAAGGCTCGATGCGCTTTGAAAGGTCGCCCCGGCCAAGTCCTAATCCGTAAACGCTGGCTGCGAATATTCCGATGTTGACGATCAGCCCAAAAAAGGCGCTCAAAGCATCGAGGCGAAAGTGAAGCCCTATTGTCGGCAGCCCGATGGGCAGGTGGGCATGCAGCGTCACCTGGGTGAAAAAGGCCGAAACATCTGCGGCGCAAGCCAAGACCGCCGCAGCGGCGCAGACCGGATAAACGAAGGCCAAGAGGCGGCGAGGAACAACCACCGCTATAAGCGCTGCTCCCGCATAAATCGCGAGCGCGGCTGCAAGCGCCGGAAGCTGCCACTCCCCCCCACTGCTCATTCGATGGGCCTCTCCGCCGTCTTCTTGAGCCGCACGCCGCGCCCGCCGCCGCCGCTCGAGGCTCCGTCGCCGATCAGCTCCACGCCCGCGCGATCGAGCGCCTCCACTATCTTTGTGAGGCTGTCGATAACGCCGCGAACTATTCCAGGGCTGGCTTCCATGCGTTGAACGGTTGGTAAGGAGACGCCCGCTTGGTCAGCGAGCTTTTTTTGGTCAATACCAAGAAGCGCGCGGGCCGCGCGCAGCTGGGCTCCTGTTACCACTGCATTTCACCCCTATCAAGCACAATCCCAGGGCAAAAATACATTCTATGTTGATATGTCAAGCATCAAAGAAGATATCCAAAGCAGCAATGCCGATGTCTCACCTTCAGCGGATCGTCATCCCGGAAGCCGCTTGCGGCCAGCCGCGATCGCAAAAAAAAATGATCGGGGGCTCAATTCGTTACGATCCCGGAAGGGCTTCGCCTTCCCGGGACTTGATCACCCGGGTGTTTCCGCCAATTCCATCGTCATGGCCGCCCTCCGAGGTCGGCCATCCGGAAAGGCGAGGTATTTCAGAGGGGAACTGGATGGCAGAGCGAAAATTCGCCAATGTTTTCATGGGCTCTTACGCGAGCGGAAGCATCAGGGTGATTTTGAAACATAGTCATTGAGCAGGCGCGCAGCCATCAACATAGTTGGCAAGACCTTGGGGGCGCTATGCGCCGTTCCGCCCTTCACGGCTTTCTGGAAGTCCGCATCCTCCAGAATGATGGTGGCCGACTTGCCGCCGAGTTCCTGGCTTACGCGCTTCGCGGTGGGAGCCGCGCGCTGAGCCAAGTCGCGAGTTCCTTTTCTAGCCATCGCCATCCCGGACGGCGTTCGCCGCACACCTAAAGGTAAACGGTTCGTTGCCGCGGCAGTAGCGTTAATAGAACACGGTTAACGGCGCGCGCCCGGATTTATTTCCCGCCTGAGCATGCTTAATAAATCGTCTATCCGGCGCGAAACCAAGTCGCCTCGCGCTTACCGCCGGCCGTAGACGATGGGGAACTAACCATCGGAAAAATAACGGCTTTTCGTCTTCCGTCGAGCCCCCATTAAATAGAACTTAATGCCGGAATTTTGGCATTAACTGGACGCTCTAAAGCCGGTTAAATATGTTTCCATTTCGCCGCGTTAACCAAACCGCCTCTGCCTGGAGCACGGCGCGCCCGCCCCGGGGACACCATCTGATATTAAATTTTTCCCTTTATCATCAACAACTTGTCTTGCGTTAACCTCTCGGCAAGGCGCTTTTTCGTAAGATGCTGGCTCAGGAAATCCGGGACGAAAACGCAAGCGAAAAGCCGATCCGGGAAAGAAGGAGGATGGACCATGCGCAAATGTGGCGCACGATGGCCCCGGCGAACCAGAGACGGCTGAAACGAATGGCAAGGTCATCAGCGCACCTGGTAGTCGGACGAACTGAGGATAATTCCGCGGCGCTTTCTCAGATACTCGGCAATGAAGCCCTGCCAGCGATAAGGATCGGAACCGCGATGCCAAAAGACCCCCTGCCCTGTCATGTTCTGCCCGGAGTCGTCCCCTTTGTGGCGCTTTCTCAGTTCGGAGACGGAGTACAGCCCCTTATAAAGCTTGGGGCCGCTTTCACCATCGGTTTCGTCCCAAATGCTGCAGGGGCTGTTATGACTCCACTCGGCCACGGTCAGGCCACGGATGCGCAGGAGCAGAACCGCATGGCCGGGCTGAAAACCTGCGCCGTTGTCGAAGCAGCCAAATCCGAGATTTTTGCCGAACAAGCTGCGCGCCGTTGCGGCGCCCTCGTCTTCGAAAACGACCCACGCATCCTCGATGTAATGTTGCCGGTAGAGCGCATTCCAGAACGCTCGCCGGTAGGACCAGTGATCCTGTTGGGCTGCGCGGCCGACTACATCGAAGAAGAGCCTCACCGATTGTTCGGTGAGCCAGCGCCGGGTTATCTTCTCGGACTTGCCGCAATCAGTCCAACGTCCGGGGTTTGATCTCGGATCGCGCAGAAGATCGAGAACGAGATTGAGGAACGCATCGCGAGCGCCTATGTCGGGCATCTCGTCGTCGAAGGGATCGAGAGCCGCGCGGACGGCTGCTGTTCTTAATCCCTCAAACCGAACCCTGCCCTCGCGATAGGTCCATTGGCGAACCCTCTCCAAACGGCCCATCGGATCGCTGTTGTTTCCCCTCTCGAATCGCTCGAACCCGAGGCGATAGAGATGCTCGCGATATCCGGTCGCCGGCAGCGTGTCTCTAAACCCCGATTTTCCAAGGATATCGTCGGGGGAGAGGCCGGATCTCAGCGCAACATCGATGATCCGATCCGGACCAGCCGCAGGATCGAAGATGCAGAAATTCCTGTGCGTTTCACTCCAGGGATCGCCAAGTTCACCGGCGTGACGGCTGAGGAAGTCTCCGATCAGTGAGATGCAAAGCCCATTCGGCTTGAAGTGATACAGCCACGCGGCGGCGAGCAAGCGGTAGACTTTGCGGCGTCCTGCATTGGCGATCTGTCCAAGCAAGCATTCAACAAGGTGTTGCTTAACGCATAATGGGCTAAGCGATGCCCAAATGCACCAGGGCGCGCGGCGGAGGTCGCGCAGGTCGAGCGCTTTTTCTTTCTCGAGGCTGACGCTTATTCTTTCGCTAATTGAATCCAAGTCCTCGGGGGGGCGAAGAGTTGCGCCGCCTGTGACCATAATCCGGTTGCCCGCTGCGATGGTGGCGGGCGCTTGGGGAAGCGGCGCGATATAGGGTGAAGCCAGCGCGAAGGATTTCAGCGAGTCCTTGAGGCTCATCGCGCGGCCTCGCTTGCGGCGCGCAAACGATTGATCTCTCCGCGCATCTCGTCCGTCACTTGAAGAATTTGCTTCAGCTTCTGCCGGCTGTCGGTTTCCATCACGAAGCGCAGATCGATACGCCGGTTGCGATCCCACGCCTCATGGAGTGGACGGGGGTCGATGGGGCGGGTGGATGAATAACCAGAGACGGAAATGACCTCTTCCTTCCGGTCATTGCGGTAGGAGCGCAATGCCGGCGCGACCGCGATCAGTTCCCTGTAGGTACTGACGGCTCTTTCCGTCGAAAGTCGCCAGTTATCGGAATCGTCGCCCGTTGTGTCGGTGTGTCCTTCAATGAATAGCGTTTCTAACGATGTGCCCTCGCTCGCATCGCAAACCAAGCTTTGCAAGTTGCGGCAGCGAACATATTTGGGCAAGACGCGCTCCAGAACGCGGGCAATTTTACCAACATTTTCCTTGTTGCGCTCGACAAGATCGGCTCGGTTCGGCGCAAATCGGACAGCATCCTCGGTCAGGCGCAGGACGCCGCTCGCCTCGTCGATCTGTACGCTAAGGCCTTCGGCGGAAAGCTGCGCTCGTATGTCCTGGAGGAGCTTGCGGCGGTCCTCCTGCGCCCAGTCGAGTTGCCCCATCTGGATGCGAACATTCGACTCGAGCGCATCCAGTTTCGCCGCTACCTCCTGTGCAACCTTCAACGCGTTTTCCTGAACGTCGGTGGTCCGCCGGAAGTCAAGCGCAAAAGCCATCAGCATCAAAATGAAAATGAAAAGAACGCCGACCATCATGTCGGTCATGGCGACGAAGTAGTTCTCGCCCTCTTCCGCGCCGCTGGCGGTTTCCGGCTCAGTTATCATGCGACTGGCTCTGTGCTTTTCGCCCGTGTAACCGGACGCTCGATATTATCCTTTAGCTTGCCGAGCGTTTCGGAAAGTTCGCCGGTGCTTTCGTCAATGTTCTGCACGAACTGCGCGAGCTTATCGACGGCGCTCGCCAATCCTTTGTCGATCTGGTTCGTCCTCTCGGCGAGGAGCTGAGATTGCTTTGTGGTTTCCTGAGCGAGCTTGTCAAAGGCGCGTTGTAAATCCTCATCGACCTTGCTGAAACGCCGCTCGTAATCGGCCCAAAAAGATGTCAGGCGCTCGATCTGGGCCGCCAACGAGCTTGTCAAAGCGCGCCCCGCCTGCTGCCCTTCATCGAGGGCGATTGAAGCCCGGCCCAGGGCCTGACCGACGGTCGAAGTCACCGCTGCGATCTTCTCGTTTGATCGTGTGACCGGATCGACCGCGGCGCGCACAGCTTGCGAAGTCTTTTCGAAGACATCCGCTGTTTCGCGCGCGCGCATGGAGGCCCGATCGATGGCTTGGGCCTGAGCCCCGAGTGCTGTGGATGAGGTGCGCAGAGCCGACGAAAACTCGTCAACCCGGCTATGGATGGCTTCCATCATTGTCGAAAGCCCTCGTTCCAAAGCCGCCGTAGCGCCGGCTGACGCGCCTGCAACAGCTTCGACGCCATTCTTCTGTGCTTCCGTCAAGGCACGGCGCAAGTCCTCGATATGACCGGAAGCCGTCTCCTTCAGGCCGCCAAGGCTGTCATCGAGCCCGCTGACCTGACCTTCAAGCTTTGCAAGCACCCGGTCCATTGCCTGTGCAAGCTTGGAGGAAGCCCCTTCCGCAGCAGAGGCAAGATTGGAATCGACCTGCCGGGTGGCCTGATCAAAGATGCCGCGCAATAAATCAGCCATTTGCTCCAGCGTTTGACGGCTTGTTTCTGATTGCTGGCCAAGACCGCGTCCGGCTTCGGCGACCAGGCGATTGAGATTTTCGGCCGCCTCGCTCAGCCGGGCGGCGAAATCCTCGCCAGAGCGCCCCAAGTCGGTTCGAACCGTCTCCATCGCGGCAACCACGGTTTGAAGGCTTTTCGTGAGTTCACGCAGCTCAGCGCCAGCACTCCCCTGAAGCGAATCCGAGAACCTATTGAGAAGATCCTGCACGCCGAACTGGCTGTTTTCGCTGAGTTTGCCAACCGCCTCCCCGATCTCCCGCGTGAGCGGCGAGATCGCTCCGCAGAGAGCGGTATTGATTTTAGGCGCGACCTCTTGGCCAAGACGGGCAAAAAATTGCTCGCTGTTGATCGCTTTCAGCTCGTCGAGCTGTTTTGCGAGGCTGTCGCGCATGTCGACTGAAACGGACTGCGGCGCCAGAAAGTTGAGCTTGCTTTCGACGGCCTCGCAGAAATCGCGGAGCGACGACTTTATCCTGATAACGTAGAGACGAAACGTGAAAGCGAGAATGATCGAGGATGCGAGGCCCGCAATCGAGGTTGAGAATTTAAAGGTCGCCGCCTGCAACAGGTCCCGCAACGCCGATTGCATCGCAGCGGCGCCCGCGCCTCCTGACGCCAGTTGGGCGGCTTGCGTTCCCTCCGCTGCTTTGTAAAGGGCCATGACGAGCCCTATAAAGGTGAGGAGGAGACCAGCGCCCACGAAATAACTCGGGACGCCGGGCATGATCTTAAGGCCAACGAGCTTTTCGCGAAGCATCGCATAGCTGAAGAAACTTTGCGGCCGCTGAGTGTTCTGGATGGGCCTGCTCCCTGGAACGAGGCTTTCTTCGAACTTCCTCCATGCATGCCCGAGAAGCGGATGCCTCTCCATTCGAGCATGAACGCTGTCAAAATTGTTTGCGAAGGCGTCTTTCGATCCCGCGCTTTGGATGACCGTGCGAGCCGAGCGGATGGAAAGCGGAACAAGCAACGCATGAAGGACGCCATAGGCAGTCAGCAGCCCGGCGGCAATACAGGCAAGCGCCTCAGCGATAGAGAAAGCGAAGTCTCGCGTGCTGACGTGGGTGAGGTCCCCTCCAATGGCTTCTCCGATGATCTCGCCCAACTTCACCGGTGGAAGCGGTGACCACCATGCGTACAGGAGCGCGGAGAGCCCGATCACGAGGATCCAAAACAAGAGAAACCGGACGTATCCTTTCCAAAAAAATGAGCGATTCAGAACAGCCAACGCAGATCTCCCTATTATGGCTGTCGAAGCCTTGCGAGAATTGCTCCAAACCCTATAGACAAAAGACAACCTTTGGAAGGCCTGCTCACGCTTTACAACCGAGCATCAACAGTTCCGTCGTCGTGAAAACGCGGGCCGCGCGCTAAAATCGATCGTTAGCGGCGTTCTCAGATCGGCGCCGGCGGCGTAGGCCCGCGGGAGGAGCGCGTCGATTTTTCAGACCGTGACCGCCCCCTGCGCATCAATGCGATGAGGCAATCACGGTGGCCATGCGTTGGCTGCGGTAATGGAGCGGGGCAAGCTCGCACTCGCTTCGCTGCACGCTCTGCGCCCTCAGGAAAATGGGTCAGGACTGCCCGCGGGGTGTCCTACTCCTGCGGCACGACATACCCGAGCCGTCTTGCCGGCGTGGCGTGCGCGTGTGACCCCTCGGTCAACCGCACGAATTGACCCGCCGCCGCATCGAACGTGTCAACCGTGCCGTTTTCGATATTGTAAACCCAGCCGTAAAGCTTGAGCTTGCCCGCCGCGAGTTTTGCCGCAGCGACAGGGTGCGTCTGAAGATTGTGGAGCTGACACAAAACGTTTTCGTGAACGAGCGCGTTGAGCCGCGTACGTTCGTCCGCCGAGGGCGGTAAAATCGCATCGACGATTTTCTTTGCAGCCGTCGCATGTTCGATCCAACTCGCCACGGCCGGCATTTTGTCGACCTTGTCCTCTCGCAAGATCGCTTTCATGGCCCCGCAGTCAGTGTGGCCGCAGACGACGATACTCTCGATGCCGAGCACAGCGATCGCATACTCGATGCTGGCCGAGACGCCGCCGACCAAGGGCGCGTAGGACGGTATGATGTTACCGACATTGCGAACGACGAATATATCGCCCGGCTCCCGTTGCGTCAGAAGCTCCGGCACCACGCGGCTGTCGGAGCAAGCGACGAACATGGCGAAAGGAGCCTGCGCCTCGCCGAGCTGGGTGAACAAATCGCGCTTGGGGCCGTGGATATCTCTATGGAAGCGCAGGACGCCATCAATGAGTTGGTGCATGGACCTCCGGAAATTTCGAGCAAAACTCGGCTAATCTACCATAAGCGCCTAGATAGAACCAGACTGAAGCCTCAGCTTGGTCTTCGCCAGACGCCGGCGTTGAACGCCTGCGCCTCCCTGAACGATCTTTCAGAAGCGGCGCCGTTCAAGCCAGCTCGAGTTTGCGGTTCGTGGTGGCGATCATCACCTCACACGATACCACGGCGGCGATCGCGCGCCGCCTTTTTTGCGGGGATTTGCCCTCAAGCAGCGCGGACTTTGATTCTGACTACCGTTCTTTTTTGTGGGGACGCCGCCGCGGGAGGAAGTTTTTTTGGAAGGATAGTCTGGTTTCAGGTTAATATATCCTTATCGAGTGATAATACGGGGCGTTCTGACACATCATGGAACTGAATCGGCAGATAATTGCTCGTAACCGCGCGCAAAGCGCTATCTACTGCGACCCCTCGGAACGGGTGCGGCGCGCCACGCACCGTCAAGCCCACCCCACGGAAATCGCCGCGTTCAAGTGCATGGACGGCAGGCTCGATCTGGCCCGCATAACCATGACGCCTCCCGGCATAGTTCAGCCATTTCGGAACGTCGGAGGTAATTTTGACCTTGGTTGGCCGTTCCTGGGCGCGGCCATGACTGATTGGGTCGAATACACGATTTCGCGTGGGAGAAACCGCCTCGTCTTCGTGACCTACCACTTTTCGAAGAGCGATGCCCATTGGGGTTGCAAGGGGCAGGGCTACGACACGGCGAAGGCGCTGGCGTCTGCGCAAAAGCTTGCCCGTCAAATTGAGGACGTCTTCGGCACCCACGCTCGCACAACACACCCCATTGTCGTCGGAATCGAAACGGACGAAGACCTCCTCATTTTGCACAGCGAACACGATGCCAACGCCGTCTACAATGTTGGAGACCATCTGAACGATACCGAAATCGAGATGGCGGCGGCTTTGCGCGGGCTGTACCCGAGCATGCTGCAACGGACGCTCGACGACCTCTTGCCGCTCATCGCCGGGAATCAGGTTCATGTCAGGGAGATCCGCAAGACGGGGCGTGAGCACATTGAACTCGACCACGCCGAGCGCGTGATCGCCGTCGGGCGTGGTTTCGACTGGCTCCATTTGCCGAATACCGCGCTTATCATTGGGCCCTACAGCCATAAGTGGCCGGATGCGGTCGAGACAGCAGGACAGATCGTCTTGAACAACCTCCAGTCCGGGAGAATTCCCCGTGAGGATGGCGTGTTGGTCCTTTTTGCGGTGCTTTCGCATGACCCAATCGGCAGCTACGGATGGAATGTGGGCATTCAGAGAGCGCGATACCTTGAACGTGTCACGCTGGGAACGTTGAAAACTTGTGTCCCGGATCTGATGCCATACGTAAGGCACTGCGGGGGAGTTCTTGAAGCAGACACGCGTTTCCTGCATTTGATTGAGTGACATCCTGCTTGAGCGGCGTGACATGAATGCGATCTGCGAGACGCGCGGCTGGTCACACCCATTTTTTTCGGACGCCATCGTTGCTAAGCCGTTTGGACCTCCGCATCTTAAAGCGTCGTGCGCTCAATCGGACGCGGGCCTCGATAGGCTTTTCTGCAGGCACATTGGACCTCACTTCATTCCCCGGATTGGGCTTTCCGCTTGCGTTTGCGTCACCGATTGTCTTGAGTGAGAATTGTACGAAAAAGCGCCTTGCCGGGAAGTTAATGGAATAATGGATTGATTTTGCTAAGGAAAATCCAAAAGGGACGGCGCTCTCGGCGCACGCGCCGGACTGACTTCGGCGCGTCGTGGTTAACAGGGGAATCCGAGATTATATTTAACGGACTTTTCAGAGCCCACTTAATGCCAAAATTCCGGCATTAAATTCTATTTAATGGGCTGGTTGGCGCTCCAAAAGCTGTTCACTTTCAATATGTTGGAACCGCCTGTCTACCGCCCTCGTAGGCCTCGTTCTGCGCCGGATAAATGCATTGTTAAGCCTAATCAAATGTAAATTGGACCGGAAGTAAATCGGCCGCGCTCGCGTTAACCAGTTTCAGATTAACACTCAGCGCCGCGAACGAACCGTTAACCGGGAGGCATAGGGCGGGCGCCGTCGGAGATAGCGGCGGCCAGAGGGGCGAGAAGCACTCCGGCATTCAATCGGAAGCGGGCGCGCTGTTGCGTCGCTACGGTTCCGCACGCCGCGCTAAGACTGAGATCGCGAACTGCAATTCGGGAGAACTCTCCGGCATTTTCGCGCATTCTGCCAAAGCTTCCGCCAATTGAAGGCAACCAATTCGGCTCTTGTGTTGCGACGAACCGGCTTTCTCATGACAATTAACCTATTCGAAATTGCAGCGCGCCCAATCTTCGCCTATGGTCCACGCCTTCCGTTGAACAGGACTGCCGGCGGTAAAGGCGCGTGCCCGCGCCCGCTTCAAATAACGGGTTCAGGCTTGTCGAGTCAGGAACCACGGAAATAAGGTCGCCCTCCGAAAACATGATGGGGCGATTTCGCTTTTTGAAAGGATAGCAGTAGTGGAAACGGTATCCAGCAAGGAAAGCCCGCTCGAGAATGTTGTTGTTTTTCTTATTTTCTTCGGCGTCATTCTTGTATTCTGCGGTGGGATTATTGCCGTCTGGCTGACGACCTAGCGCAGACTTACACTAGGGAATCGTAGGGCATTGAAAAACCTGCAGTTATAACCTTGGCTCAACATGGCGACAGCCCGGTCTATCCTGGCGTCGCCAGCAAGCTTGAGATGAAGCATTGCAGCGTGAACCATTCCGCTGATGAATTATGTACGCGCTTCTTTCTGGCATACGTACACGGTCGAAAACTCCTTCTCGATCCTGAAGCGCGGCATCACAGGCGCCTATCACCACGTGTCGGAGGCGCACCGCCTAATTTGACTTCCGCCGTACCAACCGTTCCGCCCTTGGCGTGAACGACGAAGCCCACGCCGCGAAGCTTCTCAAAGGCATTGTTGGCAAGCGTCTCACCTATAGGCGGCTTCCAGATCCTTTCGAATCGGTTAACCTCGGCAGATGGTTAGGTGGGATGTCCTGATTTTCGGTCTGACTGCGGATTTTCACGCCATGATGATCAAAGGAAATCCCTTGACCCTGCCGCAGGCCAATCCTGGATGTCTCCAGCCCCTTGAGCACGCTGAGCTGGCTGCAACTTATGTCGTCGCTCACAAGGAAGGGTGCACGCGCGCCGACGCGGAGGGCGCGCTTTCGGCCTTTTCCTGTCCGGCGGCCGCACTCGATGAGTGTGTGACGTCCGCGCTGATAGAGGAGCGTGACGGCTTGCTGCGTGCGACGGCAAACGCGAGCGGAGATGGAGGGGCGCGCAGGGCGGCGAGTTGGGCCGACGCCAGGCGCGATTTCGCTTTTCGCGCGCTTGGTGTGACCGCGGGTGTCGTCAACGGATCACGCATTCAAAGAGACCTGGCTGCGGCGGCGCTTCGTCAGCTTTACGGCCTCGATAATCTTCCGCCCTTGCCATCGCGGGCTGAGGCGCGTTGCGAATTGCTCCGGCGCATCGTCGCCTGTTTTGGACAGCCATTCGCGGCGCCGGTGCCCCGCCCGGCCGGAGCATTCTCATTCGATTCCATGAGCCGAAGCCTCTATCTGGCCTTTGCAGGGCTTGGCGGGGGCACTGTGCTGCAAGCCGACGCCGCGTTGCTGTCGTCTGCCTTTGGCGGCCCGGCGGCGACAATTGCCGATCTCAGCACAACGATCATTGGCGCGGCTCTCAAGACACAAGTGCAGAAGGCAGAAAAAAGGGAGGAGGTTTTTAATTTGGACGGATTCTCTGAATCGGTCAGGAAACTTGCCATGAGGCTTGAAACGAAACCCTATGCGGGCCGCGTCGCCATAGCGCAGGTGTACGACGCCGGTCTGGCGCAAGGCCTGAACCTTGGCACCCTTGACGAATTCAAGTCACACCTCGCTGAAGCGGCGCGAGAGGGGCTTCTCGACCTTGAGCGTTACGACATTGCCGGGCCTTTCGAAGCAAGCCTGAAAGAGCGGTCCCGTTTGCGTTTTGGGCGCGACGAGCGACATTTCATCGTCAACCAGTGGATTTAGCGCGCCAGATCATGGATCTTCGTCTCCAGGCTTTCAGAAGTCCCGAATTCGACCGCGTTTTTGGCGCGGTGGCGTCGCTTGCGGGCGCCGCGGACGAGGAGCGGGTCGATGTGCCGGAGATCGAAGCGGAGGCGAGCGACGCGCTGACGGGGATCGTCGCCCAGGCGCAGGCTCAAAATCCCGATCCGGCCTCGCGGGTTCTCCTCATCAAAGGCGCGACCGGCACGGGGAAGACGCATACGCTTTTGACCGCCATCCGGCGCATGCACCAGGAGGGCGGGATCTACGCGGCGCTGTTCCCGATGGTCGATCTTGTCGCCGAAAAGGATCTGGATGGCTGGCTCCTGCGGGCGCTGATTTCACGGCTGTCCGAACGCTATCTCGTCTCGGCGGATGCTCCGTCGCCGCTGGCGCGGCTCGCGGCTGCTGTTCTTCAGCGGGCACAGCCGGACTTGATGGCCGCGTTCCGTCGCGATGTCCTCAAAGATGAAGGCGACATCCGCGATTTCGATCTGCGGCCACTCGTCGTTTCAATTCGCTTGAAACTTCACAAGCTTTCGCATCTTCCGGTTCCGTCCGAGGCTTTCGTGACGGCCTTGCTTGGCGCCGCGGCTGGCGACGACGATTGTCTGGCCTATCTGCGCGGTCAGCCGCTGAGCGTCAGCGTGGGCGGGGTGCGGCTCAGCCAACAGCCCGACGATCACATTGCGCGCGGCCATATCGATGCGCTTGTGAATTTGATCGGAGCGACGGGCGGCGCTCTCCTGCTCACGTTCGATCAGCTCGAACAAAGCCGCGTCCAAGGCTGGGAGCAGCGGCTGCGCCATCTGTTCAGCCGGGGCGCGCTTCTTGCCGAAACGCTGCCCCCGTTATGCGTCGCCTTTGCGGTGCTGCCCGCGCTTTACGATACCATTTGCGAAGGGATCGACGGTTCGATCCGCGACCGGATCGAACGTTTCGGCGCGCTTCCGGTGCGGTTGCGGCCGCTGGCGCGGCGTCAGGCCGAGGTGCTTCTCAAGCGCAGGCTTGCGGAGTTGTTCGAACGCTCCGGCGCCAAGGCTGACGCTTCCGATCCCCTCTATCCTTTTCCGGCCTGGATGTTGAGCGAGCTTGGCGGGCAGACATCCCGCTATGTCTTCGAGCTGATTCAGCAATTCCGCCGCATCTATCTGGCGACAGGCAAGCTGCCGGTCCTGGAGGACATGCCGCCTCCGCCGGTGGCCACGAGCGAGCCCGTGATCGCTGCTCCCACGCCCGCCATTTCGGCGCCCGCGATCAATTTCGACGACAAGTGGCACGGGGAACTGAATTCCAGAACCGTTCAACCCTCGATCGGCAACGGCATCCAACAGGCCGAGATCCTCGAGTGGGCGGTTCAGGCCGCTGGAGTGGAGATCGAAGGCGTCACGGCCATCAAGACAAGGCGAACGGTTCGGGGCCGCGCCGGCACGGTTGTGATCGAGGCCGATTTTCAGAAGGACGGACAAAGTGTGGAGCGCCGCGACATCGCGCTGTGCAATGAGGCCCGCGGCGCGGCGCTCGCCGACGAAATCAAGATGTTCCTTCGCTCGGTAAGGGGCGCGCGGCCGGTGCTGGTTCGTCCGCGCGGCGGCCGGATGCCGCGCTCGGGGCGATTTATCGCGCCTGTGATCCGTGATGCGGAGGAGATGCAGTCGATCATCGTCCCGCAGTTCGAAATGCTCTCCTGGGAGCGGCTGGAGTGCGCGCGCCATTTTTTCCGGAATTTCAAGGATTCCGCCGGGTTTCAAAACTGGCAGCGCGAGTCGCGCCCGCTGACGACCACGGCCTCGCTCTGCGACATTCTTCAATATCCGTATGTGAAGACCATAGAGGATGAGACTGTGGAAGAGGCGTCAGAGCCGGCTTCCCCTCCTCCGCCCCCGGTGTCTCGCCGCAAGCCGCCCGCAGCCCAGGCCGTCATGCTGGGCAGCCACGAGGACGGCGGGCAGGTTTATTGGGCGCCGTTCGAGACGGAAGCGAAGCTTTTGAATTTCGGGATCCTGGTGACCGGTGATCCGGGATCGGGCAAGACGCAAACGCTGAACGTCCTCATCGACGGCGTAAGCCGTATGGGATTCCCGGTTTGCATTTTCGATTTCAAAAACGACTATTCGGAGCGGAGCTTCGTTCAAGCCCACGAGCTCAAAGTCCACGATGTGCGCCGCTACGGCATTCCGTTCAATCCGCTGATGCCGAGCGGAAATGAGGAGGGCCAGGCGCAGCCCATCGAGCACATCTTTACAATTGCGGGCGTGCTGAAGCGCGTGTTCGGACTCGGCGACCGGCAGACGGCGACGCTCAGGGACGCGGTCAAGGGGGCTTTCGAGGCTCGCGGCGTAAGCCCGCAGAAATGGGTCACCGTCGATACGCTGCGGCCCCCGAACTTCGACGATGTTGTCGCCATCCTCGAAGAGCAGAAGGAGGCGAGGAACCCGCAGGCGATCAGCCTTCTCGACCGGATCGCGCCCCTGTTCGAACTTGGCCTTTTTCCGAAGTCGAATGAGCTAACGGTTCCCTTCGAGGCGATGCTCGATGAGCGGCTGGTCCTGTCACTGTTCGCGCTGCCAACGGACGAGATCAAGGCGGCGCTCGCGGAACTGATCATCATCCGGCTGCATGGCGTGCTTCTGCGGCGGGCGCAGCCCCGCAAGCTCACGCGGCTGCTCGTCATCGACGAGGCGTGGCGCGTCTCCAACAGCCCGCACCTCGAAAGCCTGGCTCGCGAAGGGCGCGCATTCGGAGCAGGCATCGCAATCGGAACGCAATATCCGGGCGACCTGCCGCCCGACCTGTCAGGCGCCCTCGATACGAAGATCTACCTCAAGAACCAGCAGCCGGACCACAAGAAGGCCGTCGTGCGCGCGCTTTGCGGCGCAAATTCAGGGCCGGACGCGGCGCACCTGCACGGCGTTCTGGAGCGGCTGACCCAGTTCGAGGGCCTGATCCAGAACCAGCAATACCTTCCCTATGCGCGCTTCAAGCTGCTGCCTTATTTCGCGAGGGTGGAGCATACGAAAGCGGCGTAGTTTTAAAACAACACTGTGTGGCAGTAAAGCCGCTACCCGGCGGGTTTTAAGGATTTTCGGAGAACTTCAACAAAAGTGATTTTTTTGTAACAAAACTCACGCAGAATCAGGCATCTTCTCGTTGCGAAACACGTTCAATGCTCGTCCGAGATAAGCAGTAAGTCGGGGCATTTCACGGCGCACGGCTCGAGTACACCGCCGTCTCCGTCTGAAGGGCAGACAGCATGCTTGCGACAACGCTTCAGCGTGACTACTCGACATTCATTCACGACACAGGCGCTTCCCGGATTCTTCTTGGAGGGAAGTCCTTCGTCGCCGACCCCACAGGCGCTCTTTTCTGGCCCGCCGAGAACACTCTCATTGTGGCGGATCTCCAGCTTTCGAAATGCTCCTATCTTCAGGGCGAGAACGTGGTTCTCCCGCCTTACGATACGGCCTCCGCATTTGAGAAACTGGAGGATGCGCTCGACCGCTACGACCCCGTGCGCGTCATCGCGCTCGGCAACAGCTTTCCCGGATTTTGCTCGGATGGCCTGAGCAATCACCAGATCGACTGGCTCCAGGACATGATAGAGGGGCGCGAGTGGTACTGGGTGGCGTCTGAACTTTCTGGAAAGCCTGAGGCCGTCGGCGGCGCGGTGGTGCCCCATATGATGCTGAGCGGAATCAAGTTCCGCGCTGAGCCCGTCCGCGCCCCTGTCGCCAATGAGATAGCGGGCGGCCTGCACCCTGTAGCGCAGGTATCGCATTACGGTCATCTCGTGCGCGGCCGCTGCTTTGTTTCCAACGGCATGCGTATGATTCTGCCCTCGCTTGGCGATTATTCGGCGGGAGCCAACGTGCTGAGTTCCGCCTTCGATCCGCTGCTCGGCCAGGGTGGCCTGTTCGTCTGGTTCATATCCCAGCAGCGGGTTACCTCCGTCGCTTCCCCGCAACTGATGGAAGACCGCGCCGCCTGAGCAAACTCCCGGTGCGAGCGCCGCGAGGAAATCCCCTTTGACGCAAGTTCTTCGTAACAACATGGCGGGGCGAAACCCAGCCATGTTGTTGTTCACTGTCGGCTTAGAGTGCGCCCGGAAAAGTGCGAGGCGGTTTCCGACAAGACGCACGAAAAAACAAAAACTTAGAGCCCGCTTTTGATTCCATCAAAAGCGGATAGGCTTTAGCGCGTTGCGGGGCGCAACTGGCCCGAGGGGCAATAGCTGGAGTCCTGGGTCATGTCCGCGGGATTGAGGAGTAGCGTCTTTCCGCCGTCCGAGAAGCTCGTCCGATAGGAACAGCGAACGCCGCTGTCATAGAACACCTTCATGTCCGCCTCGTCATTGGCCTCGCGAATGCGCGCAAGGCCGTGCACGGGATGCAGCCACTCCCCTTTATCGCTAATAGTTAGGATGCCTTCTCCTTCGGGGAGGAGCCATTGCCCGACGATCGGATTGGCCGAGGGCGCAGCTGAACTGGCGCCGTCGCTCGACGCGGGAGCGGGCGCAGGGCTGGGCGCCGGAGCCGCTGACGCGACTGGCGCCGGGGCAGGCGCAGCGGGAGCCGCGCTTGCAGTTGAGCTTACGCTTGGGCTTTTGTTTTCGTTGGCGTTTGCGCTTGCACTCGGCGCAGCACATGCCGCTTCACCGTCGACAAGCCTCGCTGCGTCAAGCTGGCCCGCGCCACATCCCTTCGGGCAGGTGCTGGCGGAGGCGGGAACGGCGCAGGCGCGCAGCTTCTGCTCGATGAGGTCCGCTTTGCCGCGCCAGTCGGGATGCTGCGCGAGAGCCAGAGCGATGGCGCCGGAGACGTGCGCCGCAGCCGTATCGGTCCCGTACCAGATCGCGAGCCCTTCCTTGTTGTCGGAACTCGGACGCCCCACGCTCCAGATATAGGCTTCCCGCCCATTTTCATCGGTTGTCTTGGGGTCTCCACCTGGCGCCAGCAGGGTGACACCGCCATAGTTTGAATACGAGGCCAACTGACCCTTGCCGTCGCTCGCAGCCACCGATATCACGCCTGGGCAGCCAGCCGGGAAGTAGCCCTTGACGTCGCTCGCCGAGTCGCCCGCAGGGGCCACGACAACGGCCCCTTTGGCGCGCGCGGCCTGGATCGCGTCCGCTAACGGGCCCGCTTTGTCGCGCGTGCATTCCACCTGTGCTTGAAGGTCAATGAAGATGATGTGAGCCGGATGTTGATTGGCAGGAACGCCTTCAACGGGATAGCCGGCCGCCCAAAGGATGGCGTGCTGAAGATCGGTGGGCGAAACCTGGAAGCATTTCGACAGAACCCGGACCGGGAGAACGGAAACCGCCCAGTTCAATCCGGCTATCGCGACGCCGTTATTGGTGCGAACGGCGCCGATCGTGCCTGCAAAGTGAGTTCCTTCGAAAGTGGCCTTCACTTGTTCCGAGCAGTTCTGACCCGGATCGGTCGCGTCCGCCTTGCGCTTTTCGCCATCGAGGCTCACGAAGCTATAGCCGGGCAGAAGATTGGGCGAGCCGGAAATATCGGGGTGCTTCGGCAGTATGCCGGTGCTGAGCACGGCGACGACGACATCCTTGGATCCGGTGGTCTTCCGCCACGCGCCGACCGCGTTCATGCCCGCAGGCAGGGGCTTATAGTCCCAATTGAGACCGGCTGCGAAGACGGGATCGTTTGGAGAAGATGCGCTCGCATCCGCGCCGAATGATTTGGCGGCGGCGTCGCCGAGCATTTGCGAAACCGCCGGTCGCCGTGTGATCCGGTTTGGCCGGATGGACTCTATGCGAGCGCCGGCGTCTTTCTGTGCTTTTGCCCGGCCTCGCTCAGCGTTCTGTCCTTGAGCATCCGCGGCGCTCGGGAGCATCAGCGTTGATGCCAGGAGCAAACCGCAGATCGAGCGTAAATGCTTTAGCATATTCATTCTCCTAACAAAAACGGGTACAAGGTGTCTGATTTATTGCAATCGCGTGGAGAGTTTTCGGGGGGCTTGCGAATCCGGCGAAGCCTCGGGCAAGGGCGCGCTTCCTTAATGCAAATGCCGCGGTCTCAATTTCCAACCGCAACGCTCGCAAATTCATCGCCTTAATCCACTGCTGCAGGCTGCCAAAAATCGCTTTCTGGTAGTCCTAAAGCGTGGGGGAAAGCAAGCCCGAAGTTGAGCAAGCAGTTTCTGACCTTGCACAATGGTTAGCGCGCTGGCGCCTAGCCGCGGCGGAAGACGAGGGAGGCTCCCCCGCCGACGCCAGCCGCGAGAATGACCGACAGGACGCCATAAAGCCAGGGACGGTTTGCGGCCGCTGAAGAGAGAAGCGCTTCGATGCCGATCTTGTTCAATCGGATATGCGCGCTCGTCTCACCCACGACGCCGCCTTTCTGGAAGACATAGAAATTGGCCCGGTAAAGGCCAGGTCCTGCCGCCGCGGGAAGGAAGATCCTTGCGCGGAAAAGTCTCGCGCCCAGGAAAATGATGGCGGCCTGGTTGCGCTCGACGAAAAGGCCGCTCGTCTCTTTCAACGTGATGAGCGCGTCCCGGAAGACCTCGGACTGGCCGACCGGCGGCTTGCCATCGGCGTCGGAAAATTGCAGAGCGTCAACACCGATCTCATGGTCCCTGCGGGCCTCCAGGGGCGCGATTTCTTCGAGCGGTTTCGTGGAGAGCACGGCATAGTAATTGGGAACCCCATTGAAGGTGATGCTCTGCGAGTTGACCCAAAGGCCAGCGCGGCGGGCCTTCTTCCATACAGTCACCGGCTTGATCGGACCGCGAAGAGTAACTGCTACTTCGAAGGGCTGGTTCTTGAGTTGGTCACTGTCGACCGAGCCGAAAAGCGCGATGCTTGTGCCGTCATAGCTTGGCTCGATGTAGAAATGGTTCTGCGACGCCCCCGCCTCGATGACATCGGGCGTCTCGGCCATCGCTACGTGCTCGAAGGCGACGATCAGCATCAGAAACAGAGCGGTGCGAAAGAGCCGCATCGCGCAAAAAGCCTCAGCCATCGCTCATGCCTCGGCCCGGATTATGCTGAAGATGGCTGGAGGAGCCAACAACCCGATGCCAAGCCGAAGTCCCACCGCGAGAACCAATATCGCGAGGAGAAGACGCAGTTGCTCGGCGCCAAGCTTCTGGCCTGCCGCGGCGCCTGCCTGTGCGCCGATCACGCCTCCCACCATCAAAAGAACGGCGAGCACAATGTCGACCGTTTGATTGGTCGCCGCCTGCAGGATTGTGGTGACCGCGCTCACGAAAATGACCTGGAACAGTGAAGTGCCGATCGCAAGATTGGTTGGCACGCGGAGGATATAAATCAGGATCGGAACCATGATGAAGCCGCCTCCCACACCCATGACGCCGGACATAAGACCCACGAGTTCGCCGAGCGCGATCGGAGGGATTGCGCTGATATAAAGTTTCGATGCATTGAAGCGCGTCTTGAGGGGAAGCCGGTAGATCCAGCTGCGCTGGGAAGCGCGCTTCGCCACGGCCGACTGGCCCTGGCGCACTTTGCGCATCGCCCGAAGGCTTTCGACCAGCATCATGCCGCCGACAGAGCTCATGAAGACGACGTAGAGAAGTGCGACGATAAGATCGATCTGCCCGATCTGCCTCAGATACCTGATGATGAGAACGCCAAGGAGCGCGCCGCCTGCCCCGCCGGCCAGAAGATACAGGCCTAGCTTGACGTCGACATTCTTGCGCCGGTATTGGACGACGGCGCCTGTGATGGAGGAGGCGATCAGGGGATTGGCCCCCGTCGCGACGGCGACGGCGCTCGGCACGCCTGCAAAAATGAGCATCGGCGTCATGAGAAATCCGCCGCCGACGCCGAACATGCCCGACAGAAAACCCACCGCGCCGCCAAGAGCGAACATCAACAGCGCGCTTACGGGCATTTCCGCAATCGGCAAATAAACCAGCATGGCTGCGGTCGCCTGTTTATGTCGCTTATGGGGTGAGGTTCGCACGTTTTTTGCGCGCTTTTAACCTAGAGCAGCGCAAGCGTCACTTCAAAAACAGCCATCGGGCGAAAACACCGCGCCAAGCAGGCCCTAGCCTCGATCAGGGCTCCCGCTTGAGAGGCCCTGAAGCTGTTCCAGCTTTGGACGCCATGACCCGGCCTGCTCGGCAGCCGCCTGCGTCTCGGCGTCGGGCAAGAGGCGCTTGAGGCGCTCGGATTGGCGTGTGGCTTCCCTGTCTCCGGCGAGCGAGGCGACTTGATACCAGAAGAACGCCTTTTGATTATTCTGCTGCAAGCCAAGTCCGCGCTCGTAAAGCACCGCGAGATTGAACTGGCTGTCCGTCAGGCCGGACATTGCGGCGCTCGCGAACCAGCCTGCCGCCTGCTCATAATCTTCGGGCGCGCCCTGAGCGGCAAGGATGACCCCGAGGTTGTGCATTGCCCGGATGTGGCCGGCGCTCGCGGCCCTGCGGTACAGGTCCCGCGCCAGCGTCTCATCCTTGGGCACTCCAACTCCGCGCTCGTACAGTGAAGCCAGCACGAACTGTGACTCGACATGGCCCTGGTCGGCGGCCTTCGCGAGCCAGCGAGCGGCGGTTGCCGGATCGCCCTGAACTGTCCCATCGCTCAGGAAACGGGAAGCGATCCGGAACTGGGCCTCCCTGTCGCCACGGCTTGCGGCATTGGCAAGCATCTGCAGATCTTCACGATTTTCGGGCTGGGAAGGGGCGGGCTCGGGTTTCTGATCTGATGCCGAGAAGAGGGTGGGAGCCGCCTTTTGAGCGCCCGTCGCCGCCTTGGCCGGCGCCGCTTCTCCGATCTGCGGGCTCTGAGGCGGCAAGTGTCTTAATGGCTGAACGTCCGGCAGAACGGTCATGTGGAAGGGGGGAACCACAGACCGCGCATGCAGGTAATACAGCGCTGCGCTCGCAATCAGGAGGACCACGGCCACGATTGCAAGCCCGAAGATCGGAAGAGACCTTTCATCGTCGCGGAAGAATTTTCCGGACGAGAGCGATGGAGCTGGCGATGAGCCAGGAGCTTCGCCCTCCCGCTTGGCGGAGTATGACTTCGAGACGATGAGTTTTTCGCTCGCCTGTTTGAACGCTTCGAGAAGGTTTGGATCGGGAGGCGGCGGCATGCGCAGTGTGATCTCATCGAGCCGCGGTTTTTTCTCGGGCTCCGATCCGAAATCGTCGATGGTGTAGGGGTGGGCGCGCCCGGACGTTATCGGCGTGTGAACGCCAGCGCGTTTCCTCGGCGCCGATGCGGCGCGCTCGCCTTGGCCACTTTCCAGGAAAGCGCGCAACGTCTCGTGAATGCGCTCAAGCGCGTCCGAGGTGCGGTCGCTGCTTTCTCGGGAGAGGGTGTTGAGCGCGCGAAGTTCGTTTTCCACTCGATCGAGACGGCCGCCGTCGCGGGTTTCATGAAGCGCCGCCGCGATCTGCTCGGCTGTCACCGCGGCAGCACGGGACGCAGCGACCGCTACGGTTTGCCCAAGCTCTTTCACCGTATGACGCGCCGCGTTCTCGAAGCCTGCCCGCGCCTCGTGGGCCCGCTCAGTCGCCGCAAGGATTTCCTGGGCCGCACGAGCGATGCGATTGGCGTCCGACCAGCTTTGCGCGCGCGTGGCGTTGAGGGAGCGCGAGACCTCGGCGAGCTGCGTTTCAACCGCCGCCATCGTCTTCTCGCCTGGCAACGCCAAGGACAGCTTGTCCACGCGGTCGATGATTTCTGCGAGCTTGGCGTTGACGGATACGATCTCGCTTCTGTCGGACTCCCGTTGGGCAAGCATGCCCCTCAGTTCCTGGAACCTTTCCTCGAACCACTGGAGGTCGTTTCCGCGGCGCCTGTCATTTGACGAAGGTTGGGCCGGGGCATATCCCGCCATCTGCGGGAAGGCTTCGGCGCGATGCGGGGGACCTGTAAATTCGCTGAGGCGCGCTGACAGGACCTCCATCGGAGGGAAACCCCTTTGCTTTGGCCCCTTTGCGCGATCGAGATACACCTGGAGTTGAGCCTCGGCGTCCATTTCATCGTCCACTCCCAGCCAGGGAGGCTCCGGCGAAGGAAAAGGCGGAGGGGGTTGCGTCAAAGGGGGAACGTCAGGGACGGCATCGTGCCCGCCATCGACGGGGCCTCGCTCTTCACGGGCCCTGTCGGGGTCTCGGTCGCCATTGATCAAGCGCCCTGGTTTCACGTGGCCAAGTTCCCAACTATCCATTGAGGCGCGCTCTCGTCCAAAACGCCGGGTTGAGAGTCGCGATCGCACAAGCTTCGGGAGCGTATGCGGTTTGTTATCTTTGCCTTGGATGTGCAAACATGCCGTAAACGACCGGTAAAATATGTGTTTTTTTTTGGAGAGGTCTTCGATGAGCACGTCCGGAACGATGACCGGTCATCGCAGTTCCACCGTGATTGTTGCAACGACCGGACAAGGCTTTTATCGCCTTGGACGTGAACTGCGCGGAGCGATGGAGGAGATGGGGGCTGAGAACGGCCTGCTGAGCGTATTTTGCAGCCACACCTCGGCCTCGCTTTGCGTTCAGGAAAACGCCGATCCCACCGTGCTTGCGGACCTTGCTGACGCGTTGAAACGGTTTGCCCCGGAAAACGCCCGTTACCGGCATCATAGCGAAGGGCCGGACGACATGCCGGCGCATATCAAGACGCTCCTTACTGCGACCTCGATTGCTCTGCCTGTCAGGAACGGAAACCTTGCGCTCGGGATCTGGCAGGACGTCTATCTGATCGAGCATCGCGCGGGCGGCCACAGGCGCAGGCTTGAAGTCGATTTCGTGGGAAACTGCAAAGACTAGCGCGGCCTGCGCAAAATCGGAACCGGTTGCGGCCCCGGAATGCGCCGACGGCGCGTTCCGGGCGACGATCACGATGACGCCCGCATCCGATTGAACGCGGGATGCTTTGAGGCATGCTTCGCCGATCTGGCCATGCCATCCTGGACGGCGCTCGCCGCACGCCTAGAGCGGAGTGCGTAAAATAGGGATCGGTTGCGACCAATTCCTAGAACTCGTCATCCCGGAACGACGCCTGCGTCGTATCCGGGATCGCAACAGGCGCTTCGATTTGTAACGGCCCCGGATATGCGCTGAGGCGCATTCCGGGGTGACGATCATCGGGACGCACGACGCTCTAAAGGTAAACCGTTCGTCAACCTCCCGTAAGCGTTAATACAACATGGTTAACAGGAGCGCGCCGGATTTATTTCCGGCCTGAGTATGCTTAAGAAAGCGTCTATCCGCCGCGAAAGGAGCAGCGCCGCGCCTTACGGCTGGCCGTAGGCGGGCTCGTCTAAGCCATTGAAAAACAATAGATTTCTGACTTCGCTCGATCGCCATTAAATAGAATTTAATGCCGGAATTTTGGCATTAAGTCGGCTCGCAAAAGTCCGTTAAATATGTTTGGAATTTCACGCGTTAACGCTTTCGCCAGCCCGAAAAGCTGCGGCGCAGGCGGCGGCGATGGCGTCCCGTTCGGTATTTTCCCCTTATTTAGCAAGGGTTGGAGCGGGGTCACGCTGCGTTAACCTGCCCGCAAGGCGATATCGCCGAAGATGTTTCAGAATAAGAAGTCCGGACGAAAACGTCAGGGACAGGTTGACAAGCAGAGGCCGCTTTGCGCAACATGCATACAAAAATGCATCCAGACGCCCACATCCGATTAAAGGCGCGATGCTCTAGCACTTTTATAAAAACGCGAATAAAAGCCGCCGCTTATGCCCGCTCTCCACGGAGTAACGTTAAAATAAGCTTTAGCCTGGAATTTCCAAAAGGATGCGCTAAAGCTGGTGTGACCACGGTGGCGCAATTTTGGTTCGATGCGTAGCAAGCCCGCCGTCGGAGCCATTTGGGTCTGTTGCTTGCGAGTGAGAGAAATGCAAACCATTCTGCTGGCTGAAGATGATGAATCCATGCGACGCTTCCTGGCGAAGGCGCTCGAACGTGCGGGATATGACGTCGTTTCCTATGGCAACGGCGCTGAAGCATTTGAGGGGTTGAAGGAAAAGCAGGTGACGCTTCTGCTGACCGATATCGTCATGCCTGAAATGGATGGCATCGAACTCGCCAAGAGAGCGGCGGAACTCAATCCCGAGATGAAAATCATGTTCATTACGGGGTTTGCCGCTGTAGCATTGCAGCATTATGCCGAGGCCCCGCAGCGGGCCCGCATTCTTTCAAAACCGATTCATCTCAAGGATCTCGTTCGCGAAGTGGACAAGATGCTAGCCGCCTGAGGGCGCCGGTTCCGCCGGCAGCGCCTTTGCGGGAGATGCGAGTTCCTCCCGCACTGTGATGTAATTCAAGAAATTGGTCTCGGACACGGTTCCGACCAGCGCATTGCCTTCGAGGACCGCAAGATGCCGGATTCCGTTCGACTGCAGCTTGCGCAACGCTTCCAGAGCGGATGCGGCGGGCGCCACCACCGTATCGTGGGTGAAGCGCTCGGCTATGGTCCTTGCAAAGGTATCGCGCCACTGCGACTGCAGAACGTGTCTGATCTGTTCGGGCACGATGTAGCCGAAAGCTTTTCCGTCCTCGGCGACAATGATGAATTTGCGGTTCAGCCCGTAGATGAAATCCTTGACCAGCGTCTCGACCGTGATGTCGGGGCCGACCGATAGAGGGGAACGGTCCATGAGGTCCGCCACCGATACGCCCTTCAGATTTTCGGCTGCATTAATATGACTGCGCGCCTGGGATGCCGCGGCCGCAAGGAATATGCCGATGAGAAGCTGCCAGGTTCCGCCGAGCGTGTTTCCTTCAACAATCTGGACGAGGCCGGCGATCACGAGGAAGCCGCCAAAAATCGAGCCCAACATCGAAGCGACGCGCGTGGCGCGGCGGAAATTGCCCGTGCGCCACCAGATGAGCGAGCGAAGAATGCGCCCCCCGTCAAGCGGGAATGCAGGAACGAGGTTGAAGAGCGCCAGCACCGTATTCGTCAGCGCAAGAAAGGCGAGAACGCCGGAAAGAGCTGGCAATTCGGCGGAATTGAAAATCACCGAAGAAAGATAACAGACCGCCGCGATGATAACGCTGGCGACCGGCCCGACAATCGCCACCCAGAATTCGGAACGCGGTGTCTTCGGCTCCTGCTTGAGTTCTGCGACGCCGCCGAAAATGAAGAGCGTGATCCCGCCGACCGGCAGGCCGAAATTGAGCGCCATCACCGCGTGGGCGAGTTCGTGAAGGATGATGGAGGTAAAGAGGCCGAGCGCGCCCAGAATGCCCATCACGACATAGGTGTAAGAATTTTGATGCGGGACGACGGTGGGAAAATAGCGGGTGAGGCTGACGACGAGGTAGAACGCCAGAAAGAACCACGAGATGTCGATGCTGACGGCGAAGCCCAGCAGGGAAAACAGGCGAAAACGGGCCGGAAACATTCGGCTCCTCCAAAGGCGCATTGCGGTGGACAGCCGCGCCGCCCCGCTCCGGTTATTTGAAACGGTGCGGAGCGAAGTTCAAGCGGTCCGGTCAGCGCAGCCATCAACGTCGGCAAGCCGTCATGAAGCGGCTCTAGTGATAGCCCTCGCCGCCGGCGACCTTGCCGCGGAAGGTCCAATAGACAAAGGCTGTATAGGCGAGAACGAGCGGCAAAAACAAGAGCGCTCCGATCAGGCTGAAAATTTGGGATTGAGGAACGGCTGCGGCCTGCCAGATGGTGACGCTCGGGGGTACGAGATGTGGGAAGGTCGAGATCGCAAGCCCCAGAAAGCACAGGAGAAAAAGCGCCATCGCGGACAGGAAGGCTTGCGCGCCTGAGCGCTTGCGGATCCCGGCCCAGGCAATAAAGGCGACGGCCGCCGTCAGAAATGGCACCGGCCAGAGATAGGCGAGGCGGCCTTCATGAAACCAGCGGTCCGCGATTCGCTCGAAAGCGAGCGGGGTCCAGAGACTGACGGCCGCGATGAAACAGAGCGTGACGATAAGCGCCACCTCGGCATGGTATCGGGCCCTCTCGGCGATCCCACCCTCGGTCTTCATCATGAGCCATGAGGCGCCAAGCAGCGCGTAGCCTGCGATCAGGCCGAAGCCGCAAAGGACCGGGAAAGGCGCCAGCCATTCGAAGCTTCCGCCAGCAAACTGTCCATCCTTGACGTTGACGCCTTGCACGAAGCCGCCAAGCACAAGGCCCTGGCAGAAGGTTGCGATCGTGGAGCCGAGCGCGAAGGACCACTCCCACCGGCGGTGGCGCGGCTTCGACACGAAGCGGAACTCGAAAGCCACGCCCCGGAAGACGAGCGCGAGAAGCATGACGATGATCGGAAGGTAAAGCGCGGGCATGATGATGCCGTACGCCATGGGAAAGGCGACGAGCAGCCCCGCGCCTCCGAGCACGAGCCAGGTTTCGTTCCCGTCCCAATAGGGCGCAATCGAATTCATCATCGCGTCGCGTTCTTCCTCGTCCGCGCCGGTCAGGAACAGGAGGCCGATGCCGAGATCGAAGCCATCAAGAAGGACATACATGGCGACGCCGACGCCAAGCAGCGCCGCCCACACCAGAGGAAGCCAGTAGGCGATCGGGTCCATGGCGGCTCCTAACGCTGTTCTGCGAGGTCTGGGCCGGCGCCTGTCTCGGTTGCGGCCGATATGGGCCGTTGCGCGGCGCGGCGTTCGTCGATTCCCGAGGGCGCCTGTACGACCGGGCCCTTGCGGATGAGCAGGTTCATGTAGTAGATGCCGGCCGAATACACTGCGAGATACACGAGAAAGAACATGATGAGGGTCGCCCCCACAGCCGGGGCCTCAAGCGGGGAAGCGGCCTGCGCCGTGCGAATGATCCCCGTCGCGACCCAGGGCTGCCGTCCGACCTCGGTGGTCGTCCATCCCGCGATGACGGCGATGAAGCCGAGCGGCCAGGAGAGCGCTGCCGCCCTCATGAATGTGAGGTTATCGAAAAGCTTGCCGCGCAGCCAAAGGATGCCGCCGAAGGCAGCGAGGAAGGTTAGCCACAGCCCGATGGCGACCATGATGCGGAAGCCGAAGAACGGACCCCACACGGGCGGCCTGTCCTCGGGCTTGAACTCGTCCAGCCCCTTGAAAAGCCCGTTCCATCGATGTCTGATAATCAGGCTCCCCAAATAAGGAATCCCGATTTCGTAATCGTTTCGCTGCGCCGCCTCGTCCGGGATGCCGAACAGCACAAGTTCGCCGGGCTTGGAGCCATCCCAATGGCCTTCCATCGCGGCGAGCTTCGCGGGCTGGTACTCAGCTGTCACAAGGCCATGCTGGTCGCCGACGAAAAGCTGAAGCGGCGCGAGCACGAGCGCGAGGCCAAGCCCCATCCGCACCATGATGCGGGATTCCTCGGGGTAAACACCGGCGAGCCGGTACCGCGCGCCGATTGCGAGCACGACAATCGAAGTGGTGAGGTAGGCGGCGATCACCATGTGCGCCAGACGCAATGGGAAGGTCGGGCTGAAGATGACCTGCACCCAATCGGCGGGAATGGCGACGCCATCCTTGATCTCGTGGCCGGTGGGATATTGCATCCAGCTGTTCGCCGCCAGGATCCAGAAGGCGGAAAGCAGCGTGCCGAAGGCGACCATCAGGCTTGCGAAAAAATGCAGACTCTTGGGCACGCGGTTCCAGCCGAAGAGCATGATGCCGAGGAAGCTCGCTTCGAGGAAAAAGGCGGTGAGCACTTCATAGCCGAGCAGCGGGCCGATCACATTGCCCGCAGCCATCGAGAACCTGCTCCAGTTTGTGCCGAACTGGTAGGACATCGGCAGCCCGGACACGACGCCCATCGCAAAGGACACCGCAAAGATCGTCGTCCAGAAGCGCGCGAGCCTGTGATAGCGGGCGTCGTCGCGGAAGAACCAGATGGCTTCGAGCGTCGCAATATAGGACGCAAGCCCGATGGTGAATGCCGGGAAGATGATGTGAAACGTCACCGTGAAGGCGAACTGAATCCGGGCGAGGATGGTGGCGTCCAACCCGAGAAACATGGTGGCCTCCTGGTTTGACGGGCTGCATCGGCTGACAGCGATCATACCGCCGTCGCCGAAGCAAGCGACACATAAACATGTATTATCAGGAAAAGTTGCGCAGAGAACGTCAGAGCCGCCTCGGCCCAATAATGCCGAGGATGCCAATGACGATGAGATAAAGCGCGACAACATAGTTCAGGAGCGCGGGCCGCAGGAGGATCAAGACGCCGGCCAGGATCGCAATGATGGCCTGGAGGGGCACGTTATTCATGAAAACACCTCAATTGGCAGAGCTCCAAAAAGAACGTCAGGGTACGTTTCTGTTCCGCAGGCTGCAAATATATTCTCCGCCACAACTCCCGGGAGCAACGCCCGCGATTCCAATTTCGTGCGCTCCCCCCTCACAGCTGTCTTGAAGCCGGGAAAAGCGCGTGCTATGTGATCGAACTTGAAGTGGACACGTAGCTCAGCGGTAGAGCACTACGTTGACATCGTAGGGGTCACAGGTTCAATCCCTGTCGTGTCCACCATTAAAATCAATGACTTAGGCCCGAACTGACCATCATTCGCGTAGGGTTCCAAGTTCAGTGAACCTAAACTCCCTCTTTCACCCGTGTTTTTTGACCTTGGAATCAACCTCGATTGATGACCTTTGAGGTTCAGGCGGATTCAGCGCACGGTCTACGACACCAACCGCTGGGGCAAGATAGCCGCGCTGGTGCTTTGCGTAGCGTTGCGTGCTGATGATGTTGTCATGACCGAGTAGGCGCTGAATAACCCGGAGTTCGTGGCCGGCATCGGCGATCCAGGTTGCGAGAGAGTGCCGCAGGAGGTGCGCGCCATTGAAGTCCCCTTCAATGCCCGCGTCCTTGAATGCCCTCGCCAGCGCCTTCTTAACACTCCCGACGGGGCGACCTGACCACTCAATCACATGGTCTGTGCGCGCCCACTGTTTCGCCTTTACGAGTTCGACGTACAGAAAGTCGTTCATGTCGACCTTGGCGCGACCCTTTTTGCCTGAGGTGTCCAGTACGCTCGTCTTGCGCGGGACGCGGAAGTCGACGGTGCGTTCGTCGAATTTGACGCGCTCCCACGTTAATTCCATGATCGCTTGCCGCCGCGCGCCGGTCGAAATGGCGATCACAACGAAGAGGCGCACGTGAGGATGACGACAGGCTGCCAACAAGCTCTGAAACTGCTCGATGGAAATAACGCGGTCTCGTGCATCCGGCTGCCGGCCGCGCCAGATATAGACATGTTTTGCGAGGCCGCGCTTGACGGCCCAATTGATTATGGTGCGGATAAGGGATAGTTCATTATAGATTGTCGCCGCAGATGCCGGGTCTGCCGCAGTCTCCCGTCCGCGTGCGTATTTGTGGCAGACCGTGCGTTCCTCGCCGTCGACGATGACAGGTGCATTCAAGCTGTCTATCGATAACGCGCCGAACACAGGCTTCAGGTTCGCCTCCCAAACGTAACGCCTGACCTTGACGTAATCCTTCTTGCCTTCCTTGGCACGGTCCTCAAAATATAACTCCGCCAAATCGCCAAGGAGATAGCCGCGCTCCTGAAGCAGCGCAGCCCTCCGGGCTCGGATGAACGTCTGCATCGCCTCGAAGGCCTCGGCCTCCGGACGATCAAGACCTACCGCAAGACCAATTCTACGGCGCGGTCTACCATTGTCGAAGTGGATGTAGAGGCAATATTGTCCGTTTGGCCATTTGTCCGTGACACGCCCGAATCGTCCGAGTTCGTATCGTTCGCCTTGATCGGAGCCGGCTTTTCTTCCAGCCATTTCTTTAATGCCTTTCCTTTCACAAGTAGGGCTTTGGGCCCAAGCTTATGGCCAGGGAGTTCCCCATTCGCAATCGCCTTTCGAACAAAGGATGCGCTCATATGGATGGCCTGTGCCACCTGTTTTGGCGTCAACACGTCCTCATCATGAACTTCCGAAAGCTTTAGCCCCGTCATCTCACCTCTCCCGCACATTCTTGTGGGTTATTACCCGCGCTTTTCCTAGGTGCCGTCCAGCGTGATCCGTCCAGACCGCCAAGCCCAAAGAAGGCGCAGCCTGCAGGCGCCTATGGCGTGGGCGCCCCGGCAGAGCTGTTCGAAATCCTCGAACGAAAGACCGGGCGGACAATTGATGACGCTCGAAAGCGGAGCATCGATATGCCGTTGGACGGCGGCCTGCATGTGCAGGCGCGCTTGAGGCGCGATATCCCGACTCGTGACAAAGAAGCCCGGCAACGCATCGGCGCCGCGCAATTCCCTGAAGCGGCGCTCGGCGTAGCATAAGACAGATGCCTCATCCGAACTGCCGCCAGAACCCGCAATATCGAACACCGGCTCGATCCCGCCGGAGACGTTATCCGCCAGCAGCGACGTCGCGACCGCGGGCGCCATCGCCATCAGCGCGTCGTTGCGGAGGCCGTGCCTTCGGATCGCGTTTGCCACATCGGCATCGAGCCCGGCGACGAAAGGACGCGCAAGCTGCTCATCCATGTCGAAGCGCGGGAAACAGCCCTTCAGCCTCGCAAGCCCCGCGCTCGCCAAATAGGCGCTGCGACAGATGCGGGCCATCCAATGCCCGGCGAGACGCCGTCCGTCTTCGGCTCCGTAATGAGCGCCGCACAGGATCAGCGCGTCCGCAAGCCCGGTGACGCCGAGCCCCAGCCTGCGCCTCGACTTGGCCGCCGCTTTCTGTTCCGGCAGGGCATAGCCGGAAACGTCGATGACATTGTCGAGAAAGCGCACCGCCACGGCGGTGAGAGCGTCGAGCTTGTGTTCCGGGATGCGCGCGGCGGGCGTAAAAGCGTCCTCCACCAGCGCCGCGAGGTTGATCGAACCGAGAAGAGAGGCCTCATGACGCAAGGCATTGTCGTTCGCCGCGAGGCCGTCTTGATGCGCGCTTGCTCGGCGCGAAGCGAAGCGTTCGCCCGGTCTACGAAGAGAAGTCCAAGGCCGGCGCGTTCGTAGGCTCCTTGCAGCATCGCGCGCCAAAGAGCGCGCGCGCTGATGGTGCGGAAGGTTTCCTCGCCGAAGACAAGCGGCCAAGCCGCCATCGCCCTCGACGGCCGCCATAAACGCGTCTGGGATCAAGACGAGCCGCTTGAAGCCATCGAGGCGGCCGCCGCGCGCATCGGCAATGAAGTCCTCGATGTCCGGATGGCTGCAAGACAGGGCGGCGATCGAGGAGACGTCCGTCTCCACGATGTTGGCGGCGATCGCGCGCCAGACATCCATGATCGCAAGCGGGCCCGACGGCCTTGCGCCGCCATCGGTGATGGCGCGGCCTTCGGGAGGGATGGCGGAAAAATCCAGCGCGGTCCGGCCGCCGCGCCGCAAGGTCGAAGCGGCCCCATGAAGATCGGCCAGGATGGAGCTGGCGTCGGCCGGCATCGATCCGGTGATAAAGCAATCGAACAAGATCGCGCCGGCGCCAGCGCCGGCGAGCGTCCGGCCGCCCGGCACGAACTTGAAGCCGGTCATCGCGTCATAGAACACCTGCGCCCATCGGCGGCGCATGAAGGGCGAGGCCTCCGCGGCGGCCACGGCCGCCGCCACGCGCCGCCAGGTGTCCTCGACGCTCGCATCGCTCGCGCTCCGAAACCGTTCCCGCCAGACGTGTTGAGAGATCGAAGTGAGACCTTGGGGACGCTCCGCGGAGCCTCCGCATGCCGGAATACGCATATTCGTGAGACTTTCCAACTGTTGGACGCTTAAGGCGGACGCAGCGCGAGATCCAAGCTACGTCGTTTGACGATGGCCGAGGCGCCCCACGAGCCGCGGCGGACATCGTTCTCTCCCTCCTCTTTCCGGTTCAGGCCATGGCTCAGGAGCCGATCGGCCCAGCCGGCCTTCCTTTCGACGATCGGCGCCTCCCGCTCTTGCAAGAGGCCAAGGCGAGGGCGTCGACGCCGCGCGCCTGAAACCACAAAAGCTCCGCAAGAGCTGGCAGCGGCGCGACCTCGCCTTCGCACGCGGGACAAAGCCGCACGATCCACGCCGAGGTATTCCCGGAGATCTTCAGGCAATGACGAACGGAGGCGACTCTCCCGCAGGCGGCGCAGCTTTTGCTGTCCGGCTCGCCCATTTGCTTGGCAAGCCCGCGGCCCTCGCGCGGTTGCATTCGCATTGACCCGAATCGACGCCGCGGAGACCTCGGCTTGGCAAGACTGAACTGCATGACGCTTTCTCACAGTGGCGAAAGGAAATCTGCCGACTTTAAGCATTGCTGAATACTGCCAAAAAGGCAATATATAAAACGCTGATAAGGCAATTCTTATTTATGCCAAAATAGTGCAACCAAAAGTCAGGAAGTCGAAAGCGCTTCGCGCGTGAAAGGCCGGGAGCGAGCCGCACACAACAAACGGCAGGACATTTTCGCTGGGGATTTCTTTAGGACAGGCGGGCGCGCCAAGGAGAGCAGCCTTCTTGCCACCCGGCCGCCGCGACGATTTCGGCGCCGCAATCCAGGACCAAGGGCCGAAACACCCGATCGGTAATCTGAAAGAACTGGCGCGGCGGCAAAAACAGGCGAAGCAGCAGGGCCTCTTCGCCGGAGCGACGGTCTCTGACGGCCACGATTGAAATCCCGGCTGGGATCTCGCCCTTGGCGAGCGTCTGCAATTTCAGGATGTCGCCTGGCAGAATATCCAATTTTGACAGAGCATAGGAAAGGACTTGGAAGGTCGCGAACCTTGGGCTCGAAGCATCCGCATGGCTTTCCTCGCCGAAAAAGATCAGATCGCCGGCCAAGACGCTATGCGCGAACCTTGGTTTACTTGTCCCGTTCTCGGGGTGTGCCATGATGCCCTTCGCATGCAATAAAGACGCCGTATCGTCAAAGTGCTGACATTAAACTTGAATTACCGATGTACAGCAACGCTATAGCCTATGAACTCTTCGAGCTTTTTCGATCCATGCCTTCATGCATGCTGCAAGCGGCGAAGTTCGTTTCCAGCCTTACCACGCTGAATTGTCTCGCGATTTTTGAAGATGTCTTTCGTAAAACGACGGCCGCGAGTGAGGCGCAAGCGTCACAGGCAAGCACCGATCGCCGGTTTGTCACCAGCTCAAGGCGTCTTGCTCACTTGGATCTCTCAGTCGAAACAACGCGTATGCATCAAGGCCGGTTGTGTGCGGCTCTTGCCTAGACGCGCCTTCAGCGCAGGACGAGGCCGAGGATTTTCGCTCTCGCTTTGACGATATGAATCGGCATCGCATTGTTGTCGGAACTGTTGGTCACCAGAAGATTGGGCTCAAGGAATTGACGGAGCACCAAGACGCCCGCCGCCTGGTCTTCGCCGCCGACCTCGGCGACGACGACATCGCCCATTTTCAAGCGGGATTTCGCCAAAGGCGCCGTCTCGACGATGATGGGATCGCCTTCGGTGATGGCGAGCTCGCTCATGCCATTGGTCAAGACCTTGAACATCTTTTGCGTCGTTGAGGTGAACGCCTTCTCGAGAACCGAGCCCTTCGGCGGCGTGTAGAGCGCCACGTCGGGCAGGTTGGCGCCGCCCTCCAAATTCATGAGCTCGGCGACCGGCACTTTGAAGATCCGGGCGAGCTGCTCCAGCTTTTTCGCCTGCAGCCCCCTCTTGCCGTTTTCCGCCCGGGAGAGATGGCTGTCGGTGACGCCGACTTTGTCGGCCAGCTCCTTGAGCGACATCCCGTGTTCAAGTCTCAGTTGTTTTATCCGATTGCCGACCATCGCCGATCTTTGCTCGCTTTTTTGGGCGCCGGTCCACTGCTTCCTGAAGGACCATTACCATAATATCTTGACTGAAAGGTAATATATAACGCAGGGTATCTCCTGTTAGGGGGAGTCAGTCATGAACGCAAGATCGAAAGCTTCCGGGCGACAACATAGGCCAGCCGAAACGGGCGCCCTTGGACTTAGACCGCGCGCGCTGCGCCGCGGCTTGACTGACGTCTCTCCTCGAAGAGCAAGCCTGACCCGCACGACCGGCGGAGGCGGCGGGCCGCCGGCATCGGCGCAGAGGCTCACCGGCAAGTTCCAGGCTTTTCTGAAAGCCCAAGGCGAGACCCGCAGGCAGTTCGGAAAACGCGCGGGCGTGGGCGCTTACACGCTGACGCGGCTGTTCCCGAAGCGCTCGGACCGGAAACGGGAGTTCTTTTCGAGGCGGACCTTGCAGGCGATCTGCGATGCAACCGGGGGACGCCTCAGCTGGGAGGACCTCGCCGGCCTGTGCCGTCCTTACGCTCCCAGGAAGAAAAGGATCGATAAGGACGTGCCGCAAGACGCGCCGCCGCTCACCCGGAAGTTCGAAACCTACCTTCGAAGCCAAGATGAAACCCGCACGCAGTTCGCCGAGCGGCTTTGCGTCACCGCGCCTTGGCTGTCGCATGTCTTTCCGCTCAATCCGAATGCGGTGCCGAGGCGTCTTGGCATCGACGCGGCGCTGCGCTTTTGCAAAGGAACCGGCGGCTATCTGACGCTCGCCGACTTCCACGAAGCGGGCCTCTGCCCGGCGGTGGAAGAGGTCATTCGACACTGCGGACGCCCCTTCAGTCCCGAGGCGCGTCCGGCCGACCCCAATTCTGTGTGCGTCCAATGACGAAGCCGGAACACCGGCGCCCATAGCGAGCAAAAAGCGCTGAAGATGAAAACCCCAAGCCCCGGCTAAGGCTTGAGGGTCATCCAAAGCAGATCGGATAGGCCATGAGCGGGAATTCCGGCCGCGTCGTCAAGAACGCGGATGAGAAACCTATTGTCTTGAGCAAGCCGCGCCTTTCTGTCGACGAGGCGAAATCCAGCCTGCGCGGCCGGGAACTCGAACTCCTGCGCTGGCTCGGGATCTCCTGGCCGCCGCGGAAAAAGGCCTCGCACATCACCTGCCCCATCCCCGGACATAAGGACAGGCGCCCGTCCTGGCGATGGGACAACTCGAGGACGCGCTGGATCTGCACCTGCGGAAGCGGCGACCTCATCCAGCTCATTCAAGAAGTCAAAGGGCTCGATTTTCCAGGCGCGATGGACCTGATCGCCGATTTTCTCGGGCGCAAGGAACCTCAGCCGCCAGTTCGCGCCGCGCGAAGCGCTCGCGCCGCCGCCGAGGAAGAGGACACGGACGAGGATCAAGCCGCTGCGCTGAAGCGAAAACAGGAAAGGGCTTTTCAGCTGTGGACGGAAGCCCAAGCGATCCCGGGAACGCTCGGGCAAGTCTATTTCGAACAGCATCGCGGCGTCGTTATCGACTGGGCGGCCGTCCACAACGCCGTGCGCTTCCATCCGAAGCTCTGGTGCTCGGAACGCGAGGGGCATTTCCCGGCGATCTTATTCCGCGTCTCCGTCTCTCACGACGGCGAAACGCTGACGGTTCACCGCCTCTATCTCGGCGAAGACGGCGACAAGGCCAAGATCGCAACGCCGAAGAAGGCCTATGGCGACTACAAGGGCGGCGGCGTCTGGTTCGGAAAGCCTGTCGAGGGCGGCCATCTCGTGAAGGCGGAGGGGCCGGAAAACGCGCTCGTTTGCTTCATGGCCGGCCGCCCCTTCGCCGTTTCCGCCATCGGCGCCGCCAATCTGAAAAACATCGAGCCTCCCTCGACCGTCAAAGCCGTGCTGATCGCCGGCGATCGAGGCCGCGGCGCCGACGGCAGGAAGGCCGGCGAGGATTACGCCGAGGACGCGGCGCTCGCCGACAAAAAGAGAGGCTTCGCGGTCGCCTTGACCTATCCCCCCGCCCGTCCCAACGCGAACGGGAAATGGGACGACTGGAACGATCTTCTCAAGAGCGATGGCCTCGACGCCGTGCGCGAGGCGCTCGCCCAAAGCGAGCCCTGGGAGGATTTGCCGCCCGGCTTTCGCTGGCGGGAGGGCGGCGGCGGCATCGAGTTTCTGGCGCGCGAGGAGAAGGTCAAGCTCGACGGCGCGGTGGAGGAGGAAGTTTGGGAGTGGCTGTGCTCGCCGGTCGAATTCCTCGCCACAACCCTGAACCCCGAGAGCAAGGATTGGGGGCTTTGGCTCAAGATCAAGACGCGGAACGGCGTCTGGCACAAGGCCGCGATTCCGAAGACCGATCTCGTCACCTCGTCCGAGGACATCTTCAAGCATCTCGCCTATCACGGCCTCGAATTCGCTATCTCTCCGCGCGGCAAGAACAAGCTCAAGGAGCTATTGACGCGCGTGCGTCCCAGATCCTACGCCCTTTGCGTTCCCAAGATCGGCTTCCACGATGGCGTCTTCATTCTGCCGAACCAGACGATCGGCGACACCAAGGGCCGCACCGTCGTCTTCCAGCCCACGAAGCCCATCGAGCATTATTATCGCCAGTCCGGTTCGCTGAAGGGCTGGCAAGAGGGCGTGGCGAAGCTCGCGCGCGGAAACGACCGGCTCCTGTTCGCCATTTCGGCCGCCTTTGCGCCGCCGCTGCTTGAGCCGCTCGGCATGGAAGGCGGCGGCGTCCACCTGCGCGGCGGCTCGACGGCCGGCAAGACAACGATCCTGCGCGCCGCCGGCACGGTGTGGGGCGGCGGCGGCCAATACGGCTTCATCCGCGCCTGGCGGGCGACGGACAACGCGCTCGAAGCGGTGGCGGCAGCCCACAACAACGCCTTCCTCGCGCTTGACGAGATCGCCGAAATCGAGCCGAAAGCGCTCTTCAAGGCCGCCTATGCGCTGGCCAATGGCCGCCAGAAGGAGCGCATGGGAAAGAGCATCGACTTGCGAGCCGGGACCAGCTGGCGGCTTCTGTTCATGTCGACGGGCGAAATCGGCATGGCGGACAAGCTTTCCGAAGACCGCATGCGCGCGACGGGCGGGCAGACGGTGCGGCTTGTCGAAATCGCCGTCGAAGCCGGCCAGGGGCTCGGCGCCTTTCAGACCCTTCATGGATACGAGGGCCCGAAGCCGTTCGCGGAAGCCCTCACGGCCGCGGGCCTCAAGCATTACGGGCACGCGGCGCCGGCGTTCCTGAAGCATATCGCCCAGGACCTCGCCGCCATCGTCGAAGGGACCAAGGCGTTCATCGCCCGCTTCGTCGATCAAGCTTGCGACAAGGACGCCGATGGGCAGGTGCGCCGCGTCTGCAGCCGCTTTGCGCTCATCGCCGCCGCCGGCGAGCTCGCCATCGCGGCGGGCGTCGTCCCTTGGCCGCAAGGCGACGCCCGCGAAACCTGCAAAAGGCTGTTCCATGAATGGGTGAAGGCTCGCGGAACGAAAGGGCCGATCGAGATCCAAAATGGCGTCGCGCAGCTCAAGGCCTTCCTCGAGCTGCACGGCGCCTCCCGCTTCACCGACTGGGAAACGCCAAGCGCGCCGACGATCAACCGGGTCGGCTTCCGCCGGCTGTTCGATGCGGGCGCCGAAACGGAACGCGTCGTCTACTACATCCTGCCGGAAGGCTGGAAGGAAATCCTCCGGGGCTTCGATCCAAAGCTCATCGCGAGCGCCCTCGTCGATCGCGGCGTCATCTCCCAGGCTCATGACGGAAACCGGCAGCGATTGCATCGGCTTCCCCAAATGGGACCTCGCCGCTGCTATGAGCTCCATGCGTCAGCGCTTTTCGGAGACGACGATCCGCTGTTCGCCGACGCCAAGAGCGCCTTGAACGGCGCTGCCTCGCGCCGACTCGTGTGAAGGGACGACGCGGATGCTTCGCCGCGCCATCGCCGCAAAACGCCCCGAGGGGTGATTGTTTTTTCGCCGTTACAGCCGTTACAGCCGTTACAGTGTTGATTTCAATAAGCTATTTCTGTAACGGGGCGGTTTGGGCCACCCGTTACGCTCGTTACACGATTGATTTCGTGACGCTTTTCAAAAAAGCCCATGTCA
>CAVXRT010000031.1:0-8317 GCA_963764115.1 uncultured Alphaproteobacteria bacterium
ATCTCACCCAGATTGACGCGCTATACGGCGCACTTCCTCATGAAAAGGCTGCGCAATGTGAGGACCGAGATGTCGCTCCATGTCCTGTCCTATAATATGAAGCGCGCCATGACTATCCTTGGCGTACCCGGGTTGCTTCACGCGATGCGGGCCGGAGCCTGACGAGGAGGACTTGCCGATCGTCGGGGCCTGCGACGCTGCTCCGAGGCCTGTTATCCGCTTCTTACAGCCCAATGCCGCCCCATTGCGGGTCGCATCGCTACTAAACTGACCTCGCCCGTTTCTGGTCCCGTCCTGATAAAAACTAACGACTTCTCACACGACCTCGGCCTCGGTCGGTCAATGAGGCAATAGCTGGCGCAGTTTCCGAGAAGCGGGCGGTCGTGGCGTGAGAAATGCGAGGGTTTGCCGGTGGGCTGGGGGCCGACCACTTCTAAAATTTCCTTTCCCACCGCAGCGGGCATCCGCTCGTTCGCATATGGATGAAGCGGCCATTCTGTCAGCGCGCGGCGACCTGTGTCGATGGCGCATACGCATTTGAGCCCTTGCTTGCGAAGGCACCATCAACGTTGCAATGGGCTGCAGGTTCTTGCATCAAGCCGAGCTCGCGTCGCGCGTTTGGCGGTGTTCCGAGCGAAAACAGCAATGTATGAACGCTTTGAGGGCGTGGGGCAGCACCGATCAACCAGTTGGCGATCTGTTGCGGTTCGCTGCGTAACAATACAGCCATGTCGTCCAGGTCGAGATGGTAGGTCCGCATATAGGCCCGAACACGTTCCGTCAGACCGTCAAAAACCTGTGTTTCGTTGAAATACTCGAACATTGTTTTCATCCCGGTAATGATGATTGATGACAACGTGAGGGTGCCCTTGAAGCGGCTGCCGATTCAGGAAGGAATGCTCAACGCTTTGCCAGCCCATCTAGTCGGGTCTCAAACGCCAGTCTTTGCAATGTTTTTCCTCGAACTCGTTGTAAAATGAGAGTGGGTGAGAACCGGTTCTACAATGCGAGACGGATAATGATAGCGCTCTGGCAGTATGTTGTCCAAATCAGCAATCTTTTCTACGCATTCTGCAGCGCAATATTGAACCTTATTCAGTAAAGACAAAAAAGTATAGGCCTCGTAACAACGATTAGTGACAGCAAAAACCGTTTCTCTTGCTCGTGCCATGCGCTACTCCTCAGGTCTATTACCGAACCCTTAAAGGTATGCACCCTGGATGTCCATCTCCGGTTGCGTAACAATATTGTGTGCAAATTTTAGATTGTATAAGGGAACCGAAGGGAACCAATTCGCACATCGCAAAACTCAAAGGCTTCGCGCTGAGTTCGCCGATGATGGGCCTGCAAAGCCGTTTAGCCTTGAAGCCGGGGCGTTGGCCGAGATCTTCGAAATCGCGATGGCGGAACTCGTTAACGCGGGCGCCCCCGGGATCGACGAACATCCCTGCGATATCACCAATGAGATCCCGTTCAGTCGCGATCGAGTTCGTTCCGCCTATGATCCGTCCGATACGCAGGGCCCGGGGCGCGGTTCATAAAATCGTTCTGGGGTTGCTGAACGCGGCAAGGCTTCATCCGGGTCGAGGGCGGTTCGGGCGAAGGCCGATTGATCTACGCCGCCTTGCGGCCGGTTGCCGAAGCAACCGCGCACGTGATGAACAGTATAAGGGGGGCAACGCCCGACATCGTCGCGAGCGGGGGGAGCTGTGTTCAATATCAGGCGTTGCCCTGGGCCAAGCTCTGGGGGGCGAGCAAGGGCCCTGCGATTAAGGAGGCTCCGGGGCAGTGGAGCCGTCCTTAAGCAAATTCTGTTCTAGCCTTCGATGTCCTCCGCGTTTCCAAGCATCAGCCACTCTTCGGGAATGGTGTGGCAGCTGCATACATCGTGCAGCATCTCGTGGTCTGGCGTTGCGAAGGAAACATGCCCGGCTTCCAGAGCTTCGCCTGCTTTCGGATTGAGGCCGCAGGCGCCATAAAAGAGCCCGTGATCCATCGCCAGAGCGTCCCTTGCGAGTTTCACCCTCAACGCCAGCGCACGGGCGGAACTATCGTCCGGCAGCACGTTGCCATGCCATGGTTGCAGCACGCCGTCGCGCCGGACGCGTCCGAGCCTCGCCAGGACGATGAAGACCTCATCCAGAAATTCGTCTGGCAGTGTTCCGGGATAGAGCGGATTATCGCGGCCGGCTTTCGAAGTAATAAGCATCCACTCTCCGGCCAGTTCATCGCTCGACAGCGGCTCTTGCCGCATATGGGGATCACACCCAGCATCGATCGCCGCCTGAACCCAGATCTCCGCAGCATCATCACCAGCAGGCTTTTCAACACTGATCGTGCCCACCGATCGAAAGCTGCAAATGATCGCCTCAGCGGCGGCTGAACTTTTACGCATAACACTCTCCTACCAGCGGCCAGGCGTGAGCTCCCACTCGCAGCTCGCGAACGCAGGGCCGGCTAAAAATGCTGGATATCGTTGCAGGTTGCGTCTGCCGTTCTTGCGACAGGCGCCCATTGTGGGGTTCGGCTACATGAGAGACGGAAGGATCAGCATAGTTCGCATTACTTCTTTATCCATGCTGCCCTTCCGTGATTGCTACTCAATCATCAGTCAGAGACGAGATCGTTTTTTACCGGTACTCTACAACAAGACACAAACGCATAACTTACCCTTACTCATACAAAGCCGACAAACACGATCGGCGTCTAACGCAACTTGATCTCTTCTTGTATCTCTGAAATCCTTGCCGTCGTTTATGTGCTAATTGTTAAAGGTCTCTTTCCGTAGGCGCAAGCCAAAAAGTTGCCTTATTTGCCGTATTCTCGCCGTAATTCACAGGCTTGACCTAAGCCACTGTTTTTGATTATTTTTTGCCTGTGGACGACATTGCGCTTCTTTGCCCACGCCAACTCTTTGCCTGTTTAGGCTATCGCCGCATCGAGGAACTCTGTCATGACGGGCGCATGCAAAACATTGCGGTCACAGTCTGATTGTCAAAACCATATCCAAGCAGTTTGTCACGACAGCAGGCTAGGTGTGGCAATAACCAATTGATATAGTTCTTCTGCGCAACTTATTGGAAATGCGTTAGAACACTCCATGAGGCGCACTGTCGACCGGCCAGACACGCTGCCGAAAAAGGAAGTGGCTATGAGTGGCAGCGGTACTACGTTTACCACAGTTACCTTTGATGATGGCACTTTCGCCGTCGTGAAAACCGATCCCAAAAAACCTCGAGTTTTCCAAGTGGTAGCGATCTTCTACGACGCCTCGCGCTCATACGTGTTGCGTCGCTGGCGGGCTCTGAGTGGGCCCTCGAGACCGACTGGAAGCTGGATCGGTACAGGACTCATCATGCGAAACGCCGTTTTCGAAAGTAAAACGCTTCCTTTTGAGCCTAGTCGGCGCATGGTGAACATGAGCATGAGCAATATTGGTGGAGCGTTCAAGAGGAACGCCCGCAGCATTGAATCTTCGGCAAGAGGGAGGCGTGCCGTGGCAGCCGCGGCGGCAATCAAGGCAGCGGTTCCCCGTTTTACATATGCTTCCGGTGGCGACCAAGTGATTGACTAAATCAAGGTCTTGGATCGTAATCATAGAACCCCGCAACGCGACCTGTAAGGCAAGATTTCAAGTGCGCTAAATTTGCGCCACTCATTCCCAGCGTGATCTAAGCCGATAGTTTTCGAAAAGCTAGTTGCGGAAATTACTTATGAGGAGCGATGCCAGCGGAGATGCTTTCGCAACGTGATAAAAGCGAAGACTGAAAAACACGTTTATCAGGGAACGGAATAACTTCCCGTTGAGTTTAGGAAGGACAACAACGACGGAGAAAACTTATGCCAAAGGAACCTTCACAGAGCCATCCCGCGCACGGCCATCATACCAAGGCCGCCGAACATCACGAGCACGCTGCGAAGCACCACAAGGAAGCTGCCGGGCACTACGCCGCCGGTCATCATGAGACGGCGGCTCATCACGCGCATACCGCTCATGCCCACACCTTGCATGCGGAACATCACGCCAGCGAAGCCGCAAAGGCGCATGTCTCGCATGCCCAGAAGAAGAGTTCATAGTTGAAGAATGGCAGGTTGCGGCCGCCATAAAAGTTTTCCTCTGGCCGGAGGACCATCGCGCTCGGCCAGGGGGAGGACACTGCGGCGTTCTTATAACACTTTGCGCCGCGCCAGAGCCTGCCGCATCCCGCTCGTATCGCCACGCTGGCGGAAATGCTCTTCGAGCAGAATGCGGGCCCGCGCGTCGGAGAGCGTCAGCAGCGCCGTCCAGTTCATCGTCCATATCCCGAGGCGCGCCATGGCGTAGCGCTGTAACAGGCGGTCAGGCCCATAAGTCAGCGCTTGTGGAAACTTCTCAAGCACTTCTCCTGCCGTTATCTCCGTTCCGAGCGCGCGCGCGATCCTGATGACAAAGCGCATGCGCAGTCGCCAGCCTTCGGGCCGCCTCGCCATAAGCGAAGGCGAGCGCAGCATCGCAGCCGCGAGCGTGTCGCGCGGCACGCCGAGTAGAACCGCGCCGTGCTTTAGCGCTTCGATCAAGCGCTCCGGATTTTGGTAGGCAAGCGGCGGAAACATCTTTGCTGCGGCGACCAGCTTCGCCTTGTCGCAAGCGAACCCATCCGCCAGCTTTTGAAGATTGGAGTCCATGGTTTCGACGAGGCCGAATGCCAGAATTTTCGGCGCTTTGAGAACCAGCTGTCGCGCTTCGCCGCGCTTCAAACCCCACAACTTTACCAGGCCAGCGAGAAAGCGTTTCATCGCCTCCGGGCTGCGCATCAAGAGCCTTGGCTCACGCAGGATCAGCTTGCGATACTCCGCTGCCGGCAATTCGAGAATGCGCCGCTGCGCGCACAGTTTTCGAACGTGGCGATCTTCAATACGATAATATGCGGATATCTTCTGACGCATCCTCGGCGGTCTTGGCGAGAGAGGCCGGTCAGACGCTGCATGCCCTCCATCCGCGAAGACAGAACACCGCTGCCGAAACAAAGCAGCCTCAGCGTCCGCCCGGGATGACCTTGTTCACGACCCCTTGCGGGTTCGCCAGGACCTCTGCGGCTACCGAACCGCAGATATCGAACCGGAAGGCTTCCGGCTCCGTCGTATCAGGGTCGTCATAAGCAATGCCGTAGGTTTTGCTGGTCTTGACCGGCGAGAGCTGGCTCTTCTTGCGCCAGACGATAAACGTTTTAACCCAATTATCAACCTGTTCGGGGGCGTCGCGATGCTCCAGCGCTGCGACCCTGGTTTCTTCGAAATTGACAATCTTCACGTCCATATCGCTTCTCCCCTCCCTTGCCGGGAATTGATATCATTCAGGCCGCGATCCATGAAATAGAGAACGAGATGCGAAACTACCGCAAGACCGCTGAAGCCATTTCCAAGCTGTCGCCGGAACAATATGGCGTGACGCAACAAAGCGGCACCGAGGCTCCACGAACCAGCGAATATCTGGATAATAAAGAACCCGGTATCTATGTCGACGTGGTCTCGGGCGAGCCGTTGTTCGCCTCATCGGATAAGTTTGAATTAGGATACGGCTACGCCCGCGTTCTGCCCGGAATTCGAGCCTTCCGAACGCTGGCTGACCTGGTCGAACGGGTCCATAGCTACGCTCCACAACACAACTGAGCCGGATCGGCGGCGCGGCCCGCAGCACGACGCCGCCTGGAGTGATGAACTGGCGAAATGGCGCTACGCCCGGGAAACCCTGGGACATGCTGCAGTTCGGCTTGCGGTTTGGGGGAACCCCAGGCAAGTTATCACGACTACGCAGCGCTAATGCAACTGATACGCAACCTTCTCGCGAGCGATGGCAAAAGCATCACAGTTACCTGCGGAACCACTTTCGACAACCGCGCAAACCTTGTTGGTAACTTGTCGGTAACCATAGTCAAACAGTATGTCGCCACACGACTCGGAAGGCAGGAACTCAATGCAGAACTCATCGACGATGGTGCTGGCGCTCTTTGGGCTCGCCGGTTATTCGACTTATGCACCTCGCAGACGCAAAGCGGCTCCCTCCAATGCAACGGATCGTCGTCGCCGTCGAACCGGCGGCCAAAGCTAGCAATGAAGAAGATCGAACTTAAGAAACAGGACTTCATCGTTGCCGGATTGGGTCGTGATGAGCGGGGATATGGGCTTGATGATCTATCGCGCCGTCTGTCGCCCCGTATGACCGGCCGGCGGACGCCCTGGTGGTCGAAATCAACCGGGGCGGTTGGGGCAGGAATCCACCTTATCTGGCTAAAAAGAAGCACCGACTTTGACCGTTAGCACATCGCTATAGGTCCCTTGGACGACGGGCAAAGCGCTTTTCTGTGTGACAACGTTGAGGCTCAAGCTCCCCGAATTCGCGCCCCCGGTTGGCGCCTTGGCGACATTCACCCCGGAGCTCGTATCAAGGGTGAGGTTTAAGCCGCCCCAAGTGGCCGCGACCGTGTAAGGAATAACGGCAAGAAATCCTCCAGACCCAGAGGCAACAGCTGAGTTGGCCGATGTCAAACCACCGTTTTGGCTTCGAAGGCTGAGCCACGCGTTGTTGTTGCACATCGCATTTACGATCTGAAGTGTGAGGGAAGCCTGATTCACAAGAGCCGTCGTTGGATCGATGAGCTGTGTCAGCGTTATGGTGTTTGCTGCATAGCTAGCATTGACGGAAGCCCCAGAGGCAGCTGGAGACGAAAGCGTACAAACGGGAATACTCGTTGCGCTGACAGACAGATCATGATGATGGCGGTGAAAATCGGATGCCGCTTGAGCGAAAACTGCCTCCGAGGTGGCAGCCACGCCAATGCCAGCGAACATCGAAGCTGCAATTCTATGCCTCGTTCGCGTAATCATTTGTCGTCTCCTGGTTTTTGGGCTTGAAGGCCATAAAGGGGTCCTTCGGGTGGGCGCCGTCTGGATATAAGGGCCTTGGCTGCTTGGATATCGAGGCGGATCTGCGGGAAGTTCTTTAGCGCTTTGGCGACGGTTTGCAGGCGTTCCGCAAGCTCGGTCAGAAGGCAATGCTTGTGGGCACAATGCTGTCGAAAGGTGTGCCGCTTCCAACGTGAGACCAATCAATCCATACCATCGCGCCTTTTTAGGGCGGAATTGTTTTTGGCTGCTTCGATAAACTCTTTTACGGCAGCAGATGCCGCGTGGAGCGCTTCCTCGAGGTCATCTACGCTTTCATCTTTTGCCTGGAACAAGACATTCATTACCGGCTTCTTGGCCCATGCCAGGCCAGCGGTGCTCATTTCGATCGCGATTTGTCGCCTTCCTCCTGTCGTGGGCCACGTCACGACTTTCAGAACCGGCAGCGGCATTTCTTTCTGCGCCATTTGAAGAATGGCTGTGGGCGCTGGGGAGTTGTCTTCCTGCTCCGGCATGACGTCTGTGGACGCCATCGCCGGAAGCGCACACGAGAAGAGCGCAAAAGCGCATAGACGCAACAACATTACATCGACCTGATTTTGCTAATAACTGCTTACACAGGGTCAGATCAGATCGGTGTTTTCACAGAGACCGTTTTAAGGACCTCCCTTTCCTTGACCTGAAGACAGCCAGGCTCCAACTCCATGCACTGCGAACTGGTCGTAAGCCGCAAGGCGTAGTTAATCTCTTGCTTGGCAAGAAGCCCATCTGCAGCCGTTTCTTTCAATTCTTTCATGTGAATGTTAACGGCGATCTGGTCGCGGGATGCAGGAATGCGTGCGGCCTCATTGCTGATGAGGTCGCCATCCTTGAACTCCTTGAGCGCCGCCAGTGGTGATGCTTCTCACGTAATCCGGGTTGGCCTTGTAGAAAACCGGAAGCTCAAGACTTGCCGCGAAGATCCCGGCGACAAGAGCCATAAGGGACAGAGTTTGAGGCACTTTCTTCTCCTCCTTTTAGACTTACAGGCTGGGCGCGATGGCTACCGTGATTAACTCCTGAAGGCGCTGGCCGGTTTGTTTGTCGTGTCGCCAATCTTGACCGTCAGCAGATGGCTTGATTGCCCCGGCGCGCCTTGAATGCGAAGCACCGTGCCCTTCGAAAGCGTGTAGGTCTCGGCCGTCAACGGCCAAAACAAACGGAATGGTGGCCTGCTCGCTGGCCGGGCTTCCCTCGCGAACGAGAGAGCCCGCCGTGGACCGAAACTCGAGGCAGTGGCCCTGGGGTTGCGCGCGTCTGCATGACCACGGATTTTGTGCCGTTCGGGTTCAGACTGGAAAATTCCAGGCTGGTCCTCGTTCCGGAGCCGGCGAGGTTGGTTTGGAAAAGCGCAGGGATGACGCAAGAAAGGGTGAGCTCGATCTCGTCCACGGGC
>CAVXRT010000032.1:0-49252 GCA_963764115.1 uncultured Alphaproteobacteria bacterium
ATCGACCAGCTCGTATTGGCGCCGCTGGCTCTCCAGGTTCGCTTGCACCTGCTGAGGCGTCGATTGGCGAACATAGACCACCGCCTTGCGCTGAAGCACGGTCGCCGGGAAGAAGGGCGTCATTCGTCGTCATCGCCCGCCTCCGCCGTCACCGCGCCGCTCGCTTCGATCAGCAGCTGAGCCACTGCCTTGAGAACCGCTTGGCGCTGAGCCGCTGTCACGTTTTGAAGGCGGACGTCGTCGAGAACGAGGTCGAACTGGCGGGGTGGTGCCAGTCTCGGTCTTGGGACGAGTTCCGATGCTCGGGCGAGCGGTAGCAGCGATCCCATCTTGATCCTCCTGCGTGACGATGTTGCCGTTCGCAGAGAGGAGCCGCGATTCGCTGGCCGTCAGCAGTCGGTGCAGGTCGGTCAGCGCCGCCAGCGAAACCTGGGGGACTCCGACCTTGATGGAACTGCAATAAACCGGATCAAGCTTCCAGGCCGCCACCATCGTGACGACGCCGGGATCGAGCTCGAGCTGAGCGATCGCTCCGGATGCCCGCTGCTCAATCAGAATACAACGCGTGCTCCGGCCGCACAGCGGGTGCCATGGATATTGAACAACGGCATTTTGCCCGATATGGGCAGAATGACCGCGAGATTGCGCTTGGAAGAAAGTCGTGGCTCTTCGCCGGCTCAGAGCGCGGCGCCGATCGGGCCGCGTTTATGATGACGTTGATCGTGACCTGTTTATGCCGAACTCGGCATAAGCAGGTTTATGCCGAGTTCGGCATAAAGCGGTTTATGCCGAGCGCGGAACTATGCCGAACAAACTGATTTTCCCCAGGATTCGCAGTAACCGGCCTGCAATCGGCTCGGCATAGTCCGTCCTGTGCCTCCGCTTTCACAGCGGAGAACAGGATGATGAATGTAGAAGAGTATTTGACCAGGAGCCGGCTGTTCCAGCATCTCAAGGACGGCGCCCAAGGACAGCTCATTGAGCGTTACGCAGCACGTCTCATCGAAGATGGGCTTGGTCGTCAAAGCACTTGGCGGTGCCTCAATGTGGTTGGCGGTCTTCTAAGTTGGATTGCAAGCCGCCGCTTTAAGTTGACCAGCCTCGATGAACGCATGGCTGAGCGTTACCTTCGGCACCGGGGGCGCAAACAGTTTATCCAACGAGGCGACCGGGCGGCGCTGAAGCGGTTCTGCGGTGCTGCGCGATGGGGCATGATCGCTCCGCCGGTGCAGCGCGATCACCCGAATGAGAGATATTAAGGCGTTTGGCGATTATCTGCAAGGGAACGGGGTTAACGTGGGGACATCGTCACCCATCTGCCCGCGATCCGCCGCTTCTGAGTGAGTTGCCCCAATGGCGCGGCGACCTCGAAGATCATCAGCAGGACGTGATCCACGCATCGAGCGCCATGCCCGGGATCGAAGCCCGAAGTCCGGAAAGGATGTGCTGGTCGCTGCGCTCATTCTCCGATACCTCATGTTGGGCTACCGGCCGGGCTGGCCGGCTGCGTGCCATCGATCAGACAGTGGAGCTGGCGAGCCTGCCGACCTATCTGTCTGCTGGCATTCAGAGGAGGGGAGGCTGTCGGTGCTGCGCGATGCGGGCATGATCGCTCCGCCGGTGCAGCCGCCGATCACCCCGAATGAGCAGATATTCAAGGCGTTTGGCGATTATCTGCAAAGGGAACGGGGTTTGACGCGGAGGACCATCGTCACCCATCTGCCCGCGATCCGCCGCTTTCTGAGTGAGGTCTGCCCCAATGGCGCGGGCGACCTCGGTAAGATCATTCAGCAGGACGTAATCCACTACATCGAGCGCCATGCCCGGGATCGAAGCCCGAAGTCCGGGAAAGCGATGTGCTGGTCGCTGCGCTCATTTCTCCGATACCTTCATGTTAAGGGGCTGAACCCGGCCGGGCTGGCCGGCTGCGTGCCATCGATCAGACAGTGGAAGCTGGCGAGCCTGCCGACCTATCTGTCTGCTGGGCAGGTTCAGACCGCTCTTGAGGGTTGCGACCGTGCAATCGGCATGGGGCGGCGGGACTACGCCATCTTGATGATGCTGGCCAAGCTCGGTCTACGGGCCAGCGAGGTTGCGACCCTGACCCTGGATGATCTCGACTGGCGAGCCGGCGAGATGCTTGTTCACGGCAAGGGTCGGCGCCAGGCAAGGATGCCGATCCCTCCTGATGTCGGTGCGGCCGTCGCCGCCTACCTGGCCGATGGCAGACCAAAGTCGGCGTGCCGGCGGCTTTTCCTTCGCAGCTATGCTTCGCACGTTGGATTTGCCTCCGGATGCGCGATCACGATGATAGCCAAGGCCGCCCTCGATCGCGTCGGCATCCGCGGCTACGCGCACCAAGGGGCTCACATTTTCCGGCACAGCCTCGCTACTGAACTTCTCCACGCCGGCGCAACCTTGCCGGAGATCGGTCAGCTGCTCCGGCACGAGAGCCCGGACAGCACGCGGATCTACGCGAAGGTGGATATTGAAGCGCTCCGGGGATTGAGCTTGCCATGGCCGGGCGGTGCACAATGACCGGGTTACGATCCTCGCTCGAACGGTATCTGAGCATGCGCCAAGGGCTCGGATACAAGTATCAGCAGCAGGCGCGACGGCTCGCCTCCTTCGTGTCTTTTATGGAGGAGCGCAAGGCCACGATCATAACGGCCAAGCTTGCCATGGCGTGGGCGACCTTGCCGCCGGACCGGCATGCGTCCTGGGCGTTGCGATTGACGGACGCGCGCGGCTTCGCGCGCCACGTCGCGAACTTCGATCCGAACACCGAGGTGCCACCGGCCGGCATCTTGCCGGGCTTCAAGCGCGCCAAGCCCCACATTTACAGCGACAAAGAGATCGACGCGTTGCTGGCGGCGGCGCTGGCCCTGCCGCCAGAAAATGGACTGCGCCGGTGGACGTACCATTATCTGTTCGGGTTGATCGCGATGACGGGCATGCGCCTGTCCGAGGCCATCGGCCTTGAGCGCGACGACGCCAACCTTGAAGCGGGTGTTCTGACGGTCCGATCCACCAAGTTCGGTAAGTCGCGCCTCGTCCCTTTACATCCATCAACCTGCTCGGCTCTTCGCAGCTACGGTGAGCGGCGAGATGCTTATCTCGGATCGCGCTGCGGTCCGTACTTTTTCGTCGCCGAGCGCGGCGGCCGGTTGCTGCACCAGTACGTCCATCGGGTTTTCTGGCGCTTATCCCGCGAGACGGGCTTGCGGGGCCCGGATGATCACTCTGGACCGCGCGTGCACGACTTCCGGCATAGCTTCGCCATCCGCACGCTTCTGAACTGGCATCGGGCGGGGATGAACGTCGAACAGAAGCTTCCGGCGCTTTCCACCTATCTCGGCCACAGTAGCGTTCGGGACACCTACTGGTATCTCTCTTCCTGTCCGGAGTTGATGCACGAGGCCGTCCAGCGCCTCGATCGGCGGTGGGAGGCTACGCCATGAAACCGCCGGCGAACCTGGCCTTGCTCATCGAGCGCTACTTTACCGAACGGCTTATGCGGCAGCGCAACGTCAGCGCCAATACAATCGCCTCCTACAGGGATACTTTCCGTCTCCTGTTCACGTTCGCACAAGCGAAGCTTCGCAAGCCGCCGTCGGCCCTGGCGCTCGACGACTTGGACGCACCTTTTATCAGTGCGTTTCTCGATGAACTTGAGACGAAGCGAGGCGTGAGCGTGCGGACGCGCAACCTACGCTTGACCGCCATCCGCTCCTTCTTCGGCTTTGTGTCCTTCGAGGAGCCGGCCTACAGCGCTCATATCCAGCGCGTTCTCGCTATACCGGGCAAGCGGCATGACAAAGGCGAGGTGCACTTTCTGACGCGCCCTGAGATCGAGGAGATCCTTGCCGCCCCCGACCGGTCGACATGGCTCGGACGCCGCGATCACGCCTTGCTGCTACTTGCCGCCCAGACAGGCTTGCGCGTTTCCGAGCTCATCAGCCTGGACAGGGACTCTATCCATCTTGGCGCCGGAGCTCATGTACGGTGCACCGGTAAAGGACGGAAGGAGCGATGTACGCCGCTCGCCGCCTACGCGCGCACCGCGATTCAGGAATGGCTGAACGAGCCGCCCCGGCGTGGCGCCACCGCCTTGTTCCCCAATAGGCATGGAGGGCGGCTCAGTGCGGACAGCGTTCAATCGCTGCTGGCAAAATATGTCTGCGCCGCGTGCGAGCGATGTCCTTCGTTGAAGTCCAAGCGGGTCTCCCCACACGTGCTGCGGCACAGCGCTGCGATGGAGCTGTTGCAGGCCGGCGTCGATTGCGCCGTGATCGCATTGTGGCTTGGTCATAAATCGCTCGAAACGACGCAGGCCTACCTCCATGCTCATCTGGCCTTGAAGGAAGCAGCCTTGGCAAGGCTCAAGCCGCTTGATTACGGAAAGCCTACCCGTTTTCGGCCCAGCGACCGCTTACTCGCATTTTTGGAAGCGCTGTAAATCGCCAGACTATGCCGAATGGAGTAAGAACGAAGACAGCTCAACTCCTTGAAAAACCGCTGGTCTGGAGAGCTTCTCCAAAGCCATTCGGCATAGTCCATCGCGCGGCATAAACCTGTAAACTCAATGGCGTCGACCCCCAGGCCTATCTCGCCAGCGTTCTCTCACGCCTCGTCAATGGCTGGCCTATGCGCCGCATCGATGAGCTGATGCCCTGGGCCTATGCTGTCCGCCAAAACGCTACCGCTGCGGCCTGAGAACACCGCTTACGATACAAAGCCTTTGTTGATCGTCGCTAAAGGCGATCGACGAGGCCGCGCAAAGTTCTTTGGGCGCTTTCGATGTCGTGGAGCCGGCGGCGGATTTCGGCGGCAGACGCGGCACCGGTGTGTCCGCCTGAGAGCCAGAGCTTTAAGAGGCCGCCAAGCCTGCCCTGATCGGCGTGCACCTTGAGGAGGGCGAGAATGGCCTCCTGATCCAGGGTCGAGTGCGGCTGAAATCCAAGCCCGAGATTGCGCAGATAGGCGGACACCGACAGGCCGGTGGCGGCGGCGCGCGTTTCGATTTCCGCGCGCTCGCGCTCGGAGACGAAAACCCTGAGCGGCCGCTTCCTGTCGCGGCTTTCCTCCACTTTTGGCACCGGCACGGTCTCATTCTCCTTTCCGGCGCGCGTCAGCGCTCTCGTCGAGCCGAAGGCGAGTAAGAAAGGCGAAGGCCGGACGGCCGAAGGCGGTGATGTTGGCCTACATCACACATCTTGCCGTCAAAAACTTTGGCCATCTCTGACGATCTTCGTCCATCTTTGTCCATCTTAGGCAAACTCCGTCCATCTATGGCGATCTCCGTCAAACCCGCGATTTTTCGCCATTCCTCGCCATAGATCGCCAAAGAACGACAGTGATCGCCAAACTTTGCCCTTGTTCGCCACAGGTCGAAACAGATCGGTCATAACCGATAACGGGTGACCGGACAACGGGCGGTGACAAAAGGGGCGGGCAGCAAAAGAGCGCGGTGGGGCGAGGGCCGGGTGGCCTATGCGGCGCTCGCGCCGGAGATCGCCAAAGCCCTCGAGGAGGGGCTACCGATGACCAAGGAACGGCAGTTATAGAGCCGGCGTCTCAACGCCGATATGAAGCACGCCATCAGCACCAAGGTTCCGGTGCGTAGCAAGGCCAAGCTCAAAGCTGCTGCCGAGGCGCATATGGACACGATCGGGCAATCCCAAGATCGGGTGCGCGCCTACTTCCAGGATCGGCGCGTCCAATATGCCGCCTAGAATTCATCGTGCCGGATCAATAGACGATCTCAGACGCAATGCCTCCGGCCGGTTGAAGCCGTTTGCGGGCCATCGCGCCTATTTTGGAGACTGCCTGCTGTTGCGGGGAGATCTGCCGTTCCTGCGCGGCGTCAGCCCTGTGTGCCCGCAATCAGAGGACGTATCACGCGGTTGTGCACGCTGTCATCGACCTTGCCATATAAACACGGCTCAGATTATTACTACCAAGGTCAAGGTCGGGTAGCTTCGACCGGCAATTGCACATGGAACGTCGCATGCTTCAAGATAACCAGGCGTTATTTCGTTCGATGTTCGAGCGCGCCAGCGCAGGCATGGCCATTGCGGATCGCGAGGGGCATTTCACTCATTGTAATCTTGCCTTCTGCTCTATGCTTGGCTACCCGCATAACGAGATTGTTGGCCGGTTTTTTGGCGACGTGCTTGAGCCAGACGACATCTCGCTGGTCGAGCCCGAGCTGGTTGGTCTGGTTGACGAGATTTCCAGTAGCAGCGAGTGGCGGTTCCGCCGCAAGGACGGTTCAGGGTTCGTTGGGGAGGCTCTGAGCTGCACATTGCCTGACGGCCTTATTCAGATGACTATTCTCGACATCACCGAGCGCAAGCGGGCGCAGAGGACGCTGCGCGAGAACGAGGAGCGCTTGAGATTTGCGCTCGATGCTGCGAATGTCGGATTTTGGGAGTCTGTGCCCGAAACAGGTGAATTCACGGCATCGGATCGCGCGCTCGCCTTGCACGGCGCAGTTCCAGGCACGCCCCTTTCGCGCGAAAAGGCCGTGGATGCCGTGCACCCGGAGGACCGGCCTCGCGTCGAGGAGAATTTCCGGCGCGCGGTATCGGGGCGAGAGCCCTTCAGGCACGAATTTCGCTTTCTGTTACCGGACGGAGAAATCAGGTGGGTTGAATCACGCGGCGAGTCGCGGACCGTTTTAGGAAGACAGGTGATCAGCGGATTGCTTCTAGATATCACGCACCAAAAGCTGGCTGAGCAAAAGCTGCGCGAGAGCGAAGCCCGGCTCAGCTCCATCATCGAAACGGCGGCCGACAGCATCATTGTCAGCGACGAGAAAGGGACGATCAAATTGGCCAACCCGGCGACCGCAGGCGTTTTCGGCTACAGCCTGGAGGAGCTGATCGGGCGCAACCTGCGCGTTTTGATGCCTGCCAATGTGCGAACCCGGCACGACCATTATCTCGATTCCTTCTCCGGAAGAAGCACCCTCAAGGAGGTCCAAGGGCAGCGCAAGAGCGGCGAGATGGTCCCCCTTGAAAGAACCATTACTGAATGGCGGGATGGACAGGGCCGCCGCTTTTTCACCGGCATCTTTCGTGACGTGTCCGAGCGTAAACGCAATGAGGAGGCGCTTGCCAGTGCGCGCCGCCTCGAAGCCGTAGGACAGCTTGCAGGCGGCGTCGCTCACGATTTCAACAATCTCTTGCACGTCATCTCAGGCAATCTCGATATCGCCCAGAGACTTATTGACAACGAAGCCGCGCGTGGTCGCATCGAGCGAGCCCGCGGTGCCGCCGAAAAGGGGAGCGCTTTAAGCCAAAGGCTGTTGTCGCTTGCGCACAAACGCGCGCTCAGGCCTGAACGCCTTAATCTCAATGATCGCGTGCAAGATACATCACAGCTTTTGGCGAGTTCGGTTGGGGAACACATTTCGGTCACAACGCAGATCGCTGCCAACCTTTGGCCCACCCTGTCCGACCCTGGAGAGATCGACAGTGCGATCCTCAATCTCGCCGCGAATGCACGCGATGCGATGCCAAGCGGAGGTAGTATCCGGATTTCGACTAGCAACGTCGCGCTGGACGAATTCGAGGCGGCAAAGCTGCATTTGCATGCCAAGCCGGGAGATTACGTTTGTTTGGCCATCGCCGATGACGGCCCCGGCATGTCCGCAGAAGTTCTCGCGAAGGCCTTCGAGCCATTCTTCACGACAAAAGGACCCGGCGCAGGGACCGGCCTTGGGCTCGCCAGCATCGCAAGCTTTGCCGAGCTGACCGGTGGCTTCGCTTCGATCGAGAGCGCTCCCGGCAAGGGGTGCACGGTAAGGGTTCACCTGCCTCGCGCAATAAAGGAATCCTCGGCGCGCGCCGTTCCGCCAAGCGCAATCCAACGGGGCGGCGGCGAACTCGTGCTCGTCGTAGAGGACGATGACATGGTTCGCGAGGTGACGATTAAGCGGCTTGAATCCCTGGGGTACGCCGTTATCGACGCGAAAACTGGTCCGGAGGCCATAGAACGCCTCAAGTCGCAAGAGCCGATTCGGCTGATCTTGAGCGATGTCGTCATGCCGGGCGGCATGACGGGCCACGACGTTTTGCGCTGGGCGGCGGCGAACAAGCCCGACGTCAAAGCCATCTTATGCTCCGGCTATAACGAGGGAGATCGGATGTTCGTCGCTCAAGGGGCGCTCGATGGCGTCAATGTTCTCGGGAAGCCGTATACTCGCCAGCAGCTTGCGAGCGTTGTGAGCCGCATTCTGGCATAATCTAATTCAGCACACAGGTCTTGCCTATCGCGGCGAAACATGCGCCTTCGATGATGAGTCCGGTTCCGAAGGTTCAGCAGTCTCCATATACTCAAAGTTCCTATTGAGTAACGAGAGGATGAAGTCGGCTCGGGTTGGGAGCGGCACCCGAAGCGATTTTTGACCGCGCCTGAAGACGACGCGAGCAAGAAAAGCGCTCGCCGCGCCTCATCGCCGAACCGCGCGCAAGCCTCGCCGGGCCGGTGCGCCTATGCGGGCGGGCCTCGCTCGAAGGCCAAGCGCCTCGCCGCGTTATGCGGAAGGGCGCGCTGTGGACAGGAGGGGCGGAATCTATTGTGACATATCGGCCACGCTGTGGCGTAAGAGGTACTTCAGTGTGGCACAAGAGCAACACGGGACGGCTGAGCCCGAGTCTTTTGTAGCTACAAAACGGCGAGGCTGCATTGTTCTTGGTTTGTTCTTAATAGGTTGAGGACATCGAGACCATTAAGATAAAATAAATGCACAATTTAACGACTTAAGTATAGCTTATGCCCCCCTGCCCGGCACGTGCCCGGCAGAGATTCCGAAACGACACCTTTTTGACCAAAAAACGGCCGATCCCGGCTCGAAGTCCTTCAAATTCGCGTAACATGCGAAAGACGCTCTCAGAGGCGCGAGCTTGGCCGTACACGGGCGAAACGATCCACCCGAGCGGCCGCTCGGAGAATCATGCCACAAAGAACTGAGTTATTTCTAGACTGCGAGGTACGGGCGCTTATGTCGAAAACTGAGTTTGATGTCTTCTGCCCAGAATGCAACATGTTCATTGCTGCAAAGGTTGTTGCTGAAGGCAATGGGGGCTATCGCAGTAATGCTATTAGCCCATCTGATGAAAGTGACGCCGAATATTACGGTGAACATTACATCGTGTGCTTGTGTGGTCGCTGTAGCCAGCCTTTCTTTATACGCCAGTCACTCTTTGGATTCCCAGGCGAATTTGAGACCGTGAGAGAGGAAGAAGTTCTATACCCTATCGGGGAAAAACTGCCTCTCGATGGGGTTCCTACCACGATCAGGTTGGCTCACGATCAAGCTGTCCGTTCGTATTCTGCCTCGCTTTATGAACCGACCGTACTGATGTGTCGCAAATCTCTGGAGGCAATTTGTAAGACTCTTGGTGCCAAGGGAAGAGACCTCAATGCCAGGCTCCAGACGCTGCGAGATGACGGTCACATTGACTCACGACTTCTCAATTGGGCACACGAAATTCGCTTAATTGGAAATGAGGCCGCACATGACCTCGATATCAAGCCAATAACCTCCAGCAAAGCTGGAGGTTTGAATAGGAACCGCTCGAAGCGGTTTGGGTTACTTGGACCTGTCAAACAGGCTGAGTTCGTCTAACAGTTTGTCTTCACTTTCCTGATTGCGGATATAGGCGCGGATGACTTTCTCGTCTGCACCCACGGTTGAAACATAGTAGCCTCTGGCCCAGAACTTGTGGCCAACGAAATTTTGCTTCTTGCCGGCTATGTTCTGTGCCACCCAGATCGAGCTCTTGCCTTTCAAGAACCCCACAACGCTTGCCACCGCAAGCTTCGGGGGGATCGAGATAAGCATGTGAACGTGATCCGGCATCAGATTACCTTCCTCGATCTTGCAGTTCTTTTGAGTGGCAAGGCGATGAAACACATCTTTAAGCTCTTTGCGGATGGGACCAAAAAGAGCCTTCTTTCTGTATTTCGGCGTGAACACCACATGATATTTGCATTCCCATGTGCTGTGATTTATTGATCCGGCACGATGAAGCCTCGATCTAAGTACCGTTTTAAGCCTATTTTTACGGACTGCAGAGTCTAAGCATCAAGACATTTTCGTTCCGAAGCAATAGATGATCTGTGACTTGCGTCATGTTGATCTCCTGATCGTGCGTCGAGCGGTCGAGACACTTTCGGGAGATCTTCCTTAAATGTAAAACTCAGGGTTCCTCCGCCATAGGCGGAGGCTTAGCATCTGGGATAGTTACGCAGAAAAAACTGCGCTCTTGCGGATTAACGACTGGCATGCGGAGGTTGAACGCAGGCTAGGCTTTCCAGAAAATCTGGACAAGTTCGGTTCCCTTATTTTAAAGGTCGCCCGAGAGGATATTGTTGTTCACATTAAGGACGACGGCAAGGGATTCGACTGGCATGAATACCTGGAGTTCTCACCCGAGCGCGCGACAGATCCGCATGGACGGGGCATCGCTGCCTCCCGCGCAATGTCTTTTCACAGCGTCGAATATTTAGGCGCTGGAAATGAAGTGCGGTGCATCGTTAAGTTGGGCCAGGGACGTGGCGTACAGTTCGGAGATAGCAGCCGCTTAAGCACAACGACGTTTCGGTCGCATTGAGGGTCGTGTGTGCGGGTCGTTGCTCGGCAGACCGGCAAACGGAAGGACACGTGTTGATGCGATAGACGTGACGCAACGAGAGCGTCTTTTGAGTTAACGCGCCCGATTGCGCGCGCGCGCTCGTCATCGGCGGCATGTCACAATCCGATGAAGCAACTGCCGTTAAACAAGCGAATTGCTTTCGATTGCAGAAATTCGTCGGAGTAAGGAGCGATATCAAAGCCCGCACCGTTTACATCAAGCCCGGCGGCAATCTGTTCCCCCATAATCGCCATCGTCGGGCGCAGGAGCCTCAAGGACGCTCATAATCTCACCTGCGTCCTTGGGGCCACCCGCCGGAGGTTCTGCGGCTGAGCCGCATAGAGGCGGCAGGAAGCAAGGCTTCCTCGTGAAAGGTATTGGAGGAAGGCCGGGAAAGGCCGACGGCAATCGTGAGATTGGCTCTCGAAAGGTCTTCCGCCGACCAGAGCGGGCCGCGCGTGACGCCCGAATGCAAAAGAGTGAATTGGGAAAAGCAGAGTTCCCTTGTCTTCTCGCGAGGCTTGGCGTTGAGCAGGGCCGGCGCATGGCCTCCGAAGAAAGTCTTGGAGCAATCCTGCTGACTGGCAACAACAGCAGGCGATGCGCCCAGAAACACGGCAAGAACGAGGAAACGCCAGCAGCGTCTCATGGGAGCCCTCGATTTCCGAGCAAGAGGCAGATAGGCGAGGGCTAATCCGATTCGGACGCCCGGTTGCATCCGCGCATCGAGGGCGCCGAACGCTAGCGGCGGGGGATCGATGTCGAGAATGGGAGGCTTTACCGCAAGCCTTCAAGGCAGGTCGAAACCAAGAAGCGTCAGCCGTCCTCGGCAGAAAGCGAAGATAGCGGCGCTAACCGCGATTGCGCGGCAAAGGCAAGTACCCGATCCAATTTTCTGCTGCAACCTCAAGATACGTCCAATTGCAACTATACGGTGAACGGAGCGACAACGCTGATCACATACAAGGATCAGTGGGAATAGTGGCGATGGGTGGCACCGGCTGGCTTGGCCGGGCAGTCCGGCCCTCGCACGAGGCACGGAAACTGCTGCCCGCGACTTCTGCGACCAAGCTCCTGAAGATCCGGTGGTGCAATGAATTTAAGACTGGAAAAAGAGGCGGAGAATCCCAGCTCGGGAGGAACGTTGCTTCGGGTTTCCGCCGACAAGGTCAGTCGTCTGATGGACCTGGTCGGGGAACTCAGCCTCAGTGTTTCCGAGGTCATACGCTCTCCTGATCTTGCCGGGCTGGAGCTCACCGAATTCGAGAAATCGGCCCACCGGCTGACGATGGTTGTTCGCGAGGTGCAGAACGCGGCCGGCGAACTGCGCCTCGTTCCTGTCGGAGAGGTCTTCCGCCGCCTGAGGCGCATGGTTCGCGAGTTGGAGCGGCAGACCGGCAAAAAGATCGAACTCGTCCTTGAAGGAGAAGAGACCGCCATCGACAAAGTGGTCTCGGACCGGCTGTATGAGCCGCTTGTCCACGTTATCCGCAATTCGGCGGATCATGGTCTCGAGGCTCCAGAGGAGCGCAAAGCTGCCGGGAAGCCCGAATGCGGGCGCATTACGCTCGTTGCCGCGCAGGTCGGCAGTGAAATCCAGATCACCATCGCAGACGACGGCCGTGGCCTCGATCGGGAGCGCATCCTGGCTCGCGCTCGCGAGCGGGGACTGATCGGAACCGGAAGGGCGCCTGAGGGTGCCGCCCTGTGGCAGGTGATCTTCGAGCCTGGCTTCTCGACAGCCGAGGCAGTCACTTCGCTATCGGGCCGCGGCGTGGGTATGGATGTACTCAACAGCGCCATGAAGGACCTGCGCGGACACATCACGATCGACAGCGAACGCGGGCAGGGCTGCCGCGTGGTGTTGTCGATCCCTGTCACGCTGGCCTTTCTTGACTGCCTCGTGATGCGCGTTGGTCAGCGGCTCTTCGCAACGCCCGTCGACGTGGTGGCCGACATCTTCCAGCCCACCAGGGAGCAAATCCTGGAGATCCCGGCCGAAGATGACGCCGAAATGGTGCGCGTGAGGGATACCTATGTCCCCGTCTGCCGCTTGGCCCAGTTCTACGGCGAGGAGGAGAGCGAACCGACCCCTCTCGAGCGGTCCATCGTCGTTGTTTTCAACACATCCTCGGGTCTGATAGGCCTGCCGGTCGATGAGATGCTGGACCAGCAGCAGGTTGTCATGAAGCCACTGATCGGGCAGCTCGAAAATATCCGGGCCAGCTGGGGCTGCGCTCTGCTTGGAACCGGCGAAGTCGCCCTGGTGCTCGATTGCGAACGCCTCGCCCGCCGGAGGAACATCTGATGCTGGCTGAAGGGGAGGGATACGAATTCATTCGCGACTGGCTCAGCCAGCGCTGTGGCTTAAGCTATTCCGACAAGAAGCGGGACTTGCTGACTCATCGCCTGAATCGGGTTCTGGTCCGCTTCGCGTTCAGAGACATTGACGCTCTCGCAACGCAGTTGAGGGACGATGATGCCGTCGAACTGCAGCTCGCAGTCATTCATGCCGCCTCGACGAACCACACCTTCTTTTTTCGCGAACCACAGGTGCTGGATTTTTTCCGCGATAATATCCTGGCCCCCATGAGTCTGAAAGGGCTGCGAATTTGGAGCGCCGCCGCATCTTCCGGGGACGAAGCCTATACGCTGGCCATCATGGCAACCCAGATGCTGGGTCCGCTTGCTGCCTCTCGCGTCGTCATTCTCGGAACCGACATCAGCCTGCCGGCAATAGCGGGGGCCGAGGCAGGTATCTACGGCCCCAGCCACCTGGAGCAGCTTCCGCCGGACATCCTCGAACGCTACTTCGTCCCCGCCGGGATGGGCCAATACCAGGTGATCCCCTCCATTCGCCACATGTGCATGTTCCGCCGCCTCAATCTGAAGGTTGCGCCCTACCCGTTCCGCAAGGGCTTTCATGCGATCTTTTGCAGGAACGTTCTCTACTATTTCGAGAGGGCGCATCAAGTCCAAATCCTGGAGCAACTCTATGATGCCACCGAGCCCGGAGGCTGGCTTCTGACGAGTGTGACAGAGGTTGTGCGCGACCTTCGAACGCGGTGGGAGCCGGTGACCAGCGGCGTATACCGGAGGCCCTCATTATGATCGTTTCCGGTAAAGTCCGAGTGCTGGTCGTGGACAATTCCGCGCTGGTGCGGAAGATACTGACTATGGGGCTGTCAAAGGACCCCCAGATCGAGGTGATCGGGCAAGCCGCAGACCCCTATCGCGCCCGCGACCTGATCGTCGAGCTCAATCCGGATGTGATCACGCTGGATGTGGAAATGCCGCGAATGGACGGCGTGACCTTTCTCAAGCGGTTCATGCCGATCATGCCGATTCCCACAGTGGTGATCAGTTCCCTCACCCAGGCCGGCAAACGCATCACTCTCGAAGCGCTGGAGGCCGGAGCGGTCGACGTCGTGGCCAAGCCTACAATTGGCATTACCGACGGTCTACCGGTCATGGTGGAGGATATCTGCAGGCGTGTGAAAGCGGCGGCGCTGGTCAACGTCAAGCATTTCGCGCGCGAGGACCAGCGGTTGCATGTTGAACCGGTACCGGCGGTCCTGCGGGAAACCACCGACCGCGTGATTGCCATCGGCGCTTCCACCGGCGGCGTGCCGGCCCTCGCAGAAATCCTGCCCGCTTTTCCCGCAGATGGCCCCGGCATTCTCATCGTTCAGCACATGCCTTCAGGCTTCACGGCCACCTTTGCTGAGCGGTTGAACGGTGACTGCCGGATGCGGGTGAAGGAGGCAGAAGAAGGGGACAGGGTCCTTCCGGGTCAGATTCTCATCGCTCCAGGCAGCTTCCGACATATGAGTCTCATCCGGTCCGGCGGCGAATACCGCGTGGCGCTGCACGAAGGCGGCCCTGTCAATTATTCGCGTCCCTCCGTGGACGTGCTCTTCCATTCGGTGGCACAGAACGCGGGACGCAACGCCGCGGCCGTCCTCATGACCGGTATGGGCAAAGACGGCGCAGACGGCCTTCTTGCAATCAGGAGGGCTGGCGGACGCACCTTTGCCCAGGACGAAGCCACGTCGGCAGTTTTTGGAATGCCCCGCGCCGCACAGGAGCTGGACGCGGCAGAGCAGATGCTCCCCCTAGAACGGATCCCGTCGGCCTTGGTGGCCGCGGCGCAAACAAATGTGCGGTGAACAACAGAGGGATGAAATGGCGGTAGCGCAGAACGAAGGCGAACTCAGCTTCAACGAAGAAAACAACATCGACGACATGTACCTAACCTTCGCCGTAGCGGGCGAGGAATACGGCATCGGCATCGGCTACGTCACCGAGATCGTCGGCATGCAAAGGGTGATGGAGGTGCCCGACCTACCCGCCTTCATCAAGGGCGTCATCAATCTGCGCGGCAAGGTCATTCCGGTCATGGACGTGCGCCTGCGTTTTTCCATGGACTGGAAGCCCTACACCGAGCGCAGCGTGATCATCGTTCTGGATGTTGAGGGCGTGCCCATCGGCCTCGCTGTCGACGCCGTCAGCGATGTCCGAGAGATCCCCCCGCCAACATCGACAATCCCCCTCAGTTTGGGGGCAACCGCGGGGACGGAGGCATGATCCGCGGACTGGGCAAGAAAGACGACAAGGTCGCGATCCTGATCCACACCCCCCGCCTCGTTTCCGCCTGCGACCAGGATTTGCGGAACGATTTGCACTCTCCAAAGCAAGCAGCTTGAGGCAGCCATGACCGAACAAACTTTCACAAAAGCAAAAGAGCCGGACAAACAGCAAGCGACGCTCCCGGCGAAACCAGGTGGTGTCAAAAGGAAGACGAGAATGAAAGAAGCGACCACTTCGGACCAAATCAAGTCTGACGGCGCGAGCCTCAAAGAACTGAAAAGGGTCATCTCCGCCCTGCAATCCGGCAAGCTCGATGAGCGCGCCAACCCTGCCGCCTTCACGGGCGAATGGCGGGAGGCATTTGAGGCTTTCAATGGCCTCGCCGGCACCTTTGGCAGCCTGATTGCTGACATGAACGCCATGTCGTCCGGGCATGACAGGGGCGATATCGACCTCGTGATCGACGCCAGCAAGTATCATGGCGACCTCGGCAAAATGGCTTCGGGCATCAACACCATGGTGGCGGGGCATATTGCGGTGAAGAAAAAAGCCATGGCCTGCGTTGCCGAGTTCGCGAGTGGCAATTTCGAAGCGGTGCTGGAAAAATTCCCCGGAAAAAAAGCCTTCATAAACGATACTATCGAAACCCTTCGCTCCAATTTGAAGTCGCTGATCGCCGACATGAACACCATGTCATGCGGTCACGACAGGGGCGATATCGACGTTGCAATCGACGCCGGCAAGTTTCATGGCGACTTCGCCAAAATGGCTTCAGGCATCAACACTATGGTGGTCGGGCATATCGCGGTGAAGAAGAAAGCCATGGCCTGCATTGCCGAGTTCGCGAACGGCAATTTCGAAGCGGTGCTCGAAAAATTCCCCGGAAAAAAAGCCTTCATAAACGACAACATCGAAACTTTGCGAGCCAATCTTAAGGCACTCGTTGCAGACGCAAACAAGCTGTCGGCCGCCGCTGTCCAAGGCAAGCTTGCAACACGCGCCGACGCTACGATGCATCGGGGCGATTTCCACAGGATCGTGCAGGGCGTGAACGACACGCTCGACGCGGTCATCGGGCCCTTGAATGTGGCTGCCACCTATGTCGACCAGATCTCGAAGGGCGCTATCCCGGCCAAGATCACCGACAACTACAATGGTGACTTCAACACCATCAAGAACAACCTCAACACCTGCATCGACGCGGTGAACGCACTCGTCGCAGACGCGAACTCGCTCTCCGTCGCCGCCGTCGAAGGCAAGCTCGCCACGCGCGCCGACGCTACCAAGCATCAAGGCGACTTCAGAAAGATCGTCCAAGGCGTGAACAATACGCTCGACGCCGTCATTGGCCCGCTCAACGTGGCCGCCACCTACGTCGATCAGATCTCGAAGGGCGCTATCCCGGCCAAGATCACCGACAACTACAATGGCGACTTCAACACCATCAAAAGCAACCTCAACACCTGCATCGACGCCGTGAACGCGCTGGTCGCCGATGCGAACCTCCTGTCCGTTGCCGCCATCGAAGGCAAGCTCGCCACGCGCGCCGACGCCAGCAAGCACCAGGGCGATTTCAGAAAAATCGTGCAGGGCGTGAACGATACGCTCGACGCCGTCATTGGACCCTTGAACAACATAAGGGAGGTGATCGAGGGGCTGGGACGAAACGATATGAGCGTCACCCTGAAGGGCGAGTACCGGGGCGACTTCCTGACGCTCAAAGACGCTTTCGAGCGGGCTTTGGAGGAAGTCAACTCTACCCTGCATGAAATCGTCGACGCAGTCGAACAAGTGGGACAGTCGTCGGAGCAGTTGCGTGCTGCATCGCAGAACATGGCCTCGACATCGGAGGAACAATCCTCTTCGGTTGAAGAGGTGACCTCCAGCCTGGAGGAGACCGACACCCAGGTTAAGGCGAATACCGACGCCGCCAACACCGCAAACCAGCTCGTCATGGGCACCTCCCAGGCAGCAAGCAGCGGCCAAACCAAGATGGGTGCGATGACCGCGGCAATGAACGAGATCAACGCCTCGGCCCAGAACATCGGCAAGATCATCAAGGTCATCGATGAGATCGCCTTCCAGACAAATCTACTGGCCCTCAACGCAGCAGTCGAAGCGGCGCGAGCCGGACAGCACGGTCGCGGCTTTGCGGTGGTGGCCCAGGAGGTGCGCAACCTCGCGGGGCGGTCTGCAAAGGCGGCGCGCGAGACCGCCGAACTGATCGAGAATTCGGTCAAGCAGGTGGCGGGCGGCGTCGGCATAGCCAAAGAGACCAGCGAGGCGTTGGACCAGATCGTCGGCAATGTGGTCAAGGTCAAGGATTTGGTCGGGGAGATCGCCACTGCTAGCGCGGAGCAGGCCCGAGGCGTCTCGCAGATCAACATCGCCATGAACCAGGTGGCCAAAGCTGCGCAGGAAGGCAGCCAGCAATCCGAGGAACTGGCCTCGTCCTCAGCTGAACTGGCCAGCGTTGCGGACCGGATGCGCAACTCGGTTCGCCGCTTCAAGCTGCGGGACCGGGCACGTTTGGCGCAGACGCTGCCAGGCCTCGAGGGATTGAGCCCCGAGATGCTGGCGCAGTTGAGGGCGCTGCTCGGGGCGCAGCAGCAGGGCCGTGCTCCCAAGGCGGCGGCTGCCCGTCCAGCCAACGGCCAGCGCCCTGGCTCGCCGCGTGCCATAGCGGCGTGCGGCAAGAGCCCCAAGACACTCTTGCCTCTCGACCAGGACGAGCGTGGGTTCGGCGAATTCTAGTCAAACTCCCGGCGGCGGCTCTCTCTAGGCCGCCGCTCACTCCCTCTTGCACCGAGTATTGAGTGAAAGGATTCTACGATGCCGCATAAAGTGATGGTCGTTGACGACGCCGCGATGATGCGCGTCGTCGTCAGTAACTTCATCTCTCCGCTTCCCGAGTTCCAGGTCGTTGCTGCCGCCGCGAACGGCAAGCTGGCTTTGGAGCAGCTTAGCAAGCACCCGGACCTGGCGCTGATCCTCTTGGATATCGAGATGCCGGAGATGGATGGCCTGGAATTTCTGCGTCACGCCAAGCTCAAGACGCGCGCCAAGGTTATCATTCTCTCCTCCGTAGCGGTCGCGGGATCGCCCCATGCCGCCAGAGCTCGCGAACTTGGCGCCGACGCCATTGTCACCAAGCCATCCGGCGCCGTTTCGATGGATCTCGCGGAAAAGCGCGGCAGTCAGTTGATACAGACGATGCAGAAGCTGGTGCAGGGGTGAACTGCCCCAGCGCCGACGCAACAGGAGGCCGACTTGTCCAGCGAATTAGATGAAATCTGGGCCTTGTACGCGGACGATGGCGCCCAATCCCTCGATGTCGTGGAGCAATCCTTGCTCCGTCTAAAAGAAAACCCGACTGACTCCGCGCAAATCGCTGCCCTGTTCCGGGCCATTCATACCTTCAAAGGGAACGCCCGGGTTCTCGGGCTGGGGGTGATCGAGACGTGCGCCCATGCAACCGAAGATCTGATCGGCATCGTGCGTGACGAGAATGTCCCGCTCGACGTGAACATCATCTCCTTGCTGCTTGAGGCGGCGGATACGCTGCGCGCCATGTTGAGCGAATCCCTGGCCCGGCGCGCCGACGCCTCCCCGGAGAGTTCAAAAGAATTAACCGGGTGCATCGAAGCCAAGATCGCGCAATGCCGGGCTGCAAAGCAGGCAGCGACGGCTACCGAACCGGAAGCGATCATTTTCGAACCCGTCGAGCGCCCGGCCCTCGCCCAGGATGCGCTCTATCTCGAAATCTTTAACGGCATGGCGGCTGATACGCTGAAAGATGCGCGGAAACTCCTCCTGCAATTGCAGGCTGGCGAGCGTTTAGACTGGGGCGTTCTGGCCGCGTCCCTTGACCACCTGCAATTCGCTGCCGGGCAGGTCGGCATCGCAGGCTGGGCAGGCGCGCTTGCGGACTTTCTGTCGCTGCCCGTTCCTACCGTTGCGGACCTCCATGCACTGATCGCCCAGATGCAAAACCTCATGAGCAGCGAGGCGCCGGCAGAGACGCCTGCTCCGTATCTGCAGGTCGCCGGTTCGACTGCTGCTCCTACTGACTGCTTCGCAGCCAGTGAACTGGAGGACTTTATGGATGAGAGCGCGGACGTACCAGCGCCCAGCGCCGCCGACCGTTCGATGCTTGCCGCGGACCCGACCTATCGGGGGATATTTTTCGACATGGTCCACGACATTCTCATCGAAATGCAGGCGGCCATCACGGAGTTCGAGAGCGACCCGCAGCGGGTGCGGCGTGCTCTCGCCTCACAAGTGGACCGGCTCCTCCACGCCAGTAAACAGATCGGCATGCCCGGCTGGCCCGAGCTGTTGGCGGAGTTCGGAGCGCGCCCCGAGATCTCCTTCGCCGAGGCGGAGAATTTTATAACGAAGCTCGAAGTCTACGGCACGCCGCGATAGTCAGGCGCATGATCCCGATCCCGCCGGTGGCGATGACCCCGCTGGGAATCTAGTCTGCGAGTTCTTCGACAGCCTTCCAACCCTCCTGGCCAGCATTTCAACCTTTGGAGGCCTCCTAGTTTCCGGGAGGCTAGTCGATGCGGCCGCATTTCTTGCCTCAGCCGCTGAAATCCGGTCAAGGGCCGAGGCCCTGGAGTTCGTTCGCGTCACCGACATCGCCGGCCAGTTGGCTGGGGAGCGTCAGTTCGCGCCGTTCCGCCGTCTGGAGTTGCAGTTGTACGAAGAGCTGACCCGCATAGGGCAGGCAATGCCATCCCGGGTTCAGGGATCGAAGTTTGTTCCGGCTGCGGTGCTGCAGAACTGGTGCGCAGATCAAGCGTTCGATACCCTGATCGAACTCGGTCAGGCGCTGGAGGAGATGCGCAAGCACCCCGCCGCCGGCGTGGGATGTGATGGAGTGATCGAGCTCTTACGCCTAATCTGTTATGCTTGCCGCTATTATGGCATGGAGACGGCAGCCCATCTCTCGATGTCCTTGATCGACCTGTTCGCGCGAGCCAGGGATGATGGAACGCCGCCAGACCCGATCCTTCTGAGCATCGCCCGCACCTTCAGCGCGGACCTGGAACTCTTGTTCGACACCGTGGGCAATGGCGGAACGCCCGACATGGCGATGATCGAAAAGCTGTTCGAGGAGGCCGCAAATGCGGCGTTCACTGCCAGCGGCGGCATCTCCTCCACGGTCATCGAGTCGCGGTTGGGGCTGCCCAAATCCTTCCGGAAAGTCCTCACCCCGGAAAGCCTCAAGGCCGCCGTTGCGGCTATGAACCGGGGGGAGAGATTCTACATTGTCCGCGCCGCTCTCAACAGCGACGAACAAGCCGCGGCCAAGTTTCTCGAGTGGATCAACACCGGAGCCGCCAGCGTCATCAGCAACGTCACTGTGTTCGACGGCGCCGGCACGCTTTTTGACTTCCTGCTCGCAACGCCCTTGAATGAAAGCCAGTTGGCGGAATCGCTTGCGGTGCTCGACCCTACACGCGCTGCACTAAAGATCGAAATGGTGCTGAGCAGCGGTCAGCGCTTCCACGGCCCCGGGCAGACGCTGGAGCAATCCGGGAGCGCAGACGCCGCGAGCGCTATGCGAACCGCCGCCAATCAGGACCTGATGCCGAGTGACATGCTGGAAGGCATCGGCGAAATCGTTACCGGGCAGGCCATGATCTACCGGATGCTGGCCGACCTTGCTGCGGAGGACATCGTACGGACAGTGGAGGCAGAGCTTTTAAAGGCCGGTGGACAGTGGAGCAAGGCGCAGGCCACGGTGCGGCTGGCGCTGGAAAGCATCACGGGCAGGATCGAGAAGGCGTATCAGGCCGAAGCTCAGCTCAGCAGTCAACTGGAGCGGCTCCAAGAGGAAGCCATTGCTGTTCGAGCACGTCCGGCCACGCTGCTGACCAAACCGTTGGAAGCCTTCGCCGAGACCGTTGCGCGAGAAAACGGACGGGAGATCGATCTCGGTATCAGCGGCGAAGACCTCGTTCTCGACCATGCCATGCTGGAGGAACTCAAGCCGCACCTTCGAACCCTTATCGCTTTTTGCGCAGCTCAAAGCATTGAGCAGCCCGATTGCCGCGCCTCAGCGGGCAAGGGGCACCGCGGAAAGATCCGCCTTGCGCTTGTCCGGAGCGACGAACGCGTCCTGGCCACCCTCGATGATGACGGGGCGGGCCTTAAGGCCGTCCCCGAGGGCAAAGCGGACGCTCTTTTCGCCGAAACCCGGACGGCTCTTCGAAGCCGGGGGGGCGGCCTTCGGATTGAATCGCCCGCTGACGGCGGCATCCGCTTCCATGTATCTTTGCCAATGGCCATGGTCGTGCTGGACGGCATGGTCGTGCGCGTGGCCGGCTTCCGTTACGTGATCCCTCTCGAAGCGATACAGCGCATCGTCCATTCAAGCGTTGACGACGTGATGCGGGTCTCCGCGGAAGGCCGGCAAATGCTAAAGCTGGGGCACGATGATGTCCTTCCTGTGCATTTATTAACCGCCGCTGCCGGAGGGGCGTTTCTCCAGCAGAATGCTTCAGACGACCAAAGGTCCTTGTTCGTTGTGGTCGGCAAGAGGTCTCAGCGGGTCGCTCTTATGGTCGACGAGCTTATGGGCCAGCAACTGGTCCTGATCCGGCCATTACGGGGATATTTGACCGGCATCCGCGGAGTAACCGGTTGCGCCCTGCTCGGCGGAGGCGAAGTGGGAATGGTGCTCGATATCGGACGCCTTCTCAATCCCCTCGATCAGGACGAGGCAAAGCAAGGCCATTTTAGCCGAGGGGAGAGCGGTTCGTTTCCTGCGGAGTTATCATTATGAGTGATCTAATCTACCTCACTGCATGGCTTTTGCTGATGGTCGCAACAGCCGAGGCTTTCCAGATCCGCCGCATGCGCTCCCGCATCCGGCTTATGGTTGAGGTGGTGGAAACTTTCGACCTTGGAGATTTCGAAGGCCGGCTCACCCAGGCAAGCCGGGGCGGCGGATGCCTGGCGGACTTGGCAACGGGGTTTTCGGCCCTGACTGCTGCTTTGTATGTCGGGGCCTCTTCCGTCTCCACGACCGCCTCAAGCACCATCGCTGCGAAGGAGGCTGAAACCGAGCGGCAGAAGAATGTCTTCAGTCAACGGGTGCGCGGGGTTCTCGCGAGCATCGGAACCAGCGTCAACGAGATGGAGGCCGCCGTCTCGACAATGCGGCAAGTCGCGGAAGACACAGCAAATCATGCCGCGGCGATGGTTGCGACGCTCGAAGATACCGCCGAAAACGTGCAAGAAGTGGCCAAGGGCGTAGAAAACCTCAGCGAATCAATCGGCAGCATTAGTGAGACCGTCGCCTATTCCGCCGCGAAGGCCGATTCCGCCGTAATCCAGGCTGAGCGCGCCAACGCCCTCATCCAGGAGTTAGCCCGCGCTGCTGAGGCGATCGGCACCGTTGTTGTCATGATCAACGAAATCGCGAGCCAGAGCAATCTGCTAGCTCTCAACGCCACCATCGAAGCCGCAAGGGCGGGCGATGCCGGCAAAGGTTTCGCCGTTGTGGCGTGTGAGGTCAAAACCCTTGCCAGCGAAACCGTCAAAGCCACCGAGGACATTCGAAAGCAGATTAACGCAATTCAGACCGCCACGAGCGCTGCCGTAGGCGCTGTCAATTCCATCGGCGCCGGAATCCGGGAACTCAACGAACTAACTTCGGCCATGCGAACCTCGGTCGAGGAACAACATGGAGCCACACGCGATATCGCCGCCTTCGCCAATTCCGCCTGCAAAGCCACCGGCGCTTTGCGTGAGCGCATCATGTCCGTTGATGACTCGATCTGCGCCAACGGCCTCGCCGCAAAAAGCATCCAGGAGGGCACCGTCGATCTCGCCGGCCAGGTTGAGATGATTTCGAGAGAAACCCTGGCCTTTTTCGAGGAGGTGACGGTGGCCGCCGCCTGACGCACGAGCCTCCCTCGTACCCAAAGATTGAAGTGTCGTTGACACGGCAGGGTTAGTTGCAAGCGGCCTTTCTCTAAGCTACCCGGCATCGAAGCCGATGATGCGATCGAGATCGCCGAGAAGATCGATATCTGAAGCCTTGACGCGATATCCCAATCAGATGGTGTAACGGGCCGGGGCCAGGGCATTTGGCAAGCCGGTCATCCCTCAAACTGATGGTGCGAACGGAGTCTGCGCAGGCAGCTCCAAGCATAGCGAGGGATGACCATGGACTATTATGCTGGGATTGACGTGTCTTTGGAAGCTTCGAGCATCTGTATTGTGGACTCCGCCGGGAAGATCGTGAAAGAGGCGAAGGTCTTGAGCGAACCGGAAGACTTGATTGCCTGGTTCAAGGCGCTGCCCTTTACACTGGCGCGCATCGGCCTCGAAGCGGGACCGCTATCGCAGTGGCTTTATGCCGGCCTGAAGGGAGCGGGGTTTGCCGTGGAGCTGCTGGAGACGCGGCATGTGCGCGACGCTTTCAAGGCGATGCCGGTGAAGACGGACCGCAATGACGCGCGCGGCATCGCCCAGCTGCTGGTTCCGGCCGGTGCATTGCAAATCGATGTCCGCGCAGGAGACCCGCGCGCTCCTGACCGCCCGCAAGCTCGTAAAGGCGAAGCTCCACGATGTGGCGATGAGCCTCAGGGGCATCTTGCGCGGCTTCGGCTTGAAAGTAGGCCCGATTACGCCTGCAGGTTTTGCGCGCCGGATCAAGGAGAGCCAACTGGACGTTGACGAAATGCTGTGTCACTTCGGTTCTTTATCAGGGACGAGATTGGGCATTGATGTTTAGCAAAATTCAGGCAAGATCGTAGCCGCCCAGGGGAGTGTCTTCATGCTCACGCGCCGATTATTTTGTGGTTGCCTGGCCGCCGCAGTTCCGTTCGCGAGTGCAGCTGTTCATGCGCAGTCAGCGTGTGCGGTCTTCACGCCCGAGCGCCAGCAGAACACAACGCCAGACGAGGCCATAGCCCTGCTTAAGCAAGGCAACGAGCGCATGCTTTCCGGCAAATCAACGAATTGCGACCTCGTTACTCAGGTGAAGGACACCGCCGCCGGGCAAGCGCCGTTTGCAGTGATCCTTGGCTGCATCGACTCTCGCGTATCACCCGAACTGATCTTCGATCAGGGCGTCGGCGATATTTTCTGTGCGCGCATCGCTGGAAATTTCGTCAACACCGACATCATCGGCAGTTTGGAATTCGCGACAAAGGTTGCGGGCGCCAAGGCGATCGTTGTCCTCGGCCATAATAACTGCGGCGCGATCAAGGGCGCGATCGACAAGGTCCAGCTCGGTAACCTCACGGCGATGCTCCAAAATATCGAGCCCGCGATCGAATCGCTCGGAAAACTTCACGGCGAGCGTGATTCGCACAATCACGAATTCGTCCAGCAGGCCGCCATCGCCAACGCCAAACTGGCTGCGCAAAACATCCAGAAGCGGAGCGAGGTCATGTCTGATCTCATCCGGGCGGGACAATTGAGGGTCGTTCCCGCGATGCATGATCTGGCGACCGGCAGAGTGAGCTGGCTGAACTGATCAACAAGTCTGGGTGCGCAGCAGTGCTGGAACACGCCGCTCATGGGCTGGCCTTCGCGCCGAGGCTCGATGACGGTCCGCCTCTGTGCGCGGTCGAAAAAAGCCGCCTGACGGCGCAGGAAATTCTGCCCTCCCTCTTTGGGGGCTCGTCCTGCCTCTTTGCAACAGCACAGCCTTGAACTTACACTTGTAACTCGGCGCGCAAGCTCGACCCTGATTCATCCGATGCGGATCAAGGGAGGAACCGGCCTTAAGGGAGGATAATTATGGGCGCAGCGGCCAATGCCATCGCGGCGGGTGAAACAGTGTCCTGGCACGCCATGTCCGCGGATGAGGCCGTGAAGCGGCTCGCCACCAGCCGGGAAAAAGGCCTCGACGCCGCCGAGGCCACGACCCGGCTCCAGAAGTATGGGCCGAACCGGCTGCCGGAGGGCAAGAAGCGAGGTCCGTTCATGCGGTTCCTCGCCCAGTTCAACAACATCCTTGTCTACGTTCTTCTGGGCGCCGCGTTCACCAAACTGATGCTGAGCCTGTGGATCGACGCGGCGATCATCTTCGCCGTTGTCGTTCTCAACGCGCTCTTGGGGTTCATCCAGGAAGGCAAGGCCGAAAAGGCGCTGGATTCAATCCGCAACATGCTTTCCGCCGAGGCCAGGACCGTGCGCGGCGGCGAGACGCGCATGCTTCCTGCGGAACAGCTCGTTCCGGGGGACGTCGTGCTGCTCGAGTCGGGCGATAAGATTCCGGCTGACTTGCGGCTCGTCGAAGCAAAGAACCTGCGCACCGAAGAGGCGGCCCTTACCGGTGAGTCAGTGCCGGCGGAGAAGAACACCGATGCGGTTTCCGGCAACGCGACGGTCGGAGACCGCGAGTGCATGGCCTTCTCCGGCACAATGGTCGTATCTGGCCGCGCGACGGGCGTCGTCGTTACGACGGGCAGCGAGACCGAGCTTGGCCGTATCAACCAGTTGCTCGCAGACGTCAGCCCGCTGGAAACTCCGCTTCTGCGCCAGATCAAGAAATTCGGGTATGCGATAACCGCAGCCATTGCGGTGATCAGCATACTGATCTTCTCCTATGGACACTGGCTGGGGCACATGGGCTTCGTCGAGCTCTTCCAAGCGGTCGTCGGCATCGCGGTGTCGCTGATCCCGGAAGGATTGCCTGCACTCATCACGATCACGCTCGCCATCGGCGTGCAGCGCATGGCCCAGCGCAACGCTATCATCCGGCGGCTGCCTGCAGTCGAGACGCTCGGTTCGGTGTCGCGCATCTGCTCGGACAAGACGGGCACGCTGACGCTGATGGAGATGATGGTGACGTCCGCCGTCACCGCCGAATCCGCTTATGAAATCACCGGCGACGGCTATGCGCCGGAGGGCGAAGTCAAGCAGGGCGGAAAGCCCGCGGGCGACGCGCCAGTCCTTGCGCTCATGGGGCGTGTCTCCATGCTCTGCAACGACGCGGAGCTGTTCCAGGAGGAAGGCGCCTGGAGGGTGGAGGGCGATCCGACTGAGGGGGCGCTCTATCCTTTCGCAACCAAGCTCGGCCTGGACCGGCAGGCCGAGCAGGCGGCTGCCCCGCGCATCGACGCCATCCCTTTCGAGTCGGAGCACAAGTTCATGGCGACCCTCCACAAGGCCGCGGACGGCGCGGAGGCGCTGTACGTCAAGGGCGCGCCGGAAGTGATCCTCGATCACTGCGATCGCCAGCAAATCGCCGCCGGCCAGCCCGCGCCGCTCGACCGCGCGCATTTCCTGCAAGAGGCAGACAGGCTCGCCGCTCAAGGCGAACGGGTGCTGGCGCTAGCGTGGCTCGAGAATCCGGACGTGAAGGCCGGCAATCTCGGTCCCGCCGACCTGCCCAAGACCCTTGTCCTGCTCGGCCTCGTCGGGCTGCTCGACCCGCCTCGCAAGGAGGCCATCGAGGCCGTGAAGGAATGCCACGGCGGCGGAATCCGGGTGACGATGATTACCGGCGATCACAAGATCACCGCGGCCGCGATCGCCAAAATGCTCGGCATCGGCGACGGGAAGACCGCGATAACAGGCGCGGAGATTGAGAAGTTGGACACCGCCACGCTCCAAGAGCGAGTCCGCGACGTCGACGTATTCGCCCGCGCGAGCCCGGAACACAAGCTGCGGCTGGTCAAGGCGATTCAGGCCAACAAGCAGATCGTGGCGATGACGGGCGACGGCGTGAACGATGCACCCTCTCTCAAGAAGGCCGACATTGGCGTCGCAATGGGGATCAAAGGCACCGAGGTGACCAAGGAGGCCGCTGGGATGATCCTGGCCGACGACAATTTTGCCTCGATTACCGCGGCGGTTAAGGAAGGCCGGACAGTCTACAACAACATCGAGAAGGCCATGCTGTTCCTGCTGCCGACCAACGTCGCGCAGGCGCTGGTCATTGCCGTGGCGATCTTTTTCGGCTTCACCATGCCGATCACGGCGCCGCAAGTCCTCTGGGTCAACATGGTCACTTCCGTCGCGCTCGGCCTGGTGATCTGTTTCGAACCGCACGAGATGGACGTGATGCAGCGCCCCCCGCGCGCCGTCGACCGCTCGATCGTGACTGGCTTCGGCGTCTGGCGAATTATATTTATAGGCTTGGCGCTCCTTGCCTATACGCTGCTGGCCTTCTTCTGGATAAAGTCCCAGGGCGCATCCGACGCGCTGGCGCGGACGGTCGCGGTCAACGCCATCACCATCGGCCAGGCATTCTACCTCTTGAACAGCCGCTACTTGCTCGAACTCGTCGTTGTCTCTCAAGGCGCACATGGGCAACAGGTATCTCCCGCTCGGCATCCTCGCAGTCGTGATCTTGCAGCTGCTGTTCACCTACACAACGCCATTCCAAGCGATGTTCGGCAACGAAGCCATCCCGCTGTGGGTCTGGCCCCGGCTCCTCGCGGGCGGACTCGTGTTCTTCCTTGTCGTGGAGGCTGAGAAGCTCATCATCCGTTCGTCGGAGTCCCTGCGGACCGCGGTTACCGCGGTGGAAGCGGGGACGTGAACGCTTCTGCCGCTCAGCTCCAAACGCAAAGGGGCGCCGGAGCGCCACCAAGCCCGGGCATTGGACAGGCGGGATGAGCAAACTGCCGGCGCCTGATGAAATGCGCCCGGCCGGCGCAAGAGAACGGGCTATTCGCGCGCTGGCGCTAGTCGGGGCCGGCGAGCCGTGCGGGTTTTGGCGCCAGCGGCTCGGACGAGCGGCGCGGCGACAATTCCCGGCGACTAGGCCGACCGGCGTCTTTAGGTCTCGCTGGCAAGCTCCGCACGGGCAGCCGCCAATTCCTTCATCTTCTCCGCGTCGACCTTCGGATATGCGAGGTCCAGTTCCTCCACCGCTTCAACGATCGCCGCGGCGACGACAAGCCGAGTAAACCACTTGTTGTCGGCCGGCACCACGTACCACGGCGCATGCTCGGTTGCCGTGGCCCGAATGGCTTCCTCGAACGCGTTCATGTAGTCGCCCCAGAACTTGCGTTCGTGCACGTCGGAAGCAGAGAACTTCCAGTGCTTCTGCGGCCTGTCGAGGCGCTCCATAAAGCGTTTCTTCTGCTCCTTGCGCGAGAGGTTCAGGAAGAACTTGAGGATGATCGTCCCCTGCCGGGTGAGGTAGTCCTCGAAATTCGAGATGTCGGCGAGGCGCTCGTCCCAGATGCGCTTGCCGGCGAGTGGCGGGGGAAGCTGTTGCCGCTTCAGGATCTCCTCGTGCACCCGCACGACGAGAACCTCTTCGTAGTAGGACCGGTTGAAGATACCAATCCGCCCCCGCTCGGGGAGGCGCCTAGAATAGCGCCACATGAAGTCGTGGTCGAGGTCTTCCGACGAGGGTTGTTTGAACGAGACGACCTGGCAGCCCTGCGGATTGACGCCTGACATAACGTGCTTGATCGTGCTGTCCTTCCCCGCCGCGTCCATAGCCTGGAAAACGAGCAGCAGCGACCAGCGGTTCTGGGCGTAGAGAATATCCTGCTCCTCTGCGAGCCACTCGGTTCCACGTTGAAGGAGTTCAGCCGCCTCGCCCTTATCCAGCTTAAGGCCACGCGTGTCGCTGGGGTCAAAGTCCTTCAGTCGAAACCCCTTGCCCTTGGTGATGCGGAACGGGTGGACGTACTTCTGGATGCGATCCAGGATCTCTTTTCTTGCCATACCACACCCTCCCTTCACAGAGTCATAGTCTAGCGCCGAATTCTCGAATGCGCCCACAAGTTCCGGTGAGTACGAGAACAATCGGCGCATCGAGGCCAGCTCCGGGTCGGTGTCGGAAGACAAGTTGACACGAAAAGATGATCTTCCATCAGAGGCAGGATGAGCCAAGAATCGATAATGATGCGATTGTCTCTGAGATAAACTCGTGAAGAAGCCGCAACCCGGCCGAGCCAACGACTGCACCCTGAAGGTCAAACATGGCACGGATCACGATCGTTCATACCACCACATATCGATATCGAAATCCGGTCGGATTGACCCGCCACCGGATGATGCTGAGGCCAGACGATAGCCACAACTCGCGTCTGCACGAGGCGACCTTGGTGATCGACCCCTCTCCGGTCTCGATCCGCTGGGCGCACGACGTCTTCAACAACTCCATCTGCCTTGTCGAATGGCCGCCCTCCTTACGGACGGATCATCTCACGATCATCTCGACGCTCGACCTGACCCATCATCCGGAGGGCCCGGCCCTCCCCGGCTATACCCTGGACCCCTTAGCGGAGTTTCTGCCCTTTTCCTACCCGGAGCGGGAGGCTCCTGATCTGTCGAGCCTCGCCAAGCCTCAACAGCGCGATCCGGACGGCTCCGTCGCGGCATGGGCGAGCCGTTTCGTTCCCGAGCCTGGAAAGACCCCTACCTTGAAGATGCTGGCGGCAATGACCCACGCCATCAAGGCAGATTTTCGCTATCAGGAGCGCCATGAGGAAGGCACGCAGACCGCGGTCGAAACCCTCGCTCTCGCCTCGGGAACATGCCGCGATTTCGCGGTTCTCATGATGGAGGCCTTGCGCAGCATCGGTCTCGCCGCACGATTTGTCACGGGCTACCTTTACGACGATACGTCAGGAACGACGAGGGGTGGCGGGAACACACATGCGTGGTGCAACGTCTACCTGCCGGGGGCTGGCTGGGTCGAGTATGATCCCACCAACGGTCTTCTCGCCGGGGCCAATCTGGTACGTGTTGGGGTCACGCGGACAGCTGCGCAGGCCATCCCGATCTCGGGCGGCTACATCGGTGATCCCAACGACACGCTGGGGCTCGACGTCTGTGTCGCAGTCAGCGCCGTTCAGATTTAAAGGGGCTTCGCCCATCGTCGGACGAAGGAGCCACATAATGGACGCAGAGCCCGATCGGGACCGCCCTGTCTCCTATGTTTCGACGGGGCATCTTCCACCGCCGGACCGTGTAGCGGCTCTAGTAAAAGGTGCTTACGGGCAATTCAAGTTGAATAGCGAGGGCCGGACGTCATCAGTCTATCCTTCCCTCGCAGCCGCACGAGAAGACCTGTTCGGCATATGCATTGTTGGAACTGACGGAAGACTCTACGCAACGGGAGACTCGGAAAACGAATTCCCGATCATGGAAATCGCGTTCAACATTTGGAAATAGGCAGTCGGGTTGAATTGGGGGGCGCATGCCAACGCTCACTCAATTCTGAACTTGCGACTCGCAAGTCCACGAAGCCTTGCCTCTTACGTTTCAGGGAAATGCCAACGAAAGGGGCGATGTGGAGCGTCAACATAATGAGCAATTTTTTTCAATGAACTATGCAGCGGCAGGGCGTCGCACCCAAGACCAGCGCTTTTGTTGGGCTAGACATGCGCGAGTCAAAAAACATATAGAAAACAATAGAAGACCTTCCAATACTGTCAAGGTCCAGCCTTTTATAGCTGAGCTAAAGTTTGAATGATATGCGATCCATTGAATATTGATTGTTCACAGAGGATGCGAGCTTGTGCTAGCATTCGCTTTATCAAGTTGGATTTGGTCTGTTCTGAAAGATGCTTCGTTCGATGCCGGAACGATGGCTGGAACTGCGTTCAATTGGCGGGCAACGAAGTGCTGACCAGAAGTTCGACTTGAAGCTACAGCTAGGAGGCAAATATGGATCCGGGTGGTTTGATTGTGGCTAACATAATCGGTCTGTCAGCAGTGCTCATGGTCGGGCTGTTTCTCTGGGATCCCGGCAAAAAAAAATAGGGTGCCTGGATTGTAACGGAGCCTGATCATTAGGCCCGAGAAGTGTTGGGCTTGAGAGCGCTCCGGCCAGGAACGCTGAAGAAGGATCCGCAGCGTGTCCGCCGGAGCGCATTTAGATTGCTCCCTTGACGGAACTAGTCATCAAACCTGTGCAGTATTGCGAAAGTGGCGGGAATTTTGCAGCGCGCGAACGGCGGCTTCTAGGTTTCCCCCTCAGTCGCTGAACGTGAGTTCAGGGCTTCTTTTTTTCCGTGATAAGTGAAGTCTCGCGATGGCTGATGCGGCTAGATGACCGCTGTTTTATCTAAAAGATTACTATAGGCTGTTCTTATCCTAGCTAGGACAGGCGGCCGCGCCGAGCCTTCGAGGCGGAATTCCCACGTGCTCGCCGCTGTTCCTTCCGTACACGGAAATGTCGAGGAGGACCGCTGGTGGAGGTTGAGGTTAGCTCGACGATTAGGTGCCCGGGATGCGGGCATCGGGAAAGCGAGATCATGCCCGAGGACGCGTGCCAGTATTTCTATAAATGCAAGGGGTGCGGAACGGTGCTCAAACCGAAGGCGGGGGATTGCTGCGTTTTCTGCTCGTATGGCGATGTGAAGTGTCCAACTACGCAGCGTAACACGAGAGGCTGGGCCCGCACCGGTTCATGGTTTGTGGTTTGAGCTTAGAAGCGCGATATTCGTTTGATTCCTCTGCTGCATAAAGTGGGCAGCCAGGCAAGATAACCGTCCGTTCCCAAGGAGCGCCTTTAGCTTCAATCTGCGCGCAAATATCCAGGAGTTTATCCTGATCCTTCAAAAGGCATTATGACTGGCTCTTATCGTGACAAGGGCATAGGACTTCTGGGTAAGCCATTGGAAATATTGTGGCGGATCAGGCAACTAGCTTAAGCTTCGGTTTACTTGGTCTACCTGAACTGGGATGCCAAATGTTGGATATCAGTATCATGAATATTTACAAAGGGTTGACTTAGGCTTATGTTTATTCGCCAAGCTGAATATTATGAATGCGGTAATAGGCGGGCGGTGGCTGAAAGAGACCAGCTCGCCACCCTCTGTTGCCGGAAAGGGTGATTTTATTCAACTTGGCTGGGAAGTAACCAGCGGAGGCTCAAATGGCGAACGAGGCCTCCGAAGCCCTCCGCAATGAAGAAAGGATCGCACCATGTCACAGGATACCCATAAGCTTGCTCGAATGTCGAAAGCCGTGAGTCTTGCAGCTCTCGTTGTCATGACCGTCCCCGCGCTCGCCGCAGATAATGTAGTGGCTCAACCCGACCCATTATGGATTTGGGTTGGTATCCTCGTTGGTGGAATTGCTGTGACGGCCGGCTTCCTTAATTGGGATCCGAAGAAGAAGAAGTAGGCCTGTCAAAAAGTGACTCCCTCCGGCTGTTTCGCTAGAGGCACGTGCGCTCCGGCTAAACATCGACGCAACGTCAATGGGAAGCCATGCGGAGGACCGGCAGAGGTTTCTCGTCGGAGCGCAGCCGAAACATTCAACTCATTCGCCCATCAACTCCCAATATCATAGAAGGGGGTGCGAGGCGTTTCGCAACGCGGTTGCGTTCTTCTTCTCTAATCATAAAGAGATTGGTTCTCACTCCGCGAGAGATTGTTCTTCCATCCGTGATCTCCGCTGCACCGATGCTTCGCGCCCAGACTGTTGATCAGCTGAACCAGCTCCCCCTGCCGGTCGCAGATCATGCATTGCAGAAACGACCTTCAATTGTCCCGCCTGATGGGATCAGACATGACCTCGCTCCGCTTCTAGATGTTTTGCGCGGCCAGTTTGGCGTTGGCGATTGCGAATCACGCTCGCCCAATCTGCCCGAAGCTGGCGCTTCCCGCGAATGACCCCTATCAGATCCGAAGGAAACATTGCCGCTTGAGCGTTTTCGCCTCTTCCGCTTACGGCCGAGCACGCTTTGCCCCTGATCAAAAACAGTCAACTCTGATGATTTGATCCGAGAGCACACAGTTCTCCTGAGAGCTGAAGTGCGACGGGTCAACATTCCGGCAAGCGCATCCCAATCGGCCCGCTCACGGTGCAATCGTGCTTCCATCCCATGCGAGAAGCTGACCGCTCTGCGTCGCGTCGAGACTGTCAATGCCTACCTTCGCCCGCGGCCATAGGCAATTCACCCCATTGGGAGGTTTCGGCCCCCAGGTTCCGCTGCATGTTAAACTATCGACAGGAGGATGATGCCAGTGAACCCGTCGTGGATGAAAGGCGTACCATCCTGATAGTCGGAGTAAGCTGGAGGCTTTCCATGATTGAGGCAGGAGAAGCCGCGGGTGTTTCGCGCGGCCGGGCGCGCGAGGCTATCGAATATTTCCTGTGGGCCTTTACACCGCTTCGACCGATGACCGCGAGGGATATTTACGAGTTGGTGTCGACCAACGCTTTCACCACGCGCGGGCTCTATCTAAACCTCGGCTATTGGAAGAATGCGCGCACGATCGACGAAGCGTGTCAGGCCTTAGCGGAACTCGTCGGCAGGACGGCGGCGATGGGGCCCGGCGACGACATCGTCGACGTCGGTTTTGGCTTTGCTGCGCAGGACGTATTCTGGATGGAGCACTTTGCCCCGCGCCGAATTACCGGACTGAACGTAACGCCCTTGCAAGTGCGCACCGCGCGAGAGCGCATTCGCGCGCTTGGCATGGCGGATCGTGTTGACCTGCGCGAGGGCTCAGCCACCGCGATGCAGCTGCCGTGTGCTTCATGCGATGTCGTGACCGCCGTCGAGTGCGCCTTCCATTTCAACACCCGCGAGCATTTCCTCGCCGAGGCATTCCGCGTGCTTCGCCCAGGTGGACGCCTTGTGCTGGCTGACGTCATCCGCAATGCGCCGGAGGCGCAACCGCTGCGCCGCATGGCGCAAGACTTCGTTTGGCGCACCTTTGCGAAGAAATTCGCGGTCCCCGCTGAAAACGCCGACCGTCGCGACGCCTATGCCGGAAAGCTCGAAGCCGCAGGATTCGCTGAGGTGCGCGTCGAATTGATTCGCAATCACGTGTTTCCCGGCTGGCATCGCTCGCTGTCGCAAGATAGAGCTTTGCTCCGGCGGCTCCACCCTGTCGGGCGGCTTCCCTATCGCCTTCTGCTCCGCTTGGACGCAAATACGGTCTATAGCGCGCTGGACTATGTGTTAGCCTCCGCCCGCAAGCCCTCCTGATCGCAATGCCGGACCGCGGTCCAAGTGATCCTTTGGAACACACGATACTTTGAATGGCCAATCGCCGATCTCGTGGGCGCGCAAGGCATGCGCCGATGCTGATAGACGGGGCGCAGACCGGCCACGCGCTGGATTTCCTGCCGGCCGGGACAGTCCCGCCATTCCGGGAACGGCCCCTTGGTTTGGGGGCCGCCTCCAGACTTTGCGCAATGTTGTGCGCAGCGGCCCGCCGGACCTGCCGGGCAGTGAGCGGCTGTCGCTGCCGGTACCCGAAGGCGACCGGCTTGCTGCTCGGTTCGACCGGCCGGCCGTATCGCCAAGCCGCTGGTGGTTCAGTTCTTCCTCGCTCGGGTCCATGCTTCCCGCAGCAATGGCGTGAAGAAGCGGTTTCCAAAGATGCGTGCGGGATTTTTCGACCAGCGTAATGCGAGCGAGTTTGCGCTTGCCTAGCGTCTTCCCGAGCCTCGTCGCAAGTTCAAGGCCTCCTGCGCCGCCGCCGACGATGATGATGCAGCGCGTGTTTACTGTTATTGGCTTGTATGCGCCTAGCACGCTCCAGCAGCTTGGAACCGGCAAGGCTGGGTAGCCGGATTCCTGGCGCTTCCTCTCGAAGCGCAACGTTCGTTTGCATTCGCGTTGCTCCGCTCAGCTCTAACTATGATGTGAGGTGCTACGCTATCGCAACGCTCAGGCGAATGATCGCGAGGGCTTGGCGCGAGGTCTGCCGCGAAGCCCTTGCTGCGGCGTCAAAGCGCGAAGCTCACCTCACTCGCTCCGCTTTTGACGCAGTAGGATTAGAGGTGCCACGTGAAAGCCGTCTATGATTTTTCTGCTACGTTGCTTCGGGTGAAGAAGCTCCCCTGAAGAAATTTCGGGGCAAGGTGCTGTTGATTGTAAACACGGCCAGCAAGTGCGCGTTTACGCCACAATATTCAGGGCTGGAAGAGCGGACCGAGCTTTCCGCGGCTGTCGCCGGCCCCAAACCCCGTGACGCAAATGAGCCGCTTCACGCGCGCTTTGTTCATGGCGTCGGTAACGATCTCGGTTGCTCTGAAAAAAAGATCGACGGGCACCAGAACCATTCCAGGCCCCGCGCGAACTCCCAGAGTCAGAATGACGGCATCCACGCCCGTCATGGCTGAGGATATGTCGCTCGCTTTAAGCGCGCTGCCGCTGAGTTTCTCAAGCCTCGGATTGGAAAGCTCGATCGACCCTGCGCTCCGCGCAAACGCCCGCACTTCGTGACCGCGAGACAGAGCTTGCTTGACAACCTCAAGCCCTATACCCCGGCTCGCTCCTATAACAAGCAGCTTCATGAGTACGTCCTGATTCCGTTTCGCTCGTTCTTGACGCCTGGCTGGCCGCTACTTCGGATCCCTTCGTGCCTCGAATTCAATGACAGGACGGCGAAGAGCCGGGCGAGATAAGGCCGGGCAGCGAGAAAAAGCCCGTAGGCTGTTTCCAGGAGCGCCACCATTCCAGGCATGGCGCTGGCACGCGCTGCCCAGCGCCATCGGGGCAGTTGCTTCCAGACTTCCACGAACGCAGCCGCCCTTCAATGCGGTAATTGCTCTGCAGTTCGCATAGCCATTCTTTCCGGGTTTGTGATGCCTGATTAGGAGGAATAAGGTGATAGTAAAGGCGTGGAAAGCCGTTATGGATCCGGAATACAATTCATTAATGAAATTACCAAAGATAGTAAGATTTGAATTGATGGTAGTTCTAGCCTCCCTTTGGTCAACAATTTTTTGTGTTAACGCTGGCTTGATCGTATGGCTTCCAGGCTACGTGATGGTCCACGTTATCCTCCTGTTTATTGGAATATTCAGTACTGGCTGGATTTTCCACAGCGCGCAAAATTCATATTTGAAATTGAAAGCCAGGATAGATTGACGGGATCTCAGGGTGACGCGAACAGTTGCAGGAAATGTTATGGAGATAAATGAATAGATATGCTCAGTCGCGAAATTGCAGTTCAGATTTTGCTGGTCCTCGGCGTGATTATCACTGCCTTTGTGACGCTCGTCAGGCCGCAATTAAGGCGCATGGCACAGCATCGCCAGTTTCTTGAGTCTTTGAAGCTAGGCGACCGTGTCGTGACAGGTGGAGGGCTTATCGGGAAGATCGGGAAATGCGAGAGCGGGGGTTTGGTGGAGATTGAGTTGGCTAGCTCTATTCGAGTGCAGGCCCTAAGGAGCAGCTTGGAGGCTCGCATTGAAGGGTGAAGAGTATCTAACGGCCAGGACGGGCTTCTCGCGCGAAATCAGATTGCGGCGTTGGCCAAAGCCGACGGGTTTAGGGTTCGAGCACGTCGGGAGCAGCCTGCAAGCTGAAAGAAATCTTTTCAGTGAAGCCCTCAAGTCCGTCAGGGCGAGCTCTAACGCAACGGGCAGAGCGTGACCGAAGCGCCCCCTTCCTCGGGGTGCAGCAAAAGGGCAGCGTCCGAAACAATTGCTCACCTCATGCCCGAAGTGTGCGGCAAACATTGCCGGCTCCGCGCGATTGCTCCGCGCTTATCGATGTGTAAAACGGCAAGCAGTTTGAACGCCGATCGGCATGGCAAGCCATTGATACAACGGGTCTTAAGGGGCTACACTACGGCGCCGATTTACAGCCGGGCGTACAAAGACTAAAGCTTCCCCCCGCCTCGAAAAGCGGTCATCTGGCCGCATCAGCTGATCGCACTTATCGTAAAATCTAATTTTATCGGAGGAAAAAGAGCCGCATCATAGAGCACGGCTTTCAATTCTGGGATTTAGGAGTTTCAGCACTCTTGTAAGCTTTTGTGCTTGTCTGACTCCGATTCGTCAATGTGTCTTCCTCGTGCACGCTGCTAAACAAAATCAAAAACCGCACGAGACGCGCGGTATCATTTTGGAAGAAAAAATGCCCCTCAAGCAACCGAGCTTCCCACTTTCGCGGCTCAGTTGCAACAAAAGGTGAATTGCGGCGAAGGCACACAAGCGTTACGATTATTCTCCTTCAAGGATTTCCTATCACGGACCTGCGAGACCCTGCTCAATGAGCGGGGTCTTTGGTTCTTTGGCCGATGTTAGTCAAGTTATTCGCGACGGGTCTTTCGAACGCTTGATGCTAGCGATAACTCACTGCGAAGCGGGCCGTGTTCATCCGGACGACGCATACATACGCCAACACTCTGACCAGCTTTAGGCTTAACGCCGAATTGGAAATCAGGACGCGGCTCGCGTCCGGACATGCTGATGTGCCCTTTTAACCGCTCGTATCAAATGCTGTGACTGAACGGGCTTTACGAGAACCTGGGCATCCGGCCAGTCCTTGCTAAGGCTTTCTGGATCGCCATAGCCAGTGCAGAAAATTGTTTCAATGTCACGTTCCCTAAGGACATGTACCGCCGGGAATACAAGATCAGAGCCCAGGTTCACATCAAGAACGGCGCAGCTCATAGGCGCTGTTTTTGCCAAAGCGACCGCAGCTGCAGTCGTTTTCACCGGCTCAAAAACTTCTGCTCCGGCGTTTCTCAGCAACAACTCCATATCAAGAGCGATAATGATGTCATCCTCGGCAACCAAAACGCGGCAGCCAAGCAAAGGCTCAGCTTCAGCATCAGTCATTTTTTGGCGTAGCCCGCATCAAATCAACGGAACGGAGTGGAATTCACAGCTGAGAACACAAGCAGCACGTTGATTTGCGTCAATAATTAGAGGTCCATTCGAATAAATTAGACTGTTAAGATGTAGCTTCACAATTCATTATGTCTAGATTGAATATCTTATGCTTATGCTTAAAATCACCAAATACCAAAAGGCATGAGCTTGGAAGGCTGCTCCTCGGGGCACGGAAGACTGGCGTGCTCCCTTTCAGGCTATCACAGCGCCGCCAGCTAGACGTTTGCCTTCCGACGCCACCCACACCGGTCAAGCGATTGGCAAGCGCCCAAATGACCCAGTCTTGGCTCAGCGCGCTCGCCCTGTCGCGGTATCGGACATGAATAGCTTAACGCAATATCGCCCGGCTTCGAGGGAGGCAACGCAACCATATCCAGAGTAAAAGCGCGAAATGTAGGATGTAATTGCTTCAAAACCCCACATCACGAGTATGAATTTTTCTCATCTCGGGCTATCAGAGACCATAACGAACTCGTGCGGTCGACAAGGCTGGCGCGGCGATTACTCGGCGGTCCCGTCGAAGGGTTGGGAACTTTACGGGCCCGGTTCGGGCATGGCGGAGAACAATCCGTGAGGGGACCGCTTGCGCGCCGGCCGGGCCGACCCCGGCACCGCTCTCGATGGCACAAAAAAAGGGAGCTTTTTCAAGGTCCATTCTCCTCGCCTTGCTGCGGTGTCGAAGGCACCGTATGCGCAACCTCCGGCAGTGAAAAGATTTTTGCAGTCCTGATATATCTCGTCTATTGTCAAGCCCCTATCAGTCCGGAGAAGGTCACCCGCGTTTCCATCCCACTAATGAGCTCCTCCAACGAAAGTCTTGGGCGATGACTGAGCCTGCCTTTGGAACGGCAGACCTTACCAATTGCGACCGGGAGCCGATCCATATCCCGGGGTCGATCCAGCCCCATGGCGTTCTTATTGTGCTCGATCCCGACAGTCTCGCGGTTATCCAGGTTGCGGGCGATACTGGGCGTCTGCTCGGCCTCGCGCCGCATGAGATGCTTGGGCAAGGGCTGGAAGCGCGTATCGGCCCGGCTGCGCTCGAGCGCCTGCGCACTTTTGGGGCCCAGGACATCGCCATCCCGCGGCCCATCTTAGCTTTCGAAACGGCCGTACAATACGATGGACAGCCGCTCGAGGCGGCGGTGCACATGAGCGGCGGCAATCTGGTTGTCGAGTTGGAACCCTGCCTGTCCGAGCCATCCGCAGACCCGGGGGCGATAGCACAGCGCATGATCATGCGTGTGAACGGCGAGGCGGAGTTGCCCCGCTTTTTCCAGGCGGTAGCTACCGAAGTGCGTGCCGCGACCGGCTTCGATCGGGTTATGGTCTATCAATTTCAAACGGACGATAGCGGGGCGGTGATCGCCGAGGCCAAAGCCGCAGACCTCGAGACCTATCTCGGGCTGCACTACCCGGCTTCCGATATTCCCAAGCAAGCACGAGAGCTTTATCTGCGCAATTGGATCCGGCTCATTCCTGATGTGCGCTACACCCCCGCACCTGTCACGCCTGCGTTCAATCCCGTCACCGGCAGACCCCTGGACCTCACTTTCGGTGTTTTGCGCTCCGTTTCGCCCCTGCATCGCGAATATCTTTGCAACATGGGCGTCGTTGCGTCGATGTCGCTTTCCCTGGTGATTGACGGGAAGCTGTGGGGCCTGATCGCGTGTCATCATCGCGAGCCCCGGCACCTCCGGCAGACGCTGCGTTCGGCGTGCGAGCTGTTCGCCCAGATGATTTCGCTTCAACTGCGCGAAAAACTTACCACCGAAGCGCATGGCGATCGCCTGCGAATGAGACGCATTCACGCGGAGCTTGTCGAAGCAATGGTTCGCGAAAACCATCTCGGAGAAGCTCTTATTCGACACCAGCCTAACCTGATCGATTACATCCCCGCGGACGGGGCCGCCGTGTGGTGCAACGGGCAGGCAACCAGGCTTGGGCGAACGCCATCGGATGAGCAGCTCGGCGCATTAGTCGAATGGCTGAACGTTTCTTTGGGGGAAGGGATGTTCATGACGGACTGCCTCGCAGAGCGGTTTGCTCCCGCTAAAGACTATGCTGATATAGCAAGCGGTGTTATTGCCCTCTCGGCGTCGCGATCGCCCCGAGACTATGTCTTCTGGTTCAGGCCCGAGGCGTTACGCACCGTGACCTGGGCTGGTAATCCTGCCAAACCGGTCGAGACCGGCGATGATGGCGTGCGGCTTAGCCCAAGAAAATCCTTTGCGGCGTGGAAGGAAACTGTGCGGGGACGTTCGCAGCCATGGAGCGAACGTATAGCCGAAGCGGCGCGTGACTTACTCATATCCATGCTCGATGTGGTCGTCCGCCATATGGACCAGGTCATGCGCGAGCGCGAGCAGGCTCGGATGCAGCAGGATTTTCTGATGGCGGAACTCGACCACCGGGTCAAGAACACCATCGCCACTATCCAGGCTCTCGTGAGATTTTCCGCGTCAGGCGCCCCAGGCCAGGAGGCCTTCACGCGGAACATCCAGGAGCGCCTGCACGCAATGGCCCGCGCCCATAGCATGCTTACCCAAAGCCGCTGGAAGGGGCTGGACCTGCAAAAAGTGATCGAGGAGCAATTCGCGCCTTTCGGCGGGGCCGATCGCGTGAAGATTACAGGATCGAAGCTCATGCTAAGGCCGAAGGCAGCGCTCAGCGCCTCTCTCGCTCTCCACGAACTGACAACGAATGCCGCCAAATACGGTGCGCTTTCGGTAGCGGCGGGCTGGGTTGAGGTCAGCTGGGCGGAGCAGACCCGCGAAGGCAAGCGCTGGCTCGCGCTGCGCTGGACCGAGCATGGCGGTCCGGTGGTCGCGCCGCCGGGCCGAAGCGGCTTTGGACGCGTTTTGGTTGAGCGCAGTCTCGCTTACGACGTCAACGGCCATGTCGATCTCGATTTCAGGCCGGAAGGGTTAACCTGCACAGCTATGATCCCCTTCGAACAGGTTATCGAAGGGGAGGAGTAGCGTTGGCGCCCCTTGGTGAGCAAAGTGAGGGAGCTTCGGGACCACGGTCTTTGAAGGGCCGGCGCATCTTGGTCGTTGAAGACCAGTCGTTAATCGCCATGGAAATACAGGATTATCTCGAAAGGGCCGGTGCAATCGTTGCTGGCCCGGTCGGCACGGTCGATCGGGCCTTGAGCAAGGCTGAAGAAGACATTCTGGATGCGGCTCTTCTTGATATTGACCTCAACGGCGAACGGTGCTGGCCTGTTGCCGATGTTCTGGCCCGGCGGGCGATCCCTTTCGCCTTCACGACGGGTTTCGAGGGAAGCATTGTTATGCCAGAACGCTTCGCCGGACTCCCCATTCTCTCTAAGCCTTATCGCGAAGAGGAGGTGTTGGCGGTTTTGAGAACGTTATTATTGCTTCGGAACGAAAATGTCTTGATGCTTAGACTCTGCAGTCCGCAAAAATAGGCTTAAAACGGTACTTAGATCGAGGCTTCATCGTGCCGGATCAATAATGCGGACTCACGCACAAGAAACTTAAAGGCTCTGACCTGACGCCGTGCCGCTTGAACTTTACTCCTCTGCATCACCCGCATGAAGTCGCCCATGGGGCCAACCTGGGAATTCATCAAGGTGTTTGGGAGGTCGAGGCATTGGACCGCTCGTGGTCCGTCTCGACTGTTGCTTCAAGGCCCCGAGAAGAATTCTTGAGGAAGCAGCGAGCGCGCCCGAAACAACGTGCAGTTTGGGAATTTCCTGAAATAGCCTATGATATTCAATGTGGGGCTACGGTACCCTAACAGGGGAGTTTCCAGCAATAGTCCGAAGTTTCGACCACCTTACGATCGTCGTTCGTGATCCCGCGCCCGCCCGCGCGTTTTTCGCGGTACTCGGCTTCCGGGAGGCCGTCTCATGCGTCATCAAGGGCGAGGTATTCGCCCGCTACATGGGCGTTCCCGGTATCGAGGCGGAGCACATTACCCTGGTGCTGGAGAATGCGTCGCCCCGCGCCGAAATCCAGATCCTGCGCTACCTGCATCCAGAGGCGCTGCCTGACGAGCATATCCGCCAACTGAACAAGATCGGCATGAACCACATTTGCTTCAGGGTGGACGATATCGGGGCGGAGGTCGCGAACATCCGAGCGGCGGGTTTTCAGACGCGCAACGAGATTATGGACTTCCATTCGCGCAAGCTGGTTTTCCTCGACGGACCGGAGGGCGTGACGGTGGAGCTGTCGCAGTGGTACTGAGGCCGGGGTCACCCTTGAAGACTGCTGCGGGCCCCTTCCTCGACAAAATGCGTCCGTTGAGCGCCGTCTTCTTGATCCAGACGTGGTCTAGAACCTTAAAGTAATCACGATTTTTTTTCTGACGTCGAATGCGACGGCATTTTGAAAAACGGCCGGAAAGCCTCTGGTATCTGTGACAACATCTGAGCCTGCATTTGTCCCGCGATCTGATTGCCGATCGCCATCCAGATTTTGGTCATCGCCTCGGGGCCTGCAGCTTTCATGACCTGTTCGGTAATGATGGCGAGGTCTTCGGGATTGACTTCAACGGTGATTTTCAAAGCGCAGGGCATATCCCTTGTCGGAGTTATAGTGTCAATCGGCTCGCAAAAGGGACCCTGGATCGGCGTGCAAAAAAGGCTCTGACTCAATTTTGATGAAGTGTGGGCGCCGGCTCGCGTTGGTTTCACTAAGGAATCAACGTGGTGAAGCAAGCCCTTCGACCAGCCGCCCTCGTCCCGCATGGCTTTGAGGTAGCGAGCGCTGTCTGTGACGGCGCGGCGACCGTGATCACCGTCCGGCATATGAGCAAGGCGAACCCCTGTCCCGGCTGCGGGGCGAGTTCTGAGCGTGTTCACAGCCGGTACCTCCGGCGTCTGAGCGATTTGCCACTTTCGCGGATCATTGCGCGTGGTCACCGAGTGGGCGACCCGGCGCCGGAAAGCAGACAAGGTTGACGCGGGAAGCCTGCAACGCATCCCATCCGCCAGAACCTTAGCGCGGCTCATGACCACCGGCCGTGATACGCTTTCGAAATCGGAGACGATCACCGTCGCTGCGATAGAGAACAGCGTTCCCCTGCTTGTCGAGGCGCGGGACATCATTACCGCGTTCCATGCGATAATCCGCAAGAAGGCGGAGGCCGATCTCGATGGCTGGCTCGAGCGGGCTCGGACGAGCCTCGTCGCATTCTTCGCCAACGGCGTCATCAAGGACAAGGCTGCAGTCAGCGCCGCAATCTCGTCGGCATGGTCCAACGGCCAGACGGAGGGTCAGATCACCAAGCTCAAGCTCGTCAAACGCCAGATGTACGGACGCGCAAATCTCGACCTGCTTCAGGCCCGGCTAATCGGAGCGGCATAATAACTCTCATTGCACCAAAAATGCGTCAGAGCCTCGCTTGCACGCCGATCACCCCGCAACGGGGTCTTTATTCCACGCCGAAACACACTTCTGCGGGCTGTTGCGATCTCCGATAACCGCCGCCAAACGCGCACGGTCTTCGGCCGAGAGGAGGATGCAGACGGTATACGCCATACGCCAGCATCGCCTGCTTCGCCTGCTTCGCGCCTATTGTGAATCCTACGTTTGCGTCAGTGCACTAGGGCCGGGCTTGTCTGGCGGTTCTCATGCCCCGTCGGAAACATCGTGGAAGGACGCCTGCCCTCGACCGTGATTGAGGCTCCACGGCCTTGCCCGGCCGGCGGACGCGTGCTTGTGGTCGAAGATGACGCCTTTGCGCCGCCACCGCTGCTCCCCTCGGAAGCGGCCTCCCGCTTTTTATCGTAGGGAATCTTGGTCGAGGACGCCGCCATGATGTTCCGAAAAAGTGGCGACGAGGAAACCGCGCGGCGCCTGACGAGCGGCGCCGATTTTATCGCGGACGAAATCCTCGAAGCCGATCAAAAAATCGTCCTCTCCGGTCGCGCTCCAGAGAGCAAGCCGTGAAAACCGCCTATAGGCTTGCCGCCATCCCCGAATAGAATAGGCGAGCTCAAGAAATCGCTGATATAAGAGCGATCCTTGCCGGAATGGACAATCTTCCTGTGCAAACAGTCTCTGGAAAAATCCATCATATTATCAGGTAATTAAGCTCTCATCCAAAGATGGATCATATCTTTGATTTGCCACTGACTTGCCGGACCGGCAAGTCTTGCTATAGTGCGGAGGCCATCAGCTCTGTGATGACGTTCAAGGATCGCGACCGACGATGGAAAAGGAGCTTGCCTCCAGCGATGCAGAGATTGCGCCGAAAAGAAAGCGCGCGCTCCCCGTTCGGCTCCAAAAACGCTCCCCCGATAGTCAGCCCGAGCGGGAAATCTTTGCACGCAATTTTCGCACGGCCCGCATCGAAACGGGTTTAAGCCAGCGCGACCTTGCTCAGCAAACAGGCATCGCGCAGGCGCATATCTCGGAAGTCGAGAACGCGATGCACAACATTGGCATCGACACGATGGTCAAGCTTGCCCAGGCAGAAGCAAATCGCCTGGTTGCTTGACTCGCCAAGCTTGGCTCCCGCGCTGAACTTCAACCACTGGCGAAAGCAGCGTGATGGTCGGCCGTGAACTTTCAGATTCTCAGGCTTTTTGCAGCGTGGGTTTGAGCATGAAGGCTTGTATCAGCAGGCGCAAAACAAGGTTGAGCCAGGCGAGCAGCCGCCTGAAGTTGTAACCGGCGGCGGCGAGGACGGCGTTGATGGCGTCGCCTTCACGGTGAGCGAGATAGTTCCGCCCCATGCGATGGTCCTCCTTGCCGTGGCCGATGACAGGCTCGATGCCGGCGCGCCGTTTGAACTGGCGTCTGATGGCGGCGGTGACGCCGCGCTTCTGGCCCTGCGTGTAAACCTTGAACTTATGTTCTTCCGGAGCGTTGTGGCCCCTGTAGCCGGCATCGGCGAGGATGCGCGACAGGGCCGCGCCGGTTATCGCTTCGATGGCAGGAAGGACGGTCTTGAGCGTATGCCCATCATAAGGATTGCCTGGCAGCGCCCTGGCGTGGAGGATGAACTGACCGCCCTGTGATGGCGCAACGGTGGTGGCGATGCTGACCTTCACCCCGAACTCGTAAGGCTTGTGCGCCTTGCCCTTGCCGATGCACTCCACTTCGGGCGCATGAAGCGCGTAGACCTTGGGCGCATCCTGGCGCTTTTTTTTTTGGGTGAGCACGCGATGGCTCAAGGATAAAGCTTGAGCGAAGGCAGCCTTCAAAGCCTCATCGCTCACGATTTTGCGCTGGATGTCGCGGATCACCCGCCCGAGATAGGTCTTGAGTTTTCTCAGGCACTTACTCGCGCGCTTGAATTGTTTCGCATGGGCGTAGCGCTGCTGCTTGATGAGCGCGAGCTTGCCCACCCGCGCATAGGATTGGCGCAAACCAACGCCGTGCTTCTTGGTGAGCCGGACGAGGCGTTCGCGCGCCCGGTTCAGAAGCTTGGCATCCGTGGGGTGCGCCACGTTCTTCGGCTGCACGGTCGTGTCCACCACCACGGCCTTAAGCTCGGACGGCTTCAACGCTTCGGTCTTCGCCGCAACCGCAAGGCTCTCCTGGATCAGCGCGACAAGCCTGTCCTCGCCCATGCGCTGCCGCCAGCGCGTCAGCGACGAGCGATCGAAGACAAGCTCGTGCTGGAAGAACTCCTCGCCGCAGAAATACTGAAAATAAGGGTTCTCGGCCCAGACCTCGCACAGGCGCTCGTCTGAGAGGTTCTCGCTGTATTTCAGGATTTGAAGCCCCGCCATCAGCCGGGTGGGCAAGGGTGGGCTGCCCGGCCCATCCGTATAAACCGCCCCGAACTTTTGTTCGAGAAAACGCCAATCGACCTGTTGCGCCAGCCGCACGCGCGGATGGCTCATGTCGATGATCTGGTCGAGCCTCGCCTTGAACAGATCGTTCTGGCCCGTCTCGCGCCGTTCCCTCGGCTTCATCCCCGTCCCCGCAAACAAATCAGCATCGCATGAGCCGGAGAATGCAGGAACAATTTGCAAGAAAATCGGCCAAAGACACCGCTAATCCTGCAAAACCGCTCCATGAAAACCGCGGAAGCACCAGCGATGTCAGACGGTTAGGGATAGTTCACGGTCGACGTGATGGGCTCAGGAAATGGCTGCCCGCGCCTCATCCGGCCGCGTTAGTTTCTCTTTAGTTCCCCACCCACCGCCGCGGTTGCCCCCATGACTGAAAACGCACAGTGCCCAACGGCAATGAGAGCAGCGTTGTGGAGCCTTTTTTCTTCTTAGCAAAATGCTTACGCGATCACATCGAGGCCCTTGGCTTTGACGATGGCGAGTAGCTTCAACGAGGGGCCGCTCGGCCGCTTGGCTCCGCGTTCCCAGTCACTGACAAGTTTGGCGCCGACGTTGAGATGATGCGCCAGCACGGCTTGGCTGACGCCCTCGCGTTCGCGCAAGGCCTGAATCTCCTCGCCCGACATAGCTTCGACTTTGGTCAGGCAGAAGGTGTCGAATGCGCGCATCGTCTTCTTGTCCAACGCACCGGCACGCGCGAGACCCTGCGCCGTCTTGTGCAGAGCCTCGATCCGCGAGTTGGCATATTCAGTCTTCTTCACCTTGGTCATCGCATATCACCTCTGCCAATTCTTCGGCAGCGATCGCCGCCTCGATCTGAGTGTCATCCATGGCCAGAAAGGCCGCAGCTACTGTTCGCCAGAACTCCAATTCCTTCTTGCCGATATTGGCGCGCTCGCTTTTCGCGAAGCCGTAAACGAAGACGCTCCGCATCTTGGCCCGGAACACGATCAAGGTGCGAAAGCCACCGGATCGGCCTCGACCTGGGCGCGCCACCCTTTGCTTGATAAGGCCGCCCGTGAGATCGGCATCGACTATGCCGATCTCAGCGCGGGCAACTGCCTCGCATAGCATGGCGTCGGCAATCTTCTCCCGCCGCGCGAAGCGGGCGAACTCCTTCGTCTTGAACACCCGCATCGGAGTCGATCCCTCCGTTGTTTGGAATATATCCTACTCAGTGGTATAGTTCAAGGGCGGAGGCTGAAGACGCACAAATCAACCAATTCGCACGTCGCACCAGCGAAAACGCGGACTGGGGTTGCGGAAGGGTTAGGTTTGCCAACCCGAATGTCCGCTTAGCTACGTACTTCAAGCATGCCTTAAGCGCACCGTTTAGGCAGCAATCGTGCCTGCACCGGCTGGGCTGCCGGCAAAATCTTTCAATAGGCCCTTTGTCTCCTCTCTGCAGCGCTCATCAGGCGGGAGCGCCTTGGCAGGGATCACCAATTGATCCCACGGGATCACTGGTTTTTTCGAGTGATCCCAGGGCATTTCATTGATATGATGACTGAATTCCTTTATTGGGATCACTGGGATCACTGGGATCACTTTTCATAAAGCGGATATAAGCCCTAAGCGCCGGAAGAAGAAACACGATGGCGCTTCACATGCAGCAGCCATTGACGGCTCCGGTCTTCCCCTAACCCAATCCGCCTGCGGACCTTGAGCCTGGTTTTCTCATGTCCCTTGGCGTCCGTGACTTTCTCGACCGAAGCCAACCATCCGCGTTCATACAGCCTTTTCTCGAGTGTCGCCTTGCTGAGCCCGAGCGACTGCCCCTCAGCGGATGCAAGCTTCTCGGCGAGCGCATAGGCCGCCGGAGGCTCAAGATACAGGTCTTCGCCTTCCAACCAGCCGATGCGGTCGCCTTGCGGTTGCCAGGTGAACGCACTCTGCGCGTCATGCCGCCGCCACCCCCAAAGTTCGGGCTCTTCTGGCGCGCTTTGGCTGACGCTGGCGGCATGGGCTTTGCCAGAGAGCAGGGCGCTGCGCAAAAGCTCGAAAAACCGCAAGACCGGATCGCTGGCCGCTTGCATCTCGTCTTGATCTTCGGCGATGGAGACGAACGCGATCATGGCGCGGGCTTCGAAATCGGCTTTTTCGATAAGGGTGATCGAACCGCTTTCGTGCGCGAAGTCGAGGAAGATGCGCCAGGATGCGAGGAGCGCGCGGACCGTATCGGAGGTGCGCAAATGGGCCGTGACGGTCGCCTTGTCCGCGCGGAGCGCCTTTACCTCGCGGGCGTATCGATCCAAAATCTCATCACGGCGCCCCGCGAGCCACTGCACATAGCCAGCCATGGCGGCGGCGAAGACGCCGTCCGCGGCGAGCTTTTGCAGCTCCGTGAGCTTATCGAGGTCCACCTCGCCCTTGACCATGCCGGTAACGAAGAGCCGCGCGCGCAGTGAATGACCGGCCGGAACCTCTTCGCCGGTGGAGAGTGTCGTGCCTCGGGGCGCTTTCTCCGGCCTTGGCGTTCCGTCGGGATTGCAGCGGCCCCGTCCGGAGTTATTGCCCTGCGCGCGCAGCACGCGGTCGGCCTTCTCGTGCCAGGCGGCGACCTGCGCCGCCGTTCCCCTTGGATTGAAATCGTCGATGACAAAAAGGGCGTCCTTCGCCAGGAAGGCCGTGCTTTCGAGGTTGTTCGCCGTCGAGGTCCAATTCCCGGGCAGGTTCTTCCCATGCCAGGATGCGCCCCAATGGGCCTGCGCCAGCGCCGCCAGCTCACTTTTGAGCGTTCCCGTTAGCCCGGACAGAAATGTGGTGAAGTCGGAAACCCCAAGCGGCGCCCGGTAAATGGTCGCCAGCAGCGGGAACATCACACGGCCGGGGGCGAGATCGAGAAGGCTCAACGATCCCCTGACGGCGCCGGTGAGAGCGTCTCCCGCTGGCGGCGTGGGCAAGAGATAGTGGGCAAGCCTGCCATGCAGGCTCACCTCGATGTTCTCGATGACGCCGTGCTCTCCGATCGCGCCACCGGCATGCAAATAGGCCCAAGCGCCATCGATCTTGCGCCATCCGGTATGGGCATAGACATGGCGCTCCGCGATGTCCTCGGAGAGCCGCTGGATCGCAACCCGTACCCGGTCCTTGACCTGAAGGCCGGCCTCGACATAGGCGCCGGCTCCAAGGTTCGAGGCGACCCAGTTGAGGCTCGCAAACTGGGCGGCGGCCACGGAAAAGGTGCGTTTTCTCCCCTGGAGGTGCGCCTCGATCTCGAAAATGTGGTTCGCCTCCGCGCCATCGTCGTAAATGGCGTCGGAAACAATGCGCGCCTTGAAGTTGGCAAGCCGCGTCATGAGCTTGCCGCCGGAATAGCCGATCTCCGTAACATAGATGCCGGTGTCATCGTCGCTGTAAGGGTTCTCGCTCCCATCGCAGGCAGCGGCGATGCGCACCCGCCGCGCCTCCGTCGCCGCAATCCTCTTCGCGGCTGCGATCTCGCGCCGGCGGTCCGTCACCGCCTTATTCAGATCGGCGGCGCCGACGCCGAGCGCCTCCGCTGCCGCCTTCTTTTCGCGGCCATAACTGACCGCATCGAGTTCAGCGAGCTCTTCGATGCGCTCTGCGATCGTTTTCGGGTTGGAGATCGCAAGCACAGGCCCCAAAAGCGCCTCTTCGATGGCGCGGCGGACCGCCTCCAGACCCTCGGCGCGCGCCAAATCGTTAAAATCGGTTTGCCCTTCCATGCGCGGAC
>CAVXRT010000033.1:0-438700 GCA_963764115.1 uncultured Alphaproteobacteria bacterium
TGTCGATATCAGCCGCGCTTTGCGCCCGTGCGCCTCCGGCGGCAGCAATGCTGAGCAGTATCGTGATTGTCAGAACAGGCGCCGCTATGAGCCCCAGCCTTGCTCGCATCTATGCCTCCAATAAACGCAACGGATATGGTGTCGGAACGGCGTGACATCATCGTGGAGGGTTGTCTTGGGTTGAAGCCGCAATTCAAGCTGAAACTTCCGCTCCCGGTCGTGGGAGACGTTATAGAGCGATGGGCATGATGGCAGCAATTGGCCCAGAACACCCATGGCTAGGTGGTCGGCTTATAAGCTATTGCGGAAACTTGGAAAATTCACGTCGGCAGCCCTTGACCCTTAGCGGCCGGTGGGATCGTCAACAAAAAGCGCATTCACATGACCGCTTTACCCAACAGCAGAAAGGGCATTTGGGAAATCGGTCTCCAAAATGAGCACCTTTGGCTCTCCGCCCCCATGTCCTCACCTTGTTGCGAAGATGCTACCCAACTGCGCCTGCAGTGAAGTTGTAAGGACCCTGTAAGCCTCTTTTCCCTAGTGACCTTACGGCATGAGGGAATGGAGCATGGTTGTTGAGAGCGGGATCCCGGTAGGTCGATTAGGCGGCTCTCACCGAAAAGACAGGTGCGCGTATAGACTCTGGTCTACGATCGCGCTCATTGCCGCGCTTAATCTTAGCGCCTGCGTTGGACCGGATTTCAATGCCCCCGCGCCGCCCGAAGTCACCAGCTATACTCCTGGGCAAGAACCCAAAAGCTTTACGGCTGAGCACAAAACGCAACACCTCGATATCCACCGCGAGCTTCCTGCCGAATGGTGGGAGCTTTTCCACTCGCCCGCGCTCAACGGCCTTATCAATCGTGCGCTGCACGATAATCCCAACATTGAATCGGCTCGCGCTGCCTTGCGGGTTGCTCAGGCGAATGTCTATGCCGAGGTGGGTCAGCTCTTTCCCCTGGCGACAGGCAATGAAACAAGCCAAGGCGGAAAGGTCGCCACATCGCCCGCTGGTCAGAATGGCGGCGTATCGGCACCCGTCGTGGGGCCTGGCAGCACCAATCCCACCTACTATCAGCTGCATACGGCGCAGTTCACCGTCGCCTACACCCCTGACATTTGGGGCGGCGTCCGGCGTCAGATCGAGAACCTTGAGGCTCTGAAAGAAAACCAGCGCTTCATGAACGAAGCGACGTTTCTGACGCTCACCTCGAACATCGCCGCTGGCGCGATCCAGGAGGCGTCTCTCCGCGCGCAGATCGACACAACCGAGCGGTTGATCAAAATCTCTAAGGACATCCTCCGTATCATCCGCCTGCAACTTCAGGCCGGGCAGGTGTCGGGCCTTGACGTCGCCGCGCAAGAAGCGCTCGTCGCGCAAACCGAAGCCACGCTGCCGCCGTTGCGGAAAGCGCTCTACCAAGAGCGCGATCAGCTTATCGTGCTTTCCGGACATCTGCCCGGAGAAGGACTGCCGGAGCGCTTCGAATTCAAGGATCTCATGCTGCCGCACAAGTTGCCGATGACCCTGCCGTCGGATCTTGTTTCCCAGCGCCCTGATGTGCGCGCGGCGGAGGAAAACTTTCACGCCTCCTGCGCGCTTGTCGGCGTCGCCATCGCAGCCCGGCTCCCGCAAGTTTCGCTCAACGGTGACATAGGCCGCAGCGGAATCGCCTTGAACCAGCTTTTCAGCAACAACCCGGCTTTCTACTTCTACACCGGCATAGCGTCCGCAACTCAGGTGCTGTTCGACGGCTTCACCTTGCAGCAAAGGCAGCGCGCGGCGGAAGCCGGTGTGGATGAAGCCGGAGCCCAATACCGGCTTGCGGTTATCACCGCCTACCAGAATGTTGCCGATGCCCTATACGCCATCCGCTACGACACCGTCGCTCTCGAAAAAGCGCTGCTCGCGGAAACGGCAACGAAAAAAACTCTTGACCTGACACGCACTCAGCTGAGCCAAGGCCAGGTAGCCATCCAAACCGTACTCGGCGCGCAGACGTCCTATTTGCAGGCATCGCTGACCGTCATCCAAGCGCAGGCCAACCGCCTTTCCGACACGGTTGGTCTGTTCCAGGCGCTCGGCGGCGGCTGGTGGAACCGGAAGCTGCCGCCACCCACGCCCGAACCGCAGGCTTGGCTGGCAAGTGTGGTCGGCCCGGAGCCCGAGCCGGTTGCGCGTGAGTATCCCGGAGCGACAATCCATGACTCACGGTGCCCTGGCTCCAAGGAGAGGTGTCCGGATCTCTGACATGGCGGTCGCCTGAGCAGGCAGCGGAGCCCGCTCTCCGTGTAGGTGTAAGGACGCTGTAAGCCGCTCTTTGCTAGTCGTCCTTCTGTGCCGCGGGGCATGAAGGTGCCTCGGGGTGCTAGTAGATTGATTAGGCAGATCTTTTCTTTAGCAATGAACCGGCGCGCCCGCCTCCAATAGCGCAGGAGCGAACGATGGGATTGAAAAATTGGGCAAGGCGCAGGGGGCCGATTTTCCTGATCGCGACCGCTCTTATCGTGATTGCCGCCGCCATCGCGAGTGTGGGCAAGAACCAGCCCTCGCCGCCGTCCGCGGAGCAATCCAATGAACCAGGTCTCGCTACGGTAAAGAACACTCCGGCCGAGCCGGAAAGTCTGGACTTATCCGAGAAACAACACGTCTCGATAAAAATTGAGCGCGTCGGCGAGCATACGTTCCCGGTCGAGAAGCGCGCGGTGGGAAGCATCGACTTCAACGAGGATCTATCTGCCCAGGTTTTTACGCCTTATCAGGGGAAGATCATCGCGCTGTTCGCGAAGATGGGGGACGAAGTCAGGAAGGGACAGACCCTTTTCACGATCGATAGTCCCGACCTGCTTCAGGCGGAGTCGACGCTCATTGCCTCAGCGGGCGTTCTCGAGTTGACGGTCAAGAACCTCGAGCGCCAGCGCAATCTCTACAAGCAGAACGCTGCGGCGCAGCGGGACTACGAACAAGCCATTTCCGATCATCAGACCGCAGAGGGGGCTCTGAAGGCTGCACGTGATGCTGTCCGTATTTTCGGGAAAACGGATACCGAAATCGATAAGATGGTCGCGGATCGCAAGGTGGATTCCTCCTTGATCGTGCCCAGCCCGATCGATGGGCGCATCACGGCCCGGAATGCCGCGCCCGGTCTTTTCGTGCAGCCCGGCACCGCGCCCGCGCCATACGTTGTCACCGATATTTCGACGATGTGGATGGTCGCCAACGTCATCGAGAGCGACATCCCGAATTATCACGTGGGCCAGGAGGTGCGGGTCAAGGTGACGGCTTATCCGGACCGTGTTTTCAAGGGAAAGATCTCAACCATCAGTTCATTGGTCGATCCCAGCACGCACCGGGTCTTCGTCCGCTCCGAGATCGACGACCCCGGCCATCTCCTGCTCTACGGCATGTATGCGAGCTTCGTGATCCAAACCGGCGAGCCGGTGCGCGCCACGGCAGTTCCTGTCAATGCTGTGGTCCGGGAAGGCGACGGAACAAGAACCGCCTGGGCCACAAAAGACCAACGGCATTTCGTAAAGCGGATCGTTGAGATCGGGCTTCAGAGCGATGGCTACGTCCAGATCCTGAAAGGGTTGGAGCCCGGCGAACTGGTCGCGACCGATGGCGCCATTTTTCTCAGCAACCTGCTGATTTTGCAAAGCCAGCTTTAGACAGTCTCGCGGGGGAAACGGTGCTGAAGGGTATTATCGCATTCGTGCTGACTCGCCGAACGATTGTTTTGATGGGTTTGCTGGTCTTCGCAGGCGCGGGCTATTTCGCGTTCAGGAACCTCGCCATCGAGGCTTATCCCAATCCGGCGCCCGTCATTCTCGAAATCACCGCGCAGGCGCCGGGGCTCTCTGCCGAAGAGATGGAGCGGTACTATACGATCCCGATGGAAATCGGCCTCTATCCGACGCCGGGCATCGAAAGCATCAACTCGACGTCCTTTTATGGCCTGTCCTTCGTGCGGGTCACATTCAAATATGGCGTGGAGTTTTATACCGCTTACACGCAGGCGGTGATCAGCCTTCAGCAGAATGTCACTTTGCCTGGAAATCAAATCCCGCAGATCCAGCAGTCGAGCCTCGTGGGCGAGGTGTACCGCTATCAGATTGTCGGACCTCCGCACTTCGGATTGACCAATCTGCGGACCATCCAGGACTGGGTCGTCACACGGCGTCTTTACACTGTTCCGGGCGTCGTCCAGGTCAACTCCTTTGGGGGAACGACCAAGGAATTCCACGTCGAGGCCGACCTGGAAAAGCTTGAGGCCTATAGCATCACGGTGCCCCAGCTCATTTCCGCCATCGGCAACGCCAACATCAATGTGGGCGGCCGGGAAATCACGGTCGGCCAGCAGTCGATCAACATCCGCGGAGTCGGGCTAATCGACGATGGCGGCAATGAGGATCTGACGCTCGGGGACAAGGTTGCCGACGTTGAGAACATCGTCCTCGCCCAGGTGAATGGCGTTCCCGTTTACATCAAGGACATCGGGACCGTCAGCGTGGGGTACACCCCGAGGCTCGGGATCACCGGCAAGGATCATGACGACGATGTTGCGCTCTCGATCGTGGTCATGAACCGCACGCTTCATACGGACGACGTCGTGCCGCTGATCAAGGCCGAAGTCGACAAGATGAACACGGACGGAATCCTGCCGCCCGGGGTGAAGATCGTTCCTTATTACGACCGCACGAATCTGGTCGACGTCACGACGCAGACGGTGCTTCACAACCTTATTTTCGGCTGTCTTCTCGTCTTCCTCATCCAATGGATTTTTCTAGGAGATTTGCGCAGCGCGATCATTGTCGGGGTCAATATTCCATTCGCCCTGTTCTTCGCGATCATCATCTTGGTGCTCAGAGGTGAAGAGGCCAACCTCTTGTCTCTCGGCGCGGTCGATTTTGGAATTATTGTCGATTCAGCGGTCATTCTGGTGGAGAATATATTCCGGAATTTCCAGTCCCCGCCTGATGCGAGGCATCAACTTCTCGCAGACTTGGCCGAAGGCGTATGGGGAACCGATCCGACAAGCCCGAGCCGCATCTCGACTATCAAGAACTGGACCAGCCGGTTGCGGCTCATTCTGATCAGCGCTTTGCAGGTCGACAAGGCGATCTTCTTCTCGGCTACCATTACGGTTGCCGCATTCGTTCCCCTTTTCACCATGCAAGGCATCGAAGGCCAGATCTTCGGTCCCATGGCGCGAACCTATGGGTACGCGCTGGCCGGCGCCTTGATCGCAACCTTTACGGTAACGCCGGTTTTGGCATCCTTCCTGCTGCCCGAGCATATCGAAGAGGTCGAGACCATCGTGGTACGAGCCTTGAGAGCGATCTACGCGCCTGTCTTGCGCTTTGCGCTCTCAAATCGCCGGACTACGGTCGCGTTCGGATTGGCGTTCCTGGCGGCGACCGGCCTTCTGGCGACACGTCTTGGCAGCGAATTTCTACCGGCGCTCGAGGAAGGCAATTTCTGGATCCGCGCCTCGATGCCGCCGTCCATGGGCCTGGAGGCCGGTACGGAAGCCACAAGTAAAATGCGCGAAATCTTGTTGAACCACCCGGAAGTGATCCTCGTGACCTCGCAGCATGGCAGGCCCGACAATGGCAGCGATCCATCACCATTCTCGAATGTCGAGCTGTTTGCGCCGCTGAAACCGGCCGATCAGTGGCCTTCCGGGCAGACAAAGGAAAAACTGACGGCTGCGCTGGAGCAGGAATTTGCGGACGCGCTGCCTGGAGTCACCTTCAATTTCTCGCAATACATCCAGGACAACATCGAAGAGGCGATCTCAGGCGTCAAAGGCGCAAACTCGATCAAGCTCATAGGCCCCAACCTCGCAACTCTGGAAAGTCTCGCCGCGCAGGTGGCTCATGAAATGAACCAGGTCGAGGGGATTGCCGATCTTGGCATCTTCCACGTTCTCGGGCAGCCCAATCTCAATATCAAGATCGACCGTGAAAAAGCAGCCCGCTTCGGTCTCAATACCGGCGACGTCAACACCGTCATCCAGGCCCTGATGGGCGGCACGACAGCCACCACCGTGCTGGAAGGCGATCGCCAGTGGAACCTCACCGTCCGCCTTCCGGCCAAGTATCGCGACGGCATTGAGGCCATCGGCAATGTCAAGGTGGCTGGCGGCAATGGCCAGAACGCGTACATCCCGCTGAGCGAGATCACCACCGTCAGTTTGGATACAGGGGCCTCCTATATCTACCATCAGGGTGTGCAACGCTTCATTCCGATCAAGTTCAGCGTGCGCGGGCGCGACCTCGGCAGCACCGTCGCGGAAGCGCAAGCGAGGATCGCGAAGAACGTCAAACTCCCTACCGGCTACCGCATTGTTTGGGCGGGAGAGTTTGGCGATCTGCAACGCGCCAAACAGCGGCTCGCCGTGATCGTACCGGTGAGCCTGGCGCTGATCGTCGTGCTCCTCGTGAGCCTGTTCAATTCGTTGCGCGACAGTCTTCTTGCGCTTGCCGGCATCCCGTTCGCCGTGGCGGGCGGCATTATCGCACTCTACGTGGCTGACCTCGATTTCAGCATATCCGCCGCCATCGGCTTCGTTTCGCTGTTCGGCGTCTCTGTGATGGACGGCATCCTGATGATCACCTATTTCAATCAGGTACGGCGCGCTGGCGCCACAACGCTCGAAGCCATGATTCAGGCTGCGGAGCAGCGGATGCGGCCGATGCTAATGACGGCCTTGTCTGCCTGCATCGGCTTGTTCCCGTCGGCGATCTCCACCGGCATCGGCAGCCAGGTCCAGCGTCCGCTGGCAACCGTGGTCGTGGGCGGCATGCTGATCGGGCCGATCCTTCTGCTCGTGGTCGTGCCAGCGCTGCGCATGCTGTTCCTCGGCGACCGCAATGCATCGGCGCCCGAGGCGCCAGCCGAAGACCAAAACGCACCGGCCGAGGCATGAGCCGTGTGCGAAGGATCGAAGCCAAGCTTCGCGAGGAGATGAGTTTGAAGGTAACGCTTTATGCGCTTGGAGCGGTCATGCTCTCTCTATGGTCAGCCGATAGCGGGCGCGCGGCGCCGCGCAGCCTGATCAGCAAGCCAACAGCGGCTGCGATCGGATTGTCGCGCCCGCGTGTTGCGCAAAGCGCGCGGTTCCATATCAGCACAGCAAATCATGTACTTAGCAATGACCGGACTGAAAGCTTCCGCAAGGCTGATTTAGCGCCACCTGCCGCTGTTGCGAATGCCACCAGCCCGAGAGGGGCTTCGGTCGCCAGTTTGGGATCAAAGGCGCCCGCCTTTTCCATGCCCCACACGGCCTTCAGCTCGCCTCCGGCTGCAGCACAAAGCCTGACGGGCCCTTCTCATCTCACCACTCCGCGGTTGCCCCCTGCCAATCCGCCCAGGATAGGTCTCCTGGCGAATGCAGCGGGCTTGGGCGGCGCCCTGCACCATTCCACGTCGGCGCTTGTTCCGATCGGGGGCGCGGCAGCAAGAAGCAACATAGGCCCACTCGATGGGACGAGCTTCCACACTAAGAGGCGTTGAGCGGAACACTCTTGCGCTCGATGTCTAAGGGAAAGGCGCATTCGGGATGCGGCTCCTGATAGTCGAAGACAACGAAGAACTTGGCCGACTGCTGACTGAGAATCTTCAGAGATCTGGCTACGATGCCGATATCGTATCCACTCTCGAGGATGCGCGGGTTGTCCTGCTGACAAGGCATTATGCGGCAATCGTCCTGGATCTCGGCCTGCCCGATGGGGACGCCTTATCGCTCGTAAAAAGCGTCAGGGCGGGCAGGAACGTGACGCCAATCCTCATTCTTACGGCGCGCGATGGAATAGGAGATCGCGTGAAGGGCTTGCGCGCCGGCGCCGACGACTATCTCGTAAAGCCATTTGCAATTGAGGAACTGGTAGCCCGCCTGCAGGCGCTGCTGAGGCGATATCCCGGCGGGTCAGAAAAGCTTCATAAACTGGGAAATGTTGAGTTCATATCGGATCAGGAAAACAGCCATGTCAATATTGACGGCAAGATTCAAATTCTCCCGGCGCGCGATCTTGCAATTCTCGAAGTCTTATTGGAGCGGCCAGGCAAAGCTGTTTCAAAAGCGCTGATCGCGGAGCGCATCGCAAAAGGCGGTTCGGGCGTAAGCCAGAACGCTATCGAAGTTTATGTTCATCGCCTGCGTAAATCCATCGAGGAGCGGGGCGCCAATGTTTCCATCGAGACCGTCAAAGGCCTGGGCTACGTGGTGAAACTGGTCGAAAAATAAGGTTCGGACGAGGCGGCCGCCTCGGACACGGTGGATCGGCTCAGCCTGAACTTCAGTCTGAAGACACATCCATCAGGCGCGAGATTTTGGACGGTGACTTCGCCGCCGTGGGCATCCATGATGCGCTTGACGATCGGCAAGCCCAGCCCCGATCCGGATGAGCCGCTCCGATTTTTTCGCCAGAACCGCTGAAAAATCTGGTTCCATTCCAACTCGGCGATGCCGGGGCCATGATCGCTGACCGATACAGTGCCATCGGGCTGAAGAGCGATCGTTACTACTGTTGCAGGAGGTGTGCACTTTATTGCGTTCTCGATAACATTTCGGAGCGCGCGGAAAATGACTTCCTCGTTGCCCCTGACCAAAACCTGCTCCTCGGGAGCCTCAAAGACGATCTGTCTCTCTCCTGCGATCGCCATCGGCGCAACGAAATCCACGACCTCAACGCAGACCTCCCTAAGATCGGCGCACTCGTTCGGCCCGACGGTGAACGCTTCCAGTTCTGCAATGTCAAGCAGCTGACTTACGACCCGTTTCATGCGGGAGATGTCGAGGCTCAGTTCCTTGGCTGTCCCTTTGTCCGAGAGCGTATCGATCCGGGCTTGCAAGATCGACAAGGGGGTGCGGAGTTCGTGAGCGGCGTCCGCAGTGAATTCCCGTTGCGCGCGAAAGCCTTCCTCAAGCCGGTCCAGCGCTTGGTTCATGGTGAAGACGAGCGGCTTGATCTCGCTCGGCATGTTTTCAAGCGGAAGCCTCACGTCCGTCCGGTCCGGACCGATGCTCGCTGCGAGCTTGGACGCTTCCAGAAGTGGATTCAACGCACGGCGAAATATGGTGAGGTCGATGATCAGGAGGAGGAGCAGGATTGGAATGGTGATCCATCCCACTCTTTCAAAGAACTCGCGGACGATGTCGTCGATCAAGACATCGCGATGCTCGGCATCCTGTTCAACCTGAACCCAGACGGCGTGGTCGCCGATTTTGAAAGGGATGCTTGCGCCTACGTTGCCGCCTTTCTGTTCTTCGTATGTGGGCTCAGAGGCACGGCTGTCATGACCGAGCACCGGACCATGATTTTTAAGCGAAGAAAAAAGAGCTTGCCCTGAAGCGTTAACGATAGAATAGGCATACCGCCCATATGTCTCGGAGAAGAGAGCTTCCAGGTTTGCGGGAAGATTCAGAGCCAAGCGTTGGTCCGGTTCAACGCTGAGATAACGCGCGATCAGTTCTGCGTTTTCCCGCAGCGACCGATGCTGCAACTCTTCCGCTGCAGACCGAAGCATTAGGTAGAGCGCGACGGGCAGGAACACCGACGTCACGCAAATCGCTATGATATGAAGCAGCACGATGCGGCGAGTGATCGATTTAAAAATCATCATGGCCCTGAAGTCCAAGCAGGCGATGCAACTGACCCGGTTTCATAAAGTTGCGGTGAAGCATAGGCGATACAAAACGGCAAATCAGCCCGTCTTCATTACCGGGGTCAATTGGCCGTAATGAGGTATCCGATGCCTCTTATCGTGTGAATGACCGCGTTCGCCTCCAGATCTTGAAGGCTCTTGCGCAAACGGTGGATGTAAACCTCAACGGCATTCGATCCAACATCGGCGGACAGGCCAAAGATTTGGTCCTCGACCAAGCGCTTCGAGACGACGCGCCCGCTGCGCCGTAGGAGAATTTCAAGGACAGCCAGCTCGCGCGCAGAGAGTGTTTGAGAGGCCCCATCGATAAAGAGCTGACGGCTGACGCTATCGAAGACCAGGTTTCCGAGCGTCAATGACCGCCCCAGCAGTTGGCCTGGACGGCGCAGGATCGCTTCAAGGCGCGCCAGAAGCTCCTCGATGGCGAAAGGCTTTACAAGATAGTCGTCAGCTCCGGCCGCGAGACCGGCGACCTTGTCCCGCACGCCGTCTCTGGCAGTCAGGACGATCACGGGCATTGTGCTTTGCTCGTTTCTCAGTGTTTGAAGGACAACAAGACCGTCATCATCGGGTAACCCCAGATCGAGGATCACTGCAGAATACGGGGCGATCCTTACAGCGTCGAGCGCCCCGGCGGCGGTTGTCGCGATGTCAGCGTCAAAGCCTGCCGAGCGAAGGCTCTTTAGCAGGAGCTTCGAAAGCTCATCATTATCCTCCACAAGCAAAAGCCGCATTGCTGAGGTTCCTCCGCATAGGAACGATAGGCTCCTATAGCTGAAGACGATCGTGATGAGTACGAGATATCCCTCTTTTGTCCTAAGTTAGCCCGGTTGACGGGTGTCGTGCTCGCATCAGCGCTGACAGACTGCTTACGAATCCCGAAGCGGATATCCAGCAATTAGATTGCTATGACCCCTTTTGGCCCGGAGCCCTAATTCACAATCGTGCCCGGCGTCTCATGCTTATAGATCCGAAACCGGCCGTCCCGATATAACCATGTTTTTAAGTCCGTTAGGACGGCTTACGGCCTATGCGGGCATTCTGGCCGTGACGTATTAATTGGTTAAGTCAACGCCAAGCAGGGTAATCCCAAGGGCCGCCGAAGCATCCCGCAATTCCCGGTCAAGCGTAGCAAGCGGCAGCCGGCGGCGCCCAGCCAACTCCAGATAGGCAGCATCGTAGAGCGTGAGTTGGAAGCGGTCGGCTAGTTGCATGATGACAGTCCAGACATCCGCATCCGTATCGGCTGAGATAGAGAGCCGTGAGAGCTGTGTCAGGGCTCCATCGCGAAAGCTTGCGTCGATGCGTTTGCGCCTGAGCGCCATCTGCAAGGCGTTTGCGACTTCGAGACCCCACAGCGCCGGGACAACGGCGCCTTTTTCTGTGACCTCAGTGAGGACGGCATCCGCGCCCGGCGTCCGCTCGTCTTTGAAAAACCAGCTCAGCGTCAGCGAAGCGTCAAGAACCAGGCTCACAGCCGGCCTTCATTAATGAGGTCCTTGATGCTGAGGCCGCCAAGCGTTGCGCCCTCGCTCATGCCGCGGATGGCTGCGGCGGCGGCGCGGGCCTCTTCTCGGCTGAAAGCTCCGTGAGGGGCACGAGCCGCGCCACTGGCTTGCCATGGCGTGTGATGATGACCTCCTCCCCGGCTTCGACCAGATCGAGCAGTGCACTCAGCGCATCTTTTGCCTCAAAAGCGCCGATCTCTTTCATAGTGTCCTGCACAACTTAATCTAGCTTACATCTAGCTTAAATTCAGGCTGGCGTCGATGTCGTCAGAGGCCCAATTGAGTCCGCAGCAGCCAAGCTTCACAGTGTTCGCTTCATGCCGGGCGGAACCTATTAAACCCGGTTGTTCAATGGCCTCCCGCGCGCCATCTCGCGGTCCCGCCGTTCAAGCCACACGCAACGGCACGACGTTCGAAGCGGGCTTCTCAGCACTCACAATCCACAAAACATGCGCTCCCCATGCTGTGATCGCGCGCTTCCGCTCCTCTCGATACTCATGCCTCTGATATACGCCGACGAGTCCGCCCTGGGCTCCCGAGACGTGGTTCAAGACGCGCTCGATGACATGAGGCTGGAAACCCAAAGCGGCCATACCAGATGCCGCTGTGCGCCTGAGATCGTGCGTGCGCCACGGGTGAAACTTATCGCCAAGGATTTCTCTCATCCGCGCATCTATTCGCGCCTTCGTTTTCGAGAATCCGCTCACTGGGGTGCGCCCCGTGGTCGAGAAGACGAAGTCTTCTTTCCCTTCGCCGTTCCTCATGAGCCGGGCCGCGGCTACATCGCCGAGCGGATCGAAAAGGCGAGCCGCTTCCGGGGACAAATCGACTGTATGTGCCTTGCCGTTTTTGCAGCGCTCCTTCGCGATGGTCCATGTTCCCGCGTCAAGATCCACTTCGCGCCAGCGCATCCCCGCAACCTCTTCCCGGCGCTGGCCAGTCAGCAAGAGCACTTTGAAAACGGACGCAAAAGGCCAGCCTTCCGCTGTCACGGCTTGCCACAGTGCCTTGATCTCTTCATCGGACAAAACGCGGTCGCGAGCTTCAACGGGCTTTGGGCAAGGAAGGCCGGTCATCGGGTTGCTTTGGATAGCGCCGGACGCGAAAGCCCAGCCAAAAAGAGGTCGCAGCGTTTCATGCAGGCGACGCGCGACGGAATGCGAGTGCGCCTTGGTTTTGTTGATCAGGCCCGCAAGCTCGGGCTTGGTGATCGCATCTGGCACCTTGGTTCCGAGCACCGGATAAACCGACTTTTCGAGCATGGCGTGAGTTTCTTTCCAATGGCGGGACTTCCAATCGCCTGTCTTTTCCTGCCTGCCATTGGCCTCGAAATAGCTTTCCGACAGATCGCGGAATGTGCGAGCCTTGAGCTTGGCGCGCTCGTCCTTTCGCTCCTGCGCCACGTCAACGCGGCGCGCCACTCTGCCAAGCTCTTCCTTCGCGAGCTTCCGCGCCTCATCAGGCGTCAGTACGCCATGCTTGCCGATCGTCATGCGCTTCTGTGTCGTGCCGCGACCGCCCAGCCGATACTCGACGAAGTAGGAACATGCGCCCGCCTTGGTGCTGAGCACTCCGAAGCCCGTGAGCTCGTCGTCGCGAACATAGAGCGTCCGACCTTCACCCTTGGCCTTGCTGCGCAGCTCATCGACCGCGCGCTTTGTAATTTTGGTTTTCATGGCTTCCCCGTCTGGTGACGATTCCTCCTTCAGAATCGTCACCGTGTCGTCACGGTACAAGAAATCGCGGGAAAGGCAAGGAAAGGTGACGGACAGAATAAGTTTCTGGTGTTGCTAGGCTTTATGTGGTTACCGGAAAACGACGGATAACCCCGGAAACGCCTTTCCTCTTGTTTACACCCAGAGGGTCGGGAGTTCGAAACTCTCCGCGCGCACCAGAAAAATCAAGGATTTACACAAAGTCAGAAGCTTCCGAAAATTCTGGTCAGCGTTTCGTAAACGGGAAAAGGAAGTATGCGCATCGCCCGGCGGCGGAATCCAGGCCCGCTCACGACAATTCAGCGCACACTTGAGCTGGAACCGCGAGGGAGCTTCGAACAAACCATCTAATATTGTTGAGGGACGAGCTTCCGTCCCGCCAAGACCTCCCGGTCATCATATTTTCTTTTGTTGGATCGTTTCGGAAGCTCAACCGTCTCGGACGGCGCCTTCTTGTAAGGGATCAGGCTCAGGATGTGCGCAATGCAATTCAGCCTCGCACGGCGCTTGTCGTCCGACCGAACGATATGCCAGGGCGCGTGATCGGTGTCCGTCTTCTCGAACATCTTATCGCGCGCCTCCGAATAGTCGTACCAACGGCGGTATGACTCCAGGTCCATAGGGCTCAGCTTCCACTGGCGTAGCGGGTCGGCGATGCGAGCCAGAAAGCGGCGTTCCTGTTCGTCCTTGCCCACCTCGAGCCAAATCTTGATGAGCTGTATACCGCCGTCGACGATGTACTTCTCGACCTCGGGACAAAGCTGCAAAAACCGCTCGTGCTGCTCCCGCGTGCAGAAGCCCATGACCCGTTCCACGCCGGCACGGTTGTACCAACTGCGATCGAAGATGACGATCTCGCCGGCCGCGGGGAATTGCTGCATATAACGCTGGATGAACATCTGGGTCTTCTCTCGGTCCGACGGGGCAGGCAACGCCACTACCCTAAAGACGCGCGGGCTTACCCTTTCCGTCATGGCCTTGATGGTTCCGCCCTTCCCGGCGGCGTCGCGCCCCTCGAAAACGATGATGATCCGGGCGCCGGCCTCCTTCACCCACGCCTGGAGGTGACAAAGCTCGACCTGCAGATCGCGCAGCTTCTTCTCGTAATCCTTCCTTTTCAGTTTCTTCTTCTCGACAGGCTGCTCCACGTTCATTTTTTTCTCCCCTTCGCTTGGATTATGCGGCGCCCCTGTTCTTCGTCTACCTATCCATCAAACGCTTTAGAGAGGACCTCATCAAGCGTCTTGACGCGGTCGAGCCCCCCGGCTTTTTCATTCATCCCATCCGCTCGCAACAAGTCCCGCGTCGTTCCATGGGCGCCCACGATGCGCAGCGCGATGCCGAGCGAGGCTAGCTCGCCGTGGAGGTCATGCAGCATCCGCGAGCCCGCGAGGTCGAGATTAGGCGAGGCCGAGAGATCGCAGATCACCAAGCGAATATCGGACGGGCCAGCCGCGCGAAGCCGGTTCAGGACACGTTCGAGAACGGAATCGGCATTGACGTACAGGAGGGATGCTTCCGGACGGAAGGCGATCACTCCGGGGAGCGGTTCGTTTTCAGGGTGCCGGGCAAGATCGGAGTAAGCCCTTGTGCCGGGAATGCGGCCGAGAAACGCCACATGCGGCCGTGACGCTCGGATCAGTAGCATCACGACTGACGCCAGGGCTGCGAGAAGGACGCCCTGCAGGATGCCGAGAAGCAGCACCGAACCAAGGGCAATCGATGCGGCGTAGAAGTCGAGACGGCTTATGCGCCACATGCGGAACAAGGCCGGGAAATCCAGCAATCCAGATACGGCGGACAAGACGACCGCGGCCAGGACCGCCTTTGGGAGGTTTTCCAGGAGGCCTGTAAGGAAGAGGAGGCAAAGCGCGAGCGTCACGGAGGCAAAGACAAGAGCTAGCGGCGTGCGCGCGCCGGCCTTCTCGTTCACCGCCGATTGTGACAGCCCGCCGGCCACCGGATAGCCTTGTCCGAGCGCCGTCGCGAGATTGGCTGCCCCGATCCCGAGAAACTCCTGCCTTGGGTCGACGGCATAGCCATGCTTGGCCGCGAAGGTGCGTGCAGCAGGAATGCTTTCGATGTAAGCAAGCAGCAGGCATCCAGCGGCGAGCGGAACGATCCCTTCAACATCGCGCAGCCGCAGCGCTGGCCCTTCGAGCCTCGGTAAGCCAGCCGGGATCACGCCCGTTGTTGGCACTCCAAGAGCGGGAAGCCCGAGGGCGGTCGCCGCCACGATCGAGAGCGCGATCACTCCGAGCGCGACGGGCTTGCCCGGCAGCAATCGTTCGCCAAAGGTGAGGAACAGGAGAGCGACGACACCGATGGCAAGCACCGGGGGTTGCGTCTGGCCGAGATGCCGTACAAACAGAGTAGCCCGCTCAAAAAAGTTATCCCCTCCACCTGGCGCGCCAAAGAGACTTGGCAGCTGCGTCATGGCGATCGTCAATCCTGCCCCAGCCTTGAAGCCGACGAGGATGCTGTCGCTGATCAATTTCACGAGCACGCTTAGTCGAAAGGCCCAGGCAATCAGGCAAAGCAAGGCCACGGTGAAGCCCGTCAGGCTGGCAATCTCAGCGTAGCGCTGTCCATCGCCGCCCGCCATCGCCCCCACTGTTCCGGCGATCATGAGTGAGATGGCTGATGTGGGGCCGATCGCCAATTGCCGCGATGAGCCGAACAGCGCGTAGCCCAAGCCACCCAGGAGATAGCCGTAAAGACCCACTTGCGGAGGAAGACCTGCGAGAGCGGCATAGGCAAACGACACCGGGATCGCATAAGCCGCAAGCGTTACGCCGGCGACGGCGTCGCCCGACAACCAGGTGACGCGGTATTCCGTGAGCCACCGGGCTGGCCGAAAGGACCCAAGCCAGCCTAGCGGTCCGGAAGCGGGGTGCGAGTCCTTCATGGTGCTTAGCGACGCTTCCCGCGGTGAGCCTAAAATCTGCGGCGCGCGTAGACAACTCTAGTCGCATAGACACCCAACGTGTACCAAAACAGGATCTGGCGCTGGACCAGATCGGTTGCGTACTCAACAGCGGCGCCAAAAAGTTGGGGGAACGCGGCCCAACCGACTGGAGCCTTCTTCAACATCTCCTGATCCCTCATGGCGTACTCCCCACGATGGCGTGCTGGGCAAGAATTGTATTTTATGGAGGACGATCCCCGCTCCTTGAGCGGAAGTCATCACGGCCTTAGAAATTGTATTGTGCAGGGGCAGTAATCTGCCCATCCTTGATGGATGTCAAATTATCGGGTATCTGTTATCGGCATTATTACCTGTAATAAATAAGCCATCAGTCTAGCTTAAGTTTAGCTCAAGGAGTCCGGCATGGCTGCTAATGTCGAAGATATCCTCCCCAAGGCATCGGACGTCATGGTTCGCATTGCGGAAGCCCAGGCCGAAAAGGCCGCCGCACACGACCGGCAGAAGGCGGCGGAGCAAGCCGAGAAGGACGCGCTGATCAAGAAGCTGAGCCAGCCTTCCGGACTATCCGAGGAAGATAAAGTTAAATTGGCCGCCACGGTGATCAAGCGAGCAATGGACAATGGCTTGCTTGAAGTGCAGGTCCACCGCTTTCCAAACGCGCTCTGCACCGACCACGGACGCGCCATCAATCAGGCGGAGCCGGGCTGGGAAAAGACGCTAACGGGAATCCCAAAGGAGATCTATCACCTCTGGGACGATCATTTGCGCGAGAAAGGCTACAAGCTCCGCTATCAAATCATCGACTTTCCGGGCGGGATGCCCGGGGACATCGGCATTACTCTCAGCTGGCACTAAACTAAAATTGGCTTGACTGCCAAGAGCTTTGCATCCCGTCCGCAAAGATATATAAGTATTTCCGGTTCACCGAAAGTGGGGCCGCAAGGTAGGCCCGCTTGCCGTTTGCACGATACGAGATCGGCCTGAATAGGAGGGTCGGCTCTGTACACCAGGAAAGGGCCGCACATGCGTAACTCCGTTTGGCTCGCGGTGCTTCTGATAGCGCTCAGCACCCCATCTTTCGCTCAGAAGACAGCGCCAGCGCCGCAGGCGGTGCCGGTTACAACCGTCGTCGCTCTGGAGCGGCCGGTTGCGCAGACGAAAGATTTCGTCGGCCGTGTCGAGGCCATCGAGAGGGTCGATGTGAGAGCCCGCGTCACGGGATATCTCGAGGCCGTACTGTTCAAGGAGGGCGAGCTCGTCAAAGAAGGGCAGCCCCTTTACCGCATCGAGCCGGATATGTTCAAGGCCGCGGTCGAACAGGCGGAAGGCGCGCTTCAGGGCGCCAAGGCATCGAAGGAGCTGAGCAAGGTGGAGCTTGACCGGGCCAGCCAGCTTCTGGAAAAGACCTACGGAACGCCTCAAAAGCGCGACCAGGCGAAGGCGGCGGATGACAATGCCGCCGCAAACATCATCAAGGCGCAGGCGGACCTGGACACAGCCGAGATTAACCTCGGATATACCGCCATCAACTCGCCCATCACGGGCAAAATCGGCCGCACCAAGATCACAAAAGGAAACGTCGTCTCGCCCGACAGCGGCGTGCTGACGACGATTGTGAGCCAGGACCCGATGTACGTCGTTTTTCCTGTAAGCCGGCGTGAGTTCCTGGCTTTGCGTCAGCAAGGCGAGCCTGCCGATCGGAAGAGCGTCGCGGTCACGGTCCGCTTCTCCGATGGAGCCGTCTACGACCAGACGGGGCGCATCAATTTCGTCGACGTCAGCGTCGACAAGGCAACGGATACCGTCACCGTCCGCGCAACCCTTCCGAACCCGGACGGCGTGCTGATGGACAGCGAACTTGTCCGCGTCAATGTCGACAGAGGAAAACCGGAAGAGCAAATCGTCATCCCGCAAGCCTCCCTGATCGCGGACCAGCAAGGGACATACGTTTTCGCCGTCGAGGACGGGAAAGCCGTCATCCGCCGGGTCAAGGTCGGCGGCGAGGTTGGCGCGAATGTCGCCATTCAGTCGGGGCTGAAACCCGGCGAGCAGGTCATCGTCGAAGGGATACAAGGTGTCAGACCGGGCGCTCCGGTCCTTGCCTCGCCCATGCCCGAAGCAAGGAGCTAGCCCGTGCTTTCCTCCGTCTTCGTCGACAGGCCGCGGCTCGCGATCGTCATCGCGATCGTCACCACAATCGCAGGCGCGCTCTCGCTGTTCCTGATTCCGGTGGCGCAATACCCGGATGTCGTGCCGCCGCAAGTGTCCGTTACAACGAGCTACCCTGGCGCTTCAGCCGCTATCGTCGATGCAACCGTTGCCCAGCCGATCGAGGCTCAGGTCGTGGGCGTCGACAAGATGCTCTACATGAAAAGTGTAAGCGGCAACGACGGCAGCTACACGCTCACCGTATCGTTCGAGCTCGGCACCGATCCGGACATCAACACCGTCAATGTGAACAACCGCGTTCAGGTCGCGCTTTCGAAGCTGCCGCAGGATGTGCAGAAACAGGGCGTGACGGTCAAGAAGAAGTCCTCGGCCTTGCTTGGCGTCATCGCGCTTTATTCGCCGAAGGGCACGCACGATCCGCTTTTCATCTCGAATTACGTCACCATCAACATCCTCGACCAGATCAAGGCCACGCCCGGCGTTGGCGACGCCACGCTTTGGGGTCCGCAAGACTATGCGATGCGGGCCTGGGTGCAGACCGACAAGCTTACCGGGCTTGGGCTCACCACCGGCGACATCATCAGCGCCATCCAGGCCCAGAACGTCCAAGCCGCCGTGGGCCGCATCGGCGCCCGTCCGGTCTCCGACGATCAAAGGCTGCAGCTGAACATCCAAACGAAAGGCCGCCTATCCTCGCCTGAGGAGTTTGAGAACATCGTCATCAGGACCAATCCCGATGGCTCCGTGCTCCGGCTGAAGGACGTGGCGCGTGTTGAGCTGGGAGCGGCCAACCTGGATCGCGAGACACGTCTTAACGGCAAGGCGGCGGCGGCGCTTGCCATGTACCAGACCCCCGGCGCCAACGCTATCACCACCATGAACGCCATCCAGGGCCAGATGGCGGACCTTGCAAAAGCCTTTCCCGAGGACCTCGCCTGGAAGGTCACCTACGATCCGACCGTCTTCGTGAAGGAAACGGTCCATGAGGTGCAAAAGACGCTGGTCGAGGCCTTTATTCTGGTCGTCCTCGTGGTCTTTCTCTTCCTGGGAAATCTTCGCGCCACGCTCATTCCGGCCATCGCGGTGCCGGTCAGCCTGATTGGCGCTTTCATCGTTCTGTACGCCATCGGCTATTCCGCAAACTCGGTGTCGCTGCTGGCTGTCGTGCTTGCCATCGGCATCGTCGTGGACGACGCCATCGTGGTGGTGGAGAACGTCGAGCGCGTCATGGAAGAGCATCCGGAGCTTTCTCCTGCGGATGCCACAAAGCTTGCGATGCGCGAGATCACCGCGCCGATCATCGCCATTACGCTCGTCTTGTTGTCGGTCTTTGTACCGGTTGCCTTCATCCCCGGCATTTCAGGCGAGCTTTTCCGGCAGTTCGCCGTGACCGTCGCCGTCGGGATGTTCCTGTCGGCGATCAACGCGCTCACGCTCTCACCTGCGCTCTGCGCCATTCTGTTGAAGCCTCATCACGGACCGAGGCGGGGCATCATCGGCAGGGTGATGCGCTCGATCGATTACGTCCGCGACGCCTATGGCGTCGCCGTCGCCAAGCTCGTCCGCATCTCGATCATCGGCCTTGTTTTCGTCGCCGCATCCATGCTCGGCGTTGTCGGGCTTTCAAAGATCACGCCGACCGGCTTCTTGCCGGAAGACGACCAGGGGGCCTTCTTCATCGTGACGCAGCTTCCAGGCGGCGCATCGGTTGCACGCACCTCGGAGATCGTCGAAAAGGCTGAGCAAGTCCTGGCGCAGGAGCATGCTGTTCAGGATTACACGTCTATCATCGGCCTGAACTTCATCGACAACTATTCCCAGCCGAATTCCGCTTTCTTCGTCGTGACTTTGAAGCCGTTCGAGGAGCGCCGGGGCGCGGCAGAAAGCGCAAACGGCATCATGGCTCGCCTGAATACGAAGCTGCGCGATATAAAGGGAGGAACGGTCGTGCCCCTGCCTCCCCCGCCGATCATCGGCCTCGGCACAGGCGGCGGCTTCACCTATGTTCTGAAGGATTTGAAGGGCGGCGATCCCAAGACGCTCGCGCAGGTGCTGCGCGGCCTGCTTGTCGCCGCGAATCAGGACCCACAACTGAACCGCGTGTTCAGCACGTTCTCGGCAACAGACCCGTCCATCTATCTCGATATCGACCGCGATAAGGCTCAGGTTCTGGGCGTCCCGCTGAACTCTCTCTTCCAGGCTCTGCAGGCCTCTCTCGGCGGCTATTACGTGAACGACATGAACCTGTTCGGCCGCACTTGGCAGGTCCAGGTCCAGGCCGAGGCCTCGGACCGCACGAGCATCGACGACATCTATCGCATCAACGTCCGCAACACCGAAGGCAAGATGATCCCACTGCGCAGCCTTGCTGAGCCGCGCGTGATCGTCGGGCCGCCAGCTCTGATCCGCTACAACAACAAGCGGGCCGTCACGATTCAGGGCACGCCTGCGAAAGGCGTCTCGTCGGGTCAGGCGCTCGCCGCGATGGAGCAGGTGGCCGCCAAAACGCTGCCGCAAGGCTTCGCAGGCGAATGGACCGACACGGCGTTCCAGGAGAAGCGCGCCGAAGGCAAGACAGGCATCATCCTTGGCTTTGCGCTCCTGTTCGCTTACCTGTTCCTCGTGGCGCTATACGAAAGCTGGATCATTCCCGTGCCGGTTCTGCTTTCAGTGTCGGTGGGCGTGCTCGGAGCTTTCGCCGCGATCCTGCTCGGCGGGCTCACCCTCGACCTTTATGCGCAGATCGGCATGGTGGTGCTCATCGGGCTTGCGGCGAAGAACGCGATCCTGATCGTGGAATTCGCGAAGGAGAAGCGCGAGAAGGGCGAGCCGCTGCTCCAGAGCGCAATCGAAGGCGCGCGGCTCAGGTTCCGCCCGGTGATGATGACGTCGCTCGCGTTCATCCTGGGGCTGTATCCGCTCGTTGTCGCGGAAGGCGCATCGCAACTCGCACGGCGCGATGTTGGAACCCCAGTTTTCGGCGGCATGATCCTCGCGTCGTTCGTCGGCGTCTTCGCCATCCCGCCGCTTTACGTGGTTTTCCAATGGATCGCGGAGAAGTTGAAAAGAGGCCCCGCGAAGATGCCGGAACCTGCGGAAAAGCCCAAAGATGCGCATGCCCCAGAGGGGCTTTGGCCGGGGCCCGCGGAATAAGGAGAAGTGGTCGCCTCAGCCAGCGGTTTGCGGCAAAGCCAGAGTGCGGTCTCCGGCCCGGAAAAGCTCTACAACAACCCTCTGTATGATCGAAGGCGCGCCTCGGCGTCTTCTGGGCAACGCGACACTCTTCGCAAAGACGCGAAAGATCACACCGATGCTGGTGTTTTTGTCCTCAACGAGTACGAACGTCCAATCCTGTCAGCCTGGGTGTTAGGCTGTCAGGATAATCTCCAGAGGGTACGCGTGGCTGATTTTCTCATTGGCCGCCGAAGCTGCTTGAGACCATGATTAAACAGCAAAGACGAGCCCTCGGGGTTCCCGCCCATCCGCTTCTCGTGCACTTTCCGATCGCTTTTTGGCTCGCAGCGCCGCTGTTCGACCTTGGTGCGCTTTTTGTAGGCGAGCCCTGGATAACGATGGCCCTTGGTGCAACCGTTGCGGGCGTTGTCATCGGCGCAGCCGCGGTCGTTACCGGACTACTCGAATATATGCAGCCTTCCCTTGCCGGGATCGACATGCGTCTCGCTGCGAGGCACGGAACACGAACAGCTCTCGCATGGAGCATATTCGCGTTCAGGGCCGCTGCAGCGGCTTTTTGGCTTCCCGACGCGCGCTGGTCGATGATCGCTTGCCTTGTGCTCGATATAGTTGGCAGCGCTATTCTGATTCAGGGCGTTTATTTCGGCACAAGGCAAGTCTACGAGCAGCTCGAAAAGAATTAAACTCCAGAAATAGGCGTCTTCACATCGATCTGATCCGGAAATACCGTATAATGTCGCGCAGATTGGTCAGAAATCCGATTACGATGAACAGGGCGACGACGATCCCTATAACTTCCCATCCAGTCATGTTGTGGTTCTCCATTTGATCTCAGACTTCCGCCTGAGCCATCCCCTTCTGAAGTTGCCCTATCAGCCGCTCGACGACGGAAACGGCTTCGCCTGCAGCAGCCGAGACGGCGGGGCTCAGACCCATCGCACCCAGTTCCTCATCGCCAAACGTCTCCGGTTCGCAGGCGACGACAATGATGCGCAAGCAGCCGCCGCCGAGCGCCGAGACAAGCGACAGCACCTTTGCGGGATCGAGACTATGCGGTTCGAGCAACGCCGCCTGCGCGTCGATATCCGTCTCGGATGGCTTCTCTGGCTCTATGATAGAGATCGTTCCGGGCGGCAGGCCGCGCTGCGCCGTATCGATCAAGATGACTGCATCATAGCTGTCGAGAAGCGCATAGGTGAGATCTATCCCGCGGATGCCGAAATCGCGGACCGTCACTTCGGTGGCCACCGGCTTTATCGCAAGCTTTTGGGCTACTTCCACCCCAAACGCATCGTCGCCTTTGAAGATGTTGCCAATCCCTGCGACGAGTATCCGGTTCATGGCCGGGCTTCCTCCCCGGCGGGTTCGATTTCCTCGGGCGAAAAAAAGAAACGATGGCCGGGCATTCGGCTGAACCCCAGCTCGCGGCCAGGATCTTTTTCGAGAACGACGGCCACATGCACGCGATCTTCAAAATCGCGCTCGATCGCCTCGATGATGGCCACCTCGCCGTTAATCACAATGTCCATGACGTCGCCGCCGCCTTTCGGCCGCAGCCGCACCCGGTCGCCCACCGTGAAATCTCGGCCCCCCGTATAGACGAAAGCCAGTTCGGGCTTTAGTCCATGCGACCGGTTTTCGGGAGCCGAGGATGGTTCGCGCAGCGCGCCATGAAGCCTTTCCATTTGAAACGGGCTCAAAGCCTCGGTCCGCTCAAGCAAGGCGCGCGCGCGGACATCGGCGGCGGCCATCTCTCTTTTTTCTTCATCCGTCATGCCGAGAATGCGCAGTGTCAAAATCTCATCGATCTCCGTTCCGTCGAAGAGATCGCCAGGACTTTCGGGAGCGACTTGCGGGTAGTCGTAAAGGATGATGGGCGAGGATAGCATCGTGCTTGCGCTTCCAGCCTCGCCCGCAAGGACAGGCCAAGCGCCCTCGTTTACGCATCCGGCTGCAGCATCCCTCACCTCTTCGGGCGGATCGAAGAGCGAAATGAAGGCGCCGCCATCCACGCCAAGAATGGTGTGGGTCGAAGCAAAAGCCAGATGCTGGGCGGCGGCTCGGTGTTCGAAAACTCGCGCGTTCAAAGGTGCTGTGTTGCGAACTCTCACCGTCAGCTTGAAAGTGGACGGCGCAACCTCCTTCGCTGTGATCGCTATCTCGCCCTCAAGGCTTTGGCTTGTGCGGACGAAAAGCGCCTCAACCAGGCCGTCCGGTCCGCGTAAAGGCTCGAGCGTGCGTTCTCCTGGAAAGCTCAGCGGAATCAGGGTCTTCGCACGCGTGAGTGCAGCGAGGGTCAACTGAGTTGAAGCAGTCTGCCGTTCAACGGCTTCCTCCCAGGTGTGAAAAACCTGTCCGCCAAGCTCCAAGGAAGCGACTTTGGTAAAGCTCGGCTCGTCTTCGGGAAGGGTGGCGACGGGGGTGGAAAGTTGGCCGATTTCGCGCAGGATGAGATGCAGAAAGCGGACCTGCACTTCGATCCTGGTCTCCGGGCCGCCTCTCACAAGGCATTCGGTCTGCATGCTTGATGCGCTGTTCCGGTGCAGCGCTGCAAACTCTTCAGGAAAAATGCCGCCAAAGGTCCATCGCTGCCGATTTTTGACGTTCGTCGGCCGGTAGGGGTAGAGGATGTAGCCCTCGTAGAGCACCGCTTTGACAATGGCTTCGGCCGAGGCGAAGTTCATGACACGCGTTCCCGTTGCCTGGGGTGCAGGAGTGAGCGGATCGTGTCTTCAAAGCTTGTGAAGCCATGACGCCGCTTGAGCTCATAGATTTCGTCAAACAGGCTGCGATCGATGCAAAGCCAGACGCTGTTCGGATAATGAAGGTCGATAGCTTCGCGCCAGATCGATACAGGAAGGCGATAGTGGGCCTCTTTCCTCCACGGTATAGGCTCCATTTGCAGGGAGCCGTCTGCGTCTGGGTAGAAAACCGTGCCGCTGAAAAGGAATGAGAGCGGCGCCTCGCCGTTTTCCAGGCCGTAGAAATATTTTACCGCCGCAACATCCAAATCAAAGCTGCAGGCAACCGGCATTTTCGCGATGCATTCGGTTCCGAAGGCGGCCAACTGCAGGCTGGTCTGGGTCCATAGCATGCTTCTCAGCGCGCTTTCGAAGCGAGGCGCCTCGCCGAAAAGGTCGCTGAGGCGCTCCTGCTCCTCGCGAGAATAGCGCCGCCGCGCAGCCTCGATCCTTATCTGACAGGCGAGCGCAACGTTCTGAATGGTCGCACTCGGCGTGCGGTTTTCCGCGCGGAGCCTGAAAAGAACCGAAGGCGCTGCCGCATAGCGCTCGATCTCGACGCCCTCGATAGCAAAATCGAGATCAACCATGAAGCCGCCTCCTGCTCTGGCCCTCGCCAAGGTCTTCGAAGAAGCTGTCAACTGCGCTCCACGCCTCGGCGCCGCCGGAAACTCCTCGCCAACGCGAACGGATAAGACCTACGAGTTCGTAGCACCGGTCGATGGGCATGGTGTAATAGGCGCGCGCGCCGTTCACACGATTGACCAGCAGCGCTTCAACATCCGGTTCCATCTCCGTCAGCACCGGATTGCGCTCCGCAAGCGCGGTCCACGCGTGAAGATCAAGCAGCGACTCGGTTGGACCGGCTGGTCCCGGATAAAAGGCTACGATGCGGCCGCGGACCGAGCTTAAGAAAAAGAAGGCAAGGCCGACGGGAATGCCAGTCGCTTCCCACTCGGCGTCGCTCAAATTGAAGTCTTCAAGCTTGTGCGCGGTTTCGGGAACGGCCCGGTATTTCTCGTCATCTCTGTTGCCTAGAAGCATTGCACAGCTCCGGCAGACGCAAAGGAGGCGTCCACGAGCGGGCTCGACAAGATGCGGGTGATCGGCCCCGAGAGGCGCGGCGCAAAGTTCGCAAACTTCAGTCGGCGCGGCGGGTGTCGGTTCGCGCGCGAACCTGTGCAGGCTTGCCACCCAATTGCGAGGGCCGGAGTGTCCGATGGCGTGTATCGGGTCCATGGCTGCCTTTCTGGCTCAATCGCTTATTCGGCGGCGCGGCTGCTTGAGGCCGCGCTTGGAAAGTCTAAGCCCTCGATCAATACCTTCTCTGTATCCGGCGCTGCCTCGAAAATGGCTTGCTCTATCTCGGCCGGCAAACTCCACGAGAGCGGCGATGGCGTCCTCGGCTCAAGGCCGCAAAGCCGCAACCGCACAACGCCTTTGGACACGTCCTCGAGGTCAAGTCGCAGGCCATGCACGCCAAGGTGGGGCCGCAGCCGTTCGACCGCGCGCCGCACCCTCGCTTCCAGGTCCTCGGGATGAAGCCCGTGCAAAAGCAGCATCGCCCGCACATGCTCGTCTTGAATGAGGCGCTCCACCACGGGGGCGCCACCTTGCGCCGGCGCAAGGATCGCCATGAGCCTGGCAAGGCCCAGCCCGTGAAGTTCAAGCACGAGCGCAACCAGCTCCCGCGCCGTCGCGCCTGCCGGGCCGGGATGGGTTTCGAGCGCTTCGATCAGCTCTTCGAGCCGGGCCAAAGCCCTGTCCGCATCCTCTTTGTCGCCGCGCCCGCTCATGTGCGCGCGGCGCCAAACATCGGCGAATGCACCGTTTCGATGGTCTTTCCGCCGCCAACATACATGTGAACGCCACAGGGCAGGCATGGGTCGAAACTGCGGACCGCGCGCATGATGTCGATGCCTTTGAAATTGTCCGGCCCGTTCTCCTCAAAGATGGGCGTGTTCTGGACAGCGTCTTCATAAGGGCCGAGCGTTCCGTACATGTCGCGCGGCGTCCCGTTCCACGGGCGTTGGCGGATACGGGTGATAGTTCGCGATTTTCCGCCGCGTATGACAAGGTGGTGCGAAAGCACTCCGCGCACAGCTTCGTGGAAGCCGCAGCCGATGGCCTCATCGGGAACCTTAAACTCGGTCCACGTCTTGGAGCGCCCCGCTTGTATCTCGGTGAATGCCTGCTCTGTGAAATAAAGGGCCGCCGCTGCAGCGTACGCTTGGAAGTAGGTCCGTGCCCGGTCGCGTTCGATGGCGTTGCTCCATTTGGGGATTTTCCATTCGAAGGTTACTTCGGGTTTCAGCGCCGTCTTAGGCAAATGAATGATGACGCTGCTTCCGGTGGCCTTGACGTAGCCCATGTCGACGAGCCCGGCGAGAGCGGTCGACCACAGCCGCGCAAACGGCCCGCCGCCCGTATCGAGGGCCAGATGATCGCCGGTTCTTTTATCGAGCCAGCGCGGGCACATCACCCAGGAATAGTTGCCGTTGAAGTCCCGCTTTTGCGGGCGGGGAATTGTAGTTTGGTTCCAGGGATGCTTTTGATCGACCACGTTTCCGAGCGGATCCCTTTTGACAAAGGTTTCGCCCTGATCCCAGCCGTCGTAAAAGGAATGTCCGAGCAAAATCCGGATATTGAGATTGATGTCGACGAGGTCGGTCGTGACAAGCTTGCCGTCGACCACAACGCCGGGGGTCACGTACATGGCCCGCCCCCAGTCCGTCATGGTCTTATAGTTGTAGTCACACACCTCCGGGTCCTGGAAAGAGCCCCAGCAGCCAAGCAGAATGCGGCGGCGTCCCACCTCTTCATAGCCCGGCAACGCATCGTAGAAGAAGTCGAAAAGATCGTCGTGCAGCGGCACGCACTTCTTCAAGAACTCGCAATAGCGCATCAGCCGCGTAAGATACTCCGTGAACAACTGCACGGATGGTACGGTGCCAACCCCGCCCGGATAAAGCGTCGAAGGATGAACGTGACGCCCCTCCATCAGGCAGAACATCTCGCGCGTGTAACGGCTAACCACGAGGGTTTCGCGATAGAAATCGCCAGTGAAGGGATTAAGCGCCGTCATGATGTCGGCGATGGTGCGGTAGCCGTGATCGGCCGCGTGCGGCGCGTCCGTTCGCTTCGCCAGTTCCCACACGCTCGGGTTCGTTTCCCTCACCATTTTTTCGCAGAAGTCTACGCCGACCAGATTGTCCTGGTAGATGTTGTGGTCGAACATGTACTCGGCGGCTTCACCGAGATTGGTGATCCACTCGGCTATCGCCGGCGGCCGGACGCCGTAGGCCATGTTCTGCGCGTAGACCGAACAGGTGGCGTGATTGTCTCCGCAAATGCCGCAGATGCGGCTCGTGATGAAATGGGCGTCGCGCGGGTCTTTGCCTTTCATGAAAATGCTATACCCGCGGAAAATCGATGAAGTCGCGTGGCACTCCGAAACGACGCGGTTGGCGAAGTCGATCTTGGTGTAGATGCCGAGGCTGCCGACGATGCGCGTGATCGGATCCCAGTTCATCTCGACGATTTGCGAAGGCTTCTCGGTGCGTTTGATGACCGGTGCTTCCATGGACATGGACTGTCTCCAAATTGGATGAATGACGTGCTTATTGGCGAGGCGCTTGATAGCCGGTGGTCAGTCTGTCCCCCTTGTGACGCCATTTCGGCTCGGCGTTCAGAGTCGCTTGCGTCAGTCGGCGCAGCGAGCGCACGATGACGCCATAGGGCCAGACCAGGGTCGACGAGAAGACGCCTCCCGGCGGCTCGTCCATGAACGGCATGAACTTGTCGGGAAAGCCCGGCATGGTGCAGCCTATGCAGATGCCGCCGACATTGGGGCATCCACCAATTCCAGCCATCCAGCCCCGCTTGGGGACATTGCACTGTACAGCCGGCCCCCAGCAGCCGATTTTCACAAGGCATTTCGGCGAGCCGTATTCCTTCGTAAACTCCGCCGTTTCATACCAGGCGGCGCGATCGCATCCTTCATGCACCGTATTCTCGAACAGCCACTTCGGCCGCCCGGCCTCGTCGACCGGAATCATAGGTGCAAGCCCTGCGAGCTGCCGCAGGAGATATAGAAGGGTCTCCATGAAATTATCGGGCTGAACGGGACATCCGGGCACGTTCACGATCGGCAGCCCAGCCTTGGATTTCCAATCCCAGCCGAGATAGTCCGCAACGCCCATGCAGCCGGTCGCGTTGCCCTTCATGGCATGGATCCCGCCATAGGCGGAACACGTCCCTGCGGTGACGACTGCCAGCGCTTTCGGGGCCAGCCGGTCCAGCCATTCGGTAATCTTGATCGGATCGCCGGTGTGGGGATCGGTGCCATACGCGGCCCAATAGCCCTCACCGCTAAGCTTATCGTTGGGGATGGAGCCTTCGAGCACGAGCACGAAATTTGAAAGCTCGCCGCGCGCCGCTGCGTGGAAGGGCGACATAAACTCGTCGCCGACCTCGTAGGATAGGACCGGATTGTGCAGATGAACTTTGGGAAGGCCAGGGATCGTGCCAAGAATCACATCTTCGATGCTCGGCTGGGTCGCCGCCGTAATCGACACCGTGTCTCCGTCGCAGCCGAGGCCGCCGGTAATCCAGAGAATGTGAACTTCTGCAAGCTTCGGTTTGTTTTCCGTCATCCTTCCGGGCTTGGGGTGCATCTTTTTCCCATAGGGTGATCCTGCCGCGATGCCTGCAGCGTCATCATTCATGAAAGCCTCCCTAGTCCGCCGGCTATTTCTCCCTTCTTCTCAGCGCTCCCATCGCGGCTCAAATTCCGTCGGAGGGGGTAATGTTTCGTTCAGGTTGGCTGTTCCCGTTGAAATCTGACGCCTGGCAGTTTTTTGTTTCTTTCTGCCTGGCTCGCGCTGCCGAGAAATTGCGGAGTGATCGATGTCCCGGCGTCAGCCGGCTTGTCTAAGCACACTGCGCTTGTGTTGGAACAAAGAGACAAGTTCGCCGCTTCTCTCGCCAACGTTCAACGAGGCGTGCTGAGAAGACGTGAGCCGCGCAATGGAAATCAGAATACGCGGACGTGTGCAGGGCGTAGGCTTCCGCCCCACTGTCTGGCGAGTTGCGCGCGAGTTGCGTCTCAATGGCGTGGTATTCAATGATGCAGAGGGCGTTCTGGTCCGCGCTGGCGGAGATGAAGGCGCTATTGCGGCCTTCATCGCGCGCATCGAAAATGAGCCGCCTCCGCTGGCCCGGATCGATGCCATCGAAACCGCTCGCTTTGATGGCGCATTACCAAGCGATTTCCGCATCTGCGAAAGCGCCTATGGTGACATAAGGACCGAAATCAGCCCTGATGCGGCGGTCTGCGAGGAATGCGCGGCGGAGGTTGCAGATCCCTTGGAGCGGCGCTTCCGCTATCCGTTCACGAACTGCACCCATTGCGGGCCTCGCCTGACGATCATCGCAGGCCTGCCGTATGATCGGGCGCAAACCGCCATGGAGCCATTCCCGCTCTGCGATCAATGCCGCGCTGAATACACGGACCCAGGCGACCGCCGGTTTCATGCCGAAGCTATCGCTTGCCGCACTTGCGGTCCCCAAGTGCGGCTGATCCGCCTCGGTGACGGCGAAGGAACGTCTGGCTGCGAAACCGGGATCGACGATATAGAGGCGGCGGGACGCTTGATCCGGAATGGCGAGATCATCGCGGTCAAGGGATTGGGCGGCTATCACCTTGCCTGCGACGCGACGAATGAGACGACCGTAGCTCGGCTCCGTCGGCTCAAGCGGCGCGATGCGAAGCCCTTCGCGCTGATGGCGCGGGATTTGGGAATCATCCGCTCCTATTGCTCTGTCACGGCAGAGGAACAGGAATGGCTTACAGGTGCTGCGGCGCCGATCGTGTTGCTGCGAGCCGCCGACCCCAAGAAACTGCCCGATGCCATTGCACCGGGAGTTTCCACGCTTGGCTTCATGCTGCCTTACACGCCCCTGCATGACTTGCTCTTGCAGGAGGTCGACCGGCCCGTTGTCATGACGAGCGGAAATTTCTCGGACGAACCGCAAGTGACCGGCGATGCGGAGGCTCGGGCCAAGCTGCGCGGGATCGCTTCCTATGCGCTCGTGCACAACCGCGAAATTGTAAATCGGGTCGACGACTTAGTCGTGCGATTGGCGGGCGGCGCGATGCGCGTTTTGCGCCGGGCGCGCGGCTTTGCGCCTACGCCGGTGAAGCTGCCCAAGGATTTCTCCGCCGCTCCCGAGCTTCTGGCTTTTGGCGCCGAACTCAAGGCGACCTTCTGCCTGCTGAAAAACGGGGAAGCGATTTTATCGCAGCATCAAGGCGATCTTGAAAACGCTGAAACTTTCGCCGACTACGAGCGGGCTTTGGCTCTGTACGAGAAGCTTTTCGATCATAAGCCGCAGGCACTGACAGCCGACAAGCACCCCGAATATCTGTCGTCGAAACTTGCGCGTGAGCGGGCGCGCAAGGACGGTCTACCGCTCATCGAAGTACAGCATCATCACGCTCATATCGCGGCCTGCCTTGCGGAGAACGGCTGGGACCCTCACGCGCCGCCCGTGCTCGGCGTTGTGCTCGACGGCCTGGGCTGGGGTGATGACGGGACATTCTGGGGCGGAGAGTTTTTGCTGGCGAATTACCGCGCCTGCCGGCGCCTCGGCGCCTTCAAACGGGTCGCCATGCCGGGCGGCGCGCAGGCAGTGAAGGAACCTTGGCGCAATCTCTACGCCCATCTCACCGCGGAAATGGGCTGGCCGGAGTTCTCGATAAATTTCGGCGGTCTTGAGCTTCATGACTTTCTTTCGACGAAACCGCGCGCACTTCTCGACCGGATGATTCAAAGGGGTATCAACGCGCCCCAGGCTTCCTCCTGCGGACGGCTTTTCGACGCGGTCGCTGCCGCCCTCGATATTTCCCGCCAGCGACAAGCCTATGAAGGTGAGGCAGCGATGCGCCTCGAAGCAATCGTCGACCAGCACGCGCCGGCATGTGTAAGCGAAGCAGAAGCGGCCTATCTTTTCACAATTGGCGACCCCGGCGGACTGCCCTATATCGAGCCGCTGCCGATGTGGGAGGCGCTGCTTGCCGACCTCATGGTCAAAACACCCGCGCCGGTGATCGCTGCGCGCTTCCACAAAGGTCTGGCGCAAGCGGTCGTCGCGATGGTCGAGAAACTTGCTCGCCCGCATGGAGCGAATGCTCCGGTCTTCGATACGGTGGCGCTGTCGGGCGGCTGCTTTCAGAACCGGATCCTGTTCGAGACCGTCGCAGCCGGGATCGGTTCCGGTGGATTCTCTGTACTCACGCACACCCAGATCCCTGCCAACGATGGCGGCATCGCGCTTGGACAAGCGGTCATTGCAGCTTCCCGGCTTATCGCGGCGAACAGCCTCTCGCATAAAGGAAACGCCTCATGTGCCTCGGAATCCCAGGCCGCATTGTCCGCATCGATGATGCTGACATGAACCTCGCAACCGTCGATGTTGCGGGAGTTAGGAGGAAGATCAACATCGCCTGCATTGTGAGCGACAACCACCCGCCCGAGGCCTGCCTTGGCGATTGGGTGCTCGTCCACGTGGGCTTTGCCATGAGCCGGATCGATGAGGCTCAAGCCGAGGAGACGCTCAGGATTCTGGCCGATCTGGGAGAAGCGCAAGCGGAAATGGAAGCGATGAGACTGCCTGCGGAGTGACGCCAAGCGCGGCTGACAGGCGCCGCCAGGATGCTGGCGGCCGAGAGTGAACGCCATGAAGTATGTTGATGAGTTTCGCGATTCCACCAAAGCCGGGTTCCTGATCAAGGAGATCGGCGCGTTGATGTCGGGCATGCAGAGTTCTGCCCACGAACCGTTGTACATCATGGAAGTCTGCGGCGGTCACACCCATTCGATCTTCCGTTACGGCATCGAGGGGATGCTGCCGAACTCCGTCGAGCTGGTGCATGGACCGGGCTGCCCGGTCTGCGTGCTTCCGATCGGGCGCGTGGACGATGCGCTGGCCATCGCCGAGCGCCCGGAAGTGATCTTCACCACGTTCGGCGATGCGATGCGCGTGCCCGGCTCGAGGAAGAGCCTGCTTCAAGCCAAGGCTTCCGGCGCCGATGTAAGGATGGTCTACTCGCCGATGGATGCGCTGGCGATCGCCCGGAAAAATCCAGACCGGGAGGTTGTCTTCTTTGGCTTAGGCTTTGAGACGACCATGCCATCCACGGCTCTTACCGTGTTGCAGGCGGAGCACGAAGGTATTTGCAATTTCTCGATCTTCTGCAATCACATCACCATCCCGCCGACAATGAAGGCCATCCTCGACGATCCGCAGTTGAAGATCGACGGCTTCGTCGGGCCGGGGCATGTGTCGATGGTCATCGGGGCGAAGCCTTATCAGTACATCTGCCGTGATTACCGCAAGCCGCTTGTCATCTCCGGCTTCGAGCCGCTCGATGTTCTACAGTCGATCTGGATGGTGCTGAAGCAGATCGCGGAAGGGCGCGCGGAAGTTGAAAATCAGTACGCGCGGGTCGTGCCGGAGGACGGCAACGCGGTTGCGCTCGACGCCGTCGAACGAGTCTATGAGCTGCGCGACTACTTCGAATGGCGTGGCCTTGGCTCCATCGAGCATTCGGGCGTGCGCATGCGCGAGGCTTATGCACGCTATGACGCCGAGCGTAAGTTTGCGCTGCCCGGCATCAAAATCGAAGACCCGGCGGCATGCCAGTGCGGCGAGGTGCTTCGCGGGATCATTAAACCCTGGCAATGCAAGGTGTTTGGCAGCGCGTGCACCCCGGCGACGCCGCTCGGCGCGCTGATGGTTTCGCCGGAAGGCTCTTGCTCAGCCTATTATCAATATGGCGGCATCGAAAAGGCGGTCGTGGCATGACGGTGATGCTTCCCTCGCAGTCGCCGCCATCCAACGCCCGGGGCGGGGCCGTAGTGACGCTCGCGCACGGCGGGGGCGGCAAGGCCATGAAAGACCTGATCGACGATGTCTTCGTCTCGGCCTTCGACAATCCCGCCCTTGCGCCGCTCGAAGATCAGGCCCGGTTCGATTTGGCCGGTCTCGCCGTTCGCGGGGATCGGCTGGCCTTCACGACAGATTCTTTCGTTGTGAGCCCGCTTATTTTCCCCGGCGGCGATATCGGCAAACTCGCTGTCTGCGGAACGATCAATGATCTTGCCGTTGGCGGCGCCATCCCCTTTCACCTCTCATGCGCAGTCATCATCGAGGAGGGCATGCCGCTTGGATTGCTCCAACAGATCGCCAACTCGATGGCGGCGACGGCGCGCGCGGCGGGGGTGTCGATTGTGACGGGCGATACGAAGGTGGTGCAGAAGGGCGCCTGCGATCAGATTTTCATCAATACCGCCGGCATCGGCGTCATCCCCGAAAGCACGCGGTTGAGTGTGACGAGCGCGCGCCCTGGCAATGCGATTCTCGTCAATGGCCAGTTGGGCGACCACGGCGCGGCAATCCTTGGAGCGCGAGGCGACATGGCGCTTGAGAGCCCGATCGAAAGCGATTGCGCTGCGCTGCATGGCCTGATTGCAGCGGTCTTGAAGGCGGCTCCCGGCATTCGTTTCATTCGCGACGCCACGCGCGGCGGGATCGCGACCGTTCTCAACGAGATTGCCGCTGCCTCGCGCATCTCCATTGAGATCGAGGAACGGCTGACGCCAATTCGCGAAGACGTCCGCGGCTTTTGCGAAATTCTGGGGATCGACCCGCTATATCTCGCCAATGAGGGCAAGGTTGTTATTGTCGCCCCGCAGGAGGAAAGCCAAGCGGCTCTGGCGGCCATGCGCGCACATCCTCTTGGCGTTGGCGCCTCCATCATTGGCATGGCTGGGGAGGGCGCGCCGGGACGCGTCACCATGAAGTCCATTTTCGGCGGCCGACGCATCGTTGATATGCTCGTGGGAGAACAACTGCCGAGGATTTGTTGAGGTCGAGCCATGCACGAAATGGCGATTACCTGTAGCATCGTCGAGATCGTCAGCGAAGCAGCCCACGGCCGCCAGATCAGCGCGGTGACCGTCGAGGTCGGTAAGCTTTCCTGTATCGCACCGGACGCACTCGCCTTCTGCCTTGATGTTGTGGCCAAGGGCACGGTGCTGGAAGGCGCCCGGCTCAATATCCTGGAAATCGATGGCTGGGCGCGCTGCTTAAAATGCGGCGCAGAATTCGCAGTCCCGTCTGCTGTCATGCCTTGCGGGTGCGGTTCGCATGACCTCCGCATGCTGCGGGGACAAGAGCTGAACATCAAATCCATGGAACTGGCAGCGGAGACCGTGTGATATATGAAACCTGCAGATGCTGAAGTACACTCAAGTCATAAGAGCGCAAGCTTTCGCAACTCATACATCAGCCAGATTATAAGCCACGGACGAGTAGTCCCAGTATGAAAGGAGTATCGCATGCTGTCCCGTTCCCATATGACGCGCATCGGCCTTGGGATTGCTCTCGCAGCCGTCCCCGCAACCGCCTTCGCTCATCCCGGTCACGGCCTCGCCCAAGGTTTTTCAGGGGGGTTTGTCCATCCGCTTCAAGGCCTCGATCACCTCATTGCCGCGATTGCAGTGGGCGCGATGGCGGCGAGGATGGGTGGAAGAGCACTGTGGGCGCTGCCGGCCGCGTTTCTGACCATGATTGCGCTCGGCGGTTTTATTGGCATGCAAGGCGGCCTTTTGCCATTCGCAGAGACGGGAATTCTTCTCTCCCTCGCCGTCTTCGGACTTGCACTTCTTCTCAACTGGAAAGTCCCGGCTCTTACGGCCGCGGCGGTTACTGGGCCGTTTGCAGCGTTCCACGGTTATATGCATGGAACCGAGATGATAGCGGGAGCCCAGTGGATAGCTTACGGATCGGGGTTCATGCTCTCCACCGCGCTCCTGCTTTTTACCGGGATCGGCTTCGGGATTTGGGTTGCAAGAGTGACCGCTCAGAACGCCTGAAGGAAGGCAAGCCGCCTCAACGAGCGGGAGTCCGGTTATGGCCGGGGCAGTGTTGCACATTGGACCTCACTTCATCCCCGGATTGGCTTCCCGCTTGCCACGGATTTCCTTGAGCGAGAATTGTACGAGAAAGCGCCTTGCCGGGAAGTTAATGGATAAGTCGTTGATTTTACAATGAAACTAGGACGGACGGCGCTCCCGGCGCAGTCGGCTGGCTGGTTTTCGGCGCGGTCAAACCGGCACACGCGGCAGGCTGACTTGGGCGCGGTCGTGGTTAACACGGGAATCCGGGATTATATTTAACGGACTTTTCAGAGCCCACTTAATGCCAAAATTCCGGCATTAAATTCTATTTAATGGCCCTTGGCCGAAGACGAAAACCCTTCATTTTCAATGTGTTGAACCGCGCCTCCCTAGCCGGCCCTTAGGCGCGAGCCGCCTCGTTTTGAGACAAACTTAACGTTTATAAAGCGTTAATTGGACCAGAAATAAATCGGCCGCGCTTCCGTTAACCAGTTTCAGTTTAACACTCAGCGCTGCGAACGAACTCTTAACCATGAGGCGTACGGCGGGCGCCGTCGGAGACGGCAGCCACGGACGAAGAAGCAAACGGTTGAGAAGCGCGCAAAGGCTGGCTCGTGCAGCCGCGGCGCTTGACTCCGGGGGCCGGAGAAGTTCGCGCGCCTTCGCAATTCTTGAGAGCACAGGCGAAGGCTGCTTGTGTTTCTATCTAAGGTAGAGATAACTTGTCTCCAGCGTAGCCCTTGCCGCCTGAGTCGCGGCTCCATTGAACATGGGCATAGATAGTGAAAGACAGTGATCTCACCGAGATGTGCAATCGCAGCGCCGACCTCTGCGGCCGCGAGCCCGTCCATCTCTCGAGCGCCATTCAACCGCACGGCGTGCTGGTGGGGCTTCGCCCTAGGAGCTTGAGCCTCGTCACCAAGAGCGCCAATGTCGATGCCATCTTCGGGGATGCGGTTCTTGGCAGGACTCTTTCCTGGCTTCCGCCAACGCTGATCGCCAACTGTCGCGAACTCGGGAAAAGGACCAGCGATGGGCCTGCCCTTCTCACGGACATTCCGGGACTTGGACTCACTGAGGCGCACTGTTTCGCCGCTTCGGGCCTGGCGTTCTGCGAGCTCGAGCTACCCGCCCCCGCGGCTTTCACCCTCGATGGCGTATCGCTCATCGTGGCGCAGGCCATAAAGGACATGGAGGCGGCGCACGACCTTTTCGAACTGGCCGATGTCGTCGCAAGGTCGATGCGGGCTGTTTCTGGTTTTGAAAGGGTTATTGTCTATCGCTTTGAGCTCGATGGCGATGGGGAAGTTGTCGGCGAAAGTCTGGCCGAGGACTGGGACCAGTCCTTTATGGGGCTGCGGTTTCCCGCAAGCGATATCCCGCCGCAGGCGCGCGCGCTTTATCGTGTCTCCCACCAGCGATGGATACCGGCCGGGGACTACGACCCCGTCCCCCTTGTGCCGAAGCGGAACCAAAGGGGGGAACCCTTTGATCTCAGTTTCAGCCTCTATCGCAGCATTTCTCCCATTCATCAGGCCTATCAGCACAATATCGGCGCAGATGGCGCCATGTCCCTGTCGGTTCTTTGCGACGGAGCGTTGTGGGGCCTCGTCATCGGACACCATCGCCGGCCCCACAGGGTGAGCGCTCAAAGCCGTCATTATGCGGCCGCCATTGTTCGGGCATTCAACGTCTCGCTCGGCGGCCGGCTCGCCCGCTCGAGAACCAGCGCCCGAGGGGCCTTGCCCCCGCACTCATCGATGTTGGCGAAGCTCGCGGTCGCGGAGGAATGTCTCATTGCCCTGACCGAGGGGGAGCCATCGATTGTCAATCTGCTGCCGGGCTGTGCAGGCGGGGCTGTTGTGTGGACCGACAACGGCGCGAGCCATGTTCGCACCTTGGGGGAGACGCCTCCCCCCGACGATACTGCCGCATTGGCCCTATGGGTCCGTTCGTCCGCCGGAGAGCCCGTCTTTTCCTGCGATTGCATTTCTGACCGCTTCCCTCCCTTCCTCGCTCACCGGGAAAAGGCGAGCGGCGTTCTCGCATTGCTCTTCGAGGACGCCCGCCAGCCGGTGTTGCTTTTGTTCCGGCCGGAAGTCATTCGCTCGGTGTCCTGGGCGGGAAAGCCCGAAAAGCTTGCCGAACCGAACGGAAGTTTAAGCCTGCCGCGGCGCTCTTTCGACCTTTGGATCGAGGCCAAGCGCAACCATTCCGAAGTGTGGCGGCCGGGTGAGCTCGACATCGCGGCGGATCTTCTTGCGACCGTCAACTTTGTCCTCGTCCAGGAAGCGCGCCGCCTCCGGCTCAAAGAAGCCGAGCAGGTCGCATTGGCGGCCAACCGGGCCAGTGTCGAGTTCCTCGCAAATAACCGGAGGCTCGCCGCTAAAAACCGGGCGCTGGCGGCGGCCAAGTCCGCGACCGAAGCCTCCAATCGCGAGCTTGAGGCATTCAGCTACTCCGTGGCCCACGATCTTCGATCGCCGCTTCGAAGCGTCGATGGTTTCAGCGAAATACTGGAGGAGGAGTATGCCGACCGGCTCGACGAAACAGGCCGAGATTATTTGGGGCGTATTCGCCGGGCGGCTCAGCGCATGGGAACGCTGATCGATGATCTTCTCCGCTTGGCTCGCATTACCCAGGGGGGGCTTTCGCTGTCCATGGTCAATCTCAGTGATATCGCCGCTGAGATCAGCGACGAATTACAGCACGGCGCTTCCGACCGGCGTGCCGAGTTCATGATCGCGCCGGACATTCTGGCCCGCGGCGACGCAAGGCTCTTGAGGGTCGTTCTGGAAAATCTTCTCAACAATGCCTGGAAATTCACCGCGACCCAGCCGGCGGCGTGCATCGAGTTTGGCTCCGAACCGATGGGCGGCCAAACCGTGCTGTACGTGCGCGACAATGGTGTAGGGTTCGATATGGCTTACGCTGGAAGACTGTTTGGCGCATTCCAGCGCCTTCATGGCGCCGATGAATTTCCAGGTACGGGCATCGGGCTTGCAACGGTTCAGCGTATCGTCAACAAGCACGGAGGGCGCATCTGGGCGGAGGCCGCCCTTGGAAAAGGCGCGACCATCCGCTTCATTCTTTCCGATGCAGGAGACCCGCCTTTGCATGAGCACTCCTGATTAGTTGACGCCTAGCTTACGCCAACCGCGGGATCCGGCGGGAGCGTTCGGAAAATCAGTCCCCCAATGTGCCTGGGCGCTTCCCCAAAGCGCCTTTGAAAGTCACGTCGCAACCGGTGATATTATTGAAATTGTTTTTCGATGCAGTGAGAGTTACCGTCGGGGTGTTGGAAGAAATAGTCGAAGGCGTAATCTTGAACGACGGCCCCGATGTGTTTTGTTTCGAAGTGACCTCAGCTAGATTGTCGATGTTCCATGAGTTGAATGACTTTGCTCCGCTGAGCGTCGAGCCCGTCGCCGGCTGCCATTGATTGGCTTGCGCCTTTGCACCAAAGACGGCAAGCTGGTCGGTGCTGCTGTTGCCGGGCAAACCGCCGGGAGCGTAGATCGCTTGACCGAAATAGTCGCCAACGCTGATCCCGGAACAGGAGGTGCTGACCGAAGCGGCGAATATGTCGCCCTGCCATATGGTGGGCGGCGTTGTTGTGGCGGCGGCGTTGGCAGGTGCTGTCGTGGCAAGCGAGAGGATAACGGCGGCGATTGTATGTTTCATGGCTCCCCCAAATTGATTGAATGTTCCTTTCAACCCAGCTGCCACGCGAGTCCGGCCCGCGGATCGCTAAGTTGCCGCAATAGCTGATACGACTTAGCCGAATAAGATCACGGCACCAGATAGAGGACGCCGTGCAGCGTCACAGTGCAGCCGGTGATGTTCCCAAAATTCATCATCGGTCCTGTGATCGTCACCGTTTGTTGGTTTGACGCCGGCGCTTGGGGCGTAACGGTGAACGGCCCTTCGGCCACGCTCGTGTATTGGCCTGCGCCGGTTGTATGGGTGATTGTCGTAACCGTGAAAGACTTTGCTCCCGTAAGCGTCGTTCCGGTCGACGGCGTTAGCTGCACTGCGGAACCGCGCATGCCGAACAAGGCAAGGCGGTCAGCGGCGCCGTTGAACGCTGCCGGAGAGAAAACCCCTTGACCGAAGTCGCCAACATTATGGCCGCTGCCAGCGCATCCGGTGATCGCGGTAATGTACATATCGCCCTGCCATACCTGTGCCATGGCCCCGGTCGCGGCGGTGATCATGGAGAGTGAAATGGCAGCGGCGGTGAGTGTATGTTTCATGCTTGCCCCGAATTGATGTTCCTGCTCAAAATTGCCCACTGCAAGCTCTTTGCCTTGTAAGTAGTATCCCCGGGCGAAGGGCTGCATATATTCAATATTAAGTCGTGTACAGATGAAGGGGCATCCGGTACAAGAAAAAGATGGATTTGTCCCCAATCGGTTTGCTTCGTTCCGCCGGCGTTTATACCGCCGGTTTCCAGACTTGATCCGCGACTGGCGAAACTCGCAGGACGATCCCATGAGACATCCCCTTCCCGATTTTCGCGACCCCTCGCTCGCAGAAGCTCAAGTGCGTTCAGCACTCGAATTGCGGCCTCATCCCGAGGGCGGCCATTATCGCGAGCTTTGGCGGGACGTGGCCCCAAACGGCGGCCGGGGCGCAGCAAGCTCGATCCTGTTTCTTCTTGCAGCGGGCGAGCGCTCGCACTGGCACCGCGTGGATGCTGCGGAAATCTGGATTTGGCAGGCCGGCGCGCCTCTCCTTCTTGAGATTTGCGATAAGCGCGGGGGCATGAAACCGATCAGGCTCGGTCCCGCCGCCGGAGACGGCGAGACATTTCAGGGCATCGTTCCGCCCCACGCCTGGCAGGCGGCGACGACTTTGGCCGCGTGGACCCTGGTGAGCTGCATTGTTGCGCCGGCCTTCCAATTCGAGGGCTTCGAGCTTGCCCCCGCCGGCTGGTCTCCCGAATAGGTCAGGACGCCACTGCCCGGGCGAGGCGAGTTGGAGCAAATCGGACGACAGTCGCATTACCCATCACGGTAACGCCAATTGTGGCTCAAGATCTGGGCTCGATGGCGCCAAAGCCAGCTGACGGTCGCCCTAAGATGAAATCGGTTAATCGAAAACTCTCGCTGGAAGCTCCCAAGCAAAGCTTTCTCGGGAATAGGCCGGCATTTTTCATAATATTCACGGCATTTGCATTCCTTTACCTGTTTTTTGGGGTCTTCGTTCTGGCCTTCAGCGCCGTGCTGGTCGCGGTGCTGCTTACCCTGCTGGCGCGCCCCTTCAGGAAACGGCTCGGACTGCCTCACTGGGCGGCGCTGACACTTGCAGGTCTTTTGCTGCTCGGAGTGATAGCGGTTGCAGGATATCTCTTCGGATCACGAATAGCGCTCGACATCCAGGATGTCCTTGCGCGCATGGAATTGGCGCAACAAGACATCAGGGCGGAGCTGGGACGCTCACCGCTTGGAACTCTCGTTCTTTCCGGGCTTGGATCGAATGGCATTCCTGTAACTCAAATCATAACAAGCGTTTTCAGCATCAGTACAAGCGTGATTGCGGGCGTTATCGTATCGGTCATCGCCGGGGTCTACTTCGCGGCGAACCCCTCCCTTTATTTAAATGGCTTCCTGATGCTCTTTCCTGCGGACCGTCGGCCCAGGGCCGAAGAAACAAGCAAAGACGTCGGAAATGCTCTCCGCCTTTGGCTTGAGGGGGTGTTCATGTCCATGCTGCTGGTCGGATTTCTCTCTGCGGCCGCGACCTGGACAATCGGCCTGCCGTCGCCCTTAGCGCTCGGCCTGATCGCCGCAATCACGGAATTCATACCCTATGTGGGTCCGGTCATTGCGGCCGTTCCCGCGCTCCTCGTCGCGGCGACGCAGGGGACAGACCTGATCGTCTGGACTCTCGTTGCCTATCTCGCGATCCATACCGCGGAAGGAAATTTCATAGCGCCTCTCATTCAACGGCGCATGGTTTACATTCCACCTGCCGTTATGATCCTCGGCATCGCCGCCATCGGTTTCATCTTCGGCCCTGTGGCCCTGATTTTCGCGGCGCCGATGACGGTTGTGATCTTTGTTCTTGTAAAGAAGCTTTATGTCCGGGATTTTCTCAAAGAGCCTACGGTAATCCCCGGGGAGCAACAGTAAACTGCGATGCGCATTCTCTTAACAGGAGCCGCCGGCGGCATTGGATCGCGGCTCCGCCGCCTGCTGGCTTCCCTCTACGATCTGGTGCTGACGGATCTGGAGCCGCCATCCGATCTTCACGCGCACGAGACTTTCGTCGCCGCCGATCTTGCCGATGCCGCCGCTATCGAGCGCGCTGCCGCCGGTGTCGATGGCGTCCTGCATTTCGGCGGCCAGTCGATGGAGGCGCCCTGGGAAACAATCTTAAGGTCAAACCTCATCGGCACATATAATCTTTTCGAGGCCGCCCGAAAGCACAAGGTGCGCCGCGTTGTGTTCGCCTCCACGAATCACGTCGCCGGGTTCTACCCGCGCACCCAAACGATTGGGCCGCAGGCGCTGCCTCTGCCCGACTCGCGCTATGGCGTAAGCAAAGCATTCGGCGAAGCGCTCGGCGCGCTTTACGCCTTCAAATACGGCTTGACAGTTTTCTGCATCCGGATCGGCAACGTTTCGGATCGCCCGGTTGATGAGCGGCGGCTCGCAATCTGGCTGAAGCCAGAGGACCTGGTGTCGCTGATCCAAATCGGCCTCGAGCGAGAGGGGCTTATCTACGAGGTGGTCTACGGCATCTCGGATAATGCGAGGGCCTGGTGGGACAACTCCCGCGCGGCCGAACTTGGTTACCGGCCCGAAGGTCAATCCGAGGCGTTTTCGGCGGAGGCGCTTGCGGCGCAGGCGCTGCTTACTCCTGACGAGATTGGCGATCTTTTCCAGGGCGGCCCATTCTGTTCCGAGGAGTTCGAAGGCAAAGCCGGCCGAATCAAGCGCTGAAGCGTCCGCGTGAGTGGCTGCTGTCCGCGTCTCTCGTCCAGAAAGACTTCAAAAAGGCCGCTCAAGACGTGCGATTCGGGTCTTCAAGCTCCCTTGCGATGGCCGCGGCGGTTGCATCTGGTCCGCCGGAGGCGTCGATCATGCTCCAGTCCTGCGGAGGCTCGATCGTTCTCAGTTGCCTGTCGATAATGGCGGCATCCGCATCCGAGGCATCGGCGCCCCTCGCGGCAACGCGCTCCCTGAGAAGCTTCCCGTCGGCGTAAAGCCAGAACCCTTTGAAACCCGCACTGGTTCTCAGCGCGAGGTCGCGAAGCTGGGTGCGTTGCGAAGGCACCGGGAACACCGCGTCGACGATGACGGAACATCCGCTATCGAGCGCCACCTCGGCCTTCCTGAAGATTCGCCTGTAGACCTCGTCCCGGCTCTCGGGCGTGTAGGCTTCCGGTGGAAGGCGATGGGTGAGGGCGACGCCGTGCATGATTTTGCGTTCGACGTCGGTCCGAAGGTGAAGCGCGCCGGGGGGAGAGCCGACAGCGGCCGCCACCTCCCGCGCCACGGAGGTTTTTCCCACGCCCGAAAGGCCTCCCATGGCGACAAGCTGCGGCGGGCCTTTGCGAAGCACGCTTGCGGCAAAGGCCGCATAGCTTTCGATTTCCGGTACAAGGCTTTCGCATTCGGCCTGGCCACACACGGCGAGCGCATGGATTCCGGTCATTGCCCGGATCGCCGACCGGAACGAGATGAAGAGCGGCAGCAAGGCGAGGCCCTGGATTTCACGAATTGACGCACACTGCAGGTAATGGTTCAGGATGACATTCGCCTTCCGTTCCAGGCCGCGATGCCAGAGGTCCATGAGCAGGAAGGCAAGATCGTAGAAGACGTCGATGGTCGCGAGCCGGTCGTCGAATTCGATTGCATCGAAAAGCCTGGGCCTGCCTTCCCAAAGCACGATGTTCTTGAGGTGCAGGTCGCCATGACAGCGCCGGACGAACCCCTCCCGCTCGCGCTCCTCGATGATGGCGAGTTTCGAGTTGAGCTCTTTGCGTAGATTTTCAATGTAAGAGTGGGCGCTCAGGCCCCTCGCTTGTGCGACAGGGCCGCACAAGGCATTCTCGATGTCGACAGCAACGCGCTCAAGAGAATGGGCGAATCCGGCCTTTTCGATCACGGGAGCATGACGATGGAAATGCTCGATCGTGTTGGCCAGTTCCACCACGAGCTCGCCGGTGAAACGCCCCTCGCAGGCCATTTTGTGCAAGAGAGCGCCCTGATCGAATCGGCGCATCACAAGCAGCCAGTCGACGACCTTGCCAGAACCTCCCAGCTCCAGGCCCTTTCCGTCGGGGTTGAGCGTGACCGGAACAATCGACAGATAAAGCTCGGGTGTCGCCCGGGAATTTATTTCGAGCTCCCGTTCGAGGACGGCTCGGCGCTTTTCGAGGGTGGAGAAATCAAGATAGGGAAGCTTGACGGCGCGCTTGAGTTTGTAAGCCCGGTCACCCGCGAGGAAAACGATTGCGGCGTGTGTCCCGATGAGCTTGACAGCGTCGGCCTTGGGGTAGTTTTGCGGATTTGAGAGAAACGCGATCACACGAGACTGATCGTCGCCGCCGCCGGTGCCCAGATATGTCACTCAACGAGCCCTCGCTTTTGCCCGTTCCCGATCAGCCATCATCCTTACGTTCACGAGAACACGCAATTATAAATACTGCGGAGACCGGCAAAGCCAATGCCATGTGACCGAAAGTTTAATCATTTTGAATGCCGAGCCTTGAGCCGAGGAGCCATATTGAGCCTGATGCTCAAGGAAAAACGGCACCCGAAGGCACCGTTTTTGATCTCAACTTTAAGGGCAGGATTGCAATGCAGTCCCGCTATTTCCCTGGCCAAATTGGGCTTGGCTATTTCAGTGGGGTGTAGACGCTATTGAAGTGATAGTTCAAGCCCACCTTGAACGTGTTGATGGTCAGCTGCTCGCTGTAGCTATCCTGGAAAGGTACAGCGAGAACGTTATAATCGTAGTTGTAGTTCTTCTTGCCGAAGTCGAAATACAGATATTCGGCTTTGACGCTCCAAGATGGGCTCCACATATATTCGATGCCGCCGCCGACCACCCAGCCGTTGAGCGAGCCATCGTTCCACGTGTTGACGCCCCAGCCGAACGAGCCCGCGTTGTCGAGATACCCCCAACCGCCTTTGGCATAGAACAAAGCCGGACCGGCTGCATAACCGAGGCGGCCCGTTACGTCGGCATAGAAGCTGGCGGGCTGCTTATTCCAGTAGAAGTTGTCATACCAGGAGTTATTGCTGAAGCCCATGCCGCCGAAATCGGCTTCGAAACCGACCACGAAAGCGCCGGTCTGGAAGTTGTAGCCGACCGTGCCGCCGCCGAACACGCCGTCATTTGTGTCCTTCCAGCTGTACGCTGCCAATTAAAGTCGTTGATAGTAGTTGTTCTGGAGTTGGCCCCAGGCGCCGCCGACATGCGCACCGAGGTAGAAGCCGGTCCAGGTTGGAGGCGGCACAAAAACGGGTGCGTCCTTCATACCGCCGCCGGAGTATAGGTCCGCCGCATTTACTTGAGTAGCGATGGCCAGCGCACCAACTGTGGCGACGCTTGCCCGCACGAATTTCGTGAGAGTCATGATTGCTCTCTCCTCTTCCCGCGAGTTGTATCTGTGAGATGATGCACGCAACTGGCTATTTTGATTGCACGGCGGAAGACTAAACTCAAGGTAGCACACTCTTTGGTGTGCGCTTTTTTGGAGAGCTGTCCGGTGCAGGGAAGATCAAGGCCTTTATTTTCAATGCCTTAGGCTCCTCCCTGTCAGGCATTATGTTGATTTCATGCAACAGTGCGGGGGAGGCTGACAGCCCACAAAAGACTGCCGTGAGGGGAAGGCAGACTAAAAAGCGGTGCGACTCAGATTCGCGGCAAGATTGCCCGCGTTTGCCAGGACCGGTTATTGCAGAAACGGCGATCCTATTGCAGCCTGATGGAGTGTTCGGGGTTGCCAGAATACTTTATGCGAAGGAGCATCCTTCGAGGACTAAAGATCAAGAGTGCATCTTTTAATAAAGGCTCGCAGAGTCTCAAAATTCCATCCTCATCAAGTCCCGGGCGGCGCCGTCCTAACTCGAGCCTACTTAAGTCGTAAAGTATAAGCGCTTGCGAGATGGTGTCATCGCAGGGCCGGTCCCGTCAGAGAATAGCTTGCGGGGGTAAGTAATCGCCTCTGGAAGAATAAAGGGCTCGGCAAAACGTCTCGCCTGACAAGAGCCGCGATTGTTTTCTCAAGGGCGACGAGAGCCGCGCACGGGAGTAAACGCCGCGCCGGTCTCGTTCCCATGCCTGCGCAGCGCGCTTGCTTTCGGCGCCGCATGAGCTATATGAGGCGCAGAGCGGGCTCACCCTATCAGCACTAATCTGTCTCTGAACGCGCTCATTCTCCTGTGTCGCGCGGGCCGGGGTAAGTGGCGCGCTTCAAAATCGGAACCGGATCGGAATGATGAGCGTGAAAACCGAAGCCACCCAGCAAAAGAAAGAGAACAGCGCTTTCGATCTTGCCGTCGTTCTGCTGCAGGCCGTCGCCATTGCGATCGTCATCCGCATCTTCCTGTTCCAGCCGTTCAATATCCCTTCCGGCTCCATGATCCCGACGCTGCTTGTAGGCGATTACCTGTTCGTTTCGAAATACAGCTACGGCTATAGCCGATACTCCTTCCCCTTCGGCCTCGATCTCTTCCAGGGCCGCGTTCTGTTCTCTGACCCGAACCGGGGCGACGTCATTGTCTTCAAAACGCCACGGGACAATTCGACCGACTACATCAAGCGGCTTGTCGGCGTTCCGGGCGACCGTATCCAGATGATTGGCGGCGTCTTGAACATCAATGGCCAGCCGGTGAAGCGCGAGCGCGTCGCAGACGTCGTGGAAGATACGAAGTGCGGCCCCAATCAGGTGGTTCACCAATATCGAGAGACGATGCCGAATGGCGTGTCCTATCTGACCCAGAAGCTGTCGGAAACCTGCCGCTTCGGCCGGTTCGGCGCCGCTGACGACACCGAGGTGTTTGTCGTGCCGCCGCATCATTACTTTATGATGGGAGACAACCGCGACAATTCGGCGGATAGCCGCTTCACCGATGGCAATGGCGTTGGCTACGTGCCGGAGGAAAACCTTGTTGGGCGCGCGCGCATCCTCTTCTTCTCCATCGACGAGAGTGCGAGCTGGTTTGCTCCCTGGCGCTGGCCGATGGAGATCCGCTGGTCGCGCATTGGAAACGTGATCCACTGAGTGTCCGTCAAAAAACCCCAAATCCAAGAGCTTGAGGCTCTGCTCGGCCACACATTCAAGGACAGAAGCCTTCTCAAGGAGGCGCTGACCCACTCCAGTGCACGCAATGAACACGGCGGCCGGGATAACGAGCGGCTTGAATTTTTGGGCGATCGCGTGCTGGGACTCTCCATCGCGGCTCTCTTGTTTGCCCGCTTTCCACAAGCTCGCGAGGTGGAATTGGCGCGGCACTTCAACGCGCTCGTTTGCAAGGGGGCCTGCGCGGAGATCGCCCGTCGGCTGGATCTCGGAGCGCATCTCATCATGGCGGCGAGCGAGGCCCGGTCCGGCGGCCGAAAAAAAGAAGTGATTCTGGCGGACGCCTGCGAGGCGCTCCTGGGGGGAGTTCTGGTGGACGGCGGCATGCTCGCAGCCGAGGCTGCCGTGCAGCGTTTGTGGGCGCCGCTGGCAGGGACCGCGGAGGCCCCCGCCCCGGACGCAAAAACTGCGTTGCAGGAATACGCGCAGAGCCAGAAGCGAGGCCTGCCCGAATACCGTGAGGTGGAGCGGAGCGGCGCCGACCACGCGCCAAGCTTCACGGTGGAGGTGTCGGTCAAAGGCTTAAAACCCGAGCGGGGAGCGGGGCCATCGCTGAGGAAAGCTCAGCAGGCTGCGGCGGAGGCGCTTCTTAAGCGCGAAGCAGTCTGGCCGGCGGAGCGGCGCGATGCCTGAACAAGAAACAACCTCGAATAGCCTGCGCTGCGGGTTTGCAGCCGTCATCGGCGCCCCGAATGCGGGCAAATCCACACTGGTGAACGCGCTCGTTGGGGCCAAGGTGTCGATCGTAACCCACAAAGCGCAAACCACACGTTCGCGCCTGCGCGGGATCGCCATCGCGGGCAAGAGCCAGATCGTTCTCGTGGATACGCCCGGCATCTTCACCCCGAAGCGGCGGCTCGATCGCGCGATGGTGGATACGGCGTGGACCGAAGCGCGCGAGGCGGATGTGGTCGTGCTTGTCGTCGATGCGGCCCGTGGCTTGGACGACATTGTCGAGCCTATTTTTCAACAGGCCCAGGAGTTCTCGATCCCACTCGTTCTCGCTCTCAACAAAGTCGACAAGATCGAGAAGGCAAAGCTTCTGGCGCTCGCCGCCGACGCATCCGAGCGCTTAGCCCTGGAGCGGCTCTTCATGATCTCAGCCTTGTCGGGCGACGGGGTGGAGGACCTGAAAGAGTATCTCGCCAGCCGGATGCCCCCCGGCTCCTGGCTTTTCCCCGAGGATCAGATTGCGGATGCGCCGCTTCGCCAATGGGCCGCCGAGGTCACCCGCGAGAAGATGTTCCTGCGGCTTCATGACGAGATCCCCTATTCGTCGACGGTCGAAACGACGGGTTGGAAACAGCTGAAGGATGGCTCGATTCGAATCGATCAAACCATCTTTGTGGAGCGCGCGAGCCAGCGCAAAATCGTTCTTGGCGCAAAAGGGCAGGCGATCAAGCAAATCTCCGTGGAAGCGCGCCGCGAGATTGCCGAGGGCGTAGAATCGGCGGTGCATCTTTTCCTGTTTGTGAAAGTGAGAGAGAATTGGGCTGACGATCCGGAGCGCTACCGGGAGATGGGGCTCGAGTTTCCGAAGTCATGACTATTGGGATGTGAAAGAGTGACGTTGTCGCCCATGGTTCGACAGGCTCACCACGGGGTTTCAACGTGGTGAAAACGCTCAACCTCATCCTGAGCCTGTCGAAGGAAGCCAAGATTTCTGCTGCGCCCCTTTCGGAAATTGCATCATGAGATGGGCTGACGACGGCATCTTTCTATCGGGACGCCCTCATGGCGAATCGAGCGTGATCGCCGATATCTTCACCCGCGAGAACGGGCGTGCGCGCGGACTCGTGAAGGGCGGACGCTCCCGGCGCCTCCGGCCTATCCTTCAAACCGGGAACGGCCTCAAGGTGGAATGGCGCGCGCGCCTCGATGACCAACTCGGCGTTTATACGGCAGAGTTGACAGAGCCCACCGCGTCTCGGGTTCTCGATGATAAGCTGTCGCTTGCCGGTATCACGGCGCTTGCAGCGCTGTTGCAGGTCTTGCCGGAGCGCGCTCCTCATCCAGGGCTGTTCGATGCCGCCAGGGTCTGCCTCAGCGCAGCCGGCGAAGAAAGCTTCCCCGCATCCCTGATCCGGTTCGAACTTCGATTTCTCGACGAGCTTGGGTTCGGCCTGAACCTGACTGCATGCGCAGCCACGGGACGAACGAATGATCTCGCCTATGTCTCGCCGAAATCCGGCCAGGCGGTAACCCGCGAAGCCGGAGAGCCTTACCGTGACAGGCTGCTCCCGCTGCCAGCCTTCCTCCGCAGCGCGCCCGGAACGGAACAGCCTTGCCATGCCGATCTGCAGGCGGCATTCGCAATGACGGGCCATTTCCTCGGCGCACATGTCTTCGAGGAGACCGGAAGGCCAATTCCGAAAGCGAGGGAGGAGTTCACAAGGCTTTTGCATAGGGGCAACAATTGAAGCACAATCTGATTGTAGCCCGCTAGAGCTTGGCCCTTGGCAGCAGAAACTTAGGTGTTGCCGTGTTGTTGTATTGGTGATAGCCGCGTTTGGAATCGCGAGTTGAGCTTTCACCAGAGCGGAAACGAAGTTGTGGGCGGGTAGCAAGCCGACGCAAGCAGTTGCGTGACCGAAGTGATATGAGGCTTGCCATCTGGGTAGGAAAGAAGGGTTTCTGTGAATCTATTTGACACCATAGTCACGCTCGACCCGGCAACAATAAAGTCGTATATGCTCCACCACAAAGCCTGGGCAGGGCCCATCCTTGGTGTGATTGCGTTCGGCGAGTCTTTAGTCCTCGTGGGGCTTTTTTTTCCAGCCACGCTCATCATGGTGTTCGCCGGGCTTGCCATTCAGCAGGGCAGGCTCGACGCGCCGTCTGTTATAGGATGGTCTGTCGCCGGGGCTGTTCTCGGCGATATCGTCACATACTGGATCGGGCGCTGGATCGGGCCGAGCGTCGTTCATCATTGGCCCCTCAACCGCGACAAGGCTGCGGTGGCCCGCGCACGGCTGTTTTTTCGGAAATACGGCTTCCTGTCGATCTTCATCGGCCGCTTCCTCGGGCCGGTCCGGCCGACCATCCCGCTTGTCGCCGGCATTATGCGCATGCGCCATCTGACTTTTCAGATCGCAAACGTCACGTCGGCGCTCGTCTGGGTGCCTTTCATGCTGTTCTGGGGCTACGCCTTCTCGAAAGCTGTCGGCGATCTCAACCACATGACAACCGGCAAATGGGCGGCTCTCGTCGCGTTCCTCGTGGCGGTGATGATGACCTTGACCTTCGCCACCGTTAGGATTGGAAAGAGCGCAAAGGGTAAGCGGCAGCAGGGGCAGAGGCGGGCTGCCGCCGTTACGCCCGCGGAGTAGCGCTGGCTTCTGAGATGGATGGCATCACGATTGACACGCGCGGTCTATCCTGTCCGCTTCCGGTGTTGAAGGTACGCAAGGTCATGCGCTCCATCGAGCCCGGGACGGCGGTCCAGGTTCTGGCCACCGACCCGCTTGCAGACCAGGATTTGCGCGCTTACTGCGAGGCGTCGGAATGCGCTTTTCTCTCCATCGATAAGCTCGACGGCGATGTGCTTTCCATCATCATTCAGAAGTGCTGATATCTGGACCCAACCGCTTGATGAGGTCCGCCTTCGCAAGCTTGATGCGGTTTTCGTCAGGAGAGCGAAGAACGAGAGTTGTGCCGTATCCTCCGCCTTCGAAGGATGGGTAGCTGCCCATGACGACGTCGGGAAAGGCACGCTGAGAGTCCGAAAGAGGCGCCGCTACCTGTCCTTCCGGAGCGTGGACGCGAATCGATTTCGATAAAAGCTTCGGACCCGTTTTAAGACTTGGCGTCACGGCGAGGAGCATCGCCTCCATGATGGCGGGTACGCCTGCCATGACGATGACATTGCCGATCTGAAAGCCCGGCGCCTTGGAAACGGAGTTCTCAATCAACGCGGCGCCATGGGGGATCCGCGCCATGCGCATCCGCGCCGGCATCAGATCGGCTTCGGCGTACCGTTCGCGGAGCAGAGCCACGGCTCTTTGATCGACCGAGATGCCTACGCCGAACGCGCGGGCGATCGAATCCGCGGTGACGTCATCGTGTGTGGGACCAATGCCGCCCGTGGTGAAAACATAAGTGTAGGTTTGCCTCAAAGCATTGACCGCGCTGATAATCGCGTTCTCATCGTCGGCGACAATCCGGACTTCCTTCAGACGAATTCCGATATGAGTGCAGTGATCGGCAACGAACCCGATGTTCTTGTCCTTCGTTCTCCCCGAAAGAATCTCTTCTCCAATAACGAGGAGCGCGGCCGTAACGTCTTCTTGAGGCATGGTCGGTTTTCGCACACGAGACAAAACGGTGACATTCATTTCTTTATCTTTCGTGGCTCGTGAAACAGGACCCTGTCACTCCGATGCTCACAAATTGGTGATCCAGTAGAACGCTATGCGGCGGGCTTAACACCTATCAACCTTGATAGGCGCCCGCGCCGGCAGAAAACCGCCACGGGAACGGTCGGTTCCTTTACGATTCGCCTTTCGCCGGCGCAGGATGCATTTGCATCTTGCTATGGGCGGGCTGCCGATCCGGCTTTGTCCTGGGACCGTGGCGGCAGCAGGGGCGCAGGCCGAGTCCGCGGCTCCCGAGCAGTGGCCGTCTCGCATCGCCCTATGCCTCCGGACCTCCGATGCGGAGGGCTCAATCCGCCCTTGCAAAGCTTTTTCGAGGCGCGCCGGCTTCAGGAGTTGAGACTTCGACCCATACCTGCCATATTTTGACTACGGGACTATCTCTAATCTACGCTGGCCGGGTTCTGTCTGAAAGGCGGCGCCGGCCTCCATCGCAACAACAAAGTGAGCGCGGCGCGCAGACCTCATCACCATGCACGGATCGGAATACGGCGCGCCTGTCAGGTTCGCGAACGACGGTAAGATCAGACTTCACGGGCCAGAAGCCTTCGAGGCCATGCGCCGGTCAGGTCGACTTGTGGCCATGGCGCTCGATATGGTTGTCGATTCCGTCCGGCCAGGCGTGACGACAGAAGCGATCGACGATCTTGTGTTCGAGTTCGCCATGCAGCATAACGCGGTGCCTGCAACCCTCAACTACCGCGGATACCCGAAATCCTGCTGCACCTCGCTCAACCACGTGGTATGCCACGGCATCCCGGGGCCGCGCGTGCTCGTTGAAGGCGACATCATCAATGTCGATGTCACGCTTATCCTTGATGGCTGGCATGGCGATTCGAGCCGCATGTACAGGGTTGGCCGTGTGGCGCGAAAGGCAGAGCGCCTGATCGAGGTGACGTATGAGGCCATGATGCGCGGCATCGCCGTGATCAAGCCGGGAGCCAAGGTCGGCGATATTGGCCACGCGATCCAGAAATATGCGGAAAGCGAGCGTTGCAGCGTCGTGCGCGATTTCTGCGGCCATGGCCTGGGCCTTGTGTTCCACGACAAGCCGAACATCCTGCATTACGGGACGCAGGGCGAAGGCGTCACGCTTGAGCCCGGCATGCTTTTCACCGTCGAGCCCATGATCAACCTGGGCAAGCCTCACGTGAAGATGCTTTCGGATGGCTGGACGGCGGTCACGCGTGACCGTTCGCTTTCGGCGCAGTTCGAGCACACGGTCGGCGTCACCGAAACCGGCGTTGAGGTTTTCACCTACAGCCCGCAGGGATGGCACAGGCCGCCATACCCAGGACAAGACTAAGCCGGCCGCGCCAACGGATCAGCGCCCCTGTCATCCCGGAAACGCCGCAGGTGTTATGCGGGATCTGCATTTTTGCGGTCCAGGCTCGCGCTTCGTAAGGCCTGGACGACGAAGGGAAGCAAGCGGCGTCTGCAATGGCATCCGTTGGCCAGGGTGGCGAAGTTTGCTTGGTAAGCTGTCCTGTCTGCGCCCTCAGCGGGCGCCAGGCTTTCTCTCGAATTTTAGTAAAACTGATTGTTCTCTATGGCGAGAATACCGTGTATAACGGTTCTCGCGTTGTGTCATGTTGCGTTGGCGATTTTCATGTCGAACTGTTTCGAAGAGAGCCCCCTATTCGAATTGCTCACGCTGGAATCGGGCGCCAACGTTGCGCCTCCACAGCCCCCCCGGCCAATCCCGCACTATTGGGGCCACCGGGACCGCCTGAGAAAGCGGTTTCGTGAAGGCGGCGCTGAGGCGCTCCCCGATTACGAGCTTATGGAACTCATTCTTTTCCGGGCGATCCCGCGCCGCGACGTGAAGCCGCTCGCGAAGGAGATCCTCGCGCGTTTCGGGTCGTTTGCCGAGACCGTGACAGCGCCGTCCGAGCGCCTGATGGAGATCGAAGGCGTCACGGAGGCCGTTGTGACCGAGATCAAGGTCGTGCAGGCCGCCGCGCTGAGAACCTCGCAGAGCGAAGTCAGAAAGCGGCCCGTGCTGGCGGCGATGTCGACTGTTCTGTCCTACCTTCGCTCCGCAATGGCGTTCGAGGACCGCGAGCAATTCCGCATCCTCTTTCTCGACCGGCGCAACAAGCTCATCGCCGATGAGGTGCAGACGCGCGGCACCGTCGACCACACGCCGGTTTACACGCGCGAGGTGATGAAACGCGCGCTGGAGCTTTCGGCGTCCGCGATCATCCTGGCGCACAACCATCCGTCCGGGGACCCCACGCCGTCGAAGGCCGATGTCGACATGACAAAGCAGATCGTCGACGTCGCAACGAAGCTCGGCGTCGTGGTGCACGATCACATCATTCTCGGCCGCGATGGCCACCTAAGCATGAAGTCCGTCGGGCTCTTCTGATCACTCGCGCCATGCCGAGAAGGCAGGGCGCTCAAGGGGCGTAGAGCGCCGCGACGTCTCCGTCAACGGCCGGCATCCCCCATCGCACGGCGGCAAAAATAAGCACAGCCGAGATCACTGCGCTCGCGGTCAGGAACAGCGCGATTTCAAGGACGGATAGCCCGTTCCGAGGGAAGTGGTAGCTCTCGCGCCGAATATAACTGCCTCTTAAATCGTGAAGCATGGGGCCGGCTCATAGAATCTAAATGCGCCTCTATTCCACTAGCGTAATGCCCCATTCTCGCCCGTGCGCATCACCTAAAGAGAGGATGCGCGCTATAATAGTCACAAACATCTCAAACATGTGATCGGAAAGCCACGCCGGCGACCCCGGATCGGAATGCAGATGCGCACGCGCCACGAATACAAAGAATTACAACCCTGAACGAATTCTAAACGGCCCCTTTTGCCTGCGTTCAGCCAGCGAAGACTAAGGTTGATCCATCGTTTCGAGATGGAGGTCTCCCATGAAACGCTTCACTTTCGCACTGGCCATCGGCGCTTTCGCCCTTTTGCCCCTTGGCCTGTCGCAGCCCGCTTCCGCCTATGATGCTTACGACGGTTATGGCCGCTACGGCGCTTACGACGGCTATGGCCGCGACGGCCGCCTCGAACGCGACATCGGCCACGACCGCGCCAAACTCGACCGCGATTACGCCGAGCACCGCTATTACGGCGAGCGCGAGGATCAGGCCCTTCGCGACGGCCATTTCCTGAGCGCGTGGTGGTTCAGCCATCTCCGCCGCCACGAGGAGCGCGAGATCGATCACCGCCGCGACGACCTTTACCGCGATCACGAGCGGCTTGAGCGCTACGGCTATTAAGAGTTGCGTCTGTTGCGTGCCTCGGTTGCATCCCGGTTTTGCGTTTGTTGGGTTCGTTGCGTTCTGCGTCAGTTGCGTTCGGGTCCTGCGTCAGTTGCGTGGCGTCGGGTTGGCTGTAGGTGAGTTCGTTGCGTGATGTGGCGTTGGTTGTGGGTCGGTCCTGCGTTCGTTGCGTAAAGGTGTTTCATAGGTAATTCCCCCCCCGTGTTGAAAGAGTTTCCTGGTTCTTGGGCGTGTTGTCGGTAGGGAGCGGTCATGTGCACGGCGTTTGCCGCGCATGTGACCGCTCTTTTGTTTGCATGCACGTCGAATGGACCATGACGCCTGCGCTTAGGTTGCATCCCGCATTGCCTGAGCCAGATCTTAGGAAATAGCGCCTTGCCGGGAGGTTAATTCGATTAAGCATCTGATTTCAAATAGGAAATTCTACGGATGTCATGCGCCGCGGCAGGCGCGGACGGCCCGATCATGGTTAACAGCGCAATTCAAAACATATTTAACGGACTTTTCAGCGCCCGTTTTCGTCCAAAAATATAATCCGGTAACCATATTTATTGTTATTATGTTTCCAATAGCTTAACCGAATTTGTCTCCGCGCGCGGCCGCTCTCCTTTTACGCCTCATTAACCAGTTTGGGCCGAAATCTGACCGGAAATAAATGCCGTCGCGCTCCTGTTAACGATACAAAGATTAAATTTACTTGCTGCTTACTGCTCGGCAACGCTTTGTTCATAGTGATGCCGGGGTTTTTGCGTCATCCGTCGAGCAATCGGAGAGTTGCGGGTTGAAACACGCGCGCGGTCTCCGCCTCATCGTTCCGGAACCACGCCCGCGCCTCCTGCGATCCCGCATAACGCCTGCGGCGTTTGCGGGATGACGCCGCCGGGCGGGCAAAAACGCGGCCGTCATCCCGGAAGCCGCTTGCGGCTATCCGGGATCGTTACAAATCGAAGCGCCTGCCTTTTTGCGGTCCCGGCTCGCGCTTCGCTTGGCCGGGACGACGGCCCGTGCGCCACATTGGCATCCGCCGCTAGCCGCATCATTTCACAGCGCCGCCAACTCCTCCTTGGCCCGGTCGAGCCATTTTTCATGAATCGGCGCGAGACGGCCCTCATCATGGAGGCGCTGCAGACTATCGACCACTTTCCGCCAATTCTCTTTGGGCTCGTCGCCATGCTGGGCGAGCCGCCAATATGAAAAGGCGACATCGACTTGCCATCCGGGCATTGCCGGGATCGGCCTTGGCGAGGCGCTCGCTGATGGCGAGGCTGTCGCGATAGGCTTTCAGCGCCTCGGGCAGGTTGCCCTGGTCCGCGAGCACATCGCCCACCTTGTTATAGGAGACCGAGAGATCGCGCTGCCATCCGGCATTGCCGGGATCGGCCTTGGCGAGGCGCTCGGCGATGGCGAGGCTGTCGCGATAGGCGTTCAGCGCCTCGGGCAGGCTGCCCTGGGCCACGAGCACATCGCCCACCTTGTTATAGGAGACCGAGAGATCGCGCTGCCATCCCGCATTGCCGGGATCGGCCTTGGCGAGGCGCTCGGCGATGGCGAGGCTGTCGCGATAGGCTTTCAGCGCCTCGGGCAGGTTGCCCTGGGCCACCAGCACATCGCCCACCTTCTTATAGGCGACCGAGAGATCGCGCTGCCATCCGGCATTGCCGGGATCGGCCTTGGCGAGGCGCTCGAAGATGGCGAGGCCGTCGCGATAGGCTTTCAGCGCCTCGGGCAGGTTGCCCTGGGCCGCAAGCACATCGCCCACCTTGTTATAGGAGACCGAGAGATCGCGCTGCCATCCCGCATTGCCGGGATCGGCCTTGGCCGATCCCGATGCGATCATAACGCCGGCGTCATACGCGGTGCGTGCCGGGCCGAGTTCGCCCCGGATTGCGCGAAAATCGCCGATTTGGATCACCGTCCATAATGTATGCCGGGCAGCCGGGCCTGAAGTTGGCGCCAGGGGCGCCGCTGCGAGAGCGTGAGGAAGCCAGGCTGCATTGCGCGGCGCCGAAGCGAAGCTGCCGCTTGCGTCGTAAGAAGCTTCGACAAGGCGGATCGCCAGCGCCGCCGTTTCCTCGAAGCGGCCCGCAGTCCGCAGGCGGCCGCGCATGACTTCCTGCACAAGGCGATGGACGGAGACGGCGGGCGCGCCGTCGGGGAGGTCGGGAAGTTTGTCGTGGGCCGCGAGCGAGAGCGAAGTCAGCGCCGCGAGCGCGTCGCCGCGCTGCTTCTCGGAAAGCACATCCTCCGGGATCAGCCACAAGGGGATCTTGTCCGGCGCGAAGAAGGCGAAGAGCGCCATCAGCTTCTCGGCTTCGGCGCATTCCGCCGCTGCCTTTTCGATGGCGAGGCTGAAGGTGGCGAACACCGAGGCGGGGTAGGGCGCATCCTTCGGCGCTTCGGCGATCAGTTCGGGCAGCTTCGCGATATACTGGTCGTAGCCCCAGTTGCGCGCCGAGCAATAGGCCCGGGCGTGGGAGAGCGCCAGCGGCAGGCAATGGAGCGCATCCGCAAGCCGTCCCGCCGCGTCCGCGTCGTTCTTGCGAGCCTGTGGCGCATGGTTCGACAACTCATGCTTCGACGGGCTCAGCATGAGGTCGGAACTCGGCGCAACGTCCTCACCCTTGTAACTTGAAAACCGCCGCATTGGCGAGGCCTTGTGCCGATGCGGGCGCGGCGGAGAGGCCGTCTCACCCTGGGACCGAAAAGTCCGCAGCTCAGCATGGGTCCTCCGCCGCAAGTCCATTAAGCCCGAACAGTCGCCGGGGCCGCATATTGAGCCCGTTTAGACAAGGAAGGGCCGGGATGGAGACAAATGCGCAACCTGTTTTTGTAGGCGTCGATGTTTCGAAGGGTAAGCTTGATGTGGCGCTCTGGCCCTCGGGAGAACAGTTCACGATCGAACGCAACGCAAAAGGCTTGAACAGCCTTTGCGCCAGGCTCGCCGCCTCGAACCCTGTCACCATCGCCTTGGAGGCCACGGGCGGGTTCGAAACCGTTGTCGCCGCGGCTCTGGCCGCCGCCAGTCTGCCCGTCGCCGTCGTCAATCCGGCCCAGATCCGCGCCTTCGCCCACGCGCTCGGCAAAAGAGCCAAAACAGACCCCATCGACGCAGCCGTCATTGCGCGCTTTGCCGAAGCGACAAGGCCCGCCATCAGACCGCTGGCCGACGCCGAAACCCAGCTCCTCGCCGATTTCATCGCAAGGCGCCGGCAAATCGTAGAGATGATCGTCGCCGAAAAACAAAGACTTGGCCGCGCTCCCGCCAAACGCCTGAGAAAGAGCATCGAACGCCTCTTGAAGGCCCTGGAGAAAGAGCTCTCAAGCCTCAACGGCGATATCGATGCGGCCGTCAGGGCTTCCCCATTGTGGAAGGCGAACGAGGAGCTTCTCACCTCCGTCCCGGGCGTCGGCCCAACCACCGCGCGCACTCTCATCGCTGAATTGCCCGAGCTTGGGACTTTGACGCGCAAGGAAATCGCGGCGCTGGCCGGTCTTTGCCCCTTCACGCGCCAGTCCGGACAGTGGCGCGGCAAAAGCTTCATCGCAGGAGGCCGGGCAAGCGTGCGCGCCTGTTTGTTCATGGCGGCGATGGTCGCAGCGAGGTTCAACCCAACCCTGAAAACCTTCTTTGACCGCCTCGCCGCCGCCGGGAAGCCAAAGAAAGCCGCTCTCGTCGCCGTCGCAAGGAAACTCCTCACCATCCTCAACGCTATCGTCCGAGACCAAAAACCATGGCAAATCGCTTGACAGCCAAGACAGTCGCTGAGCCTGTCGAAGGGTGAGCTTGTCCAAGGATAAGCCTATGAGATAGGCGATGGCGGTGGCGCGGTCGAACACGTCCACGGCAAGCTCCTCGTCCGCCTCGCCGTGCCAGCCGGTGCGGCGCGTGGTGATGAGCACATGCGCGTTGTCGGCGGGCGTGAAGCGGCGCAGAAGGGCGGGGCCGTCCGCGTTGTCATAGATGAGGAGCCAGGGCTTTTCGGTGCGCATCTGCGCGAGCTGGTCCACGGTTATCAGCGCCGCGTCTTCCGGCTTGTCGGGAAGGCCGGGGATGAAGCGCGCGCCGAGCGCCGCGAGGTCGTCCAGCAGCGTGTCCTGCAGCTCAGCGCGGACCCACCAGACGCCGCAATAGCGCTCGCGGTTGCGCCAGGCATATTCCTGGGCGAGCACGGTTTTGCCGACGCCGCCCAGCCCGCGCATGGCGAGCGTGGTCTGGCTGGAGTTGCGGATGGCGACGGAGCCTTTCGCGGCGAGCTTCGTCGCGAGCGCGTCGAGCATCTCGTCGCGGCCCGTGAAGCCTTTCACCGCGCGGATGTTCGGGTGGCGGATTTGCTGGCCCGCACGCGCGAGGGTCTCGGATATGCTTCCGGGCGTGCGCTTGTCGATCCCGAGCGCTTCGCGCACGGCTTCCCGCACCGCTTGGCGCAGCGCTCCGCAATTGTTCAGAACCGGCACGAGATCGGTATAGGCGAGCGTCGCGAGGTTTCCCGTGGGCGCGCAATTGGAGACGCGGAAGACGATCACGCGCTGGTTGAGGTTGGCGGGGTCGTGCGCCAGAAAGGTGTTGTATTCCTTCCGGCAGTGCTCGCGCTGCTTGGTATGTGTCCGAGAGCAGCACGATGAGCTTCGCCGCCTCCTCGAAGCCCTTTTCCATCATGCGCATGAAGTCGGCGTGGCCGAAATCCTCGTCCTGATAGAACGGCGTCAGCCCCGCCTCGCGGATGATGTCCGCGATTCGCCCGGCCAGCGCCTTGTCCGCGCCGGTCCGCGAAATGAAAAAGTCAGGATGTGCCGCCGCCCCGCTCACGCGCCTCTCCGCCACCGCCAGCGGAAGGTGTTCTAACCAATTCGATAAGAAAGCGCCAGCTTGTCGCTTGCAGGGTGCGCCAACGGCTCGTCATTGAGCCAAACTGATCGTCATCCCGGAAAGGCAAAGCCTTATCCGGGATCGTTACAAATTGAAGCGTCACCATTTTTACGATCCCGGCTCGCGCTTCGCTTGGCCGGGATGACGAATGTGTTGAATTGCTTATCGCTTGGCCGGGATGACGAACTCACTTACTCGCTTCCCTCCTCGCCGCGCTCGCCCTCGGCGTCGAGCAGGCAGGCCGAATCGCCCCGCTCCCGCGCGGCGCGCATGCGGAGCCGGCGGGCGAACGCCATGGTGCGCGGCCCCGGATTGCCCGCGTTGCGCCGTTTCGGGTTCGGCAGCGCGGCGGCAAGCTGCGCCGCTTCCTGCGGCGTCAGGTCTTCCGCTGAGACCTGGAAATGATGCTCGGCCGCCGCCTCCGCGCCGTAGACGCCCGGCGCCCATTCCACGATGTTGAGGTAGATCTCCATCACGCGGGCTTTGCCGAGCACGAAATCCATGAACGCGGCCAGCGGGATTTCGAACGGCTTGCGCAGGATCGCGGGCCGGTTCCAGAGGAAGAGGTTTTTCGCGGTCTGCATGGTTATGGTGCTGCCGCCGCCTTTCGGCTTGCCGTCCACCACCGCGTCGGCGGCCTTGTCGAGCGCCGTCCAGTCGACGCCGTGATGGGAGCAGAAGCGCCCGTCTTCGGAGGCCACGACCTGCGCGATGAGGTTCGGCGAAATCTGGTCGAGATCGCGCCACTCATAGGAGACCGAGCCTCCCGTCAGCGCCTGCCGCAGCATCAGCGCCGAGAACGGCGGATCAACGAAGATGTAAAGTGTTGTCAGGAGGTATGGCGTCAGCAGGAAGACGGCGAAGGCGATAAGAGCGATGCGGAAAATGCGCCTCCGCCGGGACCTCGTTTCCTTGATCTCGTCTTTGATCTCGCCCGCCGGAACCTCGGGCGGATCTATCGCTTGCGGTGCAATATCCGTCATGACGCAGTTCACAAAACACGCTTGAGCATAGCACTCACATAGTCCATGGTGCGCGCGCACGCATCGTCCGCTCGCCAACAATTGCAGTCTCGCCCATGACATTTACAGAACGCCTGGAAGCCCATGCAAGCCGTGTTGAGCGCCATCTCGACCATTGGCTGACGAAAGAGCGCCTCGGCGCGGTTCCGGCGCGGCTGTTGGAAGCCATGCGCTATGGCTCGCTCGGCGGCGGCAAGCGGTTCCGGCCCTTCCTCGTGATCGAGAGCGCGGCCCTGTTTGGGGTTGGCGCCGAGCAGGCGCTGAATGCGGCGTGCGCGCTGGAATGCGTGCATTGCTATTCCCTCATCCACGACGACCTCCCGGCTATGGACGACGACGATCTCAGGCGCGGACGCCCGACCGTGCACAAGGCCTTCGACGAGGCGACCGCGATTCTCGCAGGCGATACTTTGCTGACGCTGGCTTTCGAGATCCTTGCGGACCCCAGCACGCATGCAAATCCTGCAGTGCGGGCGGAGCTTGGCCTCCGGCTTGCGCGGGCGAGCGGCGGCGCGGGCATGGCGGGCGGGCAGGTGCTCGACCTCGAAGCGCCGGGCAAGACGCTGACCGAGGCCGATATCCGCAACCTGCAAGCCATGAAGACGGGCGCGCTCATCACCTTCGGCTGCGTCGCGGGCGGCATTCTGGGCGAGACGTCGGAGAAGAATATAGCGGCGCTGCGCAGCTTCGGCGACGCGCTCGGCGCGGCCTTCCAGCTCGCGGACGATCTGCTCGACGCCGAGGGCGACGCCGCTGTCGTCGGCAAGGCGACGGGCAAGGACCAGGAGGCCGGGAAAGGGACGCTCGTCTCGCTTTTGGGGCTGGAGGCGGCGCATGCCAAGCTGCAGGAGATCAAGGCCGAGGCGCTTGCGGCGCTTGCGCCCTTCCGCCCGCATGAAGCCATGCTGGCGGGGGCGGCCGAATTTGTCGTCGCCCGCAAGTTCTAGAGCCTATCCGCTTTTGATCGAGTCAAACGCGGGCTCTAAGTTTTTGTTATGTCGTGCGTCTTTATCGGAAAAACCGCTTCGCGCTTTTCCCGGACGCAACCTAGCGCGGCTGATCATCCTTCGACAAGCTCAGGATGGGGTCGCTGTTTTCAACGGCTTAATACTCACGGTGAGTGAGCCATGGGCAGCAGCCCCTTCTCAGCATGCTTCTAGAGCGGAGTGCGCAAAATCGGATCGGTTGAAAGCCTCGTCATCCCGGAACGGCGCTTGCGTCGTATCCGGGATCGCAAAAAGCGCTTCGGTTTGGAACGGCCCCAGATATGCGCTCAAGCGCATTCCGGGGTGACGATCATTGACGCGCCGCAAGCGCATACTGTTCTATCTCTGAAAGAAAGCCGATGGCGCGGGAGTAAGACATGAAAGTTCGCGGCGTTCCTTATAGGACGATCTGGGCCAATGGCGACGGCTCTGTCGGCATCATCGATCAGACGCGCCTTCCGCATGCTTTCGAGACGCTCACGCTGAAGACGCTCGCCGACGCCGCCCGCGCCATCAAGATCATGCAGGTGCGCGGCGCGCCCCTGATCGGCGTTACGGCCGCATACGGCGTATGCCTTGCGCTGAACGCGGATGCCTCCGATGCCGGTCTGGAAAGAGCCTGCGCCACGCTGGCGGCGACGAGGCCCACGGCCGTCAACCTCAACTGGGCGCTGCGCGAGATGCAGAAGGCGCTGAGCCGGGTCGCTCCTTCCGAGCGTGCGGCGGCGGCGTATGCCAAGGCGGCGCAAATGGCGGACGAGGATGTCGAGACGTGCCGATTGATCGGCCATCACGGCAAGGCGGTCATCGCGGACATCGCCTCGCGCAAGAGCGACCGTGTGAACGTGCTCACGCATTGCAACGCGGGCTGGCTCGCGACCGTCGACTGGGGCACGGCGCTTTCGCCGATCTATCACGCTCACGACGCAGGCATCCCGGTCCATGTCTGGGTCGACGAGACCCGGCCCCGCAACCAGGGCGCAGCGCTGACCGCGTTCGAGCTTGGCGCGCATGGCGTGCCGCATACGATCATCGCCGACAATGCGGGCGGCCATCTCATGCAGCATGGCGCGGTCGATCTCTGCATCGTCGGCTGCGACCGGCTTACGGCGACGGGGGACGCCGCGAACAAGATCGGGACGTATCTCAAGGCGCTCGCCGCGAAGGATAACGGCGTGCCGTTCTACGTCGCGCTGCCGCAATCGACCATCGACTGGTCGCTCTCTGACGGCGTTCGCGAAATCCCGATCGAGGAGCGCGACGAGCGCGAAGTCACCCATATGAGCGGGACCACCGGGAGCGGGGACATCGTCACGGTGCAGATCACCGCGCCCGGCAGCAAAGCCGCGAACCCTGCCTTCGACGTGACGCCAGCTCGCCTTATCACCGGGCTTATGACGGAGCGCGGCGTGACGGCCGCCTCTCGGGAAGGGCTGGCGCAGCTTTACCCGGACTGGATTGAGATCGCAGCAGCTTAGGTCAGGCCGCCCCTGCCTGCGAAGAGCGACCGCGCCTCACCGTTGAAGCGCGTTGCGATTTGGTGGGATCATGGCCGGACTTGATCGGCTTGACCGGGCCATCCCGTCCAAAATCCAAAAAGATGGAGTTTGTCGCCCTGGATGGCCGACTTGGAGGGCGGCCATGACAACACGGGGATTTCGTTACAGAAGAAGAGTGCGTCCGGAAAGGCGCGAAGCGGTTTTCCGATTAAAGACGCACGACAAAACAAAAACTTAGAGCCCGCTTTTGATTCCATCGAAAGCGAATAGGCTCTAGTGGCCTGCTTCAGGTGGCCGTGGACCAAAGGAAACTTTTGCAGTCCTTGCGCGGCCGCGCCTCAGGAGCGGCCGCGTTGCAGGCGACCGAGCGGCTTAATCGCCGGAGCCGGGGTTGGGAGAAAAATACTTCTCGAACTTTCCGGTTTCCTGCTCGTATTTGCTCGCGTCCTCGGCGTGGGGCTTCTTCACAGTGATGTTCGGCCACGCCGCCGAATATTCGCGGTTGAGCTCCAGCCACTTCTCAAGGTCTGGTTCGGTATCGGGCTTTATGGCGTCGGCCGGGCATTCCGGCTCGCAAACGCCGCAGTCGATGCACTCGTCAGGATTAATGACGAGCATGTTTTCGCCCTCATAGAAGCAGTCCACGGGGCAGACTTCAACGCAATCGGTAAATTTGCACTTGATGCAACCATCGAGCACGACATAGGTCATGGGGTATCTCCGAAGCCGAAGCACCGGCTGTTATTTCTAGGCGCGTCAGTAACGCAATATGTGGGGGTTCACAAGCGGGCGAATGCCTGATTTCGATGGCACATTGCCACGGAAAAAGCACCCGCCCGATTGAATTAGCGTGAATAGAACTCGACGACGAGATTTGGCTCCATCACGACGGGATAGGGCACGTCGGTCAGCTGTGGAACGCGCGCAAGCTTGGCCGTCATCTTGTTGTGATCGACCTCGAGATAATCGGGAACATCGCGCTCCGCGCTCTGGGCAGCTTCGAGAACGAAGGTGAGTCCACGAGACTTTTCGCGGACCTCGACAACATCGCCCTGCCGGCACCGGTAGCTTGGGATGTTAACGCGCCGTCCGTTCACGCTCACATGGCCGTGACTGACGAATTGGCGGGCGGCGAACGGTGTCGAGACAAACTTGGCGCGATAAACGACAGCGTCGAGACGTCGCTCCAGGAGAGCGATGAGGTTTTCGGACGTATCGCCTCTGAGCCGCGTGGCCTCCGCGTAGATGAGCCGGAACTGCCGCTCGGTGATGTTGGCGTAATAGCCCTTCAGCTTCTGCTTCGCCTTCAGCTGGGTGCCGAAGTCGGAGGTCTTGCCGCGGCGGCGCTGGCCGTGCTGGCCGGGACCATATTCGCGTTTGTTGAGCGGGCTCTTCGGTCTGCCCCAGAGATTTTCCCCAAGGCGGCGATCAATTTTATGTTTGGCGCTGATGCGCTTTGTCATGTCTGTGCTCCGAAAAAGAGAGATGGTGGAGCAGGCCCTCCTCCTGCGGGTTGCCCCGCCGACAGACGGCGGAAGCCGTCACGGGCATGCAAAAAGGCGGCTAAAGCCGCCTCCCGCAAGGAATAGCCCCTCGTTGCCGCTGAAGCAAGAGCAATTCGACAGGCTGTTGAGACAGCCGCGCAGTCCTGAGGAAACAAATCCTGCATGCAGAATCGAAACTTGAAGTCAAGTGATTAGATAATTCCTCACGAGAATCTCGCGGAAACTTTATCGGGCTGGCTCCGTTGACTTAAATCAATTTGTGGGCAGAGTGAGAGCATGAACAACAGCCATTTTGACGTCATCCTCGCGGGCGGCGGCCTTGCGGCCACGCTCACAGCCTATCGCCTCCGGCAGCTGAGGCCCGATCTCCGGCTTTGTGTGCTGGAGGCGGGCGAAAAGCTGGGAGGGAATCACACCTGGTCTTTCCACGACAAGGATATTAGCAGGGACGCCTGGCGCTGGATCGCGCCATTCGTCGCACATTCCTGGGACGAACAGCAGGTGCGCTTTCCAAAGCATTCGCGTATGCTAATGTCCGGGTACAACTCGATCTTTTCGGAAACGCTGCATGACGCTGCGTATCCGCTTCTTGAAGATTGCGTGCGGTTTGACTCCCGGGTCGTGAGCGTCGGGCCGCATCAGGTGGAGCTTTCCGGGGGCGAGATTCTTCGTGCGCCCTGCGTGATCGATGCAAGGGGAATCGGGCGGGTGGACGGTCTGACGATCGGATACCAGAAATTCGTGGGGCTGGTGGTCCGCTTCGAGCGGCCGCACGGTCAGCCATACCCCATCATCATGGACGCGACTGTCAAGCAGCGCGACGGATATCGCTTCGTCTATACGCTGCCGTTCACGCATGACAGCATGCTGATCGAGGACACCTACTACAGCGACACGGCAAGCATCGATACGCCGACGCTTCGCGGGCTTTGCCTGGAGTATGCCCAGGAGCGCGGCTGGGAAATCGCCGAAATCGTACGCGAGGAGCGCGGCGTGCTGCCGATCGTGCTCGGCGGCGATGTCGACGCCATCCTTGAGAAGAACACGGCGGGAGTGCCTGCTCTGGGCCTTCGCGGCGGCTTCTTCCATCACACGACGAGCTATTCGTTCCCGTTCGCGGTGAAATGCGCGGAAGCCATAGCGGCGATGGATCATTTGACCAGCGAGACGCTCCATCAATTGACGCAGAAGTGGGCGCGGAAGCACTGGAAGGATCAGGGATTCTTCCGGCTTTTGAACCGGATGCTGTTTTGGGCCGCCAGAACGCCCATCGAGCGCTACCGTGTGCTTGAGCGCTTCTACATGCTCGGCGATCCGCTCATAGAGCGCTTTTATAGCTCAAGCCTGACACTTGCGGACCAGGCCCGTCTTCTTGTAGGCTGGCCTCCAGTTCCTATAAGCAGAGCGCTGCGGGTCATGGGAGAGACGAGCGTCAACCCCATACCGCAGCCGGTTTCCTCGGCGAGCTAGTCGTATGGACCCCATCATCTCTCTAAGCCACGAGCTTATCAAAAAAGGTTCCAAAAGCTTCGCTATGGCCGCGAAGCTTTTGCCGCGCGACGTCCGCTACGACGCCATGATGCTTTACGCATGGTGCCGCCACTGCGACGACGTGATCGACGACCAGATCCTCGGATTTGCAAGGGAGACGGCCAGCACCGAAACTCCCGCGGAACGCCTTGATCAGCTTAGAGAAAAGACGAGGCGAGCGCTGGAAGGCCACGCCGATGAGCCGGTGTTCATCGCGCTCGGCCGCGTTACCCGCAAGCACGGCATTCCCGAACGCCATCCCATGGAGCTCCTGCAGGGCTTCGAGATGGACGTGAACGGCCGTGCTTATGAGACGCTCGAAGATACGCTCGATTATTGCTACCACGTGGCGGGCGTCGTCGGCGTGATGATGGCCATGATCATGGGCGTACGCGAGCGGCCCACGCTCAATCGCGCTTCAGACCTCGGCATCGCCTTCCAGCTGACGAACATCTCGCGGGATGTCGTGGAGGATGCGAGGGGCGGGCGCTGCTATCTGCCGCGGGTATGGCTGCGCGAGGAAGGAATCGACGGCGCGGACCTGAGCGATCCGCAAACTCGAAAGGCCGTGTTCGAGGTGACGCGCAAGCTGTTGCGCGAGGCGGACGAATATTATCGCTCGGCGCTGTTCGGGATGCAGCGGCTTCCGCTGGGCGCTGCTGTCGGCATCGGCTGCGCGCGGCGCGTCTATCGCGATATTGGCCGCATCGTCGCCAATCGCGGGGAAAGCGCGTGGGATGGCCGCGCCATCGTGGGGAGAAGCCGGAAGGCGGCGGCGGCGATATCGGGCGCGATTGCTGCGATTCGGTCTCATACGACGCTTCGCATTGGATATGCCCCGAGACGCAAAGGGCTTTGGACCGTGCCCGAGCTTGGAAAAGCGGTCCCCAGGAACCGTCCCTTCGCCTACCTCGTGAACGAGACCGCCAGACAACGCCTGAAGGTGTAGCGACAAGGCCATTCGCTCAAGCCTTCGCCGGCTATTGGCTTGGCTTACCGTAGCCGATCAGGCTCGCGGCTCGACCACCGAGTGAGATTGCGGCGATTGCGGAGTTCGTCTCCTGCTTGAAGATCTTGCTGAGGGGAAAATTCTCGCCCCGCTTCGGCTTTCTGGATCGCGGATACGCATTACTGGTGTGCTTGCTGGATGGCGGAAATGCTTTCGGGCGAGGCGGCTCTCTGCCTGGGATGGACTCGAAGCCGCGTGATAGGGCGTTGGAGAATCTCGCCATCAACCGGCCTAATTGCGATGGCGGGTACCGATTGCACCGGCCGCCATCCCCCCCGAACTTCCCATGCCGCAAGATGAAGTAAGTATCAGGAAGGCTTTTTCTTGCCGCCTGCGTTCGGCATGTCCTTCCCCTTTGTCAGACTTGATGTAAAAGACGCTGCTACTGGTTCTTTGGGTTTAACGGCTTTAGGCTTCTTGGGCTCGCGGTTGCTTCGTTTTTGGCCTTTTGACATGGTGTTTCCTCGTTGATGAGAGTGGTTCGAACTTCTGTCTTATGATCTCCCGCCGCAGGCTTTTCTACCGTGATTGGGAAGGTGGTCCCAAATACACGCCTCAAACCGCCGGCGCCGGAAGGCGGCGCCGAAGCGATCAGATGTTCGTATCGTCGGGCAATTGCACATTTACGGGAAGTTCGCAGTCTACTGCCGCTGCTTCAACGCACTTTCGGAAACTACGCGTTCGTGACGTTCCGCCACGCTCTTTATGCGGTAACGCGGCTCATCCTGATAGTCGGACGCCGGCATGAGGTGGCAGACCAAGTAATTACCTGCAATAGCGTCATGGCCACGGCTTGGGGTGAAATGGACTGTTTGACCGACTGCGAATTTGTGAGACAAATCTGCCTCCCCCAGGTTAGCAGTTGAACAAGAAGTTCTGTCCCCGCAGGCAACCGGTAGAGCTTTTGCTGGAACATCGCGTATTCTAATTTTGCCCGCTTTAGAGATATTGGGAGAGCGTCTCGATTAGGCAAGCGTATATAGAAAAACTATTTTCAGATGTATTCAAGTACCAAAGGAAAAAATCTAGCAAAGCAGTTTCATAGTGCTGACAGCACTCGAGCCGAGATAAGAGGGTGGAGGGCAAACCTCACCAAAAATTGGGGGGCTTTTTCTCTCAGTGTCCGCTCCCGCCGCCTGCGCCCTGATTGGGACGGCGCACGATAGGGGCCAGTAGCGCGACCAGCAGGAAGAGGACGGTCAGCGCCCAGAACACGTCTCCGATGGCCATGACGGTCGCCTGCCTGCGCACGAGCTGCCCGAGTTTCTTCGTGGCGGCAAGCGAGGCGTCGGAGCCGAAATACGCCATCTGCTCTGTGAGCTTGGCAAGCGCTTCCTCGGCCGCGGAGCGTCCCCAGGCCACCTGCTCGTGCAGGCGCGCCAGATGCAGATCGAGGCGCTTGTTCAGAAGCGTGTTGATCAATGCGAGGCCTACCGCGCCGCCGAGATTGCGCGTCAGATTGAACAGGCCCGAGGCATTCTTGAGCTTCCACGGCGGCGTCGTGCCCAACGCCGTTGTCGTGACCGGGATCATGATGAGCATGAGCGAGATGCCCCGCAAAATCTGCGGCACGAGAAGCTCCCAGAAATCCCAGTCCACAGTCATGAGCGAGGCCTGATAAGTGCCGACTGCGAAGCCCGTAAAGCCGACGGCGAGCATGATGCGGGGATCGACGCCGCGCTGCATCAGCTTGCCGGAGACCGGCGCCATGAAGAACATGCAGATGCCGGTGACGAACATCGTCTCGCCGATCTGCAGGGCCGAGTAGCCGCGCACGCGGGCCAGATAGACAGGGTAAAGATAGGTCAACCCATAAAGGCCGACGCCCAGCACGAAGGAAAACAGCGACCCCGTCGCAAAATTGCGGTCCTTGAAAGCCGAAAGATCGACAACCGGATGTTCCGCCGTCAGGACGCGCCAGAAGAAAAATATGGCGCATGTGGCGGAGAAGACGACGCCTATGGTGATGTGATCGCTGTCGAACCAGTTGTCGGTCGGGCCTTCTTCAAGGATGTATTCGAGCGCGCCGAGAAAGCCCGCCATGGTCAGGAAGCCGATCCAGTCGAACTGGCGCAGAAGCTTGAAATTGGGCTTGTCGAAATCGATCAGGAAAAAGGAAACCACCGTCACCACGATCCCCGGCAGCACGTTGACGAGAAACAGCCAGTGCCAGGAGAAGAGGTCGGTGAGATAGCCGCCGATCGTTGGTCCGATGGTGGGCGCCAGCGTCGCGACAAGCCCGATGAGAGGCTGGACTGCCGGTTGCTTGCTTTTGGGGAAGATCGTGAAGGCCGAGGCAAACACGGTCGGGATCATGCCGCCGCCGATGAAGCCTTGCAGCGCGCGCCAGACGATCATCTCCTCAATCGAGGTCGCGGTCGCGCACATGATGCTCATCAGCGTGAAGCCCGCCGCTGAGATCACGAAGAGATAGCGGGTGGAGAGAGCGCGAGAGAGAAACCCCGAAAGCGGGATCATGATCACTTCGGCGATCAGGTAGCTCGTCTGTACCCAGGGGATTTCGTCCGCGCTCGCCGAGATGCCCGCTTGGATTTCCGACAGCGACGCCGACACGATCTGGATGTCGAGGATCGCCATGAACATGCCGAAGACCATGACGACGAAGGTCACGACCCGGCGGGTGGTGAGTTGCGGTTCGGCCGCATGCATCGGCGCGGCGGCGGGCTCGATGCGCTTGCTCGCCGGTAGCGCGGGGATGGATTGTGCGGACGCGGACATCTATTTCCGGGCTTCGGCGCTAGCGGGCGCAGCAAGAGCTGTGTCTCCGGCCTGATGATCGCCCTTTGTGTTCACGTAGGTCACGACGGACAGGCCGGGGCGCAAAACGCCCTCGCGAATGGCGTCGCCGTCAACGCGGATGCGCACCGGCACGCGCTGAACGATCTTGGTGAAGTTGCCTGTCGCGTTCTCCGGGGGGAGCAGCGAGTATTGCGAACCCGACGCGGGCGCGATGCTTTCCACGACGCCGTGGTAGACGCGGCCATCGGCGGCATCCACGGTGACGTCGGCCGGTTGCCCAGGGCGGATGCGGTCGAGCTGCGTTTCCTTGTAGTTCGCTTCAATATAGGCCGTATCGAGGGGGACGAGCGCAAGGAGCCGCGTGCCCGGCTGCACATATTGGCCCACCTGCACGGCCTTGTTGCCGATCACGCCGTTGAACGGCGCCCTGACTGTCGCGTAGCTCAGGTCGAGCAGCGCCTTGTCCAGGCTCGACTGCAACTCTGCCCGAACGCCCTGTGCTTCCTTCACTTGCGCGTTCAGCACCGTGAGATTGGCCTCCGTCGAAGCCTGGGCGGCTTCCGCAGCCTTGACAGCGGCTTCTCCCTGGTCGCGTTCCGCCCGCGCCAGGTCAAGCTTCTGCTTGCTGCCATACTCCTGCTGCGCAAGGGCCTGTGCGCGTTCGAAATCCGCGGACGCGCGCACGAGGCTCGCCTTCGCGGAGGCGACTTGCGCCTTCGCCTGATCGATCATGGCCAGCTGTGCGATCGCTTGCTGTTTCAGCCGTTCGATTGTCGCGTCCTGGGTCGCGAGCTTGTTCCGGGCAGAATCGACAGCGATCGTGTAATCGCGGTCATCGATCTGGGCAAGGACATCGCCAGCGCGGACGCTGATGTTGTCCTTGACGGGAACGGCGGTGATGATGCCGGAGACCTTGGCCGATATCACGGAGAGGTCCGCCTTCACATAGGCATCGTCGGTCGAAACATAGAACCGGCCTTCGGTCCACCAGTATTGGACATAATAGCCGCCGATCCCGAGCGCGGCGATAATGCCGAGCGGGAGGAGGATACGGCGTTTGCGGGGCGCTTTGGCGACATCAGGCGCCGCCGGGGCGGGAGCTGGATCGAAAGCCTGAGAGCGAAACGCTTTCGCTTCCGTGCGCGGGATCGCGGCTTCCTCTTCGAAGTCATCGGCAACGGCAGGCGCTTCCGCGGCCTCTGGCTCTGTCAGGTCGCTCCGCGGGACGTTCAAATCCGTTTTCATCATACTTTGCTCTTGACTATTCGCCCGCCAAAGGACATCTGAACCGAACCGTTCGGTTCAATCCGCAAATAAGCGAGTAGCTTAACGGCGTCAAGAGCAAAAACTGGTGAAAGTCGGGCCTAGGCGAATCTGCCAACCTATATTTGGACACATGCCGTGGCCACATTGAGAAGATCGAATGACCGAAATCTCGAACGCAGATGCCGCCATCGACCACTCTTCGATCGATGCGATGCCCGGTTGCGCCCACGATACGGCCAAGCGCCAGCAGATTATCGAGGGCGCGCGCCGCGTTTTTCTGCATGACGGCTTCGACGGCGCCAGCATCGGCGATATCGTTCGTACCGCAGGCGTGTCGAAAGGCACGCTCTACGCGTATTTTCCGAGCAAGGAGAAGCTGTTCGAGGCGCTAATCATTGAGGACCGTCTAAAGCAGGCCGAAGCGCTGTTTACGCTGGATGAGACCGATAGGGATGTTGCCCGCGTACTTCGAAAGCTCGGCCAGACCTTCCTCGACATGCTCCTGGACCTCGACCATCTGGACTTCCTGCGCATCGTGGTCGGCGCCTCGACCAAGTTTCCGCAGCTCGGCAAGGCGTACTTCGAGGCCGGTCCTTGCATCGGCATGAACAGGCTCGCGGCCTACATCCGGCGTCTTTCAGGCGAGGGCGTCCTTAACGTCGAGGATCCGCAACTCGCCGCCCGCCAATTCCTGGATTTGTGCAAAACCGGCATTCATCTGCGCATGATGCTGGGCGACCGCAGCAGACCGGGTCAGGCGGAGATCGACCGCAATATCGAGGGCGCGATCAAGGTGTTTCTCGCGGCCTATGGCCGCCCGCAGTGATAATCGCGTGATGCACCTGGTCACGCGACACAGGGTTTGTAACCGTCGTCCCGGAAAGGCGAAGCCTTATCCGGGATCGTAACAGATTAAGGCGCTTGCTTTTTTGCGATCCCGGCTCGCGCTTCGCTTGGCCGGGATGACGAGCGAGCAGCCTTTGCGTCAGTGCAGCGTGCGCTTCGCGTCGATCTTGCTGTATTGCTCCGCCCGCAACGGCGCGAGTTCCTGGAGCTTACGCTTCAGATGATCAGGCGAGCGCGAGAAAACGAAGCCGAAGGACACGCAGCCATCCTTGCCATCCACCGCATGATGCAGGCGGTGCGCTTGATAAAGCCGCCGCAAATACCCCTTCTTGGGATTGAGGCCGAGATTGACGCGGTGGTGAACGAGGACGTCGTGGGCCAGGAAGTAGACAATACCGTAGGCCGTGATGCCAAGGGCGACAAACAGCGCCCAGGTTGGGCCGCCGAGCTGCACTGTCCATTCGAACAGCGCCATCGAAACCGCAACGAAAAACAGGCCAAAGGCATCGTTCAGCTCCCACATGCCTTTGCGGTGCTCGTGGTGGCTCTTGTGAAGGACCCAGAGGAAGCCGTGCATAACGTACTTATGCAGAAACCAGGCCACGCCTTCCATAAAGAAAAATACGCCGAGAAATATTCCTAAGTAAAAGAGCCAATCGCTCATCGACACCTGCTCATCCGCTGGCCGCGAGCTCTCCCTGGAACTCCGGCATCAAATCCGAAAACGCTGCGGCGAGCCGTGCGGCGAAGGCCGTAAACATCCTGCCATCTCCGCCCGAGGTTCTAGCCGCCATGCAAGCCGAAGTCACGCCGCCCTCGATCTTCGAACGCGCGAGCGCGGCTGCTCCGTTCACCCCGAGCAGGCTCGCAAACGTGGTGCGTCCGCAATCCTGATCGACATCCTTGCCCGCGCGGTCGCGAGTGCAGCGCGCGTCGAGGACATCATCTAAAATCTGGAATCCGACGCCAAGATCAAGACCAAAACGCCGCATGGCAGGGCGGGCGGCGGCATTTTTTGCCACAATGGCCCCGCATTCGGCGGCTGCGGCAAAAAGCGCGCCGGTCTTGCGGGCGTACATGCGCTCCAGCTCGGCCTGCGTCATCATGGCGCGGTCGTCGGCCAGATCGTCCTGCTGGCCGCGCACGAGGCCATCGAGGCCGATCGACCATTGCAAGACATCGACGGCATCAACGCGCTGTTGGAGGTCCAACGCCTCCGAGGCTGCCGCCACGCCGTAGGCATGGTTCATCAGGCCGATCGCGGCAAGAATGGCTGTCGCCTCGCCGTAGACACGGTGGTTGGCGGGCAGGCCCCTGCGCGTCTCGGCATCGTCCATCGCCGGGAGATCATCGAGGATCAGCGATGCGGCATGGAGCATTTCGAGCGAGCAGGCCAAATCGAGCGCGTGCTCCTCCTTGCCGCCAAGCTCGCGCGCCGCGATCATCATCAACACGGCCCGCACCCGCTTCGCCGGGGCGAGCAGGCTGTGCCGCATCGATCCCAGCAATGGGTCTCCCGAAGCGCCCGACGGGACGAGTTCCGCAAGCCGCGCTTCTACGCGAGCACGCAGCTTCATAAAATACTCTAACTGGCCGCTCATTTAACGTTCTCGCAGTCCATGCCTCGACCGAAGCTAATCATGTTCTCTAACTTTTGAGCGCTTAGCCAATGCGCCCTATTGAAAGCCTGTGGAAAACAGCTTAGCCATCTGCACCGTATGACCCATAAGCCAAAGTTTGTAAACTGGAGTTTACAGGTTAAGCCATCCTGTTGTCTATTCTGGTTGACGGAGAAAAGCTGTGCCGAAAGCATACTGGATCGCTCGCATCGATGTCAGCGATCCCGGGAAGTATAAGGACTACGTTTCCGGCGCGGCCGCGGCATTCAAAGAATACGGCGCGAAGCACCTCGTGCGCGGCGGGTCCTTCACGGCGGCTGAAGGACAGGCGCGCAGCCGTAACGTTGTTATCGAATTTCCGTCGTACCGGGCGGCGCTCGATTGCTACAACTCGAAAGAATACGAGGCAGCCCGCGCCCATCGCCTCGCATCCTCCACCGCCGAAATCGTCATTGTCGAAGGCGTCGAGCCTTAAGAACAAAAAGGGTAAGTCATGGATCAGATCGTCGCACAGACAGGCAATCGCGTCTCAACCGGAACGAAAAACAGGGCTGTGGTGGTCGGGGCGGGATTTGGCGGCATCGCCTCGGCGCTCAGGCTTGTTTCGAAGGGCTATCGGGTGACGCTCCTCGACCGGGCGCCCATGCTCGGCGGGCGCGCGCAGGTCTTTGAGAAGGACGGCTTCAAGCATGACGCCGGGCCGACCGTGATCACTGCGCCGTTCCTGTTCGAGGAACTTTTTGAGCTCTTCGCCAAGAAGAGCAGCGATTATTTCACGCTGAAGCCGCTCTCTCCCTGGTACCGCTTCTTCTTCGACGAGGACGGCTCGACGTTCGATTATGGCGGCACGCTCGAAGAAACCCTCGCTGCCATGCGCGCTATCGATCCGCTTGACGGCGACGGCTATCTCAGGATGCTCGAACACTCCAAGGCGCTGTTCGACGCGGGTTTCACGAACCTTGCCGACCAGCCCTTCCACAATCCGCTGACAATGGTGGGACAGATTCCGCGCCTCGTTCAGCTCGGCAGCTACCGAAGCGTCTGGGATTTTGTCACGAAATACTTCCATAGCCCGAAAATCAGGCAGGCGCTTTCCATCCAGCCGCTGCTCGTCGGCGGCAGCCCCTTCGACACCACCAGCATTTACGGTCTGATCCACTATCTCGAAAGGAAGTGGGGCGTCTTCTATGCGGAAGGCGGCACGGGCGCGATCGTGGCGGGGCTTGGCAAGCTGATGGAAGAGGAGGGCGTCAACGTCCGCCTCAATACTACGGTCGCCTCTATTGTGATTGAGGGCGGAACGGCGACGGGCGTGCGGCTCGATAATGGTACGATCGTTCCCGCCGATATCGTGGTCTCCGACGCCGATCCCATGCATCTGTTCGGCGACATGATCCCCGCTCGCGACCAGGGCATGACCGCGCGCCTGAAGCGGAAAACGGCAAGGCTTTCGATGGGCCTGTTCGTGATGTATTTCGGGACGAGCCGGCAATATCCGGACCTCGCGCGCCACACGATCTGGCTCGGCAAGCGGTACAAGGGGTTGCTGGACGACATCTTCAGGCGGAAAATCCTGGCCGAGGATTTCTCGCTTTACATCCACCGGCCGACCGCAACCGACCCGAGCTTCGCGCCGCAAGGCTGCGACGCCTATTACGTCCTTTGCCCTGTGCCCAATCTCTTGGCCGATATCGATTGGAAGGCCGAGGCGCCTCGCCTCAGAGACCGCATTGTCTCGGGCCTCGAACGCACCATTCTGCCGGGGCTCAGCGAGACGATCAGGGCGGAAATTATGATGACGCCCGAGGATTTCAAAACCAACTATCTGAGCCATGCCGGGGCCGGTTTCTCGATCGCGCCGCACTTCACACAGTCGGCGTTCTTCCGCTTCCATAACAAGGCGGAGGGGATCAAGAATCTCTTTCTGGCCGGTGCGGGCACGCACCCGGGCGCCGGCATCCCGGGCGTGATCTGCTCTGCAAAGGTGGTCGACAGGCTTGTGCCAGTCGCTGGCTAAGTAACGTATTTCGGGCACGTAATGGCTTGCACCCATCCGTCATGCCGGAAGGGCGCAAGGCCTATCCGGGATCGTAGCACATTGAAACGCAGAGTCTTTTACGATCCCGGCTTGCGCTTCGCTTGGCCGGGATGACGAATCCCGAAGCGAGCGGGATCCGCCACCCGTTGGCCAGTTTTGCCTAGTATTGACGGAGATGCAACCGCACGGCGGAAGCACGCCGCCGTGCATTGATACAAACAGTTGCAATTAAAACTGCAGAAACTCCTCCGATTTCTCAACGGAACTGCTGGCGCTTGGAACAATGCCTTGGCAGCAGGTTTCGCCTGAATATCAGCGTGGCTTAAAAGCCATCGATCCTGTCTGGGCCGAGAAGGGATCGTGAACTGAGTCAGGAGATGTTATCATGTCGATCAAGAAACTTACCGTCGCCGCCGTCGCAGCGCTCGGGCTGTCGCTGGGTGCTTACTCCGCCTCGGCCGGTCCTTTGAATGAGGGCGCTGCGTTGTCGTCAGCGACGGCGCCGAGCACATTTACGCTTGTCGGCCACGGCGGCGGCGGCGGTGGCCACGGCGGTGGCGGAGGAATGGGCGGAGGCATGGCGGCGGCGGCATGGGGTATCGGCGGCGGCCACGGCATGGGATTCAGTGGCGGCATGGGCCATAGCTTCGGTGGCATGGGGATGTCGCATGGCTCAGGTCAATTTTACAGTGGCCGGACAGCCGGACGTGGCGTCTTTGGCGGCCAGGCAGCCATTAACGGTCACCGCGGTTACTGGCGCAATGGGCGCTTCTTCCCCTTCTATGGTATAGGCTTGTGGGATTATGGCTATGGCTATGGGGGCGGCAGCTGCTACTGGAACTGCCGGTCCGCCGGCTATAGCCCAGGCTTCTGCAGCGTCAACGCCTACAGCTTCTGCTACTAGAAGAGGCGACTTATGCAGGGGCCGCGAAAGCGGCCCTTTGGGCGGCGTCTTCCGGCGCTGCTTTTGTTTTTCCGGCGCTGATCCGCGCGAATCAAGATGACCTCCGCCCAGCCACGCTCGCGTCATAAAGGGCTGGTCTCTTTTCGAGGATGGTTTCCTGTAAAGTTGGCGTACAGAGTACGGCTGCCAGGCAACGGCGCAGAACGGGTCGAGCGCCCGGGTCGATCCTGGCTATCCTCATGGTTATCGCGGCGCTCCTGACTATCGGCGTGGCGAAACCTCCCGCGGCTTGCGCCGACACCGGCCCCGTCATCGGGCAGATCCGGGTGACGGGCAATCAGCGCATCGAAGCCGAAACCGTCAAACATTATATGACCTTGCATGCCGGCCAGCGCTACGACGCCGGCAAGGCGGACGAAAGCGTCAAAGCGCTGTTCGCGACCGGGCTTTTCCGCGATGTCCATATCAAGCTCGAGGGAAGCTCGGTCGTCGTCGAGGTCGCAGAGGCTCTGCTCATTCGCAACGTGGCGTTCGAGGGGGCCAAGGAAGTCACCTCGGACACACTTGCAAAAGAGGTGCAGCTAAAGGCCTCCGGGCTTTACACGGTGGCGCGCGCCCAAAGCGATGTGCAGCGGATTGTCGATGTCTACCGCCGGCAGGGCTATTACGGGGCGCAGGTCGAAGCCAAAATCATCGAACTCGACCATAATCGCGTGGATCTCGTCTATGAAATCCGTGAAGGCGCGGTAACGAAAGTCGCCGGGATCAATTTCCTCGGAAACGCCTCCTTCAGCGATGCGGAATTGCGGGGCGCAATCACGACGACGGAATCGGGCCTTCTTGATTTCCTGAAGCCCACCTCGATCTACGATCCCGACCGCCTCAATCTCGACCGCGAGCTTCTCAGGCGCTTCTATCTGAGGAACGGCTTCGCCGACATGCGCGTCATATCCGCCGGAGCCGATGCCGACCAGGAGAAGAAAGGCTTCTTCCTCACCTTCGTTATCGAGGAAGGGCCGCGCTACACTTTCGGTTCGATCGACGTCGAAGTGACGCTCAGGCCGTTGAACGCGGAAGACCTGCAAAAGCGCGTCCTCGGCAGTCCCGGAGACATCTACAATGCGGATCTCATTGAAAAGAGCGTCGAGGCGCTGACAGCGGCTGCGGCCGAGCGCGGCGAGCCCTTCGGCCAGATCCGCCCCAGAATAGACCGCGATGCCAAAACGCGGACGATCTCCGTCGTCTACACCGTCGAGCGGGGCAAGCGTGAATATATCGAGCGCATCGATTTCACGGGCAATGTCATCACCAGGGATGAGGTGATCCGCCGCGAATTCCGGATCGCTGAGGGCGATGCCTACAACAAGGTGATGGTTGAGCAGGCCAAGCAGCGGCTCATGAAAACCGGCTTCTTCAAGGAGGTCAAAATAACGAAGGAGAATGGGTCTGCGCCCGACCGCACGGTTCTGAACGTCGCCGTTCAAGAGCAGCAGACGGGCGAGCTTTCCTTCGCGGCGGGGTATTCAACCTCCGCCGGGATCATCGGCGATGTCACCTACACCGAGCGCAACCTGATGGGAACGGGGCAATATCTTCAGGTGAAGCTGGAGGGCGCGCTTTCGGGGACCGAAGGGTTGACGGTGAGTTGGACCGAGCCGCGTTTCATGGATCGCAATTTGTCCTTTGGCGTGGATGCCTTCATCAAGAATGCGGACTACACTGAGACCGCCGGGTACACCGTCGCGGGCTACGAGGATTTCAGGGTCGGCGGCGCGCTTCGCTTCGGCGTGCCGATCACGGACGAGTTTTCCGTCGGCTTCAACTACACCTTGATGCTGGACGACGTTTATAATCTCGACCCGAATGCCTCCCTCGCGGTGAAGCAGATTGCAGGCGAGGCTGTGATTTCCTCGGTCGGCTACAACATGATCTACGACACGCGAGACAATAAGAAGAAGCCCACGCGCGGCTTCTACTTCAAGGAAACCCAGGACTTTGCGGGCGCCGGCGGAGACGTCAACTACATCCGCTCCACGGCCGAGATGCGCGCCTATTATCCCGTATCGCAAGAGATCACCCTGGCGGCCCGGACGACGGGCGGCGCCATCATGGGATGGGGCGGACAGGGTGTGCGCGTCGTGGACGCCTTCTACAAGGGAGGCGAAACCATCCCCGGCTTTGCGCCCGCGGGCCTTGGTCCCCGCGACGCGGTGACGGGCGATGCGCTGGGAGCCACGACTTTCTATTCAGCCACGACCGAGTTGCGTTTCGCGCTTCCTTTCCTGCCGCAAGACCTTGGCCTCAGCGGCGCGGTCTATACCGCCGCAGGCAGCGCTTTCGGCACGGATGCACAGAAATTCGCCGCCGCCTACGCGACCGCGCACGGCACGGCGAACACCCTTGTCATTTCCGATTCGTCGGCTCTGCGCTCCTCCGTGGGCGGGAGCCTCATCTGGGATTCGCCCGTCGGGCCTTTGCGCGCCGACTATTCTTTCGTCCTGAGCAAGGCCGCGTCCGACAAGACACAGGCGTTCGGTTTCGGATACGCCGGGTGGTGATGAAAGTCGCGCCGCGTTGCACCCGTCATCCCGGAAAGGCGAAGCCTTATCCGGGATCGTAACAGACTGAAGGGCCTGAATTTTTACGATCCCGGCTCGCGCTTCGCTCGGCCGGGACGACGATCGAGCGGTGCGCGGTGACAGTCCGTTGGCCGGATTAGCGAGGTTTGCGTCTGTAACGGGCAAACTGTGCCGCGAACGCCGCATCTATTTACCCAGAATCCGGTTATTCAAGCTTTTATTACCTGGTGCAGGTTGACAGGGCAGGCCGGGCAGGCGACTTAAAGCGTGCTGAGCGATGCAAGCGGGAGAGACCAGCTTAGCTGGCGCCGAAGGAGCAACCGCCCCGGAAACTCTCAGGCAAAAGGACCGCACGCAGACAGCACTCTGGAAAGCAGCCGCGCGAACCACGCGCGTCTCACCGAAGGGGTAGACCCGGCCAAGCCCGGGTGAAATCTCTCAGGTCCCGTGACAGAGGGGGCGCAGTGCCGCGAAAGCGGAGCGCCTTAACGTCACGGAATTGACCATGAGCGAAGCTGAATTTCTTATCAAGCCTGAAGCAACGCTTCGCCTGACGCCGCTCAACGCGCTTCATCGCGAGCTTGGCGCCAAGCTCGTGGCCTTCGCGGGCTATGAAATGCCCTTGCAATACGCGAGCGGCATCGTCAGGGAGCATCTTCACGTCCGCGGCGCCGCTGGCTTTTTCGATGTGTCGCATATGGGGCAGGCGCGCCTGAAAGGGCCGGATTTCGACGCGGCAGCCGCTGCCCTCGAAAAGCTCGTCCCCGGCGACGTGCTCGGTCTTAAGCCCGGACAAATCCGTTACACACAGCTTCTCAACGAAGAGGGCGGCATAATCGACGATCTGATGGTCACGCGCGACGCGGACGGCGCTGGCGTCTCGCTGGTTGTCAACGCGTCCCGGAAGGACATCGATCTCGCTCTACGTCGCGGAGCGGCTGCCTATGAGTATAAGGCTTGAGCCAGAGCCGGATCGCGCGCTTTTCGCGCTGCAGGGGCCGCAAGCCGCCACCGTGCTTTCGCGCTTGATGCGAGGCGTCGAGGCCCTCGGCTTCATGACGTGCGGCGTATTTACGATGCGGTCGCGGCCCGTTTTTGTCTCACGCTCGGGCTACACGGGCGAAGATGGCTTCGAAATCTCGGTTGAGGCCGGCGATGCGGAAGCCATGGCTCGCGAGGTCCTCGCCGAGCCCGAAGTCTTGCCGGTCGGCCTCGGCGCACGCGACACGCTGCGCCTGGAAGCCGGCCTTCCCCTTTACGGTCAGGACATGGATGAAACCGTGTCGCCGGTTGAGGCCGCGCTGACCTTCTCGATCGGAAAGCGCCGCCGCGCTGAACGCGGTTTCCCTGGCGCTGAGCGCATTATGCAAGAGCTGAGGGAAGGCCCCTCCCGCATCCGAGCCGGGCTTAAGCTTGAGGGACGCTCCGCCGCCCGGCATGGGATGACGATCATGGATGCGGGCGGCAAAGCCCTCGGCGAAATCACGAGCGGGGCGTTCACGCCCTCAGCCGCTGCCGCCATTGCGATGGGATACATCCCGGCGGAGCTTGGCAAGGTTGGCACGCCGCTTGCGATCGAAATTCGCGGCGCCGCCGTTCCGGCGCGCGTCACGAGCATGCCCTTCGTTCCTCACCGTTACGTCCGCAAATCATAGAACAAAAGGTCAGACAGCATGGCGCTCACCAAATATACCGAAGATCACGAATATATTGTCGTTGAAGGCGGCATCGGGACGGTCGGCGTCACGAATTATGCCCAGGAAAAGCTTGGCGACGTGACGTTCGTGGAGCTTCCGGCGACGGGCGAGAAAGTCAAACAAGGAGCCCCGATCGCCGTTGTCGAGTCCGTCAAGGCGGCGAGCGATATCTACGCGCCGGTGAGCGGCGTCATCACGGAACTCAACGAAGCGCTCAACGACAAGCCGGAACTCATCAATCAGGACGCCGAGGGAGCAGCCTGGATCCTCAAAATCCAGATCGCCGACGCCGCCGAGCTGGACACGCTCATGGATCGCGATGCCTACCTCGCTTACGCCAAGTCGGAGGGCTGATGCGCTATCTTCCCCATACCGAGGCTGACCGCCGCGCCATGCTTGGCAGGATCGGCGCAGCCGATATCGACGCGCTCTTCGCAGACGTGCCCACCTCAAAGCTGCGGCACGAGTTGCCCGACCTGCCGCGCCGGCAGAGCGAGATGGCCGTCGAGCGCGCGCTTTCGGCCATGGCGGCGCGCAACGTCCCGGCCGGTTCCGTGCCGTTTTTCGCGGGCTGCGGCGCTTACAAGCATCACGTTCCGGCGACGGTCGATTATGTGATCCAGCGCTCCGAGTTCATGACGGCGTACACGCCTTATCAGCCGGAGATCGCGCAGGGCACGCTTCAATATCTGTTCGAGTTCCAGACCCAGGTTGCGGCGCTGACCGGCATGGAAATCGCGAACGCGTCGATGTACGACGGCTCGACTGCTGCGGCCGAGGCGGTGCTGATGGCGCATCGGCTGACGAAGCGCAAGAAGGCGGTGCTGTCTGGCGGCCTGCATCCGCACTATCGCGCCGTGATCGAGACGGTCTCTCATCACTCCGGCTTCGTAGTCGATGCGGCGGCGGCCGATCCGGCGACGACCTTCGATGTGACCTGCGATGCCGATACGTCCTGCATCGTCGTGCAGATGCCCGATGTCTTCGGGCGCGTGAGCGATCTTACGGCCTTGGCTGCGAAAGCGCATGAATGCGGGGCATTGCTGATTGTCGCGGTGACGGAGGCCGTCTCGTTCGGCGCGCTGAAATCGCCGGGCGCGATGGGGGCCGACATCGTGGTCGCCGAAGGCCAGTCCATCGGGAACGGCCTCAATTTCGGCGGACCTTATCTCGGGCTTCTCGCCTGCCGCAGAAAATTCGTGCGCCAGATGCCGGGCCGGTTGTGCGGCGAAACAGTTGACGAGGATGGGCGGCGAGGCTTCGTGCTGACCTTGTCCACGCGCGAGCAGCACATTCGCCGCGAGAAAGCGACGAGCAACATCTGCACGAATTCCGGGCTTTGCGCGCTCGCCTTCTCGGCGCACCTGACGCTGCTCGGCGAGGCGGGCCTGAGAAAGCTCGCTGCGCTCAATCATGGGAACGCCGTCGCTTTGGCGAAGGCTCTCGCCGAAGTCCCCGGCGTCGAGGTCATCACGCCCGCTTTCTTCAACGAGTTCACGATTGTGACGCCGAAACAGAGCGGCGCGGTGATCGATGCGCTTGCGGATCGCGGCATCATCGGCGGCGTTCCCGGCTCCCGCCTGTGGCCCGGCGAGCCAGCGCTTCAGGATTTGATCGTCGTCGCGGCGACGGAAGTTACAACCCCAAGTGATATTGCCGCCTGCAAGGCTGCTCTTAACGAGGTGATTCATGGTTGAGATGCCGAAAGACTTTTCGCTGGACCATGCGGAGCCTGCCAGCGAAGTTCACACCTTCACGGGCAACCGCGGCCTTTCGGTTGAGGAGCCGCTCATCTTTGAAATCGGTTCGCCCGAGATAAGCGGGGTCGATTTCGACGAACCTCAAGAGGCCGAAACGCGGCTGGGTGGCCTGGAGAGAAGCGAGCCTATTGGTCTGCCGGGCCTTTCAGAGCCGCAGGCCATTCGCCATTATGTGCGCCTTTCGCAGAAGAATTACTCCATTGACACCGGCATCTTCCCGCTCGGCTCATGCACCATGAAGCATAATCCGCGCCTGAACGAGAAGATGGCGCGCCTTCCGGGCTTTGCGGACATTCATCCTCTGCAGCCGGAAAAGACGGTCCAGGGCGCCCTCGAACTTATGACAGAGCTTAGCCGCTGGTTGATCGAGTTGAGTGGAATGCACTCGGTTGCGCTCTCGCCCAAGGCGGGCGCGCATGGCGAGATGTGCGGCATGATGGCGATCCGCGCCGCAATCGAGGCGCGCGGTGAGGCCGGAACCCGGCGGAAGGTGCTCGTTCCCGAATCGGCCCACGGCACGAACCCGGCCACGGCGGCGCTTCTCGGCTTCACCGTGCGCGCGGTCGAGGCGCGCGAGGACGGGACCGTTAGCGCAGAGGCCGTGCGCGCCAAGCTTGGGCCGGGCGTCGCGGCGATGATGCTGACGAATCCCAACACCTGCGGGCTGTTCGAGCCTGAGATCGCCGAGATCGCGGCGGCGCTTCACGAGGCGGGCGCCTATCTCTATTGCGATGGGGCGAACTTCAACGCTATCGCGGGCAAGGTCCGTCCGGGCGATCTCGGCGTGGACGCGATGCACATCAATCTGCACAAGACGTTCTCCACGCCGCATGGCGGCGGCGGCCCCGGCGCCGGGCCGGTGGTTCTGTCGAAGGCGCTCGCGCCCTTCGCGCCCTTGCCGTTCGTCACGAAGGATGGCGGCGGCTATCGTTTGGCCGAGCACGCCGAAGATGCGGCCGCGAGCCCGCTCGGCAGGCTGACGGCTTTTCACGGACAAATGGGCATGTTCGTGCGCGCGCTCGCTTACATAATGAGCCATGGCGCGGACGGCATCCGGCAGGCATCGGAGGACGCCGTGCTGAACGCCAACTATGTGCGCGCCTGCCTGAGCGATAGTCTGTCCGCGCCTTTCGGCGACCGCGCATGTATGCATGAAGCGCTGTTCGACGACAGCTTCCTGAAGGGTACGCACGTCTCGACGCTAGACTTCGCGAAGGCGCTGATCGACGAAGGCTTCCATCCGATGACGGTTTATTTCCCGCTCGTCGTATCGGGGGCGATGCTCGTGGAGCCGACGGAGTCGGAGTCGAAGCAGAGCCTCGATCAGTTCATCGGGGCGATGAGGAAGCTCGCGGAAGCTGCGAAAGCAGGCGATCACGAGCGCTTCACGAAGGCGCCGCGTTTCGCTCCGCGGAAGCGTCTCGATGAAACCCGGGCTGCCCGGGATCCGATCCTCACCTACAGGCCGGAATTTCGCGCGGCTGCCGAGTAACGCGACGTCTCCCGGAACGGCCCATCGGCCGTATCCGGGACTGTCACAAGGACGCCGAGTCAGCGCCCAAGCCCACGTTCAGCGTGCGACAGAACTTGTATGCATTTGCTCCTTTAAAGCGTGTCGAATACCCTTGTTGTCATGGCCGCCCTCCGAGGCGGCCATCCAGGGCGACAAACTCCATCTCTTTGGATCTTGGAACTGGATGACCGGGTCAAGCCAGGTCAAGCCCCGCCATCACAACGCGCTTTTAGCCGATAATTACTTACCTATAAAGATATATACGTTTTTACAAAACAAAACCTGTACCGTTCTCCGGCGGTTCATCGAAGGTCACGCCGCAAGCCGCGCGCAGTGAAGCGTAGCGGAACGGAGCGCGGCTTGCGGGCGGCGGCCCAAATCAGCGTAGCCTTCGCGAACCGAGCCGGTCTGGCGGGAGCGACCATACAAAACCTGCAATTCGATCGCCAAGATTGGACGTGCGCCCCGCCAGACTGGCCGTAATCGATGCCCCGTGGGGGGTCCGCGCCGGACCTGTGCCTTTTTTTCCGAGCGCCAGTACAGGGACCGGCGGAGGTTGCGGCGGCTCGCAGTTTGAAGCGGGGAGAAGGCATGAGCGAACAGCGATGGTATGCCGGCGTGGACTGGGCGAGCGAAAGCCATCACGTCTTTCTGACGGACGGCACAGGCCGCAAGATCGGCGAGAAAATCTTCAAGCACAGCGGTGAGGGCCTGGCTGAGATGGCCGCCTGGCTGCTTTCGGCGAGCGGCGCCGCCAGTTCCAGCCAAATCTACGTCGCCATCGAAACGCCGCACGGCCCCGTGGTGGAGACGCTGATCGAGCGCGGCTTGATGGTTCACGCCCTCAATCCGAAACAAATGGATCGCTTCCGGGACCGCTTCACGCTGGCAGGAGCCAAAGACGATAGCCGCGACGCCGAAGTGATGGCGTCGGCCTTGCGCACCGATCCGCATTGCTTCCGGCTGCTGGCCGCCCTCGACCCAACCGTCATCGAACTGCGCGAGTGGTCGCGCATCGCAAGCGAGCTTGGCACGGAGCGTAACCGGCTCACCAACCGCTTGCGCGAGCAGCTTTGGCGCTACTTTCCAGCCATGCTGGAGCTCGAAAGCGATCTTGGCGCCCCCTGGCTGCTAGACCTGTGGGAACTGGCGCCCACACCCGGCAAGGCCGCGCGCATCCGCGAGGGCACGGTAGCCAACCTGCTGAAGCGCTGCCGCATCCGGCGCTTCGACGCCGCCCATGTGTTGGCTGTGCTGCGCAAACCGGCTGTGCAGGTTGCCAGGGGAACGGTTGAAGCGGCCAGCGCCCATATTAAGACGCTCGTTGCGCGCATCCGCCTTGTGAACGGGCAGATCAAAGAAGCAAACCGCCAGCTGGACGCTCTCACGGCCAAGCTCATCCCAGCAGAGGAGGCCGGGGCGGGGCAGCAGAAGCAGCATGACGTGGAAATCCTCGCATCCTTGCCGGGAGTTGGAAGGATTGTCCTCGCCACGCTGCTCGCAGAGGCTTGGGATGGCCTTAAACGGCGCGACTACGCCGCGCTGCGCAATTTGGCCGGAGTCGCGCCTGTCACCAAGAAGTCCGGCAAGAGCTGCGTTGTCATCCGGAGGCAAGCCTGTAGTAACCGGCTTGCCAACGCCATGTACCATTGGGCGCGCATCGCCATTCAGCATGATCCAACGAGCAAAGCCAAATACGCCGCCCTGCGCGGCCGGGGGCACAGTCATGGCCGGGCTTTGCGATCTGTTGCAGATCGCCTCCTCAATGTCGCTTGCGCCATGCTCAAAAATGGCGCCCCGTTCAACCCCTCGCTCGCAGCCCAAAAGACCCCTTGCTAAACGGTGGGGAGTCCAATCTTCAAAGTTCTTTTACCAATCGCCCCGTTCGCGAACTGGCAATCCATCAGCTTGGCGGCCGCCCCTCAGCCCGCTTGGTGACGGCGCCGGCGCTCAGCCTCAAGATTCCACATCCTGCAAAGAGACGGGCGTCGCCCGCGGTTCGCCCGAGAAGAGCGGTTTCATTCCGGGCTTCAAGTATTTCGCGAAGACGGTGTACGGAATTGTGACGTGAAAGTCGCTTCCTGCGTAGGGGCCTTCCAACGCAGGGGGGAAATGGATCGTCAGCCCGGCCGCCTTTCCGATCTTGGTCGAAGGGCACAGCGTGAAGCGTTCGTAAACGCCGAGATCGGGCTTGGTCAGGTCGAGAAGAGTGTCGCTCTCTTCCTCTTCGCCGGTCTCCTCCTTCAAGTCGGCGCGGGCGTAATTCGCCATCGCTTCGAGGGTGTTGGAGCGGTCGGTAGCCCCGTCGACGATGTCGGAAAGGGCGAGTTCCTTGCCCGAGCCTTTGTCGAAATTGACCGTGCGGAACGTGATTGCCGGCCGTGCATCGCCCTGCGTCACAGTCGCAACCTCAAGGTAGCTCACGAGCGCAGGGGTGCGGAACTGCTCCAGATAGCTGACCGCCTCGGTGTAAGGCTTCCACTCTCCTTCGATGGGCTTCGCGTTCGCATCCTGCTCCGCGTTCTTTAAAAATTCGGCCATTTCAGTTTTGGCGCGCGCGGCGAGAAGAGCGAAAAGCACCTCATCCCAGCGCTTCATATGCAGGGGGAATGATGTCTTCGCGTAGCCGAACCTGCTCTCCTGCTTGAACGCCACGACCCGGCTCGCATTGGAGCTTACGACAGAATAGCCAACAACAAGGCATAGGGCCCAAAAGCACAGGGCGGCCGGGGAAATCGCCAGTTTCAGCGCCTTCATGGCGGTTATTCCGGCTTCTTCACAACGGCACGGATGATCGCGGCCTTGCCGCTATGGCGGCGCCCTTCGGCGAGGTCAACCACCGCCTCCTCAAGGTTAAGGATGGACGCTCCGGTGAAATCCTCCGCGAGTTTGGCCGTGGAGTAGAGCATATCCGCTGTCTTGGGGCCGCCCGAGCGATGGATTTTTTGCAGTTCAAGCTGCTCGGGCCGGAAAGCTTCCAGGATCAGAATGCCGCCCGGCTTCAACGCGGCCAGCATGGCCCGATGCATTGTTGGCCGGTCGCTGTCGAAGAAATGGATATAGAGCGCGGCGACGATATCGTATGCGTTACGCGGCCAGGCCCAGGTGAGAAGGTCGGCAAGCATCGCGTTGATTTCGACGCCCCGTCCTTTCGCAAGCCTTTTGGCTTTCGCCACGCCCAGGGGAGAGACATCGACCGTGTCGACGATCAATCGCTGCTCCGCGAGCCACACCCCGTTGCGGCCTTCGCCATCGCCCGGGACGAGCACGCGCAGCCCAGGCTTTGAGTGGTGCGCTTGCGAGGCGAGAAACTCATTCGGGGTTGTGCCGAAGGCGAAGTCTTCGCCCTTATAGCGTTCGTCCCAGAATGCAGCCTGATCGTTCATTACTTAAGCCGATGCTCTAGGCGCGTCACAAGATCCATGCGCTCATGCAGAATAGCAACAATGAAGGCAGGGGCGTTCTGTCTCGGCAAACAAAATACATAGTGGCTTTCACAGTGCGCCATGCGCAGAGCCGGATACAATTCGCTCATGTCTTTGCGAGGCTGCTTACCGGCGGCGAGTTCCTGGCCTATGTTTCGCCCCAATTCTTGCGGGTATAGCGGAGGATCTCCCGCAATTCCTCTTCCGCCGCGGGGTGAAAAACGAAAGGCGCTTTCAAGGCGCGCCGCCAGTGCGCAACTCGTCCTCGACGATCTCATCGAAAGTCTTGCCGGAAATGGCGCCGGCGGAGCTTTCGGCTATCCTCCGCTCAATAAGAGTTTTCAAATCCGCCCACGCTGTCTCCTCGTCCCGCTCGGGCGGAAATAACCTCTCCAGCGCATATTGCTTGATGGTTTTGCCCTCAAGCGCGGCCAGGGCTTTGAGCGCCTTGTGCTGCTGCTCGGTGATGTCGATGGTCAGGCGGCTCATGTTCGTTCTCTGGGGAAAGCTGCTCCCACTTTATTACAAATGTGGGTCTTCGTCCAACCGTCAAGCCCAGCTATTTTCGCCACGTACGCCGCAAAATAAGAACGAATGTATCAAAAGCGAAACGGGCCGTGCGCTTCAGCCACTCCCGCTTGCAGGTCGCCCGTGCCAGATAGCCCGGCTGCGGTCAACGCGAAGCTTCCGCAACAACGCAATGCGGTTGCCTTTTACTCGCAGCTATGTGACGCGAAGCCGTAACCTGGACGCGGCGAGCGCTGGCCCTATTCGGCAGCCTCGCGCTTCACATAACCGAGATGCGCATTCAGCTTGGCAAGAAGATCCGCCGCCGCATCCGCGATATTGGTGCCGGGGCCGAAAATCGCAATCGCGCCCGCCTTATAGAGCGCGGCGTAATCGTCGGGCGGAATGACGCCGCCAGCCACGACAAGAATGTCTGGCCGGCCCTGCTTTTCCAGTTCCTGCCGCAGCTCGGGAACGAGCGTGAGATGGCCCGCCGCGAGCGAAGATACGCCAACGATATGCACGTCGTTTTCGACGGCCTGCCGCGCCACCTCCGCGGGTGTCGCGAAAAGCGCGCCGATATCGACATCGAAGCCGAGGTCGGCGAAGGCGGACGCGATCACCTTCTGCCCGCGATCGTGCCCATCCTGGCCGACCTTTGCGACGATGATGCGAGGCCGCCGCCCATCGTCCTTCTCGAACGCTTCGCACATCGCGATGACGCGCCGCACTTTATCGTCCATCTGCCCGATCTCCTGGCGGTAGACCCCTGATATCGCGCGGGTCTCGGCGCGGTGACGGCCATAGACCTTTTCCAGGGCCTCCGAGATTTCGCCCACCGTCGCCTTCAAGCGGGCCGCGTTCACGGAAAGCTCAAGCAGATTGCCGGTTGCGTCCGCCGCAGCCTTGGTCAGCGCTGCGAGAGCGGTCTCGACCGCCTTCGGGTCGCGCTCGGCCTTCAGCCGCGCAAGCTTCTCGATCTGCTTGGCGCGCACAGAGGAGTTATCGACTTTCAGCACGTCGATCGGCGCTTCGTCCTCAGGCTGATATCTGTTGACCCCGACGATAACCTGCTTGCCGCCGTCGATGCGGGCCTGCGTGCGGGCCGCGGCTTCCTCGATGCGCATTTTCGGCACACCGGCGTCGATAGCCTTCGCCATGCCGCCAAGGCGCTCGACCTCCTGAATGTGCTCCCACGCCTTCTTCGCAAGCTCGTAGGTCAGCCGCTCGACATAGTAGCTGCCGCCCCACGGGTCGATGACGCGGGTCGTCCCGGTCTCGTGCTGGATGAAAAGCTGGGTGTTGCGAGCAATGCGCGCGGAAAAATCGGTGGGCAGCGCAAGCGCTTCGTCGAGCGCATTTGTGTGGAGCGACTGCGTGCCGCCATGCGTCGCCGCGAAGGCCTCAACGCAGGTGCGGACCACGTTGTTGAACACGTCCTGCGCCGTGAGCGACCACCCGCTTGTCTGACAGTGCGCGCGTAAGCTCATGGATTTGGGGTTTTTCGCGCCGAGATCCTTCATGAGCCTGGCCCACAGAGCGCGTGCGGCGCGCATCTTGGCGACTTCCATGAAATAATTCATGCCGATCGCCCAGAAGAAGGAAAGGCGCGGCGCGAACGCATCGATGTTGAGGCCGGTCGCCATCCCGGCGCGGACGTATTCCACGCCGTCGGCGAGCGTGTATGCGAGTTCGAGATCCGCCGTCGCGCCCGCTTCCTGCATGTGATAGCCGGAGATCGAGATCGAGTTGAACTTCGGCATGTTCGCGGATGTGTAGGCGAAGATGTCCGAGATGATCCGCATCGAAGGCAAGGGCGGATAGATGTAGGTGTTCCGCACCATGAACTCTTTCAGGATGTCGTTCTGTATCGTGCCTGAAAGCTGCTTCGGCGCAACACCCTGTTCCTCGCCCGCAACGATGAAAAGCGCGAGAATGGGAAGCACCGCGCCGTTCATGGTCATGGAGACGCTCATGTCCGAGAGCGGAATGCCCTCGAAAAGGGTGCGCATGTCGTAGATCGAATCGATGGCCACGCCCGCCATGCCCACATCGCCGGGAACGCGAGGATGATCGCTGTCATAGCCGCGGTGCGTGGCCAGATCGAAGGCAATCGACAGACCCTTCTGCCCCGCAGCGAGGTTGCGGCGGTAGAAGGCGTTGGAATCCTCGGCAGTCGAGAAGCCCGCATATTGCCGGATCGTCCAGGGTTGCTGGACATACATCGTGGGGTAGGGGCCGCGCAGGAACGGCGGCAGGCCAGGAAAGGTGTTCAGGAAGTCAAGGCCTTCGAGGTCGCCCGGTCCGTAAACCGGCTTCAGCGTCAGGCCTTCCGGCGTCTCTGTGGCAGAGCCGGTTGCTTCTGCCCGAAGATCCGGCGTTTGCCACTCGATCTTCGAAAAATCCGGCAACGGAGATTGTGTCATCGCAAGCCTTCCATAGCCGCTCAGTAGGACCGTGTCTCGACTTCGGCATACACCTCGAAGCCCGCTTCTTCCGCCTCGAGATCGGCGGCCTCGGATAACTCGTCGACGCACAGGACGCGCTGCGCCTCCTGAAGAACGGCAAGGGCGTTGCACCCTTCGTAGATCAGGCGGTCGATGGCAGTTTTGTCTTTCGCGTCAAGCGTCTTCAGAATGGAGGCCGGCCCCGCAAGATAGACGAGCACCGCGCCTGCTTTCTTGAGAGCGGCGGCAGCGCCCGGCATCGCGGCATAGACGGCGTTCGATGCGCAAAGACAGACTGCTGGCGCGGGGCATTGCTTGAATGCCGCCACAAGTGCATCGATGGTCTCGAAGCCCTCGGCAGGCGCGAGAACTTCGATCCCGCCCGCCGCGAAAAAGCCCTGCACCCAGTTTGCGCGAGCGCGATACTCGTCGGGCTTTCCAAGCGCCGCGAGGAAGATCGGCGGCCGGGACCCGATGCTCGAAAGCGCGATATCCGATCTCCGGCGCAACAACTCGAAGGATTCGGCGTCCCGTTTCGCGGCATTGAGCGGAGCGAAAGCGATGTCGTTCACGGTTCGCGAAGCCGCACGCAGATAGGAAAGCGTCGCGCCCGCCGCGGCGGCGGAAACGAGTGAGGCGAAGCGCTCGCCCTTTCCAGGAGGCGGCAATGTCAGCTCGGATGTGAGCGCCAGCGCGCTTTCAATTCGCCCTGGGGCTGGTTCCGGCGTTGGAGCCACTTCCGACAGATTCGGGAATTCGGAAATACCGGTCAGCTTTTCGTTCCGGCGCGCGATGGCGCGCTCTTGCATGTCGGCCGGGCGCCGGAGCCTTTCCGCTATGAAGCCGCTTTCAAGGGCGGAGCCAAGTCCGCCCCGCGCCTCGACTTCCCGGAAAAGCGCCCAGGCGCGGGCTGCAAGCTCCCCAGTCAAAGATTCCACATAGCCGGAGCCCGCAGCCGGATCGGCGACGGCGGCAAGCCATGCCTCCTCCTTCAGAACAAGGCCGGTGTTGCGGGCGAGCCGCCGCGCAAGCTCGGTTGCGTTTCCGGCGGCATCGTCGAAGGGCAGGACCTCGATCCCGGCTGCGCCGCCTATCGCCGCGCCGAAGGCCGCCGCCGTGGCGCGAAGATTGTTCACATGCGGATCGTAGGCGGTGAGAATGCGAGGCGGCATTTTGGCGAGGAGAAGCAAATCCGGGTTCGGATTTTCTCCTGCCGCGGCGAGCGCTCGCGCCCAGAGAAGCCGCATGGCGCGGAACGCTGCGATTGTGAGGAAGATGTCCGATGACGCCGAGAGCGAAAATCCGATGCATCGCGCGGCCTCGGGAAGCGGCATGCCCGCCTGCGCGAGGGCGCGCCAATAGGCCACGCCAGCGGCCAGCGCGAAGCCCAATTCTTCAGTAGCCGAACCTCCCGCGCCGTTCCAGGCATGGCCGCTTGCGAGGAACGGCACAAATGACGGCGCGTGCTCATGAAGGTAGAAGGCCGCGTCGACGTAATCGGCAAAGAGCGCGGATTTGTCAGCGGGACGCTCGCCTGAGAGCGCGAAAGCTGTGAGAGGGTCGAAGCCGCCGGAACCCGCCAGCTTGTCATCGCTCTTCGACGCCAAGAGGAGAGCGGCATCCGCAATGGAGGAGCCGGGCGCGATGTAGAACGGCTCGTTGGCCAAGCCAACCAGAGGTTCCAGATCGTCCTTGATCTCAAGGCCCGGACAGGCGTCGAACGCGATAGAGAATGCGGATGCCCCGGCAGTCAGATCCTCTGCGAACTGCTTCTCGCCGATCAGTGGCTGAATGATCGACCAGCTTCGGTTGCCGAAAATTGCCGGTGCTTCTCCATGCCTGGTGTAGAGCGGCTCGGTTCGAAATCCCTCGTAGAGGGGGGTTTCAAGGGTTTGAAAAGGGGCGCTGCCCAGCGCTTTGGCGACAGTAGCGCGCCAATCCGCTTCGGACGCCGGGGGAAAATCGCTTGCGAGGGAGAAATCTTTCATGGCGCGCATGATAATGATGCGGGTACGCTCAGTCCACCATGCCATCGCATTGCAGCTCTGATATTTGGACGCGCCTGCAACCTTTCAGGAATGACTCGGTTGAATACAATCACTTGCCTGGCTACAAGAAGGCATGCAACCGGGCTTGGAGCAAAGTTATACAGCCCGGAGATGCCATTGTGACGCGTTCAATCTTAAGCTGTTGTTAAATCGCTCGCTGCTTCCTTTATAACGCCTCGAAACCCGAGCGCTTAAAGAATGCCAAAACGGACTGATATCGACTCCATCCTCATCATTGGGGCTGGCCCGATCGTGATCGGCCAGGCCAGCGAATTCGATTATTCTGGCACGCAAGCCTGCAAGGCGCTGAAGTCGGAGGGGTATCGAATCGTCCTCATCAATTCGAATCCCGCGACCATCATGACGGACCCGGATCTTGCGGACGCGACCTATATCGAGCCGATCACGCCGGACATGGTCGCCAAGGTGATCGAGCGGGAGATGAAGGAGCACCCGCACGAGCGTATGGCGCTGTTGCCCACAATGGGCGGGCAGACGGCGCTTAATACCTCGCTTCGGCTCGCGCGCGACGGGACGCTCGACCGGTTCGGCGTGGAGATGATCGGCGCGAAGGCGCACGCCATCGACAAGGCCGAGGATCGCCAGCTTTTCCGGGAAGCCATGCGAAGGATCGGGCTTGCGACGCCAAAATCCATGCTGGCCCATAATCTTTCTGAGGCGATGGCGGCGCTCGACTACGTGCCCCTCCCGGCGATCATCCGGCCGTCCTTTACGCTCGGTGGAACGGGCGGCGGCATCGCCTATAACCGCGAAGAGTACATGTACATCGCCGAGCGCGGTCTTGAAGCCTCGCCCGCGACCCAGATCCTGATCGAGGAATCGGTGCTGGGCTGGAAAGAATACGAGATGGAGGTTGTCCGCGATACGAAGGACAACTGCATCATCGTTTGCTCCATCGAAAACGTCGATCCGATGGGCGTTCATACCGGCGACAGCATCACCGTCGCGCCCGCGCTCACGCTGACGGATCGCGAATATCAGATGATGCGGAATGCCTCTATCGCCGTCTTGCGAGAGATCGGCGTTGAAACCGGCGGCTCGAATGTTCAGTTCGCGGTCAATCCGGCGGACGGCAAGCTTGTCGTGATCGAGATGAATCCGCGGGTCTCGCGCTCATCCGCGCTGGCCTCGAAGGCGACGGGGTTTCCCATTGCGAAGGTTGCAGCGAAACTGGCGGTCGGATACACGCTCGACGAACTCGACAACGATATCACGAAAGGCGCGACGCCCGCGTCGTTCGAGCCCACGATCGATTATGTGGTGACGAAAATCCCGCGCTTTGCCTTCGAGAAATTCCCCGGCGCGCCGACGACGCTCACCACCTCCATGAAATCCGTGGGCGAAGTGATGGCGATAGGCCGCACCTTCGCGGAAAGCCTGCAGAAAGCGCTGCGCTCCATGGAGATCGGCCTTTCCGGGCTCGATGATTTCGTGCTGGAAGGTCTCGGCAAGGGCGACGACAAGAACGTCATCCGGGAGGCCCTTGGCACCCCATCGCCGGACCGCATCCTGAAAGTGGCCCAAGCGCTCCGCATGGGAGTCGACCACGAGCAGATCCATTCCCTGTGCCGCATCGATCCCTGGTATATCGCGCGTCTTCAGGAAATCGTGGATATCGAGGCCAAGGTCCGCGCCCATGGGCTGCCCGGGACCGAGCGCGCGTTCCGCGATCTCAAATCCATGGGTTTCTCGGATGCGAGGCTCGCCACGCTTGCAGGCCTCACGGAGGCGGAGGCTGCGGGCAAGCGCCGGAGTCTCGGCGTGCGGCCTATCTACAAACGCATCGATACCTGCGCGGCAGAGTTTCCCTCGCCAACCGCCTATATGTACTCGACCTATGAAAGACCGCTTGCGGGGAGGGAAATTTGCGAGGCGAACCCCACGGAACGGGAGAAAATCATCATCCTGGGAAGCGGGCCGAATTGCATCGGGCAGGGGATCGAGTTCGATTATTGCTGTTGCCACGCCGCCTTTTCACTCTCGAAGGCGGGTTATGAAACCATCATGATCAACTGCAATCCCGAGACGGTTTCGACCGACTACGACACCTCGGACCGCCTCTATTTCGAGCCGCTGACGCCGGAAGACGTGCTGGCCGTAATCGAAAAAGAGGCTTCGAACGGGAAGCTGAAAGGCGTAATCGTTCAGTTCGGCGGCCAGACGCCGCTCAAGCTTGCGCAGGCGCTACACGCGGAGAATGTGCCGATCCTTGGCACCACGCCGGACGCCATCGATCTCGCCGAGGACCGCGACCGCTTCAAGGCGCTGGTCGAGAAGCTCGATCTCTTACAGCCCGAGAATGGCATCGCCTACTCGATAGAGCAGGCCCTGCTCGAAAGCGAGAAGATCGGCTTTCCCATCGTGGTGCGGCCCTCCTACGTTCTGGGCGGGCGCGCGATGGCGATTTTACCGCATCAGGCCGCACTGAAAGAGTATTTCGAAACCACGCTCGCGGCATTCGTCCCGCCTGATATTCAGCATCGGTTTGCTGGCAACCGGCATGCGCAAGTGAACACAGTGCTGGGACAGAATGCGCTGCTTCTCAATTCCTACGTACGTGATGCGACGGAGGTCGACGTCGACGCAATCTCGGATGGAGAGGACGTTTTTATCGCCGGCGTCATGGAGCACATCGAGGAAGCAGGCGTCCATTCTGGCGACAGCGCCTGCTCCCTTCCGCCTCATTCGCTCGACGCGGATACGATGCGGAAACTTGAGCGGCAGACAGTAGACATCGCCCGCGCTTTGCGTGTTGTGGGACTCATGAACATCCAGTTCGCGGTCAAAGGGGACGATCTCTATGTGCTGGAAGTCAACCCGCGGGCGAGCCGCACCGTGCCTTTCGTCGCCAAGGTCATAGGCCATCCTGTGGCCGCTATCGCGGCACGCGTGATGGCGGGCGAAAAACTCTCCAATTTCAAACTGACGCGCCCCGAGATTGCCCATGTCGGGGTCAAGGAGGCGGTTTTCCCCTTCGAGCGTTTCCCCGAGATCGATCCCGTGCTAGGCCCCGAAATGCGCTCCACAGGCGAGGTCATGGGCATCGACCGTAGCTATGCCGTGGCATTCGCCAAGAGCCAGCTCGCGAGCGGCAGCCGTTTGCCGACGACGGGAACCTTGTTCGTGTCCGTCAAGGACGTTGACAAGGCCCGCATCGTTCAGCCTGTCAAGGAACTTGCGGATATGGGCTTCAAGGTTCTGGCGACTCGCGGCACTCTGCGTCACCTTGAGGCGAAGGGAATTGCTTGTGCGCGGATCAACAAGGTGCTGGAGGGGCGGCCCAACATCGTCGACGCGATGAAAAACCGCGAGGTGGACATCGTTTTCAACACAACCGAAGGTGTGAAGGCTCTGGCCGACAGCTCGACCATCCGGCGAACCGCCCTGATGTACAAGATTCCGTACTACACGACGATTGCGGGCGCGCTTGCGGTTACGAAGGCAATTGCGGCCATGCGGGCTGGCATCCTTGAAGTTCAGCCGCTTCAGAAATATATCGCATAGAACGTGCGTGCCGGCGCCGCGAGGCTCCGGGCTTGCGTCTTATTGCGTAATCCCACTTATAATGGATGAAGAAGTTCCAGAGTAAGAACTGGACTGGGGAGATTGGGGATGACCGAGAAAGTGCCGATGACCGCTCAAGGCCATGCTGCGCTTGAGGCCGAACTTAAGCAGCTGAGGACGGTCGAGCGCCAGCGCATCATCAAGGCTATTGCGGAAGCCCGGTCTCACGGCGACCTCTCCGAAAACGCCGAGTATCATGCGGCGAAAGAAGCGCAGGGTATGAACGAGGCGAAGGTCGCCGACCTGGAGGACAAGCTTTCGCGGGCCGACATTATTGATATTTCGAAGCTTTCGGGCGAAACGGTGAAGTTCGGGGCGACAGTTACGCTCGTCGATGAGGACACCGAGGAAGAGGTCAAATATCAGATCGTCGGCGATTTCGAAGCTGATGTGCGCAAAGGCAGGATTTCCATCGGATCTCCCATCGCGCGCGCCCTGATCGGAAAAAAGGCGGGAGACTCCGTTGAAGTCAACACGCCCCGCGGTGCAAAGTCCTACGAGATCCTGAAGGTCGCCTTCCTGGGATGATCTGATACCAATCGTCAGAACGTTCGACCCATATCGGGCGCAACGGTCCATTAACTCTATTGGGTTCGTTTCGCAAAAAATGCAATTTTTCGCAACCATGAGTAGAGACTATTACAACCCCTGATAGAATTTCGACTTCAGGAAAAGGTCTCAACTTATGGCTATTCCTATGAGAATGTGGCGCCTGACGGTCGCCCGACCCGTTTGGGTTAACCTGAAATAGTTCCACGTCTCGAAAAGGTAATGTGGAACCGTAGAGGGTGGGGGCTCGCTCGCTGTTCGCCGGGCGCACTTATTCGATAGCCGCGCCAGGCTCGTTCTTCGCCGTCTTGATGGTGAAGGCGGTCTTCACCGAACTCACATTTGGCGCTGCGGTCAGTTCGCGGATGATGAAGTTCTGAAAGGTCACCAGGTCCGGCGCAACGCACTTCAAGAGGAAGTCCGTGTCGCCGGAAAGCATATAGGCTTCACGGACGATATCCCATTCGCGGGCGCGCGCTTCAAACGCGAGAAGGTCGGGTTCAGCCTGGCTCTCGAGCCGCACGAACGCGAACGCGGTGAGGTGAAAGCCAAGGCGTGGAAGATTGAAAATGGCGTGGTAGCCCGCTATGACGCCGGAGCGTTCCAACTCGCGGACGCGCCGGAGGCACGGAGGCGCTGAAAGACCGACCCGGGAGGCAAGCTCGACATTCGTAATGCGCCCGTCTTTTTGCAGCTCGGCAAGGATCCGCCAGTCCGTCGCATCCAGTTTCGCGGGGATCGTGGACTCGTCCAATGTTCGTACCGACGCCATGGGGATTTCCTTTTTTGCATTGGTTAATCCCATCTCTTGAAATAGTTGGTGCAGGATATGGTGCATTGCAACAATAAAAGAACCTGAATGCACAGGCTGCGGCGAAAAGCTCAGCCATGTTAGAGTGAAGTCCCGGCCGCAAGCGACAACTTGACATATTTGTCTTGGCAGGGATCATGCCGACGCCCATTTGGCGAAAGCGATAGAACGATAAGGGGATTTGAAATGGCCGCACGTCACGAACGGCTCGTGATTATAGGGTCCGGGCCGGCCGGCTATACGGCTGCCATTTACGCGGCGCGGGCAATGCTGCGTCCCATCCTCGTCGAGGGAATCCAGCCCGGCGGCCAGCTGACGACCACAACCGATGTGGAAAACTATCCCGGCTTTGCCGATGTCATCCAGGGGCCCTGGCTCATGGAGCAGATGCGGGCGCAGGCGCTGCACGTGGGCGCGGAGATCATTCAGGATCACATCTTGTCGGTGGACTTTCTGGGCCGGCCTCTGCTCCTGACCGCCGACAGCGGGACCGTCTATCACGCGGACGCCGTCATCATCTGCACCGGGGCGCAAGCCCGCTGGCTGGGCCTCCCGAGCGAGCAGCACTATCGCGGCTATGGCGTCTCAGCCTGCGCGACGTGCGACGGCTTCTTCTACAGGGGCAAGGACGTCCTCGTTGTCGGCGGCGGCAATACTGCCGTGGAAGAAGCCCTCTTTCTCACCAAGTTTGCCCGGTCAGTAACTGTGGTGCACCGCCGCAATTCATTCCGGGCAGAAAAAATTTTGCAAAACAGGCTTTTCGCGAATCCAAAGATCAAAGTGATCTGGAATTCGACTTTGGACGAGGTTTTGGGAACGGAGGCACCCAAATCGGTGACAGGAGCGAAGCTTCGCGATATCTTGACCGGCGAAATAATACAGGTGCGGGCGGATGGAATCTTCATTGCCATCGGCCACGAGCCGGCGACAGCGCTCTTCAAACATCAGGTGGAAATGACGCCCAACGGGTACATCGTGACGGCGGCTAAATCGGCCGCAACCAATATTGGCGGAGTTTTCGCGGCAGGCGACGTAACCGATGATACATACCGTCAGGCCGTTACAGCGGCTGGCATGGGATGCATGGCCGCGCTCGATGCGGAGCGCTATCTCGCAAGTCAGGAAACGGTGGCGCAGGCAGCGCAGTAAGGCTGCCGCGCGCGAACGCGCAGAAGGGTCGGCAGCGTGCCAATGGATTGGGACAAGCTTCGAATTTTTCACGCTGCGGCGGAAGCCGGGAGCTTTACGCATGCCGGCGAAACGCTCAGCATTAGCCAATCAGCCGTGAGCCGTCACATCAGCTCCCTTGAACGCGACTTGAATGTTCCGCTTTTTCATCGGCATGCACGCGGGCTCGTTCTGACCGAGCAGGGCGAGCTCCTTTACCGCACGGCGCAGGAAGTCTTCAGTAAACTTGCCACCACACAGATCCTGCTCGCGGACTCTCGCGGAAAGCCGAACGGGGAACTCAAGGTCACAACGACCACGGCGCTTGGAACGGGCTGGCTGACCCCGCGCTTGAACGAGTTTATGAAACTCTACCCGGATATCCGTCTGCGGCTTATTTTAGACGACGAGGTCCTGAACCTGACCATGCGCGAGGCGGACGTCGCAATCTGGTTTACGCCGCCCACCCAGCAGGATCTTGTGCGTCGCAAGCTTTTCACGGCCCACTTTCACGTTTACGCGTCGCCTGAATACGTCAAACGGTTCGGCAAACCCAAGAGCCTTGAGGATATCGACCGCCATCGCATTCTCACTTATGGCGGTGCGCTCCCAAGCCCGTTCAAGGAGATGAACTGGCTCGAAACGAAGGGCCGCGATGGAAAGCCGCCACGCGAGCCGGCGCTTTGCATCAACAGTCTGATTGCTCTGCGCGAGGCCGTTTTGCAGGGCATAGGTATTGCTGTCCTTCCAGATTATCTGGCTAAGGAGCATACCAAACTGGTTCACGTCCTCGAAGAAGTGGAAATGCCGGTATTTGATACATATTTTGTGTATCCAGCAGACCTCAAGGATACAAAGCGGGTCAATGTCTTTCGCGATTTCCTTGTCACTAGATCCAAGGAATGGTCATTCTAAGTAGTAATAGACAGTAGTCTGATCTTATTTTCGAACAATCATAGCGCTATTTGCACAATTCAATCCTGCTCGAAATTCGGCGGGAGATGACCTTCGATTGTGGCAAAGGTTAACTAATCCTCAGCCTGAAAAATCGCCTACGGATGGAACCTTCTGTCTTCCTTTCGCTTTTTCGGAGGGACAGCACATTCCGAGACCGCATGGAGGATTTGGTGCCAGCGTATTTTTCAGGAACGACAAACGCTCTCAAAAAGGGCGTAACAAAGATGTCGGCTGATGCCGCCGTCAAGAAAATAGAGGGGTGGGAAGAAGCTTTACAAGAAGTGGATATACCCGGAGCGCGAGCCATTTTACGAGATCTCGGCGCTCTTAAACGTCAGCTCGATCAAGACGAGCCGGATGGCGACCGCATACGCACGATACTTTCGCGTCTCGCGGACGCAACAATCAAGATTTCGGACAAGGTTGAGGATCGCAACGCGGAAAGAATCCGCGATCTGGGCGAGGCGCTGGAAACTGCGTCAGAGGAAGAAGATGAGGAGGAGGATATGGATAGATCTCAGAACTTCGCGCCGGTCAACCTCGCGGGCGAGCAGCAGCACACGGGCCTCATCGCGACGATATCGCGATGAGGATGAGGAGGAGCATCGCGGGCCGAGCGGGCGCGTAACAGACCCCGAGCACGACCATCGCCTGAGCGGGCATGAGAGCGACCGTCTTTATGAAGTCTCGCCATCGCAGCGACGATGGCCGCGGGCGCGTAACAGACCCCGAGCACGACCATCGCCTGAGCGGGCATGAGAGCGACCGTCTTTATGAGTCTCGCCATCGCAGCGACGATGGCCGCGGGCGCGTAAGAGACCCCGAGCACGACCATCGCCTGAGCGGGCACGAGAGCGATCGTCTTTATGAATCGCGCCATCGCAGCGACGACGGACGCGGGCGCGTAAGAGACCCTGAGCACGACCATCGCCTGAGCGGGCACGAGAGCGATCGTCTTTATGAATCGCGCCATCGCAGCGACGACGGACGCGGGCGCGTAAGAGACCCTGAGCACGACCATCGCCTGAGCGGGCACGAGAGCGATCGTCTTTATGAGTTCCGCCATCGGGGCGACGACGGACGCGGGCGCGTAAGAGACCCTGAGCACGACCATCGCCTGAGCGGGCATGAGAGCGATCGTCTTTATAAGTCCCGCCATCGCGGCGACGACGGACGCGGGCGCGTAACAGACCCCGAGCACGACCATCGCCTGAGCGGGCACGAGAGCGACCGTCTTTATGAAGTTCCGCCATCGCGGCGACGACGGACGCGGGCGCGTAAGAGACCCTGAGCACGACCACCGCCTGAGCGGGCATGAGAGCGATCGTCTTTATGAGTCCCGCCATCGCAGCGACGATGGCCGGGGCCGTGTGAGGGACCCCGAGCACGACCATCGCCTGAGCGGGCATGAGAGCGACCGTCTCTATAAATCGCGCCATCGCAGCGACGATGGGCGAGGACGCGTGACCGACCCTGAGCACGATCATCGCCTGCGCGGCCATGAATCGGAAGCCCTCTATGAATCCCGCCATCAGAGCGACGATGGCCGCGGGCGCGTAAGAGACCCTGAGCACGACCACCGGCTGCGGGGGGATCATGACCGCGATCGCGGCTTCTCTACGCGCGGAAATGGCGGGCGCGGCCGTTACGAGGATGATGAGGACGAGCACGAAGGCTATCGGAGCCGCGCTTCCTCCTCGCGAAGCGGTTCGCGCCACGAGGATGACGACCGGGAGTCGGGCGGCCAGGGCAGGGTGAAGGATCCTGAACATGACCATCGTCTCAGGCAGAACCGGGGCCGTTAGTCTGGAACCGGCAAGTAAAGAGAAGCTCTCGCTGTAAAGCGGGAGCTTTTTTGCGACCTGCTTTGTTCTCTTAAGCAAAGTTAATCTTGGTCCATCCCTTGCGCACGATACCGATGGACACATGTTAACCGTAACCCATTTCAGGATCTTGGAAATCCTGATGGGGACACAATCGGGAGGATACTCATGAAAGTCTGGACAAAACCAGTTGCTTCTACGGTCGATGCCGGCTTTGAAGTTACGCGCTACCTGCCCTCCACGCTCGACGTGGCCGCAAAGCGCGCGTGCAAGTAATCGGCGGAGTTTCAGCAAGCGGGGGATTGTGCTTTGATCGTCAAGGTTCTCGGTTCGGCCGCCGGGGGTGGATTTCCGCAGTGGAACTGCAACACCCGGCTTTCACGGATGGCGTGGGACGGCGTCGAAGGAGTTCGGCAACGAACCCAGTCCAGCATCGCGGTTTCCGCGAACTCGAAGCGTTGGGTCATCGTCAACGCTTCGCCCGACATCCGGCAGCAGATTTGGATGAACCCTGAGCTTCAGCCCCGGCGTGATGGCGCCAAGCGCAACTCACCCATCGAAGCTGTCGTTCTGACCAATGGCGATATCGATCATATCGCCGGCCTGCTCAGCCTTCGCGAGCGTCAGCCTCTTCGGGTTTACGCGACCCCTCGCGTTCTTTCCATCCTGAGCGCGAACAGCGTTTTCGACGTCTTGGCGAACGATGTTGTTGAGCGCGTTGCGGTGCCGCTCAACAGGAGGATCGAGATCGCAAATACCGGGGGGCTCAGCATCGAAGCCTTCGCAGTTCCCGGAAAGATCGCGCTTTATCTGGAAGACGCGTCGAAAAGCGGTTACGGCACCGAGCTGGGCGACACGATCGGCCTGAAGATCACGTCACCCGGCTCCGGAACGGTGATCTATATCCCCGGCTGCGCCGAGGTGGATGACCACGTGCTTCGCCGCGTTCAGGGCGCGGATTGCCTTCTTTTCGACGGGACTGTCTTCAGCGACATGGAACTGGTCGACCTGGGTGTGGCCGATAAGACGGGCCACCGGATGGGCCACGTGTCTATCATTGGCGAAGACGGCTCGCTCCATGCCTTCGATGAATCCGCGATCGCAAGGAGAATCTATATTCATATCAATACGACGAACCCTATTCTCGAACCCGGATCGCCCGCCGAGTCAACCGTGATGGAGGCGGGCTGGCAGGTTGCCTATGACGGCATGAAGATCAATGTCTGATGGGAACCACGCAAGTGGACTTTGATACTACCGTCCCGGCGTCAGGGTTGAGCGCTGAAGAGCTTGAAGAGTTGCTTCGCGAGATCGGGGTGCGGCGCTATCACAATCTGCATCCGTTTCACAAATTGCTGCACGGCGGGAAGCTGTCCAAGAAGCAAGTGCAGGCCTGGGCGCTGAACCGCTTTTACTATCAGTCGATGATCCCGCGGAAAGACACCGCGCTGATGTCCAAGATGGACGGCCGGGAGCTTCGCCTGGAATGGCGCAACCGCTATTTCGATCATGACGGAATCGGCGAGGACGAAGGCGGGATCGAGCGTTGGCTGCGCCTGGCCGACGCGCTGGGGCTTTCGAGGGATTACGTCAAGTCGACTAAGGGTATTTTGCCCGGCACTCAATTCGCGGTCGACGCCTATCTCCATTTCGTTCGCGATCACACCGTGCTGGAGGGCATCGCATCATCGCTGACCGAGCTTTTTGCGCCGGGAATCCATTCGGAACGTATCTCGGGCATGCTCGCCAATTACAGCTTCGTCGACGAGTCGATGATGGGTTACTTCCAGCGGCGGCTCAATCAGGCCCCGCGCGACGTCGAGTTTGCGCTGACCTACGTGAAGACCCATGCGCGCAACGCAGAGGCGCAGCAGGCGGTCGTTGACGCGCTGATCTTCAAGACCCAGGTGCTTTGGGCGCAGTTGGATGCTTTGCATTTCGCTTATGTGGAACCGGGGCTTATCCCGCCGGGGGCATTTCGGCCGTGACGCGCGAGCGGCCTCTCGTGACGGCCGGCAGCAGACCTTATTTGCCGGGGCATGTGCGTGTTCATTTCGATGCCACGCGCCAGCGTTTCGCAGTACTGGCTCCCGAGCGGGTTTATTGGCCTGATGAAACCGCACTTGCGATTTTGAGGCTCTGCAATGGCGAGCGGACAATCTCCGCAGTGGCCGCGCAACTGGCAGCCGAATATGCAGCGCCAGTTGAAACTATCCAAGCTGATGTGCTGGAGTTCATACAGTCATGGACGGATCTGCGTCTGTTGAGACTATCGAGCGCGTGAACTCGGTTGCGCGGGCAGGGCCGCCGCTGGGGATGCTGGCGGAGCTTACGCATCGCTGTCCCCTGCAATGTCCCTATTGTTCAAACCCAATCCAACTCCTCAAAGCGGCGGACGAACTCGACACGGAAACGTGGCTCTCCGCCTTTTCGCAAGCCGCGGATCTTGGCGTCATGCAGGTTCATCTGTCGGGCGGCGAGCCTACGCTGCGGCGGGATCTCGAAGATTTCGTCGGGGCGCTCGCCGCGCGCGGGGTTTACACGAACCTGATAACGGCCGGGGTGACGCTGACGCCGGACCGCATCAAGCAGCTTGCGGATCGCGGCCTCGATCATGTCCAACTCAGCCTGCAGGCCGTGGACCCGGAGATTTCCGACAGGATCGGCAATTACAGGCAGAGCCTCGAGAAAAAGCTCGGCGTCGCGCGCTGGATTAGGGAAGCGGGCCTGCCCCTGACCCTCAACGCGCCAACGCACAGGCACAATATCGGGCAGACGCGCGCGTTGATCGAGCTTGCCCTCGAACTTGAAGCCGACCGGCTCGAGATCGCCCATGTGCAATATTACGGTTGGGCAGCCCGCAACAGGGCCGCGCTTCTGCCCGATTACGAAAGGGTTCTTGAGGAAGCCGCCGTCGTCGGCGAGGCGAAGGACCGGCTAAAAGGCGTGCTGAATATCGACTATGTGACGCCGGACTATTATGCGCAGTTTCCGAAGCCTTGCATGGGCGGCTGGGCAAAGGATGTCATCACCATCAAGCCCGAGGGCAAGGCGCTGCCCTGCCATGCCGCCGAAAGCCTTCCGTTGGCGTTCGACACTGTGAAGGAGAAGCCACTTCACGCCATCTGGTACGACAGTGCGGCCTTCAACCGGTTCCGGGGCCTCGACTGGATGCAGGAGCCGTGCCGCTCCTGTCCCAGAAAGGAAGTCGACTTCGGCGGCTGCCGCTGCCAGGCCTTCGCGCTCACGGGGGATGCGGAAGCGGCCGACCCAGCATGCAGCCTTTCTGCGCGCCATCATCTGATGGCGGAAGTCGCGGGCGCCGCAACGGCTGCCGAACCGCCGCCGTTTATCTACCGGCGCATCGGCCACCCTTAGAAATCGGGCTTGGAGGAAGGAGTTATGGCAACCCGTCTTCTGAGGCTCAGGTTTCTCTCTCCCGGCATCGCTGCGGCGGCTTTGGCGTCGTTGCTCGCCATAGGGGAGGCGAACGCGAAAGCCCGGGAACTCAACGATTATCCGACGAACGCACGAGCCGACTACGTCTTCGGCTGCATGAAGGCCAATGGCGACACGCGCGCGGCGCTCGACCAGTGCTCGTGCTCCATCGACGTCATCGCCAGCATTCTGCCCTATGATCGCTATGTCGAGGCCGAGGCCGTTCTCAGCCTGTCGCAGGCGCCGGGACGTTTCGGCGCTCAGTTCCGGTCGCCCGAGCCAGCGAAGGCCGCAGTCAATGCATTGCGCCGCGCTCAGGCGGAAGCCGAGGTTCGCTGCTTTTGATATCAACCGCCAGAGCATGTCGACCATAGTCGGTGGGCTGTTCCGAGCCTTTACTTGAGCGCAGATCTTAGGAGAAAGCGCCTTATCGAGGGGTAAATATCTCTTAAGTCATTGATGTAATTAGTAAAATCCATGAAGCGGATGCGCCGCCGCGGCTGCGAAAGGCGCGAGCCGCGTTAACACATTATATTTAACGGACTTTTCCGCGTCCATTTTCGTCCAAAAATATATTTCGTTAACCCTGCGAGTTGAGCCGAAAAGACGATAGCTTTCAATGGGTTGCGTTGGCCGTTTGCGCCGGCGGACGCCGGCCGCTCTCATTTTTTAAGCACTTCTTAACCACATTCAGACCGGAAATAAATCCGGCGGCGTAAACTTAACCATCTTTGGTTAAGGCTTATCACGGCGCAGGTATATATATGAGTACTTTTCGTGGACAGCCGGAGCAGCGCGGCGACCTTACGGGAACTATATATCCTTTTCTTTTTTTGGATACTGGCAGGTCCAGCGTTGCACGCGCCAATCCGGATGCTCGGAACCCCATTGTGCGATGAACGGCGGGGCGCTCCTGGCGCACTGCCACGGCGCCACGTCGGAGTCCAACAGGATGCGTTGGTCGCGGCAAGTCGAGGGCTCTGCAACTGCGCAGACGGTCAAGACCAGTTCCAGCATTCGTTGTTGTCCCCTCTCGTAAGCTTGACAATAGACAGCAAGGACTATGCCATCGCCATCGTTTTGTTGGGCGGGCAATAAGAGCGCATGCGTCGATTCACGCCTGCGCGCTGGTCTTTCTAAAGGATCGACAATCAAAAGGGGATCGCGGTTGTATCGGCAGCCCGTTCACAGATTCGAGAGCATGCCTTCCATTTGTGGACGCCTGATTTGTCCCGAAATCGGGAGAAAGCAGGTGGTTCGAACGATATAATCGAGAGCGCGCGAACAGGATTCATCCGGATTGCTACGAAAATCCGCGCTTCTGCTTGCGATCAGTTTTTTACTGGCTGCAAATCGAAGACCGCAACGCGCCGCGCCGCAGTGGCCAACGTCGGCTATGCAAGAAAGGCGAGGATCACGAGGAACAGGGAAAGAGGAAGGCGCAACCACACGCGATGCCTGGCCCGCAATTCGCGGCGTTGCTCACATTCTTGCTTCATCCTTCGAGACGGCGCTTCACGCCTCCTCAGGATGAGGTTGGCGCACCCTCACGGTGAGGAGGCCGAAGGCCGTCTCGAACCAAGTGGCTCGGCATGCTCGCCATGAGGCCATGGGTGGCGTCTCTTATAGATATGTGATGGCCCTTGCCGCCGTGAGAGCCAACCGCCATCCTCTTTGGCGGAAGCTTCTGATGAACAAAGGGAAGCCTTTGGCAAGGTGGCGCTTCATTAGCGTAATCGTCTCCGCCCTTTTCTGCTTATGCATTTCGGCTTTCGCTGAGGAGCCCGCGGTCAAGGTCAAGATCGGCTATCTGCGGACCACGGAGCAGAAAATCACGATCTCGCTCATCGAGGAGCCCGCGCCGAACGATGGGCTTGCGGGCGCCCAGCTCGCCATCGATGACAACACCACCACCGGGCGCTTCCTCAATCAGTCGTTCTCCCTTGTCGATATGAAGATCAAGCCGGAAGACGACCCCGCGCCGGCGGTCAATGCGCTGGCTGACGAGGGAGCTTTGCTGGTCATCGCCGATTTGCCCCCCGAGCAGCTGCTGAAAGCCGCCGATGCGGGGCGCGCGCGCGGGCTTCTGTTTTTCAACGCGGGCGCGACCGACGACAGGCTGAGGGAAGAAGATTGCCGCGCCGATGTCATCCATGTCGCGCCCGCGCGGTCCATGCTGGCGGATGGTCTCGCGCAATATCTCGTCTGGAAACAATGGCGCAAGTGGTTCTTCGTCGTTGGATCGCATGCGAAGGACAAGCTTTGGGGCGATGCGTTGAAGAGGTCCGCGAAGCGCTTCGGCGCCAAGATCGTGGAAGAGCGCACCTTCGTTGACACCGGAGGCGCCCGCAGAACCGACAGCGGCATCGCGCAGATTCAGCGGCAGATGCCATCCTTCACTCAAGGCGCGCCGAGCTATGACGTGCTCGTCGCTGCTGACGAAAGCGAAGTCTTCGCCGCCTATCTCCCCTATAGAACCTGGGATCCTCGTCCGGTGGCGGGGTCGGCTGGTCTTGTGCCCACGAGCTGGGACCCCTCCATGGAGCAATGGGGCGCGACCCAGTTACAGAACCGCTTCATGAAGAAGTTTTCGCGCAGGATGACGGCGCTCGACATGCAGGCCTGGTCGGCGGCCCGCATGATCGGCGAAGCGGTGACGCGGACAAAATCAGCGGATGCGCCAAAGGTCCGCGCCTATCTTCTAAGCCCGGATTTTGCGCTTGCCGCCTTCAAGGGTCAGAGGCTGACGCTCAGGCCATGGAACTTGCAGCTCCGCCAGCCGATCCTCTTGAGCGATGGGCGGACCGTCACCTCGATTTCACCGCAGGAAGGTTTTCTGCATCAAGTCTCTGAACTCGACACGTTGGGTTACGACCAGCCTGAGACCAAGTGTGAGCTCAAGTGATAAGAGCGGAGTGAGCATGATGCGCCATGGCTTGATTTTGGCTCTCGCCGTTTCCTGCCTTGCATCCGGGCCCGGCTTTGCCGCTGAGGCTTATATCTCGAACGAAAAGAGCAATACCGTCTCGATCATAGACACCGACAAGCTCGCGGTGACGAAAACGGTCAAAGTTGGCCAGCGCCCGCGCGGGATCGTCATGAGCAAGGACGGAAAGTTCGTTGCCGTCGCGGTCGGCGACGACGACGCCATCCAGACGATCGATACCGCGAGCACGGAAGTCACCGGCACGCTGCCGTCAGGCCCCGACCCCGAACTGCTCGCCTTTTCCCCCGACGGCAAGACGCTTTACGTGGCCAATGAGAATGACAACACCGTCACGATCATCGATGTGCCGAGCCGCGCGGCGGTCGGCGAAGTGCCGGTTGGCGTCGAGCCTGAAGGGATGGGCGTCAGCCCCGACGGGAAAATCGTGGTCTGCACATCGGAGACCAGCAACATGGCCCATTTCATCGACATTCGGAGCAAGGAAGTCGTCGCGACGGTGCTCGTGGATTCGAGGCCGCGCTTCGCCGAATTCAAAAGCGATGGTTCGGAACTTTGGGTCTCGGCGGAGGTTGGCGGAACCGTCAGCATCATCGATCCCGTGAGCCACGTCGTGACAAAGAAGATAACGTTCGACATTCCGGGGCTCAGGCGCGAGGCCATTCAGCCCGTTGGCGTCACCATCACAAAGGACGGCAAGCTGGGCTTCGTCATGCTCGGCCCGGCAAACCGCGTCGCGGTCATCGACGGGAAGACGCATGAGGTGCTAAAATACCTGCTCGTGGGCCAGAGGGTCTGGCACGGCGCCTTCACCCCCGATGAAAAATATCTCCTGGTCACAAATGGCATTTCGAACGATGTTTCCGTGATCGACGTTGCAAGCCTCAAGGTCATCAAGTCGATACAGGTTGGCGAGTTGCCGTGGGGCGTCGCCATGTCGATACAATGATGGACACGTTCGATCGCATTTCTCTGCAAGAACTTGCGCCAAGGACAGCCGAGGGCGCAACGACGCCTGCTCTCGAAATAACGCGCTTGAGCCACTCCTACGGTGAGCGCAAAGCCCTCGACAGTGTGTCGATCGCCGTGCCGCCTTCGACGTTCGCGGTTTTGCTTGGGCTTAACGGCGCCGGAAAAAGCACGCTGTTTTCGCTCATTACGCGCCTTTTCAGCATCCAATCGGGAGACATTGGCGTATTCGGCCATGATCTTCGCCGCGAACCGGGGGCGGCGCTCAGCCTCGTCGGCGTTGTCTTTCAGGCTCGCACCTTGGACCTCGATCTTTCGCTCGCGCAAAACCTCTCTTATCACGCGGCGTTGCATGGAATCGGCGGACGCGAAGCTCATGTGCGCGCGATGGAATTGTTGGGGCGCATCGGGCTCGCGGCGCGCGCCAGGGACAAAGCGCGCGGCCTTTCCGGCGGACAAATGCGGCGGCTCGAAATCGCTCGCGCGCTTCTGCACAGGCCTCGCCTCCTCCTCCTCGATGAGCCCACGGCTGGCCTCGACATCGAGGCCCGGGCGGGCATCCTGCGCCACGTCCGCAGCCTTGTTGCAGCCGATAGGATCAGCGCGCTTTGGGCGACGCACCTCATCGATGAGGTTGCGGACTGCGACACCGTTATCATCCTCCATCAGGGGAAGGTTCTGGCGCAAGGGCTTGCAAGCGAGGTGGTCAAGTCAGCAGGCGCGGCCGATATTCGCGAAGCGTTCGCGACCCTTACCAGCACATCGCTTCGGGAAGACGACGCCGGCCAACTCGATGCTTAGCTATAGAAATAAGATATTTATATCAATATAAACTTGAACGAAGCCTTGCGTAATAAAGCAGCAGTTGGCATAAGCTTAAGCTATGTGGGAAAACATAGTTAGATTTTATTTTTGTTATGTTGTCTTTACTATAAGGGTAATCGAAGCGGAATGAGAGGGACCCGCTCGGGTCTTGCGCTTCTTATCGACGGAAACCAACTTAAAGAATGCGCCTTACTTTGAGACGTTTCTGAAGAGGAGGTGACCTATTCCTTTGGTGCCTGGCGCATATAACTGCTGGGGTAACTAGTCAAAACACAATAGGTCAAGGCTCGGCGAAGCATCGCCGGCGCTATGTTGCCCGGCGGGGTGGCCCGTGTCCTTCCATGACCAATAGGGAGGAATCTATGCAAAAAGTTTTACTTGCTGCGTCGCTCCTTGCGACGGTCGCAGGGGCGCCCGCGAACGCCAATGAAGAACTTCTGAAGCTGCAACAGGATTCGAAGCAATGGGTCATGCCGACCGGCAACTACTCAAATCACCGTTACTCGGCATTGTCGCAAATCACGGCGTCAAACGTCAACAAGCTAACTCCCGCCTGGACATTCTCCACGGGCGTGCTTCGCGGGCATGAGGGCGCTCCCCTCGTCATCGGCGATGTCATGTACCTTCATGCGCCGTTCCCGAATACGGTGTTCGCTCTCGATCTGAACAACGACGGAAAAATCCTCTGGAAGTACGAGCCTAAGCAGGATCCGAACGTCATCCCCGTGATGTGCTGCGATACCGTCAACCGTGGCGTGTCGTATGGCGATGGGAAGCTCTTCCTCCATCAGGCCGACACGACTCTCGTTGCGCTTGACGCCAAGAACGGCTCCGTCGTCTGGTCCGCGAAGAATGGCGATCCGAGCAAGGGCGAAACGGGCACTTCCGCACCGATGGTTTATAAGGACAAGGTCTATGTCGGCATTTCCGGCGGCGAATTCGGCGTCCGCGGTTCGCTTACGGCCTACAACATCAAGGATGGCAAGCGCGCCTGGCGCGCCTACTCGACGGGTCCCGACTCCGAAATGCTGATGGACCCCGAAAAGACGACAGAGCTTGGCAAGCCGGTAGGCAAGGATTTGAGTCTGCGGTCGTGGGAAGGCGATCAATGGAAAATCGGCGGTGGAACGACCTGGGGCTGGTATTCCTTCGATCCGGACCTGAACCTGATCTACTATGGCTCGGGAAACCCTTCGACCTGGAACCCGGCGCAACGTCCCGGCGACAACAAATGGTCGATGACGGTCTGGGCGCGCGACGCCGACACGGGCATGGCGAAATGGGTCTATCAGATGACGCCCCACGACGAGTGGGATTATGACGGCGTCAACGAAATGATCCTTGCCGATATGGATTTCGGAGGCCAGAAGCGCAAAACGCTGACTCACTTCGATCGTAACGGCTTCGGCTACACCCTCGATCGCACCAACGGCGAACTGCTGGTCGCCGAAAAGTACGACCCCGCCGTGAACTGGGCCACCAAGATCGACATGGACAAGACCTCGAAAGACTACGGCAAGCCGGTCCGCGTCCCGAAATACTCAACCGAGGCCAATGGCGAGGATACGAACACGAAGGGCGTATGCCCGACCGCGCTTGGCACGAAGGACGAGCAGCCGGCCGCCTATTCCCCGAAAACCGGTTTGTTCTACGTCCCGACAAACCACGTTTGCATGGACTATGAGCCATTCCGCGTGAGCTATACGGCAGGCCAGCCTTATGTGGGCGCTACGCTCTCCATGTATCCGGCGCCGGGCGGCGACAACATGGGCAACTTCATCGCCTGGGACGGCAAGACGGGTAAGATTGTCTGGTCCGATCCGGAGTTGTTCTCCGTGTGGTCGGGCGCGTTGGCGACCGCTGGCGATGTGGTCTTCTACGGCACCCTCGAAGGCTACCTGAAGGCGGTCGACGCAAAGACGGGCAAGGAACTGTACAAGTTCAAGACGCCGTCGGGCATCATCGGCAATGTCATGACCTATGAGCATAAAGGCAAGCAGTACGTCGCCGTGCTCTCAGGCGTGGGCGGCTGGGCCGGCATCGGTCTCGCGGCGGGTCTGACCAAGCCGACCGAAGGTCTCGGCGCGGTGGGCGGTTATTCGGCTTTGTCGAACTATACCGCCCTTGGCGGCACGCTGACGGTGTTTGCGCTGCCGAGCAGCTAGGCACGCGAAGTCAGCGCGCTTACACGCGCTGGCTTCCATTCCCCGATTCCGAAATGAGGGAACGTGACCAATAATGCCAGGGCCTGCAGGCTCTTAATCGCTGTCTGCCTGGTTGCGAGCGCGGGCGCAGCCAATGCCGACGATCCCACGGCGGTCGCCAAAAGCAACAACCGCTGGGTCGATAAGAACGGCTTTCCCACCTACAAAATAGACCCGGACGGCACAGTGGATTGGCCGACTTTCTCGGGCTATCTGCGCTATCACTCCGAATGCCACGTTTGCCACGGGCCTGACGGAGAAGGCTCAACCTATGCCCCGGCGCTCAAGAACTCGCTCAAAACGATCACCTATCCCGAGTTCCTGAGCATCGTGGCGGCCGGCAAGCAGGACGTGAGCAACGCGCAAGACCTGGTCATGCCCGCGTTCGGGCAGAACAAGAACGTGGTCTGCTACCTGGACAACATCTACACCTATCTCAGGGCAAGGGCGAACGGCGCCGTTCCGCGCGGCCGGCCTCAGAAGCACGAGCCGAAGCCCGACTGGGCCAAGAAAGCCGAAAATGACTGCATGGGGTGAGCGCATGCCAGGGAGCTTCCTATCGAGACCGAGCCGGCTATGCGCCTCTTTCATTTTTGCGGCCGGCTCTATCGCCGCGTTCCTGACCCTGGCGCTTGCTCAGGAGACCGAAGAGCCTTCCACATCGATCGAGCTTGTCGATCCCCGCGTTTTTCGCGTCTGCGCCGATCCGAGGAACCTGCCTTTCTCGAATGAGGCCGGGGAAGGGTTCGAGAACAAGATCGCGGAACTGTTCGCGAAGAAGCTCGGCAAATCGCTGGCCTATTCCTGGTATCCTGGCGCGACGGGCTTCGTTCGCAATACGCTGAACGCCCATAAATGCGATGTCATCATCGGCTTCCCGCAAGGCAACGACTTCGCTCAGGTGACGAACCCCTATTATCGCTCCGCCTATGCGCTTGTGTTCAAGCCGGGCAGCGGGCTCGATGGCGTGGAGTCGCTGGACGATCCCGCCCTGAAGACAAAGCGGATCGGGATTGTAGCCGGGACGCCTCCGGCCACGTACATGGCCAGGAAGGGGCTCTTGGCGAGGGCGAAATCCTATCCGCTGGCGATCGACACACGGTTCGAACTCGACCTCTGAGGCCATGATGAAGGACATCGACTCACGCGACATCGATGCTGGCATCCTGTGGGGTCCGATCGCGGGTTACTATGCCGGGAAGGCGAACCCGAAATTGAGCGTCGCGGCGTTGACCAGGGAGAAGGGCGGCCCGCGGCTCGCCTATCGCATCGGCATGGGCGTGCGTCCGGCGGACCAGGAGTTCAAGCGCCTCCTCAACCGCATGATTTCCGAAAACCAGCGCGAGATCGACGCGATCCTCTTGAGCTACGGGGTTCCGCTTCTCGACGAGAAGGACCAGCCCATCACGTCGGCGGCGCTGCGGAAGGAGTGAGGCAGGCTAATATCAATCGCCAAGAGCGTTGGACCAGGGCGATTTCCTTCGCAGGCGACACGCCACAACTTGCCCTCAAGGCCGCAGGGTGGATGTATATCGAACAGCGGCCGTTCGTTCCAGCAAGCCGCAGCTCGGAAAGGCTAACCGGCCTGCGGCTTATCCAGCGCATTCTGTATCACGCGGCTCAGCGCGAACAGGCGCTGCTCGATTTCAATGGGGACTTCGCAGGCGAACGCCGTCACCTTGCGGCGGTCCTCGAAGATGCGGGTCTCCCACTCGATGTGGCGGGCCAGGTCTTCGGCCGGCGCCTGGTCCGAGCCGGCTTTGTCCTGCAAGCCCCGAAGTTCGTCCGTCTCCCGCCGGATCGTCGCGGCAAACTTCTTTTGCTTGCGATAGGCGCGTTCCAGCCCCTTCATGACCTGCGTGCGCTCAGTATTCAGCGTTTCCAAAAGGCCCGCGAACAGGAGCTTTGCTTTCTCCTGTTTCTCTGCCGGAGCGCCCGTCAGATAATCCGGGATCGCCTTCTCCGCCTCTTCCATTGGCGTGCGGCGGGCGGCGAGGCGCGCCACCAGTTCCGGAAGGCCGGCCGCTTGCTCCCAGGCGTTTCCAACCTTGTCGATGGGCGGCCCCGCCCAGACGGCTGCAGCCGAAAGTTCGGGAACCTTGAGCTGCCTGCACGGCCAATCGGGATAGCGCTTGTCGAACGCCCACACTGGGGCTGACATCAAACTGAGACAGCCAAAAGCGGCCGCGATGGCTAGAATGCGTTTCATGCCGCAGCCCGGGCTCTTAGCGCGGTCAACGCGCGGGAAGGGTCGTAGGCGAGAATGGCGCCAGCCATGAAAACAACAGTGCATCCGAAGACCACGCTCAAGGAGATCCAGTCCACCTTTGCGTATAACGCGAAACGGATCAGTTCGACGGCGTGCGTAAACGGGTTGATCTGGCACACGTCGTAAAGGAAGGGGCTCGATTCCTTGACCCGCCACAAGGGATAGAGCGCGGACGATGCAAAGAACATCGGGAAGATGACGAAGTTCATAACGCCCGCGAAGTTCTCAAGCTGCTTTATGACTGACGAGAGCAGCATGCCGAGCGAGCCAAACATCAGCCCGGAAAGAATAAGCGCCGGAAGGACGGTGAGATAGCCGATATGCGGCGGCTCGATCTCCCAGAAATACGCCACCGCCAGAAAGGTATAAACCTGCAGGATCGAGACGAATGTTCCGGCAAGAAGCTTGGACAGGAGCAGAAACCAGCGCGGAAACGGGCTGATCAAGAGCGTCCGCATGGCGCCCGTCTCGCGATCGTAGACCATCGAAAGCGAGGACTGCATGCCGTTGAAAAGCTGGATCATGGCCAGGAGGCCGGGCGTGATATAGACCTCGTAGAGAACGTAGGTCTCGTAGGGCGGGATGATCGACACGCCCAGCACCTGACGGAAGCCCGCAGCGAAAATGAAAAGCCAGACGAGCGGGCGCACAAGCGCCGATATAAAACGCTCTCGCTGGTGAAGGAACCGCAATCCTTCCCGCCAGACGATGCCTTGGAAGCAAATGAAATAGTGCGGGAGCGAAAAGGACGGGGATGACCTCAGCGCTCCCGCGTTACTCGACATGGAAGCTCGCCACCAGTTTCAAGAAAGCCTCAGGAAATCCGACGCTAACCGCCATGAAGTTATGTATTGGCGGGCCGGATTCAAGTCATAAGGCCACCCCAAGATGGCGAGGCGATATCAGGATCAGCTTCAAGTCGCTGAAAAGCCGGTAAATCTTGGTTTCATCCTTCGACAAGCTCAGGATGAGGGTTCGACAAGGCCAGGATGAGGCCGAGTGTTTTCAGCGAGTTAATCCTCATGGTGAGCCTGTCGAACCATAAGCGACATCACCTTTCAGCAGCAGTTTACCGGCTGGCGGATTCCGCAACGCGTGGCTCAAGAGCGACAACCTGGATTTTGTTCGCATCTGCACTGCAACCGATGGCGAGCGCTTTGCCGTGGTCGGCTTTGACTTCTGTCCGGCCACCCGCCTCCAAAGTGAACTTCTGCCTGCGCGCGCCATCCGCAAGGCGGTCGTCCCCGACAGTGGCGTCGATGACCGTGATCGCGCAGCTTCTGCCCGCTGTAACGAAATATCCTACGAAATGCCTGGAGCCGACGGTGTGGCTAAAGCCTTAAATCGGCTTGTAGGTTGAAACGGAAGCGAGATACTCTGCGTGAAGGGGCTTCTCTGCCGAGGCGGCAAAAGGTATGAGGACTGCTGCTGCGGCGGCGGCGATAGTAATGCGGTTCATGCAGGTTCCTTTCGACACGAGCGAACGACCGATCAACTCCAGCTTCTCTTGCCGAGGCTGGAATTATTATGATGTTGCGGTGCAGCATATTCTGTTGCAGCACACACAGCAATCGCCACGCCCGAGCGGCAGCTATGCGCTATAGTCATATTCACTTTTGTCGAAGACAGAATTTAGAAAAGATGAAGGCCTCTAACAATTAGAACTAATCGCCTCAGCAATAAGAATTGCTAAATTGTCTTACTCTACCAGGCATCCTATAATCTTTATCGAGACTTCGCCATGCGGCGGATTTCCTAATACGACCAAGGATGAGACCAATGAAAGTATGGACAAAACCGGTCGCTGTGACGGTTGACGCCGGCTTCGAAGTAACCCGTTATTTGCCTTCAGAGTTCGACGTCAGCGCCCGCCGGACGTGCACGCGCTAAACCCTTCGCTCGCGGCTTCACGCCCGCATGACAAAGCGCCTGGACCCAAACCGGGCGTAAGCGGGTTACACTCTTCCGGCGCGAGCGGCGCGAGGACTACTCCGCAGCCCTTGCGTCGCCGCTTTCACACTGATTGCAGAGGGAGCGCATCGTGAGTGAGTTGGAGATCATCTCGCAGTCGCGCTCTTTCAGCGGAACGCAACATTTCTATCGGCACAATTCCACGGAGACGCGCACCCCGATGCGCTTTTCGGCGTTTGTGCCGCCGCAGGCCCGCCACGGCGCTCGCGTCCCCGTGGTTTGGTGGCTCTCCGGCTTGACTTGCACCGAGGAGAATTTCACCGTAAAGGCTGGCGCCCAACGCGCGGCGTCCGAGCTTGGGCTCATCGTCATTGCGCCGGACACGAGCCCGCGCGGCGAGGGCGTCCCAGGCGACCCCAATGGCGCCTACGATTTCGGCTTAGGGGCCGGTTTTTATCTCGACGCCACGGTCGAGCCCTGGTCCCGCAATTACCGCATGAAGTCCTACATCGAGAAGGAATTGCCTGCGCTCGTCGAGGACGGCCTGCCGGCCGATATGTCGAGGCAGGGGATTATGGGACATTCCATGGGCGGGCATGGCGCGCTCACCGTTGCGCTCAGGAACCCAGGCCGCTTCAAAGCCGTGTCCGCGGTCGCTCCGATCTGTTCTCCCATGCGGTGTCCCTGGGGCGAAAAGGCGCTTGGCGGTTATCTCGGCGCAGACCGTGAAGCCTGGAAGATGTATGACGCCTGCGCACTGATCGACGGCGGGGCGAAGCTTCCCGATCTCCTAGTCGATCAAGGAACCGGCGACGGTTTTCTGCAGACGCAGTTGAAGCCGGAGCTTCTTAAGGAGGCTTGCGGGAAGGCGGGCATTCCGCTGACGCTTCGGATGCGGGAAGGCTACGACCACTCCTATTTCTTCATCTCGACTTTCATCGAGGATCACTTGCGCTGGCACGCCGCGAGACTGAACGCTTAAGGTTTCGCGATGGTCTTCACGATGCTCTCGCGGCGCCCCTCTGGCCTGCCGGTGATAACTGCATATTCCGGAAGCTCACGGCAGGCGGCTGTGTAGAGATCCCGCCCTCATCCCGAAAGTCGAAGCCTTGTCCGGGATCGTAGGATATTGGAAGGTAAACAGTCTTTATGGTCCCGGCTCGCGCTTCGCCCGGCCAGGATGACAAAGGCAGGGCCTCAAGCCCGGCCTGATCAGTAAAGCACCACCGAGCGGATGCTCTTGCCTTCGTGCATGAGGTCGAAACCCTCATTGATGCGCTCGAGCGGCAGCTTGTGCGTAATCATCGGGTCGATCTCGATCTTACTGCTCATGTACCAATCGACGATGCGCGGCGTGTCCGTGCGCCCGCGAGCCCCGCCGAAAGCCGTGCCTCTCCACACCCGTCCGGTGACAAGCTGGAATGGCCGCGTCGAGATTTCCTTGCCGGCCTCGGCGACGCCGATGATGATGCTCTGGCCCCAGCCGCGATGGCAGCATTCGAGCGCGGTCCGCATTACGTTGGTGTTGCCCGTGCAGTCGAAGGTGTAATCCGCGCCGCCGCCCGTAAGCTCGACGAGATGGGCGACGAGATCACCCTGGACGTCCTTCGGGTTCACGAAATGGGTCATGCCAAAACGGCGGCCCCATTCTTCCTTCCCCGGATTGATGTCGACGCCTATGATCTTGTCCGCGCCCACCATCTTCAGGCCCTGGATCACGTTGAGGCCGATGCCGCCAAGCCCGAACACGACGCAGTTGGCGCCCGGCTCGACCTTCGCGGTGAACACGACCGCGCCGACGCCGGTGGTGACGCCGCAGCCGATGTAGCAGGAGGTATCGAACGGCGCATCTTCGCGGATTTTCGCGATCGCGATTTCCGGGTGCACGGTGAAGTTCGAAAATGTCGAGCAGCCCATGTAATGATAGATGGTCTGTCCCTTATAGGAGAAGCGGCTGGTGCCGTCGGGCATGAGGCCCTTGCCCTGGGTGGCGCGGATCGCCGTGCAGAGGTTGGTCTTGCGGCTCAGGCAGGATTTGCACTGGCGGCATTCCGGCGTGTAGAGCGGGATGACGTGATCGCCGGGCTTCACGGTCGTGACGCCCGGGCCGATTTCCCGCACGATGCCTGCCCCTTCATGCCCCAAAATGGAGGGGAATATTCCCTCGCTGTCGAACCCGTCGAGCGTGTAGGCGTCGGTGTGGCATATGCCGGTGGCCTTAATTTCGACGAGCACTTCGCCCGCCTTCGGCCCCTCCAGGTCAACCTCGACGATTTCAAGCGGTTTCTTCGCTTCAAAAGCAACGGCGGCGCGCGATTTCAAGTCAGCCTCCTCTTTGCAACGCTCCAAAACGCGGTTTTTTATTATTGATACAGATAGATTTTACGGCTCCTGCTTCAATCTGGGCTCGCTGATGTTTCTCGATGCAAGCGGCGGCAAGACAGCTCCCTCGCGCCCTCCTTGCCATACCTTGAGTTCTTCGACGAGCGCTCCTGAGCCGGGTTCCCGGAAATGTGATCCGGGTGCATGTGCGTATTCATCACGAGGTGTAGGGGCGTCCAGGATGCCTTCGCGATGATCATCCGGGCCGGGCGGCGCTAATCAATTTTATTCAAAAGCTTCATGGTCTGAGTGTATACAGAAAAATTTTTATTATTAACTATTTATGAAGGGTAATCTTTTACTTGGTCCTCGTAGGTGTATATTTAATCACTGCTCTATATTTGAGTGCTGATAATGGTTCTGCGTATCCACCGCCCGCCTTGAAACGATCCCGCAGTTCCCGGCGCTCCGTTATCGCCGGCCGCAAAAGAAAGGCATGTGTATCCTTCAGGATTGGTCTGATATGCCGATAGAAAAGTTCAATGAGTTGCTTGGCAGGCTCAGCGGTTTGGACGCGGAGAACAACAAGCTCGGCGGCCCGGCCTTCAAGGTTTCGAGCGGCGTGGCGCTCATGATGCTCTCGCTTGGCGCAGGCAGAGCTAAGGATTTCGGGCGAAGCCGCGGTTATTACGAAGAGATGCTGGATGGCGCCCCCGCTGCGCCCCCGCTGTCATTTTCGGAGCTCAAGCTGCAAATCGCCAGGGCTACGTCGATTGACGAGTTGCGCCGCCTGAGACGGAAGTTCGCGCGTTGCAGTCACCCGGATTGTCATTCGGAGGATACTGCTGCGGCGACCGAAATGGCGGCGGCAAATCGATTGATCGACGAGGCGATTTCTTCCCTGCGGCGGTTGGAAGAAGAGCGTTTGGCAATCATGAAGCGCAGTTGGTGAAAAGTTACTTCAAGCTTTTCCCTACCCGCTAATCCAGGCTCCATACACCTATGCCAGACTGTTGTCCAAGGTGGTGTCGGTTGTTGTACAGGGTGGTGTGGCGTAATGATTCGCAAATGCGTTTTCGACGGCGATCTCGAAGCAGCTTTCGGCGGGGATGTCTGGTCCAGAATTGATAGTCTCGCGCAGGCGAACAAGGATGTGGTGCTCGATCTGTCCGGCGTCGATTTCATCGATAGCCAGGGCGTGGGTGCGATCGTGTCCCTCATCAGGCGCCTGAGCCAGAAGGGCCTGCAGCTTAAGGTTACAGGTTTGCGCGGCCAGCCGCTCCAGCTTCTCCTCGACTTGCAGCTCATACCGGTTTCGGGCGTGCAGCAAGCGTCTGCTACGACCCGGTCTGCGGCCAATCAAGTATTTCGTGGACTGGATCTTCAATGACCGGCGCATCGATCGTTACGGTGAAGTGACCGCGCGATTGGCCAAGGCGTCCGAGAAAGAGGCGGTCGCCTTCGCATTCGAGGAGGACGTTCCGGTCCGTTCCGGTCAATTCGATCGTCTTGCCGGGGCCAAGGCGCAAGATGTCATCCAACTCGATGCTTTTGCCTTCGATCACGGCGCTCAAAACGATCTCGGCCCTGGAAACCCGGCCTTTCAGCGCGCTCGTCCATCGCGGATCGTAGGATGATGGCAAGGGCTTGCGTTCGCGCTCGAGCTTCTGCCGGATGGGGTTCATCGTGCTTTGCGGAATAAGCACAAACATGACGCCGCCCTGATCCAGAACCTGGAAAAGCACCTTGGCCTCGATCATGATCATGCTGCTCTGTCCGAGCGTTGTAAACTCCAGCGTCGTCTCGGTTCGCTCAGGCACAAGCGAGATCTCGCAAACTGTTGCGAAAGCATCTTTGAGCGCCTTTGCCGCAAATTCGCAAACGAGCTTTCCAATTCGCGTCTCAAGCGCCGTGAAAGGGCGCGTTCCGTCGAATGGAAGCTCGCTTCCATCGCCGCCGAACATCGCCTCCGTGATCGAGAATACGAGGCGGCGCTCCAGCCCCAGCACAATTCTGGCATCCCATTCCCGGCAGTAGAAGATAACGGCCACGCTATCTGCGCTCGCCTCAAGAAGGTCCCAGGAGTCGCCTGAAGCAACCTGATTGACGAATGCCGAGAAAGCGGGTGAGCAGTAATCCCGGAATCGCTCGACGCACGCAACGGCCATTTTCTCGAATATGGAGTTCAGAACAGGCAGCCGGTCGAGGGAGAGTTTTGCGATCTCCTTCAGCTTTTCGGTAATGCCGACTGCCTCGATTTTTTTCGATTCGTTGATCACGAGTCCTCCGGGAGGAGATCAACACGCCTTTCATCGGGATCGATAGAAGACGGAAAAGTTGATCGATTTAAAGTGGTGGAGCAGCTTATCCGCCCCCAAATGGACGCCGGCAGCTGTACTGGATACTAAAGAGTTGGTATCACGCCTATCCGCGGGAAGTCCTGTCATCGCCCCGCTCCAGGTGTGTCAGGACTTCCCGCGTGGCGTACTAATCATCTTGGTCCGCGAACGCCAGGCTGATGACGCCTTGATCGGCGAGTTGAAGCGCGAAGTCGGCGATTTCCCGGCGCGCCTTTTCGACTTCCTTCTCAGTCATGTGCGGCGCTGCAGCAAGGTCTTGCTCGATCACGCGGCGCATCCGCGATGGGACGGATGACAAGATGAAATCTTGCAGGGCGGGGTCCGCGCCGTTGAGCGCCGGCACGAGGCGTTCCGGTTCAATGGCCTCGAACAGGGAGACTCTTGTTCTCGCCGGCAATTTGGCGATGTCGTCGAAGGTGAAGAGCAGCCCGCGAACAGTTTCCGCAGACTTGGGCCGGGTCGCCCCGAGACTGTCGAGCACCTCGTCCATTTCTTTCTTGCTGAGCTTGTTGACGATTTTCGCGACACGCTCGTGCGTGTCCTGACCTGTGGTCTTCGCGACCTTCAACAGCAATTCATCGCGCAAGAGCTGCTCCAGAAGACGAAGGGATTGCTGCGTGACGAGCTTGTTGGTGAGGAGCCGCCTCATCACTTCGTTTCTCAAGTGGCTCGGAAAAAGAGCCACGACTTCGGCCGAAAGCGATGCTGACGTCTTGGAGAGGATATAGGTGATGACCTGCGGATGCTCTTTGTTCAGAAACTGAGCCAGCTGGTGAGCGGGCAGATCGACAAGGCGGGGCCAGACCGCCTCGTTCATCCTCGCACGAACATCCGCCATGATCTGCTTCACCTGCTGCGGGGACATGATCTCCTCCAGCAGCCGCTCTACGTGTTCGGACGACCCTCTCAGTCCTCCATCGACCATCACCTTGGTCACGAACTCTTCCGCGATGCCGTCAAGAGTAGCCTGTGAGACGGAACCGAGGTCCGAGGCTGTGCGCGCTATGGCGCGGATGTCTTCCTCATCAAAGTAACTTAGAACTTTGGACGCATTCTCCTTACCCACCGCAAGCAGGAGTGCTGCGGCCTTTTCCGTGCCGGTCAGTTTTCGTTGTGCGGTCGGCACGGCGATATGCGTTTCTGTCATGCTCAAATCCGATTGGCGCGCACCTGAAGCACATCGGAGCCGATTCGACTTGCGCCGGCCTCGCTGGCCTTGAGCTGCGATGCGCGGCGCGTTCTGCCAGCCCTTCCCTGAGTAGAGCACCCGCCGCTTTAATGAACCTTAATCCCTGCCGTGCCATGTACCGGTCGTGAGGCTTGGCGCATATTTCTTTTGCGTAAGGTTCACAAAAGCGTTTCAGGAAAGGTTCAAGATCTTTGATGGCAACTCCAGGAGCCACAATCTTGACTGAGAGTATTCGGGTGCTTGTGGTCGATGACTCGGCATTCATGCGCAACGCGCTTTCCCGGGAAATTGGCTCCGACCCGCGCTTCACCGTGGTCGGCACCGCGTGCGACGGAAGGGAGGGGGTTCAAAAGGCTCTCGACCTTAAGCCCGACGTGATCACCCTTGATGTGGAGATGCCGGTTCAGGGGGGGTTGGATTCCCTGCAGCAGCTTGCAGAGCGGTCCAACGCGGCGGTGATCATGGTCAGCTCGGCGACCGAGGCCGGAGCAAAAACGACGCTGGAAGCCCTGTCGCTTGGCGCGATTGATTTCATTCCTAAAACCCGGTGCAAATCGCTTCTTCATGAGAAGCTGATTGCGGCGGCCGGCGTGCGCCGCGGACGCATGAAAGCTGCGGCTCATCAGCAGGCTCAGAACGGGCTCGTCGATGCGATTGCAATACCAAAAGGGTTCGTAGCCAAAGCCATCGTCATCGGAAGCAGCACCGGCGGTCCTCAAGCGCTGGCCGAGCTGTTTGCGAATCTCTCTCATCCGCTGCCGGCGCCCGTTTTCATCGCTCAGCACATGCCACCGCCATTTACCGCTGCCCTCGCCGGTCGTCTTCAAGTCCAGAGCGGCCACAGCGTTGTCGAGGCGAAGGATGGCGACACAGTCGCAAACGGGATTGTCTATATTGCGCCCGGCGGGCTGCAAATGAGAATCGCCGAAGGCGTCATATCGGTCCGCCGGGATGCGGGGGCGAGCATCTATCAACCGAGCGTCGATGTGCTGGCGGCGAGCGTTCTCGATGCCTACAACGGCAGCGTGCTCGGAATAATGCTTACAGGGCTTGGGCGCGACGGGGCAAGGGAGTTCACGAGGCTCAAGAACGCAGGAGGATGGACGATCGCGCAGGACGCCCTGAGCTGCACGGTCTTCGGGATGCCCAAGGCCCTGATCGATGCGGGGGGAGCCTGCGAAGTCGTTCCGCTCAAGTCGATAGCTTCCCGCGTTTCCGGAATACTCGCCAGAGTCTAGCGCGCCCGCAAAAGCGGGTGCATTCGGGCTGGGAAATCCACAGGCTATGGTGACCCCTAAAATTAGACGCAATTTCAGGCGTTTACATCAACAACCCAAGAATTTCTTCTGTTTAGAATGTCCTAAAGGCTCCGCTAAAGCTATTTTCGCCAGTCCGGCGCAAGGCTGATGCGGTAGCCACAACCTGAGATGCACAAGGTTGGGGGTTACCCATGGGCTTATACGGTTTGATGACGACGAGCGCGTCGGGCATGTCCGCTCAATCGTCTTTGCTGAACGCTATCAGCGATAACATCGCCAATGTCAGCACTACGGGCTACAAGCAGGCGACGACGGAGTTTTCATCGCTGGTGCTGGACACCGGCTTGACCTCGGACTATGACTCCGGAAGCGTGATTGTAGACCCCCAGGTGCAGATCGATGGGCAAGGGACGCTGAACGCAACGTCAAGCCCGACCGATCTTGCGGTTCAGGGAAACGGCTTTTTCGTCGTCGAAGGACCAAATAATCAGCCTGTTCTGACGCGCGTGGGTTCCTTCACGAAGAACGCCGCCGGCAATCTTGTGAATGCCGCAGGGTACACGCTGCTGGGATATCCTTACGGTAGCACTGGTGTCGCAAACAGTTTCTTGGGACTGGTTCCTATCAACCTGAACAGCATCGCGCTGCAGACGACCCCCACGACAACAGGCAAGCTCTATGTCAATCTGCCGTCGAACTCTACAAGTGTGACGCCGCTTGAGGATCCTTCAGCAGCTTGGCCGTCACCAGCGCCAAGTACAACTGGGACGTTAGCGCCATCCCAAAACGGCAATTACGCCAATGACACAGCGGCCTCGGGCAGTAATACCGTCGACTACACGGACAAGACGTCCCTCGTGGCGTATGATGACAAGGGCAATCAGGTCACGCTGGACGTATATTACACCTACGTGCAACCCCCGGCCGGCTCTGCCAGCACTACCCCTTACTGGGAAGTGGACGTCTTCAATTCCGCCGATTCCACCAATGGCGGGTTCCCCTACTCGGTGACCTCGGGGTCCCCCTCCACCACCACCTACGACACACCGTTGTTCAGCGGGCAATTGCAATTCAACGCGACAGGCGCGCTGACGAGCATTACCGATAACACATCCAACACAGCCGGGACAGACTCGAACGGCAATCCTGTCGCGGCTCAAACGGGTACATCGGCGACAAAGAGCTCGATAACTTTCGGTGTTCCCGGCGGACAGCCAATTACGCTCGATCTGTCGCAGACGACCGAACTCGCGACGAATTATACGGTGCTGGCCGCGAGCACAAATGGCAATGCGCCGAGTCAGGTATCGGGCGTCAACGTTGCCACCGATGGCACGGTGTCCGTGACGTACCAGGATGGGTCGACGATCCCAACTTTCACGGTTCCGCTGGCCAACGTCCAGAGCCCGAACAAGATGGCTGTCATAACCGGAAACGCATACGTCCCCGGCCTGCAGTCAGGGGCCGTGCAGATCGGCCCAGCCACATCAGGCGGCCTGGGCTCGATCGAGTCCAGCACTCTGGAAGCTTCTACCGTCGATCTTGCCACCCAACTCACCGAGATGATCGCGGCGCAGAACAATTATCAAGCCGATTCGAAGGTGTTTACGACTGGGTCGCAACTTCTGCAGGTCCTCATCAACCTCGGCCACTAAGCAAGCGAGGGGGTGAAACGCCGTCATGTCACTCAGTGCTGCATTGGATGGTGCGTCCGCCGGGTTGTCTGTGGCTTCGGCGCAGATTGCTGTGGTGTCTCGCAATATCGCCAACCAAAGCAACGCGACGGCAAGTTGCAAAATTGCAAATGTCGTAACGGTAAACGGTTTACCGACCGTCGCATCGATCTCTCAGGCATCGAATAGCGCTCTCATGAGTAGCCTTCTCTCAGCAAACGCGAAGCAAGCGCAACAATCTGCAATCTCGAATGCATTGGCCCAACTGCAAACCACACTTGGAACGGGCGCGACCGATACGACGTCTCCAACTGCGCTTCTGGGCCAGTTCACCGATGCACTGCAAACCTACGAGGCCTCGCCGCAGAATTTGGCCAGCGGACAAGCGGCGGTTACAGCCGCCCAGAATCTGGCAAGCGCGCTCAACAGTGATAGCGGGACAGTCCAGAATGTCAGGGAACAAGCCGATGCCGCGATGGCGACTTCGGTCGATACGATCAACAGTATCCTTACTCAGTTCCAGCAAGTTAACCAAACCATCGTCGACCAAACGCCAACTGGAGCAGACATCACGGATGCGGTCGATCAGCGCAATAGCTTGCTTCAGCAGCTTAGCAGTCAAATCGGAATTACAACGGTAACCGGTCCGAACAACAGCGTCTCCATATACACGGATAGCGGCGTCACGCTTTTCGATCAGACGCCCAGGTCGGTAACCTTTGCACCGACGGCGGGCTATTCGGCTTCGACCTTGGGAAATGCGGTGTATGTCGATGGCGTTCCGGTCACGGGCGGGTCGGCGATGCCAATACGCAGCGGGGCGCTTGCTGGCCTGGCGGATGTTCGAGATAATCTGGCCACCACCTACCAAAACCAGCTTGACGAAGTGGCGCGCGGCCTGATCACTGATTTTGATGAAACTGGTCCAAACAACGATCAGACGCCTCAAGCTGGCCTTTTCACCAATGGCGGCAGTCTTACTATTCCTCCGGACCCCACGGTTGCGAACAGCACGATTACGGCCGGTCTTGCCTCGACGATCCAGGTTGCAGCCTACGCAATCTCAAATCCAACTTCGCTCCGTGATGGCGGCATTTCCACCAGCGGCCAGGGGCTCTATGTTTACAATACAAGCGGCGATACCGGCTATTCCACCCGGTTGACCCAGCTCATCTCAAATTTATCCCAGCCGATGCCGTTCTATACCAACGCTGACGCGGGGACGAACATGAGTGTGACGAATTTCACCGCAGCCTCAGCCTCCTGGCTCGGGACGCAGGTCAACCAGGCTTCTACTGCAGCGAGCTATAGTGCGGCTGTGCAAAGCAGCGCTTCAACGGCGCTTTCAAACGCGACCGGCGTAAATCTTGATACTGAGCTCAGTAATATGCTTTCGTTGGAGCAATCATATCAAGCTTCCGCAAAACTTCTGACCACCGTCGATGCGTTGTATACGAGTCTCTTCGCTGCGATACAGTAGGCGCCTCATGTTGAACCCCATTTCCACATCTACTTTGTTTGCGATACCTCGAAATGCTGTGACCGGCATCGAGAAGCAGCTGACTGATGCCGAGACAGAAATGACAACCGGTTTTCTGGCCAATCCGGTGGAGAGCCTGGGAAGTCAGATCGGGCTGGATGAGACACTTCAGGCTCAGTCAGCAACCTTGTCCAATTTTCAAACCGCAAATGGCATCGCTCAATCGACTTTGACCGCGACACAGAACGTGCTCACGTCGATTTCATCGGATGCCCAGAGCTTTGCCGACGCGCTTATAACAGCACAAAACCCGACGCAAAGCTCAACCAGTCTCAGCACGCTTGTATCTAACGCCCAAGCCTATCTCAAGTCGCTCACCGCTCAGCTGAACACGAGCACAGGCGGGTCCTATATCTTCGGAGGCATCAACAACTCTGTAGCGCCGGTCACCAATTATTCGCCACCGCAGACGGCGAGCTGGAGCACCACAGCTTCGAGCACAGCGATGACTGCTCTAATATCTCCCGGCCAAAGCGTCACGATATCGGCAAGCGCAAATGATCCAAGTTCGTGCTTTGAGAACCTTTACAACGCTTATGCCCAAATAGTTAACCAGGGCACCTCCTCCGCAAATCTGCAGTCCGCGCAAACTCTCGTGAACCAAGCGATGTCAGGAATTGCGAGCCTTCAGGCAACGCTGGGTATTTCACAATCTCAGATAACAAACGTGAACAACCAGATGCAAACCCAGGAAAGCTTTTTAAACAACTGGGTTATTCAGCTTCAGGGCGTTGATTCTTATCAGGCCGCGACAAATCTCACCACCCTCACAACGCAGCTTGAGACAGCCTATAGCCTGACCGACCGCATTTCCAAGCTCGGCTTGGTCAACTACCTTTCGACATAGCTCGATATCGTGGAAGGATAGCGATGTATCGCAGCTCATATAGTGAAGTCATCGAGGATGCTCCTCAGGTTACGCGTGCTAATGAACGGGCCGTCATACTGCATTCCATTCGGCTCTTGGAGCGCGCCGAGAAAGCCGGTCCAAAGTCTCGGGAAGCCATAGAGGCTTTGCATTTCCTGCGGCGGGTGTGGGAGTTTTTTATTATCGAGCTGGGGCAACCCGAGAACCAGCTGCCACCGGAACTGTGCGCTGACCTTATCTCGATAGGCATCGGACTGCTAAAAGAGGCAGAGGCAATCAAGCGTGGCGAGTCATCGGACTTCGCCTCCTTGAAGGAGATTTCCCAATCCATCGCTGACGCGCTCCAATGACAAAGCCTTTATGCATTAACCTTAAGTCCGGCGAACGGATTTTTATAAACGGAGCCGTTCTCCGGGTCGACAGGAAGGTATCCGTCGAGTTCTTGAACGACGTAACGTTCCTGCTTGAGGCTCACGTGATGCAGCCCGAGCAAACGACGACGCCGTTACGCCAACTCTATTTCATCATACAGACAATGGTGATCGATCCGGCCAATGCAGACACAGCAAAACGCTTGTTCGATGAATCATGCCGTTGTCTTTTCCAGACAATAGTCGGCGATGACCTGCAGGCCGAGTTAGGCGAGATAGGGCAATTGGTTGAAGGGAAGCGTTATTACGACGCTCTCAAAATGTTGCGCAGTTGCTTCAAGATCGAGGACAGGATTTTAGAAAAAACGAACCTTTACGGAGCACGGCAATGACGGTAACATCCGCTACCAGTACTACTGCTAACTCGTCTACGTCACAAACGTCATCGAGCTCGACGGCGACTAGCAACACAATCAATTATAATGAATTCCTCCAACTGCTCGTTGCGCAGTTGCAAAATCAGGACCCCACAAATCCTACAGACCCAACCGCGTTCGTCTCGCAACTGGCATCTTTTTCGGCCGTGGAGCAGCAGGTAAACACCAACTCGAAGCTTGATGCCCTGCTGACCCAAACAGAGCTGAGTCAGGCCGGGTCTGTTATCGGGTTGACTGTCACTTCAGCTGATGGGAGCGTTTCGGGGCAGATCGCATCGGTGCAACTGACCTCAAGTGGCGTGACGGCAACTCTCGCGAGTGGTCAGACGCTTGCTCTCGGCACTGGCGTGACAATTTCTTGACATTGACAGGAGCGATATGAATCAGGCCGACGCTCTCGATCTTGTGCGCTCCGCCATTTGGGCCGTGATGTTGGCAAGCGGGCCTTCCATCGCGGCGGCGATGCTCGTCGGGCTCGTCATCTCACTCCTGCAGGCGCTTACGCAAATTCAGGAGGCGACGCTCACCTTCATCCCAAAAATCGTCATTATATTCTTCGTCGCCATGCTCACAGCGCCCTTTATCGGCGGTGTTCTGTTCGGGTTCTCCGAGCAGGTTTATTCGCACATCGAGCACGGCTTTTGAAAATTGAGTGAAAGGATTCAGTATTTTCCGATGTTAGTTCAGGCACGGTGATGTCCACATCTCTCGTACCAGCAAGCCAAGCCAGCGCTCAGGAGAGCGGCAACCGGGATTTCGGGTTTGCGGCTGGCATCCTGCTGATTTTGACTGTCCTCTTCCTGCCGCTGCCCGCAGTTATCATCGATCTGGGGCTCGCGCTTTCGATTGCTCTTTCGGTTCTGATCCTGATGGTGGCGTTGTGGATTCAGAAGCCGCTCGAGTTCTCCGCATTTCCGACGGTGCTTCTCATTGCGACATTGCTGCGCTTGTCCCTGAACATCGCAACGGTGCGCCTGATTTTATCGAATGGCGCGGAGGGTGTTGCGGCAGCGGGTTACGTGATAGCGGGCTTCGCCAACTTCGTCATGGGCGGAGACTTCGTTATCGGCGTCATCGTGTTCTTGATCCTTATTACTGTCAATTTTCTTGTTATCACCAAGGGCGCGACCCGGATAGCTGAAGTCGGCGCCAGATTTACGCTCGACGCCATCCCAGGCAAACAGATGGCCATCGACGCGGATCTGGCCGCAGGCACGATCGACGAGAAAGAGGCGACCAGACGCCGCCGTGAACTCGAAGAGGAAAGCGCCTTCTTCGGTGCGATGGACGGCGCCTCGAAGTTCGTGCGCGGCGACGCCATCGCGGGCATGATCATCACGGTGATCAATGTTTTCGGCGGCATCGTCATCGGTGTGCTGAGGCATGACATGTCGTTGTCCGCAGCGGCCGACGTGTTCGTGAAGCTTTCGGTTGGCGATGGCCTGGTGACGCAGATCCCTGCGCTCATCGTATCGCTTGCGGCCGGCCTGCTTGTTTCCAAAGGCGGGACGCGCGGATCGGCCGAGAAGGCCGTTCTTGGTCAGCTCGGAAACTACCCTCGCGCGCTGTTCCTTGCCGGCCTTGTCTCATCGGTGCTCGGCCTGGCGCCAGGCTTGCCATTTTTTCCCTTCGCGCTTTTGGCCGGGAGCATGATGTTCTCGTCCTACGCCGTCCCCCGGTGGAAAGCGGAGGCTTTCGCCAAGGAGGAAGCCGCAGCTGCGCGCGTTCGCGCCGAAGCGGACGAGGAAGCGCGGCAGTCGGTCAAGGAATCCCTGAAAATCGCCGGAATAGAGCTTTGCCTCGGCAAACAGATCGCAAGCGTGCTGTTACCTAGTCATGTGGAACTCGGGCAGCGGGTCGCGAACATGCGCCGGAAGTTCGCAAAGCAGTACGGCTTCATCGTTCCCGAGATCAAGCTCTCGGACGACATCTTCATGCAGCCCAAGTCCTACCAGATCAAGATCCACGGAGCCGTTGTGGCGAGCAGTGAGTTGCGGATCGGAGAGGTGCTGGTTGTCACCGGTGATGGGCCATTGCCGCGCGTTCCGGGCGACGAAACACGAGAACCTGCGTTCGGGATGAAGGCGATCTGGGTGCCGGAAGTATTTTCCGCCACGCTTCGGAGCGAAGGCTTCACGCCGGTGGACATCATGTCGGTGCTGCTCACGCATCTTGGGGAAACCATCCGCAACAATCTCGCTCAGCTCCTTTCTTACAAGGACTTTCGGAAGCTTATCGAAGGCCTCGATCCGGAATACAAACGGCTGATGGATGAGATCGTGCCGTCCAATATTTCGAATTCGGGCTTGCACGCCGTTCTTCGAAGACTTCTTTCGGAGCGCATCTCAATCCGAAATCTCAATCTGATCCTGGAGGCCGTGGCCGAAATCGCGCCTCACGTCTCAAGGACCGAGCAGATTGCGGAGCATGTGCGGGCACGGATGGCGCAGCAGATCTGCGCCGACTTTTCGCAGGACGGCATGCTGAAAATCCTCCGGCTCGGGCAGCGTTGGGAACTGACCTTGCACCAGGCGCTTCGGCGCGATGTGAAGGGCGAGGTGATCGAGTTTGACATCGATCCGGCCCTTATCGAGCAGTTCAGCGCTGAATTGTCGAAAGCCGTACGCGACCTTATGGACAAGGGGACGATTTTCGTCCTCGTCGCCGCCCCGGATGTCCGGCCCTATGTCCGGATGGTGACGGAACGCATATTTCCGAATTTGCCGGTGCTTTCACACCTGGAAATAGCGCGTGGAATGCCAATCAGTCAGGTCGGTTCCATCTCATGATTGCAGCGGCGCTGGAGGCATTGCCGGCCTTTGCATTATCCGCCTTCCTGGTCTTTTGCCGGGTTGGCAGCTGCCTTATGCTCATACCGGCTATTGGCAGCGCCAGAGTGCCGGTCCAGGTGCGCCTGATGATGTGCCTCGGCGCCAGTGTCGCGGTGTCGGCGGCTCTTGGCGAGTTTGAGGGGTTGCGGGGGAGCGCCCCTCCGCTCACGAAACTCGCAAGCCTCATCGCCGTGGAGATAGGGAAGGGGTTATTCATCGGCATCATGGCTCGCTTCTTCTTCGCAAGCCTTCAATTTCTCGCCGAAGCGGCCGCCAGCGCCATCGGCCTTGGCATGGCGGAAACCGATGTGCAGGATGGGGAACTCATTGCCTGCGATTGCATCGCTTGTGACGCTCACAGCGTCTGCCCTCTTTGTCATAACGGATCAGCATTTGGAAGTGCTGCGTGCACTGGTTCAGTCCTACGATGTCCTGACATTCGGGGCGAACCTGGATCCGAGAACTGAGATGATCAACGTCGTTGACACTCTTACGAGCGCAACACTTTTGTCTTTGCATGTATGCTCGCCGTTCCTCGTATTCGCCATCACGATCAATTTTCTCTTTGGAATACTGAACAGGCTCGCGCCTCAGATCCCGGTCTTCTTTGTCTCGGGGCCTTTCATCGTAGGGGGCGCCCTGCTGCTGCTCTATTTCCTGTCCGACGAAATCTTCACAATCTTCATTGTCCAATTCTCCGATTGGCTCGCCTCAGGACAATCACAATGAGGAACAGGATAAGGCGGGCGAAAAGACTTTTGCATGTGCAAAGCAGGCTGCTCCTGACCGAGCGCTTGGAATTGCAAACTCTTAGAAATGCGCTGGCTGTGGCGCAGGAAGAAGAACAGAAGGCGATCTCGCTTCTGAACCAGGAATCGTCTCTTCCTCCCAGCTTACTGATTCGAAGGGCTGTTTCCTCCGCAGCACGAATTAAAAGCTGTGAGGCCCTCCTGGAGGCACAGGTTGAGAAAACTCTCGACCACGCAAGGAGAGAACAACTCGTCAAAAAGAAGCTCAATTCAGCACACGAAATCTTGTCGAGGCATGAATCGAAAATCGCGCTTCAGACGGCGATCGACGCATACCTGAACTCAAGCCTGAAGCAAGAATGATAAGGTAGGCGATGCGTCGGTTTTGTTGTTTATCGCGGTGAGACTCAATTAAGGGTTCAAACATCTAATGGCAATAAATCCCGGCACAGATCTCCTCAGCGATGCGTTGGCGGCAGCCGATCCCCAGCGGGCAAAAGCGGCCGAAGAGAAGCTGGCTCGCCTCGCTGTGGAAGATCCCGGGGATCTCTCGGCTGCGCCTCAGTTTGAGGACGTCCTGGCCTCGCAGAATACATCGTTGCGTCCCGCCCCGTCGCCGCCGGCGTTGTTTGGAACGGTTCAACCCGCCAAACGCGGCGATCCTTACGAGCAGTTCGAAGTTACCGTTCTGAAATCGCTCTTTGAGTTGATGCTGCCGGCGAAGGCGAATTCCGTCTTCGGCTCGGGATTTGCGGGAGAGGTGTGGAGGTCTATGCTTGCGGACTCGCTCGCTGGCGTCGCCGGGAAGGCAGGGGTTGCCGGAATTGCGCGCAGCCTCGAAGCGCGAAAACAAAATGGAAAGCCCGGCGCCAGGTCCAAAAGCTCATAATTGAGGAGCATGCCACCCGTGACGGGCTCGCCCCATATATCGGAACTGACGAAAGCAACCCTGTACCGGCTGGAAATGGCTTTGGACCAGGAAAACAAAGCCTTGGCTGCATTCAATCCCCGCAACCTGATCGAATACAGCCGAATAAAAACCCAGAGCCTTTTGGAGCTGCAGAGGTCCGCGGCCGTGCTCACCCGGGAGCATGCCCCACCCGAAGTCTTGGAACTGCTAACTGCTCTGCGCGAGAAGCTGGAGTTGAACCGCTGGCTTCTTCTGCTCCACCTTGAGGCGGCGAGGGAGGTCACTGCTGTGATCACATCGGCGCTGCGCGATGCCGAATCTGATGGCACCTATTCAAGAATCTGCGGAACGCCAAAGGTGGCCAGTTGATTCGCTCACTTCTCGCCGCGATCTGGATCGTGTCAATAACGCTTGCCGCAGTCTTTTTCGGACATGCGATGCAGGGGCCTCGATCGGCTCCCGAAGCTGCGCAAGTTGCGAAGGCCCCGACTACGGTCAAGCTCGGAACCGTGAGCGTGCCAGTTATAGCGAGCGGCGCGCTTCAAGGATATGTCTTAACAGAACTTTCCATCTCAGCCAAACCCGATTTGCTCAAGAACCTTCCACAACCGCCCGAACTTCTTCTAGGCGACGAAGTGTTCAAGACTCTCTATACCGAGGAGCAGATCGACTTTAAGCATATCGAGAAGACGGACCTGGCGATATTATCGCAGAAAATTCGCGACAATATCAACAGGCGGGCAGGCGACGCAGTCGCCGAGGACGTTTTCATCCAGGGACTGCACTATATGAGCAAGCAGGACGCGACCGCCCAGGGCCAAGCGCGTCATTAGCTGCAATCTGGGCGGGGCGCCCTCATTTATCCCCTGATTTCCTCAATCTCAGATTGTAAATCGAACTCGCCGTTAAGCTCTGCGCGCTAAGAATGAGCCCGGTTGCTATCTCAGGTAGCGGCGGGGAAATAAAGAGGCGCGAAACATGATGTTCTCCCCACGGCTGCGAGTGAAAACGCTCTTATTGCCGACATCGTTGGACCTGGGAAATGCCCAGGATTGGAAAGAACGGCTCATGGCGGCCTTGACGCTCAATCCCGTCCTGAAGCTCGACGGTTCCGAAACCATGCATGTGGCGACGCCCGGCATTCAGATCTTATTGGCGGCTGAGCAGTCAGCGAAATCAAAAGGCGGTAAAGTTGTCTTGATAAATCCCTCATCAGCTCTCGAAGCAGCATTCGAAGACCTTGGTCTTGCTCATGTTCTCAGCGAGTGGAGCCCTCATCATGCGTAAGCGCATCCTGACTGTGGATGACTCCAAGACCATGCGTGACATGGTCTCCTTCACCTTGAAGAGCGCAGGTTTCGACGTTGTCGAAGCGGAGGACGGGGCGAAGGCCCTAGACCTGCTGGCCGGCACGGCCGTGGACGCGATCATCACCGATATCAACATGCCGAACATGGATGGTGTGACGCTCGTCCAGCGCCTTCGCGCTCAGCAGAAATTCAAGGCGACGCCGATCCTGATCCTCACCACCGAGGGTAGTGATGACAAGAAGGCGCAAGGCCGGAAAGCCGGAGCTACGGGGTGGATCGTCAAGCCGTTCGCTCCCGAAAAGCTGCTCCAGGTTCTCAACAAGGTGTGCCCGTAAGGAAAGCGGAAGCTGCAACGATGTCTGCGAACGTATCAACGTCCCCTGAATTCGAGCGCTTTCGGGCTACCTTCTTCGAGGAGTGCGCCGAGATCCTGCCGGAACTCGACGAGCGCCTTTCGTCCTTGCATGTGGGTGAAGTCGATTCAGAAACTCTTAACGCGATTTTCAGGGCGGTCCATTCGATCAAGGCGGGCGCGGCGGCGTTCAACTTCAGCGCGCTGGTCGAGTTCGCGCATGTCTTCGAGGCGCTGCTCGACAAGCTCCGCGATCACCGCATCCACCAAACCGGGCAGGTGTTCAACGTCATCGTAAGAGCGGGCGACGTGCTGGCGGAACTCGTGGAGGCCGCGCGGTCTGGCGCCAAGGTTCCCGAAGGCTTCGGCGCCGATGTCGCAGCAGAGTTGCAGGAACTGCTATCCGGCGCCCAGGACAAGCCCGCGCCGGCTCCTGTCGACGAGCCTCAGCCAGAGTCCATCCACGAAGAGGCGTTCAGCAACTACCGGATCGCCTTCGAGCCGCATCGTGAACTGTTCCGGCATGCCAATGAGCCTCTCCTGATCATTCGCGAGCTGAAACGGCTGGGCGAACTCAGCGTGGAGTGCAGTTGGGCGAACTTGCCGAACCTCGCCGGCCTCGATCCCGAAGATGCGCATCTGTCGTTCGTTTTCAATCTAAGCACCGACGCATCCTATGCGTCGGTCGCCGAAGTTTTCGAGTTTGTCGATCAGGACTGCGTCCTGAAAATCGAGGGCGAGAGCGCTGACGAGCAAACGCCCGTCGCTCATGAGCCCTCTTCCAAACGAGCGGAGCCGAAGCCCGCAGATCCCTCTCCGGCAGCCATCAAGCTTTCCAGCGGCGCGCACTCCTCGAAGGGCGCCACGTCTATCCGTGTCGATCTTGTGCGCGTGGACCGGCTTGTGAACATGGTGGGAGAACTCGTGATCACCCAGGCCATGCTTGCGCAGCAACTTGCGGATCAGGGGGGCGGACAACGCCAGCAATGGATCCGGGGCAGCGAGGAACTCGCGGCGCATACGAGGGAACTGCAGGAATGCGTGATGGCCATTCGCATGCAGCCCGTGCGATCCGTGTTCGCGAGAATGCCGCGCCTCGTCCGCGATATCGCTTCGAAACTCGGCAAGCAGGTACGGCTTGTCACCTCCGGCGACCAGACCGAGGTGGACAAGACCGTCATCGAGGAACTCACCGATCCGATCACGCACATGATCCGCAACGCCATCGACCACGGCATCGAACCGGAGCGGGCGAGGCTTGCCACGGGCAAGCCCGAGATGGCCACGATCGAACTTTCGGCGGCCCAGCGGGCCGGGAACATCCTCATCACGATTGCCGACGACGGCGCCGGGATTGACCGGCACAAGGTGCTTCAGCGCGCAATCGCCAAAGGCGTTGTCCGCGAAGACGCCAAACTCAGCGATGACGAGATTCACAACCTGATCTTCGCACCCGGTTTCACGACCGCTGAGGAGGTCACTGAAGTCTCCGGCCGCGGCGTCGGCATGGACGTGGTCCGCCGCAACATCGCCAATCTTGGCGGCCGCATTCAGATCAGCTCGACGCCGGGTAAAGGCACGCGCTTCACGCTGGTGATCCCGCTGACGCTGGCGGTCCTCGATGGCATGCTCGTGGCCGTCGGCAGGGAGACTTACATCCTCCCTCTCGCCAGCATCGTCGAAACCATGCGCCCGGACCAGCGCCAGGTCCGCGCCGTCGCAGGAGGCGCTCAGGTGCTGGCCGTTCGAGGCGAGTTCATCCGCCTCATTCCGCTTCACAGGGTGCTCAATGTGCAGGGCGCCGTGTCGGAGCCCTGGAAGGCGCTCGTGGTTGTAATCGAGACGGAAAATGGCTCGAAGACCGGCCTGATCGTCGACGAGTTGATAGGGCAGCAGCAGGTCGTGGTGAAAAGCCTCGCCGAGAATTCCGAGCCTGTTCGCGGCATTTCCGGCGCCACGATCCTCGGCAATGGCCGCGTCGCTCTCATTCTCGACCTTGAAGGGATTTGCGCCATGCAGGATCGCGCAATGCTGAAGGATCGACCGGAGAATTTTGAGCTGCCGGATTGGCGTCCGGGGGCAGACGAAGATCGCATGCAAGAGCTGCCCCTTGTCGCCGGCCGGGTGACCGCACCTCAACCGGATATCCTGGTGGCGCCCTAATGCATACGGACACGGAGACCGCCATGAATGTATCTGTAGCCCCGCATAGTGCGAATTCCGTACGGGCCGCCAGCACTGCAGCGACGGGAGGGCTGAAGCAATTCATCAGCTTCCGGATTGGAGGCGAGGAATACGCCATCGACATCATGGCGGTTCGCGAGATCAAGGGGTGGGCGGAGACGACGTCGCTGCCTAATCAGCCGCAGCATATCCTTGGCGTCATGAACCTTAGGGGGACCATCGTCCCGGTGTTCGATTTGCGCTGCCGGTTCGGCATGGGGCTGACGGAAGCGTCCCGGTCGCATGTCGTGATCATCGTCTCGGTGCTGGACCGGATCGTCGGCCTGCTCGTCGACGCCGTCTCGGACATTCTCACGATCGACAGTTCCGAGATCCGTCCCGTCCCGGAGATGGATCGGGGCATTGCCGCCGACTTTTTATCCGGCATCGTCTCCATCAACGAGACGATGGTCGTCATTCTCGCACTCGAAGAACTGTTCTCGCGATCCGCCACGGAGAAGCCTTTCCAGGATGCCGACGAACAGCAGGCAGTTCAATGAGATACGCATAGCTCCAAGTAACCAACTCACAGGTCGCCGGTCGCGCAGTTGAAGGTCGCGAGGCGGATGCAGAAAAAGGATAGCACGATGTTCTCTTTTGGCGCCAGAGGCCGGAAATCTAGAGAAGGCCATCCCTCAAGGGGCGCAGCCGAACGCGAAGCCGGCGCTCGGATGAGACGGCTCGCAGATGTCGCATCCAATGCGCTCCTGCTTGTCGATCGCGACTTCAAGATCACCTACATGAACGAGGCGTCCAGGGCGCTCATAAACAAGAACCGTGAGCACTTTCCGGCCAGGGTCAGAGATATGGACCCGGATAGCCTGATCGGAAACTCAGCGGATATTTTCCATAAGAACCCGTCGCATCAACACAGGCTGCTCGCCGATCCATCGCGGCTTCCTCACCGGGCGGATGTCAGGATGGGTCCGCTGACTTTCGCACTTTGCGTCAGCGCGACATTCGACACAAACGGCGCCTGTAACGGCTACGTCTTCGAGTGGTCGGACGTCACCGAGCTTCGGGAACTCACCGCGAATGCGAAGGGCCAGATCGAGGCCATCAGCAAGGCCCAGGCCGTCATCGAGTTCACGCTGGACGGCCACGTCATAACAGCGAACGAGAATTTCTTGAAGGTGATGGGCTACAGCCTGAGCGAGATCAAGGGCCGGCATGCCAATATGTTTGTCGACCAAGCTGGCGCCTCGGCATCTGAATACAGAAATCATTGGGAAAAGCTGGCTCGCGGTGAATACGGCTCGGGTCAGTACAAGCGTATTTGCAAAGGAGGCCGGGAAGTTTGGCTGCAGGCCAGCTACAATCCCATTCTCGACCTGTTTGGCAAGCCGATGAAGGTTGTCGAGTATGCAACCGACATCACCGAGCAAAAGCTTTCAAATGCGAATTTCGAGGGTCAGATCGCGGCGATCAACAGAGCGCAGGCTGTTGTCGAGTTCGGTCTCGATGGCAAGGTTCACACGGCCAACGATAACTTCCTGAAGGCGCTGGGCTACTCGCTGGACGAGATCCGCGGCCAGCATCACAGCATGTTCGTCGAAGCAGCTTACCGGCAGTCCGCGGACTATCGCATGTTCTGGGATCGCCTGGCGCGGGGTGAATTCGACGCCGGCCAGTACAAGCGCATCGGCAAGGGCGGCCGGGAAGTTTGGATCCAGGCGAGCTACAATCCGATCTTAGACGCGAATGGCAAACCGGCGAAGGTTGTCAAATACGCGACAGAGATCACTCAGCAAAAGCAAGCCGACCTGCAGCTGGAAGTCGCTGTTCAGCAGGTTCAGGAGGTTATCGAGTCGGCGCAAAGCAACGACCTCACCATGCGTATTCCGCTGGAAGGAAAAGGCGGCGAAATTGGAAAACTCTGCGCTGGCGTAAACGGCCTTCTGGACGCCATGACCGGAATCGTAAGTTCGATCCTGGTCTCCTCCTCGACGATCGCATCCGCGTCCAGCGAAATCGCCGCCGGGGCCAACGATCTCTCGCAAAGAACGGAGCAGCAGGCCTCCAACCTTGAGGAAACGGCCGCGTCCATGGAAGAGATGGCGTCGACCGTGAAGCAGAACGCCGACAATGCACAGCAGGCCAACCAGCTTGCGATCAGCGCTCGCACAACAGCGACCGAGGGCGGCAATGTTGTTGGGCAAGCCGTGGAGGCCATGGCGCGCATTGAACAGTCCTCCAGCAAGATTTCCGAGATCATCGGGGTCATCGACGAGATCGCCTTCCAGACCAATCTCCTCGCGCTCAATGCGGCGGTGGAAGCCGCTCGCGCAGGCGATGCGGGCAAGGGCTTCGCTGTTGTGGCGTCCGAGGTCCGCTCGCTGGCTCAGCGCACCTCCGTTGCAGCTAAGGACATCAAGGGCCTGATCGTGGAAAGCGGCCGCCAGGTGAAGGACGGCGTCAAGCTCGTCGACAACGCAGGCGGCTCTCTCAGCGAAATCGTCAAATCCATCAACCACGTGGCGGACATCGTGGCCGAGATCGCCGCAGCCAGCAAAGAGCAGGCGACGGGCGTGGAAGAGATCAACAAAGCCGTGGTCCAGATGGATCAGATGACGCAGCAGAACGCTGCTCTTGTCGAGGAAAGCGCCGCCGCGAGCCGCACGCTCCAGGAGGAAGCGCAGACCATGTACGACAGGATGTCCGCGTTCTCGGTTGATGAAGGCGTCCGCCCGGATGTGAAAACTGCGCCGGCCAGGAATGGGGCGCAGAAGGTCCAAGGCAAGCGCGTCGCTGCCTCGTCTCCATCAAAGCCCGCCCAAGGACGCGCAACCAAGACGACCAATGGCGCCGCCTACCAGCCTCAGCCAGCCGACCTGGAGTGGAGGGAATTCTAGCCTGTAGTATTGTTTTTATGTGAGTACAGCGTATGCAGCCCGCAAGCCAACAGTCGACCACTGGTCATGAGTTCCCGTTCACGCCGGCGGATTTCCGCACGATCGTTGAAATCGTCTACGAGCGCAGCGGCATCGTGCTCGCTGCGCACAAGCGGGATATGACCTATTCCCGCCTCGCCCGGCGTTTGCGCGCCCTGGGGCTCAGGTCCTTCCGCGATTATTGCTCGCTGTTGCAGGGCAATAATGGCGGCTCGGAGGTCGGTTTCCTGATCAACGCGATCACAACAAACCTGACGAAGTTCTTTCGTGAGCCGCATCATTTCGATCACCTGCGCGATCACGTTCTGGGCGCTCACGCAAACACACCGGCGCACAGGCAGCGCCTCAGAATCTGGTCGGCGGGCTGCTCATCCGGAGAAGAACCTTACTCCGTCGCCATGACAGCGCTGGCGCTTCCGAAAGACATCGGCCGGAGCTCGGATCTTCGTATCCTTGCGACCGACCTCGACACATCCATGCTGAAAAAGGCCAAGGCTGGCGTTTATCCTCGCGCGTCGTTGGAAAGCGTCCCCAATGGAATGCGCGAGCGTTTCTTCGAGCGGAGACCACAGGATCCCGATAGCGTCCTCGTCGCATCGGCCGCCCAGCAACTCATCACGTTCCGGCAACTCAACTTGCTGGGGCCGTGGCCCATGAGCGGGCGCTTCGACGTGATTTTCTGCCGCAACGTGATGATCTACTTCGACGCCAAGACGAAGGCGACCCTCATCGACAGATTCTACGGCCAGCTTGTCGACGGCGGCTGGCTTTATGTCGGCCACTCCGAATCCCTTCTCGACCATCAGACCCGGTTCAAGCTTCGAGGCCGCACGATCTATCAAAAGATAAGCCTATGACGGCGCTCCACGCCCACAAGGGCGACAGCGGGAAACGCGGACTTTACCTTCAGGAATTCGGCGCTCACGCGGTCCGCATTCTGCCAGGGGAGACATATACGACCGCCCGGAAAGATGAAGCCATCATTACCGTGCTGGGCTCCTGCGTTGCAGCCTGCATCCGCGATCCAAGATCGGGCCTCGGCGGCATGAATCATTTCATGCTGCCCGAAAGCGCGACCGGGCAATGGGGAGAGGAACTGAGCGCGGCCATGCGGTACGGCAATTTCGCGATGGAAGCGCTGATAAACGCGGTTCTGAAGTCCGGCTGCACCCGGCGCGATCTCGAAATAAAGCTCTTTGGCGGCGCGAGCTTTACGAGCGGACCGTCGATGATCGGCCAGAAAAATGGCGACTTCGCCTTACGCTATCTGAAGGAGGAGGGGCTGCGTGTCGTCGCATCCGACCTTGGCGGCGTCTTCGGCCGGCGCATTCACTACCACCCAGCTACCGGCAAGGTTGCGCGGTTATTCCTCAGAGGAGCGGGCAAAGATCAAGTCGCCGCCGAAGAACGCCGCTATGGCGCAGAGCTACGGAGAAAGCCCGTCGATGGCGGGGATGTTCAGCTTTTCGATTGAGGACTAGGCTATGGGAGGGTCAAATCCAATCCGCGTCCTTGTTGTCGATGACTTCCGCGCTCATGCGCGAGTTGATCCGAGGCATTCTGTCGTCCGACCCGGACATCGAGGTCGTCGGCGCGGTCTGCGATCCTCTCGCCGCCCGGCAAAAAATCAAGGAAACCAATCCGGACGTCCTCACGCTGGATATCGAGATGCCGCGCATGGATGGCATCACGTTTCTGGACAAGATCATGACCTTGCGCCCGATGCCGGTTGTCATGGTGTCGTCGCTGACCCAGGAAGGCGCGGAAGCAACGTTAAGGGCGCTGGAATCGGGCGCTGTCGATTTCGTCGCAAAACCTGCAGTCAATCTGCAAGCAGGCTTGGAAGAGAAACGCGCCGAGATCATCGCAAAGGTCAAGGCGGCTGCCAAAGCGCGTGTACAAAGGCGGACGCCACCGTCATCGGGGGAGCGCGCAGCGCCTCCTGGCCGCGTGGGGAACTACTCGTCCACCGAGAAAATCGTGGCGATCGGGGCGTCCACCGGGGGCGTAGAGGCCGTCAATCGAATTCTTCAGTCAATGCCGCCGGATGCTCCTGCCATCCTCGTGACATTGCATATGCCGGAAAATTTCACGGCAAGCTTCGCCCGGCGCCTCAACAGCGCATGCGCCATCCAAGTCGCCGAAGCCAGCGATGGGCAGCGGGTTCTGCCTGGCCATGCCTACATCGCGCCCGGAAGCGCACACCTCCGCCTCGGCCGCTCCGGGGCGAACTATGTCTGCGTCGTTCGAGGCAGGGAACGGGTCAGCGGCCATTGTCCTTCGGTCGACGTGCTGTTCCAATCGACTGCGGAGGCCGCCGGAAAAAACGCCATCGGCGTTATTCTGACGGGAATGGGCAAGGATGGAGCGGAGGGGCTGCTGTCTTTGCGCCGCACCGGCGCCAGCACACTCGGTCAGGATGAGGAGAGTTGCGTTGTCTACGGAATGCCAAAGGCAGCCTTTGAGCGCGGCGCCGTCGAGGCCGAAATCTCTCTCGGCAGGATGGCTCAGGAAATCCTAGGACGCTGCACCGCCGGCGGCTCACGGAACATTCGCATTTAGAGCTCCAACACCGTCTTCCCAGGCCCCTCTCGTCAGACAGCAAAAGATTGAGCCATGAACTTAGCGCCTAAAAAGGCCAGCGCAGGCGATCAGGGATGGAGTTCCGGCTCTGGCCCCGAAACGCATGGCGCGTCTCTCGCCGCGAAGGAGACTGTGCAGGAGTTGATCGGTTTCGCCAGTGCGCAAAGCAAGTCCGCCGAAGCGCTGATGGGCGAACTCTCCCATACGTCGAGGGATATCGAAAAAAGCGTACAGGGCCTTGTGGCCCGGTTCCAGGATATGGCGTCAACGGCCCGGGATCAGACCGAAACAGTGCATTCTCTCATGTCATCGGTGCAAACGATCGAGATGAATGGCGAAGCAGTGCCGCTATCGGACCTCGCGCGAGGTATCGGAGATGTCGTTTCCTCGCTCGTCGAGAAGATCATCCATCTCTCGTCCCGCAGCATCGCCATGATTTATGCGCTCGATGACGTACAGACTGAGATCAAGTCCATGCAGGTGTCGATCGCGCAGATCGATAAGATCAACAAGCAGACGAACCTGCTTTCACTCAATGCGAAAATCGAAGCCGCTCGTGCGGGAGCGGCCGGCCGGGGTTTCGCGGTTGTGGCGACCGAGGTTGGCGAGCTGGCTCGCGCGGTCAACAACTTGTCAGACACAGTCAAGCGTCAGATGTCTTCGGTGTCGGATGGACTGAAGCGAGGCGATGTTCTGCTTCATGAAATCTCGACGATCGACATGTCGGAGGAGAACCTGAAGGCCCAGGAGCGCATCAAAGTCATGATTGAGCGCCTTCTGGCCCAGAACACCACGATCGCGGAGGCCTTGCGCAAGACAGCGACGACGTCGGAGCAGATGGAGTCTACTGTCTCCCGAGCGATTATGGATATGCAGTTTCAAGACAGGGTGATGCAACACCTTCAGAATGTGAATGGGGCGCTGGCCGTCTTCGGCCGCGCCGGCGGACTCCTCGCAGCAAAATCACTGGCTGAATTTGAGGTCTTGCCTTTAGCCTCTGCCGAAACTGCTCTGCTTCATGAAGTCGCCGACCAGTTCACGCTCAGTGATATGAGGGAGCGATTCATGACCACCTTGAATCTTGCACGATCTCCGGGCGAGCAAAACGCTGTAAACACGAAAGCGGCGGCGAACTCGGACGTAGACCTATTCTGATGGAGGCTTGAGTGAAGCTCAATATACACGTATCGAAAGACAGTTTCGAGGCGCAAATCGCCGATAAGCTGACTTCCTCGGATCTTTCTTCATTTCGTGGGCTGCTTTCCGAAATCAAGCAAAGCGCCTGCAAGGACGTCGTGCTCGATCTCGGCAATCTCGACTGGATCGACTCGGCAGGCTTAGGAATGTTGATACTGACGAAGGAACTGGCGGAGAAGGAGGAACTGGCTCTCGTTCTGCGTTCGCCGAGGGGGCACGTCAAGTCTTTGCTGGAACTTGGCCGCTTTGACAAGATCTTCAATATCCAGCCCTAGCATTCGCCTGAAAATTGCGATGCAGCCCATGGCCTCACGGTGAGCCTGCCGAACCGCGACAGGCTCACCATGAGGGTTAACCGGCTGATAACACTCGACACCTCATCCTGAGCTTGTCGAAGGATGAAGGAGTCACGGTTTTTCAGCAGTCTGTTAAAGCCTGTCCGCTTTTGATGGAATCAAAAGCGGGCTCCAGGTTTCTGTTTTGTCGTTCGCCTTTATCGGAAAACCGCTTCGCACTTTCCCGAACGCGCGCTACAGCGGCGTGCGTAATTCGGAGCCGCAGCGACGCAAGTTCAACCGCACACTCGCACCCAATTAAGCGCGTTGCGATTTGCTGGAACCGTTGTCATGGCCGGGCTTGACCCGGCCATCCAGTCTTAAAATCCAAAAGATCGGAAAATATAATCCTAGATGGCCGCCTCGGAGGGCGGCCATGACATCCAGGGGATTCCGAATAATTCGACACGCTCTAAATGCAGGAGCGCTTCTCGCCATCCGGCGGCCGACGTTTGCGACGGCGCCCGCCTTGCGCCTCGCGGTTAACGGTTCGTTCGCAGCGCCGAACGTTAATCTGAAACTGGTTAACGCGAGCGCCGCCGATTTATTTCCGGTCCAATTTACACTTCATTAGGCTTAACCATGCCTTTATCCCGCTTAGAACGAGGCCTACGAAGGCGGTAGACAGGCGGTTCCAACGCCTTGAAAGTGAACAGTTTTTTCGCCGCCGACCGCCCCATTAAATAGAATTTAATGCCGGAATTTTGGCATTAAGTGGGCTCTGAAAAGTCCGTTAAATATAATCCCGGATTCCCGTGTTAACCACGACGCGCCGAAATCAGCCTGGCGGGTGCGCCGGGAGCGCCGCCCGTTCTTAAAAGTTCGTAGTTATATCAATGACTTATTCGTTAACTTCCCGGCAAGGCGCTTTCTCATACAATGCTCACTCAAGAAAAATCCGTGACGCAAACGCTAAGCGGGACGCCAATCCGGGGATAAAAGTGAGGTCCAATGTGCATTCCCGTCCTCAAGAACAGGCCGCCATTTCAGATGGAAAAGTCGAATAAACGCGCGACGTCGAGGATCGGCGTAAGCTTGGACTCGTAAAGATAGAGATCGCGCGTGAACAGGGATTGCCTGCTGGTGAAGTGCGGAGGAATTTCGGTGCGCGCCAACTCGGGCAGCGCCAGAACATCGCCCACACGATCGACGAGCAAAGCGAAATGTTCGCTCGCTGCCTCAAGGCCGATTGCGAACTTCTCGCAAGCCTCGCTCGTGGCTGGAACTCCCAGTCTCCGGCGCAGGCTGACCGCCACGACGATCTTGCCTCTCAGGTTGATAAAGCCGGTGACTTCCCTGTGTATCAGGGGGATGGGCGTGATGTGCCCGACCTTGAAAATTGTCTCGGCTTCTTTGACGTCCAGGCCGTAAACATGCTTATCCACGAAGACTGTAAAGAAGTTTGTCGTGTTTACAGTCTCCTCGGATCCGGCGATGCCAGCGTCCTTGATGCGGTGCGGATTTGTGTTCATCATCGGGATTGGCCGAAGCTGGCGTTCTGTTCGAAAGATGGCAGGTTCAGGTTGGCGGGCTTGAACCCGCGACTGGGTGGCTTTTCGAGATGACGGTCTATGGTCTTGAGGAGGTGGTGCCGATCAAATTTGCTGAGCGAGGCGTCTCCCGAGCCCTGATGACGGTCATCATTGAAGATCAGGCAAAGGGCGTCCGGTTGCCGGGACAGCGCTGCTTCGTCGATAGAGCGCGCCGATTTCGCATCCAGAAGGATGACCCCGAAGTTTGTATGCTGCAGGAGCTTGTTCGCCTGCTCCGCTGTTTCCACCGCCGTGACTTTGTGGCCGGCGGAGGCCAGCAAAGGCGTCAGCAATTCGTGCATTCCAGGTTCGCTATCGACAATCAGAAGCTCCGCTTTGTTCCTCACCGAACCGGCGGCTTCCTGGAACGCCATGCGATAATAGTATCCGACATCGATGAATTCGACGGCGCTTCCGCGCAAGTCCACAGTCCCCAGCAGGGAAGGCGAACTGCTTATGAGCTGGATCTCGGCCTCGCTGTCAACGATATCCAGGACGCTGTCGACCCAGAGGCCGAACGTTCTGTCGTAGAGGGTGATAACCAGGATCAGGCACTTGTCCGAGGTCTGGATCGCCTCTGCAACGCGAAGGACCGGGATGAGCTTTTCCTGGTAGCGATAGAGATGAAGCCCGTCGGCCTGGCAAACGTCCCGCGCTGGAACGCGAAGGATCCGCGAGACCGCAGAACGGGGAAGCACCTTCGGCGCTCCCGGCCCGGCCTTGAACAGGATCAGGCTTGACGTTGCAGCGGCGCTTGCGGTCTCGCTCATTTGCGATGGCAGGAGATTCGAAGTCTTCTGAATGTTCATGGCGGCGCCGACGCCAGCCGGATCGATGATCAGAATCACCGTGCCGTCACCGAGGATCGTATTGCCGGAGAACATCTTTAGATTTGCGAAAAGCGCGCTGAGCGGCTTGACCACGATTTCCTGGATGTCATCGATGTCGTCGACGATAATGCCAAGTTTCTGGCCGCTCAGCCCAAGCACGACGACAAGCTTATCCTCGAGCCTGCCGTTTTGCGGTAGCTCCATCACCTCTGAAAGAGCGACAACGGGGATCAACTCGTCGCGAACCTGAAGCAACAGCGAGTTGTCCATCGTCTTCAAATTTTGCGTATCTTCGTCGACATTCACAGCTTCCACAACATATTGCTGCGGGACTGCAAAGCGCTGGCCGCCGACCCTTACAATGAGCGCCGGGGCGATCGCGAGCGTCAATGGAATCTTGAGGATGAACTTGGAGCCGAAGCCTTTTGTCGACTGCAGCGAGATGGTGCCGCCGACCCCCTCGATGTTGGCGCGCACGACATCCATGCCCACGCCTCGGCCGGAAACCGTCGTGACGGCCCTCGCGGTGGAGAATCCTGGCGCGAGGATGAAGCGATAGACCTCCTCGTCGCTCATGCTTGCGATGGCTGCGGTGTCGTACAGGCCCCGCTCGATCGCTTTTTCACGGATGCGGTTGGCATCGAGCCCGCGTCCATCGTCGGCGATTTCGATGTGGACCTGGCCTGAGTTGTAGAAAGCCGTGATCGATATCTGGCCGGCTTCCGGTTTGCCGGCGGCGATCCTTTCGGCGGGGCTTTCGATGCCATGATCGGCGCAGTTGCGAATCAGATGGGTCAGTGGATCGCGGATTGTTTCGATCAGTTGACGATCGAGTTCGGTGTCGGCCCCTTCGATGACAAGGCTGAATTTCTTTTGCAGCTCGACCGACAAATCCCGAATTTGCCGGGGCACACTCGCAAAAAGACGCGTCATCGGCTGCATGCGGGCTCGCATGACCGCATCCTGCAAATCGGATGTAACCGTGGACAGCCTCTCGAGCGGGCTCTTGATCTGGCTGATATTGTGCTGGCGAGACAGATCCATGATCTGATTGCGTGTCAGGACAAGTTCGGACACGAGGTCCATGATCCGCTGAATGGCGGCCACGGAGATGCGGATCGTATCCGGCGCTTTTTCCCTGTTGGGCGATTGCTCCGGATCTTTCGCAATTTGCACGCTCTCGCGAGGTCTGCTTTCCGGAGCTTCCTGTACGAATGCTTCAGCAATCGATAGGTCGTCCAACCTCGCGTCTTCGGCGTGAATTGTCGCCTCGCTGAATCCTTTCTGCGCGCTCAACTGGGTGGCGCCCTCATCGGCGACGCCGCCGGCAAGATAGGACACGATCCTGGATATCAGTTCGCTGTGGTCGTCCGGAGGCTCCTCTCCGAGCTCGGCGACGCGCAAAAGCAGATGCTTGATGCGATCGAGGGACTCCAGAAGAAGCGAAACCGCGAGACTCGTGGGCGGGGCGCCATCGCGCAGCGTATCGATCAAGGTTTCGGCGGCGTGAGCGATGCCTTGCAGGCCGCTCAGTCCGAGAAAACCGGAGGTCCCCTTGATCGTGTGCACAAGCCGGAATATTTGCGTCACGGCATCTGAATCTGATGGATTCTGTTCGAACAGAACGAGGTAGTTTGCGATGCCATCGATATGATCGGACGTCTCGCTCAGGAAATCGCTCAGCAAATCATCCATAGCTGATTGCTTTCTCGAAATTACTTTAAACGCGCATCAATCGGTCGGCCATTTCCTGCGAAGTCTCCGGGGGCAGTTCCAGCCCGTGGTTCACGAGATCGGCGGCTTTCTCGATCTCCGCTCTCATTTTCGTTGAGATTTCTTCGCAGAATGACTCTATATCCTCAGGGTGCATCTCTTCCGATCCATGGAGCTGATGGCTGATCACAAGAATCGCCTTGCTCGCGAGCACGTTTATCTTTGCAATCTGTGCCTCGAATTCTTCCCGAAAGGCTTCGTCGAGCGCATGATAGATTTCAATTGCGAGGTGACCGCCAACCAAGGGCGAGATCCGGAAATATTCCTCGTAAGAGCGAGGGCTCCACGCCAGAAGCTCCTCGATCATTTCGGGCAGGAGGATCGGCAGGTTCTCAACGAGCAACAGAATTTCATTATACTGGTTCAAAAAATCGTTGGCGATTCCAGAACTTGGATTGACGAGATGGTTCGCCTGTTTCAGCTGCTCTTCGATCGCGAACATTCGGCAGCCGAGAAGGTGGCGTAACGTGGGACTGGGTGTCATCTCAACTTGATCCTGGCCTTGAGCGATATGCATCAGTAGCGTGTATTTCTTAATTATTCCCGTATGGGTAGAGCGAGATCGGATTGCCACTCCGCGGGGCAGCGGCCCCGGCGCCCCAGGCAAACTCGGCGGTAGGAGGTAAGCCTGCCTTAACCTAAGCGGCTCATACATACAGAAAGCACAACCTATAGTTTAGGAAGCCAGCATGTTCGCTCGCTTAAAAATCACAACGCGCATCCACCTTCTTCTTGTTCTGGCGGCATTCGGGTTTCTTGCATCGTCGGGAATTGGCCTTTGGTCATTGCGGTCGCAGATGCACGAAGATCGGCAGAAGCAGTTGCGCAATCTTCTGGATTTGACGCTCTCGATCGCCCGCGCTGATATGCTCTCTGCCGGAGGGCCATCGACCCAGGCTGGCAGAAAAGCGTTCCTGGCGGCTCTTCAATCGACCCGCTTCGGCGACCAGAAAGATGCCAACTATATATTCGCCTTCGATTACAACGGCATGACGCTCAGCCACATCGATCCGGACAAAATGGGCCGCAATCTGATCGAGTTGACCGATGCGAATGGCGTCAAGATTATTCAGGAGCTCGTCCAGATTGCGAAAAGCCCGTCGGGAACGGGCTTCGCGAGCTACATGTTTCCGAAAGGCGCTGGCGGGCCGGTCACGCCCAAACTCACACTCGTTCAGAACGTCCCCGAGCTTGCAGGGTTCGCGGGCGTTGGCGTCTATCTGGACGATGTTGACGCCGACTTTTACAAACGGGTTTTCCTGGAAGGGGGCATCCTTACTGTCCTTCTTCTGAGCCTCGGCGTTGTGGGCTATCTCATCGGACGATCGATTTCGAAGCCCTTCTCCGATCTAGCCGCGAACATCGGCCGGCTCTCGAATGGAGATTTGAGCATCCCATTGGCGAATGCGTGCGAGAAAAGCGAGCTTGGCGACATCGCCCGGGCGGTGGACATCTTCCGCGCCAACGCGGTTGAACAAAAAGACCTGCAGGAGCAACTCAATGAGGCGTCAAAGCGCGAGCGCGGCCGGCAGCATCATTTCGAGGACCAGGTGCAGAAGTTCCAGACGACGGTCACCGCTGTGGTCGCCACATTGAGCAAGCAGGTGGATCAGTTGCGCACTGCAGCCGGGACGCTGTCGGAGGCGGCGGAGACTGCAACCTTCGAAGCAGCGACCGCGGCTCACGTGTCGGCCGGCGCCGCAGACAGTTCCAACGCTGTGGCGGCGGCGACCGAGGAACTCTCTTGTTCGATCAGGGAGATCTCCGATCAGGCGCACCGCACGAACGCGGTGGTCGAAGCCGCCACCCATGAGGCGAAGCGCACGAACAAGGATGTCGCAAGTCTCGCCAGCGCAGCTGAGGAGATCGGTTCGATCGTCGCCGTCATTCGCGGCATCGCCGACCAGACCAATCTTCTGGCGCTGAACGCCACCATCGAAGCGGCGCGAGCCGGCAAGTCGGGGCGCGGCTTTGCGGTGGTGGCAGCCGAGGTCAAGGAGCTTTCGGCGCAGACGGCGAAGGCGACCGACGCGATCGCCGAGCAGATCCAGGCGATCCAAAGTTCGACAAGTACAGCGGTCAGCGCCATCCAGTCCGTTGCGGGGAAGGTTGCCGAAATTCAGAGTTTCACCGGCGCCATCGCTGCCGCCGTCGAGGAACAGACCGCCGCGGCCCAGGAGATCGCCAGCAACGTCTCGCTCGCAGCGGAAGGCAGCCAGAAAGCTGCGAAAAGCTCGGGCGAGGTCTCCCAGGTCGCCGGCCAGACCAAGCAGCAGGCGGCCTCCCTGTCCGGCGTTTCTTCGCAGCTCTCCAATGCAACGTCGGAGCTGTCCATGGCGTTGAACGACTTCGTGGCTGCGGTCAGAGTCGATCTCGACACAGGCAGAGTCCGGGCGGAGCCCGCGTCTGCGCCTCAATGGAAAGCCGAAGTTCTAGAGGTTGCCTGACACGTAAAGTTGATTGAGCGCCTGGCCTGATTTTCCAGGCGCTCGCTCTCCGTTTGCGATCTTCGAACTGTAACAAGTCTGCTCTTCCCACTCGGGCCCTCCGGCATCAGCCTTGGGCCTGAGCCTGCTTCTGGGCATCCCAAGCCCGGAGTGGCGAAAACAGCGGCATACTGGATCATAGCAGCAGCCTTCTGGGTTCCCCTGTCCACTGGACGGGATTGGGTAGGAACGAAGTCGGCTTCCATGACAATCATTTTCGAGCCAAAGCAACGGTGCTCCAGCCACCGTCAGAGATTGAGAGCAGCCATTTTCGACGTTGACGGTGTGCTGCTTGCGTCGCCGCATGAGCGAGCGTGGCGCGAGGCGCTTGACGGATTCGCGGACCCGTCGCGGTTCACGCCGGAACTTTACGAAACCCACGTCGCGGGCAAGCCGCGCATGGCCGGGGCCCGGGCGACACTCGAAGCTCTCGGCGTTCCGGATGCTGAACGGCAGGCGTGTTCCTACGCCGAACGCAAGCAGAAGCGCCTTGAAGAGCTGATTCAGGCCGGTGAGTTTTCGGGCTTCCCGGATGCTCTGCGTTTCGTGCAATCAGTCGCAGACTTGGGGTGGCCGATGGCGGCCGCTTCGTCCTCGAAGAACGCGAACGGCATGATGAAAGCGGTACTCCTGCCTTCGGGCCGAAGCCTGCTCGACATTTTCAATTTCAACGTCTGCGGCTGGGATTTGCCCGAGGGCAAGCCGAACCCGGCGATTTTCCTGCTGGCGGCGCAAGGACTGGGAATCGAACCGGAAGCATGCTTCGTCGTGGAGGACGCGCCCGCCGGAATCAAGGCGGCTGCAGACGGCGGCATGGCGCCGTTGGGGGTTGCAAGATCTGATGACGCGCCCCTTCTGCAAGCAGCTGGAACCGATTTCGTTGTGACAGCTTTAGACCAGGTTTCAATCGAGGAACTCGCCGGCGGGCGACTCTGCAAGAGGGCTTCATGACCGAGCGTGACCGATTCCCGGATCATTTAGAGATGCCGGTAGACCCGGCCTGGCGCCTCGCCACTGAGGGTTACGATCCGCTTCGCGAAAGCAGCATCGAATCTCGCTTCACCGTCAGCAACGGCTTCCTCGGCGTCCGGGGCGGCCGAGCGGTGACCCCCGGAGCACGCTGGATTGTTCCGCCGCGCACCTACGTGGCCGGTCTTTTCGACACGCCACCCGCGGAGCAGGCGATCCCAGTGCTCATCCCGGCCGCGAGCTGGCTTCAGGTCCGCATCTCTGGCCCGGGGAAGCCCATGGTGCACCATCCGTTTGATGTGCCGTCCCATCGAATGACGCTCGATATGAGGCGTGGTCTGGTTCTGACGGAGTGGAGCCATTGCCAGCCTGGAGAAGTCTGCATCCGGCTCCGCACGCTCCGGCTGGTATCCTTGAGCGAGCGTGCAGTGGGGTTGCAGGTCATTCGTTTGGAAGTTGAGGAGGGTGAAGCGGAGGTCACGCTCGAAGCAGGTTTCGAGGGGTTGGATCTTGGCCTCATATGTACGCGGCTCGACGGCCAGCTTGTCGAGTGGCGCACCCAGCTCTCCGGAAAGCGCCTCGCAATGGCGACGGCGTTGGGTTTTGAGCTTGATGGCCGAGTGCTTCCCGCCGAGGTGTCTGGACCGCTCAGATATTGCTGGCGCTGGCAGGCTCGCCCAGGACAGGTCGCCTGGCTTGAGCGCATGGTTGTTCTGGTGCGAAGCGACGACAACGCCCTGGAACCCGGACCTTCGGCGCGGCAGAAGCTTGACGCGGCCCGGCGACTCGGATGGCGCGGCATCGTGAAAGCCCACGAGGACGCCTGGCGAGAACGATGGGATGCAAGCGATGTCATCGTCGAAGGAGACCCCGCGGCGCAGCAGGCTTTAAGGTTCGCAATCTATCACCTTAACAGCGCTGCCAATCCAAGCGACGACAGGGTTTCGATTGGCGCGCGCGCTCTGACCGGCGACGACTATCACGGTCACGTGTTCTGGGACACGGAAATCTATTTGCTTCCGTTTTACATTTGGACATGGCCTGAAGCGGCGCGCGCGGCGCTCATGTATCGCTTTCACACCTTGAACGGCGCCCGGCAAAAAGCCGCCGCCATGGGCTGGCGCGGCGCCCTTTATGCGTGGGAGTCCACGGATACGGGGATCGAAACGACGCCCACGCAGATCATCGGCCCCGATCGCGTCGTGATCCCGGTTCTGTGCGGGACGCAGGAGCAGCATATCAGCGCCGACGTTGCCTACGCAGTCTGGAATTATTGGCAAATTACTGGAGACGACGATTTCCTTTGCGCGGCTGGCGCTGAAATCATTCTTGAGACGGCGCGCTTCTGGGCCAGCCGCGCGGCGCTTGAGGCGGACGGGCGCAGCCACATCCGTGGCGTGATCGGGCCTGACGAGTATCACGAGGATATCGACGACAATGCGTTTACCAACGTCATGGCCCGCTGGAACATCCGGCGCGGTCTTGAGATTGCCTCGATGCTCCAAGAGCGCTGGCCCGAGACCTGGGCGCGGCTGTCATCAAAGCTACACCTCGAGCGGGACGAGTTGGACGAGTGGCGGCTCGTTGCCGATACCATCGCGGACGGCCTCGACCCCAAGACTGGACTTTTCGAGCAATTTGCCGGGTATTTTGGCTTGGAAGACGTCGATCTCAACAACTATACAGGCCGATCCGTGCCTATGGACGTTGTTCTGGGCCGGGAGAGGACGCAAAGGACGCAGGTGGTCAAGCAGGCCGATGTGGTGGCCCTCTTGGCGCTGCTCCCGGAGGAATTTCCGGGCGGCATGGGCTTGAAGAATTTCCGATACTACGAGGCCCGGTGCGGGCATGGCAGCTCGCTGAGCCTTTCCATGCACGGCGTCGCCGCGGCGAGGGTGGGCGAGACGGAGAAAGCGCTGCGATACCTCCGGCAAAGCGTGGCGATCGATCTTTCCGACAGCTATGTCGGAATCGGGGGAGGCGTCCACATCGCGGCGCTCGGCGGCAACTGGATGGTCGCGGTGCTGGGCTTCGCTGGCCTGAGGTCACGACAGGACGGCATTATGCTCGATCCGAAGCTGCCTTCAAAGTGGCGCAGCCTAGCTTTCAACGTTCAATGGCGTGGGCGCACCGTAAATATCCGCGTCGATAATGAGCGCCAAATCCTCGAAGTTGCGCTGAAACACGGAGAGCCGATGACGCTTCATCTCAGCGGCGATGCGCACGCGCTCCACGGTGGTGAAACGCTTCGACTGCCCTTCATGAGACAGGAAAGCTAGGCCGGGTTTTCCAGACGAGCCAACGGATCGTCGCCCCGGGCGCCTGGCGGGCGGGCGTTTTTTGTGCTCGTTTACAAAAGGCGGCATCTCAGTTGGCCCCTCAGCTATGAGCTTGAACTTGAATTCTCATCTGCTTTTGCTTGAGGCGCATCTTAGGAGAAAGCGCCTTGCCGAGAGGTTAATCTGATTAAGTCGCTGATATATAACGAAAATATATGATAAGGGTTGAGCCGCAGCCGATTGCGAGAGGCCCGAGCATGGTTAACGGCCGCGTCTCCAATTATAATTAACGGACTTTAGCGCGTCCCATTCCGGGAAAAAATACATTCAATTAACTCTATTTGTGTCACAGAAGAAAGCTAACATTTGCAGCAGTTTAGGCAGATTTTTTGGACCTAGCCGGACGCCGGTTGCCTTGATTTTTTCACATTTCACCTGCAAATTCAGGTAGGAAATAGCCCCTTGCGCGCCGCTGTTAACCACCTTGGGTTAATGCAGCCGCGCGCGGCTTGACAACGAATCGACAGCGGGATCGAGGCGCTTCGTTTTGCGCCTTAGAGGTCGAGTCCGGCCCCTCCTGCTTCTTGCCGGGACGCCCTCCAGTTAGGGGTGGAACGGAAGGAGCGGGCTCACGCGAAATCAGGGGCGAGCTTTGCGCCTTTCGCCAATGGCGCTTTCGTCAGCCTCCGCCATGACGACATCGATCAGCCTCCCGATGGTTTGAAGGCACTTCCGTAAATTTGTATCTAGTCTGCGATCAGGAAAGCCGTTAACGTGCGCGGGAGCAGGGCACAGCCTGTGCCGACTATGGTCAGTCCAGCTTTTCCCGTCAGGAGTACGCGTATGAGGACCCGACGACCTTTCGCAGGCTTGATTGTCGCTGCGAGTTCCGCCGTTGCATTCTGTACCTCGCTCGCCTTCACTTCAGGCGGCGCTCAGGCCCAAGGCGCCGGAGTGGATCACCCGCCCGCAGAGGTCAAGCATTTCGACCCGGCCGGCAATCCGCCGTCGACGTTCACGCTCGAACTGCGCAAAGGCGTCACGGCCACGCTGCCGTTCGAGGACAAGCGCGATTTCGACGAGGCCAAGAAGGGCTTCATCGCCGAGCCGCCCTACAAGCAGATCATGGCCGATGCCGGCCAGGTTGCCTGGGACATGGGCAGCTACCAGTGGCTGCTGCAAGAAAAGGACTTCCAGAGCATTCACCCCTCGTTGCAGCGCCAGGCCGTGTTGAACATGGCCTACGGTCTGTACGAAGTCGTGCCGGGCAAGATCTATCAGGTGCGCGGCTTCGACCTGGCCAACATCTCGTTCATAAAGGGCGATACCGGCTGGATCGTGTTCGACCCGCTGACGGCTAAGGAAACCGCCCGCGCGGCGCTCGCGTTCATCAACGAAAAACTCGGGGCCCGGCCGGTTGTCGGCGTCGTCTATTCGCATTCGCACGTCGACCACTTCGGCGGTGTGCGCGGCGTGGTGGACGAAGCCGACGTCGTCAGCGGCAAGGTCAAAGTGATTGCTCCGAAGGGCTTCCTCGAGGCGGCGATCTCGGAGAACGTGTTCGCCGGCAACGCCATGTCGCGCCGCACGCAGTGGCAGTACGCGATCTTGTTGCCGCGTGACCCCTACGGCCATGTAGATCAATCGATCGGCAAGAACGTGGCCAACGGCAACACCGGGCTGATTGCGCCGAATCTGCTCATCAGCAAGGACTTCGAGGACCTGACGCTCGACGGCGTGACGATGGTGTTCCAGAACACGCCGGACACCGAGGCCCCCGTGGAGATGAACACCTACTTCCCGCAGTTCAAGGCGTTCTGGGCCGCGGAGAACGTAACCGGCACCATCCACAACATCTATACGCTGCGCGGCGCCCCGACTCGCAATGCGCTGAACTGGTCGAAGGAGATAAACGTCGCGCTCTGGAAGTTCGGCCAGGAAGCTGATGTGATGTTCGCCTCGCATAGCTGGCCGCGCTGGGGCAACGCTCGCATCCAGGAAGTGCTGCGCGCGCAGCGCGATGCGTACGCCAACCTGAACAATCAGGCGCTGCACTACGCCAACCTGGGCGTGACGATCAACGAGATCCACAACGTCTACCAGGTGCCCAAAAGCTTGCAGCGCCAGTGGGCCGCGCGCAGCTACCACGGCGATGCCCAGAACAACTCGCGCGCTGTCATCAACCGCTTCCTCGGCCACTACGATGGCAACCCTGTCAACCTCGCGCCGCTGTCGCCGAAGGATTCGGCGCCGCTCTATGTCGAGATGATGGGAGGCTCGGCGAAGATCATCGCCAAGGGCAAGCAACTGATTGCCGAGGGGAAGTATCTGCTGGCGACAGAGATTTTGAACCGCCTCGTGTTTGCGGAGCCGCAGAACAAGGAGGCGCGCGGTTTGCTGGCGGACGTGTACGAGCAACTTGGCTACCAGTCCGAGAGCACCAGCTTCCGTAACAGCTACCTGCAGGCGGCCTACGAACTGCGCAACGGACTGCCTGGCGGCACGCCCCAGCGAAGCACGGGGCCTGACGTGGTGCGCGCCATGTCGACGGAAAACTGGCTCGACTTCCTCGGCATCAGCATGGACCCGAAGAAAGCCGACGGCCTGCGCTTCACCATCAACCTCGTCACGCCCGACAACGGCGAAAAATATCTGGTGGAGTTGAGCAACGCCACGCTGACCAACATCAAGGGCGAGCAGGCGAAGAACCCCGATCTGACGATTACGCTCAACCGCGCCGACCTCAACATGGTGATGATGGGCGTCAACTCCTTCGACGACTTGGTCAATGCCGGGAAGGCGAAGTTCGACGGCAACCGCAAACCCTTTGATCAGCTCAGGGGCCTCATGGTTTCGTTCACGCCAAACTTCGAGATCCTTCCGGGGACGGCGCCGAAAACGCCGTCGAAGGGCGCGAAGCCGTTCGAGTTGCCTGACATGCTGCCCCCGGGGGAAGGCGACTGAGGGCTTCGAAATACTGCCCAGCGCGCCACGAGAAGACCCTAGGCAGGCACTTGCGGCTTGGCCAACGAAATGGATTGAGCCGCTCCTCCTTCGGCAGAGGCCGGTAGCCGACCATCGCTTCGGAGATAGACATGTCTGAAGCTGGGGGGTAGTGCCGAAGCAGCATTTTCCAGCGCGCCCACAACCTTTGGTTGCAAAGTTTGGGCCGTTCCCGCCGAAACACGATATGACAATACGCTGTCAAAATGACATTGACAGTATATTGTCGTTGTGTTTATAGGTTGTCGTATGAAACACGACGACGATGTCCCCGCTCATTCGCCCGAAGGCGAAGCCTTTACAAAACTCGTGATCGAAACATTCCGGCTGAATGGCCGCTTGCTCGAAGCGGGCGACGACCTTTGCGCCGATCTCGGACTGAGCAGCGCCAGATGGCAGGTCCTGGGCGCAATCGACGAAGATCGGCTGCCCGTGGCGCATATAGCACGCGACATGGGCCTTACGCGCCAAGCGGTTCAGCGCGTCGCCGACGAACTCGAACGCGAGGGCTTCATCGCGTTCAGCGAAAATCCCCACCATCGTCGCGCCAAATTGGCGGGGCTCACGGCAAAAGGCCGCGCGGCTCTGGATGAGGTGACCAAGCGCCAGATCGTTTGGGCCAACGACATCGCGGCAGACATCGACCCCACAACGCTTTCAACCGCCGCAGCGCTTGGCGAAACGCTTCGCAAGCGACTGACGGACAGGCATCGCAACGAAGGAGAAGCGTAATGTACAAAGCATTCAAGACGTTGCACATCGTCGGCATGGCGCTGTTTTTGGGCGGCATCTTCGCGCACATCGCGGCGGGACGCGTTCCCGGCGCCGAGACGGAGCCCACCGCGATGGTGTTCGCCCGCCAAGCGATCGACCTCGCGACGCGGTACGTGACCGTGCCGGGCTTGGGGTTGACGATTGTAAGCGGACTTCTCATGGCGCTGCTTGGCCCCGGCGGCGCCTTGAAGCGGCGTTGGCAGCTGGCGCATATGGCGCTCGCGGCTGTCGTCGTCGCCGTCACCTTCATCGTCATGATCCCGGTGGGGCGCGAGATCCTCGGCGTCGCTCTGGCGATTGCGGCTGGAGGCAAACCCATTGATGCGTTTGCAGCCGTGGCGCTGCCCGAGCACATCTGGGGCGGCGGTAATATCGCGCTGATCCTCATTGCAGTCGCGATTGGGGCTGCGAAGCCTCGCCTCGGAAAAGCGTAGGGGAGGCGGGCGTGGATCTTTATCTCCTGTCGCGTCTGCTGCATTTCGCCGGGTTTATCTTTCTTGGCGGCGGCTTGCTGGCGGTGTTCGTTTCGGAATTGGGAGCTTATCGCGCCTCTGAAACAAAAGGCTTTGCGGAAGCGGCCCAATACACGGCGAATTTCTACGACGGCCTGGTGACGCCGGGCGCCATTATGATCTTGATCAGCGGGCCCCTGCTGATCGATCAACTGGGCGTTGGATACTTTTCGTCGCCGTGGATCGTGGGGATGTGGGGTTTGTTTGTTTTCGAATTTATCGAAGGCAATACGATCACACGCATTCAATTCCAGCGCACGTTGCGGCTGTCCAAGGCGCTGCCGCAGGACCAACCCCTGACCGAGGAGCGGCGCAAAGGCGTACGCTCGTTCCTCGGGCGCTTCGCGCACTTCCTCGATATTCCTTTGTTCTCGGTGATCGTTTATTGCGGCGTCGCGCGGCCTGGCGATTGGCCCGCGGTGACGATTGCAATCGCAGGGGCCTTTGCCGTGGCGTCAATCCTCACGCTGGGCGTTCCACGCATTTTGAACCCCTGCCGATGAGGCGCGCGTCCCTCGGGGCGACCCAGGCAAAGACCAAAATTCGTGGCGCGTCCCTTGCCGAAGGGAAGCAGAAAATCGTTCGAGAACATTGAAGGTCAGTTCCCGACCCACAGCGCGCACGCGCGGCTTAGGCTTAGGCTTAGGCTTAAGCCGAAGGAATTTCGCTGGCGAGAAGCGCTCTCAGCATGTCGTCCAGCGTCTCTTCTTGCCGGACCTCACCCGGCGACTGAGAAAGATACCGGTAGAGCGCAGGCACGAGGCGCACGGCCTTGTCGAGTTCCAGATCGTTGTTCGCCTTGTAGCCGCCGATCAGCCGTATATCCCGCGTTTCCTCGAATTTGGCGATCAGCGCCTTGAGGCTTCTGACAGCTGCGCGCTGCTGCGGCGACCAGACGCGAATGGCAAGCCTTGAAACGGACCCGAGAACGTCGATGGCGGGAAAGCGCCCCTGATCCGCGATGGCCCGGTCGAGGACGATATGGCCGTCGAGAATGCCTCGGAGCGTGTCGGCGACGGGGTCGTTATGATCGTCGCCCTCGACGAGCACCGAGAAGATGCCCGTGATCGAACCGCCATGCGCGTCGCAACCCGCACGCTCCAGCAGCTTCGGCAGAGTGGTGAAGACGCTCGGCGGAAAGCCCCTGGAAACAGGCGGCTCGCCTGATGCAAGTGCGATTTCGCGGGCGGCCTGGGCAAAGCGCGTGATGGAGTCGAAGATCAGCAGGACGCGCTGGCCCAGGTCTCTGAAATATTCGGCCACGCCCAGCGAAGTCTTGGCCGCAAGGCGTCGCATCATGGGGCTTTCGTCGCTCGTGGACACGACCACGATCGCCTTGCCGATGCCGTCCCCGAGCGTGTCTTCAATGAACTCCTTCACCTCCCGGCCGCGTTCGCCGATGGCGGCGAAAACCGTCGTATCGAACCTGTTTCCACGCGCCAGCATCGAGAGCAAGGTTGATTTGCCGACGCCCGAGCCCGCGAAAACGCCGATGCGTTGTCCGGCGCACAAAGGCGTGAAAACATCGATGGCGCGCACGCCAGTGAAGACAGGCTCGCTGACCCGCTCGCGATGGAACGCGCCCGGAGGCGGACGGTCGAGCGGCGCTGGCCGCGTGCCTCGCACCAGGGGAGCGCCGCCATCGACGGGCCGGGCCAACGCGTCGATCACCCGGCCCTTCCACGATTCATCCGGGTAAAGGGTGAGCGACTGGGTAATCCTCGCTCGCGCGCCAATCGCAGCCCGGTGTGCATCCTCGAAGGGCCGGACCAGGATCGACTCACTCTCGATCCGAATGGCTTCCGCGATCTCGCTGCCCGATTCCGTTTCGATCGAAACCCAGTCTCCAAGCTTTGTAAACTTCGACAGTCCTGCGATGCGGATGTGGCTGGCGGTGAGTTCGGCCACGTTGCCCGAGATGCTGATCGGCGGCTCGCGTCGGGTTCTTTCGACGCATTCCGCCAAGGCTTTGAGCGTGTCCCGGCCTCCCTCGGCGCGGCGCGGAATCTCTTCAAGCGTCATCGGCGTTAAGCGTCATCGGCGTTGCGCCCGCACCCCGGATTACGATCCCAGCGTCTGAATGGCGCCCTTGAGGCTGGTCTCCACGGATTGGATCGTAGAGCTGACGCCCTCGAAGGCCCTTTGCACGTAAATGAGACGCGTCATCTCAGTCATGGGATTCACGTTCGATTGCTCGACGAAGCCTTGCATGACGCCGTCCGCAGCGCTGTCCACGATCGCGGTTCCTGGGATGCTCGATGTGAAAGCGCCGCCCTCGACGCGCGAGAGTTGAGCGTTGCCCGCGATCCTGTACAGACCCAGAACGCCAACCCTGTTTCCTGCCTGAGTGATTGTTCCGTCCTCTCCGATGGCGGGCTGGCCTGCGGTCGGGTCCAACTGGATCGCTGCGCCGCCTGCATCGAGGTACTGAGCGCCGGTCATGGAAACGAGATTGCCCGCCGTATCCATGCGCATGCGGCCATCGCGCGTGAAGGCTGGGCCATTGGGCGTCGAGATCGAGAGCCAGCCGCCGCCTTTGACCGCAATATCGAGAGGATTGCCGGTCTTGACGATCTGTCCGGAGGCTCGCCTGATGAGTCCGCTGCCCGAAGATACGAAGGAAACCTCCGGGTCTCCCATCTTGGACAGCACGGCGTCAAATTTCATCTCGCTTCCGCGATAGCCGGCGGACGAGCCGTTTGCGACGTTCTGGGCGATGGTCTCAAGGCGTTTTTGAAGAGCGACCTGCGCCGAAAGCGCAACATATAAACCCGATTGCATCGTGTTCTCCATGCGCTCCAAGGCGACACAAGACCCTGTGGCGGAAAGCTATCCTCCGAAGCGACGTCTTATGCCGCAGCCAGCGCCTTTTCGATCTTATCCTTGAGCACCGGTGCGCTAAAGGGTTTGACGAGATACTCGTTCGCGCCCTCCTTCTGGGCGGCGGCGACGTTGTCGGGTCTTGATTCTGCGGTAACCAGGATGAACGGCGTCTTCGCCGTCTCTTCAGCTGCTCTGACATGCTTGAGCAACTCATAGCCAGTCATCGGCTCCATGTTCCAGTCCGAGATGATGAGGCCATATTTCTTCCCCTGTATCATCTTCAAGGCCATCTCGCCATTCGAAGCTTCATCCACATTCTCGTAGCCGATTTGTTTCAGTAGCTTCCGAACGATCCGGACCATGGTGATGTAATCATCGACCACAAGGATCTGCAGATTTGCATCCATGATGTAACTCCCTCAAATTGCAAGCCCCTGAAGCGCAAGCTCAGAAGCGTCAGATCTGCTCTTGACGATATTCTGCGCCAACGTTCACTTAGTGAACTTGCACGGAACTGACGTCCCACGAGCCCAAAGCTTTCGGGGGCGCCGTCTTTGCCGCGGCGGCTTCATTGTCACAAAACGCGGCGCTTCGGGATGTCCAGGCTCCGAAGCCGCTTTCCGCCAGATGCGCCAGGACCTTGCAGACATAGCGCTTTTGAGCCGGGTCATTATTCTTGCCGGCGTTGTAGCGGCCCACAGCGAGCGTCCAGCTTCCTTCGCTTTGCTTGAGTTCTTTCAGGAACCGGGCTGCGTAATCGACATTCTTGTGAGGATCGAACATTTCCTCCACGGAAGAAAAGCGGTCTCCATGGTAGAAGTAGTTCAACTGCATACAGCCGATATCGATCAACCGCATGCCGGAAGCCTTGGCAGCCCGGAATTTTTGCATGGCCTGCTGCTTGTCGAGGGAGTAGACGGTATCACCCTGAAGATTGAGGGCATTGGCATGCAAGCGCCCATTAATCCCGGTTTCCGTCAATCCGACGGCGAAGAGAATGCCCAGCGGAATGTCGTATTTCTTCGCGGCTTGCGTCATTTCGCGTTCGCAGAGATCGGGCTCGGCAGTCGCGGAGACTATGGCGCTAAACGTAAAGAGAACCGCCGCCGCTGAGGTCTTCAGTGCGTCCATTTCCTGGCCCTTGCTCCTGGCGCCTGTTGGTTGTTTGCCCGTTGTAGCTTTGTGAATTTCCCTGCTGCTGGCCGCTGCCGCTGGAGTTGAACTGGCCGGAGAAGTTTTGTGGGTTTGGCGCCGCTTGAGCTGTCTGGGCAAGCTGAGGAGTTTGCGGGGCCAGCTGCACCGACAGGTTTTGGACGGAATAACCTGCGGATTCCAGCAGCTTTTCAAGAGCGCCATCCTGGCGCAACAACTGCACCGTGCCCGGCTCCTGAGCCTGCAGTTGTATGGCAAGCTTTCCGTTCTTGAGCGACAACTCCACGGCTACGTTCCCAAGGCTCGGGGGAGAGAGCGCGAGTGTAATCGTTTTCAGAGGCTGCTGCTGGCCATCCAGCGTGGTCTGCACCATATCAGTGCTGACCTGGCCGCCAGTCGACGAGGAGACGGCGCGCTGGATTCCGTCGAAGATTTGCTGCGCGGGAGAGCCGCCGCCTGCATCGGCGGCAAATGATGCGCCGGCCTCTAAGGTCTGATGCGCTTCGGCTGGGGTTGTGGCTGCGGGGCTTGCGGATTGGTCGCGGTGGGATGCCGTGTCCCCGGACGATCCATCGGATGAGGCGCCGCGGCTCCTGCTCGGCGCGACGCTCGACCCCGAGTTCGGAACGCTGCTCGCGGGGCTTTCAGCCGCCGGATCTCCGTCCAGCGTCGGAGGCTCGGCAGCGATCTGCTGCTGCAAGGACGCAGGAGCAGCGTGCCCGGCGGCTTCCGCTTGATTTTTGGGAGCACTCTGAGTTGCAGTCAGAGAAGGAACGGCGTTTCCTGCAGTTGCCTCCGGAACAAAATGCGTCTCAGAGCGCACAACAACAGCTGAATCGGAAAGCTGCCAGACAGAATCAGTTTCAGCGCCTGTGGCTGAACCCGGAGCACGCCATGTTTTGGCGATGCCGGTATCCTCGGCTGATGCTCCCGACGCAGCAACGGAGGTCGTGGAGCCCCTCCTTTCCGCACTTGATAACGGAACATATTTGGCGATGCCGGTCTCGTCGGCTGATGTTTCCGATGCAGTAACGGAGGTCGCGGAGACACTCCTTTCCGCGCTTGATAACGGGATATAGGAGGACAAAGAGCCTGTCGGAAAGCTTATTGGAATCAATTGGCTCGAATTGGGCTGATTGCTGGCGCCTGTCTCAGAGCCGGCGGCCTGCGAAGGCGCGACATCATCCTGTGCATCGGCTGCAGACGAGGCCGATCGTTTTTTGGCCTTGGTCCGCGTCTCCACACCGAGCAGACTTGCAAATGCCTTCGCCTGGTCATTCGACGGCTGAGACAGCGGTTTCACTACCGCCTGGCTGACCGGTCTGGATGAAAGACGGGGTATTGCCGATGGTGTCTGAGGCATCACCTTGCCTGTGCTAGAATTGCATCCGCATTCGCCAACGCTGCCTTTGCTTCTGCTGTCCGGGGGCCGGGAAGAAAATCGTGATCATGTTTCGGCGCACCGGAGGCTGAAGCATTCAACCTGGAACGACCTAACAGCATCGGGGTTGCCCGAAGCTTGGCGGCTAGTGCGAGCGAAGCGGCAAGAAGCTCCTTGTCCTTCTGATCCAGATCCGTATTCCGGACAGAGTTCAAGGCTTCCTCTCCGCGCGTATAGTCTTCCGTCACTATGAGGGCAGCCCCAGTATATAAAAGCAGACGCTGCTTTTCCCGCGCGCCTTCGGCTACAAGAGGCATCGCGGCCTGCGCCGCGGCGTTGGTCAGTTCAACTTTCCCTAATATTATGGCCTGTTCGGCTATGGCTGTCAGAAAGCAGGGCAGGCATCGGTCCCACCCTTTTGGATGAGCGGCCAGCAGCTCCCGCAAAATAACGAGCCCGTCGCCTCCCGGAAAGCTCACGATATGGAACGCAAGCTGAGTCTCAAAGCCCGCCACATAAGCGGACCGTCGAAAACGGGTGAGATAGGAAATCGCGGTGGTGCAGAGCTTTTCTTTATCGCCCGTCCTTGCGGCAAGAACGGCGATCTGACGCAAGGCGGCTTCCTCGATCAGCGTGCCGGGAAGAAGGAGACGGGCCCGTTCGAAATACTCGAACGCGCGCTCGGGGCTCGAGTGGGACGTGATTAAGGCTTGTGCAAGGCTAAGATGCCCTCCTCGCATGGGATCGAAGCTGGTGGCGTCCAGCGAAAGCAGTATCGATTCGGCTTTCGCCATATCGCCCTTCCCATAGGCCATCACGCCATCAAACAGCTTCTTCTCGTTTGTCTGGGGCGCGAGGCCTTCCCCCAACGGGGCCAGCACGGAGACATCGCCCCCGCTCAAGACGAAGCTTTCTGCATGCTCCCTCAGTTCCTGACTGCTCAATTCCGAAGTCACAGCCTCGCGAATGAGCTGGCCATACTTTTCCCGAGCCTCCCCGAGGCCGGCGGGTGAAGAGGAGCCTCGGTTGGCGATTTTATCGAATTGCTGGGCGAGAGCGCGGATCTGGGCAGTCACCTGTGGCGCACTATCATCTGCCAGGGCAAAGGCCGGGAACACCAGCAGGGCGGCGGCGAGTGTCCGGGCCAGCTTGCTGATCATGACTCCGCGCCTTTTATCAAGATCTCGATGCGACGATTCTCTGCGGCAAGAGGATCGGTCTTATTCCTTAAGTTTCGGTCGGCGTAACCCTCAACTGCAAGAAATCTGTTATCCTCGACCTTGGCCCTCAGCAGCATGAAATAGGCCATGTTGGCCCGGTTGACGGAGAGGCGCCAATTTCCGTGAGCGTCCCCGGCGTATTTGCGCGAATCGGTATGCCCCCTTACGACGAGCTTGCCGGGGTGCTTATTGATCAGGTTCCCGATTTTTTCCAGAACAAGGACGAGTTGCGGCGAAGGTTCGGCAGATGCGATCTTGAACATGTTGAAGTTCACGTCGTCGGTCAGGCTCACGAGGACGCCTTCGCTGGTGGCCTTCGTGGTGATGCTGGGACGGAACGAACTCGGCATGGTTTCCATAAGCCGGTTCAGCTCTTTTGCGAGTTGGGCCGCGGTCTCTTGAGCCTTCGCGTTCGGTTGCTGCTCGCCTGGATCGGCCGGTGTGCGGGACGCGGCGCGTTTTTCCTCGGCGCCGGGATTCATCTTGGCTTCGGCGAAACGGGGCAGGGGAGGGGCGCCAGCCGCCGGCGCAGCGGCCACCCGGCCGGGAGACTAACTCATCACCGGATCGGTGATGAAGGGGTCATGAGAAGCGCCGCCGGACATGGAGCCAGAGTGTTCTTGCGCCATCACCGCCGCCATCGCGCCCTCGGCCTGCGATGCCAGCTGAGTGAGCACACCGAAAGGATTATGGAAAAGCTGTTCGTCTTCGGTCTGGCGTTTATCGGTGTCCGATTTTTTCTCGGTCTCGGATGGCTTGCTCGGCTTTTCCGTGTTCTTCTCGACCTTTTCGGGGGCGGTTTTCTCCTCCCCGACCCCTCCGGCCTCGTTATCGCGAACGCCTTTCGCGGGGTTGCGGTCGGTCAGCTTGACGGGGTTGAAGTAGTTCGCCAGCCTGGCGATTTTCTCCTTCGAGCTGGAGTTGACGAGCCACATAACCAGGAAGAAGGTCATCATCGCCGTCATGAAATCTGCGTAGGCGATCTTCCACACTCCGCCGTGATGGCCGCCGTCGCCCGGGTAGAGTTTCTTCTTGACGATAATGTTGTTTTGCGTTGAGGGCTCTTTACCCTTCTTCCTCTGAGGCATGGCTATTTACTCCTGTACACGCAAGCCATTCGTTCAGTCTTGTCTCAATTACTGTCTTGTTTGCGAAAACTGTTACTTCTGGATAATCTCCGGCTATCGTTGTTAGGGGGATGCTCAGCGGAATCTGCTTGTTCAACTGCGAGATGAGGTCGGAAGGGCCGCAAACCTTCAATCTTATCGCATCTTCATCTGAAGTTAGCTCTCCGATTTCGATCGCAAGTTTAGCTAAAGCTTCCTCGACAAGCCGTTTTTCGACCAGGGGTCTTAGAATACGGGCGACGGTTTCCCCGATCTCGCTTTTGAGATTTGCGATTGCCTCTGCGGTTTGCTGCGCAAGGGCTACGGCCTGTATCTCCGCCCAGTTCTTTCTGGCCTGATCGATCCGGAACCTGTAGTCCTCTTCCTTCTGCGCGAGGGCGGCTTCATAGGCTGCTTTGGCCTTCTCCCTGCCTTCCACCAGGCCTTTTTCATACCAGGCCTCGGTCGCCGCTTGGATGTCGAGCGCGTTTGGGCCGCCTATCGGATCATCCGGGGTACGGTCACGGCGCGCGAGGTAAAGGGTCAAAGGAACAGGCCGCATCTCAGGTTTCCCTGATCCACTGCTTCAGAACCTCAGCCGCCAGTTCCTCGTTTTCATCGATCGCCTTTTCAGCCTGTTTCAGAGGAGGCGGCCCCTTTGCAGCAGGCGGTGCGGCAAGGGTTGGCTGCGCCGCCTGAGCGGCATCGAGCCCCAGCGTCGGTTCGACTTGCGCGAGTTGTGGCTGCTCAGTTGCTTGAGACGCTTCCAGGGCGGGTTTGCGGCTCTCGATAATGAGGCGCATGGCCGGGCGAAGGCCAAAAGAAACGAAGATGATCGTCGACAGCACGATGGCGGCTGCGACGAGGGTGTTCCCGCTCTGGCCTGCGATCTGGTCCCAGAACGTGGGTGGCGCGGCCACCGGCTCCAGATCCGCGCCGCCGGCAAAATCGACGGCGACCACGGTCGCCTTGTCGCCCCGCGCCGCTTGCAGCCCTGCCGCCGAGGACACAAGCTTCTCGATGGATTTGATCTGCTCGTCAATCGCGGCCGGTTTGTTTTCTCCTGCCGACGCCAGGAGGGGTTTCCTATTGACCACAACGGCAACTGCGATGTTCTCGATCCTGTATCCGTCGCTGACGGTGGTGGTGGTCTTCGTGCTGAGTTCGAAGTTGTTGGTTTCTTCTTTGCGTTCGCTCGATTTTCGCGACTGGTCTTGCGGCTTCGGCGCCGCCTGATCGTTCGGAACGTTCTGCTCGACGCTCACATTCCATTTTGCGTTCGAATTCTGAGAATTGGACGTTTCCTTTAGCGTCCGCGTGGAGCGCTCGACCTTGGATTCCGGATCGAAGGCGGTCTCGTTCGTCTCTCGTTTGTCGAGATTGAGGTGGGCGGAGACGCTTGCTTCGAAGTTGCCGAGCCCCAGGAACGGGGTCAGCGTCTTCCGGATGTTTTCCGTGATTTCCTTGCTCACCTGCTTTTCGAGATCGAGCATCTTGCCGCTTGCTGCGCCGGCGTTTTCGCCGCCTGCGGCAAGGATCGTTCCGTCAGTGCTAAGAACGGCGACGTTGTCGGGCTTCATTCCGGGAACTGCGGCGGCGACGATCTGGCGGATGGCGCCTGCGGAAGCCGCTTCAGAAGTCTCGGTGCGGATGACGACGGAAGCGGAAGGAGGCTGCGCCTCGCGGCGAAATGAACCGGGATCGGGCAGCACGAGGTGCACGCGGGCGGCCTTGACGCCTCTCATGGCCTGAATGGTGCGCGCGATTTCCCCCTCCAGCGCCCTGAGCCGGGTAATGTTCTGCATGAACGACGTGAGGCCCATGGAGCCCAGCTTATCGAAGAGCTCGTAGCCAGCCGTCGAACTGTTCGGGAGACCGCGTTCCGCCAGAAGCATCCTTGCTCTCGCAGCTTCCCCGCGCTTCACGAAAACCTTGGTTGCGTCGGTGTTGACATCGAACGTAATGCCCGCGTCGTGAAGAACGCCGCTCATGCGAGCCACTTCCGGGGGCGTCAGACCCACATAGAGCACTTCGAGATCGGGCCTGGAGAGGTAGTAGCTGCCGAACCCGACAATCGCGAAAATCGCAATGCCGACACTGGCCAGGGCTGCAAGACGCCGCGGCCCAAGCCCCTTCAGACTGGCCCAAAGGCGTTCCAGTTGGTCTCCGGCTGCCATTATCCCCTCGAAAGCGATTCCGAGGGGATCATTCGGGTCCTACCTTGCGCGTAGCAGGAGGGTTAACGATTACCCCCCTGCAAAATCAGCCTTTACTGGAACAGCTTCAGGATCATCTGCGACGACTGGTTCGCGATGGACAGCGATTGGATGCCGAGCTGTTGCTGAACCTGAAGAGCCTGGAGCTTTGTCGACGCCAGGTTCATATCCGCATCCACCATCGTGCCAACGCCGTTCTGGATCGTCGTGTTGAGGCTGGAAATGAAGGACGATTGGGCCTCGATGCGCGATTGCGCCGTACCCAGCGTCGAGGCCGCCGAGGCGACGTTCGAAATCGCTTGGTCGACCTGCTTCTCGTAGGCGTTCAGCTTCGCCAAATCCGTTGGCGAATTCGTGAGATTGGAGATGTTCATATTCATGACCGACACGCCGGTCCCGCCAGTCGTGTAGGTGGTATTGCCGGAAGAATCGGTGTAGCTGCCCTCGCTATTCAGGTTGACGTTGTCGAGGAAACCGTTGCCGGTCGTGGCTAGGTTGACGCCTGCAATCGAGACTTGGTCGTATTCGTAAGCGCCGGCGTTCGTGGCGTCATGGTTTACGACGTAGAAGCTCAGCGTGCCGGTCGTCGAGTCATAGGTCGGCCCCGTCACACCCGTTGGCGATCCCGTTCCACCCTGCGCAATGCCGCCGACCGTGTCGCCCGCGCCAAGTGTTGTGACGTCAGCCAAGGCGCCGGTGCCCTGGGTGACGGTAACCGCCCCGCCGCCGGTTTGGAGGCTGCCAATGTTGACCGTGACATCATTGGTGTACTGATTGTTTGTGTTGGCCGGATCCTGAGTGGCGAACTTTATGGTGTTCAGCCCCGCCGCCACGGTGGTCGTGCCGTTAGTAATCGCGCCAAACGTCCCAGATTGGTCGATGGTGGCATCCCAAGTCGTAGTACCGGTCGAAGTGATGTTGGTGTCGGCCTGCGAATTGGTGTCGGCGATCGACGGGGTGTCGCTCGTCATCGTCGAGCCGACGCTGTTGGCGGCGGTAACCCCACCGCTGTCAAACAATGCGCTGCCTGCCGTGTTGATATTGATGTACCCGATCGAAACCTGGCCCGTGGAATTCTGCGAGTAGGAGGATATGAAACTCGACGTGGGATTGTAGCTTGACAGGCTTGAGTCTACAGATAAGAAGTTTTGCCCATTGAAGTTGGCTGAGGCTGCGATGTTCTGCAACTGGGCTTGATCCTGGGTGATCGACTCCTGGATGGTCGTCATATCGGCATTCGGTTGCGTCGCCTCGACGAGCTTGGACTTGATGTCGTTGAGCGTGGTTTGAATTTGAGAGATAGCGCTGGCGGCGACGGACAGCGAAGAGTCGCCCAGATTCAGTGAATCGGAAACGGATGAGAGAGCGCTACTGTTACTGTTAAGGACAGATGAGATCGAGTAATAGGCGGCGTTGTCCGCTGCGCTACTGACTTTGAGACCCGTCGAGATCTGGTTCTGAACGTTATTAAGATTGCCGATAGTGTTCTCGAGGTTTAAGAGAGCGGTGTTCGCGGCGACGCTGTTCAAAATGCTGGTGACTGCCATGGGAGTGTCCCTGTGTAAGGTGATTCTGGGGACATACCGGACTGGAACCGGCATACGGGGACGGCTTCATACCTGCGAGACACCCACAATCTAGACGTGCATTCGCTCCCGTATGCCAACCATAAGGCGCTCAATTCTTTAATTTGCGGTTAGTGGCGCCGGAAGATGCTTCGAAGGGTGAAGAAACTCTTTAAGCTATCCTTCAGGCCTTCCGGTCCGGCGAAGTCTGAGGTTCCGTTAGCGCGGCCTGCGCAAAATCGGAACCGGTTGCGGGGCCCCGGAGTGCGCCGAGGCGCGTTCCGGGCGGCGATCACGGTGACGCCCGTGTCGGATTGAACGCGGGATCTTTTGAGGCATGCTTCGCCGATCCGGCCATGCCTGCACGGCGCTCGCCGCCCGCCTAGAGCACGTCATCCCGGAACGACGCCTGCGTCGTATCCGGGATCGCAACAGGCGCTTCGATTTGTAACGGCCCCGGATATGCGCTAAGGCGCATTCCGGGGTGACGATCATCGGGACGCACGACGCTCTAAAGGTAAACCGTTCGTCAACCTCCCGTAAGCGTTAATACAACATGGTTAACAGGAGCGCGCCGGATTTATTTCCGGCCTGATGTATGCTTAAGAAAGGTCTACCCGCCGCGAAAGGAGGAGCGCCGCGCCTTACGGCTGGCCGTAGGTGGGCTCGTCTAAGGCATTGAAAAGGAATAGATTTCTGTCATTCACTCGATCGCCATTAAATAGAATTTAATGCCGGAATTTTGGCATTAAGTCGGCTCGCAAAAGTCCGTTAAATATGTTTGCGGTTTCACGAATTAACCCTTTCGCCAGCCCGAAACGCTGCGGCGCAGGCGTCGGCGATGGCGTCCCGTTCGCTATTTTCCCCTTATTTAGCAAGGGTTGGAGCGGGGTCACGCTGCGTTAACCTGTCCGCAAGGCGATATCGCCGAAGATGTTTCAGAATCAAGAAGTGCCGACGAAATCGTCAGGGACAGGTTGACAAGCAGAGGCTGCGTTGCGCAACTTGCATACAAAAATGCATCGAAATGCACGCATCAGTTTGAAGGCGCGATGCTCTAGTGGAAGGATCGCAGGAGGCCGCCGACAAGAAGATTCCAGCCATCGATCAGGATGAAGAACAAAATCTTGAAGGGCATCGATATGGTCGACGGAGACAGCATCATCATGCCCATCGACATGGTCAGCGTCGCGGTGATGAGGTCGATGACAAGGAACGGGAGCATGATCAGAAAGCCGATCTCGAAACCACGCCGCAATTCTGAAATCATGAAGGCTGGGATCAGAGTGCGCAGCGGCGTTGCTTCCGGTGAGTCGCCCGTGTTTTGAGTTCGCGACATTGCGGCGAATAAGTCGATGTCCTTCTGCCGGACATTCGCCGTCATGAAGTCCCGGAAGGGGTCGCTGATCTTGTGGAACGCCTCCTCCTCCGACAATTTGTTATCCATCAAGGGCTTCACACCGCTTTCCCAGGACTTATCGAAGGTGGGGGCCATCGTGAACAGCGTCATGAACAGCGCGAGGCTGATGAGGATAAGGTTTGCGGGCGTCGAAGGCAGTCCGAGGCCCGCTCGGAGAAAGGAAAGCGCGATGATGAACCTCGTGAAGCAGGTCACCATCACCAGTATCCCCGGCGCCACAGACAGCACTGTGATCGCGAGGACGAGTTGTATGATCCGGGCCGATGTCAGGTTCGATGAATTGGAAAGGAGGGACGAAAGATCGCTTTGCTGAGCCGCGGCCGGAAGCGTTGCGGCCACCAGCAGCGCGGTCGCAGCGAAGAACAGAGGCGCGAGCCTGCGGCCGGCAAACGAGGTCATGCCTATGCGGGCTCCATCGTCTTTCTCACGACTGAGGCCGTCCGCAAACGCGGCGTTCTGTGCCCGATTCTCAACAAAGGTACCCAAAAGCCACACAGATCTTGAGTTTAATGACATCATTTGTAAAAATTGCGCATGGCTACTGAATGACAAAGGACTGCAAGTACAGATCCTTGACCTTGCCTCCTCCCAGTTGTACAGAGCGCTTTTTCAAGTCTTCCCTTAGATATTGGAAACCGGTTGGCCCTTCCAGCTCAGATATGGAGACAGTTCTCAAGTAGCTCACCAGATCGTCTCCAATCTTCGCGGCAAGGGCCGCGCTGTCGGGCGTATTCGGCTCGAGGACGACCACGGCCTCCATCCGGACGTAAAGAGTCGAAGGTTCACGCAGATTGGTCACGATCGTCGCTAGGGGTTTGACCTCGCTCGGCTTTACCACGGGCGCTTTAGCCGGAGTCGCCACCGTATCGGCGGCCGGGCTTCCGCCTTTAGCACCCAGGAAGCCGAAAGCGAAGCCTCCGGCGATTGCGGCCAAAGTACCGATCACAGTGCCAAGCATTCCGCCCTTTGAACTTTCTTTCTCAGTCATGCTGCCTCAACTTGTCTGCGTCAGAAGGGGCTCAGCTTGTTATAAAGTTGCTGCGCCCAGCCGGGTTGCTGTACTTCCATAGATCTGCCGCGGCCTCCGTAGGATATCCGGGCCTCGGCGATCTTGTCGTAGGAGATGGCGTTGTCTGCCGCGATGTCTCCCGGCTGGACGATGCCTGCGATAACAAGTTCGCGAAGCTCATAATTGACAAGCACCTCCTGCCTGCCGCTTATGACCAGATTTCCATTGGGCAGGACGCAGGTTACGACTGCGCCAATCAGCAAGGTGATGGTTTCCGAGCGGGCTATGGCGCCTTGCCCGTTTGCCTGCGTTGTGGACTGAACTTTGGGATCGAGTTGGCCCGTGCTCTGCTGGTTTATCCCTTTGTTCCACGTCAGGTTGGCTGTGTTCGTGATGTTCATTTCCACATTGGATTGCCGCGAAACGTTTGTGGAATTGTTGAAGACAGCCTGGTCGTTCATGGAGATCTTTACGGTTATCAGATCTCCAACTCTGGAGGCGCGGGCGTCCTTGTATAAGTCCGCGGCGCCGTCCTGCCACAGCGAGGCGCGGGTAACGTAGGTTGGGGGAGTCACCGGCATGTGGCCAAGGACTGTATTGTCGGGTACGATCCCAGTCCCCACGGGTGATAGGGGCGGCGCCCTGTTGACTTCTTCCAGTGTCTGAAAGCAGCCGCCGAGCATGCTCGCCAACAAGATCAATCCATAAGCCGCCCGCATTATGATTTCCCATTATCCTGAGGCTTCCCCGCCTCCTGCTGTCCCCCGTTCGGCTGTTCCGCCGATGCATTTCGAGGCGCGTCCTTTTCGGGAGCCTTGTCGCTAGGCCGGACTGCCCCGATCATGACTGAAACCAGACGCGCCGCCTTCTTGGCTTCCATCTCGTTGAGAATGGCGCTCGAGGTTTTGGCGCTCAGCTTGAGGAGCAGAGCCGTCGCGGCCTCTTCGTCCATTGCCGCGAGTTGAAGCGCGGCCGCGTCGGGCTTTATCTTCGAGTACAGCTTGACGAGGTTGGCTTCGACTTTGCTGATGAACTCGTCCCGGCGCTTGACCCATTCCTGAAACTCAGCCTTTTTCGCCTCAAGAAGAGCCGTCTTCTTCGCAAGTTCTTCTTCCAGGCGCCCAAGCTCTGTTTTCTGATGAAGGAAGCGGGCGTCCAACGCGGCATCCGCGATGTTCTCACAGTAGGCCTTGACCGCTGCTGGAGACTCGGCCGTCGGCGCCTGCCCGGGCGGTGTTCCGGCGTTGCTGCCTGGGGGCAAATTGGCATCTGGCCCCGTCACCTGAGCCTGCCAGCCGTTTGGCGCCGGAACAGGGCGCGGGGCGTTTCGCGCCGGAACCGGGCGCGGCTTTCGAGACGAGCCGAGCCCTTCCTCCGCCTTCCAGCCCCATGTCGGGGTTCGCTCCTCGCCGGCAGCAGTTGTCGCGGCCGCGGCGGCGACGAGGATGGCCAAAAACAGAGGTGGAAAAAGCCGCGGGTGTGTCATTGAACGACAAGCTCCGCCTGAAGGGCGCCCGCAGACTTTATCGCTTGAAGGATTGCGATAATGCCGAGCGGTTTGAGGCCCATACGGTTGAGGCCGGAAACGAGTGTCTGGAGATTTGGGCCTGCTACCATGTACAGGGCGCCGCCGGCCTCATCTGCGTTGATGGTTGTCCGCTGCTCGGTCTCCGTTCTGCCTCTTGAAAAGGGCAGCGGCTGAACGACTTGCGGCGTCTCCGTTACGCGAACCGTTATGCTGCCATGCGCCACGGCCACCGGCGAAACTCTGACATCTCGCCCGATCACCACCGTGCCGGTCTTTTCGTCGATCACGATCTTCGCGGGCGTATCAGTTTCGATCGGCAGTTCGCCGACCTCGGCTATGAACCGCGCGGCATCAAGCCCGGGCGGCCGTAACAGGACGATGGCGCGCAAATCCCTCGCCCGCGCCGCGCGCCCGTTGTAACGGTCAAGCGTGTAGTCGTTGATGACATCGGCCGCTCTCGTGGCAGTGGCGAAATCGGGATTGATCAGTTCCAGCGTGAAGGACTTTTCGTTTTCAAGTTCGGTAGGCAGCCTGCGCTCGACCAGCGCTCCATTGGCGATCCGGCCGGCTGTCGGCACTCCCTGAGTAAGCGTTTCCGCCTTGCCGGTCGCTTGATACCCCGAGACGCTTACTTGGCCTTGCGCCGCTGCGTAAATCACATTGTCGGCGCCGGCCAGCGGGGTTAGCATGAGCGTTCCGCCTGCCAGAGACGTAGCATTGCCGAGAGAGGAGACGGTTACGTCGATCCGCGACCCCTCCGAGGCAAACGCCGGCAACTCAGACGTGACGATCACAGCCGCGGTATTCTTTGTCTGGACCTGATTGTTGCCTCCGGGGGCGCTTCGGATGTTTACCCCCAAACGATCGAGCATGGACTGAATGGACTGGCTCGTGAACGGCGACGCGCGAAGACTGTCTCCCGTGCCGTTCAGGCCGACCACAAGGCCATAGCCGACCAACTGGTTGGGCCTGACATTCTTGACAGTCGCGATGTCCTTTATGCGGGTCGTCGCCGCCTGCGCGGAACCGAGGGCTGTAAGGAGAATTGCGATCAGGAGGCTGCGTATCATCAGTCTGCCCGCAGACTTCCGTCAGGCTGAACGATGCCGCGAATGACAACGCCTGAGTCCGGATTTCGAGCGCTGATCATTTCGCCAGCGCTCCCCAATTCGAGCGCGAGGGCGACGCCCGTTATTATGACCGTTCCGGATTGGAAGATGAGCGGAACGGTCTTCCCCCGGAGCACGACATAGGCGTCGCGCACCGCAACCTTGGGAATCGGCTGGCCGGGAAGCAGGGTTCGGCGAGCGGTTTTGCCGATCAAGCTGTCCTCATCGGTCTCGAGAGCTCCGACCCCTTTGATCTGCTCTGCGGGCTTGGAAGTGAGCATGTCGCCAGTGATGACGTCACCTGGGTATATGGTTTGCTTTGGAACCGGAAGGGGCGCAGCCGCGCTGTCCGCGAGAGCGGGATTTGCGGGCAAAATAAGGACTGTGATCGCAGCGCCTAACCAGAACAAGATTCGCATGACAAGCGCCTAAAGGTTGTTCTTGGTTATTACCTGGTACATCTCGTCGCTAGCTTGAATAATCTTGGAGTTCATTTCGTAGTTTCGCTGGGCCGATATCAAGTTCGTTATCTCCTGGACCGGGTCGACATTGGAGCCCTCGAGATAACCTTGCTGTATCACGGCAAAACCAGGTTGCCCTGGCGCAGCGGTCTGAGGATTTCCTGATGACGTCGTCTCCTGGTAAAGGTTGTCTCCAAGGGCCTGCAGCCCGGCTTCGTTCGGGAAATTGGCGATCGTGATCTGTCCAACCTGCTGTAGCGTCCCAGTCCCCGGATCAACCCAGACATAACCGTCCGAAGTGATCGACACACTGACTGTAGTTGATGGCAGCGTGATATTCGGAATAAGCTGATATCCGTCTTGAGTGACCAGTTGCCCTTGAGCGTTCTTGCCGAAATTGCCCGCTCGAGTATATAATGTCTGGTTGTTGGGACCTGAGATCTGGAACCAGCCGCGGCCGTTCAACGCTAGGTCCAGTTGATTGCCAGTGCTATTGAGCGGCCCCTGGATGTTCACCTTCTGAACGGAAACGTTTTGCACCCCGAGGCCGATTTGTGTTGGCGCCGGAATGGGTTCTTGGCCACTACGATTCGGGACACCGGCTGCGCGTTCGGTTTGATACAGCAAGTCTGCAAACTCAGCCTGGCTGCGTTTGTAGCCGGTCGTATTACTGTTAGCGATGTTATTCGCGATCACCTCGACGTTAAGCTGCTGAGCTGCCATACCCGTGGCCGCGATTGCGAGAGCTCGCATTGAATTCCTTTCCTCAGATCGCCATCTTGATCAGATCTTGGTAGGCGGATACGGTCTTATCGCGCAGCGCGAGCGCCGCTTGCAGAGACGTCTGCGCCCGCATGACGGACTGCACAACATCCTGTACCGGCGCTTGCCCCTGGATGCCTTTCATTGCTGTATCTTCACTGGCCTTGAGAGTAGAGGCAGTTTGCTTGGCCAGATCACTTAAGACGCTAGCGAAATCGGTTGCGCCAGCCGAGGCAGTCACGTTTGAAGCAGACGCCTTCTTTAGCTGGCTCGTGGGCAGCGAGCTAAAAGTGGACAGGGACGAGAGCGGATCAATTGCCATTGCTAAGCCTTCAGAAGATCTATGGTCATCGAGACTAGGCTCTGAGCCTGCTTGACGACTTGCACGTTTGCATCATAAGAGCGCGTTCCCTCGCGGATATCCGAGAGTTCCACAAGCATATCGACGTTCGGAAGTTTGACGTTGCCGTTGCCGTCCGCGGCCGGATGGCCCGGCATCTTTTCGATGCGATAGGGTAAGTCGTCCGGCTCCGGGTCGTCGACCAGGACTACGTTTGCTCCTGTGGCTTCATCCAACTCCGATTCGAAGGAAACCACTTTGCGGGTGTATGGGTTCGCGCCGGGGGAGTTACCCGTCAACTCGGCGTTCGCCAGGTTTTCAGACGCGATGCGAATACGCTGCGACTGGGCGGAGAGCCCGGAACCAGCGACCGAAAATATTGCGGTGAGATTGTCCATCCGACCTAGCTCTTGGTCACGAGTGAAAGCATTCCACTGAATGCTTTCACGACAGCAGTATTGAGGGAGTATGCGCGGCCTATTTCGCCCCCCTTCATCATCTCCTGCTCCAAACTGACATTATTGCCCGACAGGAAGGTATTGCCTTTTCCAGCGGAGGTTTCCTCGGATTCAGCTTGGACCTCGCTTTGCGGAATGCCCATGTGCATGGGTGAGGTTGTAGTAAGCTGCAAGGATGCCGTGTGCAGTTCCGCCTCGAAGGGTTTCAAGTCGGAAGTCCTGTAGCCGGGCGTGTTCGCGTTTGAAACGTTCTCGGCAACCAAATTCTCCCTCGCGAGAAGCCATGAGGCCTGACGAGATGCGAGATCGAGGACATTGCTCATTCCCATACCAGCATCCATCCACTGAGTTAGTTTGCCAGCAAGACGCTGCAACTTAACCTTTTGTTAACTTGTCCATCTTGTGTGGGGCTTGTCAGTTCGGGGGCAGTCTTAATGGACGGCCATCACCCGGTTTGCGCCTGGGCTGTCTGGTCTTGGAATCGAGGTAGATAATAATCTCGGCAACCGCTTTATAAAATTCCTGTGGAATAAGCTGATCCACTTCTGTCACTTCAAAAAGCGAGCGCGCCAGGGATTTATTCTCGACGATAGGAATATTATGTCTTTGCGCTATTTCTCTAATTTTGAGGGCAAGTTTATCTTGACCTTTGGCCAGGAGCTTCGGCGCGGAGTCTTCGTTGCGGACATAGCGCAACGCCACGGCATAGTGAGTGGGGTTCGTAACAACGAGCGTCGCCTTCGGGACGTTCGCCATCATCCGGCGCCGTATGCGCGCCCGCGCAACCGCGCGGAGGCGATGCTTGAACGCCACGTCCCCCTCTGTCTGCTTCATTTCTTCTTTGATTTCATGCTTTGTCATCATGAGGTTCCGGCGCCATGTCCGATTGGTCATGTAGACGTCGGCCGCAGCGATCACGCAGGCCATGAGAGCACAAAAGAATGTGACGCGAAGGCATAGGCGCCGGATCAACTCAGGGATGGCGTCGGGCGGGGTGTTAATGGCCAACATTCCGCTGCTGATGGCGCCTATCGCGGTATAGGCGGCATAGGCGACGACGCCGGTCTTGACGAGGCTCTTGACCAATTCGAGGACGCCCTGCGAACTGAAAAGACGGCCGAGCCCCGCTGCCGGCGATAGTTTGGAAATATCCGGCATAATGCGGCTCACGTTGAGCTTTGGGGCGTTTTGGAGAAACGACACCGCCAATGAGCCGATGAGGATAGTGACGACAAACACGGCAAGAAAACTGGAAATGATCGTGGCGGTTATTTGCAAGAGGCGGACTGCGTCCTCGCCCCTGTCGAGGCGCCAGTTGCCGGGATCCTCGATGAAGACGGCCAGCGATTGCGCCAGACCCATGAAAAGCCTTGGGCTCGCGGTGGCCAGAAACAAAGCGGTGATGAGGAGCACGATGGCCGAGCCTACCTCCCTCGAGGCGGGGCCGCCATCACGCTCGAGAGCATCCAAGCGCCGCTTCTCGGTCGGTTCCTCAGTCTTGTTGTCGTCGTCGTCGGCCAAGGATGCCCCTGCTCACTGGCCTAGCGGAGCGAATTTGTCATGTGAGGCCAGCCTGCCGCGAGTACGCGCCCAACTCTCAAAGTCAAAAAGCTCCGCTACCATTACACTATCGCTACTGGTCCTTTGATTCCGGCTTTTGCCGGTATCAGGCTGAACATTTACCTCGTGGCTTCCTCCCCCGGCAGGCTCGGGATGAGCCTGAGTTCTTGATGAGCCAGCCGACCGGGGCGGCATCACTTTTTCAGAGCGGCCCATCAGACTTGAGGCTGAGCGCTATCGATCATCTCCGTGAGAGTGACGCCGAAGCGTGACCCTTCCTCATCCAGCACCACGATTTCACCACGGGCTATGATGCGGCCGTTGATCATCACATCGACAGGCTCGCCCACCCTGCGGTCAAGGGGGATCACGGCGCCGCGCCCAAGCTTCGTCAGTTGAACAATAGGCATCGATGCGCTGCCGAGCAGGACTTTCAGCGTCACAGGGATCCGCAATACGCGATCGAGGTTCCCAGCCCCTTGACTATCCGGAGGCGCAGGTTTGTCGTTCACTGTTGCGGTTCCCAAAGGTTCGTTGTCCGGTTGCATGCCATCGACCTCAGCAAGAGTGTGTGAAGAACAGGTAAACAGATCCGCCCTAGGCTGCTTGCTTCCTGGCGTCAGGGGATCCCGTCAAGTTGGTTTCCACCTGATCGATACTTGGCCTTTCATAAGCAGAAATCATCTTGCGGCCATGCTCAACAGCGACAGAAGCCATAGCGCCGTTCATGAACGCAAGGATGGTCTGCTTAACAATAAGATAGAGCCGTAATTTCTTCTCTCTCACGATCTTGATTTTGGCGGCGACCGGCGAAATCACCGCGTAGGAGAGGAATATGCCGGCGAAAGTGCCAACCAAGGCCGAGCCAATCAGTTCGCCCAGGATCTCTGGCGGCTGATCGATCGCCGCCATCGCCTTGATAACACCTAAGACGGCGGCCACGATGCCGAGCGCTGGAAATGCTTCTGCAATGGTCGAGAGCGCGTGATAAGACTTGAGCTTATCGTGGCGGATCGTCTGAATCTCCTCATCCATGAGGGCCTCGATCTCATCGGGCCTCGCGCTCCCCATGATGTGCAGGCGGGCATAGTCGCAAATGAACTGGGTCAGATCCTTATTCTTCAAGACTTCCGGAAACTTCTCGAATATCGGAGACGAATCCGGGTTTTCTATGTGAACTTCAACCTCATTCTTAGGCTTCGACTTGAGCTCCCGCATCAGGGAATAAAGCAAACCGAGCACGGCCAGATAGTCTGCTTCCTTCGGCTCGGCATTCTTCAATGCTTCAACGATGCCCTTGCCTAAATCTTTGATGACCTTTACCGGGTTTGCGACAATGAACGTTCCAAGCGCGGCCCCGCAAATAATCACATATTCGCCGGGCTGCCAGATGACCCCAATATGGCCGCCCATGAACATGAAACCGCCCATCATGCAGCCAAGGGTCACGATCAGTCCCAAAGCAATCGTCACAACCAATCTCCTTGCACAGTGCCTGCGTTAGCTTGCCCAACTTGCATGAAGCTGATTGCAGAAGCCTCCACGGAAAAGTTCAAGTTTGCACGACGTCCAGAGCTGCCGGCCCCGCGGCTCTTAAAAGTCCCCTAATTCGAGGCCCCGCGGGCTGGACTCTGTGCTCTGGGCAGCGCTGGGCCTCGGCGGCGGCTTCACGATTGCGCGAGATGGGAAGCCCGGCGGCCCGTTCAAGGTTTGCTTCGGTACCGCTTGTGATGGAGGAGACACCACAATGAAAATACGTCAGCTGATCGTCGCGGCAGCGCTCGCCGCCATATTTGCGGCGCCGGCCGCCGCCAAAGGACCCGATCAGTCACTAACCCCCCAGGATGCTCAAGGTTGGGTTGGAAAGCCCGTCTATAGCAACGACGGGAAAGAACTCGGCAAAGTCACGCGCCTTGAAAGCGGCCCCCAAAACAAGGCCACACAGCTTTACACCGATATCGGCGGCGTCACGGGTTCCGGCAAGCATCAGGTCATTCTGCCTGCCACCCGGTTCAGCCTCGAAAGCGACCGCGTCGTTCTCGACATGAATGCGGCGCAGGCGACCAAGCTTCCGAAGATGAATTATTAAAGCAAAACAAGGGCGCGGGCGCTTGTCCTGCACCCGTTCGAACGCGCAAACAAAGAGGCGCTTCGAACTCGTTTCCCTGTTTTCCGCCCTTTCTCAAATCTCTCGTGGATTAGCCGGAAGGCGGCCCGATTTCGTCGCAAAGCGTGGGTAAGCCGCGACAGAAGGGACGCATTTCCCGGGCGTGGCGGCAATGAGCGCCGGTGTCCCGGGCGGACAAAAACGGGGGAAGACCATTCACCGCGCCACGATCGTTTTCGACCTCGATGGGACGATCGCCGACACTGCGGCCGATCTCATCGACGCGGCGAACGCCGCGCTCGTCGCCGAAGGCTTCCGGCCGGCAACGAGCGCGGCGATCCGGCTGGGCGTCGGATATGGAGCGAAAGCGATGCTGGACCACGCGCTGCGCTCGACAGGGGAAAGCGCCGACGCGGCGCAGATGAAACGGCTCGCCGAGCGGCTTGTGCAGCATTACGAAGATCACATCGCAATCAAGACGCGCCTGTTCCCCGGCTTTCTTGAAACCGCAGATCAGCTCCGCCGCAGGGGCGCGAGGGTTGCTCTCTGTACGAACAAGCTTGACCGGCTTGTAACGAAGTTGCTGTCCGCTCTTCGCATCGCCGCTCTCTTCGATGCGCAGGCCGGCCGCGATACGTATCCGTTCCACAAACCTGATCCGCGCCATATCACCGAGCTCGTCTCGCACGCAGGGGGGACGCTGCCCTTCGCGATCATGATCGGAGACAGCGAGGCCGACATCGCCGCCGCCAGAGGCGCGGGCATCCCGGTCCTTGCCGTCCGGTTCGGCTACGCGGCCGTGCCGCCGGAGGACCTTGGCGCGGACGCGATCCTCAACCGCTTCGAGGACCTCCCCGACCTGATTGGCGCCCTTCTCCCCGTCAGCGCCGCCGTTCAAGGTTTGGTATGACCGGGAATGCGCGGCTTGGCGCCGACTCGGTTGCGATCTAATCGCCAAAAGCGTTGACAGGTAAACTCCGGCGCCGACAGCCGAAGGGAGCGCGGCATTAGCCGGGCGCTTGCCGTGGATTTTGTCAGAATTTCCGTGCGCCTTCACCCTTGACTTCGGCCGCCCCCCGCAACATCCTGCGTCCGGCCGCCCCACCGATCGCAGTCAACTCGACGGCGCGAGCTTGGTCCCGTAGCTCAACAGGATAGAGCACCTGCCTTCTAAGCAGGGGGTTGGGGGTTCGAGCCCCTCCGGGATCACCAAGAAAACCGCACAAAGCGAACTCGATCGGCTGTTGCCGCTCCGCAAGAAAACCAAAGACGCGGAAAAGCTGGAAGATGCCCTTATCAATGGCAAGGCCGAACTGAAGACGTTCAAGGCGACGGGCGATTCAGACAACAGCCTCGCCAGCATGGCGGGCGCGAACGCCGCGACGCTCACAACCTCTATAACGCTTCCGCTGACGCTCAGGATCGAGCTTGCGAACAAATACGGCCCTTACTGGACGTTCCGTTTACTCGTTGGCGGCTCGGCTATCCTCAGGCCGCGCCGTATGAACGGCGCAAGGCGCAAAAGGCGGCGGAGAAGGCCGAAGCGGAAGAGCGCCGGCTTGAGGCTGAGGCGCGGCGGCAGCGCCGGCACTCCAAGGCAACAGGACCAAGGCGCAATTGCAAACGCAGTCTAGTTTTACACAAGGATTTGATAAAACGCAAATGACACCAGACGAATCTAAAGTACATGTTCAGTAAACATGTAAAATGGCATTAGCTCGGCTTGAACGCATCCGCGAGGCTACAAAAGGAAAATTCGTTACATTGGGCTGGCAAGACGGAGGTGCATAGTGGTCTTCGTCGTTTTATTTTTCGTCCCTTTTGTAATAGTTCTTCTAATAGCAATGCTGATCCCGGAGCCCCCAAAAGGTAAGACTTTTGCGGCTAAAGATCGGATAAAATTTTCGCATTGGCCCGGACGGACTGCGGAGGTTAAAGTCTTCCATAAGCCGGATGCCGCCAAACAAAGGTTTCCGCACGGGGTGAGGGGGGCGTCGAAGCCGCCTTATCCCGATGGCGTCGTAGAAGCCGAGTTTCTTGATTTCGACCCGCAGACCGGCAAAGCTTATCCAGTTGAGATCGCGTCCGGAACTTACGCCGAGAAAGTTTGAGCGCCAACTGAGTCTCGGGCGTGTGTGCGTGAAAGCGAGTTGCCGCCAAGCTTGTACGTAACCAGCTACGGGAACCGCCACACAAGGCCGTTCCCTTTCCACGTGGAGCGGATCGAGGATCCGGAAGAACCATCTCCGACGACGCCCACCGTATGCCTTGCGGTTAACGGTTCGTTCGCAGCGCCGAGTGTTAATCTGAAACTGGTTAACGGGAGCGCGGCCGATTTATTTCCGGTCCAATTAACGTCTTATAAACGTTAAGTTTGTCTCAAAACGAGGCGGCTCGCGCCCAAGGGCCGGGTAAGGAGGCGCGGTTCAACTCATTGAAAATGAATGTGTTTTCGTCTCCGCCAAGCCCCATTAAATAGAATTTAATGCAAGAATTTTGGCATTAAGTGGGCTCTGAAAAGTCCGTTAAATATAATTCCGGATTCCCCTGTTAACCACGACCGCGCCGAGCCAGCCCGGCGCGTGCGCCGGGAGCGCTGTCCGTTCTTGAATTTTATCAGCAATATCAAAGGCTTGTGTATTAACTTCCCGGCAAGGCGCTTTCTCGTACAATTCTCACTCAAGGAAATCCGTGGCAAGCGGGAAGCCAATCCGGCGATGAAGTGAGGTCCAATGTCCATGCAGAAAAGCGTATCGAGGCCGCTCATGATCCTGACGCCGGCGCCGCTGACGCTGGCATCATGCTTGGCCACTGGGTGTTCGGCGCGCCGTTCGCGGGGACGTCCATGATCGGCTTCATCGCGTTCGCGGGCGTTATCGTGCGCAACTCGATGCTACCCGTGGACTTTGTTCAGAGCAAGCGCGGGGGGCTGCCTTTGGGGCAAGCGCTGCTGGAAGCGGGCGCGATCGCCGCCATGATCGGCGCAGCCGTGATCCTCGCCGAACCCATCTTTCAGGGCCTTGCGATCTCGCTCCTGTGCGGGCTCGCCTTGACGCAGGCTGCAAGCCGATCGCGTCGTCGAGCAAGCGGTTTAATGTGTGCACGCATACATGGATGGAAGCGAACTGGCGCCAACACAACCACTATCCCAACCGTGAGCGCTTGATCTGCGCCTCCAATGAGCGGTGTCATCGCTTTCGATGCTTCGAGGCGGTGGAAGAACTTGAAATGACGCGTGATGACGCTGCCCACGATAATAATGGTGCTGATGCGTTGTCGTTCTCCGTTCGGCCGATGCGCCAAATATGGGAGTAACTAACAATACAAACACTGCTGCGATCGAGCTTATCTTCATGTCGCGCCTCTAATTGCGCCATGACCATCCAGGATGTGCGACTCTGTTCCAGGGATGAGAGATCACCAGGCCTAGAAACAAGGCCAGGCCCTTGCTTGATTTTTCAGTTTGTCTGAGTTTTCTTGCCTACTACCAATAACTATAGATGCATCCTGGGAAAAGTTACATTTTTGTATCCATTCTGATATTGTCTTAATACTTCCTTGGCCGTCTAATGAGCGGCAAAGTAGTTCCTATGAGACAACCCCGTCGACAAAGGCGCACAGGGCTCGGCTTTTCGGTTCAATGAGATGGGTTAGGTGCGGAGTTCGACGTCGAGCGGCGGAGACGCCTTCGGCTGGATTAGATATATTGTGAGACGAGCGCTATAATGGAAAGATATGAAAATACTCCTCGTCGAGGACGATCCCGAAGGATGCAGCGTTGTTGTCCAAGGTTTGTCCGAATGCGGCCATAAGGCGGTTTGCGCAGCTGATTTCGCCAAGGGACTCGCGCTTGCAAAAACCAGAGATTTTGATGTTCTTATCGTCGACCGGATGCTGCCGGACGGCGATGGACTTGAGATCGTCGCGGCCTTGCGAGCGCAAGGAGACACGACGCCCGCGGTTTTCCTGACCGCTTTGAATGAAGTCGACGACCGCATCTTGGGCTTGCGCGCCGGTGGGGACGACTACATCGCCAAGCCGTTTTCCTTTCTTGAGCTCTTAGCGCGCCTGGAAGCCATCCTGCGCCGCAAGGAGGCAGTTCCGGCGACGATCTTGAGGGTTGGCGATCTGGAGCTGGATTTGATAAGCAGAACCGTGAGGCGCGCGAACACCGAGATCGTCCTGATGCCGCGGGAATTCCGCCTCCTTGAGTTTTTGATGCGTCATGCCGGACAAACCGTCACCCGGACCATGATTCTTGAAGGTGTCTGGAAATATCGGTTCGAGCCAGAAACAAAGATCATCGACGTGCAGATGAGTCGCCTGCGTCAGAAAATCGATCGCGGCTTCGAGGTCTCCCTTATTCGTACTGTGCGCGGTTCGGGATATTGCATCGTTGCGGATTAGCCCCCTCCAAACGACGACCTTCCGGCTAACGGTTTTCGCTTGCCTTGCCTTCACGGTGCTGGGTGGCGCTGTGCTTGGCTTCCTCTATTGGAGGATGCTTTTCCTCATCGATGATCAGATCGATCGAGCGCTTCAGCGCGACCTTTCTGACATGACAGCAGCCTATGAAAGCGGTGGGTACGGGCGGCTCCGGCAGACCGTGGCGGATCGAGCTTCGCAAGGCCCGGACGCCCTGCGGATCTACCTGCTGACCGCACCTGGCGCCTCCTCCGCCGGGAATTTGGCGCTCTGGCCAGAGAACGCACCCAATCCAGGCGTAGCGGCCGATATAGAGGTGGACCACGGCGCCAAGTATGTCAGGATCCGAACTCTCAACTTCCCTGATGGCGTCAGGCTGCTTGCCGGGCGATCGCTTTCTGAACGGAATAACTTTCAGAAAATCGTCGCACAGACACTCTTCAGCGTGCTTGTGGCCAACTTGTTACTTGGCGCCGCTGCTGGAACATTGACTGCGCTTTATGCGCGCCGGCGCTTGCAGCAGATCAGTATGACGGCACAGGCCGTGCTCGAAGGCGATCTCTCGGGCCGGATAGCGGCTGGGAAAGACGGCGATGAGTACGACCAGGTCGCCCAGCACATCAACACGATGCTCGATCGGATACAGCGCCTCATCGCCACCGTCCGTGGCGTTACTGAAAACATTGCCCACGATTTGCGGACGCCCTTGAACCGTCTTCGCGGCAAGCTGGAGGTTGCGCTGATGTCTCCTCGTTCCGAGGCGGAGTACCGGGCTGTGCTGAAGTGGGCCATAGGTGAAACGGAGACAATTGTCGAAACTTTCAACGGCATCTTGAAAATCGCGAGGATAAAGGCGCACGCGCTCGCCCTGCCGCGCACGCCCGTGGACTTGGCGGAGGTGGCGGAGGAGCTTATCGATCTGTATCAAGTTTTCGCGGAAGAGAGCGGCGTTGTTCTAGAATCGCAATTGCCATCGGCCGGCATTCAGCAACGCGCTTCCATTGTTCTGGGCGACGCGCATTTAATTTCACAGGCCGCAGCAAATCTTCTTGATAACGCGATCAAATATTCCCCAGAAGGCGGAAGGGTGGTGGTCGCGGTGGCGCGAACCGAAGACGGGGTAAGCCTCGCCATTACCGACAGCGGCCCGGGTATTCCTGCTGACAAGCGCACCGCCATTCTGGACCCCTTTGTCAGGCTGGACTCTGCCTCCGGCAAACAAGGTTTTGGCCTTGGCCTTAGTTTTGTGGCAGCGGTTGCGGAATGGCACGGGGCGGGCCTTGAGATGTCCGACAGTCAGCCCGGACTACAAGTCACGCTGAAATTTCCAGCTAGCCCACCTTGAATGCCCGCTTCTCCGTCAGGCTTTGGACGGGCGGCGGTTAGCGGCGTCACCTTGTCCTGCAATGAGGGCGGTTTGTAACTACAGCATAGTCAAGCCCAAGCCCGATTACTGCTTGCTTGCTATGGTCTTTTATATCGAAGCTTCAGGGCGGCTAGGTTACATTTTTGGAAGTTGTTCATTAATAGGGGGTGTGAGACGGTCCGGCATCAGAAACAGGGTCGATCCATACTATGTCACTTCCCGCGTTCTCGCTGAGGCGCCCCTATACAATTTTCGCAGTGATCTCGCTTATGTGCCTGCTGGCCGCCGGGGCCGCTCAGCGCATGCCGACCGATATTTTCCCCGAGATCAATATTCCCGTAGTCAGCGTCGTGTGGACCTATAACGGCATGAGCGCGACCGATATGCAGAACCGCATTCTGTCGCTTCATCAAAGGCAATTAGCGTCGCTTGTTGATGACATCTCGCGTATCGAGGCCAACAGTTACGTAGGCGTCGGCGTCATCAAGGTTTATCTCCATGAAGGCGCGGACGTCAGCCGGGCGATTTCACAGCTCGGCAGCTCGGCGCTGGTCGTCCTCAAATATATGCCGCGCAATATCACCCCGCCCCTCATCCTCCGGTATGGCGCGACGGATGTTCCGATCATCCAGCTCAGCCTCTCCAGCAACACCGTCACCGATACCACGCTTAACGATCTCGGGCAGAACATCATTCGTCCGGCGCTTGCCGTCGTTCGCGGCGCATCGGTGCCCTATCCATATGGCGGAAAGCCCCGCGTTATCATGGTCGGCCTCGATCAAGACGCCATGCAGGCGCGCGGCCTGACCCCTGCCGACGTGTCGGAAGCGCTGGCTCATCAAAACGTTATCATGCCGTCTGGCGACGTGAAGATCGGTAGCAAGGACTACACGGTCACGATGAACAACAGCCCTGATCTGATCGACGCGATCAATAATTTTCCAGTCAAGACCATCAACGGCAAGACGGTTTTCGTGCGCGACGTCGCGCATGTTCACGACGGATATCAAGTTCAGACCAACTCTGTGACACAGAATGGGCTCCCCGGCGCGCTAATGCTGGTCCGCAAAACGGGTGGCGTCTCGACGCTCGCGGTGATCGAGGGCGTTAAGGAGGCCCTGCCCGATATCGAGCGGCTTCTGCCGAAAGGCGTTTCGCTGAAGCCGATTTTCGATCAATCGATCTTCGTGCACGCGGCGCTGAACAGCGTGATCATGGGCGGCTTGATGGCGGCCGGTTTGACCGCACTCATGATCCTTCTGTTTCTGGGAAACTGGCGGCTGACGCTGATCATCCTGGCGTCGATCCCGCTCTCCATCATCTTCGCGGTTCTCGGCCTTTATCTCTTCGGGCAGACCCTCAACACCATGACGCTTGGCGGCTTCGCCCTTGCGGTCGGCATTCTCGTCGATAACGGGACAGTGGTGATCGAAAATATAGAGCGGCATGTGGGCCTGGGCGAGCCCTTGGAGGAGGCCATTCTTAACGGCACGTCCGAGGTGGCCACGCCGACCTTGCTGGCGACGCTGTCGATCAGCCTCGTGTTCGTGCCGGTGTTTCTCTTGACGGGCACGGCCAAATATCTATTTTCGCCGCTCTCACTATCTGTGATTATTGCGCTGATAGCGAGTCTGGCGCTGTCGTTCACCCTCATTCCGCTTCTGTTCAAATACCTGATGGCGTCGCAGGTTGGGGCGGGCCATGGCAGCGGACATGCCGCCGGGGGCGGGCATAGAAATCAGCGTGAAAAGCCAGCGCGGCGGCGGTTCAACCCTTTCGGGTTCATTCACCGCGCTTTCGAGCATGGATTTCTTATCCTGAGAGTGGTTCATCGTAACGCGCTGTCCTGGATGGTCGGCCAGCCTTTGGTCACCGTCTCGTTCTTTGCCTTGCTGGTTGGCGCGTCGCTGACGTTATATCCGTTGCTCGGCATGGATTTCTTCCCGCAGATCGACGCCGGGCAGATGCGCCTGCACGTTCGCGCGCCACCAGGGACCAAGCTGGAGCAGACGCAGCAATATTTTGCGGACGTGGAAGGCGCAATTCGCGATATCGTCGGCAATGATCAGATCGATGTCATTCTCGACAATATCGGCCTGCCATACAGCGGCATAAACATCGCGCTCAGCGATACTGCGACGGTCGGTCCGATGGACGGCGAAATCCTCATTTCGTTGAAGGAAAAGCACACGCCGACGCCGCAGCATATGGCCGATCTCAGGCGCGAACTGCGCAAGCGTTTCTCTCAGCTGCAGTTCTTCTTCCAACCGGCCGATATCGTGAATCAAGTGCTCAATTTCGGGCAGCCCGCGCCGATCGATATCCGTGTTTCAGGTCCGAAAGACGAAGAGGCCTATGCGACGGCGGCGAAGGTGGCGCGCGACCTCAATACTATCCCCGGTGTGGTCGACTCGCATGTCTTCCAGGTGCCCGACGCTCCGGCCTTGACCGTCGATGTCGACCGGGAAATGGCCCGTGAGTTGGGAATCGGTCAGCAGACTGCCGCGAGCGATATGCTGGTGTCGCTGAATAACAGCTTGCAGGTGTCTCCGAACTTCTGGCTCAATCCAAGGAACGGGGTGAGCTATCCGCTGGTGGTGCAGACGCCAACCTATCAAATCAAGAACACTCAGGATTTGTGGACGCTTCCAGTAACCTCGCCGGAGGCGAAAGATCCCCAGTTGCTGATGAATATCGCGAAGTTTGGCCGCGATAAGGCTCCCCTGGTTGTTTCCCAACTCAATATCAGGCCGGTTTATGATGTTCATGCCGATGTCCAGGGGACAGACCTAAACACTGCGGCGAACGCTATCGAGAAATTGATTGCGGCGGATCAGCCCGATCCGTCCAAGGCTGTCAAGGTCACGCTGAGCGGGCAGATCGAGACGATGCAAGAAAGCTTTGACGGCTTGTATTCCGGTATGGCGCTCGCCGTGGTGCTGGTCTTCTTGCTGCTCGTGATCAACTTCCAGAGCGTCACGGATTCGCTTATTGTGCTTATGGCCGTTCCTTTCTCGCTTTGTGGCGCCATGTGGATGCTTTTCGTCACGCAAACACATATCAGCGTGCCCGCCCTGATGGGAACGCTGATGTGCATCGGACTTACGACAGCCAATAGCATTCTGGTTGTGACGTTCTGCAATCAGCGGGTGGACGCTGGGGTGACCCCGCGCCTCGCCGCGATTCAGGCCGGTTTCACGCGGCTGCGTCCCGTCCTCATGACGGCGGGCGCCATGATCCTTGGCATGATCCCGATGGCTCTCGGCGTCGGCGAAGGCGGCGAGCAAAACGCTCCGCTGGCGCGCGCCGTGATTGGCGGACTGCTGTTTGCGACGGTTGCAACCCTGCTTTTCGTGCCAACCATGTACAGCCTCCTGCGGGGCAGCCCAAAGGAGCGGAAAAAATGGAGGGAAGACGTTGTCCCAGCCTGATCCTTCCAAAGATGGAAAAAGCCAGGAGCCTTTCGACGGATACGACGACGTCGCTGAAGGGATTACCGAGCCTCACCCACACCCCCCGATTGCACATTCCTTTGCAAAGGGAACCGGCCGCAAACTGGCAGTCTCGGCGCTCCTCCTCGCGATTGTCCTTGGCGGCGCGTACTTCTATGTCAACGCCATCAAAGCAAGAGGCCAAGCCGAGCTCGCGGCCGACACCGAAGCCAAGGTCAAGGAGCCGCCAGCGGTAGAAGTCGTCATCGTTTCTCTGGCTCCGCCCAACCAGCCGCTCCGGCTGCCGGGAGGAACCCAGGGCTGGTATCAATCCACAATCTACGGACGGGTCAGCGGCTATATCACGAAATGGTATGCCGATATCGGCGACCGTGTGAAAAAGGATCAGGTTCTAGCGCTCATCGACACGCCGGAACTCGACGCGCAGCTTGAGGCTGCTCGCGCCCAGCTCAAGGCTTCCGAGTCCGAGGTGGTTGTCAGGGAAGCCGATGCAGACTTCGCGAAGACGACCTATCAACGGTGGCAAGGATCGGCGAAGGGCGTGGTCTCCGAGCAAGAGCGCGACGAAAAGCGAGCGGGCTACGCCGTCGCCATGGCTAAGGTGAAGGCGGCGCAAGCAAAGGTCAACCTCGACAAATCGAATGTCGACCGCCTCACCTATATGGCCCAGTTCAAGAAAGTCGCCGCTCCCTATGACGGTGTCGTTACAGAGCGCCGCATCGACGTTGGCGATCTCGTCACCGCCGGAAGCACGTCGAATACATCGCCTTTATTCGGAATTGCCCAGTTCGATCATATCCGTGTCTTTACCAACGTACCTCAAAGCGCCGCGGGCGATACGGTTGTGGGGACCCCGGCGAAGATATTTACCACGGACAATTCCTCCCGGGTTTTCGAGGGCAAGGTCGCGCGGACGAGCGAATTTATCGATCCGAAAGCGCGGACGCTTCGGGTTGAGGTCGATCTTCCCAATCCTCAGCTGAAGCTCGTGCCCGGACTATACGTCCAGGTTGAGTTTGATCTGAAGACGCGTGGGCTGGTGCAAATTCCGGCGAGCGCGCTTGTGTTCCGCACAAGTGGCCCGCAGGTCGCGGTCATTCAGCCCGACAGCACCGTGAAATTCAAGGATGTCCGAATCGGCCGGGATAATGGTAACACTATTGAAATCGAGTCGGGCCTGTCCGATGGAGATCGGGTGGCGCTTAACATCAATAACCAGATCGAGGACGGCGGCAAAGTTCTAGTAAAGGAGAACAATAAGATCGCAACCAAGTAGCGGGCTGGGGGCCAACGCTAAGTGGGGAGGTCATTGGCGTCCGAGGCGTCAAGGCGGAGGGGCACATTCGATGGTGACGAAGAAGAGCCGATACCTGATCGCCTTCGGCGTGGCGGCGCTGTGCGGCTGCACGGTCGGGCCGGACTATTACCTCTCGGATGTCGCGGTGCCTGTCTCCTACGGGTCTGCCTGGAAAGCCGTGGTCACGCAAGAAGCCGTACCGCAGCCCGAAATCCTCCGCTGGTGGCACACCCTTCATGACCGGGAACTCGACCGCCTTGTCGAGCGGGCGGTGGAATGCAATCCTGATATCGAAATCGCCCTGACCCGCGTCCAAGCGTTCCGCACGCAGCAGATCGTGGTGATCGGCAACGCGCTTCCGCAGGTGGGCGCCAGCGGGACCTACGCCGCAGGCACCGGAACCGATCTCACCAAGGGGCGCGTCGCCCAGTCGATCCGCGCTGGCGACAGCACCGCCGGTTTTCAGAACATCACCCGCATGGGCGGCTTTGACTTGGGGTGGGAGCTCGATATTTTCGGCAAGTACCGGCGGGAGTTGGAGGCCGTGCGGGACGACGCCCAGGCCATGTCCGAGCTTCGAAATGCGGTCATCATTACCATTATCGCAGATGTTGCGGGGAGCTATGCCGAAATACGCGGCTTGCAATTGCGGCTCAAAATCGCGCGCCAGGCCGTCGAAGCCGCCCAGAAAAATGTCACCTTTACGCAGACCCGCTTCGAGCGCGGCCTCACCAATGAACTCGACGTCACGCTCGCGAAGCGCGAGCTTGCCACGGTCCAGGCGGTGCTTCCGGAGTTGCAGGCGGCGATTTCAGCGGCCGAAAGCCGGCTGTCCTTGCTGCTTGGCGTCTATTCGCCCGACGTGATACCCGAACTGCGGGTTCCAGCCAGCCTGCCCTATGTTCCCTCGCGGCTGAGGGCCGGGGCGCCGGCGGATCTGCTTCGCCGTCGGCCCGATATCCGGCAGGCCGAGCGTGCCTTGGCCGCGGCGACGGCGCGGATCGGCGTGGCGACAGCCGATCTGTTTCCCTCCGTCGTCTTTACGGCGGGGTTAGGCGCCCAGGGCGGCAATACCACGGGCAAGGCGGCCACAATCGGCAATCCGATCTGGTCGGCGGGCCCCGGCGGCTATTGGCCCTTGCTCGACTTTGGGCGGCTCGATGCCCTTATTGATGTTCAGGAACTGCAGGCGCATGAGCTGTTCGTCACTTACAAGAAGACGATCCTGGCTGCTGTGGAAGAGGTTGACGAAGCCATCAAACAGTACACGGCCCAGCAGCAAAGGCTCCGCGAGTTGTCGAACGCCCTGGAACAGGCCAAGCGCGCAGTTACCCTTGCGACCGAGCGCTACGAGCGCGGGTTGACGGACTTCCTGAACGTACTTGATGCCGAGCGTCAGGAATTTACGATCGAGGATCAGAACGCCATAGCGCAGGAAGCAGTCGTGATCCAGTACATCGCCCTGTACAAAGCGCTCGGCGGCGGCTGGGAGCTGTATGAGGAGCTGCCGCCGCTGAAGGAAGCGCAACCAGCCCTGCTGGCGTCGATCCGCAGGCTGACAAACGATTGGCGCTGAGCCCACCCCCGCGTTGAACAGCACTCATGCAGACGTCTGATTATAAGGTTGCGGGAGAACGCTGAAAGCAGGCCGGGGACTCCGGCGGTGCTTTCCGGTTCGTTTCAGGGACCGCTACCGGGATGGGCGAGGGACGGGGACCCGCGGGAGCGCGCCCAAGTCGGCTTCGCCATCGCGATACAGCGCCCCATGACGGCGATGCGATTTCTCTTCGGAGCCACGCTCGGTAGGTCGGACCTTTTGAAGCGCCTGTTCTACGTCCATAACCTCCGAGGTTCCCGGCCGTCCCCCACCCAAGAAGATGTTGCGGCGCTTTGATAACCGCTTCAAATTTCTTTTCTTTAGTTTGCGCTTTTGAGCGATTGCATTTTCGTTTTCTCCTGCGGACGCGAAACCATTTTTTCTTGTGAAGATTTGGAAGATGATTGCTTTTCTTGCTCTGATCCAGATCAATTCTCAAAGTTTATTATTATGTTGACCGTTTCTATAGACTGTATCTACCCTAGCGCGATCGTGGTTGGAAACGGCTGAGGAGGTTTGATGACGAGGGAACTGGCTTCTGCCCCCTCTCTCCCGCTCGTGCGTTTCCGCTGCAGCGATGGTTGCGCCGATTGCGACCGTGATTGTCTCGAAGCTTGCTTTAACGATGCGATAGCCGCGTTGCCGGATGAAGGCGTCGAACTCGACTCCATCAGGTGCGCCGGGTGCGGCGCGTGCATTCCAGCCTGCGACCGGGGTCATATTCGCCTGGCGAACGGCGTGGCGAGCTTTATCTGGGACTAGTTCAAAGGAGGGGAAATTGCCCGAGGGTCGGCAGAAACTTTATGACGAAATTGCGAATGCGGTCCTCGAACTGGATGAGGAACGCACGAAGGCCTTGTCGCACGAGGTTCTCAAAAGAGGCTACGACGCCTGGGAAGCTGTGGAGCGGGGGCTTATTGCGGGCGTCAACCGCGCAGGCAAGCTCTTCGACGAAGAGGAGTATTTCGTCCCCGAACTCCTGATCGCTGCCGACGCCATGTATGCCGGGCTCGACATTTTGCGCCCGCACATCAAGGAGCAGTTCACAGGGCATACCCGGAAGGTTGTGATCGGCGTCGTCCAGGGCGACACCCACGATATCGGCAAGAACCTTGTCCGCATCATGCTGGAGGTCGCCGGTTTCGAGGTTTTCGACCTCGGCCGCGATGTGCCGCCCAGGAAGTTCGTTGACCGCGCTGTCGAGGTGAAGGCGGACATCATCGCCTTGTCCACGCTCATGACCACCACCATGGAGCGGATGGGCGAAGTCATCGGCATCCTTGAGGAAGAAAACCTCCGCAGCCGCTTCAAGGTGATCGTCGGCGGCTCGCCGCTTTCGCAGCAATTCGCCGACCGCATCGGCGCGGATGGTTACGCGCCCAAAGCCGCCCAGGCGGTTCAACTGGCCAAGCGCCTCAGCGGACTGGTGAATGCGGCATGAGCGCAGCGGCTTTAGAAAATCGCGATGAACTGACCTCACTGGAGCGGGTCGGCCTCGCCTTGCAGTACAAAAAGCCCGACCGCGTCCCGGCGGCCCCGCTCGTTTGCGGCGCTTCCAGCCGGGTACTGGGCTATTCCTATGATCGCTGGTCGCAAGACCCAAAGATCGCGACCGCAAGCCTTTTGGCGGCGCAGGAACTGATCGGCTTCGATGGCTTCCTGACGCTGGTCGATTTGTCGGTCGAAGCCGAAGACTTCGGCCAGGAAGTGATCTTTCCCGAGCGCAGCACCGCGCTTCCGAACTTTGACAATCCGTTCATCGCAACCGCCGACGAATACAACAAAGTGAAAGCGGTCGATCCCCGCAAATCGCGGCGCATGTCTGGGGTGATCGAGATCGTCCGCGGATTGGTGGAAGCCAAGGGCAAGGAAGTGCCCACCATGGGCTTTGTCTATGGCCCTCTTGGCGTTCTATCGCAAATCCGTGGCCATGCGGAGTTGTTCAAGGACATCATCCGCCACCCCGACCGCGTCCTCGAGGCCGTTCACACCATCAATGGCGTTCTTGTGGAGTATGCGTTGGCGCAAGTGCAGGCGGGCGCCCACGCCATCGTGCTCGACCCGCTCTATTCCTCGGCCAGCATTCTGAAGAAATCCACCTGGGTGAAGTTCGAGGCGGAGATCTTCAAATCCGTGGCGGACGCCGTTCGCGACGCAGGCGTACCCGTGATTGTCCATAATTGCGGCGGCGGCGTCTATTTCGATGCCGTCCTCGAGTACATCAAACCCATCGCCATCTCGCACGCCTATCCCGCCCATGGCTCTGCCGATTGGAATGAGCACGCGGCCAACTGGGCGAAGAAGGTGGTGACCATCGGCGTGGCCGATCCCGCGAAGACCGGTCATGAATACACCCAGGCGCAGGTGCTGGAGGATGCCCGCCAGCAGATCGAGACCTTCAAGATCGCCGAAGGCGGCTTCATCCTGTCGAGCGGCTGCGAATATCCGCCCAACGGCAGCCTTTTGAGCGCACGGACCATGGTGCAGGCGGCGAAGCTCTATGGCCGGTATTGACGCCGATTTGAGCCTGACGCGCCGGGAGCGGTTTTTCCGCGCTCTGGCGCGCCAGCCGGTCGACCGCCCTCCCGTCATCTGTACGGGCGGCAGCATGACAGCCACTCCAGCCGAGGTTGTGAAGCGCTCGGGACTTTCGCTCCCGAACGCCCACAAAGATCCGGTGGCGATGGCGGGATTGGCGCTCGCCGCCGCCCGCATCACCGGCTTCGAATCCGTCGGCGTGCCGCTTTGCGTCACAGTCGAGGCGGAAGCCTTCGGGGCAGAGATCGCTCTCGGCGACGCCTGCACCGAAGCGCGCATCGTGCGGGAGCCCTATGCGTCCGTGCTGACGGCGATTGTGCCTCCGGTCGAGGAGCTTTTGCGGCGCGGCCGGACGCAGGTCGCCGTCGACGCGACGCGGTTCCTCGCCCAGACAGCAGGCGACCTGCCCATCATCGCCAATCTCATTGGCCCGGTCAGCGTGGCGGCCTCGATCGTCGATCCCTTGGCGTTTCTTCGCGAACTGCGCTCCAAGCCTGAGGAGACCGCCGCGCTCGCCGCCCGCGCCACCGATTTCCTGATCGCGTGGTCGCGGCAACTCATCGCCGCCGGCGCGGACGCCATAGCCATCCACGAAGACACGACCACCCCGGCTCTTGTCGGTCCGAAAACATTCGAGACTGCGGTCTTTCCTCATCTGAAGCGGCTGACGGCAGCCATCAAGCAGGAGGGCGCTCTGGTGCTGCTTCACATGTGCGGCGCGCTTGGCAAGTCTGCCGCCGCTGTCTCCGAACTCGGCATCGACGCCTACATTCCAGATGCCTCCCTTTCCCCGGCCGAGGTCGGGCGATCGCTGCCCGGCGTCGCTGTGGTGGGCAATATCAGCACCTTCCTTCTACACCAGGGCGAGCCAGACCCTATCGCCAAACTCGCCGCGCGCCTCGTTCGCGAAGGCGGCGTCGATGTGCTCTCGCCAACCTGCGGGATGTCCAGCGCCACCCCTCTCGTAAACATCCTGGCGATGACGGAAGCCGCGCAGAGCCGGGCCGAAGGATCATAGGAGACTTACAGCCATGTCCGACATTCCACCGAGAGAGCGCCTTGAGCGCGTTCTGGAAGGCCAGTCTGTCGATCGCCCTCCGGTTATCTGCACGGGCGGCATGATGAACGCCGCCGTTGTGGAGGTGATGAGCGAAAACGGCCCGGTCCTCCCGGCGGCCCATTTCGACGCCAAGGGCATGGCTGAGCTTTCCGAGCGCATTCACGCTGCAACCGGGTTCGAAAATCTCGGCGTCCCGTTCTGCATGACGGTTGAGCCCGAGGTTCTCGGCAGCCGCATCGATCCCGGCACTCTGGCCTGCGAGCCGAAGGTCGCCGAGGAAGCGTTCAGCTCTTGCGAGGCCGTGGAGTTCGGCGATCCGAGGAAACTCGTCCTTGAGGGCCGCATAGCAACCGTGGTGCAGGCCGCCCATTATCTGAAGGGTCGCAATCCCGACGTGCCCGTGGTCGCGAGCCTTTCCGGCCCGATCAGCACGGCCGCCTCGGTGGTGACGCCGCTGACCTTTTTGAAGGAGCTTCGGACGCGGCCGCAATCGGCCCATCGCGTCGCCGACTATGTCACGCGGCTTCTCATCGAATATGCCCGCGAAGTGGCTGACGCGGGCGCGGATGTGATCGCCATCGGCGATCCCACCGCGACCGGCGAAATCCTGGGACCGCGCATTTTCCAGGATTTCGCCGTGCGCTATCTGAACCAGCTTTGTGACGCCGTTCACGCAAGCGGCAAAAAGGTCATCGTGCATATTTGCGGCGATATGAGCCGCAGCCGCGAGCAGCTGTCCGAGATCCATGCGGACGCCATCAGCGTCGATGCGCTCGTCAATCTGAAGCGGCTGAAGGAGGATTTTCCGTCCATCAACACCATGGGCAATGTGAGCACGGCGCTGCTTGAATTCGGAGATCCGGGCAAAGTCGCCAAGAACACGGAGCGCCTGGTGCGGGACGGCATCAACATCATCTCGCCCGCCTGCGGCTTGAGCACGTCGACGGGCCTCGGCAACATCCGCGCCTTGACCGGCGCGGTGAAGGGGCATGGCTGATGCCGCAAGTTACCTTCCGTTCGCACGAGGTCAGCGTCGATCTGGCTCAAGGGGCCTCGCTTCTGGATGCGGTTCGGATCGCCCGGGTCCGCCTGGAAGCGCCATGCAATGGGGGTGGCACCTGCGGCAAGTGCAAGCTCAAGCTGGACGATGAGACGCGCACTCAAGTGCGCCTTGTGGAAACCCAGACTCTGTCTGCCGAGGAGGTCGCCGACGGTTGGGCATTGTTATGTTCGACGCTGATCGAAGGCGACATCGCGATTGACTTGCCCGGCGCGTCCGAGCGCGGTCTTCGCATCCTGGAAGAGGGGCAGCGCCTCGATCTGCCGCTCGAGCCGTGGATCAGCAAGCGCTTCAAGCACGAGGGCTATTCCACCGAGGTTTATTCCGGCGCGAAGCTTCTCGGCAAAGACCCAGGCGATACGACCGCACGGACGTATGGCGTCGCGGTCGATATCGGTACGACCACGGTCGTGGCTTCCCTCGTCGACCTCGGCACGGGCTCGCAGGTAGGCTCGGCCTCCTCGCTCAATCCGCAAGTCGTCCACGCTCAGGACGTGCTCTCGCGCGTGAAGCTCGCCTCGACCCCGGAAGGGCTCGCCACTTTGCATGGCGAGATCGCTCAAGAAATCGACCGGCTGATCGGCCTCCTCGCCTCCGAGGCGCGGATTTCGCGGCGCCGCATCTACGAGGTCGTGCTCGCCGGCAACACCTGCATGCTGCATCTCGCCGCCAACGTCAGCCCTGAGCCTTTGGGGCGTTATCCTTATACGCCAGCGCTGACGGGCGGCCAGCACCTGCCGGCGAAGGCTTTGGGGCTGACCATATCGCAGTTCGGCGTCGTTTATGCGCCGCCGGTGATTTCGGGTTTCGTCGGCGCCGACATCACCGCTGGGATGCTCTCAACAGCCCTTGCCGATCTCGAAGGCGTCACGCTATTCGTGGACATCGGCACCAATGGCGAGATGGTCTTGGCGCGCGATGGACATCTGCAAGCCACCTCGACGGCTGCGGGTCCGGCGTTTGAAGGCATGAACATCGCCTGCGGCATGCGCGCCGCGGAAGGCGCCATCGAACGCGTCAGCCTCGAAGGCGGCGTCGTGCAGACGAGAACCATCGGCGGCGTGGAAGCTGTTGGCCTCTGCGGCAGCGGCCTTCTCGATGCGGTGGCGGAACTCGCTGTCAATGGCGTGATCGAAAGCTCGGGGCGCTTTACGAAGGATCGCAGCCGCCTGCCTCAAGGCCTGCAAGCCCAGTTCGCCAGCAGGGACGGCAAGCCGATCTTCCGGCTGACTGAGACCGTTTATCTCTCGCAGGGCGATATCAGGCAGGTGCAGCTGGCCAAAGGCGCAGTGCGCGCAGGGATCGACATTCTTCTGCAGCGGAACGGTCTTGGGGCCGCCGACGTGGACCGCGCGCTTATCGCCGGCTCATTCGGCTATCACCTGACGGTGCAAAGCCTGATCGACATCGGGTTGTTTCCGCCCGAGTTCGACGGCAAGGTCCATTATGTCGGCAACACCTCGCGAACGGGCGCTGAAACCCTTCTGACCAATGCGCCAAGCCGCGACGCGCTCTTAGCCGTGGTGCGAGATGTCGACGCTGTGGAACTTGCCAACGACGAAGGCTTCCAGAAGACTTTCGTCTCGGCGCTTGCTTTCCCTCAACCCGCCATGGCTCCGCTCAAGGACGTGGCGTAGTGACCCTGCGCCTGGCCGGCTCCGATCCGCGCATCCCTGTCACCATCGTGACGGGCTTCCTTGGCAGCGGAAAGACCACGCTGCTGTCCAGCCTTCTCAGCCGCGCCGGTGGCGAGCGCATCGCCGTCATCATCAATGAATTCGGCGAAGTGTCTCTGGACGAGGCGTTTGTCGGCGCTGCCGGAGGGAAGATCGTGACGCTCGCCGGCGGCTGCCTCTGCTGCGCCATCGCGGGCGATGTCGTTTCGACGCTCGCGAACTTATACGAGGCGAGGGGCGTGCAAGGCTTCGACCGCGCGGTCATCGAAACGAGCGGCCTTGCCGATCCTGGTCCGATTGCGGCGGATCTGCTCGACGCGCCCGAACTGGCATCCCTCTTCCGCCTCGACGGCATCGTCTGCGTGGCCGATGCGCTGCAGGGCCTGCGCGAGCTTGAGAGGCAGCGGGTCTGCGCGAAGCAGATCGCCATCGCGGACCGTCTGGTCCTGACAAAGACCGACATCGCATCTCCGCACGCTGTCCCCCGGCTTCGGGACCGGCTTGCCGCGATCAACCCCTCTGCTCCGCTTGTCGTGGCCAACAAGGGCTCGGTGGACATTGGCTGGCTGCTGGACCCGAAGAGCCCCATCAGTTGGGCCGGTCTTGGCTCGGGCGGCCAGCACCATCACGATCATGACCACAATCACGGCATTCGTTCCTTTTGCCTATGGCTCAAACAGCCTCTGCATCTTGGCGAGGTCCGGCGCGCGATCTCGGCCGTCACGCGAGCGTACGGTGAGAAAATCCTGCGCATCAAGGGATTGCTCAACCTGCCGGGTGAGTCGGGGCCGACCGCACTTCAAGGGATTGGAGACTTCCTGCATCCTCCGGAGCCGCTCGGTTCCTGGCCGAGCGAGGACCGGCGCTCCCGCATTGTCTTCATCGTGGACCGGCTGACGGAAGCTGAGATCGCGCCCTTCTTCAAGGCTTTCGGAACGCATTCAGAAATAGGAAAAGCAGCGGGGTAGCCACAAATGCCTCGAAAAGACGCGATGACCTCGCGCGAGCGGTTCGCCGCCGCGCTGACAGCCAAAAGCCAGTGAGGCGTTCCGCATCGGCATAATCCTCTTTCCAGTCTGCCGCACCTTGCCAATAATTCAGTTTTCGACGCATCTCCTCTCAATCATCGCGGCAACATGTTCCATCAGGAGTTCAAGATCGCGGCGGCCGCGCGGCAATGGCGCGTCTTTGCCAAGCAGTCCGCAAGCGCGCGCCTTCAATCCTAAGGCAAGGATGAGCGGAAGCCTCAGATGGGATTGCTCGAGGAGAGCACAGTTGCAAAGAACCCGGGCCGCCTCGCCTTGAGCCAATACTTTGCCGCCATTGAACAAGGCCACTTCGTGGGCGAAGCTATAAGCGAGATCGACATCGTGAGTTGCGAAGACCAAAGTTGTCCCTGCAGCTTCAAGCTTTTCCAGGGTAGCCAAGAGACGAATCGTGCTGTGATTGTCGAGGCCAGCTGTCGGTTCGTCCATCAGCAGCACATGTGGCTGCATCGCGACGGCTCCAGCGATGGCGACCCGTTTCTTTTGCCCAAATGACAGCATGTGAGGCGGCCTGTCAGCCAAGCCGGCAATGTTAAAAGCCGCAAGCGTTTCCTTCACCCGCAGCCGCGCCTCTTCTTCGCTGAGGCCGAGATTGAGCGGACCGAAGGACACATCCTCGGCCACCGAAGCGGCAAACAGCTGGTCTTCGGCGTCCTGCAGCACCAATCCCACCCGGCGGCGCCAGGCCGATAGCCCCGCACGGGAATAACTGACGGCTTCGCCTTCCAGGCAAACCTGTCCCGATGCCGGCCGCAGCGTGCCGTTGAGGTGCAAAAGCAAAGTGGTTTTGCCAGCGCCATTCGGTCCGAGAATGGCAAGCCGCCGGCCGCGCGTCACCTTGAGATCAAGACCATCCAAGGCGAGCACTCCGCCCGGATAGGAATAGGTCAGGCCGCGCGCCTCCAGCAGCGTCATGACAAGAACACTCCGATTGCGGCCGTTGCGGCCTCCACCGCGAGCACGGCGGTCAATCCGGATGCCGACAGTTTCGATTGCTGCGGCAGCACCCGCATTTCGCCTTCCCATCCGCGCGCGCCTAAACCGGTCTCCATCCGGCGCGCCCGGTCCATGGCGCGCGGCAACAGATTGGCGGCGAGCAAACCGAGCGAGCGCAAACGGCGTTTGAAGCCGTCATGGCCAAGGCGCGCGGCTTGGGCCGCGTCCATTGCCATCGCCGTATCGGCAAGAAGAAAGAGAAACCGGTAGGTCAAGAGAGCAACTTCGGCAACTTCCGCCGGCAGGCCAAGCCTGCGCATTCCAGTCAATAGATCGGTTACCGGCGTCGTCAACGCCAGAAACAAAAGGCAGCTAAGCCCCGCGGTGGAGCGCGCGATCAGCCCCGCCGCCGCGGACAATCCGTTGGGCGCCAGCGAAAGGCCGCTGGCGTCGATTTGCACCGTCAGCATGGCTGCTCCCGTGAGCATAAAGCCTAGAGGGGCGGCCGCTAGGGCAAGCCAGGTCCGCGCAGGCGCCCGCGCCCCGATCAAGGCCGCTCCTGTCATGATCGCCGCTATAACGGGCGCTGCGGGGAAGGGCGGGAGCAGAAGAGCGAGCGCCAGCATGCCGAGCGCCAAGGCGCCCTTCTCAACGAGGGATTTGCGCCGCCAGCGGTTGAGATTGGCGGCCCTATCGGCGATCGGCATTACGGTTCGCACTTGAATGCCGGCGGCCGATGACATAGCCGAGGACGCCGGCTCCAAGAGCAGCCTGCAGGGCGAAAAGCATGGTCTCCACCTCGTCGCTCGGAGGCTTCCAGAGCGGCTCGAACCAAGGCTTATAGTTGGGCCGCGATTTCAGGATGGCTTCTGTGCCGAGATCGTCCGAACCTTTGAATTCGCCCTTAAGACCCGGTATGGCGAGGGGAGCGGCGACAATGGCGGCGGCGGCCGCGAGCAGCAGGACCGAGCGGGTGGCCGACATTACCGAGCCTCCCCCGATAGAATTTGAATCTCGTCCGGTTTGCCCGCGCGTCCGGACAAGGCGTTCATCACCACAACCGTCAGCAAGCCTTCAGCGATAGCAAGTGGGATCTGGGTGATGGCGTAGATGCCCCCGAACTTGAGAGCGGCCCCCAAGACGCCGGACGCGGGATCGGGATAGGCGAGCGCCAGTTGCACCGAGGTCGTGGCGTATGTGGCGAGGTCGCCCAGCGCGGCGGCGAAGAAGACCGCAACAGCGATCGAGGCTCCAAGCCCCTTGGCCAATCGCCATATCCCCCAACTGACCCAGGGGCCAACGACGGCCATGGAAAAGACGTTTGCGCCAAGCGTCGTCAAACCGCCATGGGCGATCAGGAGCGCTTGGAACAAGAGGACAATGGTTCCGATCAGCGCCATGACCACGGGGCCAAAGATGACAGCGCCCAGGCCCGTCCCCGTGGGGTGGGAACAAGAGCCGGTCACGCTCGGCATTTTCAGAGCCGATAATACGAACGTAAAGGCGCCGGCCGCGGCTAGCGTCATCCGTGCTTCCGGACGTTCCGCAACGATGCGTTTCAAGCGGACCGCGCCAGCCACGACGAAGGGCGCGGACGCGAGAAACCACCCTGCCGCGTGGGCCGCCGGCAGATATCCTTCCATGATATGCATAGAGCCACCTCTGTCTGACTGGCGGCGCATAACTCTCTCCCAAGGCGCCCCGCTCTTGGGAATGTGTCGCGCGCGCAACGGCGATGGCAGGTCTCCTGGCTTGCGGGTTATCGTGTCCCAGCCTACCTTCCCAGCTCTTGCAGCTCCGAGGTGGATCGGAATTGCGGCCAGTGGTAATCTTCGAGCCGGAAACTCGCCGCTTACAGTTGCGGGGGCAGCCCCGGACTTGCCGCGTTCTCGGCGCTCACCGGGTTCCCTTTTCACCCTGGACGCCATGAACGCCCAGAGAACCATCTATAATAGGAAGAAGCGTTACAGTACTTAGCAACAAGGTCAAGCTCTTCTTTTGATCTCGCAGCCGTCCACGAGGGCTAACTCCGCGTGCGGGCGTTTCGCAATGAGTGTGGAGTCATGTTCGGCAGGAAGTCGCGGATAAGAGCAAGAAACAGTGCGGGGGATGAAGCACATGAACACGTCCAGGCGCTCCGCCTATTCTTGCTAGAGTGCGTCCGGAAAAGCGCGAAGCGGTTTTCCGATAAAGACGCACGACAAAACAAAATCTTAGAGCCCGCTTTTGATTACATCAAAAGCGGAGGGGCTCTAGCGTGAATGGCGATCAAACGCGAGCGTGAGGACGTCCTTGTCATTGGAGGCGGTTTGGCGGCTCTTTGCGCGGCCATTTCCGCGCGCCGGGCAGGGGTTTCGGTGCTCATAGCGGAGGCGGCGCCACGGGAGCTTCGCGGCGGCAACACCCGGCATTCGCGCAATTTGCGCATCATGCATGCGGCGCCCTCGGCGGCGCTTCCCGGGGCCTATTCCGAGGCGGAGTTCCTGGCAGATCTCGCCAAGGCGTCCAAGGGGGCAGGCGACCCGGCGCTGGCCCGCCAACTTGTGCGTCAATCCGCGCTTTTGCCCGATTGGCTGGCGGCGAGCGGCGTCGTATTCCAGAGCAAACACATTCCGTTTTCCCGCAAGACGGCCTTCTTCCTTGGCGGGGGCAAGACGGCGATCAATGCGCTTTACGCCTTTGCCGAACGCCTGGGCGTCCGCATTGAGTATGGGCATCCAATCGACGCCGTGCAGGTGAGCGGGGGCGCCGCCGGACCTTTCCGCGCACGCTCCATCATCGCCTGCTGCGGCGGCGAGCAGGCCAATGCTAGGGACCATGGGTTCATCAACCGGGGCACGCCTTTCGCGAAGGGCGAAGTCCTGCGCTCGCTGCTTTCCCAAGGCGTCGCGGCCACCGGCAGCGCCGAGGCCGCCCATCTGGTCGCCGTCGATGCCCGTTCCCCCGGTCATGACGGCGGCATCGTGACACGGGTCGACGGCATGGAACACGGAATGGTGGTCGATGCGTCGGGAAGGAGGGTGCAAGACGAAACGGCGTTCACCGGGCCTACGCGCTATTCAATGTGGGGCCGATTGGTGGCGGACCTTTACGGGCGCAGCGCGGCGCTGATCCTCGATGCAGATGGCATCAAGAAGATTCCGCTTTTTGCGCTGCCGCCGCTTCAGGCGGGAGACTTGCCGGAGCTGGCTCGCATGTTGCGCGTAGACCTCAGCGCGTTGAGGCAATCAGCGGCGCAATCGGGCCGTGTTTCCCGGCCGCCGTTCTTTGCTTTTCCGATACGGCCGGGCATCGCCTTTACGTGCCTGGGCGTCAAAGTTGATGAAAAGGCGCGCCTGATAGGGCAGGACGGCGCCCCTTGCGCTGGCCTGTTCGCCGCGGGCATGATCATGGCCCCTAACATCCTCGGGACCGGTTATCTCGCCGGATGCGGCATGACCATCGGAGCGGTGTCCGGCCGCATCGCAGGAGAGGAGGCCGCCCGGCATGTCCTTGGCTGAAGCCCGTCGCGTCCTGACCATTTGCACCGTCTGCAATTACTGCAACGGTCTGTGCGAGATGTTCCGCGCCGCCGAACGCCGCCGCGAATTCAGCGACGGCGACATCGTCTATCTGGCTCATCTGTGCCACAACTGCGGGACTTGCTGGTCCGCCTGCCAATACGCCCCGCCTCATCCCTTCGCCATAAACGCGCCGAAAACTCTGGCGGAGGTGCGGAAGCGATCCTGGCGGGATCGCCCCCGGCTGGCGCTGGCCTGTGTTCTCTTAACCCCGGTCCTGACCGTAGCCTTGGTCCCCTGGGACATCCTGTTTGCGCGTCATGCCGGTCCCGGCGCTTTTTACGCGGTCTTGCCGTGGCGGGCGCTCGCCGCGGCCGCGGCGCTTCCGCTGGCATTATCGGCCTTGGTGTTAACTCGGGGCGTCGCCCGTTTCTGGCATGAGAGCGGCGGCGGCGCTCCATGGCGGGCGCTGCCCGCGGCGCTGGGCGATATGCTGACCTTGCGGAACCTTCGCGGAGGCGGAATAGCCTGCGAACAGGGAGCGGCGCGGCGCTGGCTTCATCACGCTCTCGTTTATAGCTTCCTCCTCTGTTTCGCCGCGACCGCAGTTGCAACCTTCGATCATCATGTCTTGGGTTGGCTGGCGCCTTATCCCTTGGTCAGCCTGCCTGTGCTATTGGGAACGGTGGGCGGATTGGGCATGATTGCGGGCGCCGCCGGTCTGGCGTGGCTCAAAGCCACGGCCGATCCAGCCTTGGACGCGGCTCCGAACGATTATTCGCTTCTGGCCTTGTTGTTCGCTGTGGCGTTTACCGGCCTCGGTCTTCTTGTCCTGCGCGAGACCAGCGCCATGGGGCTCGTTCTCGCGGTGCATCTGGGCTGCGTGGTCGGCTTCTTTGCGACCCTTCCCTACGGCAAGTTCGCCCACGCGCCTTACCGCGCGTTTGCGCTTTTGCGCGCGGCCGTGGAACGACGGCAGGATCGATGACGCTGATGGCGCCAGGCGCTCAGGGCGGCGTCATGGCCTATGCAAACGGTCTTGTTTTCGTCAATGAATGTCTCTCTGTTTTGCGGTGCCTTCCTGCCGACGCGCATGCGCGCAGTGGGCCGCTTGCGGGCATTGGACCGTGAAATATAGGCACCTGCCCCACCTCCGAATGCGAAATGGCCTCCGACACGAGAAACCCTGTGCGCTGTTCAAATTGAGCCAGATATGCCGAAGCTCTCCTTGTGGCCTGGTGCCTTTGTTGTTCTCGTGCGGAGCCTTTGCCATCTTGAGCGCTCCAACGGTAATTACCCACAGGCAATCGGAACTTGCCGCGGTGTACAGATTGCCAACTCCCGTTTCAAACCACATCATCGCCGTCGTTCTGCAGATGGGTTTCAGCATCGAGTTGGATGGCGGGATTGGGCGGCAGTGAAGCGAAAGGGGATTTTCTTTTATGATCAGTCTGGCCATTGTGATTGCGGTTAGCGAGTATTCCGGTGACGCAACGCCTCTGCCTGCCTGCAAAAACGACGGAACAGCAATAGCGACTCTTTTGAATGGAGAGCAGCGATTTGCCGAAACCCTTTTTATCGATTCTGAAACATCGAGCAAAAGTGTAAAGCAAAGGCTGATAGAATTCATCGCTAAACACAAGAACAGTGACGTTGAAGACGTGTTTTTTTACTTCAGTGGTCACGGCGAGTTCGTTGACGGTGAGTTCTACTACCTTTTAAGCGATTACCGTTCTGCCGCCCGCAAGCAAACTAGCCTGGAGAACACGGAGCTAGATAACCTTATTCGATCACTTCGTCCCACATTGTTTGCTAAAGTTGTGGACGCCTGCCATTCCGGTTTCTCGTATGTTAAGGACGGAATTGGGCTACGCAAACATCTGGATTTATCAGTTGAGGTTTTTAATAAGTTATATTTCATGTTCTCTTCCCAATCTAGTCAGCCATCGTACCAAGACAAAGCACTGAGCTACTTTACTAGACAATTTATTGAATCGATTGTTCTTGGTGAGAGTAGCTCCGTTGGCTACAAAGATATCATCGATTACGTGTCGGACGCATTTAACCAGGATACTATTCAAACCCCTTTCTTTGTTACTCAAGCTGACCATACTGAAATGTTCATTGAAGTATCAGATGATACGAGAAAGACTGTCAAAGCCTTTTTGCCGACGGGTATGGCTAGTAGTACCACAGCTCAGGCTGTCGTTCAGGATTTGTCACTGGTCGATTTTGTAAAACAGGACGCGTCACGCTATTGCTCTGAAGAAAAAACCATGTCGGTTCTTGCAAAAATTTCAAATAGTATTCATTCATATAAATTACCCAGGGAGCTTGCTGAGTTATATTCTCTTGATTTTGAACAAATACCGCTATCTGATTTTAAGTATGGCGACGGGATTGGCATTTGGATTGATAGAAATCTTAAAGACAAAAGGTATTTTGTATCAGCAGAAAAGGAAAATCGACCTGAGACAAAGAAGGTTTTGAAGAGTCCTTTCGAAATGATGAGCAACTCTTCTTACTTGGCTTTGACTAAGCAAGAAGATACAAACTATAAAACAGTTACAGAATATAGACAATACATAGTTGGGTTCAAGCCATCTGTTGAGCTACCTTTCGGCGCACTTGCTCTCTATGGAGAGCCAAAGTATTTGAATCTATTTGCGTGTAGGATGTATGTGGTTCCTATCGTCTCCATGACTTATATCCGATTATTCTGGAGTTACGTGCACCTGGACCATTCGAATTGGAAGCAGAAAAAATTTGTGAACAAATTTGAATGGACGACTGGTGAGGTGCTTACAACAGACTGGGCGGGAATCGAGCAACTCTTAAGAACGATTACTTCTGGATTCGAAACTTTTACATATGGTCCGATCAAATCTAAGTTGGGACAACGCGTTGAAAAGGCGCAGAGCAAAACTCTGAGCGAGGCGGCCCCTATTGGGGACGGACACAAATAGCTCATAAGCACCGATCTTCGGAAACAGCCCACTCTGAAGACCGATGCAGACCGTCCAAAGACGAAGGCGGCAGTCGCGGTTATAATGTCGCACTGCCGGTCAGCCCTCGGAGGGAGGCGTGCCACAGAGAATACGAACGCCCGCTTTCGGCCTGCAGCCAAAATGAAGCGGCTATGTCTTAACCCCCATTCGTTGGCCAAGCGCTGCTTGGCGCGGCCTGCGCAAAATCGGAACCGGTTGCGACACACCGAATGGCGCGCTCCGGGCGACGATCACGGTGACGCCCGTATCTGATTGAACGCGGGATGCTTTGAGGCATGCTTCGCCAATCTGGCAATGCCATCTTGGACGGCGCTCGCCCGCACGCCTAAAGGTAAACCGTTCGTCAACCCCGCGTAAGCGTTAATACAACATGGTTAACAGGAGCGCGCCGGATTTATTTCCGGCCTGAGTATGCTTAAGAAAGCGCCTATACGCCGCGAAACGGCGCGCGCCGCGCCTTACGGCTGGCCGTAGGCGGGCTCATATAAGCCATTGGAAATTAACAGTATTCTGTCTTCACTTGATCGCCATTAAATAGAATTTAATGCCGGAATTTTGGCATTAAGTCGGCTCGCAAAAGTCCGTTAAATATGTTTGCGATTTCACGCGTTAACCCTTTCGCCAGCCCGAAAGCTGCGGCACGGGCGGCGGCGATGGCGTCCCGTTCGCTATTTTCCCCTTGTTTAGCAAGGGTTGGAGCGGGGTCACGCTGCATTAACCTGTCCGCAAGGCGATATCGCCGAAGATCTTTCAGAATAAGAAGTGAGGACGAAAACGTCAGGGACAGGTTGACAAACAGAGGCCGCTTTGGGCAACTTGCATACAAAAATACATCCAAACGCCCGATTGAAGGCGCGATGCTCTCTAATCTTCGCCGTCGATTGCATGAAAGAATGTCCCCGTCACGGAGCCTCTGCGGGACCCTCTCTCGACGCATTGCACGCCGAGGGAGTCTTCGGCATCAAGCAGCGGGTCGTCATTGACCTCAAGCACGGACGCATAGTGGAACTCGTGTCCGAAAACGACGCTGTGGGCTCGGCCCAGCGCGCAGTCGGCCAAAAGGCGCGTCCGGCGATAACCGAGATGAAGCTTGCGCTTGGCAAAGCTTGTTTCGAGCCCGAGGAGGCCGGCCATTTGATGGCGGCGGCCGGCTGCATCTTCGAGGCCTGCGCCAAGCGCCATATAGCCTCCACATTCGCCATGGACCAGCGCCCCGCGCAACGCGGCTTCGACAACGCCCCTGCGGAAGCGGCCGCATCCCGCGAGCACTCCGGCGTGAAGTTCGGGATAGCCTCCGGGCAGCCAGACCGCGTCCGCCGCCGCATCTGGCGGCTCGTCGGCCAAGGGCGAGAATGGCTGGATTTGGGCGCCCGCCTCCCGCCATCCTTGCAGGACGTGGGGATAGGTGAAAGAGAACGCTCGATCCTGGGCCAGTGCGATTCGCTGACCGGGCGGCGGCACAGGCGGCTTCGACGCTGCGCTTATGTCCCCGCCGCTTATTGCGTCCGGTCCTGCGCTTGAAAGGAGGGCATCCAGGGAAACCTCGGCTGCCACGATCTCGCTCAGGGCATCGAGATAATCCTGCAGCCGGGTCAACTCGCTGGCCTGCACAAGGCCCAGATGCCGGTCGGGAATGACCAGGCTTTCGCGCCTGAAGACGGCGCCAAGGACAGGCAGACCGATGCGCTCGATCGCCGGCCGGATGAGGCGCTCGTGGCCCAAGCTCGCAACGCGATTGAGGATCACGCCTGCAAGCCGGATGTCGTCACGGTAGGCCCGGCAGCCTAGCGCGACCGCCGCCGCCGTTTCCGCCTGGGATGAAACATCGAGCGCCAGAATGACGGGCCAGCCCGTCAGCGCCGCAAGATCGGCCGTTGAGCCCCTGCCGCAGCGGCCTCCCCCGGCGACGCCGTCGAAAAGTCCCATGACTCCCTCGGCAATGCAGATATCCGCCCCCGCCGCGGCCTTGCCGATGAGGTCTCCGATGAGTTCGCGCCGCATGCTCCACGTATCGAGATTGAAGCTTGGGCGTCCGGTGGCCGCCGAGTGGAATGCGGGATCGATGTAATCGGGACCGCATTTGAATGGCTGGACGGTCAGGCCCCGCCGCTTCAGGGCGCTCATCAGCCCGAGAGCGAGCGTGGTCTTCCCCGCGCCCGATCGAGGAGCGGCAACGATGAAACCGGCCGCTCCGCCCTTAACGGTCATGCGCCCTCACCATGCCGGGAAAGAGGGTTCCCCGCAGCGCGGCAATCGCGCCGATCACGGTGATTGCCGGCGGCTTGACGCCGCTGGCCGCAGCGTCGGCGGCTGCGTCGCCAAGGCATGTTTCAAGCACGCGTTCCTCTTCCGTAGTGGCCGACGAGATGATGGCGACCGGGGTGTCCGCGCTCAGGCCGCCGCGCCGAAGCGCGAGCGAGATTTCCGGAAGCCTCGTCAGCGCCATGTAAAGGATGAGAGGCTGCCCGGTTCGCGCAAGCGCTTCCCAACGGGTGTGATCCTCACCGGCGCAATGCCCCGTCGCCAGGATCAGGGCATGATTGGTTTCGCGCATTGTCGCGGGTATCCCCGCAAGCGCTGCCGCCGCAAGCCCGGACGTAACTCCCGGCACGACGAAGAACGGCACGCCCGCACTTGTTAGCGCGACGGCTTCCTCTCCGCCACGGCCGAATACAAACGGATCGCCGCCTTTGAGCCGCGCCACGCGGCGGCCCGCTTTGGCGAGTCGGATGATCGTATCGTTGATATCGCGCTGATTTGTGGAATGCGCTCCGCCGCGTTTTCCAGCGAAATGAGTTTCGGCTTCGGGCCGCACGAGATCAAGAACGCGCTTGTCAATCAGCGCGTCATAGACGACATCGTCAGCCGATTGCAGCGCGTGGACTGCGAGCATGGTGAGATGGCGGGGATCGCCCGGCCCCGCTCCAATAAGCCAGACCTCGCCTGGCCGGAACTCTGGAAACGGCAGAATTGTCTTGGGAAATTGGGTCATCTCAAAATCGTGCTATAGGGTGCGAGGGAAAGCGGGAAAGCAATGAGCGGCAGCCGGACAAATGCCGAGAGCGAGCCAAGTCCGCCTCTGCGGCGGGGCTGGACCACTGGGGCTTGTGCGGCTGCAGCCGCCCGCGCCGCCTGCGAGGCGCTTGTCACGGGAGAATGCCCGGCGATGGCGGAGATCGAGCTTCCCGGCGGCGGCCGCCCATTCTTCGCCGTCGCGATCTGCGAAACAGATGGCGCGAGCGCTACGGCGGGTGTCGTTAAAGACGCAGGCGACGATCCGGATGTGACTCACGGCGCCCTTGTAAAGGCGACTGTCCGCCGTGGCGCGCCTGGCGCGGGGATTGTTTTCCGCGCCGGCGACGGGGTCGGCATGGTGACAAAGCCGGGTCTTGCGGTTCCTCCCGGAGAGCCCGCGATCAATCCCGTCCCGCGCCGAATGATAGCGCTTGCCGTCCGCGAGGCCGCCGAACGCTTTGGCGCAAACCTGGACGATGTACTCGTCGTGATCTCTATCCCCGGCGGCGAAGCGCTGGCTCAGAAGACGCTCAACCCGCGGCTTGGCATTGTCGGCGGCCTTTCGATCCTCGGAACGACTGGCATTGTCGTTCCCTTCTCCTGCGCCGCCTGGATTCACTCCATCCATCGCGGGATCGACGTAGCCCGCGCCACCGGACTTGAGCATATCGCTGGTTCCACGGGCTCGTCGTCCGAAGCCGCCGTGCAGCGCCTGCACGGATTGCCCGATGCAGCCCTGATTGAAATGGGCGATTTCGTCGGTGGCATGCTCAAATATCTGAAGCAGCATCCCGTGCCAAGGGTCACGATTGCAGGTGGATTTGCCAAGATGACAAAGCTCGGGCAGGGGCTGCTCGACCTCCACTCCAAGCGCGGACGCGTCGATAACGAGTGGCTGACCGGCCTGCTTCTGAGAGCGGGCGGGTCGTCTGAGCTTTGCGGAGAGGCGCGCGAGGCGAACACCGCCCAACATGTTCTGGAAATCACCAGGGAAGCAGACGCGCAAGTGGCCGCGCGCCTGGGCGACCTCGTCGCCGAGGCGGCATGGACCACCGCGGCGCGCGTTCTCGACGGGTCCGGCGTCACGCTGGACGTGGCCGTCTTTGATCGCTCCGGAACGCTCGTGGGGCATACAGGCGAGAAAATCGCTCATTCCGATCTTCCTCTGAACCGCCGCTGATAGGAAGCGTCGTACAAGGCGCTCTCGCGAAAATCCTCCACGCCAAGCGCCTGGCCCACAAGGATAAGCGCCGTGCGTTCGATTGCTCCCGCCGCCGCGACTGCATCGACGAGTTGGCCAAGAGGCGCGCGGACGATTTTCTCCTCGGGCCAGCTCGCCCGGTAAACAACGGCAGCGGGGCAATCGGCGCCATAGAAGGGCAGAAGCTCGGCGACCGATTTCTCCAGGACGTGGATCGAGAGGTGGATCGCGAGCGTAGCTCCGGTTGCCGCGAAAGCTGCAAGTGTTTCGGTGGGCGGCATCGCGGAGGCACGGCCCGGCGTGCGCGTCAGCACGACGGATTGGGCGACTTCCGGCAGCGTCAACTCCCGGCCAAGGGCCGCCGCAGCTGCAGCGAAGGCGGGTACGCCCGGCGTCACCGTGTAGGGGATGCCCAACGCTTCGAGGCGGCGGGTCTGCTCGCCGAGCGCGCTCCAGACGGACAAGTCCCCCGAATGCAATCGCGCCACGTCAAGACCAGCTTTGGCGGCGGCGACATATTCGGCGACGATTTCGTCAAGAGACATGGGAGCAGTGTCGACGACGCGGGCGTCAGCGGGACAATAATCCAGGATCGCCTTCGGCACCAGAGAACCGGCGTAGAGGCACACCGGGCAGCGCGCGATCAAATCGCGCCCCCGGATTGTAATAAGGTCCGCCGCGCCAGGCCCGGCGCCGATGAAATGGACGGTCATTCACCTTCTCCGATGGCGATGGCGCAAGACGCCTCTTTATTGGACACGCGCGCCGCGAGCAGACGGGCATTGCGCCCCACCGCGGCGAGTGCGGCTGTCTCCGCTATCGACGGCACCCCCTTGAGATCGAGCACAAGCTGCGATCGGGTTAATGCGCCCGGCGCGGCGCGAACCAATTCCGGCTCAGCGACCAGGATCAACGGCAGGGAAAGGCGAACGGCCGCCTCGCGGAGGCCCGGCTCATCGCTCTTGCCCGCCGCGGTGGCGAGCGCGCAGAGCTTGGAACGCCCCAATCCGCACTCCGCAAGCGCCGCCTCGATGCTTTGCTCTATCGCGGCGGCGTCTGCGCCGCGGCGGCAGCCAATTCCGGCGACGATCATGGCTTTATCGCCCGCCACTGCGTCACCGGCATTGCCGGACGCCAGCCATGGAAGCCTCCGATCTTCACGGCTTTGCTGATCTCGATCCGAACGAGTTCCCCGCCATGCCGGTCGAACGCGTGCTTGAGTCGCGTCTCGCTTTCGAGGGTGACGGCATTGGCGACGATGCGCCCTCCCGGGCGGAGCGCCGTCCACGCAGCCTCGAAAACGCCTTCGTCGGTGAAGCCGCCTCCGATAAACACGGCGTCGGGAGGCGCCAGTCCCGCCAGCGCTTGCGGAGCGTGTCCGATAATCACTCGCAGGTCTGGGGCTCCAAGCGCGAGCGCGTTGCGCATGGCGCGCGCCGCCCGCTCCTCCCTCTCTTCGACGCCAATGGCTCGCAGCGACGGATGGTGAAGCAGCCACTCAATCGCAACCGAGCCCGCGCCAAGGCCGATGTCCCACAAGAGTTCGCCTTGACGAGGCGCGAGCGCGGCCAGCGTGACGGCGCGGACTTCGCGTTTGGTAAGCTGACCGTCGCTTTCGAAGAGGTCGTCGTCAAGTCCGGACGACAGGCCGATCACGCTGCTTTGAGGACCGGCGGCGACTTCCATGGCGATGAGGTTGAGCGAACTGACACCGCTAAGTTCGAAGCCGTCTGCGCGGTGATGGGTTACGCGCTCTTTCGGGCCGCCCAGCTCTTCGAGCACGGCAAGCGAAGAGTCGCCAAAGCCGCGCTTACTCAAAAGCTTGGCGGCTCTCGCCGGCGTCGATCCATCCCAGGACAGGGCGAGGATGCGCGCGCCCGGCTGAAGATAGCGGATGAGTCCCTCGATCGCGCGTCCATGCAGCGAAATCGTCGCTGCGTCCTGCAGCGGCCAGCCTAATCGGCTCGCGGCAAGGCTGAACGAAGAAGGCTGCGGAATGCAAATCAACTCGTCCGTGGAAACAAGACCCGCGATTTGTTTGCCGACGCCAAAGTTGAATGGGTCGCCGCTTGCGAGCACGGCCACGGCGCGTCCACGCCGGGCGAGGATTTCCGGAAAAGCTTTTTGCATCGGACTCGGCCACGAAAGCTGTTCGCCCTTTATAAGCTGCGCGGCGAGGTCAAGATGCCGTGCGCCGCCCACCACCAATTCCGCGGAAGAGACGAGGTCCTTCGCGAGCGGCGACAAGCCGTGTGCGCCATCCTGGCCGATGCCGATAATGGACAGCCAACGGCTCCTCGTGTTTTCTGTGCTGACTACCATTCTGGGACCTGATCATGCGCATTCTTATTCTGGGCGGGACGTCTGAGGCTTCAGCGCTTGCGAAACTTATCGCCAACGACAAGCGCTTTCAGCCGACACTGTCTCTTGCTGGGCGGACCGCCTCTCCGGCCACGCCTCCGATCCCCTACCGCGTCGGCGGTTTCGGGGGCTGGGAAGGGCTCGCCGCCTGGATCAAAGCTGAAGGCGTCAGCGCCATGGTGGACGCCACCCATCCATTCGCCGCGCGCATCTCCGCCAACGCCGTGAGAGCGGCTGAGGCGACCGGCGTTGCGTTCGCCAGTTTGATCCGGCCGGCCTGGCCCCTGGTCGACGGGGACCAATGGATCCCGGTCCCAAACCCCGAGGCCGCAGCGGTTGCGCTCGGCGCTTCTCCGCGAACCGTTTTTCTCGCGACGGGACGACTGGAACTGCCGGCCTTTGCCGCCGCTCCTCAGCACAGTTATATCGCGCGCGTGATCGACCACCCCGGAGACGTTTCGCTGCCGCCGAGGATCGACTTCATTTACGATCGCGGCCCGTTCGACGCAGCCGCCGAAACGCGCCTCTTGAAAGAGCGGCGCGCGGAGCTTGTGGTTTCGAAAAATTCGGGAGGCGCTGCGACTTACGGAAAAATCCAAGCGGCGCGCGTGCTCGGGCTTCCGGTGGTCATGATCCAGCGCCCGGACAAACCCGCGTTTCATCATATCGTCGGGGCGTCGGAGACGATGCGCTGGCTCGAAACGCGCGTTCATCACGTTTCCTCCGAGCGCGGAGTATAAACCCAGGGCAAGCCGCCGGGCCGGCAGATAAGGCGCGTGCTGCTTGAGCCGACGATAATCAGCGTTCGCATGTCCGCGGCGCGGGCATTGGCCTCCGCCAAGGTGGTTATCGTAACTTTGGCCTCGGCCGTCCCCGCAGCCCGCACAAGTAGCGTCACAGTCTCGCCGCGCTTCAAGGTCCGCAAAAAATCGAACGCCTGGTCCAGTTGATGAGGCCGCGCCTTTGAAGCTGCGTTGTAAAGGGCGATGATGAAATCCGCCTCGGCGGCGGCCCTGAGACGCCGCTCGATTGTCGCCCAGGACTTGAGATTGTCCGAGAGCGAGATCGCGCAGAAGTCGCCGCCAAGGGGCGCTCCGACGCTGGCGGCGGCTGCAAGCATGGCCGTCACGCCCGGCTCCACGCGAATGTCGAGATCGCGCCAAGCCGGATCGCCCTTCTCGACGGCTTCGAAAACCGCAGCCGCCATGGCGAACACGCCGGGGTCGCCGCCCGAAACCACTGCGACGCGGCGCCCGCTCGCGGCGAGCCTCAGCGCGTGACGGGCGCGGTCCAGTTCCACGCGGTTGTCGGAAGCGTGAACGGTTTGATCGGCGCCGATATCGGGGATGCGATCGATATACGGGCCATAGCCGACGAGATCCGCCGCCTCGGCAAGCGCGCGCGTGGCGGCGGGTGTGATGAGATCGGCCGCGCCCGGCCCAAGCCCGATGATGGTCAGCGCCCCGCTCACAAGCGTCTCCCCTGGCCTGGGATCAGGATCATCGAAAAGTAGGGGGCGGTTTCATCGGCGACCTCGGCGAGCGACGCTATCCGCTCGCCCGGCATCGCTCCGCGCTCGACATAGATCGCCCTGTCGATCAGGTTCGCAGCGGAAATGGCGCGGCGCACCTTCGCCAAATTTCGCCCGACTTTCATGATGACAACGGCATCGGTTTCCTGAAGACGGCGTGTCAGGGCGACTTCGTCAAGCGTACCCGGCAGCACGGTCAGGATATCGTCGCCCCAGGTCAAGGGCGCGCCCGCTCGGGCGGAACAGCCCGAAAATCCAGTGACGCCTGGCACGACTTCGACGGGGAAATCAGCGGCGAGTCGACGCCAAATATGCATGAAGGAGCCGTAAAAGAACGGATCGCCTTCGGCCAGGAGACCGACCGACTCGCCGGCTCGAAGGCGCTCAGCGATCGAAGCCGCCGCCTGTTCGTAGAAGTTGCGGATTTGACTTTTGTACCCTGGGTCTGCGGCGGGAAGCTCCGTGGTGACGGGGTAATACAGCGGCAGTTCCTTCCGCCCCGGCGCGATAAGCGGGGCGGCGACCTGGCGCGAATTGCTCTCGTTTCCCGCCTTGGCGAAATATGACAGAGTGTCCACCGCGCGGATCAGTCCGGCGGCGCGCAGCGTCATCAGGCGCACGTCGCCCGGGCCGACGCCAATGCCATAAAGCGTGCCGGGCTCCGCCGCGCCCATCAGGGCGTCGAGCGCGCTCATTCGGCGTCTCTCGCAAGCGCGTTGATGGCCGCGACCGCCATGGCGCTGCCGCCCTTGCGTCCCCGCACGATCAGGTAGGGAAGGCGGCCACAAGCGGCGAGCGCCTCCTTCGATTCTGCCGCGCCGACAAATCCGACTGGCGTTCCGATCACCGCGGCGGGCGCCGGCGCTCCTTCCGCCATCATTTCGAGCAGCCGGAACAGCGACGTCGGCGCATTGCCGATGGCCACCACGGATCCCGCAAGATGCGGCTCCCACAGGGCCATGGCGGCGGCCGAGCGCGTGTTTCCTGTGGCTTGGGCGAGATCGGGCGTGCGCGGATCGTCAAGCGTGCAGATCACCGAGTTGTCTGCGGGCAGGCGGCTTCGGGTGATCCCTTGCGCGACCATTTTGGCGTCGCACAGGATTGGCGCCCCGCCAATAAGCGCGCCCCGCGCCTTTTCGGCAAAATCCGCAGACATTTCGACATCGTCCGCGATCTCGACCATGCCGCAGGCGTGAATGATGCGAACCGCGACTTTCTCCTCGAGGCTGCTGAAGCGCGCGAGCTTCGCCTCGGCCCGGATGATGGAGAAGGACCGGCGGTAAATCTCGGCCCCGTCGCGAACGTAGTTGAACTGTTCAGGCATGAATTTCCTGCTCTTTCGATATTGCAGCTGCGCGCGGCGCGACGCGGGCAAGTTCCTCGTCCACCGCATTTCGGCGAGGCGTCCACAGGCCCCGGCGAAGCGCGTCGAGCAAGCGCGCCGCCATGGCTTCCGTCGCGGCCGGGTTGGCTTTGCGAAGCGCGTCGGCGAACGCCTCATCCTCGAAAAGGGCTTCGTGGGTTGCGTCAAACAGATGGCTCGGCGCGGCGTCGGTCGCCGCCGCGAAGGCGAAAAGCGCGTCGACAGCTTGGGCCATTTCGGCCACGCCGCTGTGGCCGTGCTCAAGCATTGAATTAAGCCAGCGCGGATTGGCGAGCCGGCCGCGCACCACGCGCGCGATCTCCTGCTGGAAGGTGCGGACGGCGGGCGCCTCGGGCTTGCTCGTATCGAGGTGATAAAGGGCGGGCGCGCCCCCAAGCGCGGCGGCTGCGGCGGCGAAACCGCCTGCATAATCTGCGACGCCGTCGCCATCGAGAACGTCACGTTCGCGGTCGTCCTGCGCATGCACGAGCGCGTCGGCTTCCGCGACGCGCGCCTTGAACTGAGGCTTCGCCGGAACGCCGTCGCCTCCGCCGTCATAGGCATGGGAAGAAGCGGCGAGATAAGCGCCGCCGATGTCTTTACGCTCGGTCCAATCCCCGTCGAGCACTTGGGCCGCAGCGCCGGCGCCGTAAACACCGGGCGGTCCTCCGAAAATGCGCTCCAGGCTTTCCCCGCGCCGCCTTGCTTCCGCAAGCGGGTTCCAATCCGCATCTTCGTCGAGCGTACTCACAAGGCGCACCGCGGAGGCGAAGAGCAACATCTGGCTCTCAAAAATATCGCGGAACAGCCCGGAAATCCTAAGCGTGACGTCGATCCGGGGCCGATCGAGCTTTGCGAGCGGGATGACCTCAACGCCTGTGACGCGGTTCGCCGCGATGTCCCAGACCGGCCTCGCGCCGAGATAGGCGAGCGCTTGGGCCAAATCGTCTCCGCCGGTGCGAAGCGTCGCCGACGCCCACAAATCGATGAGCAGCGATTTCGGATAGTCGCCGCGATCCTGAAGATGGCGGCGGATGACCTCGGCGGCGGCGCGCGCTCCAATCACGGCGGCGGTTCGCGTCGGAATCGAGCGCGGATCGATTGTGGTCAGGTTCCTGCCGGTGGGAAGCACGTCGAGCCGCCCGCGGGTCGGCGCCCCTGAAGGGCCGGGACGCACGCGGCGTCCATCTAGCGCGGCGATAAGGCCCTCGCGCTCCAAGGCCCCGCATTGGGAGAGAAGTGCTTCGACCCGCTTCGCATCATCCAATTTAAGCCCCGCGGCTTGGGCGATTGCCGTCGTTAGCGCGACCAGGCTTTCAGGGTCCGGGGCTCGCCCGAAAACGTGAAGCTTGTCGCGAATAGCGAGTTCCTTGACGTCGCAAAGCTGGGCATCGAGCTTGGCGATGGCGCCGCGGGGCTGATCGTCCCGCGTCAGGCCGCAATCCTTTGCGAGGCCCGAACACCAGGCCCGGTCGATGATCTCTTGCTCAAGCAATTTCGCGCGGCGCTCGTCGACGCCGTCGGCCTCTGCGTATTCCTCCAGCAGTCCTTCCAGCTCGGCCATACCGCCGTGCAGCCCAGCCTTCGTAAGCGGCGGCGTGAGATGTCCGATGGTCACGGCGCTGAGCCGCCGCTTAGCCTGCACGGCCTCGCCCGGATTATTGACGATGAAAGGATAAATCACGGGGACCGGGCCGAGAACGGCTTCGGGAAAACAGGCTGGCGACAGCGCAAGCGCCTTGCCCGGCAGCCATTCGAGCGTGCCGTGCGTGCCGAGATGGATCATGGCGTTGATGCGCTCGCGCTCCCGGAGCCAAGCGTATAGGGCGACATAGCCATGGCGTGGCGGGCAGGTCACGTCGTGATAGCCTTGCTTGCGGTCCGCCAACGCGCCGCGATCTGGCTGGAAAAGCACACTCACCTTCCCGGCCCTTACGCAAGGAAAGCGGAAACAGCCGGCGATGAAGGACGGATCGATTTCCGGCGCGCCCCATGTCTCGGCGAGCCGGGCCTGCATAACGTCGGGCAGGGCGGCGAGGAAAGCTCGGTAATCTTCGAGGGGAACTTCGATGACGTCGTGACCGCTGGAGATATTGGCCGCAAGATCGGCAGCGGTCCAGTCTTCGGCGCCAGCATCGTAGCCTTCTTCGCGGAGGAGGCGCAGGATTTCGCGTACGCTCTCGAAGGAATGCAGGCCTACCGCGTAGCCGCTCCGGCCGGCGCGCGCGGGATAATCCGACAGCACAATCGCGAGCTTGCGCTCGTCGCGCGGCGTGCGAGAGGGACGGGCCCAAGCCGCCGCCAGCTTCGCCACATAGGAAACGCGATCGGCCGCCGGCTCATGCCAGGTCTCGGCGTGCTCGAACAGCGGATCGGCGGCAGCGTCGGCCTTGAACGACACGGCGCGGGTGAAGATGCGCCCTTCCACTTCCGGCAAAACGACGTTCATTGCGAGATCAGACGGGCCAAGTCCGCGCGCGGATTCCTCCCACGCCTCGTAACGGGCGCCTGCGAGCGCGACCTGCAGGACCGGGACGTCGGCTGCGTCAAGAACCGATGAGCCGTCCTCCCGAAGCGCCGAGAAGGCGGTGGCGTTCACGATGATCGAGGGCTTTCGCGCCTTCATCAGCCGGGAGACAATGGGCGCCGCTTCGGGATCTTTGAGGCTCGTGACCGCGATCCCGAAAGGTGCGAGCCCTTCCGCGGCGAGAGCCTTCATAAGCGCCTTTAAAGGCTTATCATCCGCTGCAATGACCGCCGCGCGATAACCTACGACGAAAGCCGATGGACGATCGGTGGTCTCTGCGATCAGGTCATCGATCGAAGCGACTTCCCCAGATGCCGTCAATCCGACCGCCGCAGGCATGGGCTTTGGCGGCGCCACGCTTAGGTTCGCGCCCAGAAGATTGGCGGCGAGCCGCAGGGCCTCGCGCAAATTGTCCGGCCCGCCCTCCCGGAAATAGCGGTCGAACAGGGAAAGCGCGGCTGCTGGCGCGGTGGAAAGCTCCGCCAGCCGCGGGTCGGGGCGTCCGTCTCCCGGCAACGCCACAAGGAGAACGCCCTTGGTCTGCGCAATCTCCGCCAGCCGTTCGAACCCGTAGCGCCAGTAATCGAGACCGCCGAGGCAGCGCACAATGATAAGGCGCGCAGCAGATGCGACATTGGCGTAAAGATCCACCGACATGGGATGGCGGAGTTTCTTCAGGCTCGCCAGTCTCAGGCTCGGAAGCGCTTCCGGGCTCGCCCTCCATGCCGCCGCGAGCGCGGACAAGTCGCTGTCGCTGAACGAAAGCGCCATGATGTCGGCCCTAGTCTGACCGAGATCGACGGCGGTTTCCGTCTCATCGAGCGTCGTGGAGGAAATGGCGAGCAGATGCATGGGTCGCTAGCACCTTGCCGCAAAATGGCGCTGCCCATGGTTCGACAGGCTCACCATGAGGTTCAACGCGTTGAAAGCGCAAGCCCTCATCCTGAGCTTGTCGGAGGATGCAGCCAGTAGTTCCTGTTTCTTTTGCATCCCGTCAGCCCCCGATCATGCGCCGGATGGATTCGGCGTCGAGACCTTGCTCGCCGATGACGACGAGGCGGCCGGCGCGCTCCTCGCCGGGCTTCCAAGGGCGGTCGAATTGATGCTGGATGCGCTGCCCCACGCCCTGCACGACAAGGCGCATGGGCTTGCCCCTGACCTCGGCGAAGCCCTTGACCCGCAGAATGTCATGGGCCGCGACGGCCTGAGCCACCCTTTGGAGGAGATCTTCCGGCGAAGCCAGCGGCGGGACATCGATGACGAAGCTCTCAAAGTCGTCGTGGTCGTGCGGCGCTTCGGCTTCGTGATGAGACGGACGCTGAGCAAGGTCGGTTTCCGCCGCTGCGCCAAGGCCGAGCAGAATGGCCGCGTCCAGCTTCCCATTCGCGGCCTCCACCACCTTCACGGAGCGCAGCGCCGTCGCCTTGATCTCCTCGCTCACCCGGACGCGCTCCTCCCCCGTCATGAGGTCGGTTTTGTTCAGCACGATGAGATCGGCGCAAAGAAGCTGGTCTTCGTAGACCTCCTCAAGCGGATTATCGTGATCGAGCGAGCCGTCTTCAGCGCGCTGCCGGGCAAGAGCTTCGGGATCGGCGGCGAAGCGCCCGGCGGAGACCGCGGGTCCGTCGATCACAGCGATCACGCCGTCGACCGTCACGCGCGAGGCGATGGCGGGCCAGTTGAAGGCCTGCAAAAGGGGCTTTGGCAGTGCAAGCCCCGAAGTTTCGATCAAAATATGCTCCGGCGGCGTCTCATGCGTCAGGAGAGCTGTCAGCGCGGGCACGAAGTCGTCCGCAACGGTGCAGCAAAGGCAGCCATTGGCGAGTTCGACGATGCGGTCTTCGGGGCAACTCTCAACGCCGCAGCCCCTCAAGATCTCTCCGTCGATGCCGATGTCGCCGAACTCGTTGACGATTACGGCGAGCCTCCTGTCAGCGCGCTCCATCACATGGCGAACAAGCGTCGTCTTGCCCGCCCCGAGAAAGCCGGTGATGATCGTGCAAGGCGTCTTGAGCAGACTCATTCAGCATTCCCTGTCAATTGGTATGTTTCCGGAGGAACGCGGGCGACAACCCCTTTGCGAAGGCAGAGCGGGCGCTCCTTCCAGGGGACGATGCCGTCCGCCGAGGCCGCGAAAACCCGCGCCGCGCTGGCAATCTCTGCAGCATGGGCTTTGGCGTCGATGCCGCCGATGACATAGGTCCATTTGCTTTTGGCTGCGAAGGCGATTGTGCAGGGCCTTTTGCAGACTGCGAGACACTCGACGGGACGCACATCGATTTCGCTCGCGCCAGCATCGCGCAGATGAGCCGCTATGGCGTCGGCCAAGGCCGCGCCGGGCTTGTCGAACACAGTGTCGTCACCCTCGATTGGAATCCGGCATGAGACACATACGAAGACTGTCGCCCGCTCACTACTCATGAGTTTCGGCGCCTGCTGCCGCAGAGATGCTATTGAACATGGCGGCGATCTAGCTGCAGAGGAGGTTGGAAGCGTGTTTTATGGCGTGCGCCGCCGAAGCAGCGGTCAACGCGCCCATTCCTAAGCCTGTTTTTGCGATGGACAATGCGACGGAGAGCGCGTTCATATCGAGGTCCCTGCCGCCCCGCCGGCGGCGTTCGAGTTAATATGAGACGGCAGGTCTCCTGGCTCACGGATCCTCGCTCCAACCTGCCTTCCCAGCCTTCGGCCAGTGGCGTATTCGGTTGGCGCTCTCCGCCTACAGTTGCGGGGGCAGCTCCGGTTTCAGGCGTAAAACCCTACCGGATTCCCTAATTATGCGCTCTTGGCGCGCCGTCGGAGCTTGAGTTAGCCATCGGACCGCCGATCTGTCAAATTTAATCAAGCTCAAAGACAACGGGCTTTGACGAGCGCCGATCAAAAAAGACCTTGTACCCGCAAAGGAGAACAAAACAGCGATGACCTTGGACAGCGAAGACGGCGCGCGCCACAAAGCGAAGATGGAAAAGCGAAAGGCGGCTCAAGACGCCGAGGTGGCGGAAAAGACTGTCGAGAAAGGGCTGCTGATCGTTCACACAGGCAAGGGGAAGGGAAAATCGACGGCGGCATTCGGGCTCCTCTTGCGCGCGCTTGGACGTGGATTTCGCGTGGGCGTCGTCCAATTCGGCAAAGGCGCCTGGGACACGGGCGAGCGCGAAGCCGTCAAGGCTTTCGGCGACCGGGTTGTCTGGCATGCGCTTGGCGAGGGGTTCACGTGGGAGACGCAGGACCGCGCGCGTGACGTCAACGCGGCGGAGCGCGCATGGGGAAGGGCCCTCGAACTGATGGACGATAGCACGATTGGGCTTGTGATCCTCGACGAACTGAACATCTCGTTGCGCTACGATCATCTCGATCTCGGCGCGGTGCTGGAAAAGCTGCGGTCGCGGCGGCCGAACCTTCACGTCGTCGTCACGGGGCGGAACGCGAAACCGGACTTGCTTGACGCCGCCGATCTCGTAACTGAGATGATTGCGGTAAAACATCATTTCGCGGCCGGCGTAAAAGCCCAGTCCGGCATCGAGTTCTAATCACATGCGCGCCATCATGCTTGCCGGGACGGGCTCAGATGTGGGCAAGTCCGTCATTGTCGCTGGCCTCGCCCGCGCTTTTCATCGCCGCGGCCTGAGGGTTCGCCCTTTCAAGCCGCAGAACATGTCGAACAACGCGGCTGTCACCGCAGACGGCGGCGAGATCGGGCGCGCGCAAGCGCTCCAGGCGCGGGCCGCAGGCATCGCTCCCAGCGTTCACATGAACCCGGTGCTGTTGAAGCCGCAAAGCGAGATCGGGTCTCAGATCGTGGTGCAAGGCCGCGTGATCGGCAGCGCAATGGCCAGCGAATATCAGACCCTCAAGCCGAAACTGATGGGGGCTGTGCTCGACAGCTTCCAGCGTTTGTGCGGCGAGGCGGATCTTGTGCTCATCGAAGGCGCGGGCTCCGTGGCCGAGGTCAACCTGCGAAAAAACGACATCGCCAATTTCGGATTTGCGCGAGCCGCTGGCGTTCCTGTCGTTCTTATCGGCGATATCGACCGCGGCGGCGTCATCGCCAGCCTCGCCGGCACGAAACTGGTGATCGATCCGGAGGATAGCGCCTTGGTGAAGGGGTTCATCGTCAACAAGTTTCGCGGCGACCCAACTCTTTTCGCGGAAGGCATGGAGAAGATCGCGAGCCTTACAGGATGGCGGCCCTTCGGGCTCGTTCCCTATTTTGCCGAAGCGAGGCGGCTGCCAGCCGAGGACGCCCTGGCGCTGACGGGACGCAAAGAGGCGCGACGCCAGGGCAAACCCCTGATCGTCGTGCTTGCCTATCCGCATATTTCCAACTTCGATGATCTGGATCCGCTCAGGCTGGAGCCGGAGGTCGATCTCGCCTTCATAAAGCCCGGCGAGCCTATCCCCGGCGAAACGCGGTTGGCGATCTTGCCGGGCTCAAAGGCCACCATCGCAGATCTGGAAGTTCTTCGCGCAACGGGTTGGGATATCGACCTCAAAGCGCATCTGCGTCGCGGCGGCGGCATTCTCGGCCTTTGCGGCGGCTACCAGATGCTTGGACGGCGGGTTAGCGACCCCACAGGAACCGAAGGAGAACCCCGCGCGGTGGACGGGCTCGGCTTTCTCGATTGCGAGACGGTTCTCGATGGAGACAAGACCCTTCAGGCGGTGAGCGGACATTGTGTCGAGCGCGGCGCTCCGTTCAGAGGATATGAAATGCATATCGGCCGGACGATCGGGCCGGACTTGGCAAGGCCTTTGCTGCGTTTCGAGAATGGCAAGGAGGACGGGGCGGCGAGCGCGGATGGGCGCGTTGCGGGCTGCTATGTCCACGGCCTTTTCGCCGACGATCGCCAGCGCGCAAGTTGGCTTGAGCGGATGGGCGCGGCGACTTCCGACCTTCGTTATGAGGCTGCCGTGGATGAGACGCTCGACCTGCTCGCGGCGCATATCGAGCGGCACATCGACTGCGATGCGTTGCTCGACCTGGCCGAGGAGCCGATCACAAAAGCCATAGCATGACAGCCGCAATCGCGGCGACGGTTGCGGCTTGGATTACGCAAGCCGCCCGATAGATCCCAAGCGCAGCGCGGATATCGGACGGCGTAAGTTCGGCTCGGCCGTTTCCCATCCAGTGATCTTCGACGGAAGCGCCGGAATAGATGCGGGGTCCGCCAAGCCTCAATCCCAGCGCGCCCGCCATAGCTGCTTCGGGCCACCCGGCGTTGGGGGAGCGGTGGCGGCGCGCGTCCCGCCCCGCCGCCCTGTACGCCTCCAGCGCCGAGGCCCTTGGCGTGACAAGCGCTGCAAGAACGATCCAGAGAGCGGCAAGCCTCGAAGCGGGAAGATTGGCGAGATCGTCGATCCGGGCGGCGGCCCAGCCAAAGGCCAGATAACGCTCCGACTTATGCCCGATCATGCTGTCGGCCGTGTTGATGGCCTTGTAAAGCGCGGCTCCGGGAAGACCGGCAATGACGAGCCAAAACAGAGGAGCGACCACGCCATCGGAGAAATTCTCGGCCAGGCTTTCGACGGCGGCGCGGCTCACGCCCGCTTCATCCAGCGTGTTTTTGTCGCGGCCAACGATTTGAGAAACGGCGTCTCGCCCTGCGGCAAGCCCTTTGTTTTCCGAAGCGTCCGCTACCGCGCGAACGTGCTCGGCGAGACTGCGTTGCGCGAGAAGCGTGCTCGCTAGAGCCCCACTTACGAGCAAGCCGGCAGGGTTGGGAAGAGCGCCAGCGAAAAATGCTAACGCCGCACTCACAGCGAAAGTGGCGGCGAGCGTGAGAAGAAGGGCGGCGATGCCGTTCAGCCTGCGCTGCGCATCCGTCAACTCGCTCCTGTTCCAGCGGCGTTCGCACCATGCTAGAAGCTCCCCGATCCACGTCACCGGATGCCCGATGGCGCTGAACAAACTCTGCGGATAGGAGGCGGCGGCCTCGATCAAAAGCGCAGTGAGAGCAAGCGTAGCAAACATGGATCTAGCGGAATCGGGGGGTTGGTTCAGCGATGATTGAAGACGAGTCGGTTGTCGCTCATGGCGGCGCATTGGACGAGGCTCGCCTCCGCCACCCTTTCGCGCCGGAACCCTGGATCGATCTATCGACCGGCGTCAACCCGTTTCCCTACCCCTTGCCGCCGATTCCCCCTGAAGTCGTGCGCGCGTTTGCCTTTCGCGCGCGAAAATTTTGAATTACGGCAGGCGGCCGCGGTTCGCTACGGCGCCGGCGGCGCAGACAACATTGCGGCCGCGCCTGGGACGCAGGCGCTCATTCAAATCATTCCTCGCCTTATTTCACCAACTCGGGTGGCTATCCTGAGCCCGACCTATGCGGAGCACGGCGTCGCCTGGAAGCGCGAAGGTCATACTGTTCTCGAGGTTGAGACTCTCCCGGAGGCTATCGCCGACGCGAATGTGATCGTTGTCGTCAATCCCAATAATCCGACGGGCAGGATCTTTCCAGCTGAAGAACTGGTCCGGGCGGCGCATGACCTCGACCGGCGTCGCGGCTTCCTGGTGATGGACGAGGCGTTCATGGATGTGATCGAGCCCTCCCTAAGCGTTATTCCTGCACTCCCTCCGTCGACCATCGCCCTTCGCTCTTTCGGAAAAATGTATGGTTTGGCGGGCCTCCGGCTAGGCTTCGCCGCAGCCGATAGAAGGATCGCAAAACGTCTTCGCGATTTGCTTGGCCCATGGCCGGTCTCGGGGCCTGCTATAGCCATCGGCCGGACTGCTCTTGCAGACGATGCCTGGCTTGCGAAAACGCGGCGGCGCCTCGCCCTCGACGCTGAGCGCTTCGACGCGATCCTCAGGCGGGCGGGGTGCGAGGTATTGGGAGGGACGGCTCTTTTTCGTCTCGCGGCGCATCCCTTTGCAGGGGCGCTCGCTGGAAAACTGGGAGAGAGCGGCATTCTCGTGCGGCGGTTTTCGCCTGAATCGACTTGGCTCCGGTTCGGCATCCCGGGCTGCGAAGAGGCTTGGCGGCGGCTTGAGCAAGCCCTTTTTAGCGCCATGAGATAAGGGGAAAAAGCACCTTAACCGCCAATCATTGGGTGGACTGAGCGTCCTTGAGCTGCACTTGACATAGACTACGATTTCGCTCAAGTTTGAACAGTCCAGCATCCCGGAACACGGTGCAATTCCGTGGCGGTCCCGCCGCTGTAATCGGGGACGTCGGTCGCAAGGCGAAAGCCGGTCACTGATGGAGACCACTCCATCGGGAAGGCGCGACACGGCGGCCGATCCGAGAGCCAGAAGACCTGCTGGAGAGGTTTAACGAGGGGCGAAATCCGATGGAAAGGGTTTCGGCGGGGCTTTGCGCCTGCCGAACGCCCTTTTGCGCATTGGAGACGTGCCGTGAAGCAAGCCAATCACACCAAGCCTCTTATCAAGCCAGCCCGGAGCCGGCCAGAAGTGATCGCCATCCGCAAGACGTGCGACGCCTCGGGAACAGGCTTGTCGCATTACGTCCTCATGGACAAGCAGGCAAAGCAGTAACGATGACGGCGCATCCTGTATTGGAGGGGGGCCCCGTAAGGGGCTCCTTGCCTTCGCTTCAGCCCTTCGACATCGGTCATGACGCTTATGTGGCCTTGGTTGAGCCGGATACGGCCTTTTGGGGATTGGTCCGCAAGGATAAACTGGTCGAGACGCTTGCCGGAGGCGTCTTGCTCGACGCGTGGCGAGAGAAGGGGGAAGCTTTTGCACGCGAGATGGACATGCTGCGTTTCCACCTGAAACCAACGGCTGTCTATTTCAATCCGACCGAGCGCTGCAACCTCAATTGCTCCTATTGCTACATCCCCGAAGAGATGCGCCGCCGCGGCAAGCAGATGGACAAGGCCACGGTGTTTGCTGCGCTAGACCGTCTGCATAGCTATTTTCGCGGCCACATGCCGGCCGAGCAGCTGCCACAGATCATCTTCCACGGGGCCGAACCGCTGCTCGCCCGCGAGGCCATCTTTGCGGCCATCGAGGAATTCGGCGACCGTTTCCGCTTCGGCGTGCAGACGAACGCCACTTTGCTCGATCACGAGGCCGTCTCGTTCCTCACAAGCCGCGGTGTTGGCGTCGGCCTGTCGCTGGACGGGCCGATCGCAGAGGTCGCCGACCGCACGCGCAAGCGCTGGAGCGGCGATGGGGTTTTCGGCCATGTCGTGCGCGCTATCGAGATGCTGGACGGCTATCCGGGCTACAACGTGATCTGCACGATGACAAAACAGAACCTCCCGTATCTGACTGAGATGGTGGAGTTCTTGCACACTCGCCGTGTCCCCGCCTGCATGCTGAACGTCACGCGCTGCACCTTGCCTGGCGCCCGCACCGTACGCGGCGAGGACGGCGAAGTTTCGAAGGCCTATCTCGCGGCCCTGGAGCGGACCCATGAACTTTACCGCGAAACCGGGCGCAAGCTCGTGGTCGCCAATTTCGCCAACATCCTGATCGCCATTCTCGCGCCCACCGCCCGGCGCTTGATGTGCGACATTTCCCCTTGCGGAGGAGGCAGAAGCTTCTTCGCCTTGGCTACCGACGGCGAGCTCTTCCCTTGCAGCGAGTTTATTGGCCTCCCTGCCTTCAAGGGCGGCAATCTGTTTCGTCAGCCCATCGAAGAGATCCTGAACAGCCCGCCGTTTCGTTTGGTCACGGGGCGCAAGGTCGAAGACGTGGAGGGATGCGATACTTGTCTCATTCGCCATTTCTGCGGTTCCCCTTGCCCCGCCGAAGCGCACGAAATGAACGGCGGCATGACGCGGAAAGGCGCGTTTTGCCAATTTTATGAGGAACAGGTCCGGTATGCGCTCAGGCTGATCGCCGACGGACGCCACGAAGACTTCTTATGGGAGGGCTGGGACGACGGCGCCGACGTGAGCTGCGCCATCGGTGATGCCTGATTGAGAATAGCGAACCAGCGCTTTGAAACAGAGCGCGGTTCGCCCCAAGGAGGGCAGGCCGGCCGCCCGCGGCCGGCAACACCACAGGGTTCCGATACTCAACCAATCCAAAGCCCTTCCAGCCGCACCTGAAGGCCATCTTCGCTGCGGTTGATGTAGTTGACGAGGCCGCTGTGCCGCCACTGCAGCATGCAGCGGCGTGGCTGGAAGAAATACCGCATGCCGATCCTGATTTCGCTGCGCGTCTCGGTGATCAGGCCCTCATAGCCCTCGGCGATATAGTAACCGATGTCCTTGAAGCCCTTTTCGCGCGGGCCGAGCGGCCCGGTAACGCACCAGACGATGACGCCAGTCCGGCGATCGACCTCGGCGACCACGCCGCAATGGGTGATTGGGCAGCCGCATGACATGCCGAGCGGCCGGCCAATCATCAGATCGCCAACGCTGATCTCCATTTCGCGGGTCAGCATCGGGTTGTGAGGCAGGATGATCTCGCGCGGCCCCGGATCTTCCGGAAAGTGCTCCAGATAGAAGTCGAACCCCCGGCCCAGGGTGTCGCGCCATGTCGGGGAGCCGCCGCGCCAAACGTCAGCGTCATGCCGGGCCACAGGCGGCGCCTTGGATGGAGAGACAACTGGCGACTGGATCTGGTTTGCGGATTTCGTGATGCAGCGTCTGATCAGGTCTGGCCGTTTCTCAAGCTGCTCGGCGAGAGCGCCGCATGTACGGAAGCCACATACTCCACAGTTCGTTCCTGGAAGTTCATCGATGGGGGAGGTTTGCGCGAGAGACATGGTTTGTCATCCTTATCCTGGTGTACGGTTAGCGGCGGGCCGTGGCGATGCGCCGGAGGCTTCCGACCAGACGCGGGAGAACATCAATCACCCGTTCCACCTCCTCTTCGGTGTTGAAGCGTCCAAGCGTCAGCCGCAGCGCGCCGCGCGAGCGGAACGGGTCGAAGCCAAGCGCCTGCAAAACGTAGGAGGGTTCCGCTGCGTGTGAGGCGCTGCAGGCGCTGCCGGTGGAAACCGCGATCCCGGCTTCGTCGAGCGCCAGCAAGAGGCGGATCGCTTCGCCCTCCTGGCCGGAGAAGCCGAAACTGACATGGCCCGGCAATCGGCGCTGCGCGGGCCCGAGCAGGTAAGCTTGCGGGCAAGCGTCGAAAATTCCGGCAATCAGGCGGTCGCGCAAAGCTGTCAGCCGTGCGTTGTCTTCGGCCATCTCCGTCGAGGCGAGTTCCGCTGCGCGCCCGAGGCCGACAATTGCGGCGACGTTCTCGGTCGCCGAGCGCAGGCCTCGCTCCTGGCCGCCGCCATAAACGATGGGGCTAAGTCTCACGCCCTCGCGGACATAGAGCGCGCCCACACCCTTCGGGCCGTGCAGCTTGTGGGCTGACAGCGACAAGAGATCGACGGGCATAGACCTGACGTTGAACGGTATTTTGCCGGCAGCCTGGACCGCATCCGTATGGAACAGAGCGCCGGACTCACGCACTACTTCGGCGATTGCGGTCAGGGGTTGGACGGCGCCGATGACATTATTGGCCGCCATGATGGATACGAGGCGGGTGTGTGGCGTCAGGCTGCGCCGGACAATTTCGGGGTCGACGAGTTCGTCGCCATCCACCGGGACGATTGTGAGCGCTATACCGCGGGCCTCCAGCGCCCGGGCGGTCTCAAGGACTGCGGGATGCTCAATCGCGCAGGTGATCAGATGGCGAGGACCGGGACCGGCGGCCTCCATTGCGCCGGCAAGGGCGAGATTATTCGCCTCGGTGCCGCTGGCGGTGAAAATGACCTCCTGCGGACGAGCGCCGAGCAGGGCCGCCACCTGGTCGCGCGCAGCTTCCACGGCGTCTCTGGCCTGGCGGCCGAGCGCGTGGAGGCTGGAGGGATTCCCGAACGAGTGGGCGTGCCACGGCGCCATCGCGTCGGCGACACGCGGATCGACCGGCGTGGTCGCCGAGTTATCCAGGTAGATGGTCATTGCTATTCGCCCCGGTAGAATGTCTGGTTGTCGAGGGACCGGACGACGCCGAAATGCGACTGCCACCCTATCGTTTTCTTGCCGACGCAGATCGTGCAGGTGCCAACCGGAGGGTTGCCGCGCAGCGCGAGTTCCCCGTCCACATCCGGTGTCGTGGCGACCGCATCGGCGATGGGGTCGATCCCGATGCCATAGAGCGCGTTGACTTCGCGTATCCGGACCCCCGGCGCCGCTTCCATAATGCGCGCCCGAAAGACCTCGCGTTCTGCCTGCGATATCCGGTCGATCTTGGTGACGACGGCGATATCCGCGAGCGACAGCATGGGCCCAATCTTTCGCGGGAGGTTCATGCCGCTTGTCGCCTCGACCACGACGATGCCCAGACCGCCGTCGACATAGGGGGAACATCGCAAACACAATCCGGCGGTTTCGACCAGCAGCACATCGGCGCCGGCTTTCTCGGCCCACTGCAACGCATCGCCCAGGACCATGACGTTGCAGTGGTCGGGACAGAGGTCGCCCGAGTAGACCTTGCGCGTCGGAATGCCGAATTCACGCGCGAACTGTTCGTCTTCCTCCGCGAACTGCACATCGATCTTCAGGAAGGCGACCGACCAGCCGCGGCGGGCGAGCCGGGGGATTACGTGGCGCAGAACGGACGATTTGCCGGTTGTGGCCGTGCCGGCGCAGACAGCGAGTTTCATGCCAGGCCTCCTGTTTCGAAATTCACAATGCGCTCGCCCGCGCGGATCTGGTCGCGCAGACCCGCCAGCGCGTCATCCAACCGGCCGACAAGCGGCGCCAGGCGGCGCTCCTGTTCATCGGTGTGGAGAACCTTCGAGATGCGTCCGTCCTTCAGAACCAGGCGGTAGTCGGAAAGAAGCGCGATGCGGGGATCGTGGGTGACGAAAATAAAGATCTTGCGGTGCGCGCGGAGCAATTCGAGCGCGCGCGAGCGGTTGATGCCGGCATTCTCCACCTCATCGAGAAGCACGATCGGGGTGTCGCAAATGATCGTGGCGTCGGCGATCAGAAGGGAGCGGGTCTGGCCTCCCGACAACTCGGTCATGCGGCTGGAGAGCGAGATGGGCTCGCCGGTGAGTTGGTTGGCGAAGGCCAGGGTCTGCTCCACGACAGCTTCGATTTCGCCGGCTGAGCTGCGGCGGATCCCGGCGTGGGTATGAAGAAACTCGTCGACGGGAAGGTCGGAGAGAAATGTCGTGTGCTGGGTGATAAGCGCGATGGGATTGCAGGCCGGATCGTTACGGTATTCTTCGGGGGGGCGCGTGCCGTTGATCAGGATGCGGCGGCCGGTGGGCGTGTCGGCATCGGCGAACAACTCGATGTCGTTGATGAGTGTTGTCTTTCCCGACCCGGTGCGGCCGACGACGCTCACGACGTCGCCCATTTCCATGTCGAGGCGATCGATCGCGTCCGGCGCGCCGTCACGGCCGTGGCCGCCAAGGATCGAGATTTGTTGGATGACGCCCTGCTGTGAGCGGTCGGGGACGCTCGATGCGATATCGATCCATCCGTTTGCGTTTGGCGTCGCGTATTCCCCACCGTTCGGGGAAGGGTTCGTCGGACTGAGCATGAGATCACCTCCTTGATCTGTCCCGCCACATCGCAAACCCGGCGCCAAAAACTAACTCGTTATTTTAACTAAATATTAACCCTGCATTCCATGTATCGCTGTTGCCTCAGCAACAGGTCATGCCATGCCCATGCTGCCGCCGCAGCAGTTGGCGCCGTTCGAGAATGCTCCGGACAAGCGCGAAATTGCTCGCTGTGCTCGCCCCCGGCATGCTACCTAAGTATGTAGGGCAGCGGGGAGCGGACCCCATTCGTGCGCGGGCGCTTTCTGACAGGGGTCAAGGGTCAGCAATGCCAAGCGAAAGTAAATTTCGCCGGTCTTCCGTAGACTCGCGGCCCGCGCCGCCGGAGGGCGATGGGACGCCTTCGCTGTTGACGGTGCCCGGCCGGCAGACCGCTCCCCGGATTGTCGCCGCCAGCGCTCTCAGGTTCGAAGATCCCCGCTCCAAGGAGACGGCGGAGGAAATCCGCCGCCTGGCGCCGAGCGAAGCCAACATATTGATCATAGGGGAGACGGGAACCGGCAAGGAACTTGTGGCGCGGCACATTCATGGCCTGAGCCGCAGACGCTCCAACCCATTCGTGGCGGTGAACTGCGCGGCCCTTTCGGAGACATTGGCCGAAAGCGAATTGTTCGGCCATGAGCGCGGCGCCTTTACCGGAGCGCACGCCACCACGGCGGGATGGTTCGAAACCGCGCACGGCGGCACGCTGTTTCTGGACGAGATCGGCGAGTTGTCGTTGCAGGTTCAGGTCAAGTTGCTCCGGGTGCTGCAGGAGCGGGAGGTCGTCCGGGTCGGATCGCGCAAGCCCATCCCGATCGATGTCCGCCTCCTTGCCGCAACCAATGTCAACCTCCATCGCGCGATTGAGGCGGGCCGGTTTCGCGAAGACCTTTATTACCGGATCAAGGTCGCCGTCGTGAGCCTGCCGCCGCTTCGGGAAAGACCCGGCGATATCGTCCCGCTGGCTCATCATTTCCTGGCGATATATCGCGAGCGGCTTGGATTGAGCGCCATCTCGTTCGCGCCTGAAGCGATTGATCTGATCAAGCGCTATCCTTGGCCGGGAAACATACGCGAATTGGAAAACGTCATCCATCATGCGCTCTTGGTTTCCATTGGCCCTGTCGTGTCTGCAACAGACCTGCATTTGCCGCGCTTGGCGACCGGACACGCCGAGATGCCGGCGCCATCAAGCGTTTTGGCCGCAGCGTTGCGGAGCGCAGTGCAGGCGCCCTTTCCCGACCTCTATCAGACCGTGATCGATATGCTGGTACGGAGCGCATACGAGCATTGCGACGGCAACCAGGTTCGCACGGCTCAGCTTCTCGGCGTCAGCCGTAATGTCCTGCGCGCGCATTTGGCCCGTCTGTCGGTTATCAAGGGCCGGCGACCGGCGTAAAGGACCGCATGCGTTGGCCAGCGGCGGCCTCGCCTGCGGTTTATCCGGCCAACAACAATATTAGCTTCGTCAGCGGCCTTCGCCTGAAGCACGAAGCATTTGCTGTGCCTTTGCGCGTGGATGCCGTTTGCGCTTTAACCCCACTGTGCGGACAAACCCAACGCTGCAGAAGCAAAAGGCAATGCTTCTGTTTATAAAATCCCATTTTTTTAGATTAATTTCCTTATTTGCAGCCGAATATCGGGTGTGTGTAGCAAAAACAATCTAAATCTGCTTAACTCCATAGACTTGCGTGGCTTTGCGGTTCAGCCGCAGCCTCCAGGCAAGCGGGGGCTGAAATGAACGCGATTGCCTTGGTAATTTTCGCTGCGATTGGCGCTGGAACTCTGGCCACCGCACTTGCCAGCAGGAATGCAGCCAAGCGAGGCCCGCGCCCGGCGGAGGGGATCCAGCCAGCAGAACCGATTCAAAAGCCAACGAAAATTGTTTTAGAGGAGCAGGACATGTCATCGATCAGCCGTCATCCCGAAACGCTCGCCCTTCATGGCGGCTGGCGCGCCGACCCGGCCACGAACGCGGTCGCGGTGCCGATCTACCAGACGACCTCCTACCAGTTCCGCGACACCGAGCACGCCTCGAACCTGTTCGCGCTGAAGGAGCTGGGGAACATCTACACGCGCATCATGAACCCCACGAACGACGTCCTCGAGAAGCGTATCACCGAGATCGAGGGCGGCGTGGGCGCGCTTGCGCTGTCGTCCGGGCAGGCGGCGTCGGCGTTCGCCATCCAGAACCTTGCCCGCGCCGGCGACAATATTGTCAGCTCGACCGACCTTTACGGCGGCACCTGGAACCTGTTCGCGAACACGCTGAAGGACCAGGGCATCGAGGTGCGCTTCGTCGACCCGGCCGACCCTGAGAATTTCCGCCGCGCCACCGATGACCGCACCCGCGCCTATTACGCCGAGACGCTGCCGAACCCGAAGCTGACCGTGTTCCCGATCGCCGAAGTCGCCGCCATCGGCCGCCCGCTCGGCATTCCGCTGATCGTCGACAACACGGCTGCCCCGCTCCTCACGCGCCCCTTCGATCACGGCGCGGCCATCATCGTCTATTCGACCACGAAATATCTCGGCGGCCACGGCACCTCCATCGGCGGCCTTCTCGTCGATAGCGGGAATTTCGATTGGGCGGCGCATCCAGAGCGCCAGCCCGCGCTGAACACGCCCGACCCAAGCTACCACGGCGCGGTCTGGACCGAGGCCGTGAAGCCGCTCGGCCCCATCGCCTACATCATCAAGGCGCGCGTGACGCTTCTGCGCGACCTCGGCTCCGCGCTTTCTCCCTTCAACGCCTTCCTCATCATCCAGGGCATCGAGACGTTGCCCTTGCGCATCCAGCGCCATTCCGAGAACGCGCAGGCGGTTACGAATTATCTCCTGAAGCGCCCCGAAGTGACGCGCGTCATCCACCCTTCTGTGCAGACGGGCGTGTTCCGCGAGCGCGCCGACAAATATCTGAAAGGCGGCTATGGCGGGCTCGTCGGCTTTGAGCTCGCGAGTGGCAAGGAGGCCGGCCGGCGTTTCATCGATGCGCTGCAGCTGTTCTATCACGTCGCCAATATCGGCGACGCGAGGAGCCTCGCCATCCATCCGGCGACGACGACGCATTCGCAGCTTTCCCGCTCGGAGCAGGAGGCAACCGGCGTTTCCGACGGCTATGTGCGGCTTTCGGTGGGCCTCGAGCATATCGACGACATCCTTGCCGATCTCGATCGCGGGTTTGCCGCGGCTCGCGAGCCGAGCATCGCCCGCGCAGCCTAAAGCTGATGCCCGAACGCTTCGTGGCTTTGCGCGAGCGTTCGGCATCCGACGTTTATAATCGGGGCCGCGTGCACGGATTGGAGCCGCCATGTTGGAAGTTATTCGGCGCGAGCCGGGGCTAGGCGCCCCGGCAACTGAAAAGACGCCCTGGATCAGCGAGGACTGGCTCGCGGTTTGGATCGGGCTTTCCATTTTCGCCCTGGCCGTGGCGGGGCTTTACGGGAGAGACTTACTCGGATGGGCCGTCACGACATCAGTCTGGACCGACGTCGGCAAGGCGCTCAACACGGCTTCCAAGTCCTATGCCGATATTGGCGGACCGGCGGCTTTGGGCCTCACCTATGCGGCGCTTCTCGCGGTGCTGACGCTTGCGGCCATCGCCCTTCGCGTGAGCGTCTGGCGGTTCATTCTCGGATTTACCTTCGTCTTCGCGCTGGCTTATGCGAGCTGGGTCGCCGGGAGCTACGCCAACATCGCAGTTGTCACACCGGCGGATCAGCAGAAGTTTGGGGTCAGTTGGTCCCTGAAGCTCACGAATGAAGCGGGCTTCATCATCGCGCTCGTTGCTGGGCTGATCATCGCCAATTTCTTCCCGCGCCTCGCGGACTGGCTGAAAGAGGCGATCCGGCCTGAGCTTTACATCAAGATCGCCATCGTGATCCTTGGAGCTTTCCTTGCCGTGACCGCCGCGGGGAAGCTTAATCTCGCAACTTCGCTGCTCTTGCGCGGTGTTGCCGCGATCGTTGAGGCGTATCTGATCTATTGGGCCGTGGTGTATTTCGTGGCGCGCAAGTGGTTCGGGTTCAGCCGCGAATACGCTGTGCCGCTCGCCTCCGGCATCTCGATTTGCGGCGTCGCGGCGGCCATCGCCACGGGTGGCGCAATCCGCGCGCGGCCGTCCGTGCCAATCCTCGTCTCCTCGCTCGTCGTGGTCTTCGCCGTTGTCGAGATCCTGATCCTGCCGTTCCTGGCGCAGACATTCCTCTCGAATGAGCCGCTGGTCGCGGGCGCCTGGATGGGATTGGCGATCAAGACCGATGGCGCGGCTGTCGCGGGCGGCGGCATCACTGAATCTCTGATCCTGGCGAAGGCCGCTTCCGAGGGCATCAACTATCAGCCGGGCTGGATTCTTGGCACGACTGCAACCGTGAAAGTGTTCATCGACATCTTCATCGGCATCTGGGCCTTCATCCTCGGCTGGATCTGGACGAACCATATCAATAAAGACCCGAATGGCGAGAAGGCGAAGGCCATCGAAATCTGGCAGCGCTTTCCGAAGTTCATTCTCGGCTTCCTTGTAACCTTCGCGGCGGGGCTTTACCTCGCGTTGGGGACGTCCTTCGAACCCGCGAAAGTGACAGCCGCCATCGGCGAAGCGAATGTCTTCCGTGTGATCTTCTTCACCCTGACGTTCTTTTCCATCGGCGTCTTGTCCAACTTCAGAAAGCTCTGGCAGGAGGGCATAGGCAAGCTGGCGGCGGTTTACCTTGTCAGCCTTTTCGGCTTCGTGATCTGGGTTGGGCTGGGGATCTCATGGATTTTCTTCCACGGCGTGAAGCCGCCTTTGGCAGGGTGAGCGGGAGGAGCGAAACATGTCTCAAGATGATCTGCGCGAGGAACTGAGAAACGCCCCCGCCGAACCGCTCTTGCCAGTTGAAAAGAAACTGATCGGCTGGAGCCTTGGCATCGGGATCACGCTGTTGGCGGTTCTTATCGCTATCAACTACTTCTTTCCGATCACCGTTTAATAGAAGTTGGCAGCGACGCCAGTCACCCAGTTTGAAACGAGCTCGAACGGCAATTCGGAGACTGAAGGGACACTAGCAGGCTGCTGAAAAACCGTGAAACCCGCCTCCATCCTTCGACAGGCTCAGGATGAGGTCGAGTTTTTACCAGCGGGCTCACCATGAGGCCATGAGGCAGCATCCAGCCCGCTCTAGCTGATTTTCCGCCACATCCATTGATGAATTTTCGTATACGAACCGTTATAAATCATGACGCTTTTGCCCATCGCAGTCCTGCGAAGCATGGATAACTACTTATAAATTTAGTTATATGCACTTTTACAAAACAAAACCAATTTTAACCGGCCGTAAACTCTTTACAGGATGACACGCCTGGAAAAGCTCCTGTTGCTGATATGGGTCAAAGTGCTCTGGCCGCCGGTATCAGACGGGCCGCGCCGCGGACCGGTAAAAGACGGCGAGCGCGCATGCGAAGAGCAGGGCGGCAACGGCGGTTGAGAGGTGAGACCCCGCAAAACCCGAGAAGGAAAGCGAGCCGCTGCGCCCGCCAAAGGCATCCGCCGCAGCGAGCAAGACGCCGGTCATGCTCTCTCCGACCAGGAATCCCGACGCAATGAGCACGCCCCGCCGGCGGACCCTTGCCTCGTCTTCGGCTTTGCCCTGCGCATCCTTGTTGGCTGACCGCCTCGCCACGGTCCGCTCTGCGAACCAGCCGATCACGCCTCCGATGGCGATCGTCAGCGATACTTCGTAAGGAAGGTAGATGCCGATGCCGACCGTCAAGGCAGGCAGCGAGAATCCGCGTTTGCGCCGGAGCCACAACTCCACAGCCACAAGCGCTATGCCGAGAGCAGCGCCGATGCCGACCATGTCCCAGGCAAGCTGATGATGAATGATGCCGTTCGCAATCTGCGTCATGAGCGCAGCCTGCGGCGCCGGCATTGCGTTTTCCGGCTGCATGCCAGCGCGCGGCAGAGAACCGACAAACCCGTAATTGGAGTAAAGAAGCTGAAGTACCGGAGCGATTGTGATAGCGCCTGCGACAACGCCAATAGCGAGCGCCGCCTGCTGCTTCCAGGGTGTGGCGCCGACCATATTTCCGGTCTTGAGATCCTGGAGATTGTCGTTCGCGATCGAGGAGACGGTTACGACAATCGACGCGATGAAAAGTGTCAACGCAACCGCAGAGCGGCCTCCTTCAGCCCCCAACGGAAAGACGAAGCCGAAACCGGCTGCGATCAGGATCGTGCTGAGAATGCCAATGCCCGAGATGGGGCTGCAAGAGGACCCCAGCAGCGCCGCCATGTAGCCGCATGCCGAAGCCATCAAGAGACCCAGGGACACGGTCAGGAGCGTGACGGCGGGCGCCACCCAGAAAAGGTTTGCCCCGAGATGAACGCCTGAAGCGAACCATGCAAACAGGCAGCCTATCAGAATGCAGAGAACTGCAATGCCGCCGCCAATCCAAATTATGGGGATGTCGCTCTCTTCACGCTTCTGGTCACCGCCCTGACGTATTTCCGATGCGTTCAAAGCAAGGCGAACGGCGTCGATGAGCGGCTTGATCAGCGTTATCACCGTCCAGAGACCGCCGCTGGCGATAATGCCGGCGCCAATGAGTCTGACTTTCTCCGACCAGATCGCGTCGGCGGCGGCGGCCAGATCTCCGGGCGGAGACGGCCCCGTCGTCATCAGAACAGGCACGGCAACGCCCCAGGCAATGAAAAGCCCGAGGAACAGGGCCAAGCACGCGCCAATGCGAACGAGATATCCCACCCCAATCAGAGCGAGTGACAAGCTGCCCCCCATCTGAAAAATGGCGCCGCCGTGGGTGATGGAGCCCGTCAGCTTATCAGGGAGAAGCTTGAAGCCGTTCGTCAGCAGCGTCAGGCCTGCCGCAGCGGCGGCGCTGAGCCCGAGCTCCTTCAAGCCGCCTTCGCTGCCTCGTTCTTTCGTCTTTTCTTCGTCCTTGTGGCCAGCGCGAAGCACTTCCGCCGCTGCGACGCCTTCGGGAAACGGCAGGGTGCTGCCCACCACCATCACCCGGCGCAGCGGCACGGAATAGGCGACGCCGAGAAGGCCGCCGAGCAGACACACCGCCATCGTCTGCCAGAGCGGGAAATCCTGCCAGAAGCCAATCAGAAGAAGGCCTGGAAGAACGAGAATGACGTTGCACAGCGTGCCTGCGGCGGATGCCTGGGTCTGGACGATGTTGTTTTCCAGAATGCCAGCAGGGGCGCCGCCCGAACTCAGCGCGCGCAGCGCGCTCATCGACAGGATCGCTGCCGGAATGGACGATGAGAACGTCATGCCGGTTCTCAAGCCCAGGTAAACATTGGCGGCCATGAAAACCACGGTGATCGCCCCGCCGATGATCATTCCGCGAAATGAGAGTTCCGGAGGATGTTTGAAGCGCTGGCTCTTCAATGGGGCAACTCGCACCGATGGTGTCGCTGGGGCTGGCAGGTCACCGGGTCCATCACGTGAGAAAGACCGGCAGCTCTGCTATAGGCGCTTCACCTCGCCGAGCATGCAAATTGGGAAGGAAGACCGGGCGCATTCAGACAAGTGTTATCCCATCCGCGCGCGTTCGACCGGTGTCTCCAGCCCCCGTAATTTCGAGACCCCATGGTTAGCGGACGGTGCGGCGGGCTATAAGTGTAGTGGCGATGATAAGTGCTGGTTCGCGCGGCCTCGGCGTCAAACATTGGCGCGACAAGCGACGCAAGAGCAGCTGAGAGCGCCGCTAATTTGATGAGATTGCCCATATTTCCCTCACTGTAGACCATTCAGTAGTAACCACACCGCTGAAGAACAGGCATAATCAACCGAAGTTCCGGTTGCTGCGTGATCGCCTCGACGGCTTGTCAGTAAGGACGTGATGTATGATTATCGCCGAACTCGAACGCGCTGCAATGCGACTGCAATGGCTGAACCGACACAGCGCTCGTTCCAGAGAAGCCTTTGGCTAACTCGCAATCTCGGATCAGGCGGCTTTCAGTATTGGCCGGGCGCGCACCGGGCCTCTCGTCTTCATCGTAGACCGGCCGACGGAAGCTGAAGTTCCGCCCTCTTCGAAGCTTTCGGAACGCGTCTGGAATTTCGAGGAAGCAGCACAGGCCCGTCCACGGGAGCACACTTTCCTGTCGCGGGGGCGACAATGCGCTGCGCGGATCGCCATAGCTTTGCCGCCTTCAAATACGGCTCAGCGCCTGCTGCAAGTCCTCGATCAAATCGGCGGGGTCCTCGATCCCGATAGAGAGCCGCACGAGCCCCCAGCCAATGCCGAGTTCCTCGCGCCGTTCCGCGGGGAGAGAGCCATGGCTCATCGTGAGCGGATGACCCACGAGGCTTTCGACGCCGCCGAGGCTCTCCGCCAGCGTGAACAGCTCGAGCAATTCCAGCGCGCGTCGAACCCCCTTCTCCTCCGTGTCGAGCTCGATCGTGACCATGCCGCCGAAGCCCGTCATCTGCCGGGCTGCGAGCGCATGCTGCGGGTGGCTTTTGAGCCCCGGATAGATCACGCGCCTGAGTTTCGGGTGGCCTTCCAGATGCTGGGCCACGGCGAGCCCATTGGCTGAGTGGCGCTCCATGCGGAGCGCGAGCGTCTTCAGGCCGCGCAGCGCAAGGAAAGCCGGGAACGGGTCGAGAACCGCGCCTGTCGCATTTTGCAGAAAACGGATGCGGTCCGCCAAGTCCTGATTGCGCACGGCGACAACGCCCGCCACGACGTCGGAGTGGCCACTCAAATATTTTGTAGCCGAATGAACCACGACGTCGAACCCCAGGTCGAGCGGGCGCTGGATCATGGGCGAGGCGAAAGTCGAGTCTGCGACCGTTAGCGCGCCGGCTCTTTTGCCGATCGCAGCGATAGCGGCGAGATCCGCCACCTTCAACAAGGGATTGGTCGGAGACTCCACCCAGATCATGCGGGTCTTGGGCGTGATAGCCGCCGTGAACGCATCGGGATCGGTTGGATCGACGAAGGTGACGGAAAGCCCGGCGGAGCGTTTGCGCACCCGCTCGAACAGCCGCCAGGTCCCGCCATAAAGGTCGTCGCTGGCCACGACATGGCTCCCCTGGTCGAGAAGGTCGAGCAGCGTAGCCTCCGCCGCCATCCCCGAGGCGAAGGCAAAGCCCGCAATGCCGCCCTCCAGTTCCGTAACCGCCTTCTCAAAGGCCGCGCGCGTAGGATTGCCGGTCCGGGCGTATTCCCAGCCGGTATGCACGCCGGGCGAGGATTGCGCGAAGGTGGACGAGGCATAAATCGGCGCCATCACCGCGCCGGTGCGCGGGTCCGGCTCGGCGCCGGCGTGGACCGCCAGCGTGGCCGGCCTCGCCTTCTGAGAGCGTTTTGACACGTCAGTCCAACTTTCTGCGGAGGTGGTTGAGAAGATCGATGCGGGTGATGAGGCCGAGGAAGTGCTCGCCGTCGACGACGACCGCGACCATACCCCGGTCGAAGAGGGGAAGGAGGTTCTCGGGAGGGGTGTTTGGAGATACGGTTTCCAATTTTCCAGTCATGGCTTGCTTGACGGGAAGGTTGAAATCGAGCGTGCCGTGCGTGAGAGCCACAAGCAGGTCGGACTCGTCAAGAAGACCTACGCAGTGGTCGCCATCGAGCACAGGAACCTGGGACACGTCGTAAAGCTTCATGCGGCTGTAAGCCGTTTGCAGCGTATCGCCCGATCCCACGGTCACGACGGCGCCTTCGTCGAAGCTGCGCGCGATGAGATCGCGCAAATCGCCGTGACCCGGGCGCTGCAACAGCCCCTGCTCGACCATCCAGCGGTCATCGTACATCTTCGACAAGTACTTGGCGCCGGTATCGCAGATGAACGTCACAACCCGCTTCGGCTCGGTTTGCTCAAGGCAATAGCGTTGCGCGGCTGCGATCAGTGTGCCCGAAGACGAGCCCACGAGCAGCCCCTCTTTCCGTAACACCGTGCGGGCCGCAGCAAAACTTTCGCCGTCCGAGATGGTGTACGCCTTTTTGACACGGGAAAGATCGCTGACTGGCGGGATGAAATCCTCGCCGATGCCTTCAACGAGCCAGCTTCCGGCCTCACCGACAACGCCGGTACGAATGTACTCCGCCAGAACCGAGCCCTTTGGATCGGCGAGAACCATCTCGGTTGCAGGAGAAACGCGCGCGAAAAACCGGGACAGGCCGGTCATCGTCCCGCCGGAGCCGACGCCAGCCACGACCGCATCGACCTTGCCTTGCGTCTGGCCCCAGATCTCGGGTCCGGTGCTGCGTTCATGCGCGGCCGGATTGTTCGGATTGTTGAACTGGTCCGCGTAGAAGGCGCCCGTTTCCTTGCCGATGCGTGCTGCGAGGTCTTGATAATATTCGGGATGGCCTTTCGGCACGTCCGAGCGGGTTAGCACCACTTCGACGCCCATCGCCCGCAAATGAGCGATTTTTTCGCGGCTCATCTTGTCCGGAATAACGAGCGTCAGGTGATAGCCTCGCCGGGCCGCAACGAGCGCCAGCGCCAGCCCGGTGTTGCCGGCGGTCGCCTCGATGATTTTTCCGCCTGGTTTCAATTGGCCGGAGCGTTCGGCGGCGTCGACCATCGACATCGCGATGCGATCCTTGATGGAGCCTGTCGGGTTCTGGCTCTCAAGCTTTGCGAAAACTCGGCAGGGGCCAAAATCAAGACTTGTCAGCTCGATCATCGGCGTATCGCCAATAAGAGCCAGAGGCTCAGCAGTGTCCGGCATCCGTATCGACCTATGTTACGACGTGTGCTTTGGCCATCTTCAGCAAGCGCAAAACATCCTTTGAGAACGCGCAGCGCCCCGCTGGCTCCTGTCGGTCTTCGTTCAGTTTCGATCGGAAGTCAAAGGACATTTGAGAAAAAAAATTCCATGACGCCGATTGCCGATCGGGCAAACCCTGCTCCGCAACCTCCATCTTGACCGCAGACAGAAATATATTCCTTGTATCCGGTCGTGCGATAGCAGCGCCGTGTTAGCGGATCGCAAGTTCATCTCCTGCTTTTTGCTATTTTCGCGCAGGCCCTTGATGTGCAAAGCCAAATATTGATAAAGTCTATGAAATTAAATGGTGGCCCGGTCCTCGACTGGACCGCAGGGCCGTTGAGTTCCAGAGGTGGAAGTGACGCACACATACTATTCCCCAGAGACACACGGTCCGTACGAGACTTTCAACCTCGGCGATTTTGATCTCGAAGACGGCAGCAGGATTAGAAACCTGAGCCTCGCCTACGCGACTTTTGGCAAGCTCTCGCCGCGAAAAGACAATGCCATTCTGTTCCCCACCTGGTATTCGGGCACGAGCAAGATCCTGGAGCAGGCCTACATCGGCAAAGGCCGCGCGCTCGACCCCTCCCGTCACTTCATCATTCTCATCAACCAGATCGGCAACGGCCTGTCGACCTCTCCGCACAACACGCCGTTGCCGTTCAATGCTGCCGCCTTTCCGCGGGTGCAGATCGGGGATGATACTCGCGCTCAGCATAGGCTGGTGACCGAGAAGTTCGGCATCGAGAGGCTTGAGTTGGTTCTTGGCGGCTCAATGGGTGCGCAGCAGACCTACGATTGGGCCGCGCGTTTTCCCGATGCTGTGAAGCGCGCGGCTCCGATCGCCGGACTGGCCGAAGGCACTCCGCACAATCGCCTTTTGGTTGAGACTTTTATTGAAGCCATCACCAGCGATCCGGCCTGGGACGGCGGCTTCTACTCTCACGCAAGCGCGGTGCATCGGGGTTTGCGCCGGCATGCAAGGCTGTTTGCGGCTGCAGGATTTACGCCGAGCCTTTTCAATGAGGCTGGATGGCGAGACCTTGGTTTCACGACCGCCGCCGATTTCGTGACAAGCTTCGTCGAGAACCACTTTCTACCCCAGGACCCGAATAACCTGCTCTTGCTGCTGTCCAAATGGAGAGACAATGACGTAAGCCGTATCGCGGGCGGCAGCATTGAGGCGGCTCTATCGCGCATCACCGCGAAGCTCTTCGTCATCGCGATTGAGGAAGACGCGTTCTTCCCACTGCGTGACATCAAGGCAGAGCAGAAGCTCATTCCCAACAGCGAATTGAAAACCCTCTCATCGGCTTGGGGGCATCTGGCGCTATTCGGCACGGACCCCGCCTATAACGAGCGGATCGACGCCTATCTGAAAGAGCTGCTGGCGGCCGGTTAGCTCGACGGCTCAACTCCGCGAAAGGAAACCTGTCCCCCAACTGCATCGAAATGAAATCAACGCGGCGTTCTTCACTGCACGCCGTGATCCAAGTCTTGTTGTCTATAGAAGGAAGAGCTGAATGTCTGACGAAAGACCCCCGATCGATCCGTATCCCCTGAGCGCCTATGTCGCCTGGGCGGGGAACCGGAACCGCGAGCCCATCCTTCAGGCCTTCAAAACGCTCTTTCCGATGGAGGGAGACGTGCTGGAGCTCGCCAGCGGAGCCGGTAACCATGTCAACTATTTCGCTCCGCATTTTCCGGGGCTGCGCTTTCAGCCTTCAGATTACGACACGAAGGTGTTCGACGCCATCAAGGCTAAACGGGGTGAAGCGGGCAACAAGAACGTCGTCGATCCGCTTACCATCGATCTGACGAATCCCCGGACCTTTCCCGACGGAAAAGGCAAGCTTTATGACGTCATCTTCGTCATCAATCTTTTCCAGGTCGCGCCTGTCGCGATCGCGGAAGGCGTTGCTCAGATCGCGGCGAAGGCTTTGAAACCGAACGGCTTCATTGCGATTTACGGGCCGTTCAAGCTCGACGGAAAATACACCACGCCCTCCAACGAAGCCTTCGATCAGGAGATCCTCGCAGCCAAGGTTCCGGAGTGGGGATTAAAGGATGTCAGGGACCTTGAAAGGGCAGCCATCAAACATGGCATCGTTCTCAAGAAGCAGCTGGATTTGCCTGCCAATAATTTCCTTCTCATCTTCGGAAGGGAGTAGGCCGTTGATTCACCCGCGGCGCCTTTTCACGACATGAGCCGAAAGGAAAGCAGAGAGACAATCGCGGTGGTTGCGGGGGTTGGCTCGATCAACGGATTGGGCGCCGCGCTTGCGCGACGCTTCGCTCGCGAAGGACTGCTCGTGTTCGTTGCCGGCCGCACCGAGGAGCGGCTGGAGGAGGTCGCCGCTCAGATCCTTGCTGCGCGCGGCAAAGCTGTTGCAGTGGCCGCCGATCTCACCAATGAAAAGGATGTCATCCGGTTGCTCAGCTCTGCTGAGGAGAGCGGCCGCCTGGATCTTGTCGTCTATAACGCGGGCGGCAACGTTTCGACCTCGCTGCTGCAGTTGAAAAGGTCTGAGTTCGAGTCGCTTTGGAAGCAAAGCGCGCTCGGCGGTTTTCTGGTGGGCCGCGAAGCTGTCCGGCGGATGCTTCCAAGACGCCAGGGAACGGTGATCTTCACCGGCGCCACCGCCTCCGTTCGGGCTCGACCTCCTTTCACAGCATTCGCGTCGGCAAAAGCGGCCTTGAGGGCCGTTGCACAAGGTTTCGCCCGCGAGTTTGGACCGCAAGGCATCCACGTCGCCCATGTCATCATCGATGGCGTTATTCGGGGAGACTATGCGCAAACGCAGTTTGCAGAACTCGTGCGCTCGAAGGGCGAAGACGGGCTCCTCGAACCGGACGCCATAGCCGATGCCTATTGGGCTCTGCACCGCCAATCAAAAACCGCCTGGACCCACGAGCTGGATCTGCGGCCTTTCAAAGAACCTTTCTAGCGCCTCATACACACCATATTGAAGGAGATCAGGAATGAGCCTCAAGAAAACTTTCCTCTACGCTGAAATCCAGGTTGCGATTCCATTCAAAGAAATAGACTGGGCTTCGATCAATACCGCCATGAAGAAGGAGAGGGGGCTCAAGAGCAAAACCTGGCTGAGCGGCATCAATACAAACACGATTGGCGGCTTCTACGAGTTTGATTCACTGGAGAACGCAAAAGCCTATGCGGAGGGCTATCTGGCCGAGGCAGCGCGCCAGCTCGGGGGCAGCTTGTCTGTCAAGCTCTTCGACGGAGAAGTCGTGGCTGACGCCAGCCGGGGCATATCATCGCCCTATTACGAGAATGCCAAGCAAAAAACCCCCGTCTTGGCGAAGTAAGACGTTTCTCTCTCCCCGAGTTGTTTCGGTCGGGGCTGACTAGGAACAGCTCGGCTCCTCGCGCTGACGCATTTCTCATCTTTCCTTTCAGAGCTCGTAGCGGCTGGAACTTAAGCCGCAACGTGCCGTTTCGGTGTTGGCGATTTAACTCCTTGGTCGTTACCAAGGTCTCGAAAAGTCCGAAATCCAGATAGACGTTGAGGCCAACAACCGATCTTTCGCAGGGGCGGAAAAATTACAGAATTTCGTGCTCCGTTATCGAAGAGATAGAAATATTCTTTTTTGGTTGTATAGTTGGGATAAATCATATCGCAGCCACAAGTGAAATGGCTTTAAGCTTCTAAGCGTCTGATTTGATTTTATGCACGGGACGTAACATCTTATGGAAAGCGCAGCGCTTAACCGTCTGTGGTCTACTGCAGGCTTTTCTGGAGATGGCGAGGAATGCCTGATAACTTCCTGTTTGTCCTAGCTGATGCGACCCTTCAAACCTTGTACATGGTCATAGTGGCCGCGGTCGTAAGTGCAACTGTCGGCCTGCCTTTAGGCGTATTTCTGGCTACAAGCTCAAAAGACGGTTTGTTTGCGGCCCCAAGATTGAACAAACTCTTGGGGATCCTTGTAGATTTGACGAGTTCTACCCCCTTCATCATCTTGGCCATAGCGATCATTCCACTTACGCGCCTTATAGCTGGAACCTCGGCAGGCCCTTCAGCGGCTATTGTGCCCCTTGCCGTTGTGACGGCGTCATCCGTAGCGAAGGCCGTCAGGAGCGCAATCCGCGATGTCGATCAGGGATTGATCGAGGCATCCCGCGCGATGGGAGCAACACCTCTACAGATTGTTTTGAAAGTGCTTCTTCCGGAAGCCCGGCAGGCCATCGTTCTTGGGTTTACGATAAGTCTTGTGAGCCTTTTTGGAAATGCCGCAATCGTGGGCGCGGTAGGCGGGGGCGGCCTGGGCGATTTGGGCATCCGGTTCGGATATCAACACTTCACCCCGGAGATCATGGCGGCCGTCGTTGTCGTTCTTATCATCTTTGTTCAAATCATCCAGCTTATTGGCGGTCGGCTGGCGCTTAGCACTGTCAAGGGCAGCATTCGCCAATCGAGATCGTCGGGTCTCGGAAGCCGTGTCAGTTACGCGAGGCGTTTGGCTCCGCACGCAAGAGCATGATCGGGCGCCGTGGCATAGCGGGCATGGCGCGAAACGGCCGCGGAACGCACCCGTTATCACGCCCTTGGGGCGCGATCGCAACCGTCCTTAACCAAAGCGGTGGGTAGCAGCCATAAAAGACTTCGGTGTTGCTTGGGGCGTTGCAGGAACTGGAATCAAATTGTCGCCTGAAAAAAGTAAAGCGACCTCGCCGGACGTGATTGTGCTCGCGTGTTCTGAAGTTGAACGGAGGGAAAAGGTATCTCCAACAAATCCGATGTAGGATGAGCCGTTCGCACCGGGGGCAATACCAGGAGGATTCCCGTCAATCTTTATTCTGTCTCCAGGACAAACGTTAATTGCGACGCTGGATACATGCCAGGTGCTTACGCCGAACACAGCTTTCTCGCTTGCGCCAAAGATGGCCTCATGTATTTTTGCTGTATCCCCTGCGAAAGCGGTTGCAATTCCCTGAGATAATGTACCGCCGACAACGCTTGGTCCGTTACTGACCCATCCGCCAAAGTTGGTTTTCTGGTGCAGTAACGTTGAGACTTCCACGTGACGATGCAAAGCCTCAGGCTTTGCCTCTTTAAGTGAGGCAATGATAATCGGGCCATCTTTTGGTGAGGTCGAGAATTGAGCAATCTGATCAAGCCGGTCTGTGTCTTCAAGCAGCTCCGGATTGAGCTTGAGAAGGATCAGCTTCGATTCAATTTGCTGGAGCCTCGCCTGGATGTCGTTCTGGACGTTTGGCGCGAGTTTAACTTGGTGAGAAGCAATATCTAACATAGCTTTTTTCCTTTAAATCTGACGTGAACTTCTCCAGTGGCATTGCGGTCCGGGTCACAAAGAGACATTCGATCAAGGCCGCAGCGTTCAAAACGACAGTTGTCAGGAGCGAGCAGGATAGCAGGTCTGGAATTTCTTTGCTATCCACGTAGCCGTTTCAGCGTCGAATAAAAAATTAATTCCTCATCCTTTAGATTTTTAGGCCAAAATTATCGCTCTGCGCGCCCGTTTGCATTGCTGCTTTTTCAACGCCGCTGAAGCCGTGGGAAGCATAAGGTTGGTTGAATAATCTGAGGCGCCGGGTAATGCATCCGGGTGGCGAATACTTCCCGCCAAGAGAGGGCGCGAAAAGAGGCCTGCCGCGATAGGGCGTAACTCCGCTAACGGCTCCCATCACGGAGAGCGACTCTGGATGGTTCGAGCGACGTCGGCCGCTTGAAAACGAGAAAAATATTCTAATCGAATAGACGAAGTGGCCTGACTGAGAAATGGGTTTGTTTTTTTTGGTCCCAATAGATCTTTTTCGTTCTATCCGTTCCCATCTTTGAAGCGGCAAGAGGTCCTCGGGTGTTTCATTCGGAAAAATTCATAACGAATGCGCCAAGCAACGCGTCAATGACGGAAGAAATGGTCTTTCGTAAGTTGATCAATTCTGTAATATTATTCGTATAAACGATTGAGGATCGAGATGATGCGGATAGATCGTGAGACTGAGTTTAGGCGCCCATGCAGTTGCGCGGCAGCCGCGAAGTGTCGTCTCCGCGACTAAGTCAGTTGTCCTGCGAACAATCTACGAATTTAACAGCGCCTTTCTGGCGAGGATAGAGCTATGTCCGATGCATATGTAATAGAACTACAGGGGAATGCTGTAGGGATCATTGTGCGCAAGCACAAAAATGAACAAAACTACCGATTCCTGTCCGCTCTGCATTCTTTTAACAGCCTTGAAGGTCAGGAATTCCAAGGACCTGTTCAAGCGGAAATGGCGGCCAGGAAGATCCTGAAAAAAAGTCCACACGTGCTGCAAAAGCAGAGTTTGGACTATGGGTACTAACGCATCTCGGCAAGCACGACTTGATGGAACTCCCCGCGCACCTGCCGGTCCGTGCGGGGCCTGTCAGCGGCAGTCCACTTCGGGGCCATGATTTGGACTGCGGCGACTCATGGGCCAGGCTTCTACCCCGAAGCTTGGCCCAACTCGTGTTCTGAGGACATTTGTAAGCCCCGGCGCTTGAAAGCCTATTCAGCTTTCGAATCGCGGCCGCGCATTGATGGCTTCCCGACCGATCTTCAATTGAAGTCCAGGCCAGTCAGGCGCCGTGTGCCAAACGACTGGTTTGCCACTCAAATGACGTAGGTGAAAGACTCGTAGGTTCCTTGCTCGAGGGTTTCATCCATGGTTTCGGCCGGGTTGTCCGTCCCGGCTCCCTTGATGATGCGGGCTGGAACGCCGACCGCCGTGCAGCGGGGTGGAACAGGTTGCGTGACAAACGATCCAGCCGCGATCCTGGAATAGGCTCCGATCTCGATATTGCCGATTATCTGCGCGCCAGCCCCGATCAGAACGCCGGATCTGATTTTGGGGTGGCGGTCGGTTTTCTCCGTCCCCGTCCCTCCAAGCGTAACGCCGTGAAGGATCGAGACATTGTCCTCGATCACAACAGTCTCGCCAGCGACAAAGCCTGTGGCGTGATCGAGAAACACGCCTTTCCCGATTTGTGCGCCGGGATGGATGTCGGTTTGAAAAATCTCGGATGACCGGCTTTGCAGATAAAGCGCGATGTCGCGTTTTCCCGCGTTCCAGAGCCAATGCGTAAGCCGGTGCGTCTGGATCGCAGCATAGCCCTTGAAGAACAGGAATGGCTCTAAGAGCCGGCCCGAGGCCGGATCGCGCTCGACAACTGCAGCGAGATCGGCGCGCGCTGCCTCTCCGATCGAGCCGTCAACTGAAAGCGGCTCGAGAAGCATTCGCTTGAGGTTTTCTGTCGGGAAGGATGCATGGCCGAGCCTTCTAACGAGGCTTCGCGCAAGCGCGTCCTCAAAGCTTCTGGAGGCAACGATGCTTCCATAGAGAGGAGCAAGCGCCGATTCGCTGCTTTGCTCCTGTGCTGCTTCTGCTCGCAAGGTGGTCCAGACCGTATCGTCCGGCGCGCTTGCTTCCGGATAAACAGGCTCGCTGACAAGCGCCTCGCTGCTCGAGGGTTGGAAATCGGTCTTCATAATGACCTCATCGAAGGAGCATTGGCTGAATGCGTTTTAGGCAAACTCTACCTCCTTGGCGGATTTTTGGGATGATTTTTCTCAGAAATCCGGGATGCTTAAGTAAATAACAAAATGAACCTATTTTAAGGGCATAAATCAGAAATAAGTTTTTATAAGTTCCATAAATTCAGCAATAATATGTTTCTCATTCATATCCTTGATTGATACTTTGTGCTCTTGAGTTGGAAATGAAGACGTTTAATTTTGTCCACACCCCAATTGACCTGTTAGGTTGTAAGCGTTGTTTATGAAGATTTCGACGGTGAGTGACTTGGGTATGCATTTCTTGACATTATACGCGCCGATCGATGCGAAATTCATCATAGTGTGGCTTGTGATGATATTCGCAGCACAGCTAAAAATGGTCATCAGCAAATTTTTTTTGTTTTCGCGCAATTTGGAATCCCCCTTCCGAATATATTTGCTTTTTACCAATGCATGCCCGTTATGCCTAGTTTTTCAATAGACATTTTCCTGGCTCGGGCCTATCAGTAACGCACTCTTTCTGATGTTTTCCGGCTCTTTCAAACCGCTCCCTGGCGCCACGGGGCAGTGGAAGATCTGGTTCATTCGTAGAGAACTTTCGCCGGACGCTATCCGGCACGCAGCAAGCGTGAGAAAGAAGAAATTCAATGCTAGATCCAACAATTCATACGGCGCTTGGCGACGTAGCCGCCCGGCAACTGGCGAACGCCACCAAGTCCGTGCCGATGATGTCAACTATCACGCCAAGATGGTTGGTGCATTGCCTGCAATGGTTGCCCGTAGAGGCCGGTATCTACCGGCGCAACCGCGTGAAAGATCCAGCCTCTGTGGCCGTCGACTGCTCGGTTCGCGACGAAGAACGGACCCTCCCGCAAACCTTTGTTGATTACGACGAGAAGCCTCGCGAATATTTCTTGAGCGCGGTCAACACCGTAGTCGAAGTGTCTACGCGCGTTTCCGACCTTTATAGCGTCCCCCACAACCAGATCGCCGAGCAGCTCCGCCTCAGCATCGAGACCGTGAAAGAGAGGCAGGAAAGCGAGCTCATCAATAATGCCGAGTACGGCCTCTTGAACAATGTCGCGCCGTCCATGCGCATCAGCACGCGTTCAGGTCCGCCAACTCCTGACGATCTTGACGAACTGATTTCCCGCGTCTGGAAAGAGCCCGGCTTCTTTCTCGCTCACCCCGCAGCCATCGCGGCGTTCGGGCGCGAATGCACCCGCCGCGGCGTTCCGCCTCCGACCGTCACCATGTTCGGCTCGCCGTTTTTGACCTGGAGAGGCATCCCGCTTGTTCCGACCAACAAGATCGGCACGAATGGCAACAAGACGAGCATCCTCCTGATGAGGACGGGAGAAGCAAAGCAAGGCGTCGTGGGCCTCTACCAGCCGGGGCTGCCCGGCGAGCAAAGCATGGGGCTTTCCGTGCGCTTCATGGGCATCAACGACAAGGCCATCGCGTCCTATCTCGTGTCGCTTTATTGCTCGCTGTCGGTCCTGACCGACGATGCTTTAGGGGCTCTCGAGAACGTCACACTGGATCACTACCATGTCTACAGCTGATACCTTTTCGCCGGGGCTTTCTCCCCACGGCGTAAAGGGCGGCGACCCTGCCGAGGGGTTGGGAGGCGGGCTTCCCGCCTCCTTGCCGGACGAGGCCTATCTGACGCGTCTTGCCAACGAAATGTTCGCGCAAGCTCCTGGCGGCGTTCCGCCCGGTTTGAACCCCGGCGGCCTTAAGCCTTCAGGGCTGCAAGGCGGCGCGCCCTCATCGCCATCGCTGGCGGCGGATGCTCCAGGCCTTGGCGCTGTTGGGATGATGAGCAACTCGAACCTGCGGCCCTCGGCGCACTGGCGCTTCCATTCCAGGCATGGCGGCTCCGAGAGGCGTGCCCTCGGCCATACCAATGCCAGGGGAGGCGGAGCTTCGTGCTCTTCTTGCGCCGCGTCTGTCTTCACCGGTCGCAGCGCAGCCGATCCCGGGCGCTAACCCGGTCAACGCTGAAACTCTTGCCTTGTCCGGAACCGACGCTCCTGGCCTTGGCGCCGTCGGAGCCCGGAGCAACTCAAACCTTCGTCCTTCCGGGCACGGCGCTTCCGTGCCGGGCATGGCGGCTTCAAGGGGCACGCCATCGGCCATTCCCCTGCCGGGGGAAGCCGAGTTGCGCGCCCTTCTCGCGCCGCGTCTGACTTCGCCGGTTGCGGGTCAGCCCCTCCCCGGCGCTGATCCTGCCACCGCTGAAACCCTGGCCCTGTCTGGAGCCGATGCCCCAGGGGTTGGCGCTGTTGGGGGCTTAAGCAACTCGAGCTTTCGTCCTTCGGCGCATGGAGCACCCTTGCCAGCCGCTCCGGCTCCAAGCGAAGCTCCAATGAATGTTCCCCCGTCCGCGGGCTACACTCCGGCTGCCCCCGGCTCGCAATACTACTTCCTCGATGAAAGCCGCATGTCCTCGCCGGGCAAGGTCCCGTCAGCCCCGCAATCGGGCTACGACGTCTATGCCGTGCGCCGCGACTTTCCCATCCTCAACCAGCAGGTCAACGGCCACCCGCTGATCTGGCTCGACAACGCCGCGACAACGCAAAAGCCGCAAGCCGTCATCGACCGGCTCGTGCGCTTCTACAGCTACGAGAACTCGAACGTCCATCGTGGCGCGCATGAGCTTGCCGCGCGCTCGACCGACGCCTATGAGGATGCCCGCGAAAAGGTGCGTGGCTTTCTTGGCGCGTCGTCCTCGGACGAGATCGTGTTTGTGCGGGGCGCCACCGAGGCCATCAACCTCGTCGCGCAAAGCTGGGGCCGCCAGAACATCGGCAAGGACGACGAGATCGTCATCACCTGGCTCGAGCATCACGCCAATATCGTGCCCTGGCAGCAGCTCTGCACGGAGACGGGCGCAGTGCTCAAGGTCGCCCCCGTTGACGACCATGGCCAGGTTCGGCTCGACGCTTACGAGAGATTGCTTGGTCCTCGCACGAAGCTCGTCTCCTTCACCGAGGTGTCGAATGCGCTCGGCACGGTCACGCCCGCCAGGCAGATGGCGGAGATGGCGCATCGCTATGGCGCGCGCGTTCTGGTCGATGGCGCGCAGGCCGTCTCGCACATGCCTGTGAATGTGCAGGAACTGAACGCCGACTGGTACGCCTTCTCAGGCCACAAGGTGTTCGCGCCGACCGGCATCGGCGTGCTCTACGGCAAAAAGGAACTGCTCGACTCGATGCCGCCCTGGCAGGGCGGGGGCAATATGATCCGGGACGTGACCTTCGAGCGCACCGAGTATCACGATGCGCCGGGCCGCTTCGAGGCGGGCACGGGCAACATCGCGGATGCGGTCGGACTTGGCGCCGCGATCGACTATCTCGACAGGATCGGCATGGAAAAGGTTGCCGCTCACGAGCAGGGGCTCATCGCCTATGCGACGAAGCTTTTGCGAGACGTGCCGGGGCTTCGCATCATCGGCACCGCGGCCGAGAAGGCGGGCGTCATCTCCTTCGTCCTTGACGGCAAGGAAAGCGAAGGCGTGGGCGCCGCGCTCAATCAGGAAGGCATCGCAGTCCGTTCGGGCCATCACTGCGCGCAGCCGATCCTGCGCCGGTTTGGGCTGGAAAGCACGGTGCGCCCATCCTTTGCGCTCTACAACACCTACGCCGACATCGACGCGCTGGCGGCGGCTTTGCGCCGGATCCAGAGCGGGCATAATCCCTACATGGGCTAAGATCATAAAAGAGCGGCGCTTCCCCGACAGGGGGGAGCGCCGTCAATTCTATAAGCCGCGTCGGTCAGGCGCCTCGCCTCGCTCCTCACCCAAGAGCCTGATCGGGCGCGTCGACTCGTCCGAGGATCTCCACCTTGAGATTGTTGGCGCGCAGAAAGTTCAGGGCTGCTTGCTTGGCCCCTTCCGAACCCGACATTTCAACGGCGAGCGAGCCGTACGGCGCGCCCTGAATATATTCGATATGGCCGTAAAGAATATTGAAGGAGAGGTTGAATTTGCGGACCATTTCCGAAATGATCGGCTCGTTCGCGGCTGGTCCCGTGAAGGTTATGCGGATCACCAGATGCTCGCCAGCCATCCGTGACGTCTCGATCCTGACGTTCAGGAATTCCGGCATTTCAGATCGGGTCGCGCTGCGCACCAGGCTTTGGGTTATCTCATGCTCAGGTCTTGTGAACACATCAAATGTGTTGCCAAGTTCGACAAGTTCCCCCTGCTCCATGACAGCAATACGATCCGCGATTTCCTTCACGACTTGGAGATCTTTCGAGACCAGCACGACGGTTACGCCAAAAGCGCCGTTGATGACCTTCAAGAGGGACAGGATCGATTTCGTGCCTTCCGAATCGAGGCCTGAAGTTGGGGCGTCGCAAAGGAGCACTTTCGGATTTGTTGCAAGCGCACGAGCGATGCCAACGCGTTGCCTTTGCGCTCTCGAAATTTCCGAAGGATAAGCATGCTCGACTTCGGGTAGATCGAGCAGATTTATCAGCCTATGCAGCTGAGCATGGATTTCGGTCTTATGAGAGCCTTTGAATTCAAGCGGCAGCGCAATATTCTCTCGCACGGTGCGGTTAGGCAGTAAATTGTCGCGGCCAAACACCATGCCGATTTGTCGCTGCGCAAGGCGCAAAGAATGGCCGGAAAGCGCGGAGACATCGCGGCCGTCAACCAAAACGCGGCCGGAATCCGGGCGGACGATCATGTTGATGCATCTCAAAAGCGTGCTTTTTCCGGCGCCCGCGCGGCCGACGATGGCGAACACTTCGCCCTTTCTGATGTGAAGCGAAACATTCCTGAGTGCGGCCGCTTGCGGACTTGAGAGCTTACTAATCGAATCGATGACGATCACGGCATACCGTCCAAAAGTTTGAAGGCGAGGCCGTTGCGTTGGCCTTTGCCCGCTAATATTTCCAGTTTACAGAAGAAAATGCCAGTTTTGGCGCCGATGTCAGACACAAAATGAATCCGCAGAGCGCGACGTTGCCCGCCGAAGGAGTAAACCGAAAAAGTCTTGTGACAACCCAAGCTGAAAGCAAATAAAAGCATCAAAAGATCGAAAATGAAAGAACGCCGTTCTTATTTTAGAAGACAATATGCTTTGTAATAGAAAATTGTTCCAGGATCTGGTTCAATTTTCTAGCGGGTCATATGGCCGCCCGCGCTTGGGCTGAACCCTTACGTATCGGGCACTGAAATCATGACATCGCACCTCCTCGCGAAGACAGGCGGACTCTGTTTCTCGAATGCGCAGCAGCGAGACGCCGGGCCAAAAGGTTATCTGAGCGGCAAGACGCTTCTCTATGTCGGAGGCCGCACGCAGCAGGTTCCCAAGCTCAGGAAGCTGGCGGAGGAACAGGGCGCGGATCTCCTCCATCACGACGGAGGACTGGCGGAGAGCAGCCAAAGCCTCGCCGCATTGGCGTCGCGAGCCGACGCAGTCCTCTTTCCGGTCGATTGCGTCAGCCACAGCGCCGCCGCCAAGGTGAAGCGCATCTGCAAGCAGTTGGGAAAAAGCTATTTCCCCTTGCGGCGATCCGGGCCGGCAAGCTTCGCGGCGTTGATTGAGCGCCTGGCTTAGCCTTTCGAGATGCCGTGCCGGTTTTTCCGGCGCGGCATCGAAGGCGGGCGCAATATACTTTAACGTAGCTGCTACCCGCCAAGAGGTATTCCCACAGCCTAGTTGGCGAGCTCTCCTCGCGGGGGCGGGCGCCATCGGCTTGGCGGCGCCCCTTCGCCTGAGGTGGCTCCGTACTGAGCTGAGCGCGCCGCCTTCCAAAAGACCATCCGGCGCATCGGGGCCGCGGCAGCTTACCTGCGCTTCGCCGACGCAGTCTGCCGCAAATAAAAATCCCTGGCCGAGGATGTCGGCCAGGGATCACCGGCTTTATGGGGCGCCCAAACTCTACTTGAGCGATTCCAGCACGGGGGGATTCCACAACGGAACAATGGCGCGCGTCCAAACGCGCGTCTCGTAAGACGAGGAAGCATTCGAGAGATTGTAGTAGTTGCTGCTATAGACATCGGTGGTGGCGTAGAGCTGCAGCGTAATGCCCGGGAAGCTGTAGCCGACGAGGCCGCCCACAGCGAACTGGGCCTGCTCACCGAAAGGCGTGCCGTTGACGGCCGTGCCTGCAAGACTGTTCCACGGCGCCTTGGTGGTATCAGTTGAACCGAAGGCCACCACACCGACCTCCCACTTGCCGATGGTCTTGGTCGCCGTCAGGTCATAGTTGAAGTAGTCGGGCATGATCTGTGTGCCCGACGGTCCAAGCACTGTCGGTGAATTGCTGTCTCCGGGCTGGCCGAAGCTCAGGTTCGCAGCCAGCTTCCAGCCATTGGCCACGTAGCTGAGGTTCACGCGCTCGCTCAGCACCCAGCTGTTGAAGCCGAATTCCCTGAGCTGGTTATCAACCGGGGCCCATCCGCCGACGAAGGCGCTGAAGCCGAAGCCATTGCCAAGGTCCCACGCCGCGCCGATGTAAGCGACGGGGTTATAGAACTCGGTGTAGTCCCGGCCCGCCCAGGATGGGTAGCTGAGCGACGGCAGCTGCGGAACGCCGCCGCTGATTTCCGGCGCCGCGCCAAGGAATTCGACACGCCCGCCGCCCGGCAGCGTCCAGGGCGTGGACCAGGCCACCAGCGGAATGTTGATGAAAAGGTTGGATTGGCTGTCGTCGATGCCGCGCCAGCCGCCGACCGAGGCGGTATCGATGAAGTAGACGCCTTCCGGGAGCGCTGTGCCAAGCGCAAGGCCCGCGGTCCAGCCGGGCGGTTCCTGGGAGGCTGCGTTTGCTGCGCCGGCGCCAAACGCCATGGCGGCGAGCGCGAAGGCGGCAACTGTCGTTTTGGTAGCTTTCATGTTCCCCATCCATGGCCCTGACGAGAACTTGCTCACGAAACTGACTGATTGACGCGCGGAGCTCGCTGCGGCTCTAATAGTTGACTGATTCTATAGATTACAGATTAAGCTTAGCCTGAGCCTTCACTAGTGTAAAATAGCCACAGTGCGTGCTATTTCGGGACGCAAGGGCTTGAAATGATTTAATGTTCATTAAACCGACATGTTCTAAGGATCGCCGCTTGAACACTGCGTAACTTGCCAATCAGGTGGAGGCGCGCATCTTTTATGCTCTTTCAAGCCAAGCTTTGGGATCGTTTTCCGCTTCATCAAGCGATAAGCCCCTCGATCATAGTGTAGAGGCCGTTCTCATCCTCCTCGCCCGTTCCTTCTGGACCTATAGCCGTTCCGGACGGCTTTTAGCGTCGCCGAATAGTCCTCCTCCGGAGCCCGGCAGGCATTGGCTGTAATCGAGAGGTTGGCGCGTTGCTTCATCTCGGTTTGGAGCATAGACGCAGAGCGCGTCGAAATTATTCGGAATCCCCTTGTCGTCATGGCCGCCCTCCGAGGCGGCCATCCAGGGGTGCAATCTCCAGCTTTTGAGACTGGTTGGCGGGGTCAAGCCGGTCAAGGCCATGACATCGGCAGCAAATTGCAAGGCGCTTCAATGGATTTCCGCGCGTTTTTCAGCTTTCCTGCAGAGTTCTGCCGTCAGCAGTGCTTTAACGGGTGGGTGTTCGCTGTCGAGCGACATGATTTTGGTTGAATGTTCGGGTGGACGCTTCCTTAATAGCGGCGTCTCCAATCCTCTTTTTGGGAGGTTTTTGTGCGTTTGTTCCTGATCTTCTTGCTGAACTTTTCTTTGGCTCAGGTCGCGATGGCCGCCGATCTGAATCCATTCAACGATGACTCAAAATTCCGTATCAACGAGGACGGAACAATCTTCTACGTGAGTTCAAAGGACCATACTTTGATCCCTGATGCCATCGTCGGGAGCGTGAGCGACGGCGCCCTCCACACGGCGACAGTCCATGGGAACTCGATAGATGATGTAACAATCGTAAGAAAAGGGGATATTTTGATCTACCGGCAATGGCATGCGGCTTCGGACGGCAACCCGGCCTACGCTTTTACCGCGATTTTAACCCAAAACCCCTCCCTGATTAGCGCGGGGGCGAGCGGAAAATCGAAGCCGTAGCGACGCCAGTTCAATCGCGGCCCCGCGACCGATTGAATGCAGGAGTGCTTCTCGCCCATTTGGCGGCTGCCATCTCCGATGGCGCCCGCCGTAGGGCCACGTGGGTTAACGGTTCGTTCGCAGCGCTGAGTGTTAATCTGAACCTGGTTAACGCAAGCGCCGCCGATTTATTTCCGGTCCAAGTAACACTTGATTAGGCTTAACAATGCATTTATCCGGCTTAGAACGAGGCCTACGAGGGCGGTAGGCAGGCTGTTCCAACGCCTTGAAATTGAACAGCTTTTTTACAGCTGTCTACCCCATTAAATAGAATTTAATGCTGGAATTTTGGCATTAAGTGGACGCTGAAAAGTCCGTTAAATATAATCCCGAATTCCTCTGTTAACCACGACGCGCCGAAATCAGCCCGGCCCGTGCGCCGGGAGCGCCATCTGTTCTACAATTTTCTTAGCAATATCAAGGGCTTATTCATTAACTTCTCGGCAAGGCGCTTTCTCGTACAATTCTCACTCAAGAAAATCCGTGACGCAAACGCAAGCGGGAAGCCAAAGAAGTGAGGTCCAATGTGCCTGCAGAAAAGCCTATCGAGACCCGCGTCCGATTATGCGCGCGATCCTTCGTAATGGTTCCGCGGCCTGTTCACGATCCGCGGAGGCTCGGGCTGGAGCGCACGTCTGCCGCCGCCCGTCATGCCGCCTCATCGTCCGGAGGAAAGCCGCGGTCCCTGCCGAAATCCTTGGCCAGGAACGCATAGGCGAGTCCGCCGAAAACGACCGCGGGGGTGAGCCGCAAGGCCTGCCACCAGCCCTCGAAGGGCACAAGCGTCTCGATGGCCCAGGCGGCGGTGAGAAGAAGGCCGGCGAGCAGGCCGAAAATGATAGCCTGATGCCCGCCTTCATCTTTCTCTCTTTCCAGAAGCCACGATGCCGCCATGCAAGCCACGCAGATCCAAAACCCGAGCTTGCGGAGCACCGCGACGAATTCATGTTCTGCCCCAATGATGTTCCAATGCAGCAAGGCCGTCTCCGCCGTCAGCGGCAGAAAGGCGAGCGCGGCCGAAACCACCGCGAGCACGAGCAGCAGCCTTTCGAGCCCCGAACTTTCGGCCGGAGGGCTCATCGCGTGGTCCTGTCCGTTTTCCTCGCCTGGCGCAAAAGGTTCGTCTGATTGGTCCATTTGGCTTCACCGCAAACGTAGCGCTGGCGGGCGCATTCGCACGTGCAGCTGGGGTTAACAAGCCTCAGCAGCGCGAAGCCCGAAAGCATCCCGCTATAGATGGCATATTTGCCGCGCTCGCGCAGGCGCGTCTTTTTCGTTGCTGGAGGCCGAAGAGGGAGACCGCTATTGTCCGTGCAAAGCTTTCCCAGTTGGAAAAAACGCACGCAAATTTGACTTGGCATCATTGTAAAGCTCAGGTTCTGGTGACGGAGCGCCGACGCAGGCTAGTACAGCCCAAGGCAAGTTCGCACCCCGATAGCAGCCAGGTCTCAAGCGAACTTGCCTCGGATAAGCTGTACTAGAATCAATAAGATGCTCGTACGCCTTATCTGCGGCAAACCCCGTGCGCGCTTGCTGCATATGGGGCGGGATTTCCCGCGGGGCGTACGAGCAAGTCTTCAATCATGCCCTTACAGGAGTTGCGGCTATGCTCAAGCGCCTGACTTCTTTGCTCTTCCTCGGGGGTGTCGCGGGGCATTCCGTGATCGCTCTGGCGGGTCCGAGCGGCTTCGCAGCCGGTTTTTATGATGCCCGAATGCCTGAAGCGCCTGAGGCTTTCCGCGCCGGACTTGTCGAGGCGGCAAACCGCCAGCGAGGGGACGCGCTCAGTTCCCTGATCATGTCAGCCACCGCTTTGATGGACGAGCACAAATATCAAGAAGCGGCGCCCTTCATCGCTGAGGCCGAGGCTTACCTTGCGAGGGCGGGCGGCACCAGGGTTCAGCAGGCCCTCGTGATCGAGATCAAAGGTCAGTATTTAGCGGGAATAAATCAGTATGCCGAAGCTGAAGGCCTGCTCAAAAGAGCCATCGAGCTGAAAGAGCAAGTGTGGGGCTTGAACAACGCCCACATCATCGGTTCGCTCCAGATGCTTACGCAAATCTATCTCCGCCAGCATCGTTTGCAGGAGGCCTATTACGCCGCGGGGCGCGCTTATAATCTGGCTTTGCAGCTTCGTGCGAAGGACCCGGTATTTTTTGCGACCATTGAGGACACGCTCGGATACGTTTTCCTGGAATTCGGACAGGCCGCGAAGGCCGAGGAGCGGTTTCTCGACGTTCGCGCAATAGTAGCGGCTGCAGGCGACCGGGCGGCCACAGCCTTGGCGGACGATCATCTGGCCCTAACCTATCTCTATCTTCTTCAATATGAAAAGGCCCGCCAGTTTGCCGCCGAGTCGCTGGCCATTGTCAGGCAACTCAGTACAGCGGACTCTCCGCAAGCGGTGAGCGCCGAGCTTAATCTTGCGGTTATTGACACCGAGGGGGGTATTCAACTCGAGGAAGCGGAGCAAGCCCTAAGGCATGTGCTGTCTTTCTACGAAGCGAAGTTTGGCCGCGAAGATCCCGACACGGCAAAAGTGCACAACAATTTAGGCTGGCTCGAGCTGAAGCGGCAACGTCCGCGGGAGGCCGCCGCCTGGTTTCGTCAAAGCCTCGGCATGTATGAAAAAGCGCGCCGCGCCCAGGCTTTCGCATTGACGTCGCAAGAGGCTCCAGGGGGCGTCGCCGAGCGCGAGACGGCACGGACCATACGAGGTTTCCTCGAAGCTGCCGCGCAACTGAGCGGACCAGCAAACGATCAGGAGTTCGCCAGCGAAGCCTTCCGCGCCGCGCAATGGGCGCATATTTCCGACGCCGCCATAGCGCTTAACAAAACCTATGCGCGCCTTGCCGCGGGCAACGACCGCCTGGCCAGCCTGATCCGGGATCAACAGGACCTCTCTTCACAATGGCGAAAGCTGGACGCGGAGCTTATGGCTGCGCGGACGGTGCGCTCCGCTCAAAGAAATCCGGCCCTTGAGGCAAGGATGCGAAGTGAGAAAGAGGCCATCGCCCAGCGCGTCGCCGAAATCGGGCAAACGGTCATCCGCGATTTTCCCAAATTCGCGTCTGTGGCAAATCCCGAACCGGTAACGGTTGCGGACGCGCAAAAGAACCTCGCTCCGAATGAAGCCCTTGTTCAGTTTGTCTTTTTTGGCAATCCGACGGTCAACGACCGAAACGGCTATGGCAGTTTTGTGTTTGCAGTGACCCAAAAAGAGGTGCGTTTCTTTAAACTGGCGCTGGACCCGGTCGGGCTTCTGCGGGAGGTGCAGGCGCTTAGATGCGGGCTCGACCAGGCGGCATGGGACGGCCCCGGCTGCCAGGAGCTTACGGGCCAGAGTTATAGCGAGAACGATAGGGGAGCCGGCGTCCCGCCTCCTTTCGATCATGCCCGGGCTTACAAGCTTTACCGGGCGTTGTTCGGCCAAATCGAAGATTTCGTTAAGGAAAAGAGCCTCCTTATCGAGCCCTCCGGCGCTCTTACCCAGCTGCCGTTTCAGGTGCTGATCACCGAGCCGCCCACGAGCGGCGATAACAGGGCGGCTGCTTGGCTCATCCGCCAACATGCCCTTACCGTGCTCCCGGCCGCCTCCGCTCTCGTGGCGCGTCAGGCGGCGCGCCCGAGCGAGGCGGCGCAGCCGATGACCGGCTTCGGCAACCCGCTGCTCGATGGCGATCCATCCAGTCCTGATGACAGGGCGCGGGCTGAACTGGCCCGGCAAAAGCAACATTGCCAGGACGCCGGCGCCCAGGGATTGGCATCGGCTGGAAAACCGCCCCGTGGCATCGGGCGCCCCCCGATGCGCGGGGGGCTCGCCGATGTCAGCTTCATTCGCCGACAGGCTCCGCTGCCGGAGACTGCCGATGAACTGTGCGCTGTGGCGCGCGAGGTTGGCGCAGGGTCCGATGACATCCATCTTGGTGCCCATGACGCCGAGAGCAAGGTGAAACGGCTTAGCGAAAGCGGCCAGCTCGCACGATACCGTATCATCCATTTCGCCACCCACGGCTCTCTCGCGGGACAGGTGAGGGGCAGTGAGGAGCCGGGCCTGCTTCTGACCCCGCCGGTGGCGGCGAGCGCGGAGGACGACGGCTTTCTCACTGCCACCGAAATTGCAGCGCTTAGGCTCGACGCTGACTGGGTCATTCTCTCGGCCTGCAATACCGCGGCGGGCGGCGCACAGGACGATGAGGCTTTTTCGGGGCTGGCGCGGGCGTTCCTCTATGCCCAGGCGCGCGCGCTGCTTGTTTCGCATTGGGAGGTCGATTCCCAGGCGACGGTGCAGCTTGTAACAGGCGCCATCGGCCGCCTCGCCGCTAACAAGTCGATAGGCCGAGCCGAGGCCATGCGCCAATCGATGCTCGCGCTGATCGATCGCGGTGCGCGGCGCGACGGCCATCCGTCGATCTGGGCACCTTTCGTCGTGGTAGGCGAGGGTGGAGCGGGGAGATAGCCGCAAACGCCTAAGCCTAAGCCCCCCTTGTGTCCGCTAACATGATTGGCGATCGCCTCCACGATCTGCGGCTCGATGCGAAACCGCCTTCCTCCATGTGCGTGATTGCTAAGCGCCGCAGATCGCTGAGGCGCCAAGCCGGCATATCTGATGGCGGTTCGCATCGAGCCGGACCTTGCAGGCTGACCATCCGCAGAAGACTGCTTTTTCGTTTCCGAAAACGCATGACTGGCCGGGATACCGAGGTTGAGCCAGAAGCAAGCCGAGAAAATCGTAACAAGACACAAACGTACACGACGATCCACGGGCCGCTCGTTGGAGGATCGCCGCTTCGCCAATTTGAAACGTGCGAGCGGCTTCAACTGGTTGCAGCCCAGTGCACTGTATTGGCGTTAGCGGTTATTTAATTGCACTGTGCCTCTAATAGTTGCATGCGAGTGCGAATGCTCCCTCTAGTAGTAGGGCGTTTTTGCAGGTATGAAGCCGTACTCGTATGCCGGTAAAAGCCCGGTATGTCCCGTAATCCAAAAAAGGGACCCCCACAAATGCTTCATTATTTGAGTGTTCAGACCACAACCGAAGGCTTTTCGGTTTGGGAGGCGCCCAGCGACACTAAATACATCCAAACTCAAGCTTACGATCCCTCTGGAAAGAATAACGCCAAGCGCGTCACTGCAGCAATTCGCGGTCACGAAGTTAGGCCGACGGGCCACTTCATCGAACCCTCTTAGGAATAATTGCTGCAGATGAGAGATAAGATTGAAAGAATCTGAGTTTGTATTGACTTAACCGGCATCTTCGGGATCTTACCGCCATGACTACCCTCACAATAAGCCTCTATACTCCAGCGCAACTCGCCTCTCTTGCAACATCAGTGTTCGCCGGCCTTTCATCGGCCGACGTAAGTTCATTAAACACGTCGCAGATTAATGCCCTCAGCGCCGCCCAGCTCAACGCTCTAAGCTCGAATGGGCAGACGGGGTTGAACACCGCGGATGCGCAGTCCTTTTCCGCTGCGGCGATGCCTGGGCTGAACGTTAGCCTGCTTTTCGCTTTGAACACTTCGCTGAACGATCCCTGGACGAATACGGAAGTCAGCAAGCTGTCCACCACTCAGTTGACAGGCTTGATCAATCAGAACGTGTTACAGAATTGGGACCTTTCGCCTCTGACCACGACGCAGGTTTCGGGTCTGTCCTCGACGGCGCTGAACGCGCTCGGCACCACGGTGCTGGGCAATCTGAGCACGGCGCAGACGCAGGCTTTGAGCTCGGCGCAGCTGAACGGGCTCAGCACGGCCAATTTCGACGCGGTGAGCTTCACGCTTCTGTCGACGACGCAGCTGAGCGGGCTGTCGACGGCGTCGCTGAACAAGCTCGGCACCTCGGTTCTTGGCAACCTGAGCACGGCGCAGACGCAGCTCCTGAGCTCGACGCAGCTGAACGGTCTGACGAGCGTCAATCTCGACGCCCTGACGCCCGGCCTGCTGACGACGACGCAGGTGGCCGGGCTGTCGACCACGGCGCTGAACGCGCTCGGCACCACGACGCTGGGCGGTCTGAGCACGGCGCAGACGCAGGCGTTGAGCTCGACGCAGCTGAACGGGCTGACAAGCGTCAATCTCGACGCGCTGACGGCCGGTGAGCTTACGGCGACGCAGATAAGCGGTCTGTCCTCGACGGCGCTGAACGCGCTCGGCACCACGGTGCTGGGCAATCTGAGCACGGCGCAGACGCAGGCTTTGAGCTCGGCGCAGCTGAACGGGCTCAGCACGGCCAATTTCGACGCGGTGAGCTTCACGCTTCTGTCGACGACGCAGCTGAGCGGGCTGTCGACGGCGTCGCTGAACAAGCTCGGCACCTCGGTTCTTGGCAACCTGAGCACGGCGCAGACGCAGCTCCTGAGCTCGACGCAGCTGAACGGTCTGACGAGCGTCAATCTCGACGCCCTGACGCCCGGCCTGCTGACGACGACGCAGGTGGCCGGGCTGTCGACCACGGCGCTGAACGCGCTCGGCACCACGACGCTGGGCGGTCTGAGCACGGCGCAGACGCAGGCGTTGAGCTCGACGCAGCTGAACGGGCTGACGAGCGTCAATCTCGACGCGCTGACGGCCGGTGAGCTTACGGCGACGCAGATAAGCGGTCTGTCCTCGACGGCGCTGAACGCGCTCGGCACCACGGTGCTGGGCAATCTGAGCACGGCGCAGACGCAGGCTTTGAGCTCGGCGCAGCTGAACGGGCTCAGCACGGCCAATTTCGACGCGGTGAGCTTCACGCTTCTGTCGACGACGCAGCTGAGCGGGCTGTCGACGGCGTCGCTGAACAAGCTCGGCACCTCGGTTCTTGGCAACCTGAGCACGGCGCAGACGCAGCTCCTGAGCTCGACGCAGCTGAACGGTCTGACGAGCGTCAATCTCGACGCCCTGACGCCCGGCCTGCTGACGACGACGCAGGTGGCCGGGCTGTCGACCACGGCGCTGAACGCGCTCGGCACCACGACGCTGGGCGGTCTGAGCACGGCGCAGACGCAGGCGTTGAGCTCGACGCAGCTGAACGGTCTGACGAGCGTCAATCTCGACGCGCTGACGGCCGGTGAGCTTACGGCGACGCAGATAAGCGGTCTGTCCTCGACGGCGCTGAACGCGCTCGGCACCACGGTGCTGGGCAATCTGAGCACGGCGCAGACGCAGGCTTTGAGCTCGGCGCAGCTGAACGGGCTCAGCACGGCCAATTTCGACGCGGTGAGCTTCACGCTTCTGTCGACGACGCAGCTGAGCGGGCTGTCGACGGCGTCGCTGAACAAGCTCGGCACCTCGGTTCTTGGCAACCTGAGCACGGCGCAGACGCAGCTCCTGAGCTCGACGCAGCTGAACGGTCTGACGAGCGTCAATCTCGACGCGCTGACGCCCGGCCTGCTGACGACGACGCAGGTGGCCGGGCTGTCGACCACGGCGCTGAACGCGCTCGGCACCACGACGCTGGGCGGTCTGAGCACGGCGCAGACGCAGGCGTTGAGCTCGACGCAGCTGAACGGTCTGACAAGCGTCAATCTCGACGCGCTGACGGCCGGTGAGCTTACGGCGACGCAGATAAGCGGTCTGTCCTCGACGGCGCTGAACGCGCTCGGCACCACGGTGCTGGGCAATCTGAGCACGGCGCAGACGCAGGCGCTGACGTCGGCGCAGCTGAACGGGCTCAGCACGGCCAATTTCGACGCGGTGAGCTTCACGCTTCTGTCGACGACGCAGCTGAGCGGGCTGTCGACGGCGTCGCTGAACAAGCTCGGCACCTCGGTTCTTGGCAACCTGAGCACGGCGCAGACGCAGCTCCTGAGCTCGACGCAGCTGAACGGTCTGACGAGCGTCAATCTCGACGCCCTGACGCCCGGCCTGCTGACGACGACGCAGGTGGCCGGGCTGTCGACCACGGCGCTGAACGCGCTCGGCACCACGACGCTGGGCGGTCTGAGCACGGCGCAGACGCAGGCGTTGAGCTCGACGCAGCTGAACGGGCTGACGAGCGTCAATCTCGACGCGCTGACGGCCGGTGAGCTTACGGCGACGCAGATAAGCGGTCTGTCCTCGACGGCGCTGAACGCGCTCGGCACCACGGTGCTGGGCAATCTGAGCACGGCGCAGACGCAGGCTTTGAGCTCGGCGCAGCTGAACGGGCTCAGCACGGCCAATTTCGACGCGGTGAGCTTCACGCTTCTGTCGACGACGCAGCTGAGCGGGCTGTCGACGGCGTCGCTGAACAAGCTCGGCACCTCGGTTCTTGGCAACCTGAGCACGGCGCAGACGCAGCTCCTGAGCTCGACGCAGCTGAACGGTCTGACGAGCGTCAATCTCGACGCCCTGACGGCCGGCCTGCTGACGACGACGCAGGTGGCCGGGCTGTCGACCACGGCGCTGAACGCGCTCGGCACCACGACGCTGGGCGGTCTGAGCACGGCGCAGACGCAGGCGTTGAGCTCGACGCAGCTGAACGGGCTGACGAGCGTCAATCTCGACGCGCTGACGGCCGGTGAGCTTACGGCGACGCAGATAAGCGGTCTGTCCTCGACGGCGCTGAACGCGCTCGGCACCACGGTGCTGGGCAATCTGAGCACGGCGCAGACGCAGGCTTTGAGCTCGGCGCAGCTGAACGGGCTCAGCACGGCCAATTTCGACGCGGTGAGCTTCACGCTTCTGTCGACGACGCAGCTGAGCGGGCTGTCGACGGCGTCGCTGAACAAGCTCGGCACCTCGGTTCTTGGCAACCTGAGCACGGCGCAGACGCAGCTCCTGAGCTCGACGCAGCTGAACGGTCTGACGAGCGTCAATCTCGACGCGCTGACGCCCGGCCTGCTGACGACGACGCAGGTGGCCGGGCTGTCGACCACGGCGCTGAACGCGCTCGGCACCACGACGCTGGGCGGTCTGAGCACGGCGCAGACGCAGGCGTTGAGCTCGACGCAGCTGAACGGGCTGACGAGCGTCAATCTCGACGCGCTGACGGCCGGTGAGCTTACGGCGACGCAGATAAGCGGTCTGTCCTCGACGGCGCTGAACGCGCTCGGCACCACGGTGCTGGGCAATCTGAGCACGGCGCAGACGCAGGCTTTGAGCTCGGCGCAGCTGAACGGGCTCAGCACGGCCAATTTCGACGCGGTGAGCTTCACGCTTCTGTCGACGACGCAGCTGAGCGGGCTGTCGACGGCGTCGCTGAACAAGCTCGGCACCTCGGTTCTTGGCAACCTGAGCACGGCGCAGACGCAGCTCCTGAGCTCGACGCAGCTGAACGGTCTGACGAGCGTCAATCTCGACGCCCTGACGCCCGGCCTGCTGACGACGACGCAGGTGGCCGGGCTGTCGACCACGGCGCTGAACGCGCTCGGCACCACGACGCTGGGCGGTCTGAGCACGGCGCAGACGCAGGCGTTGAGCTCGACGCAGCTGAACGGGCTGACGAGCGTCAATCTCGACGCGCTGACGGCCGGTGAGCTTACGGCGACGCAGATAAGCGGTCTGTCCTCGACGGCGCTGAACGCGCTCGGCACCACGGTGCTGGGCAATCTGAGCACGGCGCAGACGCAGGCTTTGAGCTCGGCGCAGCTGAACGGGCTCAGCACGGCCAATTTCGACGCGGTGAGCTTCACGCTTCTGTCGACGACGCAGCTGAGCGGGCTGTCGACGGCGTCGCTGAACAAGCTCGGCACCTCGGTTCTTGGCAACCTGAGCACGGCGCAGACGCAGCTCCTGAGCTCGACGCAGCTGAACGGTCTGACGAGCGTCAATCTCGACGCCCTGACGCCCGGCCTGCTGACGACGACGCAGGTGGCCGGGCTGTCGACCACGGCGCTGAACGCGCTCGGCACCACGACGCTGGGCGGTCTGAGCACGGCGCAGACGCAGGCGTTGAGCTCGACGCAGCTGAACGGTCTGACGAGCGTCAATCTCGACGCGCTGACGGCCGGTGAGCTTACGGCGACGCAGATAAGCGGTCTGTCCTCGACGGCGCTGAACGCGCTCGGCACCACGGTGCTGGGCAATCTGAGCACGGCGCAGACGCAGGCTTTGAGCTCGGCGCAGCTGAACGGGCTCAGCACGGCCAATTTCGACGCGGTGAGCTTCACGCTTCTGTCGACGACGCAGCTGAGCGGGCTGTCGACGGCGTCGCTGAACAAGCTCGGCACCTCGGTTCTTGGCAACCTGAGCACGGCGCAGACGCAGCTCCTGAGCTCGACGCAGCTGAACGGTCTGACGAGCGTCAATCTCGACGCCCTGACGCCCGGCCTGCTGACGACGACGCAGGTGGCCGGGCTGTCGACCACGGCGCTGAACGCGCTCGGCACCACGACGCTGGGCGGTCTGAGCACGGCGCAGACGCAGGCGTTGAGCTCGACGCAGCTGAACGGGCTGACGAGCGTCAATCTCGACGCGCTGACGGCCGGTGAGCTTACGGCGACGCAGATAAGCGGTCTGTCCTCGACGGCGCTGAACGCGCTCGGCACCACGGTGCTGGGCAATCTGAGCACGGCGCAGACGCAGGCTTTGAGCTCGGCGCAGCTGAACGGGCTCAGCACGGCCAATTTCGACGCGGTGAGCTTCACGCTTCTGTCGACGACGCAGCTGAGCGGGCTGTCGACGGCGTCGCTGAACAAGCTCGGCACCTCGGTTCTTGGCAACCTGAGCACGGCGCAGACGCAGCTCCTGAGCTCGACGCAGCTGAACGGTCTGACGAGCGTCAATCTCGACGCCCTGACGGCCGGCCTGCTGACGACGACGCAGGTGGCCGGGCTGTCGACCACGGCGCTGAACGCGCTCGGCACCACGACGCTGGGCGGTCTGAGCACGGCGCAGACGCAGGCGTTGAGCTCGACGCAGCTGAACGGGCTGACGAGCGTCAATCTCGACGCGCTGACGGCCGGTGAGCTTACGGCGACGCAGATAAGCGGTCTGTCCTCGACGGCGCTGAACGCGCTCGGCACCACGGTGCTGGGCAATCTGAGCACGGCGCAGACGCAGGCTTTGAGCTCGGCGCAGCTGAACGGGCTCAGCACGGCCAATTTCGACGCGGTGAGCTTCACGCTTCTGTCGACGACGCAGCTGAGCGGGCTGTCGACGGCGTCGCTGAACAAGCTCGGCACCTCGGTTCTTGGCAACCTGAGCACGGCGCAGACGCAGCTCCTGAGCTCGACGCAGCTGAACGGTCTGACGAGCGTCAATCTCGACGCCCTGACGCCCGGCCTGCTGACGACGACGCAGGTGGCCGGGCTGTCGACCACGGCGCTGAACGCGCTCGGCACCACGACGCTGGGCGGTCTGAGCACGGCGCAGACGCAGGCGTTGAGCTCGACGCAGCTGAACGGGCTGACAAGCGTCAATCTCGACGCGCTGACGGCCGGTGAGCTTACGGCGACGCAGATAAGCGGTCTGTCCTCGACGGCGCTGAACGCGCTCGGCACCACGGTGCTGGGCAATCTGAGCACGGCGCAGACGCAGGCTTTGAGCTCGGCGCAGCTGAACGGGCTCAGCACGGCCAATTTCGACGCGGTGAGCTTCACGCTTCTGTCGACGACGCAGCTGAGCGGGCTGTCGACGGCGTCGCTGAACAAGCTCGGCACCTCGGTTCTTGGCAACCTGAGCACGGCGCAGACGCAGCTCCTGAGCTCGACGCAGCTGAACGGTCTGACGAGCGTCAATCTCGACGCCCTGACGCCCGGCCTGCTGACGACGACGCAGGTGGCCGGGCTGTCGACCACGGCGCTGAACGCGCTCGGCACCACGACGCTGGGCGGTCTGAGCACGGCGCAGACGCAGGCGTTGAGCTCGACGCAGCTGAACGGGCTGACGAGCGTCAATCTCGACGCGCTGACGGCCGGTGAGCTTACGGCGACGCAGATAAGCGGTCTGTCCTCGACGGCGCTGAACGCGCTCGGCACCACGGTGCTGGGCAATCTGAGCACGGCGCAGACGCAGGCTTTGAGCTCGGCGCAGCTGAACGGGCTCAGCACGGCCAATTTCGACGCGGTGAGCTTCACGCTTCTGTCGACGACGCAGCTGAGCGGGCTGTCGACGGCGTCGCTGAACAAGCTCGGCACCTCGGTTCTTGGCAACCTGAGCACGGCGCAGACGCAGCTCCTGAGCTCGACGCAGCTGAACGGTCTGACGAGCGTCAATCTCGACGCCCTGACGCCCGGCCTGCTGACGACGACGCAGGTGGCCGGGCTGTCGACCACGGCGCTGAACGCGCTCGGCACCACGACGCTGGGCGGTCTGAGCACGGCGCAGACGCAGGCGTTGAGCTCGACGCAGCTGAACGGGCTGACAAGCGTCAATCTCGACACCCTGACGGTGGCCCTGCTGACGACGACGCAGGTGGCCGGACTGTCGACCACCACCATAGGTATAAGCATGACCACGGCCCAAGTGCAGTCGTTCTCAACAACCCAGTTGGCAGCGATGTCGTCTGCCCAGCAGACTTCCGTCGCATTGCGGCTCGTGTAGTCCTACCGCTTGCCAAGTTTAAAAGAGGCCGGCACGCCGGTGCAATAGAAGGGGGCCACGCGCCCCCTTTTTTACAGTTCGGCGAACTATCCCGGGTTTTTGCCCGTCCTCGCGAAGAGGATTTTTGCTTGAACCAGCGCGCGAACTAGGTTGTAGGTTTGGCAACCGGAGGTTGCCGACATGCGCGCGGATGGATTTTTGGCAGAGGCCATTTCGTTACACCAGCAGGGCAAGCATGCGGAGGCGGAAGCCTCGTACCGGGCGGTGCTGAGGACGCACCCCGGTAATTTCACGGCGCTGCATCACCTCGGCGTCCTCGCCTTGGGGCAAAACAAGCTCGACGAAGCTCGCGACCTCATCACGCGGGCATTGGCGGTCGATGGTTCATCCTCGGAAGCGCACAATAACATCGGCAATGTGCTGAGGGCGCAGGGCAAACCCGACGAAGCCATCCTGGCTTACAACAGGGCGACGCGAATCAACCCCTCCAATGCAGGCGCATTGAGCAATCTCGCCATCGCGCTGATGGATCAAAACAAACATGCTGAAGCGATAACGGCTCTGGAAAAAGCCGTCGCACTCGATCCCAAATTCGTGGAAGCGCATTACAATCTTGGAAACGCCTACGGCGCCTTGCAAAAGCCCGAAAAGGCGGTCGCGGAATATCGAGCGGCGATCCGGCTGGCGCCCTCTCTCTTCCTGCCCTATGTCAACCTGGGAAGCCTGCTTTCCGAGTTAGGATATTTGACCGAAGCGGCCGAGGCGTTGCAGAAGGCGACGGACCTTCAACCGAACCCCGTAGCGTTCAATGCGCTCGGGACGTGCCATCACCGCGCAGGCCGGATTAAGGAAGCGGAGGACTGCTTCCGCAAGGCCGTGGGGCTTCAGCCCGATTTTGTCGAAGCGCTGACCAATCTCGGGATAAACGTGGCGCACCAGGGCCGTCGCGACGAAGCCATCGAACTCTTCCGCGCGGCTCTGCGCATCAATCCGAACTTCCCTAATGCCGTTGCGAACCTCTTCTTTGAGCAGCGTCATCTCTGTGACTGGCAGCATTTTGAAGAGACGCTAAACAAACTGCGAGAACTTGTGCGAGCAGGCGCGCGGATCTCGCCCTTCTCCTTCCTCACCGCGAACACGCCGCCCGATGAGCAACTTCTCTGCGCGCGGAATTGGGCGACGCTTCTCCACCCGGAGCACATCTACGCCATATCCCCAGCCGCGCGCCGGCCCGGGCGCATCCGCATCGGCTATCTTTCCAGCGACTTCAAAGAGCATGCGACCGCGTTCCTCATCGCTGAGATGCTGGAGCATCACGATCATCAGCGCTTTGAAATTTACGCTTATTCCTACGGCATCGACGATGGGAGCGAAATCCGCTCGCGCCTCGTGGCCGCCTTTGATCATTTTATCGATGTCCGCGCCATGTCGCATGAAGCGGCCATCAGCAGGATACGCGACGACGGAATCGATATTCTCGTCGACCTCAAAGGCTACACGCAAGACGCCCGCACCGAAATCATGGCGGGCCGCCCTGCGCCGATCCAGGTCGCTTATCTTGGTTATCCCGGCACAATGGGCGCCGACTGCATCGATTATATGATCGCCGATCACTTTGTCGTTCCCCTCAACCAGCGCCGCCATTTTTCCGAAAAGCTTGTATACCTTCCGCATTGCTATCAACCCAACGACACGAAGCGGGCAATTTCTACACTGGGCCTTACACGGCGCCAGTTTGGCTTGCCCGAGGACGGCTTTGTGTTTTGCAGTTTCAACGGCAATTACAAGATCACGCCGTCCTTTTTCGACGTATGGATGCGGCTGTTGAAAAACGCGCCGGGCAGCGTGCTTTGGCTGTTGGAGACCGGCACGCGAGAGCACTTGCTGCGAGCGGCGGAAGCTCGCGGCGTGGACCCGGAGCGGATCGTCTTCGCCCAGGGCCTCGTCCATTCCCAGCATCTGGAGCGCATGGCCCTGGCGGACCTGTTCCTGGATTCGCTGCCCGTCAACGCCCATACGACAGCTTCCGACGCAATGTGGGCGGGACTGCCTCTTCTGACCTGCGCTGGCACGGCTTTCGTAGGACGGGTCGCGGGAAGTGTGTTGCACACCATTGGCCTATCCGAACTCGTTACGGCCTCGCTCGATGACTATGAGGCGAAGGCTCTGCATCTTGCCCAAAATCCGGCTGAATTGAAGGCGTTGCGAGAGCGGCTGTCCCGCAACAAGCTGACGTCGCCCCTGTTCGACATCGCCAGCTACACGCGCGATTTGGAAACGGGCTACCAGATTATGTTCGACCGCTGGCTGATGGGACATTCGCCTGACACCATAAGCGTGCAGGAAGGCGTTCCAGCACAGATGGCTACTGAAATGCTCCCCCCGGCGCAAGCGCAAGCGAAGCATCTCAAGGTTATGCCGACTATCCAGGGTGAACAAGCTCTTGAGGGAACTGTATCTCTGCCGGACCACTGGAAACAGGTTCAGTTGGTTGTTTTTGCGGAAGACAACAATCCACATTCGGCTGCAGTTAGCGAGTTAGCGGAATTTTTTGCCGAAGCTTTCAGGGCTCTGGGTGCTCAAGCGGCTGTCTTGATCAATTCCTATGGGCGTGAGGGAATCAATCTCTTTTTTAACAGTCACCGCTTGTCTGAGGAATTGGGCGCGGGGCTTCCCGGCAACGGCGTTATCATCAATCTCGAGCAGCTGCGAACGATTTTCCCAAGCAATCCCTCCTACGCGAACCTCCTGAAACGGTTCCCGGTTTGGGACTATTGCGCCAAGAACATCGAGGCTGGGCAAGCTATGCTCGGGCGCGACTTCACTCGCGTCTGTCTGGGCTTCACCCCGAGGATGGCGCGGATCGTCAGCGTTGAAGAGCCTGAGATCGATGTGCTGTTTTACGGTTCGCTGAACTCACGCCGGCAAGCCGTTTTGGAAAAATTGCGGCTGGCTGGTCTGAAGGTTGTGCATCTCTTCGGGGTCTATGGCGAGGAGCGGGATGCCGCCATCGCCAATGCGAAAGTAGTGCTCAACCTCCACTACTATGAGGACAGTATTCATGAACTGGTGCGAACCTCGTACCTTCTCGCCAACAAAAAAGCAGTGGTGAGCGAGGCAGGCGCCGGCACCGAGATCGAGGACGGCATCCGCGAGGCGATGGTGGCCGTTCCCTATGAGGAACTCGTCGAGGCGTGCGTCTCGCTGGTGAAAGATGAGCCGCGCCGCCGCCAACTGGAGAAAACTGCGTTTGAATTGTTCAGCCGCCGCAATCAGGCCCGGCTGCTGGCCGACGCAGCAGTTCGAACGTCGCCGGCGCTTCCCGCGATCATCAACCTGGGCAGTGGCAAGTCCTGGTCCCCCGACGTCTTGAACATCGACATCGATCCCAAATGGCGTCCCGACCTTCTTGGAGATATCTCCGAACCGGGATGGCTTGGACGTTATTTCACCAGCGAGCGCTTCGGGCTGCAGCGCCTCTGTGCAGACCGCTTCGACGCCATTATCGCCCGCGATGTCCTGGAGCACGTACCCGCTCTGCCCCAGCTTATGACGACCTGTCTCGCACTTCTGCGCGAGGGCGGACGGATGGTGATCAACGTACCCTACGACCTTTCCCACGGCGCATGGCAAGATCCCACCCATGTCCGCGCATTCAACGAACGCAGCTGGCTCTATTATACCGACTGGCACTGGTACCTAGGCTGGCTGGAAGCGCGGTTTGACGTGGAATCACTGAACATGGTTCTCAGCCCCTACGGCGCCGAGTTGACCAAGCAGCTTTCCCTAGACGAGGTCCATCGCCGCCCCAGGGCAGTGGACTCCATGGAGGTGGTTCTAATCAAGCGCCGCTTAACTGACGCGGAAAAGGCCGAGGCGGAACGGTTCCACCTGGGTGCTTATCGGAAAAAAAATTTGCAATGACCCATCAGACATTTAACTCACTCATCAGTTGATTTAGCCGGAACTCGTTGGAGCAACGTCCAGTCAGACATGGATGTAAAATAGGTGGACGAATGTTCGTCTTCCGTGCTGGCAAGCGTGATTATATATCGCCAGCGCCGCGTGCTCGGACTCGATGCGCGACCGGGCGCCGTGCGCTTACTCGCAAGCGGGCCTCGATTTGATTTTCGGCAGACATTGGACCTCACTTTCATCCCCGGATTGGCGTCCCGCTTAGCGTTTGCGTCACGGATTTTTCTTGAGTGAGAATTGTATAAGAAAGCGCCTTGCCGGGAAGTTAATGGATAAGCCGTTGATATTGATAAGAAAATTCAGGACGGACGGCGCTCCCGGCGCACGCGGCGGGCTGACTTCGGCGCGGTCATGGTTAATATGGGAATCCGCGATTATATTTAACGGACTTTTCAGAGCCCACTTAATGCCAAAATTCCGGCATTAAATTCTATTTAATGGGCCAGTCGGCGGTAAAAAAGCTGATCATTTTCAATGCGTTGGAATTGCCTGCCTATCGCCCTCGTAGGCCGCGTTCTAGGCGGGATAAATGGATGGTTAAGCCTAATCAAGTGTAAATTGGACCGGAAATAAATCCGCCGCGCTCCCGTTAACCAGTTTCAGATTAAGACTTAGCGCTGCGAACAAACCGTTAACCGAGAGGCGTAAGGCGGACGCCGTCGGAGATGGCTGCCGCCAGATGGGCGAGAGGCGCTCCTGCATTCAATCCGCCGCGAACGCGGGAATGAGCGTGCGTCGCTTCGGTTCCGAACTTTCCGCACGCCGCTCTAAAGCTGAGTTCGCTAGTGTGCGTCCGGAAAAGTGCGAAGCGGTTTTCCGATAAAGACGCACGACAAAACAAAAACTTAGAGCCCGCTTTTGATTTTATCAAAAGCGGATAGGCTCTAGACGCGCCAACGCAGACGCCGCTTGCTCCACTTCGTCGTCCCGGCCAAGCGAAGCGCGAGCCGGGATCGCAAAAACCAGGCGCTTCAATCTATTGCGATCCCGGATAACGCCTGCGGCGTTTCCGGGACAGAGGCGGCGATCCGTTGGTCAATCGCCGGCCGGAGCAAGCCTGCGACGCCGCAAGTCGAAGCCCCGGGCTGGAACCGGATGGCTGCCCTTCACGCGGGGCGAACATAGGCGGAGAGGTAATGCACGCCCACGGAGGGGCTCCGATCATTGTTTATAGGAATTTCAGTGATACATATTTTGCTCTGGCGATATCCGGGTCCACAGTTGGTAGCCGAATGTCCAGTCTGGTTTCCACCAAGAACGCGAAGTTTATCTCCAACACGAGAAACGTAGAGCCCCAAGTGGCCCGCTGATGTATCGTTTACCCCAGCAAAAACACAGAGGTCACCGGGTCTTGGATCGGTAACTCGCTTGCCATATTGCAGATAACCCTGCGTTGATGCCGGATTACTGGGAATGGACATCCCTGTCCGCTTCAAGCACCACGCAACTGTCGCCGCGCACCACGGCGTACAATCACCAGGCAGCTGCGTTTCCTTATACCCGATTTCATGAAAAAACAATACTAGCAGTGGGTTAGCTGCTTTTCTCCATCTACTGTTAAAAACTTCGCCTGTCGAACCTGTCTCGGTTATTTGCGACAGCTCTCTCATTACGTTGAAATGATTATCAGTAGGCATCGACGTTGCTATCCGAATGGCGGCAATGATATCAGGTGGAGTGCTTTCAGATAGGCCTCTTTTTCTTATGGAGAAGTAATCGAAAAATGGATATTCGTCGTAATCAAGACGATCATCATCCGCGAGGGCGCCAGTTGCGGACAAGGCCAAAGCCCCTGTCAGGAAAGTTCTTCTGTTAATTATCATAGCAATATTCTTGTTTAGGTGTGTCCAGTATTTCTTACCTCTCTTATGATTGCGACCGCTTTATGGCGTCAAATCGCACTCATACTGCACGCTCGTTCGCTCAAGGCGGGAGATAACCAGACGAAAATGCCGTACATCGTGCCGGCTTGAAGATCACCGGAAGGGGGGCTCGTCGAAGGACCGCAACTTTCGCGAATGCAGGCTGTCCCGCCTTTGCTTGAGAAGATCGAGGGCGGCGAGGCCGATCTGAAGATGCTGCGCGACCGCCGTCTCGTAAAAGGCGCTGGCCGCTCCCGGCAGCTTGATCTCGCCGTGCAGCGGCTTATCCGATACGCACAGCAGCGTGCCGTAGGGGACGCGCAGGCGAAACCCCTGGGCTGCAATCGTGCCGCTCTCCATGTCGACGGCGACGGCGCGGGAGAGATTGATGCGCTTTCTTTCCTGGGTGAAGCGCAACTCCCAATTGCGGTCGTCATTGGTGACGACGGTGCCTGTTCTAAGCCGCTGTTTCAGCGCGTCGCCGCCGTGACCGGTCACCGAGGCGGCGGCCTCCTGCAAGGCCACCTGCACCTCGGCGAGCGCCGGGATCGGCACGCTCGGCGGGATCAACTCGTCGAGGATGTGATCCTGACGCAGATAGGCGTGGGCAAGCACATAATCTCCGATCAACTGGGTGTCGCGAAGGCCTGCGCAATGGCCGATCATGAGCCAGCAATTCGGGCGGATGACGGCCAGATGGTCGGTGATATTCTTCGCATTGGAGGGACCGACGCCGATGTTGATGAGTGTCACCCCAGAGTCGCCGCCGCTCGTCACATGGTAGGCAGGCATCTGATAGCGATGCCACTGCGAGCTTCTCAAAAGCGCCTCCGCCTCTTCGGGCGAATGCTCCCGCCTGATGATGACGTCGCCCGGCGCAACGAGTTGGTCAAAGCCGCCTTCACGCTGCAGCTGCTCGCGTCCCCAGTGCAGGAACTGATCGACATAGCGGTGATAGTTGGTGAGCAGAATCCAGCGCTGCATGTGGCGCCAGTCGCTTCCCGTATAATGAACGAGCCGGCGCAGGGAAAAATCGGTGCGGACGGCGTCGAATAGCGCGAGGGGCCGCGGTTCGCCTTCCTTGCGCTCAAACAGCCCGTCGGCCACCTCGTCGCCGACGGCGGAGAGGCGGGGCGTCGGAAAGTGGCGTCCCAGCTCGCTTGCCGAGACATTGGAGCCGGTGATCTCCTCCGCGCGCTCGATCACGTAAGGGTAGGGGATCTCCTGCTTGCTCACCCCCACCTCGATTTCGGCGCCGTACTCGGTCGCAAGCGGTTCCAGCTGCTCGAGGAGATAGCTGCGGAAAGGGGCGGGATGGGTCACTGTCGTCTCATAGACCCCCGGACGCTCCAGCCTGGCGAAAGCGCGTAAGCCCGGCGAGTGCGCCGCCGGCTTTTCGTTGCGGTAGCTGAGCCGGAGGAACGGATAGTGGAACCTGGCGCGCGTCTCGGGCGACGGCGGAACGCCTGTGCCGAGATAATGGTCAAGCGCTTCCGCAAGCGCCGAGGCTGCCCCTGTGTATAACTCTTCGAGCCGGTCGACGGCGGAAACAGGGGTTAGTTTTTTGTGAGCATTGGCCATCGCATGCCGATCATCGATTAAAAATGAAGGAGCGGCCCAACAGGGCGGCTCGATACAAGGCTAACGGATTGCCGTTCTGATGACGATCGTTTCAGGCTTCGGCCTATCGCCACGATTGCATATTAATCCGGGCGCCGGCCTATGAACAGCTCACCTGCCTCGCTATGGAGCGGTGTGTGTTTTTTACGCAACTATTCCGACTGATGTTGGGTAATGCACGCAAAAGCTGTTGCCCGGAGATTATGCTGGTAATAACTTCCTCCCAGCAGGACAGCGGTTCTGCCGGTTCTTTCCAAAAGACGTGTTGTATGCAAATTTCAGCTTGCCAACGCCCCTAACGACTTGATCGTTAGGGGCTTTTCCTTTGCCTGCAGCTTGGCTCGCGGCTACTTCGCAACTTCCTTAACCGGCTTCTGAGACGCAGGCTTCACTTTCGCGCCGTCGGCAAGGCCTGCAGGCGGGGCTATGATGAGGTCCTGCCCTGGCTTAATCCCTGTCGCAATTTGCACCTCCGCGCCGTCATCCTCCCCGATCCCGACTTTCTGCAGATGCGCCATTCCGTCCGAAAAGGTCGCAACTTGCATGCCGTTCTGGTCAAAGATCAAGGCCGACGCAGGAACCACGATCACGGGGGCAGGCCTTGGAATCATGAAGTGGACCGTGCCGTAGAGGCCTGGGCTTAGGGTACGGTCCGGATTGTTGATATCCGCCTCGACAAGCAGCGTGCGTGTATTGGGGTCCAGAGAATTGGCTGTTCGCGCAACCTTGCCTGCGAATTTGCGCCCGGGGATTTCGGGGATGTCGAGCGTCGCCTCCATGCCGGGCTTCAGTTGCAGCGCCACATCCTGTGGGACATGCACCCGGACCCGCAAGACATTGTCATGCGCGATCGCAAACAAGGGCGTGCCCGAGGTGGCGTCGGCGGCGACAAGGCTGCCGATATCGATGTTGCGCAGGGTGATGACACCATCGAACGGGGCTACAACACGCTCGTAGGATTGCGCCCGCTCAAGCCTCGCAATTTGCGATTTCTGCGCCTGGATATTGGCTTTTGCGACGTCCACGGCGGCATTTTGCGCGGCAAGATTGTAGAAGTTCTGGTCGCCGGTCTGCTTCGTCTCCCAGCCCTGCCTTACAAGCGGTGTGAAGCGGTTGTTGGTGACATTGGCGAGCGAGCGCGTCGCCTGGGTCTGCTCGAGCGTCGCCTGCATCTGCTGGAGCTGCGCCCGGGCTTGCGTGAGCTGGTCGTCAACTTCGGGCGCTGAAATGACGGCGAGCAAATCGTTGGTCTTGACCCGGCTTCCGATATCGACGAGGCGCTTGGAGATGTATCCGCTCTGGCGCGCATAGATTGTCGCCGCATCAAAGGCCTGCGTCGTCGCGGGAAGATGAACCTCCCTCGGCGTATCGACCGCCTTCACCTTCTCGATGCGCAAGGCGGGAATGCGGTTCTGGCGGACGTCCAGCTCCTGTTGGGCGGCCTGATTGCGTTGCCCCCTCTGATACACGCCGTAGCCAATGAACCCTGCAACCGTCAGGAATAAGCCGACCCCGGCCACAATCAGCACCCGGCGGCGCGTCCGGCTCAGAGCGGGATCCTTACCTCCTCGATCTCCCCCGCCTTGAGACTTTTCGGGCTCGCGGCCGGGGACGGGGCCGCGCGAGGTTGTTGGAGAGTCCGCATCCTCGGGGGGCTCATAGGACCCATCCTCGGCGACGCGATCTTCGGGGTGGAGACGCTGGTCGCGGTCCTCTTGCGTGGTCATACGTGCTGCCTTTCGGGGTGAGGCGCTCCGGCTTTCGCGTCGCCGCTTGACGAACCTTCCTTGTCCCTTCCTGTTCCCTGGAAGCGATTTTTCAGCCCGTGAATGATCGCGTAAACGTAGGGAACGACGAACAGCGTCGTCAGCGTTCCAACGAGAAGCCCGCCGATCACGGCGCGCGCCAGAACGGAGTTCTGCTCCTCGCCCGGGCCGCCAATGGCCATGGGCAGCATGCCGACGACCATCGCGCCCGCAGTCATCAGGACGGGCCGAAGACGCGTCCTGCCGGCCTCGCAGGCGGCCTGTGCCGCTGGCACGCCCTTCAGGAGCCGCTCTCGCGCGAAAGTGACGAGCAGGATCGAGTTCGCGGACGCAACGCCGATGGCCATGATCGCCCCCATGAGCGAAGGCACGCTCAAGGTCGTCCCCGTGATGAACAGCATGATGATGATGCCGCAGCCTGCGCCCGGAAGTCCGAGGATGACGGCCAGCGGGTCCAGGAAGTCCTGGAAGTTCACGACCATCAGGAGATAGACGAACACAGCCGCGAACAGGAGTCCGATGGTGAAACGGTTGAAGGCCGAGTCCATGCTCGCGGCCTGCCCGAGAAGCGACATGGTGTTGCCCGGCTTCAACTTTGGCTGAAGGTCAGCAATAACCTTGTTTATTTCCGAAGCGACGCTGCCGAGATCGCGGTCCGAGACGCTGGCGTAGATGTCGTAGACCGGCGCTACGTTGTTATGGTTGATGACCGACTGGATATAGCGTCGCGACATGGTGGCGACATTGCCGAGCGTGTTCGGGATCGGCGAGACAGCGCCTCCCGACGCGCTGGTGATCGAGGTGTTCAGGAGATCGTTCACCGTCGACACTTGCCGCTCCGGCGTTTGAACCGCGAGGTAGTAAGGAATGCCCTGCTTCGCATCGATCCAGAAATTCGGATAGACCTGCTCGGACGAACTGAGGCTGATCGTGAGATCGTTCACGATTTGCTGGGCTTGCAGATTTAAGTTCTGGGCGCGGGTGCGATCGATTTTGAAGTAGAGGTTGGGCGCATCGAGTTCCTGCTGTATATGGGCGTCGACGACGCCCTGAATGCTCGCAAGGCGCTTTTGCGCTTCCTTCGCGAGTTCGACGTTGCTGGGATCTCTCCCCTGAATCTGCACGTCGATCTCGGTCGGCACGCCGAAATTCAGAATCTGCGTCACCATATCGGCGGGCTGGAAATAGAAGAGCAGGTCGGGGAACGCCTCGGGCAGCCCTTGGCGCAGCTTCCTGAGGTACTCCTGCGTCGGGCGGTGACCCGGCTTGAGCGAAATCTGGATGGTGCCGTCATTCACGCCGATGATGGTGTTGTCGGTGAAGGCGAGGTTATAGAGCCGCTGCGGCAGGCCGATATTGTCGAGGATGAGTTCGCGCTCGGAGTCGGGGATCACGCCGCGGATGTAATCTTCGACCCGCTGAAAGTATTTCTCCGTATCCTCGATGCGTGTGCGGGCGGGCGCTCGCACGTGAAGCTGAATGAGGCCGGCGTCGACGGCGGGGAAGAAATCGCGCCCGACATAATAGGAGAGCACGCCCGCAGTCGCGAAGACGAAAACGCCGATCACGGGGACGATGAAGCGGTGATTGATGAACCCATCCAGCACCCAGACATAAAAGTTGCGGAAGCGCTCGAAGCGGCCGTTGAAGGCCTGGTGGAAGCGGCCGAAAAGGCCGGGATTTGCGTGGTCGTCGCGCCGCAGGTATTCAGCGCGCAACAGGATGCGATTGATAATGGGGACAAGGGTCCGTGAGATCGTGTAGGACGCCAGCATCGCGAACACGACCGCATAGCCCTGTGGCGTGAACAGATAGCGCGGGGCGCCTTCCAGGAACACGACTGAGATGAAGACGCAGGAGATGGCCAGCGTCGAGACGAGCGTCGGAAGCGCGATTCCTGCCGCGCCTTCCTCGATGCCCTTGTCATACTCCATGCCTTCGTCGAGAACCCTGTGCGTGTTCTCGATTGTGACCGTGGAGTCGTCCACGAGGATGCCGACGGCGAGCGCCAGACCGCCGAGCGTCATGGTGTTGATGGTCTCGCCAAGCGCGCTCAGGACCGCGATCGAGGTGAGGATCGAGAGCGGAATCGAAATCAGCACGATCAGCGTGGAGCGCCAGCTTCCAAGGAAGACGAGAATCATGAGGCCCGTAAGCCCGGCCGCGATAGCGCCCTCGCGCAAGACCCCGTTGATGGAGTTTGTCACGAACACCGACTGATCGAACAGCTCCTTGATTTCCATTCCCGGCGGCGCCGCGGCGCGGATCGTAGGCAGGGCGGCCTTCACGCCATTCACGACATCGACCGTGGAGGCATCGCCGTTCTTGATCACGGTAAGCAGCACGCTGCGCTTTCCGTCCGCCCTCACGATATTCTGCTGCACGGCCCAGGCGTCGCGCACATGCCCGACGTCGCGGAGATAGACCGTCGCGCCGTTCATCCGCTTGATCGGGATGTTGTTGAGCTGATCGACGGTTTCGGGCTGGGAGTTGACGCTCACGATATATTGCCGGCTGCCGATCTTTACGTCGCCCGCGGGCACTGTCAGGTTCTGGGCGTTGACCGCGTTCGTGACGTCGGTTGGCGTCAAACCCTGGGCCAGGAGCGCCGCGGGGTCGATATCCACCATGATCTGACGATACTTGCCGCCATAGGGCGTTGGCAGGGTCAGGCCGGGGATGGGGGCGAGGGCCTGGCGCACGCGATAGAGCGCATAATCGTAGAGTTGCTGCTCGTTCAGCGTGTCGGACGACAGGCTGAGCTGCAGGACAGGCACGCTCGACGCATTGTATTGGATGATGATCGGCGGCTGGATGCCCGTCGGCATGAGCGCCCGGATCGAGTTCGAGGCGGAAACGATCTGCGCAATCGCAAGCTCGATGTTCACTTCGGGTTGGAAGTAAACCTTCTCGACGACGATCCCTTCCAGCGTCTGCAACTCGATGTTCCTGATCCCGGTCACGCTCGAGCTGATGGAATACTCGCTATAGGTCGCGACGCGGACTTCCATCTCCTTCGGGCTGAGGCCGGTGTATTGCCAGATGACGGTGACAACCGGGATCTTGATTTGGGGGAAGATGTCCTTGGACGTGGTCACGATGGCGGTGACGCCGAGGAAAACGATCAGGATTGCAAGAACATAAAAAGTATGTGGAAACCGCAGCGCAAACCGAACAATACCCATCACTCCACCTGCGCTCGAATCCACGCCCTGGTTGAGTGAACCGGCCGCGCACGCTTTCGTTCACGATCGAGGCATTTTTGCATGGCTGCATTGCGCTGTGGAGGCGAGGTTCTGGGTTCATCGCGCCGCGGCGTTTCCCTCGGCCAGCACATTTGTGCGTGGGAGCGCGGATTCGCCATGAAACGGCGGGGCCGTTGTGAATCGGTTTCGCCCACAGCGGGAGAATGGCGAGCCGGGTTATCGGCGATCCCACGCACACCAAGGCTGCTCCCGGATCCGAATGCGGTCTTCGTCGAAAAGGTCTATAGAATCCCGCACCAGACCATGCGTCCTCCGCGCGGCGCTCCGCGTCTCACCACCCCCAGCCCTGTGGCGCCTGACGATAGTACCGGCCGCCGCGTTGCGGCGTATTTTGATTGCTCCCAAAAAAGTCGAAGCCGCCGAAGCCGCTGTCGCCCCACCAGTTGCCCCTCGGGACTGCGGGCGTCGGCCGGCGCGTCACGAAGCCGCCCTGGGGCTGGTTGTTCAGCACTGCGACGAACTCGGTGCGAAAGTTGGTCTCGCGGCTCAGCGGCTCGTCCGAGACGACGATCGAGGATCGCGGCATAGCAGTCGGCGCGATGCGATCGAGCACATCCTGCGGGATGGTGATGCGGTCGAGCGCGCTCTTGGCGTCGTCCCCGTTGTCGATCGTCACCACGGACCATCGCAAGCCCGCGTCGCTCTTCGCCATCGCAGTGAACACATGCGTGCCGATCGGCTTGTCGGGATTGCGGATCGTGACCGGAACCTCAATGGTCGAATCGAACACCTCGCCCCCATCCACCCACGGCTTATGCGTGTTGCGCTTTACATAGAGCTTCTGCGTCGCGCGGCTGATGTAGATGGAGACTGGCTCGAGCGCGAGCTTCGCGTCGCTCGCCGCCTTTGCCGTGTCAGCTTTCCTCTTCGCGGCCGCCTTGGCGGCGTCTTTTGCGCCGGCGTCGGCGTCGAGCTTCGATTTTCCATCGGCTCTTGCGGTGTCGAGCCGGGCGCCCGCTTCCGCAGACCTGGCAGCCGCCTTGAGCCTCAGATCCCCGGCACGCGCCTTAGCCTGGTCAGTCCTTGCGGCGGCAAGCGCCTTTTCGGCGTAGGCGAGTTCGGCGTCGGCACGGGTCTTGAGCGTTTCCAGCTTGCGCAGCGACGCCTTGAGCTGCGCCGTTTCGCGCGCCAGGGTCGCGGCGGTTTTCTGCGTCTCATCGGCCTTCATGGCGGCCTCCGTGGCCTCGCGGGCAAGCTTCTCTGCATGCGCCGGCGCAGCGGCGACCGCCGCTTCGTTCGGCTCGAACAGCGCTGCGTGAGAAAACTCGGCCGGGGCTGCGTCGTCCGGCGAGATGATCACCCGCATCCCGATCCGCGTCTTGTCGAACAGCCTCTCCGCAAAGCCGAAGGGCATCCGCACGCAGCCGTGCGAGGCCGCATACCCTGGCAGCGGGCCGCCGTGCAGCGCGATGCCGTTCCAGGTGATGCGTTGCATGTGCGGCATCCGGGCATCGTCATAGAGGCTGGAATGGTGGTCCAGGTCCTTCTCCAGGACGGCAAAGACGCCGGCTGGCGTCTCGCGTCCCTTCGTACCGGTCGACACCGGCGCCCGCAGGATCCATCCGTCCGCGTCATAGAAAGTGACCTGCTGGGTCTTGATCGACACGATTGCCATGATCGGCTCGCCTGCACGGCGCGGCGCCGTCGCCTCCGTTGGGGGCGCAGGGCGGGCCTGTCTCGCCTCGGCGTCGCTGGCCAGCGCCGCCAGCGCGGCGATGGCCGCGAAAGTTACTATGACAGGAGACCTCCAATGCCGGATCGTCACGGCGGAATACGCCACCCTATATCGATTTGCCATGCCATACCCCGGTTGCAATGCCAGTCAACGCTCGCGTCGAACAGGTATCAGATCACGACATTTAGATCCACTGATCCGCCACCAACAATCAACGTCGCCCTGTCTCTCCTAGACTATGGACTAACGGCGCGTTCCCAGGGCGGTCCTCCACCATGGACAGCCTTTGCAGCAGGAAGGGGGGCTTGCGGCTGAAATTGGCCCGCCTTCACCGCCTAGACCGCAAAGCGACCAAAAGCGGCCATGCCGATCTAACAAAGTTTTTAATACCACTTAGTCTGATTTTGGCCTTGAGCGTCGATTTGGTTAGAGCGTGTAGCTGTAGCGGCCATTCTTAAGTCGTGCGGGCGTTGTTGAGCGAAGGGGCGAGATGAGCGTCGTTTACACGGCCTCCTCGGAGTCCGGGCGGATTTCATGGGCGCGAAAGCGCAACAACATGGAAAGACGCCGCCACCGCGAGCGAGGTCTCGTGAATGGGATAAACTGGAAATCAAGGGGAACACTCGACAATCCTGGGCTATTTCTCACTTTGTCGGCAGTTCACGTTTAGTAATTGCGGCAGGCTTCGCCCAGAACGGGGCTGGAATGTTTGCCGGCTAAAGGAGGGAATCAATGCGTACGTTCACAATCGCTGCCGCAGTTCTGAGCTTGGTCTTGCCCAGCGGCGCTGCCGATGCCAGGGTTAAGCTGAAGGTTGCTTGCGGGGCCGATCTCGAAAAGTTCTGCAAGGACGTGAAAAAAGGCGAGGGCCGCAAGGCTTGTCTTCGCAGTCACGAGGCGGAGCTGGAGCCTGGTTGCGCCGACGCGCTGAAAGCGCGCGACGCGGCGAAAGCGGCGAAGAAGTCCGCAGCCGAATGAAGGCCAAGCGGATAAAGCAGCGCCGCGCCGCGCGCATTGACGCCGCCCCGGAATGCCGGCATGGACCGGCAGACCTGGCGCCCGCGCCTAGCGTCGAAGCGCCATTTGATAAGCCGTGAACGGATTACTTGGCGCAAGGCACAACTTTTGCGGGAAAATATTGCTTGATGAAGTCGTTCTGGTTGAGACAAGAGTAAAAAAAAGGTTTATAGTGTTTTTTGCGCTGAAAAGTGAAGTGTGCGGCGCCCAAACCCCTCAAAATTTGCTCAAGGGCCACACCATGGACCTACAGGACACGCGTTTGCAGTGCTTGCGCGCGGCTGCCGAGCTAGGCAGCAACGTTGATGCCGTCATCGCCGCGGCGCAACGCATGCTCGATTTTGTCAAAGGCGCCGAACCGGCGCCTGCGCACGCCCATGCCGCCGAAAGCTCCCCTGAGCCTATCGCGGTCGCCGAACCTCAAGCGGAGGTAACCACGGCGCAGGCGAGCGCAACTGCGGAGGCTGAAACCAGCGAGCCCCTTGTCGCCGATCCCATCGCGGCCTGCGGAACAGTCCTTGTGATGCCGGAGAGTGGAAACTTGGCCGAAGCCTTGCCAAGCCCTGAGGCTGTGGCCAAGGAGACTCCGGTCGAGGTCGCAACCGAGGAAACTGCGGCCGAGGCGGGTCCTGAAACGGCTCCGGCCGAGGTGGCAGCCGAGGAGGCTGTTGTGGCTGCTGCTGAGGTTCAGGTCGAAGTCGCGGCTGAGGAGGCGCCTGCTGAGATCAAGGCTGAGGAAATCCCGGTCGAGGTCGCAACCGAGGAAACCGCGGCCGAGGCGGCTCCTGAGATGGCTCCGGCCGAGGTGGCAGCCGAGGAGGCTGTTGTGGCTGCTGCTGAGGTTCAGGTCGAAGTCGCGGCTGAGGAGGCGCCTGCTGAGATCAAGGCTGAGGAAATCCCGGTCGATGTCGCAACCGAGGAAACCGCGGCCGAGGCGGCTCCTGAGATGGCTCCGGCCGAGGTGGTAGCCGACGAGGCTCATGCCGAGGCTGTGGCTGCTGCTGAGGTTCAGGTCGAAGTCGCGGCTGAGGAGGCGCCTGCTGAGATCAAGGCTGAAGAAATCCCGGTCGAGGTCACGACTAAGGAAACTCCGGCCGAGGCGGCTCCTGAGACGGCTCCGGCCGAGGTGGTAGCCGAGGAGGCTCATGCCGAGGCCCTGGCGGAGGTCACGACCGAGGAGACTTCGAGCGAGGAACCCGAGAACCAAATAATGCGATTTCTTCGCGAGATGCGTGAGGAAAACTTGCGCTTGCACAAAGAGACGCGCGAGCAACTCGTTCTGGCGGCGGCGCCTGAGAAGACACTAGCTGAGGTTGCAACCGAGGAGACTCCGAAGGAGGTTGCCGCTAAGGAGGCGCACGCTGAAGTCGCGGTAGAGAAGGCTCAAGTCTTGGCGGCCAATCCGACCTTTGTTGTTCCGGCGCCCCTCGCGTCGCTGACCGACCTCAAGAGTGAGCAGCCAGCACTACATGCCTGATCTACTCTAGCGATGACCATCTAGGCAATTTCGTCATCGACATAATGTTTCTCAGATCCCAGCCACGTCGAGGAAATGGGAAATCCAGCATAATTCCCACAGGCTCTGCCCCTGCCGGCAGCGTGGGCAGAGCCACTAGACTAGTACGCCCCGCGGGAAGTCCTGACCCATTTGCTGAGGGCGCGAGAAAGGACTCCCCGCGGATAAGGCGTACCGGCGACTTTATGATTCTCGTACTCCGCCGGAAGTTCGCCTGCGTGCGCGGGCTGTACTCGTGCAGCCCAAAGCAAGTTCGCACTCGCTTCGCTGCACGCTATTAAGCGACCTTGCCTCGGATAAGCTGTACGAGAACCAATGAGACCGCCGTACCGAAAGAATGACTCCTGTTGCGCTGCTGCGATTCCGCGGGAGGGCAGGATTGTGATTCCCTACTTCCACCGCCAAAGCGCCCCCGCCGTTGGCATGTCCCACGGCAGCGTGGGATCCAACAAGCCAGAGGTCGGCACTCGGCCTGCTATGGTCCTTGAGGGTAGAGCGTGGCCTGCCGGACCCATTATCATAGGTCATCCGCGCTTCGTGGGGCAGCGTTAACCAAGTATGGTTAATTTTCGCGCGCCAGATTTATTTCCGGTCTGGATGTGCGTTAAAAAATCCCTAAGAATAAGAGCAGCGCCTGTCCGGCCTGACGTAGGCGGGCGGGCCAACCTATTGAAAATGAAAAGCTTTCTTGGGCTGACTTGTAGGGTTAACCGATTATATTTTTGGACGAAAGTGGGCGCGGAAAAGCCGGTTAAATATAATGTGTTAACGAGCGTCACACCTTTCGCAGCCGCGGCGGCGCAGGCGATATCCGAAATTTCCGTTACATATCAATGACTTATTTTCGTTAAGCTCTCGGTAAGGCGCTTTTCCCTAAGATCCTGGAACGCACCCAAGCCGATCCGGGGTGAATGAGGGTTTTGGACCAACGCCTTTTCGCGATGTATACAGAAAGCCGCTCAGCTTGCAAGCCGGGTTGCGCCACAACGGTTGGCGCGCCCGGCGCAGCGTGCTTAGAACGGCCAGAGCAGGCTGCAGCAGCAATCCGCGCCGCGAGATGCGATGTTCGGATAGGGATAGTGGCAAAGCCGATAGTGATGGCACCTGTCGAAGTGGTACGGGTTGCCGCCGCACCCGAAGTGTGCGCTGGCATTGCAGTGGCGGTAATGAACTTTCACGGCGCTTTCGCCGGCCGCAATGCCCTTGGCATAACCGCCGCTAAAAGCGAATGCACTGCTTGATAAGAGCGACGCGGCGGTGATGCCGATCGCGGCGATGAGGAGTTTTTTCATGATTTCGTTCCGGTAGTGGCCCATTAACCGCAGCTTAATTTCTTGAAACTGCGTGAAAATTTTAACATGCGTCCTGAGCAGGAAAAAAGTGGCAATCCTGTTAGGGAGGGAAGAGGGAAGGCGTCTGTTGCTTCGGTGTTACAGGGGGATGCGAACATAAGGGCTTTGTTTGATGGCTTGACAGCGCCCCGGTGCATCCGCCACACCTTGCCCAACGAATTCTTACGCGCGAGCGCCATCATGAAAATCAACGGTAACGAAATCAGGCCAGGGAACGTTATTGAGCACAACAACAGCCTCTGGGTTGCGGTGAAGACACAAGCGGTTAAGCCGGGCAAAGGTCCGGCTTACAATCAGGTTGAGCTCAAGAACCTGATCAATGGCTCTAAGCTCAACGAGCGGTTCCGGTCGTCGGAGACGGTCGAGAAGGTCCGTTTGGAACAGAAGGACTTTCAGTTTCTCTATCCGCAGGGCGACATGCTCGTGTTCATGGACACCGATACCTATGAGCAGATAGAGTTGGCTCAGGAATTCGTAGGCGAGCGCTCGGCCTTCCTCCAGGACGGGATGAAGGTCGTGCTAGAGCTTCATGAAGGCCGCCCCATCGGCATCAGCCTGCCGGATCAGGTGACGCTCAAGATTGTGGAAGCGGACCCGGTTGTGAAGGGCCAGACGGCCGCATCGTCCTATAAGCCGGCTATGTTGGAGAACGGCGTGCGCATCATGGTGCCGCCCTTTGTGACGGCGGGCGAAAAGGTCATCGTCGACACGAACGAAATGGCTTACGTGCGCCGCGCCGAATAGCGCTTCCGCGGCGTCGCCATTTTGGGGCTGCTTCGCGTGACCCGAGCTTGATCCGGCTTTCAGGGCCGGGATAAAACCTGAGTGTGGAGTTGTGGAATGGCGGCCTCGGCACTGATGACGGTCATGATGAATGCCGCTCGGAAAGCGGGCCGCAGCCTCGCCCGGGACTTCGGCGAGGTCGAGCATTTGCAGGTCAGCGTCAAGGGACCGGCGAATTTCGTTTCCGCCGCCGATCACCGCGCCGAAACGATCCTCTATGAGGAGTTGAGCAGGGCGCGTCACGGCTATTGCTTCCTCATGGAAGAGCGCGGGCTCGTGGAAGGGCCGGATAAGACGCACACCTGGATCATCGATCCGCTCGACGGGACCACGAATTTTCTCCACGGCATCCCGATGTTCGCCATATCGGTCGCGCTCCAGCGGGATGGGGAACTTGTGGCGGGGCTCGTCTATAATCCGGCGACGGGCGATATGTACACAGCGGAGCGGGGCAAAGGCGCATTCCTCAACGACACACGCCGCCTGCGCGTCGCTGCCCGTCCCGATCTGGAACAGGCGGTGATCACGACGGGGATCTCGCACCGGGGCAAGCCCGGCCAGGAGCAGAACTTGCGCGAAATCTACAATGTGATGAGCGATGCCGCCGGCATTCGCAGGACGGGCGTTGCGTCGATTGACTGCGCCTGGGTCGCGCAGGGGCGCTTCGACGGATATTGGGAGCGCTATATTCAGCCCTGGGATATCGCGGCCGGAGTCGTGCTCATCCGCGAGTCTGGCGGCTTCGTCTCCGACACTGAAGGCCGGCAGAACATGCTCAAGAAGGGCGAGATTATCTGCGGCAATGAAGCGATTCACGCCGCGCTCCTCAAACGCATCGCGGCTGCCGTCTAAAGGCCTTTCTTTAACAGGAAGTTGGTTTTGCGCGTCCTCCAGATGTTGTATGGAGGGCGGGGAAGTTTTATTTTCACGACCGAGGCCGCCCAAGAGACAGCTTTGATATGAGCAAGCCGACCTACTACAAAACGCTTTCCGGTCCGCAGATTTTTGTGTGGCGGATGTTCTTGTTCGTCGTCCTGATCGGTCTGCTTATCGCAATCTTCAATCAGAAAATATTGGAGTTAGTCAATTTCAGCAGCAGCACCCCTTTGAAAATGCTTATAGCGGGCGTTCTCATTTTCGGTGTTCTACTCACGTTCCAGCAGGTTTTCCGCCTGTTTCCGGAGGTCCGCTGGGTCAACAATTTCCGTCTTTCAGACCCAGGACTGGCGAATGATCATGTGCCGGTGATGCTGGCGCCGATGGCGATGATGTTGAGCCGCCGCCAGGGGCAGGCCGCGATCTCCGCCACGGCAATGCGATCCATCCTCGATTCGATTGCCTCCCGGCTGGACGAAAGCCGGGAAACCACGCGCTATCTCGTCGGACTGCTGATCTTTTTGGGCCTGATCGGCACATTCTGGGGCCTCCTGATCACAACAGGCTCCGTGGGCGACGCCATCAGGGCGCTCAGCACCGAAGGAAAAGATACCGCCCAGGTGTTTCAAGACCTCAAAACGAGTTTTGAGACGCCCTTGACCGGCATGGGGACCGCTTTTTCGGCCTCGCTGCTTGGCCTGGCGGGCTCACTCGTCCTCGGTTTTCTGGATATTCAAGCGGGGCAGGCGCAATCGCGCTTTTATAATGAGCTTGAAGAGTGGCTCTCCACGATGACCGAGCTTCGCGCCGAGGGCTCCAGCGAGGCGCCGGGCTCCCAGGCGCAACTCAGGTTTGCGCTTCTCGACATGCAACGCAGCATCTCCGATCTCGTGGACAAAATTGAGCAAGGCGTCATTCGCGGCGCCCCGCAAAACAGCGACGGCCTGCTCCGCCTCTCAGACGGCATCGAGAAGCTTGTTCAGCAAATGCGAGCCGAGCAGAAAGTTCTGCGCGAATGGGTCGATGAGCAGTCCCAAGGGCAAAGCGAGCTTGCCTCGGTCTTGAAGGAGCAGAACAGGCTGGCGGGCGCGCTTCGAGAAATCGCCGCTCGCGCCCCCCGCCGTGATCCGGTCGATCGCTGATCCCCAACCTTTAGAAGGGCAACGCCATGCTTTCGAGATCGCGCCGCCGTGTCAGCGGGATCGACTACTGGCCGGGCTTTGTGGATGCGCTTTCCACGCTGCTGCTCGTCGTGACGTTCCTGATGGTCCTGTTCATGGTCGCTCAGTACTTCGTAGCGCAGGAAGCTTCGGGGAAGGACACGGCGCTGGCGCGCTTGCAAAAGCAACTCTCGCAGTTGGCCGACATGCTTTCCTTGGAGCGCTCCCAAAAAAAGATCGCGCTTGAGGAAAGCGCTTCGCTCAAGGCGACGCTCGCCGCGTCGGATGTCGAAAACAAACGTCTCGCCGGTCTTTTAAGCTCCGGCACGTCCGCCGAAGGCCACATGGCCGCTCTGACGAGGCAACTTGACGATCAGAAGGCGCTGACAGCCCAGGAGCAGGCGACCGTCGAGCTTCTTAAACAGCAGATACTAGCCCTATCGAAGCAGATTGCCGCACTTCAAAATTCTCTCGGTGACTCCGATAAGCGTGACAAACAGGCCCAGGCGCAAATTGCCGACCTTGGACAGCGTCTCAACGTGGCGCTGGCGAAGCGCGTGCAGGAGTTGGCGCAATACCGCTCCACCTTTTTCGGGGAGCTGAAAAGATCGCTGGGTGAGCGCGACGACATCCAGGTTGTCGGCGACAAATTCGTTTTCCAGTCTGAAATCTTTTTCGATAGCGGCTCAGCGGATCTGGCTCCACAAGGCGATGCGGAACTCGATAAGCTCGCCGCAGCGCTCAGGGACCTTGAAACACGCATTCCAAAGGATCTCAATTGGGTTCTGCGCATCGATGGCCACACCGACATAAGGCCGATTTCTACAGCGGCATTCCGTTCGAACTGGGAGCTATCTTCTTCGCGGGCGATTTCCGTCGTGAGATACCTGATTTCGAAGGGCGTGCCGCCAAACAGGCTCGTGGCGGCAGGCTTTGGCGAGTATCAGCCGCTTTTAGCGGGCGGCTCCGACGCCGACTTGCGCCGCAATCGCCGGATCGAACTTAAGCTTACTGAAAGGTAGGTCGCACCGTCTATTCGGGCAGGGGCGGCGATGCCGCAGAATGGGCCTTCGAGAATGCGGCGGCTGGCCCGGGTTGGGCCAGCCTTACGCAGAACGAAGGACGTGAAGCCGCGAGAGAGCGCGGTTTAGTGACGGCGGAAGCGCAGATAATCTTCCAGTTGGACGATGTTCGCCTCAAGAGACAAGCTTGTCTCGCAGGCCGCGAGCTGTGGCGCTGCGTATGCCATGTTTACCGGCATGCGCGGTGTGAAGAGCGTCTTAGGCAAGGGCTTCGATGCGCGCCAGAGATAGGCAAAGCTCGCATTAGCTTCCGCTAGCATGGAAGGAGTGCAATCTTCGACGCGGTCGATCGCGGAGCGCGAGTCCTCGGAGCGGCGCATCGCATCGCCGGTCCAGCACAATGTCCTGCCGAGCGTGAGCCGCTCGTGGGCATCGAGAAGCGCACGATTTTTCGCCCAGCGGACGATGTGCTCGGGCGCTTGGCGGCAAGCCGAGCCTAGCGATCGCACAATGGACTCCAACGCTTCCGCCGGCGCGATCTGGGCAAAGATGATGTTGACCTCGACGGAAAGAGGTTGGAAGCGGGCGAGGTTGATCGCGAGCGCTTGCGCGGGGGCTGATGTCGGGGATCGGGCAATCAGAGTGATCGTCCTTTGCTCCAGATCGGCCTGCTGCTTGAGGCTCAGGCCATAGACATCGAAGAAGGAGTCGAAGCGGCTTACTGATAGGTGAACGGGAGGCAAAGCGTCAAAATCTGCAATGAAGCTCATGGCTTTCATCCGGGGCTTGTGCAAGAGAGGCGGGGCGGGGTTGCTGCGCACCCTTCCTAAGTAAACCGGCAAGGTTAAATAAAACTTGAGAATGGCCCGGAAGTACTCAAAAATTGCCTTAATGAAATTCAAACGTCTTTAAGGATCAAGTAAAGATTGAGTATTCGTAAACGCAAATAAATAATCCAGCGAAGGCGTCGCCAAGACGCACTCCACCCTTCCGCGCCTCCTTGCAGCGCAGCCTCTAGCAGGTTGCGAGAAGGCGGAAATTCGAGCTTCATCCTTCGACAAGGATGAGGCAAGGCAGTTTCAACGGCTTGGACCTCATGGTGAGCTTGTCGAACCATGGGCGGCATCGTTTTTCAGCACTTCTAGGCGGCTGTCGCCGATGCGGTATGACGATCGATCGTAGCCAAAATGTCGTTCACGACGCCCGTCACCAGGCTCTTGTCGTCGCCCTCGGCCATGACCCTGATGACCGGCTCCGTGCCGGAAGGCCGAATTATGAGCCGTCCATTCTTGCCGAGGCGAACTCGCCCGGCTTCTACCGCGGCTTTGACGTCGTTATCTTCAAGGGGACTGACGCCCTGGAAGCGTATGCTCTTCAAAAGCTGCGGGACAGGCTCAAAGCGCCGGCAAACTTCGCTGACGGGCTTTCCGCTCTGGACTACGACACTCAGCACCTGCAGGGCGGTCACGAGCCCGTCTCCGGTGGTCGTGAAGTCCGAAAGCACGACGTGGCCAGACTGCTCGCCGCCAACGTTATAGCCACCCCGCCGCATCTCCTCGACGACATAGCGGTCGCCGACCTTGGTCCGGATCAATGACAGGCCAAGACCTTCGAGATGCCGTTCGAGACCGAGATTGGACATGACAGTCGCGACAATGCCGTTCCCGCGCAGCCGACCGGCGCCGTGGAAGTTCGCGGCGATCACGGCAAGAATCTGGTCGCCGTCGACCAATTGTCCGTGCTCGTCGGCGATCACGACCCGGTCCGCGTCGCCGTCAAGCGCGATGCCAATGTCGGCTCCTGCCTCGCGGACTTTCCGACAGACCGTTTCGGGCACTGTAGAGCCACACTCGCGGTTGATATTTCGGCCATCGGGAGCGACGCCGAGAGCGATGACATTCGCGCCCAGCTCCCAAAGCGCCGCCGGCGCGACGCGGTATGCGGCGCCATTGGCGCAATCCACAACCACTTTCAGCCCATTGAGGCTCACAGTGCGATCGAGCGTACGCTTGGCAAACTCCACATAGCGGTCCGTGACGCCGTCGATGCGCTTGGCTTGGCCGATGTGGTCTGGGTCGGAGAGAAAGTGGCTCACGTCTCCGAAGATTTCTGCCTCGATTTCAGCTTCCGTTTCGTCTGACAGCTTGTAACCATCGGGCGCGAAAAGCTTGATCCCGTTGTCCTGATAGGGGTTGTGAGAGGCGGAGATCATGACGCCCAGGTCGGCGCGCAGGGATCGCACAAGCATGGCGACCGCGGGCGTCGGGATCGGGCCGAGTTGCACCACGTCCATGCCAACGGAGGTGAAGCCGGACACAAGCGCCGATTCGATCACGTAGCCCGAAAGCCGTGTATCCTTCCCGATCACCACACGATGACGGTGTTTGCCTTTGGTAAACATATGACCCGCCGCCATGGCGACTTTCAATGCGATTTCGGCAGTCATCGGATAAATGTTGGTCTGACCACGAATGCCGTCCGTTCCAAAGAGCTTTGACGCCATAATTTTGATCTCCAATACCGGTGCGCCCTGGCGCCGCTGCGTGCTGGTGACGTGAAAGGGCAAGGGATTGAATGCCTCTATCCCATAATCCCCAGCTGATCAATGATTGTACTTTCCAATGCAGAGAATTTGTATCCTAAATCTTGAAAAAGTTGCGAGTATATGCTCCCCGTTTTCTTGTATGCAACTCGACAACAAAGGATCGAGCCGCGCAGTTTTCATCGGCATTTTGAGCTATCGTCTTCCTTTTGAACGTCAGTTTTGCTGTTTAGACTATTTGTAGATGCCGGCCTCTTCAGCCGCGCAGCCAGCGCCACACCGCCAAGGCCTGCCGGGTTTCCTCCACCTCATGCACGCGCACGATCTGCACGCCCTGTGACACGGCGTCCAGTACCGCGGCGACGTTTGCCGCAGCCTGCTCTTGTGGAGATTTTGCGTTCGCAATCCTTTGGAGTGATCGCTTTCGCGATGTTCCTGTCAGGAGCGGCGCCCCCAGCCCATGGAACAGGGTGATGCTTTGGAGGAGGGATGCGTTGTGCGCGGCGGTCTTTCCGAAGCCGATGCCGGGATCCGCGATAAGGCTGCCGCGCGGGAGCCCAGCCGCTGCGGCCGCCTCGATCCTGCTCTCCAGGAAGTTATAAACTTCGATGACCACATCCTGGTAGGACGGGCTGTCCTGCATGGTCTTGGGATCGCCTTTCGCGTGCATCAAGACGGCTGGCTTCTTGAGTTCCGCCGCCGTGGCCAGGCTGTTTGGAGCGAAAGTGAAAGCGGAGACGTCATTGATAATGTCGGCCCGTATTTTCGCCGCCTCGCGCATCACCTCGGGTTTGCGCGTATCGATGGATACCGGGGTTGGCAGCGCCGCAACCCCGGAGAGCACCGGCAGGATGCGCCGGAGCTCTTCATCGACCGCAACCGGTTCGGAGCCCGGCCTTGTTGATTCGCCGCCGATATCGACGAAGTCCGCGCCGCCATTCGCAATCGCTTTGGCGTAGTCGATCGCGGCGTTCGGTTCCAGATGCTCGCCGCCGTTCGAGAAGCTGTCGGGCGTGACGTTCACGATGCCCATGATGCGCGAACGGTCCATCGACACGCCTGCAATGGCGGCGCGGGGGGCAACAATTCTATCGAGAAGTTCGTTGATTCTCGGCTCGTCGATGGCCCGGATGGTACTCGTGCCGGCGATGGCGTGCTTGACGTTGCCCGGCTCACCTTCCCAAAGACGCACCGCGCTGAATGCGATGGCGCTGCCGGCCAGGGGAAGGGCCGCGCCGAGCGAAACGGCATCGCGCGCAACCTCGCCATAGAGCAATCCAATCGGCTGGAGATAGATACCGGCCATCACGATCTCAACCGAAGGACAAGGCGGCGGCAATCCGAAGGCGCACAGCCTTCCGAACTTTTCGGTGCATTACACAAATGGGTAGGCTAAAGCGCCGTGCGCTTAATCGGGACGCGGGCTGCAGGCACATTGGACCTCACTTTTATCCCCGGATTGGGCTTCCCGCTTGCGTTTGCGTCACGGATTTTTCTTGAGTGAGGATTGTACGAGAAAACGCCTTGCCGGGAAGTTAACGGGTAAGCCCTTGGTATTGCTAAGAAAATTTCATGGCAGACGACGCTCCGGGCGACGCGTCCGGCTGACTTCGGCGTGATCATGGTTAACACGGGAACCGAGATTATATTTAACGGACTTTTCAGAGCCCACTTAATGCCAAAATTCCCGCATTAAATTCTATTTAATGGGGCGGCCAGCGGTAAAAAAGCTGTTCACTTTCAACGCGTTGAAACCGCGTGTCTACCGCCCTCGTAGGCCTCGTTCTACGCCGGATAAATGCATTTTTAAGCCTAATCAAGCGTTAATTGGACCGGAATTAAATCGGCGGCGCTCCCGTTAACCAGTTTCAGATTAAAGCTCGGCGCTGCGAATGAAGCTTTAACCACGGGGCATAGTGTGAGCGCCGTCGGAGATGGCAGCGGCCCGAGGGGCGAGAAGCACTCGATCACGCGGTTAAGCTTGCGTCTCTACGGTTCCGATTTTGCGCACGCCGCGCTAGGCGTCTCCCCCGACGCGCTTCAGCCCTTCATACGCCAGACGGCTCGACGAGTTGATCTGAAGAGCCCTGCGGTAGGCCTGCGCCGCTCCCGCGCGGTCGCCAAGAGATTCGGCCGCCTGCCCGGCATACGCCCAGGCCTCGAAGTTGTTCACCTTGTTCGTTCCGGCGACTTGGAAATCGTCGAAGGCTTTCTTGTATTCCTTCACCGCCATATAGCTGACACCGCGCGCGTAATGCGGATCGGCTGCGTCGGGACGGTAATTGATCGCCACGGTAAGGTCGTCAAGCGCGGCGCGATGATCATTCATGGCCTGATAAATCAGCCCCCGGCTGAAATAGGGCGCAGGATCGTCCGGCTTCAACTCGATCGCTTTCCCAAAATCGGCGATCGCCATCGGGAAATTTCGCTGTTCCTTGTACACATTCCCGCGGCCACCATAGGCGGCGGCGTAATCGGGCTTGATGGCGAGCGCCTGATTGTAATCGTTCATCGCGGCATCGTACCGGCCCACCCGCAAATAGATGAGCGCGCGATTATTGTAGGCCTGATAGAACTGTGGGTTGACCTGGATTGCGGCCGAGAAATCGCCAATGGCCTTTTCGTACTCGCCCGCCTGGCCAAACGCCGTGCCTCTCAAATTGAGCGCATTGGCGTCGCTAGGATTCTTGGCAAGGACGGATGAAATCGACGCAATGTTGTTTTTCTGGTCAACCTGCGGATTACTCAGCTGATCGGCGGCGCGCTGATCACCCGTCTGAGATGTTTCGCAAGCGGCGAGCGCAACCACGGCGATGAGCAGCCCGCCTGCGGTTACCGTTCGTCTTATAGTCTGCCCCGTTATCAATACAGGCTCCACAAAGCGTAAAATCCCCTCTTACGCTTACAACGTTGAGCCGAGAATGCGGCCACAATCAGATGAACCACGAAAACCCCTCCACCCTGTGGAGACGGCGCGCGGCTCTTTATCGCGCGGCCGTGCGGCCCGGAAGTGCGACGCCTTCCCTTTGCGCCTTCTTACGCGCGAGCTTGCGAGCGCGGCGAACGGCCTCAGCCTTCTCGCGGGCTCTCTTTTCCGACGGCTTCTCGTAATAGTTCCGCAGCTTCATCTCGCGAAAGATACCTTCGCGCTGCATTTTCTTTTTGAGCGCCTTCAGCGCCTGATCGACATTGTTGTCTCGAACGTGGACTTGCACGCTGGCTCCTTCTTCCCTGGTTCCGGCTGAATAAAAAAGCCCGCACATATGCAGGCTCTTGCACGATCACTATAGCAGCCCTAAGCACAGATGTCTATTTTCCGCTGATCAAGGGTGTGGATTGTTTTCGTTCTTTTTGTGCGGTGATATTTGGGTTACATGCCCAAGCTTGCGTCCCGCTCTGACGTCGCTTTTCCCGTAGAGATAAAGAGACGCGCCCGGGTCGTTCTCCAGGATGTCACGCCAGCCGAGCGCCTCTTCGCCAATGAGGTTCGTCATGATGGCGTTGGAGTGACGCGCGACCGATCCGATGGGCCACCCCGCGACAGCGCGGATGTGATTCTCGAACTGGCTGATCGCGCAAGCCTCCATGGTCCAATGCCCTGAATTGTGCACGCGCGGCGCGATCTCATTCACGACGAGAAGGGGCTCGATTTCCTCAGGCATGACAAAAAACTCGACGCCGAGGACGCCGCAATAGCCGAGCGCGTCAGCGACGCGCGCCGTCATCTCCTTGGCAAGCGCTTGCTGGCGCCCGGGGCATGACGCCGGGACCGCGCTCTTTCGGAGGATTCCTCCGCCATGAGTGTTTTCGGGGCAGTCGTAGAAGAAGACGGCGCCTTCGAGAGAGCGGACGGCGATCACGGAGATTTCCATCGAGAAACCGATCAGGCCTTCCAGGACGCAGGGCGCCGCGAATGTGCGGAACGCGGAACGCAGCTCCGCCTCGGAAGACACCCGCGCTTGCCCCTTTCCATCGTAGCCTTCGCGGGCGATCTTAAGAATGCCGGTTCCTGCATCGGCGAGGAGAGCGGCCGCGGCGGGCAGATCGTCCTCGCCCTCGACGGCTGCGTAGGGTGCGGTGGGCAGGCCGACCCCTGACAGGAAACGCTTCTCCGAAATGCGGTCCTGCGCAATCTCGGCGGCGCGGGCGGCGGGGCGAACGCTGGTGTATCGGGCCGCTATTTCGAGTGTGGCGGCTGGGACATTCTCGAACTCGAAGGTGACGACATCGCAGGCCTTGGCGAACTCGGCGAGCGCATCCTCATCGCTATAGGATGCCTGCCATCTTTGCGACGCCACCTGGAACGCCGGGCTGTCCGCTTCCGGCGCATAAATTGCGGTCCTGAGCCCGAGCTTCGACGCGGCCATCGCGAGAAAGCGGCCGAGTTGGCCCCCTCCGAAAATACCGATCGTTGAGCCCGGCGGAAGCGGCTCAGGGCGCATCGGCGGGCCGCTCCGCAACCTTGGCCGTCCTGTTGGCTCGCCATGCCTCGACACGGGCTGCCAGGGCCGGCTCGCTGAGTGCGAGAATCTTTGCGGCGAGCAGGCCGGCGTTGATGGCGCCCGGTTCCCCAATCGCGAGCGTTCCGACGGGCACTCCCGCCGGCATCTGCACGATGGAGTAGAGCGAATCACGGCCGTGAAGCGCCGTGGTCGAAATGGGAACGCCCAGCACGGGCAGGGTGGTCAAGGCGGCTGTCATGCCGGGTAGATGCGCCGCGCCCCCCGCTCCTGCAACGATGACTTTGAAACCGGCGTCGCGCGCCGATTTCGCGAAAGCGTAAAGACGGTCGGGCGTGCGGTGTGCGGAGACGATGCGGGCTTCATAAGCCACGCCGAGTTCATCCAGCACAGCTGCGGCGGCACGCATGACGGGCCAGTCGGATTGGCTGCCCATGATTATCGCGACGGACGGAGATGATTTAGTCATGATCGATTACAATCATGAAATCCATCGCGCAGGAAGCAGCGAGACAGACGCGAATCGATTTGCCCACGCTTTCCTGGACAGTTTTTTGCTTTACGCGATGATATCCGGGAGAAGCTGGTCCTCGAGGCGGGCAATCTTGTCTTTGAGGCTGAGCTTGCGTTTTTTCAGGCGCGTAAGCCTGAGCTGATCGCGCTCGGCGGCAAATTCAAGCGCAATGATCGCTTCGTCCAGATCCCTATGCTCCTGCCTGAGCTGTGCGAGCTTGTGGCGGAGGCTAATGTCGTCCGAAGTGCTCATCAAACCCCCGGGGAAGACGCCAAAAATGCACGGCCCCGAAAAATCGCTGACGTATTTCATCATAGCACGAATCCCCGAAATCCCGAAAAAGGCTATCTCCGAAAGGCAAGCTGTAACACGGCTTTAGGGATTGTTATTAATTTTTTACGGAAAAACAATAGGAAAAGCAGTGTATTGCAGAAAATCCGCCACAAAAGCCGTCAATCGACCTTAAGGAGGAGGGCCTTGAAAGACACTTGTTTGTATCACGAGTCGCCACAGGTGTGCGGAAATCTCTGGGCCGGGTTCTTAGCCCGTTGCCCATCTGGATCTGCGGCGTCTGCCGATGTGCGACAAAAATTCACCGTGCGTCGCGTCCCGCGGCTTTTCCATTTGCTCGGCTTCCGAGCCCCGGGGCGGTATACTTCACCTATGGCTTAGTATAAGTATGATGCCAGGGGCCTTTTTGAAAAAAGGTGTTGCTTGGATGACGCTGGCGCCTCCCGATCCTGCGCAATTGCACCCGGCCTTCGCGCATACGTCAAAGCCGGTCGCTCTGACCTCGATGCATCCTGGCAGCCTCTCCCCCGGAAAAATGCTTCCCTGAATCCCAGCCCCTCGGCGGTGTACGCCATTCTTTAGAAAGGAAACGCGTTCCCATGTCCAAGCTCTCGTCCCCCGCCGAATATGAAGACGACATCGCGGAAGGCGGCAAATCCTCGCGCCTTCTCACTTTTCTGCCTTACCTTCTCATTTTGGCTCTGACCCTTGTCGGTGTGGGCTACACAAGCATCGCCAAGAGGCCGCTTGTCGTCTATTGGGAAGTGCTTGCCGTCATCACCGGGATCCTGTGCATTATCAGCGGCTGGCCCCACGCCCATGACAGAAACAGCCGGCTGAGGCTTGTCTGGACGCAGGTTCTCCACTGGGCCGCCTTTCTCGCGACCATGAATCTCCTGCTCTACACCGACGTAGCGCAGATGCTGAGCGCCGATTCGACCGGGCTTTCGATTCTTCTTCTCCTTGCGCTCGGAACCTTTGTCGCCGGCGTCCACACGCTGTCCTGGCAAACCGGCTTGCTGGGCGTGGTGATGGGGCTTGCGGTTCCCGCCATCGCGTGGGTGGAGGAGTCGGCGCTGCTCCTCGTTCTCGCCTTCGCCGCCTTTATCGTCCTCGCCGCCATCTTCTGGTGGTTCGGGCGAGGCCGTAGCTCGCCGGCCGCGGCTCCCTACTAAGCAAAAAATCAAACGCTTCAATCTATTACGATCCCGGATAAGGCTCCGCCTTTCCGGGATGACAGAGGCGGCGATCCGTTGGCGCGCCTCCTGCTATTGCTTCTTTCGTAAATATTGGAACAGCGTTTGCTGCCACCAGTCGCTCTCGGTCTCCTCCAGAACCGCAATGTTCAGCCTGTTGAGCAGGCTGCCGCCTTTTGGCATCGCGATCGCGTAATTCAGGCTGTCGACCGTAAAGTCGAGGACACGCAGCGTTTCCGGATACTCCTGCATGACGATCCAGTTCAAGAGAGGCCTGTCGTAAACGAAGGCTTCGATCTGGCCCGCCCGGAGCGCTCGCAGGCCCTCCTCGGGGCCTGGAAAGTTGCGATGCGAAACACGCTCGCGGTCGAGATAGCCCATCGTTGTGGTTCCGCGTGCGGCCCCCAGTCGGACGAACCGAAGATCATCCAGGCCCTGGATGGCGCCCTTGAGTTCCTGCCTGGTCAGCTTCGAGGTAATGCTGGCCGAGAAGACCCAGATGACAATGATGGATATGATCATCCAGCAGATGGCGACCAGACGGCCAGGCAGCGTCTTTGGCGCATCCGTCGCGGCGCCCGCTTGCGTCATCGCCACGGCAGACCACCAGAAGCCGGAGGCGAGACCCTTCATCCCGCCCTGGAAGTGATGCGTCTGGCGGTGCTCGAAAAGCCACACCACGAACCCCATGGCGAGCGTGATGCCGATCAGGATCAGGACAGCCTTGAGAAAATCGGGCGAGAGAAGAATCCGGGAAACAGAGAATAATTTGCCTTCGCCAGCGGGCACGGCGATGCCGAGGCCGGTTGCAAAGAACGGTTGCGTGAAGTCAACAAGCTTCGCGCGCTCAGCCGTGACGGACAGCGCTCCGAAGGAGGCGTCGTAGGAGCCGTCGGCGATCCCTTTGATGAGGGCCGCCGGATCGGGTTGCTCCACAAAGCGATAGCGAAGCCGCAAACGGTCGGCCACCCGGCGCCAAAGATCGATGCCAATGCCGTTGAAGCTTCCGTCGTCTTGCTTCATCACAAAGGGCGGCGCCTCCCTGAGCGCGACCACCAGCTCTCTTTCAGCCGATGGCGCCAGCGCGTTCTCAACGGATTTCGGCAACTCCTTTTCAAGGGATGGCGGCAGCGCCCTTTCGCCGGATGGCGGCAGCGCCTTTTCGGCGGATGGCGGACTTGCAGGCTCCCTCTGGCAGGCGCTTTGAGTAAGGCTGATCGCCAGCAGGACAGCAAATGCGGCCCAGATCGACCTCGAAGTCATGCGCCACGGCCGGGTCCGGAAAAGCGAGCGTGCGAGCCGAGCCAGCCGTCCCGCCGCTTGAATGAGAAAACGAACCGCCTTGGATGCAGCGGCTTGAGAGTCCGACACTAATTTGTGCTCCCGTCTTCTTTCGGGAAGACATACAGGATTGCGCCAATATCGCCAAGCCGCCGCTTCCGGAGCAGCTTGGCGCGCGCTGGGATTTTAGCTTCGGAGACTGCGCGGGACTATCGGGAGCGTTGCTGAGCAGTCCGTTGCGCTCATTCGCCGCGTGCTAGTGTGGCGTGCCTCAGCCTAAGCCGCTTCTACCTGATCGAAATCCGGCCAGCGTGCGGCTTCAAGTTGCGTCTGGATCGTCTTGCGCGTCAGTTCATTGTCCGCCCGCGCCTTGCTGTAGAGCGCCGTCACCGCATCCAGCAGAGATTCTTGCGACTGCTCGGTCGCAGCTTTCAATGTGCCGCTCAAATCCTTCATGCTCTCAAATTTGGGGAGCTGGGTTTCGGCCATATTACGAAGCTGGGCAAGGCCGATTACGATGTGCTCAGCCCTTTCCTGCAGGCTCGACAGTCTTTCCGGCTTGCCCTTCGCGGAAAGGGCGACGATCAATCCGGCGATGACGGTGTCGGCCTCGGCCTTGACATCGGAATAGATCCGCTGACCGTGGGTGATGGGGCCGCGGCCGCCGAACTGCTTTACAATAGCCGCGCTTGTCTCTGCCTTGGTGCGCAAGCCCGCCAGTTGAGCGACCGCATCCTTCCATATCAGCTGCGCCATTGCGATTATCTCCCCGCAAGAAGCATTCGAGTAAAGTAAGACATGAAGGCGCCCTCTAAGGAACTCTGAGTTGCAAGAGGGTTTCTTCTCTCTCTGAAGGGTTCTTCTTTCATGTGCGAATCACTCCTTCTTTCCACCTGCATACTTCGCCAATTCTTCTAATACGGCTATAATTTCAGAGATATTCAATTCAATTCACTTCCCTGAGCTTTAGGTTGCAGACAATAATTCGATCATCTTGAGCCTAAAGGCAAGCTTAGGCTTGTCAAAGGGTAAAGCAATCATCTGATTTTGATTCAATTTGGCCGGGCGCCAAAGCAGAGGCTGTCGTGAAACGGCCCTGCAGGCTGGGCGGCGATTCAGAGACGGGACGCTGGTTGCCAAAGCAGGTCGCAGGTGTAAAATTCGCTGGCGGATCGAGGCCGTCGCCATTCCGGCCGCGCGCCATGCCCAAACCGCCTGATCCTTCACTCGAAATAGCGTTCGGTGAGCCGCGCGAGGTCAGGGAGAGCGACCATCATGCATCCAAGCGACACCGAAAAAAGTAACGACATCATCACGGCCAAGAATGTCGACCTTTCGACGTGCGACCGCGAACTTGTCCAGTATCCGGAGGCCATTCAGCCGCACGGCGTGATGCTCACGGTGGACGAGCACACCAATCTCATCGTGCACGCCAGTGCAAATTGTGCGCAGCTCCTTGGCGGCGGCCCGGACGCCATCATCGGCAAAAGCGCGGATAACGTGCTCGGTCCGACCGGGCAGGACCTGATCGGAAAGTTGCGCCGGATGGCGCTCGACGGCGGGCCGGTGCATGTCGCGCGCGAATCTTTCGTCAGGTCGGACCGGGGGTTTCATCTCTTTGCGCATCGCTCCGCCGGACTCATCATCCTGGAACTCGAAAGCGCCCCGCCCGGCGCCCAGCCTTCGCCGAACCTCTATTCGGAGCTTCGCGCCGACATCGCGCGTCTCCAGGAGACGAAAAGCCTCGCGGTATTCTTCGATCTGGCGGTTCAGAAAATTCGCAGCTTCACCGGCTTCGACCGGGTCATGGCCTATCGCTTCGACGAGGATGGCAGCGGGCACGTTGTCGCCGAGTCCAAGCGCGACGACCTGGCGCCCTATCTCGGGCTCCATTACCCCGCGACCGATATTCCCGGACCTGCGCGGCGGTTGTTCGCGCTGTCCTGGGTTCGCCATCTGCCCGATGTCGATTATGCGCCCGTGCCGCTCCTGTCGGCCAAGAGCTATACCTCCGGCCCTGTCGACATGAGTTTCGCGAGCCTCAGAAGCGTCTCGGTGATGTACTCCGGGTACCTCAAAAACATGGGAGTCAAGGCCACCATGGTCATGCCGCTCATGAAAGAGGGCAGGCTGTGGGGGCTGATTTCCGCAATGCATCACTCCGCGCCGAGGCATGTCCCGCACGAGACGCGCATGGCGGCGGAGTTTCTCGCGCATACGTTGTCGCTTCTGATGTCGGCGAAAGAGGATGCGGAGTTGTTCGAGCGCGTCATCGCGATGGGCGAGACGACGGATCGGCTTATTCAGGCGCTTACGGCCGAACCCGATTTCGGCAAGACGCTGGGATCGCCGGAAGCGATTGCTGATGTGCTGGACCAGGTCGAGGCCAGCGGCGCGGCGGTGGTTTCTGCGGCGAGCGTCTCGCTTGCGGGCAAGACGCCTTCCGAAGATGAGGTGCGCGATCTGGTGCAATGGATCGGCGCGCAGGCAGCGCCGGTCTTCGCCACCGATCGCCTCGCTTCTCTCTATCAGCCTGCCGAGGCGTATGCGCGGGTTGCAAGCGGGGTGCTGGCCATTCGCATTTCGCCCGACCGCCCCGAGTTCCTGCTTTGGTTTCGTCCCGAGAAAATCGAGGACGTGAGTTGGGCCGGAGATCCGCACAAGCCCGTGGGTGTCAGCGAGACAGACGGTTCACTCCGGCTGATGCCAAGAACATCTTTCGCGCTGTGGAAGGAAAGCGTGCGCAATCACTCGACGCTATGGCACGAGAATGAAAAGACCGCCGTCCTCAAACTGCGCCTTGCGATCAGCGATCTCGTTCTCGGAGGCGCTCAGAAGATCGATCGGATCAGCCGCGAGCTTGAGGCGTCCCATGCCGATCTCGACAGCTTCACCCATGCGGCCACTCATGATCTCAAGGACCATTTGCATGGCATCCACCATCTCGCGGCCACGCTGAAGCGCCGGCAGGGGGATGCGCTGGACGACGAAGGCAGGCAGCAGATCGCTAGCATTCTCAAGCTCACGCAAAGAATGGACAGCCTGATCGACGCGCTTCTCGATCACTCGCGGGTGGGCAAAACCGCGATGACGCTCGACAGCGTCGATCTGGACGAGGTTGCCGACTCGGCGTTGCTGTCGCTCGGTCACGCCGTGGCCGAAGGCGGCGTTGAGGTGCGCCGGCATTCACGGCTCGGGACTGCGCTCTGCAATCGCGAGCGGATCCGCGATGTCTTCCTCAATCTCATCGGCAACGCCATCAAGTACAACGACAAGGCCGATAAGTGGATCGAGATCGGCGTCGAGCGGGGCAATCAATCGCATTACTACATTCGCGACAACGGCATCGGCATCCCGGAAGACGACCAGCACATGATCTTCCAGATTTTCCGCCGGTTGCATGACCGCGAGGATTTCGGGGGAGGGGCGGGGATCGGCCTCGCATTCACGCGCAAGATCATCGAACGTCACGGAGGGCGGATATGGGTCCGGTCCGCGCCCGGCGCAGGTTCGACGTTCTATTTCACACTGGCTCCCGACGAGGAACGGTGAGGGGCGGACTGGCTCTCATGGGTCACGTCCACTGGCTAAGTTGCGCCCTCACTATTGGGGTTGGCGGGAAACCAGCCCAAATTCTGTGTCAGCGATGATTTTGCGAAAAGGAGGCTGGCATGCCTTCAGCTCAGTCGGGGACGCAGGAAGATTTCGAGGCGGCGGCTCGGGCAGTCCTGGACGGTCTGCCTGAGCAGTTTCGCGCGGAGCTTGGCAATGTGACGGTTCAGGTGGTCGATTTCGCCCATGCGGAGACCCTCAAGGCCCTGCGCATCCGTGATCCCTACAATCTGCTCGGCCTGTATCATGGCGTAGGGCTGCCCTATAAAAGCGTGTCGGCTCCGGTAAGCCTGCCCGACAGGATCTTTCTCTACCGTATCCCAATCCTCAGCTACGCCGACCGGAACGGCGAGCCCGTCGACCGCGTCATCCGCCATGTGTTGATTCACGAGATCGGCCACCATTTCGGCTTCTCCGACGCCGGTATGGCCCTGATTGAATCCGGAACATAGCTGGTGAGCAGGAAGGCGGCGCGAGGCCTCCCGTCGAAAGCGGGAGCGTTGCCTTGACGCATAGCGATGCCTGTATCTAATCTGAGCCCCGATCGCTGGCGTCGGCGGCCACCGGCTTCGGCCATAGGCTTTGATGCCGAAGAAACCAACCAAGCAATTAAAGCAAGAGAGACGGATATGCCTCATTCGTTGCCATCAACGCCGGCTGATGTTCTCGACATATCCACTCGGGAACTGCGTGAGATCCTGGCTCTTTCGACAAAATTTGCGGAGCTATCCGGGAAATGGCGCCATCCCCTTGGCGATGCGGCGACGGATATCGCCGAAATGGAGCTCCCCGATATCTGCTATTGGGCCTACAAATGCACACATCCTGTTACGCACTGTGAGAAAGGCGAACGGATTGAGGCTCTGCTGATGACCGATCAGTCGGCGATCGGATTGCCGGAAGGTTTCGAAAAACAACAGTCGCTCACACTCGGCGCGGCTGGCGACATCTTACAAGCGGACGGCCTCGAGCAGTCGAAAGACATCCTTTTTGAGAATATTGCTGACCTTTTGTTCGGGCAGGATGTTGCTTACGCCAATCTTGAATCTCAGATAACCACTCAACCTCTGGTCAAGGAGGTTATCGGCGATCGCGGGCCTCCCACGGAATGCTGCTCGAAAGCGCAATTCCAGGTGTTGAAGGGACATAGAGGCAGAGTCTTCGATGTGCTGAATACGTCCAATAACCATGCCTTTGATATGGGCGTTGAAGGCCTTGAAACGACCTTGGGCGTATTTGCCGACGAAGGCATACTGGAAACCGGCACAAACAGAAAAGAGGCAGAATACAGCCAAGGACGGATTCTGATTAAGGATGGCATTAAGCTTGGTTTTGTCTCCTCGACATTTGGACTCAACGGCCGTCCTGTACCGCCTGAAGATGCCTACCGTATTAATGTGGCTAGGCTGCTCTCGAAACATGTCGATCCCGAGCTTGAAGCTCTCAAGCAGCAGATTGATTGGTGCAAGCGCGAAGGATGCGATTTTATAATTGCTTCACTGCATTGGGGCTTCGAGTTTGAATTTTTTCCACGCAAGCGGCAGGTGGAGGCGGCTCGTGAACTCGTTGAATACGGCGCCGATGCGATTTTATGCCATCACCCCCACGTCATTCAGCCGGTAGAATATTACCGTACCCGCTGGGATCCTGCGCGCGTGGCGGTCATCGCCTATTCCCTGGGAAGTCTTACTTGGGGTTTCACAGCTCCGCATATTGTTTTGAGCCTTCTCTTGAATGTCAAACTGACCAAGGGATCATTGCAGGGGCAGGAACGAACATACATTGAGAAAGTTTGCGTTACGCCGATTTTTCGGAGCGCCGTCAAGAATGCCGAAGGCGTTGAAACTCGTCTGGAGAAGCTTGCCGATCACCTCAATGGGCGCAGCACAAGACACAGCGCGGATTACATTGCCCAGATTGAAGACTATGCACGACTGGTTCTGGGCAAAAATATAGAGTTCATCTAATCTAACAGGCTGCTGAAAAACCGTGAAATCCGCCTCCATCCTTCGACAAGCTCAGGAGGAGGTTTGTTATCAGTGGGTTAACCCTCATGGTGAACCTGTCGCGGTTCGGCAGGCTCACGGTGAGGCCATGGGCAGAATCCCTTTTTCAGCATCCTGCTGAAGGCGTTTTTCTTCCAGATGAATGCCAGCGAGTTTGCGTGCTGTGTCGCCGGAGGCCGTGACGGCTGGCACGCAGAGCCAGCTCCGTGTCAGCCGATCATGCGAGTCGCACCCACCTGCCCGGACGGCGCTATTTCTGCGTTGGACCAATGCCATATTGATCTTTCGCAAGGTCAGGCCCAAGCAACCGTGCTTGACGTACATCGTCGGCGGCAGCGGCGGGCGGTGGATCGATGAATCTCGAAAAGGTTGTTTTCGGCTTTTTCATCCTGTTGGCGGCCACGCTGAACTTCGGCTTTGTCTATGGCGATGTCAGCAATCCTGACCAGCATAACGCATGGGAGCTGTTCGCTGCGATCATCGCCAGTCTAATCGCGGTGATTTTGAAGTTCGGCGATCGCACCCATATCGGCGCCGTCCACCTGGCGTCGAGTCTCGTCGCGCTGCTTCAACTGTTCGCGGCGGCGCTGGTGTGGTTCTTTGCGGCCCAAAAAGCGCCCCAGCTGAGCGCGGGCTCGCTCAGCAGCATCGTGTCCCTTTCAGCAGGGGCGCTGTTCGCGAATGTCGTATCCGTTATCATCATGATCATCGATACGGCCATCCAGAGGCGATGAGTTGCAAAGCGTCTTCTTCATTACGATTTGGCGCCTGCGGGCTCCGCTTATTCTGATTATTCTTATTTTCGCGTTGTCGACAGTCGGGCTCTCTCTCATCCCCGGCGTCGATGCCCAGGGCCAGCCCTGGCGGATGACGATCTTCGAAGCGTTCTATTTCGTGACCTACACCGCCACGACGATCGGCTTCGGCGAGATCCCGAACGCCTTCACCGATCAGCAGCGCCTCTTTGTGACGTTGATCATCTATCTGTCCGTCATCGGCTGGGCCTATCTTCTGGGTTCTCTCCTTAGCCTTTCACAGGACAAGGCTTTCCAACAGGCCATCGTCAGCGGACGGTTTCGCCGTTCTGTCGCGCGCTTGCGGGAGCCTTTCTATCTCGTTTGCGGCCTCGGCGAGACAGGCATGACCGTCGTCCGCGCCCTCGACAAGCTCGGCTACCGTTTCACCGCGATCGATAGAGACGAGCGCAAAATTCAGGAGCTGGAAATCGAAGACCTGTCCGTCGGCGCTCCCTTGCTCGCAGCCGATGCCCGCTCGCCCGAAACGCTCGCGGCGGCGGGTCTCCTTAAACCCGAGTGCAAGGGCGTGCTGGCTCTCTCGAACGATGACGCGGCCAATCTTGCGGTGGCGGTGTCGGCCTGCCTGCTTCGGCCTGGGTTGCCGGTTGTCGGCCGGGCGGATTCGCCAGCTGTCGCGGCCTCAATGACCTCGATTGGCGCCTATCGCGTCATCAATCCCTTCCGCGAGTTCGGAGATCATCTGGAACTCGCCATGCGGGCGCCCGACAGCCACCGCCTGCTTTCGTGGCTGACAAGCACGCCCGGCTCCTATTTGCCGCCAAGCCTGCCGCCGAGGATTCCGGCCGCGCCGGGGCACTGGATCGTTTGCGGCTATGGCCGTTTCGGCAACGAGGTGGTCTCCGCGGTGCAGAGGGGCGGCTTCAGGGCCACGGTCATCGATCCGGCTGGAATACGCGCCGACGGGCTTCGATCCATCAAGGGGCTCGGCACGGGGACCGCCGTGCTTCGCGAGGCCGGCGTGGAGACAGCTTCCGGGATCTTCGCGGGCACCGATGATGATACGACCAATCTTGCGATCTCGATTACGGCGCGCAGGCTGAACCAGAACATCTTTATCATTCTGCGGCAGAACCTGCAGTCTAATCAAATGCTCTTCGCGAGATTCGGCGCCAACATGACCATGGTCTCAAGCCAGATCATCGCGAATGAATGCATCGCCGTTTTGCGCACGCCGCTGCTTGCCGAATTCCTCGATCTCGTGCGGCACAAGGATGATTTCTGGGCTTATACTCTCGCGGAAAGCCTGCGCTCCCTGCTCGGCGACGAGACGCCTGGATTTTGGAGTTTCTCCGTCAATGAAAATGAGGCCCCCGGGCTGGTCGATCACATGCATCGCATTCAGCGGCCGGTTAGTGTCGGCGACTTGTGCCGAAGTGCGCAACGCAGGGACGAGCGCATTCCTTGCCTGCCTCTTCTGGCCGTCCGCGGTGTGAGCACGATCGAGTTGCCCAACGATGATTTTGAGATCGCTCTCAGTGATCGATACCTGTTCGCGGGGCGTGTTGCGGCGGAGAACGACCAGTCTCTCCTGTTGCGAAATGCGAACGTTGCAGCCTATGTCCTGGGAGACAGGAGCGAAGCGGAAGGATGGGTGTGGAGGAGACTGGAGAGAGTTCTTGGCGCACTAAGTAAACATCGCTAATCTGTCCAGCGGATCGGCATCCTGGACGCCGCTCGCAAAAAGAGAGGCGTTGCAATGTGTTACGGTCGCGGATAAGGCTTCGCCTTTCCGGGATGACGGTGGTGGTGTGCGTCCAACAAGTCCGCCGGCAGCTTACTCGGGAGGTTCCCGAAGAATGTTTTCCTTCAGGCAGTGGTAAGGTGACGCTAAAGAACCCGGCTATCAGCATTGTCATCGTGAGCTACAACAGCGGCCACATTCTTGGCGACTGTCTCGGCCGGTTGCCCGAGACCGCCGAGCTCATCGTTGTCGATAACGCGAGCGGCGACAATTCGGTTCGTGTCGCTGAGGGGTTCTCTGTCCGCCTGATCAGCCTTCCCGAGAATGTCGGCTATGGACGCGCCTGCAACCTCGGCGCTGAGGCGGCTTCGGGAGAGTTCGTCCTCTTCATGAACCCGGACGTCCGTTTCGAGAACGGTTCGATCGCAAGATTGGCCGAAGCTGCGGAACTCTATCCCGGCGCTGCCGCATTCGCGCCGCGGCTTATCAAACCGGATGGCGGCATCGTCTATCAAGATTCTTCCATTCTCTGTCCGCCCCCTCACAATAAAAGCAAGCCAAGACATATCCCGGTGGGGGACTGCTGCGTCGAAGCGATCTCCGGCGCGGCCATGCTCTGCCGGCGGGAAGCGTTCCTTGGTCTTGGCGGATTCGATGAGCGCATTTTTCTTTATTACGAGGACGACGACCTTTGCCGCCGCTTAAGGAAAGCCGGGTGGTCACTCGTCTATGTGCACGGAGCGCTCGGACGGCACGAGCATGGCAAATCGACCCGAAGCAAGAAGGGCGGGACTTATTTCCGCTCTCTTCACTGGGCCGTATCGAAAAGCTACGTCACCCGCAAACATGCGGTTCCCTTTCATCCGGCGATGGAGTGGTTCAAGTCACTTCTTCGAGGAAGTCTGGCCACACTCCGCTTCAAGTCCGAGCGCCGGGAACGCTATTTTGGCTTGGCGGCGGGCTACTGGCGCGTGCTGACGAGCGGTGACCGAGACGGAGTTTTTCAGGTGGGCCGTGCAAAGCCAAAGCAGGAAAGCCGCCCGGTTCGCCAATGAAATGCGCTACCAGGCTACTGAAAACAACGCGGCCCATGGCCTCACGGTGAGCCTGCCGAACCGCGACAAGCTCACCATGAGGTCCAAGCTGCTGAAATCGCTCCACTCATCCTGAGCTTGTCGAAGGATGAAGGCAGGATTTTCAGAAGCTTGCTACAGCCGTTCCTCGCGCGCGGTGAAAAAACCATCATTCGCATGTCGGGCTTTTCCTCACCTTGCCATAGTTTCGGTTTCGTATGACTGAGTTTTTCGCATTGGCGCCAAAGGCAAGTTGTCATGAAGCGAATTGCGCTTTTCGCGCATTACGACCGCGATGGCATCATCGATGATTACGTTACCTATTATCTCCGCGGCCTGACACGGGTTGCTGAGAGAATTCTCTTCATTTCCGATTGTGAACTGCGCGACGGAGAAGCAGCCAAGCTCGAAGGCCTTGCCGAACTTGCCTTCGCAGAACGACACGGCGAATATGATTTCGGAAGCTGGAAGCGGGGTCTCGCACACCTGAATTACGATCTCACGGGGTGGGATGAACTCATAATCGCGAACAATTCCTGCTATGCGCCGGTCTTTCCCTTCGAGGACGTCTTCGAAAGGATGAGCGTTGTAAGGTGCGATTTTTGGAGTCCCAGCGCCAACCAGATCAAAGGCAAGCTCGACCATCTCAGCAGCTACTTCCTGGTTTTCCGGCGCGCTGTTCTGAAAGACGAAGATTTCTTGTCCTTTTGGAAACGGGTGGGGCCACAGCCAAATGCCGCCGCCGTCATTGCAAAGTATGAGCGTGGCTTGTCACGGTTGCTATGCGAAAAAGGGTACCGCACTGGTTCGTCGCTGCCGCCGGCGGGAATTGCCTCATTTCTGAAAACAGACTATGTCGAAAATTACCTGCTCCAATACCGGTCGAGCTGGTTGAAGGTTCGCTTGATGCGCGATAACCCGTTGCGCGCATTAAATCTCGGCGCTGCTCTTGCCAAGACGGATAATTGCTATCCGAGAGAGTTAATCGATGCTCATATCGTGAGGATGATAGGCGTCGCATGGCCGTCGCATTATGACTACCGCTACATTGGAACTTACGAGCGCGGGATCGGGCCTTTTGCGTTGAAAAGTAAAATCAAGCGCAACAAGAAGCGCCCCCAAGCCCGGGTCTGGTGGAAGGTTCACCTGAAACTATTCCAAGTTACCATTTTTGCTTTTGTCTGGCCTCTGAAAGCCTGATTTACTTGAAGGTTGCTGAGAACGGCGGAAATCCTGGCTCCATCCTTCGACAAGGATGAGGTCGAGCTTCCGTTTGGCGCATCGACGCCGTGGAAGGGAGCCATCCACCGCATCATGGTGAGCCTGTCGAACCATGGGCCGCGTCGTTTTTCAGCACCCGGCTTGATCATCTCTCCGGGAAGAGCGTCTTCATGACATCATCCAGGGCCTGTTCCCAGGGTTCTGAATGAAAACCGAACACGCGCTCCAGGCAACTCGTCGCCAGCCGCGAAAATTTCGGCCTGACAGCCGGTGTGGGGTAGTCGGAGGTTGGGATGGCGCGGATGTTCGAGGCCTTGACGGGGATGCCGCGCCGCTTCATTCCGGCGACGATCGCGGTCGCGAAACCGTGCCATGAGGTCGAGCCCGAAGCCGCAAAATGAACGATGCCGGAAGACTTTTCGAAGAGCGCCGGAAGCGCTTCGCGCCCTTCGCCGACCACACGACGAATGAATTTGGCAATCTGGTCCGCGGAAGTCGGGGTTCCGACCTGGTCGCACACGACAGCGAGCTCGTCCCTTTCGCCGGCCAGCCTGACGATTGTTTTCAGGAAATTCTTGCCGGTTGCCGAATAAACCCAGGCGGTCCTGACGATGAGGCAAGGCGCCCCGGTGCGAAGCAATAGCCTCTCCCCCTCAGCCTTGCTTTGTCCGTAAACGGACAGCGGATTGATGGGGTGATCTTCGTCGTAAGGCTCTGAAGCGCGGCCATCGAAGACGTAGTCCGTGGAGAAATGAACCAAAGGCACGCGGTTTCGAGCAGCCCACCCGCCCAATGCGCCGACGGCGGTCGCGTTCACGGCACAGGCGATTTCAGGCTCAGCCTCGGCCTTGTCCACAGCCGTGTAGGCGGCGGCGTTGACGATGAGGTCTGGCCTGATCTCTTGCAACCGCTCGGGGATGGAGGAAGGTTTCGACAGGTCGAGGTCATGCCTGTTTGTGACGCAGAGAGCGCCGAAGGGCTTAAGCTCCCGGGCGAGAGCAAGGCCAACCTGGCCTGTGGCGCCGGTGACGAGGATCAGCATGGGTCAATCCTTGTAGCGAGGAAGCCTGTCGGTCAGATCCCGAAGGAGCGGCGCGGCTGCATCCTTCTCGGAAAGCAGGGGGTGCTCCACAGGCCAATCGATATTGATGTCGTGGTCGTTCCAGCGAACGCTCATCTCGCTGCCCCGGTCATAAGGCCCGTCGCATTTGTACAGGAACCGGGCTTCCTCGGACAGGACAAGGAAGGCGTGTGCGAATCCCCGGGGAATCCACATTTGCCGGTGCGTCTGATCATCAAGTACAACTGAAACGTGCCGCCCAAAAGTTGGACTTCCAACCCTGACATCCACGGCGACATCGAGAACGGCTCCGCCGAGAACTACCACCAGCTTGCCTTGCTGATTTGGATGTTGAAGGTGAAGCCCCCTGAGAGTATTCTTTCGGGATATGGAAAAATTGTCCTGGACAAAGTCATTATGAAGACCGGCTTCACGATATCTTGCGATACTGAATGTTTCCAGAAAATAACCACGAGCATCTCGAAATATTGCGGGTTCGAAAATCTTCACGCCCTCTAGCTCGGTCTCTAAAATACGCATTGTGGCCCCTCGGCAACATAATCATCAGCGTAGGCTGCGATCGGCATATCCGGCAAAAATCAAGATTGCAACCCCTGGTTTTTTCAGCTAGCCGGAAAGCATGGTATCGGCAAGGCAAGAGTGTATGTCATGAAGGGAATTGTTCTGGCTGGGGGCAGCGGAACCCAACTCTACCCCAGTACAATGGCAGTCTCGAAGCAGCTTCTGCCGGTTTTCGACAAGCCAATGATTTATTATCCGCTTTCGACGCTGATGCTGGCCGGCGTTCGAGATATCCTCGTGATTTCAACGCCGAGGGATCTCCCTGCCTTCAGGCAACTCCTCCAGGACGGTTCGCAATTCGGACTGAATATCTCCTATGCAGAGCAGCCTCAGCCCAAAGGGATCGCTCAAGCATTCCTTATCGCCGAGTCTTTCATAGCGGGCGACCCTGCATGTCTCGTCCTTGGGGATAATATCTTCTACGGTCACGGGTTGCCGGAGCTCCTTTCAAGGGCGACCGCTCGCAAGGAAGGCGCAACGGTGTTCGGGTACCGCGTGAACGATGCCGAGCGTTACGGCGTCGTGGAGGTCGATGGCAGAGGGAACGCGATTTCCATCGAAGAGAAGCCCAAGCGCCCGAAATCCAACTTCGCCGTCACGGGGCTATATTTCTATGACAACGAGGTCGTGGAAATCGCAAAAACGCTGCAGCCTTCGCCGAGAGGCGAACTCGAGATCACCGATCTGAATGCGGTCTATCTCGAGAGAGGCAAGCTGCGTGTGGAGATCATGGGACGCGGCTTCGCCTGGCTCGATACCGGCACACACGAATCCCTCATCGACGCAAGCCTGTTCGTACAGGTTATTGAAAACCGGCAGGGCTTGAAAATCTCTTGCCCCGAAGAGATCGCGCTCCGCATGAGATACATCACGCCGGACCAGTTCTTTTCTTCCGTGAGACGCTGCGAGAAGAGCAGCTACGGGCAGTATTTGCTCGGTTTGCCGCAGAGCGCCCCGGACCTGTTCCCGGCCGTTATCGCGCCGCTCACGCAGGTCGCCTGACAATGACGGCTAAGCAAAGAATTGCTGTTACTGGCGGCTGCGGTTTCATCGGTTCGGCCTTGGTCCGTCTCCTGCTGGCGGAAACCGAACATGAAATTCTCAACATCGATAAGCTGACTTATGCCGCCAGTCCGGCTTCCATTCCGGGCGCCGGCGACAACCCGCGCTATCGTCTGTTTGAGGCCGACATTGCGGATGCGGCGGCCATGCGAAAAGTCTTCGAGGACTTTCAGCCCGACGCCGTGATGCATCTTGCGGCCGAAAGCCATGTCGACAGGTCGATCGACGGTCCGCAGGAATTCATCACGACGAACATTGTCGGAACATTCACGCTTTTGCAGGAGGCTTTGCGCTATTGGCGCGGTCTTCCCAAAGAGAAGGCTGAACACTTCCGCTTTCAGCATATCTCGACAGACGAGGTGTTCGGATCGCTCGGGCCAGCCGGGCTCTTCACCGAAGAAAGCCCCTATCAGCCGAACTCGCCCTATTCCGCGAGCAAGGCCGCGTCGGATCATCTCGTCCGGGCGTGGCGCCATACCTACGGGCTTCCGGTTCTGATCACAAACTGCTCCAACAATTACGGGCCGTACCAGTTTCCCGAGAAGCTCATCCCCCACATGATCATCAAGGGTGTTTTCGGCGAACCGATGCCGGTGTACGGCGATGGCCTGAATGTCCGCGACTGGCTTTACGTCGAGGATCACGCCCGCGCCCTGGTTCTCGTCCTTGAGCGAGGAGTCCTTGGCGAGACTTATAACATCGGCGGGAAGAACGAGCGCACCAACCTGCATATCGTTGAGACGATCTGCGATCAGCTGGATCGCCTCTCGCCCCGCGAAGGCCATGCCAGACGCGCGCTGATTACGTACGTCCACGACAGGCCCGGCCACGACCGGCGTTATGCCATCGATGCGACAAAGATCGAAACCGAGCTTGGCTGGCGCGCCCGGGAGAGCTTCGAGACCGGCATTGAAAAAACAATCGCGTGGTATATCAAGAGCGGCGACTGGTGGCGTCCTATCCTTGAGCGCGGTTATGACGCAAAGCGGATCGGCGTCATTGCCGGTATAACAGGCCAGGAGAAAGCAACCGCAAACTAGCACGCTCCGTGACTTCATCCTTCGACAAGCTCAGGATGAGGCGAGTGTTATCAGCGGCCTACCCCTCATGGTGAGCTTGTCGAACCATGGCAACATCTCTTTTCAGCAACGTGCTGGCTGCGCAAATCTCGCGGCTAGAACGAACGTATTCCAGGCAGTTATCACAGAGCAAAATCCATCGATGTGGCTCGCTTGCTACCCCCGGTCCGGGAGTTCCTTCCTGCGTATAATTCTGAAGCAGGTCTTCGGGTTAAGCTCCTCCTCCCTTTACGAAGGGGAAATTGCGCGGTGGGAGATTGCGCCCGGCGTCGCCGATCTGGTCGGCCATTATGAGCGTGGTGCCCTAGTCAATTCCGTGGAACGGGATCGCGCCAATGAGTTGGAGATCGTCAAATCCAACGAGCCTCCCTTCGACGACGAGCCCGCCATTTATCTCATCCGGGACGGAAGGTCGGCCATCGTCTCATACTACCACTACCTGAACGATATTCAGGGTCTTCCGGCAACTCTTGAAGAACTCATCCATGGAGAAATTTTTCCGGGTTTCTGGGCCGATCATTACAAAACCTGGGCCCCGCGGCAGCGTCCTCGCACGCTGTTCTTAAGGTATGAGGAGCTTACGAGGTCGCCCGAGGAGGCTTGCGCGAAATTAGCCGACTTCATTGGAAAGCCGCCGATCAACGACTTGAAGCTAAGCTTCACCGATTTGCACGAGAGATTCCCTGCTTATTTCCGGTGCGGAGACGATCAGAAGAACATCGTGGAAATTGAGCCGCATAAGAAGCTCTTCGACTCGAATTCACGGCGATGTTATGCGGGAGCTTGGGTATTATTAGGAGGCCAGCCCTCGCTCCTCGGCGCCTTGCTTATAAAGCTCGTCGATAACAGGCTGAAGTTTCCGGATAACGGTTGCCCGCTTCACCTTCATCGTAGGAGTTAAATCGCCGCTCTCGATTGAAAGCGGCTGCGGCAGGATCGTGAACCGCCGGATATTCTCGACGCGAGCGTGGCGGGCGTTGATCAAGTCGATGCCGGCTTGCAGCTCATGGCGGATCGCGTCGCCGAGTTGCGGATCATCCTCCGTCAACCCCCATTCCGCCGCGAACTGGGCCGCTGCCGCCTGGTTCAGCGTAAGGATCGCCGACAGGTACGGGCGCCGTTCTCCGCAGACAATCGCATGCTCGACCAGGGGAAGGGTCACAAGCTCCATTTCGAGGTTCGCGGGCGCGATGTTCTTGCCGCCCGAGGTGATGATAATGTCCTTCTTGCGCCCGGTGATATAGACGAACCCGTCCTCATCCATGCGGCCGATGTCGCCTGTGTGCAACCATCCATCGGCCAGCGCCTTCTTCGTGGCGTCCGGGTCTTTCGCGTAGCCAGAAAAAATGTATGGCCCTTTGACCAGGATTTCGCCTTCTGGGCTGATCTTGAGCTCGAGCCCAGGATGTGGGCGTCCCACTGAGCCTACTTTCGTCACGCCGGGGAGATTTGTCGTCCCGGCCCCGCAGGTTTCGGACATGCCCCACAACTCGCGCACGGGGATGTCGAGCCCGTTCAGGAAGTGCAACGTGTCTTCCGGGATCGGCGCCGCGCCGCAAGCGAAATAGCGAACACGGTCGAACCCGATGGCCTCTTTAGCTTTCTTGTGCACGAGCCTTGAGGCGAGCGCCTTGGCGAAACCCGTCTTGATCCCCGGAGGCAGGCCCATGCGCTCTTTGCGGTGCCACTCCTGGCCTGACCGCACAGCCCAACGGGCGACCTTGCCCTTCATTCCTTTGGCGTTCGCGATTTGCAGTTGGGCGGCAGCCGCGATCTTCTCGTAAACGCGCGGCACGCCGAAAAAGACGTGCGGTCTCACTTCCTTGAGACACTGAGCGAGCTGTTGAAGGTCCGGCGCGAAGTAGACGGCGTTTCCGACGGTCAGCGGGAAATGCACCGTGATCATGCGCTCGGCGATATGCGCGAGCGGCAGATAGGAGATAGCGCAATCCTCTTCTGACACGTCCCAGAGTTGCTGGATGAGGCCCGCGGTCGCGGTCAGCGCGCCGTGGCTGAGCTGGACTGCTTTTGGGGCGCCGGTCGTGCCCGAGGTGTATATGAGGCAGCCGATATCAGCCGGCTGGATCGCCTGCATGCGCCGCTCGACCTCCGGATCGAACTTGCTGTCGCCATGGGCAAGAAATGCCTCCCACGTCATCTGCAACGGGTCGTCCGCTGGCGCGTGCTTCATCATGATGACATGACGAAGCATGCTCAGATGCGCGCGCTCCTTCGCAATCCGCTGGAAGTGCTCCTCTTTTTCCGCGAGCACAATTTCGCATTGCGCGTGGTTGATGATATAGGCCGCGTCCTGGGCGGACGATGTGAAATAGATGCCTGCAACCGAGGCTCCAACCATCATCGCGGCCAAATCCATGATGACCCACTCGGGCTTGTTGTAGCCGAGGACGCCCACAGAATCGCCGGGCTTTACGCCAAGCGCGACAAGCGCGCGAGCCGCCTGACGGACTTCATCGCGGTAGGCGTTCCAGGAGGTCGGCATCCAGCCGACATCGTCCCGAACATAATAGGCGGGAGCGTTTCCTCTGCGCGCAGCCGTATCCAGGAAGCGCTGGGGAGACGAGACGAAGGTTTGGCTTCCGTCAGCTTGCGACGCCTGCTCCTTCCTCTGCTGCATGGATCGCTCCTCCCAGGTTGAGCATCGTTCTGGCTTCTTCCGGCGACGCGATTTCGCGTCCTGCATTGCGCGCGCATTGGGCCAGGGCTTCGATAAGCGCGCCGTTGCTGACGGCCTTTTCGCCGCCTGGCAGATAAAATGTATCTTCGAGCCCCGTGCGCAACATCCCGCCCAGCTCGGCTGCCCGCTGATGAACCGGCCAGATCTCAGTTCGGCCGATGAGCGTCGTCTGCCAGGGAGCCTCTTTGTGCCGGTATTTCAAAAGCAAAGCGAGAAGATCGGCGTCGACCGGCATGCCCGAAGCGACGCCCATCACAAAATTGTATTGCGCCGCTTCAGCCATGCCGTTCTCGATATAAAGGCCGACGGAACGGACAATCCCGATGTCGAAGCACTCGAATTCCGGCCGCGAGCCGCTTTCCGCCATCGCATCGAGGAACGCTTTTACCTTGGAAACGGGGTTGTCGAAGAGGAGCGGAGGCCAGGCCCATTGCTTGTCCGACCTGAGCTTCAGATAGTTGAGGCTCCCCGCGTTGCAGGCGGCGATTTCTGGCTTGGTGCGCTTGAGGCAGTTGACCGGGCCGGAAATGTCGGCGCCGATCACGCCGGTGGTCTGATTGATGATGACGCCTGGACAGGCGGACCGGATGGCGCTTATGGCGTCGGCGGCGACGTCCGGCTCCCAGCTTGGCAAATGCCCCATGCCGGGGGATTGGCACCGGAAATGCACGTGCATGATGGAGGCCCCGGCGTCGAACGCCTCGCGCGCCGATTGCGCCATCTCTTTCGGCGTGACAGGCACCATGGGATGCTGGCGCGGGTCGGTCAGAACGCCATTCAAGGCGCATGTGAGAATTGCCTTAGACATTGGCGGGCTCGTCCAGCTTTTCGATCTCGAAGAGAAGCGTTTGCATCGCAACCTGCGCGCCTGCCTGAGCGTGCACGCCTATGACCCTGCCTCTATGGACGGCAGTCACCCGGGTTTCCATCTTCATGGCCTCGATGAGCGCGAGCGTTTGCCCGGCTTCCACAGTCTGCCCCGGCTCTGCGAAGACATTCAGCAGAAGGCCAGCCACAGGAGCAGTGATCCTCGCTCCATCGGCGGCATCATCGGCATGGTGACCGCCTGCCTCGCTGAAGACGAAGGAAGAGCTGCCGGTGGCGAGGTTGAGGTCGGCCCCGTTCCAGACCGCAATGGCGCGCCTGCGCACGCCTGACGCTTCGAAGACGATGTCGGGAAGGCAGACATCGATCAAAGTAATTTCCGCATCGTCGCCGTCGAAGGAAACTGCGATTGTCCCTTCGCGCGAGCGTTTGTAGCGGACCGACTTGCGCTCGCCGCCACAATCGAGTTCGAGCGAGAAATCGAAGGCATGGCCCGACCAGAACCATTCGCCGACGCTCCCGCGGTCAGCGTAAAGAGCCGCCGCCAGCGCCCAGACCTCGTTCGCCGGGGCTGGATGCTGGAACAGGGGGGCTTTTGCCTCAAACCAGGCATCCAGCGTACTGGTGGCGAGCGAGCACTCCTGGAAATCCCTGCTGCGCAGCAATTGGGCGAGAAACTGCTGATTTGTCGGAAAGCCAAGCAGCGGATCATCTTCCAGCGCGCATGCAAGACGGCGCGCGGCTTCTGCTCTATCGCGGCCATAGGCGATAACCTTGGCCACCATCAAGTCGTAATAGGGCGCGACTTCGCTGCCCTCCTCGATGCCTGAAGTCGACCCGGATGCCGTCTCGCGAGCGGGGAGCGCGAAGAACCATGCCGGTTTGCGGGCGAAAGCCGTCATAAGGATCTTCCGCGCAGAGCCGCGCCTCTATCGCATGGCCTCGGAGCGAAATCTGATCTTGCCTCGCGGGAACCGGCTCGCCCGCCGCGATGCGCAACTGCCATTCCACGAGATCGAGGCCCGTCACCATTTCGGTGACGGGATGCTCGACCTGAAGCCGGGTGTTCATTTCCAGGAAAGTAGATGTTGAGCTGCCCGTCCGCGATGAACTCCACGGTGCCTGCGTTTTGGTATTGGGCGGCTTGCGCCGCAGCGACTGCATAGCCGGTCAGTTTTTCGCGAAGGGCTGGGGTGAGGACCGGGCTTGGCGCCTCCTCGATGATTTTCTGGCGCCGCCGCTGGGTGGTGCAATCGCGCTCGAAGAGGTGGACGATAGCGCCGTGGGCATCGCCGAAGACCTGCACTTCGAGGTGGCGCGGATGCTCGATGAGCCGCTCCAGCATGAGCCGGTCGTCTCCGAAGGCGTTCTTTGCCTCGCGTCTCGCCGCCGCAAGCTGCACGTGTAACTCGGGAGCGGCGCGGACCGCGCGGATGCCCCTGCCTCCTCCTCCGCCGACCGCCTTGATAAGCAGCGGGAAGCCAAGCTTTTCCGCTTCAGCCCCAAGCCGCCTGTCGGATTGATCCTCGCCATAATAACCGGGCACGCACGGCACGCCCGCCGCCTGCATGATGGCCTTGGCAGCGGCCTTGTCGCCCATCTTCCGGATCGCGCCGGCGGGCGGTCCTATGAACACCAACCCGGCGCGCTCGCATCCTTCCGCGAAATCGGCGTTTTCCGCGAGAAAGCCATAGCCAGGGTGGATCGCGTCTGCGCCTGTCTTCCGGGCGGCTTCGAGAAGGGCCAGCATATTGAGGTAGCTGTCATGCGGGGCCGGTGGGCCTATCGGCGCCGCCTCATCGGCAGCGCGGACATGCAAGGCGCCTACATCGGCGTCCGAAAATACCGCGACGGTTCGATAGCCCATGGCTTTCGCCGTGCGGGCAATACGGCAGGCAATTTCCCCGCGATTTGCGATAAGTATTTTCTGAAAAGGCCTGAAAATCATTATGGCTTCGCCGCTGTTTCCGCAACGAAGCCATATGTAAGTCTCGTTTCCGCCAACGCCAACGGCGCAGGGGCCGGAGCGCTGAAAAGCTTATTGCGTCTTCGGCGTCGCCTTCACGGCCAGGAGCAGGTTCGAGGGCTTGCCCCAATGATAGCCGACCGTGAAGTTCAGCGGCCCCTCGCTCCTTTTCTTGAAGAGTTCCACGAGCTTCGGCTGCTGCGCATGCGCAAACTCCCGGATCGGCGCGAGGTAGGTGCCGAAGGGGTGAAGCTGCCATTCGCTGTCGTTCAGATATTTGAGAGGAACGCCCGTGTCATCCTGAACGAGCGAAACCGTGTTCTTCAAGAGGAAGTCCCGAACGTCCGAAAAACCCGGGTTGTGCAAAAGGTAGGATGCGCTTTTCACGAAGGCGTCGCCTTGGCCGAAGGTTTCGCAGAACTTCAGGAAACCGCCGTTCGGAACGCCTTTGTTCGAGAGGTCCGTCCTGAAATAGTAAAGCGTGCGCTCCTCGCCGTCGCTTCCGGCGAACACCACTTTCGCGCCCTTGCTGGCGGGCACGAAACCATCCTCATCCAGCGGATGGAGTTTGCCATCCTTGTCGAGCCCGACGAGGCTGACATCGTGGATCGTCATGCCGGAGCGGGCAAGGAAGACGTACATGATCGGGAGCGTGCCGGACAGTTTCGGGCGAGAAAGCTGCGAGCCCATCTGGCTGGTGATGAAATAGCTGTGCTTCAGGAGATTCCCGAGCGCGGCGCGAATGCCGTTCACTTCGCTAGCCATGGTGCGCGAGGTGATGTCGCTCAGCTCGGGGATGGCGCCGGTTTGCTCAAGCCCGGCCATGATGATGGTCTTCGCATTCGGGAAGAACGCATTCGCATAGAGATAATCCGGCCCGCTGAACATGTAGTACAGGACCGGCTGCGCCTGCTTGATGTTGGCGGAAGACCAAGCATGAACCTTATCGAGTTGTCTGTCCTCGAGGGATTTCCAATCGGAGGCAAAAACCTCCGCGTGCTTTTTCCATGCGGCATCGCTTGTCAGGCTTGCGAGAGGCGAATTCGCCGACGGCTGCAATCCGGCCAGGAAATGAGCGATGTCGTCCGAGGCTTGCCCATCCGCCGCACGAGCCAAGCCCGGCGCGAAAGCGAGCAGGGCTGCGCACAGAAAGAAGGATCGAAGAAACACGTTCATTTTGGTCATATGGGCTAGCTCCTTTTTGAGAGGCGCGCGGACAAAGCATAGATCAGGAGCCCGGCGATCATTGTGAAGAGACTCGCAAACGATTGAAGGGGGCGTTCGATCAGGAGGTGTGCAAGGACGAAGCCGGTGACAGCGAGAAAGATGAGCGGTGTGACCGGATAGGCCCAGGCGCGGTACGGCCTCTTCAGGTATGGCTGACGATAACGCAGGACGATCACCCCCAGAACGGCCAGGAACGAACAGGAGGTCAGGCCGAACTGGATGAAATCGAGCACGGCCTCGAAGCTCTGAGTGAGCATCAGAACCGTTGCGACGAGAAGCTGAAGCAGCAGCGCGTTGGCTGGCACGCCGTTGCGGAGGGTTCGCGCAAACACTTTAAGCATGGGATTATCTTCTCCCATGACCATCGTGACGCGGGGGCCGACCCACATCATAGCGCTTATGGACGAAATGAGCCCGATGCAAATCAGGGCGGCGACGATCCGTCCTCCCGCTTCGCCGAAGATGTGACGGCCTGCGATCAGGCCCACGTCGATCTGTCCGGCCAACTCACTGACGGGCGTGGTGTAGAGGAAGATCGCGTTGAGCACAACGTAGAGGGTTGTGACGATCAAGACCGCGGCAAGGATCGAGCGCGGGAGGTTCCGTTCCGGATCTTTGATTTCGCCCGCGATATAGGTGGCCGCATTCCAGCCCGAGTAGGCATACAGAACGAAAACGAGGCTGATCGCGAATGGCGCGCTGGTGATGGCGCCTATGTCGGCCATCGAGGGCGCGAAGGAAATCGGTTGAGGATCGGAAACGAAGAAGCCGGCCAGGATCAAAACCACGATCAGCAGGAGCTTGATGAGCGTCGAGCCGTTCTGCAGCGCGCTTCCGCTGTGGATGCCGAAAAGATGCACGGCCGAGACAAGCCACGTGATCCCGATGCCGAGCGCGAGAACAGGCGCTCCAGGGAAGACGCCCGCGGAATATTGCCCAAACGCCATGGCCGCCAAAGCGACAGGGGCAGCAAAGCCGACCGTCGCCGATATCCAGCCCGCCATGAAGCCGAGGGCCGGGCGGAAAGCGCGCGAAAGAAAGTTGTATTCACCGCCCGAGCGCGGGAAAGCCGCGGCGAGCTCGGAGTAGGAAAGCGCCCCGCATAAGGCGACAAGCCCGCCGACAACCCAAAGCATCGCCAGGGAAAAAGGCGATGGAATATCCCGGACTTGGAAGCCAAGACTTGTGAAGACGCCAGTGCCGATCATGTCAGCGACTGCAAGCGCTGTCGCAGTCAAGACAGATACTTTTCGCAGATCGAAGGCCCGTTGATCGAGGGCCGCTGCGGCGCCCGGCGTCGTATCTTCCATGATTATCGATGAATCGCTCATGAGCTGCGTCTTATCAACTTACGGCCGGTTCAACAATTCCGCTATTGGTTAATGTTATGGTAGTTGCTCTATGGCAACTTAGACTGAGCAACAGGAAACAGGCAGAAAGATCACTCTACCGCGGGACCCTTTTAGAAAGTTCTTTCCAAACAAGTTTGGCGCATGGTCGGGCTCATCATATCGACACGATTCGGATTTATTCGAGGGGCATATCCTGCGGTCGCACAACCGGCGGTTGTCAGTGAAAGTATGCAAGTCCCTGTGAAACAGCCTCGGCCCATGATTCAAAGCATCTTGCGCAAGCTTCCTCTTTTTCTCGCGGCGGTCATCGCGATCATCGCCAGTGGATGCCGGAACGAAACCGAATCCGTTGGCTTCGTCCAGGAAAACGCAAGCATGACTGAGAAAGTCAGCCCTGCCAGTTTCGGTGATGAGGAGCGGCCCGCCCCATATAGTCCCAGCGAGGACCGTCCCAATCGCATGGCGAAGCAGGCGTTCCTGAAGGCGGATGCAGATCGCGCTCCAGCCGAATCCGAGTCGATGCTCGTCCCAGTGAAGATGGTAAAAAAAGGGTCAACCATCAAATCCGAACCGCCTCTCCTCCCGCTGAGGCACACAAGGACGAAGCTCGTCGAATTCGAAACCGCGCCATTCCCCTATCACGGCATCAATCCCAATACGGGCCGGCCCTTCCTCGACATCAGCGAGGGAGGCAGGCGCGGGCATCGGGGATCCAGCGGCGAGGTGTACTGGGAGGATAGAACTTACGGCGACAGCCGTGTGCTCCTGCACATCCCGCGCGGTTTCGATTTGAGGCGGCCGGCGCTGATGGTGATTTTCCTGCATGGCCATGGCGCCATGCTGCAGCGCGACGTCGTCGACCGTCAGCGGGTTCCGGAGCAGGTGTCGGAGGCCGGCGTGAACGCGGTTCTTGTGGCCCCGCAGTTGGCGTCTGACGCCGCAGACTCGAGCGCGGGCAAATTGTGGCAGCCGGGCGGGTTCCAGCGCTTCCTGGACGAAGCAAGCGTGGAACTCGCAAACGCGCATGGCGATCCACGGTCGAGGGCCTATTTCGACAGGATGCCGATCGTGATCGTGGCCTACAGCGGCGGTTACATGACGGCCGCCTCCTGCATCCGCAATGGCGGAGCGGGGTCCAGAGTTCGCGGCATTGTCCTCCTCGACGCGCTTTACGGCGACATCGATACGTTCGCAAACTGGATCTCGTCGCGCGACAAGGCCTTCTTTCTCAGCGCTTATGCGAACTCGACGCGGGCGAGAAACGCCGAGCTTGCGAGCATGCTGAAAGGGCATGACGTGATCGTCAGCACGAAATTGAAAGGTCCGCTTCGCGGCGGAAGCGTGACCTTCATATCGACGGCGCCGGAGACCGAGCACCGCGATTTCGTGACGAAAGCTTGGGCGCATCACCCGATCAAGGACCTGCTTCAGCGGCTGCGGGTCGAGGCGAGATGAAAGCGCATTCACGTATGTGAATGCAGCTTTGCGGGGTTTTGGTTGAACCGCTTCTGTTGTCCTCGACGGGAAGTCATGGAGCAGACGACCTCGCCTGACTTGCCCTCAAGCAGCGGCCCGGTTCACTGGCGGCAGGAACGGGCAGCCTTAATCCGCGCGCCTTCGCCGTCGTCTTCCAAGGGGTTTTGACCAGGAGTTCAGCTTCGGCGGCATGGTCCTGTGGTTCAGGACGATCAGAACCTCCAGCAAGTGGGCGACAAAATCGGTGTAGCTCCAACCAAGTTGCTCAGCTTCAGCCCAGATATTCTCTATCTTCCTCTCTATCGACATTTTCAGCTTGGAACGGTGCGGCGCTCTTTGCGGCGCGGGAGTGCTTTCCCCTACGATCGCAAGCTTCGGCGATTGCAATTCCTTCGATTCTGTCATTGCAGGCATTACTGTCCCCCTTTGCTGCAACCCTTTTGCTGCTAAACGTGCATTTCCGGGGAACTCAACATTGCATTTAAATAATGGTTCCGATCTTCGTCAAATTTAGCGTAAGCCCGATGCCGCCTTCGCGATTTCGCGTGGCGTTCGTTGCGAGATGGCCGCATTTCAGCCGGCCGGCTGACGGTTGCAGCGGTGATCGCAGCCTTGTCGCCAACTCCCGAAATGGTGAAGCGATCGTCATGGCCCGCCCGCTTCACGGCGCGAGGCCATGTCTTTATCCCTCGCTCATTTCGTGGCGCCGCCGCACGTCTGCTGCCGGGCGATAATCGCGTTCATGTCGATGCGGGCGCGGCTCGCCCCATAGTTCAGACCGCGCGCCTCAGCGCTCAGCCGCACATCGCAGAATCCCGAGGCGACGGCCTCCGAACTGTGGCGGAACAAGAGCGCCGACGCCAGCGCAAGCGCCATCGTCTCCGCGACATGGCGGGCATCGGCTTCCGGCGTGCCCTTGCCCACGGCGCGGGACAACTCGTTGAAGCAGCGGTCGAAGCAGGGATGAGAGCCGCGCGCGGGCGCAAGTTCCGCGAAGTAGGCGTCGAGCGAAGCCGGCTCTTTCTGGAACGTCCGCAAGATGTCGAGGGCGATCACATTGCCGGAGCCTTCCCAAATCGCGTTGACCGGCGCTTCGCGATAGAAGCGTGGCAAGGAGCTGTCCTCGACATAGCCGCCGCCGCCCAGGCATTCGAGACATTCATACACGAAGTGGGGCGTTCTCTTCGTGATCCAGAACTTGCCGAGCGCCACTGCGAGCCGCGCGAAGCGCCGTTCGTGCTCGCTTTGGCCGTCGAACGCGCGGGCGACGCGCATGATCAGCATTGCGGCCGCCTCGTAGTCGAGCGCGATGTCGGCCACGACGGCGCGCATGAGCGGCTGGTCGATCAGGGTCTTCTGGAACGCGCGCCGATGGCTCACGTGATTGACAGCCTCGGCCAGCGCGCGGCGCATGATGCCGAGCGATCCCGCCATCGTGTCAAGCCGCGTATGATGCACCATCTCGATGATGGTGGCGATGCCGCGGCCTTCCTCCCCGACCATCTGAGCATAAGAATTATGGTATTCGATTTCCGAGGAGGCGTTCGACTTGTTGCCGAGCTTGTCCTTCAGCCGCATGATCTGGATGGTGTTGCGCTCACCGTCCGGCTTGATGCGCGGGACGAGAAAGCAGCTGATCCCGCGATCCGTGTAGGCCAGCGTCAGGAAGGCGTCGCTCATGGGCGCGGAGCAAAACCATTTGTGGCCCACGAGCCGGTAATCCGCTCCCGGTCCGCCCTTGCCCAGCGGAAAGGCGCGCGTGGTGTTGGCTCGCACATCCGAGCCGCCCTGCTTTTCGGTCATCGCCATGCCGACGGTGACGCCGCGCTTCTCGGCGATGGGGCGAAGGGGCGCGTCGTAGACGCCCTCGATGAGTGTTGGCGCCCAAGCTCCCGCGATGTCCGGCTGCTGGCGAAGAGCCGGCACGCTGGCGTATGTCATGCTGATCGGGCACATCGTCCCCGCCTCGGCCTGGGTCAAAAGCGCCAGCATGGCGGCATGCGCGACGTGTTTTCCATCCCGCTTTTCCAGCCAGCCGATGCTGTGGATGCGATGATCCATCGCGAGCGCCATGAGCCGATGGTAGGCCGGATGAAACTCTACCTCGTCGATGCGCCTGCCAAAGCGGTCGAAAGCGTGAAGCTCCGGGAGGTAACGGTTGGCGTCCTCGCCCCACTGCAACACCTCTTCCGAGCCTGCCGCCGCGCCCAGCGCCGAAAGCGGCTCCTCAACCCATTCGCCGCCATGAAGCCGGGCGGCCTCACGAAGCGCGCGGTCCTCCGCGTAAAGGTTGCGCCCCCCGAAGGGCGGCGGAACGTTGATCACCTCATGGGTTTCGAGCTGGGACTGCGGGGCGTAGGCGCTCATGGCCCTCTCCGGGGATTGGCGATGGGGGACCGCATCATAACATTGCCTGTGCACAAGAGACACAGCTCCCGGTTCCGCCGCTCCGTCATTAAAGATTGCGCGCGCGGTTTACCCCCCTTAGGAAGGACCTCTGCCCGGAGGCCTGGAGCGGTTTGCCCATGAGACGCTTATTTTCACTTGAGTACCTCGCCCTTTTTATTCCGGCGGTCCTCATTTGCGTCGCGGCAGTCTGGTTTACGCTCCGGTATGTGCAACCGGCGCCGCCGTCCTCTTTTGTGATCTCGGCCGCAAGCGCGGGCAGCCCCTATTACGATCTGGCGATGCGCTTCAAGGAGCAGGTCGAGAAGAAAGGCGTGAAGCTTGAGGTTCGCGAGTCCCATGGGGCTTTCGACAACCTCAAATCCTTGAAGGATGACAATGCGGATGTGCAGGCCGGCATCGTTCAGGGCGGCCTCTCGAACCACCTCGATGCGCCGCAGCTCCTCTCCATGGGCCGGCTTCTCACGGAGCCTGTGTGGATTTTCTACCGTGGCGCGCAGAACCTCGACCACATCACGCAGCTCAAGGGCAAACGCATCCTGATCGGGCCTGAAGGCAGCGGCACCAGTTTCCTCGCCAAGAGGCTTCTCGAAGCCAACGGCATCACGCCGGAGAACTCGAAGCTGATCGCGATGGAGCTTCCCGTTTACCCGGACGCCTTCGCGAGTTCCGGCGCCGATGCCGGATTTCTTGTTCTGGGAGCCGAATCGAAGACGGTGCAAAAGCTGCTTCGCCAGCCCGACGTCAAGCTCATGAACATGGCGCAGGCCGACGCCCTCATTCAGCGCTATCCGTATCTGAGCGTCGTGATCCTGCGGCAGGGCGTCATCGATTTCGCTAAAAATATTCCGCCCGCCGATACGCCGCTCGTCGCCACCAAAGCGATGCTTCTCATTCGCGACGATCTTCACCCGGCGCTGAGGACGCTTCTCGCGGACACGGTCCTCGCCGTGCAAAGCCAGCCGACGCTGAAGCCGACCGGAGAGGCGAAGCTGTTCACCCTTGGGACGGATGCTTTGCCTGACGATCCGGAGTTTCCTATCTCCGATGATGTCCGCCGCATTTACAAGTCCGGCCCGACATTCTTCCAGCGGGTTTTCCCATTCTGGCTGGCGACTTTGTTCGACCGCGCGTTCATCCTGCTCCTGCCTGTGGTCGGCATCATCTTTCCGCTCTTCAGGATTGTGCCGTGGCTTTACAACTGGCGCATGCGTCAGCGCATTCTCCGCTGGTACCGGGCGCTGAAACTTCTGGAGCGGGACCTGACCAAAAATCCTCCAACCCCTGAGTTCATCGAGCGCAAGGAAAAGGAACTCGATCTCATCGAACAGAAAGTGTGGCGGATTTCCGTCCCCGATCAGTTCGCGCCGGATCTCTATACTTTACGCGATCACGTCGAATTCGTGCGCAGGCGCATTGCGCATTTGCGGGAGGCGCAGCCGAAGCCAAGCCCTGAGCCAGCAGCGCCCGAGAAGTCTCCGGCTCCCGTGGCGTCCTGAGCCGCTGCCTTTCGCGTCGGAGCAGGCGGTTCCCTCAAACTTGGAGAAGCTCCAAAGACTGCCGCGTGCGTGCTGTGGGTCGATGTGAGCGGGTGGATCCTCGGAACCGGACTCGACCTCGGGCCGCAATTCTCGGGAGTGCGTTTCGAATCTTCTCTACTTCGAAAGGGACTCCGGTCCTGTCTTCGGCTGAGACAGCAATGAGATGCGTCCGTACCCGGCACTGCCTACACGCCCCAGAATTTCCATGACATTTCCATAGGAAACCCCTTTGTCCGCGCGGACATAGGTGACGGCGTCCCCTTCCGCCGCGTGAAGCGTTTTCAAGCGACCTTCCAGGTCCTCCGGCCGGACTTCTTCATCTCGAAGATACAGCTTACCCTCGGCGGCAAGGGTGACGACAAGCGGCTTCTGCGGCGGGTTCTGCTTTGCAGCGGCGGTTTGAGGCAAATTCACAGGAACGCCCGCGATCATGAGCGGCGCCGCAACCATAAAGATGATGAGCAGCACAAGCATGACATCGACTAATGGAGTGACGTTGATGTCCGCCATCGGAGCAAAATCGTCGTCGGGATCGTTGTCGGCAAGCTTCGCGCCCATGGCTCAGGCCTCAGATCGAGAAACGGCTGTTTGCTGAACCAGCGCATTCGCGAGCGCGGCGATGGCGAGATTGATCCGCTCGGACGCACGCGAAACGCTGCCTGAGATCTGGTTATAGGCGACGACTGCGGGGATGGCGGCAGCAAGTCCAAGCGCCGTTGCAAACAACGCTTCAGCGATGCCGGGCGCAACCACGGCGAGACTTGCATCCTTCTGTTGCGCAATAGCCGCAAAGCTATTCATTATGCCCCAAACAGTGCCGAACAGGCCGACGAAAGGCGCCGTTGAACCAACAGTTGCCAGAAATCGAATACGCGGCTGGATTTTGTTCAGCTCGATCCGCGCCGCCCGGCGCATAGCTTTTTCAAAGCCAGCCTCGATCTCGGAACGCCCTTCTGAGAGGCAAGGTTTCTGGCTTCGTGCTGCGTGCAAGACTGCACTTGCAAGCCACCCCCTTGACGCCGCTTCCTCCACAGGCGAACCTGCGAGGCGTTCGAGACGGCGGACCTGGCTGCCAAAGCTTAAAAGCCGGATCGCCTTTTCAAGGATTATGGCCCAGCAGATGATTGAGGTCGCACCAAGTGTCAGCATCACCCCTTGAACGATGGGATCAGCATTGCGGATGAGATCGGCCAGGTTCAAATGCCCGGCAGATACGCCTGTGATCAACTGTTCCAAAATGCGCTCCTGATCTGTCGTCCGGCCTTACCTGAAGACGACTTCAATGTTGAAGGTGAGCTGGCTTTCGCTCGCGCCAGCCGGAGGCGGAGGAAATTTCGGAGACAGGGTGCGCACCAACTCCACCATGCGCTTATCCACCTCCTGTTTGCCGCTGGTCGTAAGAACGCTCACCGTCGAGAGACCACCCGCTGGCGCTATGCTGAACGCCAGTCGGATCGCCGCTTTGCGAATGTTTCGAGGCGTGTGCGAGGAGATGAGCGCGCGAAGGCTTGCGCCGTAGTTAAGGATCGATCCCTGGCTTGCGGACACGCGGCCGTCCGATTGCGGCGCTTCTGACGCTCCTGTGGCGCCAATACCGCCCAAGGCAGCGTTTTGCCGGGCCTTTTCCCGCTTTGTTTTTTCGATTTCCTCAGCGTCCATCGGTTTTCGAGCCTCAGCTCGGCGTTTTGTCTCGTGGCGGGCCGCCGCTTCCTTGATCCGCTTTATGGTCTCCGCCTCGTCTTCGACACGCTGGCGCTCTGCGTCCGCCTGCGCCGCTGGCCTGGCCATCTCTTCGGCTTTCGGCTCGGCCGCTTCAGCCGGGAGCTCGCTGTTCGCCACCTCCTCGGCTTGCTCCCTTGTCTCCCGAGCCGCCTTTAGCGCTGCTCCCGCGGGCGAGGATGCTGCCTCCTTCGTGGCCGCGTTCTCCATCGCGTCGAGGATGTCGGTCGTCTCCAGATTGACGCTGATGGCGTTGGTCGCCACATCGACGGACCCGAGTTCCTTAACGTTCCGGTGGAACAAAAGTGCTAAGGCCCAGCCATGAGCTAGGATCGAGATAGCCAACGCCCCTGCAAACAGGGTCTGAGTCGAGTTTCCGCTTCTTTGCAAGATTGCGCGCCCAGACTATGCCGCCGCCCTCCTGCCCCGGAGGGGAAACGGTGATTCGACTTCATTCACAAACTGCCTCAGCCGCGCACCGGATAAGTATTTGTGCTCAGCAAGTCAAGCGGAACAATAAATTATCCAAAAGATATATTCATAAAATATAGAGCTTTTTGCTGCATCGGAGTAAATATTTTTAGAGGTGTGATTTTCATGTGGTTTTAAGAAGATTATGAACGTTCCGTGACAGCCGTTTAGTATCGAGTGTGACAGATTTGCTTGCGCCGCCTTGTTAACATGGCGGAATTTCCAGGGCGTCACAGCCAGAATCAGCATTACAAGTGCTCTGATGTTCAGGGCTGCTCATGGTGGGATAAGGCGTCGTGAGTTTGGATTCGGCTGTGTCAAAGAAGATCAGAAGCGTCAGAGAGAGACCATTGCTCATGGCTTCTGCCTTGGTCATAGCCGCCGCCAGTCATGCTATGGCGCAAGAGACTCCCGCCCCAGTGCCGGCGGATCCTCCTGCCGCCGCGCAGCCTTCACCTCCGGGTCCGGGCACCGAGCTGCCGCCCATTACGGTCGAGGCGCCAAAGGCGCCCGCCGCGAAGCCCGCTCCCCGCGCCCCGGCTCAGGCTCCCCCACAGACGCCTGATGAAAAACCCGGCCCGAATGCGCCGACAGCGGAGCAGGCGGCGTTGGACCGGCAGATGAAAGCGCTGGATCAAGCTCGTGAGAACCTGTTGCCCCAGGCGGGCGCCAGTTCCTACACGATCAACCGCGAAACCATCGAAAGCCAGCCGCAAGGGGATAATGCGCCGATCGATAAGGTCATTCTGCAAGCGCCGGGCGTGTCCCAAGATTCGGCTGTCTCCAATCCGGACTTCCACATTCGCAGCGAGGTGTCGAACGTTCAGTACCGGATCAACGGCGTCATGCTTCCTGACGGGGTGGCTGGACTCGGGCAGATCATCAATACCAACTTTGCCAGCAGCATGTCGCTGCTCACTGGAACGCTGCCGGCCCAGTACGGTCTGCGCACCGCGGGTGTTCTTGACATCACGAGCCGAACCTTTGCTGCGCCAGAAGGCTCCATCAGCATCTATGGCGGCAGCCACGGAACCTTCACACCCAGCTTCGATTATGGCGGAAGCACCGGCAATACCCAATATTTCGCCACCGCTCGCGGGAACTGGAACGGCGTTGGCATCGAGAATCCAACGCCCGCCTACAATGCCATCCACGATGAGACGGAACAAGGCAAGTTCTTTGGCTACGTGTCGACCCTCATCGACAGTTCGACACGCTTTTCGGTGATCTCGGGCGCTTCTTATAGCGCCTTTCAGATTCCCAACACCCCGGGCGAAGCGCCTCTCGGCAATTATCCTGTCGCCTTCAGCTCCGCGAACCTCAATGAAAATCAATATGAGCGTTTCTTCTACGATATCGCCATGCTGCAAACCAAAGGCAGCGTGATCGACACACAGCTTGCCGTCTACTACCGCTGCGCCAATGTCCATTTCATTCCCGATATCACCGGCGACCTCGTCTTTAACGACGTGGCCTCAAACGTTACTCGGGACAGCAACCTCTTCGGGACCCAGTTCGACGCCTCTTATCGCTGGAGTGATGTGCACACGATGCGCGCGGGCTTCGCTATCAGCGCTGAGAAAACTGGCGTTATCAACACCGAGACCGTTCTGCCCGTGGATCCCAATACCGGCGCTGTCTTGCCTACGCCAATCACCATCACCGACGCCAATTCGCTGCTGGGCTGGAACATCGGCGCGTACGTGCAGGATGAGTGGAAGCTGACTGACAAACTCACGCTCAATACGGGGCTTCGCTTCGATCAACTCTATCAGTTCGTGGACGCCAACCAGGTCAGCCCGCGCGCGTCACTCGTCTACAAGCCTTTCGAGGGCACATCGATCCATGCCGGCTACGCACGCTATTTTACCCCGCCCGTGCAGGTGGAGGCGACGCAGTCAAACCTAGCCTTATTCGCCAACACAACCGCCCAGCCTGAGGTCCCGCTGAGCGCCCCGGTGTTGCCGGAACGTTCCCATTACTTCGATGTGGGCGTGGACCAAAGGCTGCTGCCCGGTCTCGATGTGGGGATCGATACCTATTACAAACAAACCACGGACATGCTCGATGACGGCCAATTCGGTCAGGCTATGGTTCTCACCCAGTTGAACTTCGCTCGGGCGTATAGCGAAGGGGCCGAGTTCAAGGCCAAATACCAGAACGGCGACTTTAACGCCTACGCCAACTTTGCCTATAACGTTACAAGAGCCATCGATGCTATATCGAGCCAGTATCTCCTCGATACGGATGAATACGCCTATCTCCTCACGCATTACCATTATACCGACGACATGCAGCTCATGACCGCTTCTGCAGGAGCATCCTACCGCTGGGACGGAACGCTGTTCAGCACCACGATGCTTTACGGTAGCGGGCTGCGTTCGGGCTTCGCTAATATCGATCACATGCCCCCTTACGCGACGGTGAACATCGGCATCTCACGCGAGTTCCAACTCTCTCCCGAAGACAAGCCGCTCACAATCCGGTTCGACGCCGTGAACTTGTTCGATAAGGTCTACGAGCTTCGCGATGGGAGCGGCATTGGCGTGTTCGCCCCGCAATACGGTGCGCGCCGTGGATTCTTCGTCGGCCTGTCGCGGAAGTTTTGAGACTGGTCATCCTGACCCCTGGTTCCTGCCCGCATACCCGAGCAGGCTCGCAAATGGTTTAAACGGCCGACAAAGAGAAAGTTGCGAAGGGAGGAAAGCTGCGCTTCGAATGACCGGTCGGCGCCTGTCAGGAACGCCGGCTCATCCTCCAATAGCGGGCACTCTCCGGGATCGGCACGAAAGTCTGCAAACGGCCTTCTTCTGCCGAAGGAGGAGTGGCTCAATCTCACCGTCCAATCCATTGGCCAAGGCGCAAATGCCTGCTTAGCGCAAGGCTGCAGATAAACGATCCCTTGCCAGCGGCGGTGGTTAATGCGGAGATGGTTAAGGCGGCGCGCAGGGGATTTCTTCCTGGTCCAAAAACGCCCGACATGCCTAACAATCGGTTAAGCTGCGTCTGGCGGGGCGTAAGGAAATCATGGTAACCTATTGAAAATGCGAAAGAATTCATGTGGTTAATCGATTGTTATTTTGGCGGAAATGGGACGCGCTAAAGTCCGTTAAATATAAGTGCAGCTTTCCCTTTAACCATGCCGCGCGCTGCCCGAAGCCGCGGCGGAGTGTGCCGCATCTAAATTTTATTATTATAATCAATGGTTTAGCGCCATTAACATCTCGATAAGGCGCTTCATTCTACAATCTCATCATGCAGCAAGGCCAGCGCAAAGCCAAGAAAAGAGGACAGACTATGCCGTGGGAACAGGCAGTTATCCAGGAGGCAGGTCTGGTGAGCAATTACCTGCCTTCGGCGCTAAGCTTGGCGAGTGTGCTCGCGGCTTCCTTTTTCGCGTCCGCAGCCGCGGCGAGAATTTCATCCATGCGCGCGAAATCGAGCGACGGGAAATGGCCGACATCCGGCCTGAGAAGGCAGTCGGGGACACTGAGTTTCAGCTTGGCGTTGATAATGGATCGAAGAGCGATCTGCTGAGCGCCGAGCAAGGCCTCGATGGGACGCGGGAGTTCGGTTCCGGGACCTGGGGTTCCCCCGCTTACGTCAACGGCCACCACGAAATCTGCGTCGGACAGAAGGTCGAAGGGCAGGGGATTGACATAGCCGCCGTCAATGAGGATGCGGCCATCAAGCTGCACAGGCGTGAGGAGCGCGGGCAACGCGGAACTTGCCGCAACCGCGGGCAGCAGCGCTCCCGCCGTGCTGACATGCTGGCTCTGCGTGAAAAAGTCGGTCGCAACCGACACGAAAGGAATATTCAGTTCCTCGAATGTCTTCGGCAAGCCGGGCGGCAGCACAAGTTCGAAGATGCGCTCCGACCTGAACAACGCGGGCGCCCAGGGCCGCCAGATATCCCAAACGCGGCCCCTCCAGCGGGAATAGACATTGCGGAGGACCGCGCCTCGCTTGCCGAAAGCCCCTTCGCAATAGCGGCGAATATCGGCCGCCGGCATCCCCGACGCATAGACCGCGCCGATCAGCGCGCCGATGCTGGTGCCGGCGATCATCGCGGGCTTGACGCCCGCCTCGTCGAAAGCTTCCAGAATAGCGATGTGGGCGAGCCCCCGGGCGCCCCCGCCGCCAAGCGCGAGCCCGATTTTTGCGCTCACCAGCCGCCCGCTGCTTGAGAGCCTCTCAGGCCTATGTCACTCCTGCAGAAGCCATCGGGCCAATCAATCTTGGCGACGGCCGCATAGGCGCGAGCCCTCGCTTCTCCCACGTCCCGCCCGAGCGCCGAAACATTGAGGACGCGGCCCCCATTCGCCAGCACTTCACCGCTCGGACCCGCTTTCGTTCCCGCATGAAAGACGGTGACGCCATCGACCGCCCCGCCTTCTTTCAGGCCCCGGATCACGCTGCCCTTCTCGTAATCGCCGGGGTAACCCTTTGCCGCCATCACGACCGTGATCGCCGTGTCATCGCTCCAGGCGAGGTCCACGCCAGACAAGTCGCCACGCGCCGAGGCGAGGAGCAAGGGCAGGAGATCGGACTTGAGCCGCAGCATGAGCACCTGGCACTCCGGGTCGCCGAAGCGCACATTATACTCGATCAGCTTCGGACCTTCGGCGGTGATCATCAGCCCGGCGTAAAGCACGCCTTGAAACGGCGTTCCCCGATCGCGCATCGCGTCGAGCGTCGGGTTTACGATGTCGGTCATGATGCGGGCAGAGAGCGCCTCCGTCATCATGGGCGCGGGCGAAACGCACCCCATTCCGCCCGTGTTCGGGCCGCGATCGCCATCATAGGCGCGCTTGTGATCCTTGGCGCTCGCGAGTGCTAAGGCGCGCTTCCCGTCGCAAATGGCGAAGAAGCTCGCCTCCTCCCCGATGAGCTTCTCCTCGATCACAACCGACGACCCTGCAGCGCCAAAGGCTCCCGCAAAACAGGCTGCAATCGCTTTCTCCGCTGCAGGCAGGGTCTCGCAGATCACGACGCCCTTGCCGGCGGCCAAGCCGTCTGCTTTGACGACCAGCGGTGCGCCATGAGCGCGTGCGTAAGCGAGTGCGTCTTTCCGGTTTATGAGATGAGCGTATCGCGCGGTCGGAATGCCGCGTTCGGCGCAGATCGCTTTCGTGAAGGACTTCGAAGCTTCGAGCTGGGACGCCACAGCAGAAGGACCGAAAACCGAATGTCCCGCCGCCCGCAGGTGATCCGACAGGCCCTCAACAAGAGGAGCTTCCGGCCCGATCACGACGAGGTCAATATTGGCCTGCCGGCAGAATGCGGCGACCTTGGCAGGATCGCTGATCTCCCGCGGGCCGGGCTTGGCGAGCGATAAGACGCCCGCATTGCCGGGTGAACAATAAAGGTCTTCGAGCTGGGGACTTTGCCTCAGCTTCCACGCCAGGGCATGTTCGCGGCCGCCGCCGCCGATAAGAAGCACATTCATGCGTACTTCTTAGCACAAAAGACCGTGAATGGGATCGAACCTTTGATGCTCCCGGCATGGCTCAGCGGACAAAAAAGAATGGAATATTGATGAGGTCAGATCCAGTGAAAAAAATAAGCCAAGATAATGAGCGGAAGCGGAATCCCGATCGCCCAATGCAACACGCCTCTCATAAAAGCCTCCAAACACCCAGTTCCTGAAGTGTGAACGCATCTTTTTCAGAGCGGTTCCGGCCGGAACATTCAGAGGACCGACGCGTTGGCTGAAAACTTATTAATCTGGACTCGGAGGACCGACCATGAAAATACTCACTGCCGCGGCCGCAGCCGTATTGCTGTCGAGCACCGCATTTGCACAGTCACCCATCCCGTCACCAAGCAGGCCAGCCGGAAACTCGGGGGAATTTCCCCCGGCCGTGCACAACAACGCCGCTAACCCGGAAAACAGCAGCAACACCCCTATCCCGGGACATAACGGCGCCTCTCCCGTCGCGAGCGGTAACACCCTTCACTTCCAGACAGTTAAGGGCCAGGGCGAGTGGCTTGTCGGCCATCTCTGGCATAAGAGCGTCTACAATGCCGCCGGGCAATCGATCGGCGACCTGAACGACATCCTCTTCGACAAGGATGGCAAGGTCTCCGCCCTGGTAGTCGGCGTCGGCGGATTCCTTGGCCTTGGCGAAAAGAATGTGGCGGTGGATTGGGATCAGGTGAAACAGCACGGCAGCATCGCGCCGGACCGGATCGTTCTTGGATTCTCGGAGCAGGACCTCCGCAACGCTCCCGCGTTCACGCGCAACTCCAGCAGCACCAGCGAAAGCGGCCGCTAGTACGCCCACGGGAAGTCCTGCACCATTTGCTGAGGGTGCAGACAGGACTTCCCGCGGATAAGGAGATCCTGCCGGAACAATCAGCGGACCGATGGGTTGGGTGTGAACTCGTTCATCTGAACCCGGAGAACACGACCATGAAAACACTCACGGCCGCGGCTGTAGCGGTATTGCTGTCCACATCGGCATTTGCGCAACAAACATCCCACGACATGATGTCCAACACGACGGGCGCTCCCAGCGCGAACCGTTTCACAACGAATGAAGGCCAAGGCCAATGGCTCGTTGGGAATTTGTGGGATAAGAGCGTCTACAACGCTTCCGGCAAGTCCATCGGCGAATTGAAGGATGTCTTGATCGATAAAGACGGCAAAGTGTCAGCCCTGGTTATCGGCGTAGGCGGATTTTTGGGGCTGGGCGAAAAGAACGTGGCCGTCGACTACGATTATCTCCAGAAAAATGGCGGCATCACGCCAAACCGGATTACGCTTGGAATGAGCGAAGAGGACCTTCGAAACGCTCCCAAGTTCGAGCGCGGCGGCAGCTCCGCCAATCACTAAAAGCATTTTGGAGGGCGGCGGCATGCCGTCCTCCTTTCACGACATCGCTTTCTCCCGGAACAATTTCACAAAGACTGCCTTCACAGGAAAACCCTTTAACGGAGGACAGCCATGGCGTCAGCTCGCACGCTACAAGAACTTTTTCTCTCCACGCTTCAGGATATTTATCACGGAGAAAAGCAGATCCTGAAAGCTTTGCCGAAGATGGCCAAGCACGCGACAACTCCCGAGCTGAAGCAGGCTTTCCAGCACCACCTTCAGCAGACCGAAGGGCAGGTTGAACGTCTGCAGCGCGTCTTCGAAGCGATGGACAAGAGCGCCCGCGGCCGCACCTGCGAGGCCATCGAAGGCCTTGTCGAGGAAGGCAAGGAAGTGATGAGCGAGGCCCAGTCCGGGGAAGTCATGGACGCCGGCCTGATCGCAGCCGCGCAGGCCGTCGAGCATTACGAGATCGCCCGTTACGGGACGCTCGTTGCATGGGCCGAGGAACTCGGCATGAAGGAGGCTGCGCAACTCCTCCAGCAGACGCTTCAGGAGGAAAAGCAGACCGATGAACTCCTGAACAAGATCGCGATGGAGAGGGTCAACCGCCAAGCCGCCTAGCCGCATTTCTCTTTGACGCCACAGGCGGGTCCGGCATGGCCCGCCTTCTCTTTGTGGAGATGGCAATGAGCGACAATAAAGGCGAAGATGTTCAGCGCAAAGGCCACGAGATTGTCGAAGGCGACGAGAAGCATCCCGGCGGGAAGAAGCAGAAGCGGTCGGGTCTCGGCGAGCACTATGGGCAGGGCGTTGGCTATGGCGGATACAGCGTCGAGCAGGATCAGGCGAAAAGCCAGACCGGCACGGCCGACCACCTGAAAAAGGGCGGCGGCGGTTGACTTGAGATGCGCCCGTCTTAAGAATGCCGAAGCAAAAGACGGGGTTTCAGTCGATGACGGCAAAAGGCGGCGGCGCGGATTGGGCAGACCTTTCCGGCCGGCTTACGGAGGGTGGCCACGTCCTGCCGGTCAGGGTGTATTTTGAAGACACCGATTTCTCCGGCTTCGTCTACCACACCTCCTATATGCGATGGTGCGAGCGTGGGCGCTCGGATTACCTGCGTCTTTTGGGCATCAGCCACAATGCATTGCAGGACGGGTCCTTCACCGGCGAGCCTTCCGTCTTCGCAGTCCGCCGTCTCAACGCCGAGTTCCTCAAGGCCGCTCGCATCGACGAAGTGCTGGAAGTGTGCACCTCGCCCGCTGAACTGACGAAGGCAAGCATCGTATTACGTCAAACGATCGAGCGGGACGGCCAGCCCGTTTTCCGGCTCGAGGTGCAATGCGTGCTCCTGTCGATGAGCGGACGCCTCCTGCGCCTGCCCGCGCCCATTCTCGCGCTGTCGAGGCCATAAACGCCTCAACTGTGTTTGAGGAAGACGTTTGTTGCCCTTTAGCAACAGATCTTGGTTACTTTTAGCATAAATTTAAGTATATCGCGCTAACCTCCCTCAACGAGAACTCAGAGACCAAGTCTCTCTGTATCACCGTAAAGCGTCGCGTTTGCGTTGTCTTTGTTGTTAGGGGGAAGATGTTATGATTAAGATGATCGCTGCCGCGACGGCGGCGGCTCTCGTAGGCATGGCGGGTGTATCAGCGCATGCCTCAGACCTGTATGCTCCTGCAAGTACCAAGGATGTTCCCTTCATCGCCCCGGCGCCGATCTGGACGGGCCTTTACGGCGGTGTCCATCTCGGCGCGGCATGGACCGATCTCGGCACCAAGCCGAATGTCTTCTACGATGGGCATGGCGATTCAAGTGTGGTCGAGGTCAATAATATGATCAGCGCGACTGGCTTCGGCGGCGGCCAGTTTGGCTACAACTGGCAACTCCCAGGAACACCCAACTTGATCATTGGTTTCGAGGTCGATCTCGACGGCATCGGTGGAAACAATGATCGCGGCACGACATCGGTGACCTACAATCCGTCGGGAGGCATACACAAGGTTATCGGTGTGAATGTTACCGAGAATGGCGGGTTTGCCGGCGATTTCACTGGCCGGCTCGGCTACGCCTTGGGTAGCTGGATGCTCTATGCGAAAGGCGGCATTGCCTGGTTCGATCCCGGTCTGCAAGAAACGACAACCATCTGGGATCGGCACGGCGCCGGCATCCTGTCCGCCAACAATGGCAGCGAAGTGACCGGCTGGACCGTGGGCGCCGGCCTTGAATGGATGTTGAACCCGAGCTGGTCTGTAAAGGCGGAATATCTTTATTATGACTTCGCCGTCAAAGATAATAACTGGAATATCAACACCTCAATCGGTAATCTGGGATGCGATAATTGGAAATGGTTCAACAACGATCTTACGGTCAACACCGTTAAATTAGGGCTGAACTATCATCTGACAAGCGGCTACACTGCCCTCAAGTAGCCGATATTCACAACTGCCAAGCAAAACGGCCCGTCAATGCGGGCCGGTTTTTTTTAATCGCGCGCCGGATCTGGTGCTTGCTGCAAAGACCATCGCGCAAAGGGGCTCAGGACGTGCCCTTCCTCATGCTGCCGATGATCGCGATGGGTGGCAGCGTCGCCAGCGCTTTTGCAGGCAGCTCGCGCACATGGAGATGATCGTTGCGCTTGTTGCGCAGCCGGACCTGCCGCACGGCCTCGATCACCTCTGCGATGCGCACGCCTTTCGGGCAGCGCGTGTTGCAGGTGAGGCAGGACACGCACATCCAGATTGCCTCGGAGGCCATCAGCTCATCCTTCAGCCCAAGCTGCGCAAAGCGGATGATCTGGTGGGGAAGGATGTCCATGTATTTGGCCATAGGACAGCCGGCCGAGCACTTGCCGCACTGGTAGCAGGCCAGAAGCTCCTGGTTGCTGAGCGCTTCGATCTTCTCGATGAACGCAGCGGCAGCGGCGCCATTGCCGTTGATCTTCACGCTCATGGCGTTGCTCCTGACGTCATCATGGCCGCGTCCTTCTCTCGCCGGGCGCGAACCTCGAGCGCAGCATGGAGTGCAGCGCGGGAACGTTGCCGAGGCGGGCGAGCTGATGGTTCTTCACGTCTTCCGGCGTGTATGAGGGCAGGATGAGCGGCGAGACGAGGTCGGTCTCTATCCCGGCGTACTCCATTTCGCGCTCGTGGGCGGCTACGTGCTCCAGGCTGAGCCGCCCGAGCGTCACCGTCTGCGCGTAGTCGGTGGCGTATTGCCCCGCCCTCCGGCCAAACACATTGTAGTCGAGCACCGAGTTGCCCATGAGGCGGTTGCGTCCGTGCACGCCTCCTGAAGCCTCGCCAGCCACATAAAGGCCCGGAATGCTGGTCTCGCAGCGGTCGTTGATGGCGACGCCGCCATTCTGGTAGTGCAGCGACGGATAGATCAGCATCGGCTCCTTCACGATATCGATGCCGAAACGGGAGAACGCGCGGCACATGCCGGGGAACTGCCTGTGGATGTAGCCTTCGCCATAGATTTCCTCGATGATCGGCGAATCGAGCCACACGCCCGTCCGGCCGACCCAAGTGTCGACGCCGTTATTGCGATCGGGGCTGCACTCGCGGATGATGGAGGCGCTTTCCACGTCGCGCGGCTCGCGCGGGAAGACGAACAGCTCGCCATGTTTGTTAAGGGGCTGTCCGCCCGCGCCGCGTATCTTCTCCGTAATCAGGAAGCCCGCAATCTGCTCGGGGAAGACCGCGCCCGTGGGGTGGTACTGCACCGAGTCCATGTACTTCAGTTTAGCGCCCGCGCGGTAGGCGATGACGAGGCCATCCCCCGTGGCGCCGTAATGGTTTGTGGTGGCGAAGCCGCGAATGTGTAAGCGCCCGAAGCCGCCTGTCGCGATGATGGTGGCCTTTGCCTTCACCGTCAGGAACTGCTCGGTATCGAGGCTGTAGAGGATCGCGCCCGCGCATCTGCCATGGTTATCGAGAAGCAACTCCACCGCAGGTTCGAATTCGCGGACGGAGATCATGTCCGGATGGTTGCGCACCTCGTCCATGAGGGTGCGCATGATCATGGCGCCGATATAGTCGCGGCAGGAGACCATGCGCTTGCGCGAGGTGCCGCCGCCATGCAGCACCTGCATGCTGCCATCGGCCTCCTTGTCCCAGATGACGCCAAGGTTTTCGAGTTCGCGGACGATTTCAGGCGCGTCTTCGGTCAGCACGCGCACGAGCGCCGGATCATTGTCGAAATGGCCGCCGCCCATGGCGTCGACCCAATGGCGCGTGGGCGAGTCCGTACGGGACACGGCGGCCTGCATGCCGCCTTCCGACATCATGGTGTTGGCGTCGCCCATGCGCAGCTTCGTGGCGATAAGCGATTTCATGCCCTTGCGCGCAGCCGTGATGGCCGCCCAGCAGCCGGCGCCGCCGCCGCCAATAATCAAGAGGTCAGTCTCGTAGTCGGCCTCGGTTAGAAGCGTGGTCGTCAGCTTGGGGCGGAGCATGGAGTGCGCTTCCAGAATCGTGGCCACTTCCGTGGTCAGCTCCTGGCCCCTGTTCGGGCCGACGCGAACAGCGCGCTTGGCGCCCGGCGCGTAGTCCGGATGGTATTTGGAGAGGACATCCTCGCGCTCTTCCGCGTTCATCGGCGGAAAGACGGGCTTCCCGCTGAGCGCCAGATCAACCCGCTTCGGGCGGGTTTTCTCGACCAGCTTCACCTGTCCGGATAGATATTCAGGATACATGTCTCACTCCCAGAAGCGGCCTATGCGCGGTCGCGGGCGTCGTTATTGTTGAAGGTGTAGCGCGCGGGGGTCATGGGCACGCTCACGGTTCCATGTCGCGATCGTAGTAGAGCTTGATCAGGCTCTCCTTATCGAGGCCCATCAGCCGCACATATTCGGCATTGTATTTGCCGGAGTGGACCTCTTCGAGCCTGTCGTCCAACTCCTTGCTCTCCTTGCGCAGGTAGCGGCCGGTGAGTCGTTTGGCAAGGATGCCGACCTCGTGCTGGATGATCTCGGAGGGACAGCGCAGCGCGCAGAGCCCGCAGGCGACGCAGTCAAACGTCATGTCCGCCACGGCCGCGACATCCCCGCGCATCGCCGACTGGATGTAGTCCATCACCGGCAGCCCTTGCGGGCAGGCTTTGTTGCAGGTGCCGCAGGCAACGCAGCGGAAGGTGACGGGATAGACCTGCAGGATCGCGTTCACGTCCGGGGTCAGCTTCTCCAGGTCGTAGACCGCCTTCTCCATCGGGACGGAAGGGATCTGCGTAAGCGCCATGCCCTCCTTCACGAGTGTTGTGCAGGCGAGGCCCGTATGGAGCTTGTAGTCCCCCGGCAGGCGATAGATGGTGCCGCAAGCGCCGCAAAAGCCTTCGCGGCAGCCTGCGCCGCGAATGATCTGATGGCCGGCATATTCGATAGCACGCATGATCGTCGCGTGCTCGGGCACGATATGACGCTTCCCGTTAATGTACACGTTCACCATGTGGGCGCCGAGTTGTTCGCGCTTGCCGAGGTGTTCGGTTTTCTCCACTTCCTTTTGCATTTCCGCTCCTCGCTAGGGCCTCTCGGCGCTCCCGGCTCTTCTGATCAAGCCGCGGCTTTCGTCCCGGCCTTGCTGTATTCATCAATCTGGTCGAAGTTCATGTAGCGATAGACGTCGCCCGCGTATTTGTTGACCACCTCGATATGCTGCATGTACTCGGCGACGGCCGGGATGCGTCCGAGCAGCGCGCAGACCGCGGCAAGTTCGGCCGAACCGAGGTACACGCGCGTATCGATGCCAAGGCGGTTCGGGAAGTTGCGCGTCGAGGTCGACATCGCGGTCGAACCTTTGCGCACCTGCGCCTGATTTCCCATGCACAGTGAGCAGCCGGGCATTTCGGTGCGAGCGCCCGAGGCGCCGAAATGGCTGTAATAGCCCTCCTGCGTTAGGAGAGCAGCGTCCATTTTGGTCGGCGGAGCGATCCACAAACGCGCTGCGATGTCCGTTTTGCCTTGCAGCACTTTGCCGGCGGCCCGGAAATGGCCGATGTTGGTCATGCAGCTGCCGATGAAGACCTCGTCGATCTTGTCGCCGGCAACTTGCGAGAGAAGCTTAACGTCGTCCGGATCGTTCGGACAGGCGACGATCGGCTCCTTGATCTCGTTCATGTCGATCTCGACGACGGCGGCGTATTCCGCATCGGCATCGGGTTCGAGAAGCCGCGGGTTGGCGAGCCAAGCTTCCATTTCGCCGATGCGGCGCTCCAGCGTAGCCCGATCCTCGTAGCCGTTGGCGACCATCCATTTCAGGAGCGCCGCGTTAGAGCGGACATATTCGATCACCGGCTCTTTCGCGAGGCGAACGGTGGAAGCCGCGGCCGAGCGCTCGGCGGACGCATTGGCCAGTTCGAACGCCTGCTCAACCTTGAGATTCTCCAGCCCCTCGATCTCCAGGATGACGCCAGAGAAGACGTTTTTCTTGCCTTTCTTTTCGACGGTCAGAAGTCCCTTCTGGATGGCGACGTAGGGGATCGCATTCACGAGATCGCGCAGCGTAATCCCCGGCTGCAATTTGCCTTTGAAGCGCACAAGCACCGACTCTGGCATATCGAGCGGCATCATACCTGTGGCCGCCGCGAAGGCGACGAGCCCGGAGCCTGCCGGGAAGGAGATGCCGAGCGGGAAGCGCGTGTGGGAGTTGCCGCCAGTGCCGACCGTGTCCGGCAGCAGCATCCGGTTCAGCCACGTATGGATCACGCCATCGCCGGGGCGCAGCGAAACGCCGGCGCGGGTAGAAATGAATTCGGGCAGCGTGGCGTGCGTTTTCACATCCACGGGCTTCGGATAGGCGGCGGTGTGACAGAAGGACTGAATGACGAGGCCGGCTGAAAAGCCCATGCAGGCGAGGTCCTTCATCTCGTCGCGCGTCATCGGCCCTGTCGTGTCCTGTGAGCCGACCGTCGTCATCTTCGGCTCGCAGTACGCGCCGGCGCGCACGCCCTTGCCCTCGGGCAGGCCGCAGGCGCGCCCGACGATCTTCTGCGCAAGCGTATAGCCCTTGCCGGAATCGGCAGGCTGCGCCGGCAGGCGGAACAGCGTCGAGGGCGGCAGGCCGAGCGCGGCGCGCGCTTTCGAGGTCAGAGCGCGGCCTACGATAAGCGGAATGCGGCCGCCGGCCTGAACCTCGTCTAGGATCACATCCGACTTGATTTTATATTCGGCGATGACCTCGCCGTTCTTCAGCGCCTTGCCATCGAGGGGGCGAAGCTCGATCACATCGCCCGTCTCGATTTTCGAGACGTCGAGTTCGATCGGAAGCGCGCCAGCATCTTCCATCGTGTTGAAGAAGATCGGCGCGATCTTGCTGCCAAGGCAGACGCCGCCAAAGCGCTTGTTCGGAACGTAGGGGATGTCTTCGCCAGTCCACCACAGCACAGAATTCACGGCGGATTTGCGCGACGAGCCGGTGCCGACCACATCGCCCGCATAGGCGATTAAGTGACCTTTTTCCTTCAATGCCTGCAGGAGCTTGATCGGGCCGACCTTGCCCGGCTGATCCGGCTCGATGCCGGCGCGCGCGTTCTTCAGCATGGCGAGCGCATGCAGCGGAATGTCGGGACGGGTCCACGCGTCGGGCGCGGGCGAAAGATCGTCGGTGTTGGTTTCGCCCGGCACCTTGAAGATCGTGACTGTCAGGCTCTCCGGCACGCCGGGACGCGACGTGAACCACTCCGCATCCGCCCAGGACTGCAAGACGGCCTTGGCGTTCGCGCTTCCCGGCTTATTGGAGGCGGCGAGCGCTTTCACGTCGTTGAAGTAGTCGAACATCAACAGCGTGTTCTTCAGCCCTTGCGCAGCCGCCGCGCCACATTCCGGGCAGGCGAGGAGATCGATCAGCGGCTTGATGTTGAAGCCGCCGAGCATGGTGCCGAGCAGTTCCGTCGCGCGGACCTTGGAGATGAGCGGGGACGCCTCTTCACCCTTCGCCACCCTCGCCAGATACTCCGCCTTCACCTTCGCGGCGTCGTCCACGCCCGCCGGGACGCGGTTCGTGATGAGGTCGAGAAGGAATGCCTCCTCGCCCTTGGGCGGATTTCTCAAAAGGCCGACGAGTTCAGTCGTCTGCTGCTTCGACAGCGGCAGAGGCAGAATGCCGAGGGCTGCGCGTTCGGCGGCATGGGCGCGATAGGCTTCGAGCATGGCGTTCCCTTTTATTCTTGAGCCAGTGAAGCCAGCGCGGCGTTAAGCGTCGCGCTTGGCCGCATGGCCTTCGATGTCTTTTCGAAATCCGGGCGATAGTAGCCGCCGGTATCCTGCGCCTTCCCTTGAGCGGCCGTCAGTTCGGCAAGGATTTTCGACTCATTCTTCGCAAGGGTCTCGGCGAGTTGCTTGAAGCGCCCCTGAAGCTCCTTGTCCTTCGTCTGCTCGGCGAGCGCCTGCGCCCAGTAAAGCGCGAGGTAGAAGTGACTGCCGCGGTTATCCAATTCGCCGACTTTGCGCGCTGGTGAGCGGTTGTTTTCGAGAATCTTGGCGTTGGCCTGATCCAGGGTTTCCGCCAGCACTTCCGCTTTCTTGTTCTTGAAGACCTGGCTCAGATGTTCAAGGGCTACGCCGAGCGCGAGAAACTCGCCAAGCAAATCCCAACGCAGATAGCCTTCCTCCTGGAACTGCTGGACGTGCTTCGGCGCGGAGCCGCCAGCACCGGTCTCGAACAGCCCGCCGCCATCCATCAGGGGCACGATGGAGAGCATTTTCGCGCTGGTTCCGAGTTCGAGGATGGGGAACAGGTCGGTCAGGTAATCGCGGAGCACGTTGCCGGTGGCCGAAATCGTGTCCTTGCCAGCCCGGATGCGCTCGATCGAAAACTTCACCGCATCCTGGGGAGCCATGATGCGGAGATCGAGGCCGCTCGTGTCGTGATCTTTGAGGTAGCGTTCGACCTTCTTGACGATCTCGGCGTCATGGGCGCGGTTTTTGTCCAGCCAGAAGACAACGGGTGTGTGGCTAAGCCGGGCGCGTTTCACGGCGAGCTTCACCCAGTCCTGGATGGGGGCGTCCCTCACCTGACACATGCGGAAGATGTCGCCCGGCTCGACGTCCTGTTCTAGCAGAACCTTGCCTGAGGCATCGACGGCGCGGACCTTGCCTTTGGCCGGGATTTCGAAAGTCTTGTCGTGCGAGCCGTATTCTTCCGCCTTCTGCGCCATCAGGCCTACGTTCGGAACGGTGCCCATGGTCTTCGGATCGAAGGCGCCGTGCTTCTTGCAGTCCTCGATAACAGCCTGATAGACCGTGGCGTAGCAGCGGTCAGGGATCATCGCCTTGGTGTCATGAAGCTTGCCGTCCTTGCCCCACATCTTGCCGGAATCGCGGATCATGGCGGGCATGGAGGCGTCGACGATCACATCGCTCGGCACATGCAGATTGGTGATGCCTTTGTCCGAGTTCACCATCGCGAGTTCCGGGTGCGTCTCGTACACGGCCTTGATGTCGGCTTCTATCGCCGCGCGCTCCGCTTCGGGAAGCTTCGAAAGCTTCGCGTAAAGATCGCCGAGACCGTTATTGGGATTGAAGCCGATCTTCTCAAGCGCGGCGGCATGCTTCGCGAAAACATCCTTGAAGAAAACCGCGACCGCGTGGCCGAACATGATGGGGTCGGAGACCTTCATCATCGTGCCCTTGAGGTGCAGCGACAACAGCACGCCTTTCTTCTTCGCGTCATGAATCTCGGCGTCGAAGAACTCGCGCAAGGCTCGCTTGCTCATGACGGCGGCATCGATCACCTCGCCCGCCTTGTACGCCGTTTTCTCCTTGAGCACGGTGGCGTGCCCGTCATCGCCCAGGAATTCGATCCGGAAGCTGCCTGCCTCGGGGACGGTGATGGACTTTTCGCTGCCGTAGAAATCTCCGCCGCTCATATGGGCGACGTGCGTTTTCGAGTCCGCGCTCCACGCGCCCATCTTGTGCGGGTGCTTGCGCGCATACTGCTTCACCGAAGGAGCGGCGCGCCGGTCGGAGTTGCCTTCGCGCAGGACCGGGTTCACGGCGCTGCCGAGAACCTTTGCGTAGCGCGCCTTGATCTCCTTCTCGGCGCCGGTCTTCGGATCCTCCGGATAGTCCGGAATGTTGTAGCCCTTGGCCTGTAGTTCCTTGATGGCAGCCTTCAATTGCGGGATCGACGCGCTGATGTTCGGAAGCTTGATGATGTTGGCCTCGGGCGTCTTGGCGAGTTCGCCGAGGAAGTTCAGATCGTCAGATTGCCGTTGTTCCGTTGTCAGATTCTCAGGAAAGTTTGCGATGATCCTTCCCGCTAGCGAGATGTCGCGCGTTTCGACATCAATGCCCGCAATTCGCGTAAACGCCTGGACGATGGGCAGGAGCGAGTATGTCGCGAGCGCCGGGGCTTCATCGACCTTGGTCCAGAAGATCTTCGGTTCGTGCTTCGCCATTCTGTTAACCTCGAAAAAGTGTGTCGGCCAGCGTCTGGGGCTTCATGCGCACCTTAGACGACGTATGAGCATTGGGATGCCGGCGTACGCGTATCCATGTTGCGCCCGCGATTGATGTGGTCGTCGATCTCGCCCGCGCAACCAACCATGCGTCCGAACAGGAAGGCTGTGAAGGCGGCGCTCTCGAGTGCTTCCTCGGAGAACACGCCTGAGCGATAGCGCTGCCAAAGCGTTTTCAAGAGCAGGCATGCGATAACGGCGTCGATGTTTACGCAGAAAACGTTCGGTGTGACGCCGTGCTCGAAAAGCGCCTGCACGAGCGCGCTGTAGAAATCGTGGAAGACGTTGGACTCGCCGCGCTCCTTGAACAGTTGTGAAAGGAAGACCTCGCGCGGATCCTTGTTGACAACCTGGTTTCTGAAGATCGGGTGGTGGATGCCGGGAATGGCCTGCACGTCTCCGCCCACGCCTTTCTTCGCCTTCTTTTGCGCGGCGAAGTTGTCGGCGAAACGTCCGGCCATGGCTGCGAGATCGAGCCCATGATCGGGGTCGCCCGCATTCTGCAGATTGGTCTCGCCGAACTGGCTGATCAGGAAGCGCATGCCTTCGAAGCCGTTGCCGCCATGAGAGAAGCCAGTGTGCGTGAGGAAGCCGATCATCGCCTTGTTGATCTGCACGCGATCCGGCGTCTCGGGACCATCCGCTGACACTGCGCCCTTGCATCCTTGCGCAGAGATCGTGCCAGGGCCGTTGGAGATGATGAGACCGAGGAGCACCTGGAAGGGGAAGAGTTTCTCGGGCGTGGGCGTTTCGCCGATCAGCGCCAGGTAAGCCATTTCCGTGGCGGACCAGCTGTTAATCAGGTCGCTGACAGGAACGCCGCAGAAAGAGTTGGCCCCGTGTTTACTGCCGTCGTCCGAGGCTCCGATGATCGTGGCGAAAAGACGCGCGTACCAGGGAAAATTTCGAATCGTGTTGCGCGTGATTTTCTTCTTCATCAGCGCGCTCCAGGAAATCGTCGTTGTAATGGCGGCGAGCACGGCGTCAGCAGTGGGATAGCCATTCAACGACTGGAGATAATCCACGAAGACGGACTTCGCGCCGCGCGCCTTCAGCCCCGCCAGCATTGCTGTGGCCTTCGCGTCGGGGTTCTTGCCCACGAGCGCTGCGAGTTGCTCCGGATTCGCCTTAATGCCCGAAAAATCGAAGCCGTCCTGGTCGCCTGTCTTCAGGCCTGAAAGACCGAAAAGATCGATCAGCACATCTGCTGCCTTGCGGGCGGCGGCCACGCTCTTCGGCCCTACCAGCGCGCAGGCCGAAGCAAGGACAGTGTTGGGGGCGCTTCCGGACTTGCGCGCCGCATCGGCCACCTTCACGGCAATCTCGTTGAGGTTAACCTCGGCTGCTATGGCCGTGTTGAACAGGGCGTTGTCATTGGCGTCATTATGCTCGCGAATGAGAGCAAGGCAGCAATTGGACTCGAGAGGATATTTCGCGGAGTCAAGGATGGACACGCCGCTGACCCGCGTGACCTGAGTCTTGGCATCCATGATCGAGCTGGCCGACCGGTCTTTCATGGTCTCGCGCGGGAATATCGTGCCAACCTGTTTCGAAAGCGCCGCGATTTGCTCGTTGTAGGGTTGGAGGGGCTCTACAAGCGGGATGTCGAGCGCGGGCGGCAGGACAAGCCCTTGATTGTTGCCGAACCACGGCTTCAGCGTCAGGTCGCCCTCCGGGGCGAAGTCCGGGCGAACGCCATGGAGCTTCATCACTGCGGTCAGCGCCATCGGGATGTGTGCGATGTTCGTTACGACCGCGCCGGCCCTTGAGACGACTGGCCGTTCGGGGGTGAATATCTCATCGACCCCGAGAATCCTCTGGAACCATCCTTCCTTGGCTGCCGCGCTGTCGCCCGTGCCGCCCATTGCGCCGGCATGGCCGACTGCGCGTGTCAGTTTCGCCTTCCAGCGTCCGACGACGCAGGCAATGACCGGCTTGGAAAACTCAAGCTCTTCCTCGTAATAGCCGCCCGGCTCGATGTACATGACGGCAGCCTTGCTGCGCGAATCGTAGTCGAAGGCGCAGGCGAATTCCGCTGGCGCGAAACCGATATAGACGTCCTTGCCGCTGGAAATGCTGGTCGTCGTTCCCCAGCCGCTGGACGCGAGGTAAGAGGCGATGGTCGTGGTAAAATTGCCGGAGTTGGAATAGATGGCGACGGAGCCTTTGCGCAACGACTCCTCGGGCCGTTCTCCGCCGAGCGGGCCGCCGATACGCACATGGTTCCAGGCGTCGGCCACGCCGAGGCAGTTCGGGCCGAAGAGATCGACGTGGCGTTGCTGAGCCATCGCCCGGATCTCCCGGGAATCATGGACCGGCACCTTCTCCGTCAGGATAATAATCTTCTGGACGTGCTTGTTGACGCGCATCAGCTCGTGAGCGCCGTCGCGCACGGCCGCAGGCGGCAGATGGATCACACCCACATTGAAGTTGTGTCCGTCGTCGAGCCCGTCACGGACGTTATTGTAGACGGGAATGGGGCCGATGGGGGTTTCGAGGACTTCACCGCGCCGTCCGGGCGATGTGCCAAACACGATGTTTCCGCGGGAGTAGGCATGGCTAATAGGAGCCACGGCGCGCAACTCGTTGCCAAGAATATTCAAAACGCAGACCCGATCCTCACGCGTGGCGATGTCGGCCAGCGATCTTATGCCTACGAAATACTTGAACCTCTCAATGCCTTGGTTCTGATTCATGGAAATCCCCAAAAACTCCGTCTCGCAAAAGTTTCAAACGATCAAAGGCCTGGCGACGCCGTTCATGGGGCAACACCGAGTTTCTGGGCGAGCATTTCGCGTCCCCCATTCTTCATCCAGCCGTCCACGGCTTGCGCATAGCGCACGACGTCGGTCATTGCTGAATCGAAGCCGAAAATGCGGTAGGGCAAGCCGACCAAATCGCAGACATCCTTGAAGGCCAGCATGCCGCGCGCGAGATTGGGACCGCCGCGCCCGATGACGACATAGACGGGCGTCGGGCCATGTTCGGCGAAATATTCGCGCAGCGCGTCGGCCATTGCCCGGAAGGTGACAAAGATATCCGTGTTGTTGGCCTTGCCGCCGATGATGAACAGCACATTCGACTGCTTCAGCCAGTGCTTGAGGCAGATGCGCATGACATCGCGCATTTTTTCGTAGGGCGGGTTTCCGCCGAAGTCCGACGAGATGATCGCGTCGTCGCCCAGAAATTCGGTTACGAGCGAGTTCGCGCCGCCGCCGAAGGTGGGGGCCAGGATCGTTCCTTTTGGATTAATGACCGAGACGTCCGACTGCCCCTGATAGGTGCGCAGCTGATTGATCTCGTACTCGAAGTCTGTGTAGTCCTCGACGAAGAGCTGCTTTGGCAGATTGAGACGCTTTACGCGCGGGTCATCCCGGTCGAACCCGCATTTGAAGTCGCAAGCGACCGGCGTCAGGCCGCCCTTGCCGGTCGGCATCATGCGGATTGGATTGAGTTCGAGCGTCGTCATTCCGTTATAATGAAAGAGGTCCCACAGCTTTGGCAGATTTTGCGCGAGCGGCGAGATGATCTCCTTCGGCGCCTTGATGTCTGTCAAAGCATTGGTGATCACAAACGACTTGAGCCCGGTGAGGGGATCGAACGGAATCTCTGCGATCTGGTCCTTCTCCAGGTCCTCGATGTCCACGCCGCCCCGGTGCGTGATGGTGAGCGTCGGGGCGCGGTAACGCGTTGAGTCGGCGATGGAGACATAAACCTCGTGCTCGGCAGGGACTGCGCCTTCGAAGGTGACGCCATGGGCTTTCGCGACCGCGTTGCCGTGGCTATGTTCGACGAAATACAGGCGCTCTTTTTCCTTCAGAGCCGTCCTTAAATCCTTGGCGCGCCCGACCAACCCGGCTTTGCCCTTCTTGCCGACGCCGCCACGGAAATTGGGTTTGACAAAAATCTCATGCCATTTGGCGATCAGCGCCTTGATTTCTGCGTCGCTCGCCTCCGGCCCAAGCACTTCCGCGGTCGGGAATTCGACCATCTTCAGAAGCTGAGTCCCATAAAGCATCCCGGCGAGATTCATAGTATATCCTCCCAAATGTGCCTTGTTATCAATATTCTTGCGGCAGGGTCTTCAGTTGCGCCCAGGAGTACACCGGCCCCTTCACGCAGACGTAATCTTTCCCGACATTGCAGCGCCCGCACTTGCCGATGCCGCACTTCATCTTGTTTTCGATGGTTGTGTAGATCTGATCGTCTTCGAACTTCATGTCCCGAAGGTTCTTGATGACGAACTTGATCATGATCGGCGGGCCGCATGTAATCGCGATCGTGTTGTCCGGGTTTTGCGGCTTGTTCATCACGTTTGCCGGGACGAACCCGCAATAGCCTTCCCAGCCTTCCTCGGGCGAGTCGATTGAGAGGTGAACGTCGGCTGCGCCGCGCAGCTTTTCCAGCTCGGCGGCGTACATGATGTCACGCGAGGTACGGCCGCCGTAGAAGACGGTGATCTTGCCGAAGTCGCCGCGGTTCGCGACCGCGGTCTAAATCACCGGCCAGATCGGGGCCAAGCCGCAACCGCCACCGATAAAAATGAGATTGCGGCCCTTCCAGTCGTTGATCGGGAACTTGTTGCCGTAAGGCCCGCGCACGCCGATCACGTCGCCGACCTTCATGTCGTGGATGGCGGTGGTGACGCGCCCCGAGCGCATGATCGAGAACTGCTTATAGTCTGTGATCACCGGCGCCGACGCGATCGAGATCATCAATTCGCCCTTGCCGAACACGGAGATCATGGCGCACTGGCCGGGCTCGTGATCGAAGCCGCCGCCGTTCAGGAACTGAACGCGGAAGGTCTTGATCGCGCGGCCGCCGGGCACCTCTTCCTTGATGTGCACAATGCGCGCAAGTTGCGGCAGATAGGCATTCTCGCTCATTGCCAGACGCCCTCTTCCATGACATTGGCTATTTTGACGATGTCAATTCCGACCGGACAGTGCGTGATGCAGCGACCGCAGCCGGTGCATTGCTGCATCTTGTGGTTCTCCACAAAATACAAAAGCTTATGGCAAATCCGCTGCCTGAGCCGCGCGCCTGTATCCTCGCGCGGATTGTGGCCGGACGAGTGCATGGTGAAGTCCGGGAACTGGCAGTTGTCCCACGTCCTCACGCGCGCGCCGCTCAGCGGCGACTTGCCGGTAACCTCGTCGTTGATGTCGAAGCAGTGGCAGCTCGGGCAGAGATAGGTGCAGGCGCCGCAGCCGATGCAGGCTTGGGCGAGCTTGTCCCATTGCGGCGAGTCGAAGTTGCTCTTGAGCGCCTTGGCCACCGCGTCCATGGATGAGATCGCCCGCTGCGGATGCTCGAGAGCAATGGCGTGGGCGCTTCTGACATCTGTCTTGTCGGAGGTCGTTGGGGCGTGGAAAAGATCGGCATCGGCGGCGCGGCTGAGGACATCCTTACCCTGATCCGTGATCGCCTTGATATAATAACTGCCGCCGAGGTCGGTCATGAGGACGTCGAGGCCGTCCTCGGAATGGGGAGAGCCGCCGACCGAGACGCAGAAGCAGTTCGGCGATGGCGGTGCGTTGCAGGCGAGGCCGACAAAGACAACCTTATTGCGCCGGGCCTCGTAGTAGGGGTCGGAAGGGCCGCAGGTGAAGACCCTGTCGTTGCGCACCATGGCGCGCCCGTCGCAGGGGCGCACGCCGAAAACCACCGTCGGCTCGACGTTCGGCTCCGTATCCGTAAGTTGCGGGGCCTTGCCGCTCTCAATCCGGAAGCGGTAGAGCACTTCCCGCTGCGGGAACACAAACCCTTTTGCCGGCCGAACGGTGTTGGTGTGATCCAGTTCCACCGTCGCGCCGGAGCTTACTTTTGTGAATGCCCAGGCATCTTCGACGAAGTCTGGGGCGTAGACTTCGGCGCGTTCTTGGAGTGCAGCTATCCATTGGCCGAGTCTCTCCTTTTTCAATATGGCTTCCATGGGGCTACCTCACGAAATCGTTGGGATCGCCGTCGCGGAAGGACGAGATGAGCGAAGGCTGCTCGGCGTCGAGCCCCGGTGTGTACTGGAACATTTCGAGGGCCTCGTGTTCGAGCATGGTGTTGAGCAGGCGAAGCGGTATGTTGACCGGGCAGACGCGCTCGCATTCGCCGCAGTCGGTGCAGCGGCCCGCGAGATGCATGGCGCGCACCATGTGGTACATCGCGTTTTCCGACGGCGTTGGAGAGCGGCTGATCCAGCGGACGCGATTGGCCTTTTCGTCGGCGCTTGTGGTCGGGTTGACGACGAATTTCGTGCTGTCGACCACGCATTCGTCGCAGTAGCACATCGGACAGACGGCGCGGCAGGCGTAGCAGCGGATGCAACGCTCGAAATGCCCCGCCCAGAACGCCGAGCGCTCCTCCCCGCTTTTCCCGGCGAACGCCGAGACCGCCGTGAAGCGCGGCCCGTAGGGGCGTTCGTCGACCTTTTCGCCAAAAAAGAAATCGGTGTCGAGCGGATAGGCCTTGGCGCATTCGAGGCACCGGTCGGCGAGCACGTCCTTGGCGGGCAGCGTCGCGGCTCCGCCGATGTAAGACACTTTCACGCCGCTTGCGCCGTCGAAAGCCGCCGATGTGGCCGCTTTCCCGCGCAGCGCCTTGTTGAGCTTGCGCGCATCGACCATGCCGCTGTTCTCGCAGGAGACGCCGAGCACGATCACTTCATCGCGCTTGATGTGGTTTTCCTGGAGCAGCACGGTGATGGCGCGGCTGTCGCAGCCCTTGGCGACGATAGCGAGCGGCCGTCTGTCAGATTGCCGTGCGTGCTTCATCCGCTTCTTCTCGTTGACGAGATAGAGCGCGAGGTTCTCCACGCAGGTGGCATCCAGGACAAGCGCTGCGGTTTCTTCGGGCGTGGTCATGAAGGCCGGCTCGGCCAGAAGCCCCGCCGTGCTGCGGCGATAGCCGAGAACAGCGCGCACTTTCCCGCTTTCCAGCAGACCCTTGGCGCGTGCCCTGATGTCTTCGACTGCGATCATCAGCGTTCCGCCTTCAGCTTGTTCTGCGGGCCGAGCGCCTTCAGATCTTTCACGAACTCGGTGATGACCTCGGCGTATTTCACGCCCTGGGCCGCAGAGACCCATGACATGCGAAAGCGTTCTGGCTCGACGCCTATGAATTGCAGAAGCTTCTGCGCCAGATAAATCCGCCGTCGGGCGTAGTAATTGCCTTTCAGGTAGTGGCAGTCGCCCGGATGGCAGCCCGAGACGAGGACGCCGTCCGCACCTTTGTTGAAGGCGGACATAATGTAGATCGGCGATACCGAGCCTGAGCACATGACCTGGATCGGCACCGCATTGGCTGGATATTTCAGCCGCGATACGCCCGCCAGATCGCTGCCCGCAGATGAGCACCATTTGCACAGAAAGGCGACGACCTTCGGCTCGAACTCTTGTTTTTCGTGTCTTGCAACGGCCGGTTCCGCCACGTCATCCTCCCATGCAGGCTTCGAGCATCTCGAAGACCTGCAACTGCGTTACGTTCTTCACGTCGATTGCGGCGCGCACGCACGTTCCCACGCAGGTGCCGCAGCCTTCGCAGAGCACCTCGTTCACATAAGCCTTGCCTTCCACGAGCTTGATGGCCTCGAACGGGCAAACATCGACGCACATTTCGCAGCCTGTGCAATGCGTCTCGCGAACCTTCGCAACGACCGGGCTGTGCTCCAGCTCAGGCTTCGAGAGCAGCGCGATGACCTTGGCTGCCGCCGCGCTCGCCTGGCAGACCGTTTCCGGAATGTCCTTCGGCGACTGCGCCGCGCCCGTCAGGAAGATGCCGCCGGTTACGCTTTCCACGGGGCGAAGCTTCGGATGCGCCTCGGCGAGGAAGCCGTCCTTGTCGCGTCCGATCTTCAGCGTCTTGGCGACGTCAGCCGTGCCCTTGGACGGCACCATCGCCTGCGCGAGCACCACCATGTCGGCGTCAATCTCGACATTTTTGCCCGCGAGCGTATCGACTCCCAGGACTTTGAGTTTGCCCTTCGACTGGTAGATTTTCGACACGCGGCCGCGCAGATAGATCACGCCGTCGCGCTCCATCGCGCGCTGGACAAACTCCTCATAGCCTTTGCCGCCAGAGCGGATGTCGATGTAGAAAATGTAGGCCGTGCCGTCGGGGACGTGATGCTTGTACAGCGTGGCGTGCTTCGCCGTGTACATGCAGCAGATCTTGGAGCAGTAGACGCAGTGCTGCTCGGGGTCGCGCGAGCCTGAGCATTGGACGAAGACAATGGTCTTCGGCTCCTTGTGGTCGGACGGCCTCAGCACCGCTCCGGCGGTCGGACCGGATGCCGAGCACATGCGTTCGAACTGGATGCCGTCCAGAACATCGGGGTACTTCCCGCGGCCATACTCGGCCATCTCTTCCTTGCCGTAGAGGTCGAAGCCCGTCGCCACCACGATGGCGCCCACATCGATCACGGTGTCTTTCGGCTTCGCGTCGTAGTCGATCGCCTCCGCTTCGCAAACGGTCGCGCATTTCCCGCAGACGACGGGATTGAGGCCGAGACAAGCGTCCGGGTCGAGGTAGTAGCTCGCCGGGATCGCCTGCGCGAACGGGATGAAGATCGCGCGGCGGTCGTTCAGCCCCACGTCGTATTCGTTCGGGACGACGACGGGGCAGACGGGCGTGCAATCATCGCAGATCTTGCACTTCTCCGGATCGACGTACTGCGCCTTGGTGTGAACTTTCACCTTGAAGTTGCCCATGAAGCCCGAGACCGAGGTAACCTCGCTCGACGTCATCAGCGTGATCTTCGGGTTCTTCGAGACCTCCACCATCTTCGGCGAAAGGATGCACTGCGAGCAGTCGAGCGTCGGGAAGGTCTCCGACAGCTGGATCATGTGGCCGCCGATGCTCGGCAGCTTTTCGACGAGCACGACTTCAAGGCCGGCATTGGCGAGGTCGAGGGCGCTTTGAATGCCCGCGATGCCGCCGCCGATGACCATGACCTTGCGCGTGACCGGCAGGCCGATGGGCGTCAGCGGCTCGTTCCGGCGCGCGCGCTCCACCGACGAGCGGGTGATCTTGATGGCTTTGGCCGTCGCCTCATCCCTGTCCTTATGGACCCAGGCGCATTGCTCGCGGATGTTCGCGATTTCCAACTGGAACGGGTTCAGACCGCCAAGCGCCGAAGCATCGCGAAAGGTCTTCTCATGAAGGTTTGGCGAGCAGCACGAGATGACGACGCTATCGAGGTTGTGCTCCTTGATGGCGTGGATGACGGATTGCTGGCCGGGATCGGAGCACATGTAGACGTAGTCGTTCGAGAAGACCACGCCTGCATCATCAGAGAGTTCGGCAGCCACGCGCTTGACATCCACGGTGGCCGCGATGTTGGTCCCGCAATGGCAAACGAAAACTCCGGCGCGCCTTGTCAATGGACCGCTCCCTGATTCTTCTTGGAGGCGGTTTCGAGGCCATATTCGTAGCCCTTGTCGAACGCCTTCAAATTCGCTGAAAGGAAACGGTCCGGCACGAGGCCGGGCAGCGCCTTTTTCATCGCTTCGGCCGAAGCAGCGCCTGTGATGGCCGTGAAAAAGCCGAGCACGACAAGGTTGGCGAAGAGGCGATTGCCGAGTTCTTCGGCGAAGCGGGTCGCCGGGATCGGGTACAGCTTGACCCGTTTCGGATCGCCCGACGGCTTGACCAACTCTTCTTCGATGATGAGGATGCCGCCGTCGACGAGGTCGGGCTCGTATTTGTCGTAGGCTTCCTGCGACAGCGCGATGAGCACGCCCGCCGTCGTGCAATACGGGTAGAGCACGCGGCTCTCGGACACGATGAGCTGCGATTGACAGGCGCCGCCGCGAGCCTCCGGCCCGAAGCTCTGCGTCATGGTGGCGAACTTATCGTCGTAGAGCGAGACCGCCTTGCCGGTGATAAGTGCGCAGCGGACGATGCCCTGGCCGCCGAATCCTGAAAACTTAATCTCCCACATGGCTAATCATCCGCCCCGCATTCGCGAATCTTCGCCTCTTTGGTCGCGGAAAGCCGCGCTTTTTCCTCGACCTCTTTCTCAACCGGCGTCTTGCCATAAAGCTGGTAGCTGTCGCCGATGACCTTGGCGTAATGGTCGTTGACCGCGTCGAGATAGGTCGGCTTTTGCCGCTCGACGAACTTGCCCATGGCGATGCTGCCCTGGAAGCTGATATCTAATGCGCGCGTGTCCACGTTGTGCTGGATATCCGCGTCCTCTTTGTAATATTCCATCGCGTCGAGGCCATCGCCGAGCTTGTTCCGGCGCTGGTAGAGCGTGGTGCAGGGCGCGATGACTTCGATGAAAGAGAAGCCCTTGTGCTTCAGCGCTTTGCCGAAGGTCTGCGTGATGTTGTGAGCGTGAAGCGCTGTCCAGCGGGCCACGAACGTGGCGCCGGCGGCGTCCACCAGGAACGGCAGGCTGAACGGCGTTTCGTAATTGCCGGTCGGCGTCGTCGAGGCGTTGGCGTCGGTTGGCGTCGTCGGCGTCACCTGTCCGCCCGTCATGCCATAGGTGAAATTGTTCACGCAGATGACCATGAGGTCCATGTTGCGCCGCGCGGCGTGAATGAGGTGATTGCCGCCGATGCTGGTGAGGTCGCCGTCGCCCGAGATGACGACCACTTTCAGTTCGGGATTGGCGAGCTTCAGGCCCGTCGCGAAGGGAATGGCGCGGCCGTGCGTGGTATGGAAGGAGTCGAACTTGACGTAGCCTGCGACGCGGCCCGTGCAGCCGATGCCCGAGACCACGGCGATTTTGTCCATGTCGTAACCGCCCGCCTTGATCGCCTCGGCGAAGCAGGTGACGACCGTTCCGATGCCGCAGCCGGGGCACCAGATGTGCGGCATGCGCTCCATGCGGAGGAAATCCGCCATGGGGTTGTCCTTGCGGAACTTTTCGTCGTCGGTCGTGTATTCGGGAGCCAGATCTGCACCGCTCATTTTTTCGCGCCCTCCTTGATGGCGGCGAGGATTTCTTCGGGATCGTGAACAGCGCCGCCGCAGGAGTTGACGCTGATCACTTTGCACTGGCCTGCGGCGCAGCGCTCGACCTCAAGGACGATCTGCCCGTAATTGAGTTCCGGCACCACGATGGCTTTCACCTTGCGGGCAAGGTTGCGGATCTTCTCCTCGCAGAACGGCCACACCGTAATGAGCCGCAGGAAGCCGACCTTGATGCCAGCCTTGCGGGCTTCTTGAACGGCGCGGATGGCGATGCGCGAGGTGATGCCGTAGGACACGACCACGACGTCCGCGCCGTGCAGGCCATCCTCCTCGACGCGAATGATCTTGTCCGCGTTGGACTCGATTTTCTCGATCAGATGGGTGACGAGCTTCTTGTTCATCTCGGGCGTCAGCGCCGGGTAGCCACGCTCGTCATGGGTGAGGCCCGTGGAGTGGAACCGGTAGCCATCGCCAGCCTTGACCATCGGCGCGATCTTGCCGCTGAAGTCATACGGCCGGTAAGCCTCCTTCGGCCCCGTGTACCAGTTGCGTTCGACGACGCGGATCTCTTCGGCGGGCGGGATGACCACCTTTTCGTGCATGTGGCCGACCGTCTCGTCCGTCATGATGAAGACCGGGACGCGATAGGTTTCGGAGAGGTTGAAGGCCTCGACGGCGAGATCGAAGCATTCCTGCGGAGAATCCGGCACCAGCGCGATGATGCGGTAGTCGCCGTGCGAACCCCAGCGCGCCTGCATCATGTCCTGCTGCGCGGTGAGCGTCGGCAAACCGGTGGAGGGGCCGCCGCGCTGCACGTCGGCGAGCACCATGGGCGTCTCCATCATGCAGGCGAGCCCGATGGTCTCCATCATGAGCGAGAAGCCGGGGCCGGAGGTGACCGTCATCACCTTCTGCCCGCCCCAGACGGCGCCGACATTGGCGGTGATGGAGGCGATCTCGTCTTCCATCTGGATGAAGAGGCCGCCCACTTCCGGACAGCGCTCGGCGAAGCGCTCCGCCGTCTCTGTCGAAGGCGTGATCGGATAGCCGGCGAAGAAACGGCAACCGGCGGCAAGCGCTCCTTCCGCGAGCGCATGGTCCCCATCCATGAAATGGCGGCCTGTCAGCACGCCTTTTGGATCTGCTGAAACCGTCTTGGGAGATTCGGCCACGCGTCTATCCTTCATCTTTGATCGGTCTTCACGAAAATCGCGAATTCGGGGCAAACCTTTTCGCAGAACTTACAATCCCGGCAGTCTTCGGAGTTCTTCACCTTGGGCGGGTGGTAGCCCTTGGCATTGTAGGTCTTGGACATTTCGAGCGCGTCGGTCGGGCAGAACTCGACGCAGAAGCCGCAGCCTTTGCACCAGTTCGGGTTGATCGTAACCCTGCCATACGCTTTCTTGAGCTTGCCGAAAGACATCGCGATCCCCTAGAGAAGCCCCCTCTCCGCCAGAATGGGGCGGGGAGAGTTATAGTGCAGATTGAGCTTCAGCACGCGTTCTTCGCAGCCGAAGGCGATCGCCATGAGTTGCGTGAAATAGACGACGGGAATTCCCTCGAAGTCGGGAAACATGCGCCGGGTGACTTCCTGGCGGTGGTCAAGGTTGAAGGCGCAGAGGGGACAGCTGACCGCGACCATTTCTGCGCCCTGGTCGATGGCGTCCGACAGGATCTGGTGGGTACGGTCGGCGACGATTTTCGGCTTGTCGACCGTCTGGTAGGCCCCGCAGCATTCCGTTTTATGAGACCAATCGACCGCCCTGCCGCCCAACGTCCGTACGAGTTCATCGAGAAGCACCGGGTTCTCGACCCTGTCGAACGCGATGGAGCGCGGACGCACCAGGAGGCAGCCGTAATAAGAGGCGACGCGCAGACCGTTCAGCGGCTTCACGACCTTGGCCGAGACCGCCTTGGAGTTGGCCTTGAACTCCTGAAGAATTTCGAGCGTGTGAACGACGTCGACATCGCCTTCGTATGTGGTTGTCTCGTCGGTCATGAAGTTGTTCATGCGCTTCAACAAAACCGGATCGGCTTTGACCCGCTCGTTGGCGCGCTTCAGCGTGTTGTAGCACATGGAGCACGCGGTCATGACGCGCGAAGCGTCGGCCTCCTTGACGCGCAGCATGTTGCGGACCGGCGCCAGCTGGCGCATCGCATCATCTTCGGCGAGGGATAGGACGGTTCCGCAGCAGTTCCAGCGATCGAGCTCTTTGACCTCTACGCCGAGGTGCTTCAACGAATAGAGGAGGGACTCTTCGAAGTTGCCGGCGTGATTTTTCATGGTGCAGCCGGGGTAGTAGCTCAACTTCATGTCTGCTCACGCTCTCGTTGCGTTTTTGGTGAAGGAAAGGGGACCGTGTAGGTGTACGGAGATAACAATTCAAGAACTGACCGTTGGAAGCGCCAATCCTCTTTCTCTTTCCAAAGTTTCCCGCGAAAACACCGTAACTCAAACCGGGGAATCGTTACCTTGACCTAGATCAAGACGTGGTTAAATGCTTTTTAACCCTAAGTAAAGCGAAGCAGAATCTTGGCGAGCGCGACCGTATTTTGGTGCGCCGCACAATATTCAAGCTGTTAGATGTTTCATCTGAGTTTTCTCTTTGATACCTGCACAGTTGCTCCCCGGCGCCGCAGCGCATCCCTGCCATCGGCCTGTCTGTGTATCACCCATTATCGCAGTGCGGCACAACCTATCCCGGTTCTTGCTGTCGAAGAAGTGACGCTTGTGCGTCATCATGCCTCAACCGTCGGCGCGGCGGATGGCATGACGCCAAATGCTGCAACCCAACATTGCGTTCACCTCACCTGCGCCGCTCAATCCCTGGCAATGCGTCAGGAAGCAGACGTGTCGCAAAGCCGACATTTCAGATCGGACGGCAAGCGGGTCTAACAATTTCCTTTTAGACCAATGGCTTGTGGCGATGGCACAGCTATTGCTGAAGGATGGCTGGATGCATAACGAGCAGAAAGACCGCTTTGAATGATTCATCTCACAGAGAATGCCGTCAACGCCGTTCGCACCGCAATCTCCCGCGCCGATGCTCCGATTGAAGGCTTGCGCCTCGCCGTGGATGCGGGGGGCTGCGCTGGCTTCAAATACATGATGGGGCTCGTCGGGAAAGCCGATCCGGACGACGTCGTTGTCGAGCGCGATGGGGTGAAGGTTTTCGTCGATCCGGACAGCGTGATGTATCTCGACGGCACGACGGTCGATTTCGTTACCGGCCTGCAGAATTCAGGCTTCACCTTCGACAACCCGCAGGCGAAGTCGAAGTGTTCGTGCGGCAAATCGTTCGGTTGACCAGGGAGACGCGACCATGCTGGAAATACAAGAACAGATAAGCGAAGACCCATCCGATCCTTTGCTGGTGACGGAGGAAGAATTCAGGGTTGCGAAAATACGCGCAGCCATCGACGAAATCCGTCCCTTTCTCCAGCGCGACGGCGGCGACTGCCAGCTTGTGGGCGTGGAAGGCAACGTGGTGAGAGTCAAGATGAGCGGAGCCTGCATCGGCTGCCAGCTTGCTTCGGTTACGATTCATGGCATACAGACCAAGCTCAATGCCAAGCTCGGCATGCAGCTTCGGGTTGCGCCGGTTCTTGGTTTCGGAGGCCTGTAAGATCGGGAGGCCATCATGCGGCCGGTTTATCTCGATAATAATGCTACGACGCGCATGGACCCCGCCGTGCTGGCGGCCATGCTGCCTTACTTCAGGGAACAGTTCGGCAATGCGTCGTCCGCGCACAGCTTCGGCGCTGAGAGCAGCGTCGCGATCAAGACCGCCCGCGAGCAGGTTCAAGCGCTGATTGGCGCCGCGCACAGCCACGAGGTCGTCTTCACGTCCGGCGGCACGGAATCGGACAACGCCGCGATCCTTTCGGCGCTTGAGGCGCAGCCCGGCCGCAAGGAGGTCATTGTCTCCGCTGTCGAGCACCCGGCGGTATTGGCGTTCGTGATGCATCTGCAAAGAGATCGCGGGATTGTCGTGCACGTCATTCCCGTCGACGGATGCGGCCGGATCGATATCGACGAGTACAAGGCGGCGCTCGGCGTCAAGACGGCTGTCGCCTCCATCATGTGGGCGAACAACGAGACGGGCACAATCTTTCCGGTCGCGGATCTCGCCGCGCTCGCGCACGATGCGGGCGCACTCTTTCACACCGACGCGGTCCAGGCCGCAGCCCGGATACGGATCGACCTCAGGTCCACGGAAATCGACATGCTGTCGCTCTCGGCCCATAAGTTCAACGGGCCGAAAGGGATCGGCGCGCTCTACGTGAGAAAAGGCATGCGGTTCAATCCAATGATCCGCGGCGGCAAGCAGGAGCGCGGCCGGCGCGCCGGAACCGAAAATACGCCCGGAATCGTCGGTCTCGGCAAGGCTGCGGACCTGGCCCGTCAACGGCTGGCCTCCAGTTCGGCGCATCGCGTGCGAAACCTGCGCGACTGGTTCGAGGCTCAGGTGCTTGCGCGTGTAGGCCGCTGCTATATCGCGGGCGATCTCGACAAGAGGCTGCCGAACACGTCGAACATCGTCTTCGAATGTGCGGATGGAGAAGTGATTCTCTTTGGACTGAACAAGGCAGGCATCGCTGCCTCGTCCGGCTCGGCTTGCGCTTCCGGCTCGACGGAGCCCAGCCACGTGCTGCGCGCCATGAAAGTGCCCTACACCTCGGCGCTTGGCGCCATCCGCTTCTCTTTTTCGCATGAAAACACCAACGGCGATGTGGAGCGCGTGCTTGAAGTTTTGCCCGCAATCGTAGAAAAAGCACGGGAAGCCTCAGGCTTTGCGACAGATCAAGGCGCGGAAGCCGGGCGGGCCGCAGCGTTTTCCTAAACGGCGAGGGAGCAAATGGCATTTCGGGTCGAAGGTCTATTCATGGCGGACGGCAAGGACGGCTGCCGCGTTGAGGAAAAGCTGCGCGGCGCGGGCCTGCGTCCGACGCGCCAGCGCCTGGATCTGGCCCGGCTCCTGTTTCGCGATGGCGACCGGCACGTGACTGCCGAGATGTTGCACGGCGAGGCTGTCGCAAACAATATCTCGGTCTCGCTCGCCACCGTCTACAACACCCTGAAGCAGTTCACGGAATGCGGCCTTCTCCGCGAGGTGGCGATCGAAGGGTCGAAGGCCTATTTCGATACGAAGATTTCGGATCACCAGCACTTCTATTTCGATGGCGACGGCCGCCTTGTCGATCTTGAGCCGGGGCAGGAGGTGGTGGTGTCGGTGCCGAAGCTGCCGGAAGGCACGAGGATCGCGCGCATCGATGTGCTGATCAGGTTGGAGAAGGTGAAGAGCTAATCTAAGCCTGGAAGAGCTTCTTAAATTCTGCCTCGGCGAAGGGAACGCGGGGCACGGGAATTGCCGAGCCCTCACCGGGTGCGAAGCCAGCGAAAGGCCCTTTCAAGGTAGTCGCGGCCATTCTCCGGCTGCCAGACGCCGTGGGCCATGACAACGCGACGCGGGTTCCAGGCCAGCATTTTCTCGACCGTAGCGCGCGCAGACCTTCGATGAATTGCGGTGAGCCGCAGATCAAGCGGTCCGTATCCCTTGCCTTCGGTCATCCCCGACAGTTGGGCCAGAGGGCGCTGCCACCAGGCCCAGTGCTCGCGCAGGAAGGCGATCGAGAAGTTCTGCGAAATGTCGGCAATGATCGCCGTCGCCGAAGGCTTATGAAAAAACTCGATCTCGTCCAGGAAGGGCGACCCCCGAAACCATGCCTGATCGATAGCCTCCGCCCATTCTGGAGGAGGTTCGTCGCTCAGGGGTTGTTGGAACGCAAGGCCGCGCACTTTTTCGATGGTGGATCGAGGTCCCCACAGGCGCGCCGCCTGGAAAGCTGTCTTCCATTCCTTGAGGTAAAGGTGATGAAGTTTGTTCGGGCTGACGAGATGAGCCATCGCGCCCAGCTTCTCGATCTCGCGGCGCAATTGAGGTGTCAGCGCAATCGGAGACCAGATCCACAATGCGTCGCCGGGCAGCCTGACGACGACGGAACGCGTCGGATATGGGAAACCGTAGAAGCTTACGGTCCCGCCTTCTGCAATCCAGATGGTGTCGTCGATTGCCTGAAGCGACATGAGTACTCCTGCGGCCAGAGATTTACTGCATCCCGGCGAGTGAGTCCGCCAGCACAAGGCGCAAGGCCCGGAGTTAATAGTAAACAATCCGTTTCCGGACGGCGTGACGCTGTAATGGTAAATCTCCCGATGGTTAACGCAAGCGCGCCGGATTATTTCCGGCCGCGATTTGCGGCCAAACAGGTTAATGGGGAGTAAAACAAGAGCGGCCAGCGCAGTAGCGAGACATAGATAAGCTGTTGGAAATACTCAGCTTTTCTCGTGGTTAATCAAATGTATTTTTGGCGGAAATGGGACGCGCAAAAGCCGGTTAAATATGTTGTCATTTCGCCTGTTAACCAGACCCGAAGCCGAATCCGCTCTGCTGCCCCCGCCGCCCATCTAAATTTATGTAATAATATCAATATCTTATCTTGTTAACCTGCCGGCAAGGCGCTTTTGGCTAGGATCTTAGCGTTCAGAATAGTGAGGATGCAATGGCAAGCGAGAAATGAACCAAACACGAAGAAAGACGTCGCCTTGCGCACATATGTGAAAAAACGGCTATGCCGCATCTTCCGCAAGCGTGACGCCCGTCACGCAGATATCGCCGTCGACGACCGTGAGGCTGACGGGTTCGAGGCTTTGTCCCTCACACGGCCCTTCGATGCATTTTCCGGTCGCCAACTCGAACTGCGAGCCGTGCTTCCCGCACACGATGCGCTTGACGCCGGGTTCGAGAAACTGATTGGCTTCCCAGTCGAGGTTGACGCCGTCATGCGGGCAGCGGTTCACGTAGCCGAACACCTGCTTGTCCCAGCGGACTATGAAGATGTGCCACGGGGTCTCGACCTTGTTCTCATCGACGCGGAGCAGAGAAAACGCCTTGCCCCTGCGGTTGGGAATATCCGACGTCGCGCAGATGGCGTAAGCGATGGTCATTATCATCTCCGCAAGGGCTGTTCGGGAGGTCAGGGCCGGGCGCTTGACCCGGCCATCAGCGTCTCTGGATAGCCGCATCAAGGCTATGACGGCGATCCAGGCGCACCCGATTCAGTAGCGCTTCATCTCGATGCCATGCTTTTTCAGCGCGTAACCGATTTGCCGCGGCGTGAGACCAAGGATGCGCGCTGCCTTGGCTTGAACCCAGCCCGTCTTTTCCATGGCTTCGACGAGCGTGTCTTTGCTGAGCTGCGAATAACTACCATTGTCGTCGCCCGGGGAGGCTCCCTTTACGCCGTTACCGTTACCGTTACCGTTGCCGTTGCCATTGCCATGTGCCGTTACTGGCCTTTTTGTACTCGCCCCGGTCTTGCTCGGATTTTGCAGGGGCGACAGGAGCCGGACCTGGCGTCTCCGCAAGCCTCGATTGCTTCGGCGCTGGAGCCGCGTAGGCGGTCTCTCCGCATGCGGGCCCCTTCCACAGCATGGACGACAGGCAGTGCCCCTGCTGGCAGGCGAAGTCGCTTGCGTGTATTTCATCGGCGGGCGTCATGGCCGCAGTGCGCCGGATGCAGTTCTCAAGCTCGCGGATGTTCCCAGGGAAGTAGCACTTCTGAAGCACATCGATCGCGTCGGGACCGAAGGTCAGCGCGTGCCCGTTTTCCTCCCCGTATTGTTTGATGAAGTGGAGGGCAAGCTCGGGAATGTCTCCCGGCCGCTCTCTCAGAGGGGGGAGCATGATCGGAACGACGTTGATCCGGTAATAGAGGTCGGCGCGAAACTTCCCTTCCGAGACAAGCTCTTCAAGGTGCCGGTTTGTCGCGCAGACAAGGCGGAAATTGATCTTCAGCGTCTGCTGGCCGCCGACGCGCTCGAACTCGCCTTCCTGGAGCACGCGCAGGAGCTTGGCCTGGAACGCGGGCGAAATCTCCCCGATCTCGTCGAGGAAAATCGTGCCGCCGTGCGCCAGCTCGAAACGGCCCTTTCGCGTCGCGATCGCGCCGGTAAAGGCGCCCTTTTCGTGGCCGAAGAGCTCGGACTCGATCACGCCTTCGGGCAAAGCCGCGCAATTGACCTTGACAAAGGGCTTGCCCTTGCGCGGCGAAAGCTCGTGGATCGCCCTGGCGAAAAGCTCCTTGCCGGTGCCTGTTTCTCCGCGGATCAGCACAGTAGCATTCGACTTGGCGACCTGCTCGATACGGTCAGTCACCGCGCGGATCGCCCGGCTCCTGCCAACAATGCCTGTCAGCTTGGCGCCCGAAGTCTTGGGCGCCTTGAACGTGGACAGTTCCTTGGCGAGCCTGTGTTGCTCGACGATGAGCCTTTCGCGGTCTTCTGCGACGACGCGATGCAGCTTGAGAGCCTGCCCGACGAGGTTCGCCACCATAGTCAGGAAACGCACGTCGTGGTCGATGCGGACATCGGCCCGGCACTCCCAGACCCTTTCGGTGGCAAGCGTGCCGACAACCTTCGTGTCGACGCGGATAGGCACGCCGATAAAGGTCTGGACGGAATTCGGACCCACGCCGCTGCCGAGGCGCTTCCAATCCCTGAACAGGGGATGGACCGCGCAATTCTGAACGACAAGCGGTGTCGAGGTGGCGACGATGCGGTCGACTACCGGCATCGGGAGATCGGCCTCCTCGTTCGAGTCGATCATGTCATCAGTGGACGCCGCGACCCTTATCTCGGGGTCGCCGTCCTTGTTGATGAGCATGATCGTCGCAAGCCGCATGTCGAGGAAGGAGCTCATAACGGAGACGACGTTATTGAGCATCACCCTCAGGCTTGCCGGGGATGTAACGATTTTCGAAATTTCGTAGATGCCGCTAAGCGCTGTCTCGCTGTATCTCACACTTCCCGGAACCGTGACGGTGTTAGCCGGCGCGGACTGAATCATCAAGCAACCTCGTGTTCGCTAACTTTGGCGCAAGCCTTGGGACCGCGCCAAACAGTTTCGCATTTGAGCACGATTATAACACGGGGCTCATGACGATGTCGTGTCTATAGAATAGTCAATCCATCACGTGCTTCTGGTTGTAGCACGGGCTAAGCGGGGCCCCGAAATTTGAAAAAAATCAAGGGGCATAGGCCGAAAATGCAAATTTTTCAGGCACAGACTATTTTTTAGCCACTCATGTAAAATTTACCGGCAGCTATGCCGCTGGAGCATTGCTGCTAAGACTAAGCTGTATGCCGTTCGATCAGCGATCGACCGGCAAGGGCTTCCCGGCTTTATGCGCGGCGATCCATTTCTGAAGCTCGGCCACATGCTCGCTTTCCTCAAGCACGAACTCCTTGGCCATCGCCTTGATTTCCGGGTCGGTGGTCGTGTCGAAAACGCTCTTATAAAACTCATAGCCTGACGTTTCGGCCGCCAAGGCGATCTCCAGCGCCTCCTCGCGCCCGATCATAGGGTCGGCGGCCCAGATCGCAGCCGCTTCCGGGCTTTCAATGCTGGGCCACTCGAAATCGCCGGGCTTTTTCGCCGGAATGTCGCGAAATCCGGAGCGGGCCATGGCGTCGGCCATATGCATCCTGGAATATTCGGACAAGCGCCGGAAAAGCTTTCCGACTTCCCTGTTGCCGCATGAATCCATAGAAGTCAGCCAGTTCGCCGAAGCGAAGCGCAGCCTCCTGCTCGAGCTTGATGGAGTAGGCGAGAAATTCCTCGACCGATTCCATGTTCAGTCCTCCTGACTTTGACATGTCGTTATCCCGGACGCCGCCGCATCCGGGATCGCAAAAACATTACCGATGTCCGTCCCCGGCTCGATGCCGTGTCTGCACACCGTCACCGTGCGGCGCGGGGCGCCCCGTCCCTGCCTGCGCCAGCCGCTTAGCCGAATTTGAAAAGTACGCCGTAGCCTCCGCGGGGATAGGCCCAGGTCAGCGCGCCGCTCGGTTCCGCCACCACTCGGCAGGTTCCGCATTCGAGGCAGCCGTCCGGGCTGATCTCAACCTGCCCCTTTGAGTTGACGCTGTAACATCCCGCCGGGCAGAGCTTCGTCAGCAAGAGAAGCTCCTTGCTCGGAGTGTCATGCGGCATGACCACGATGTGAGGACGGCCCGCATCGACGAGATAGCGATTCTGGTAGAGCTTCTCTTCTACCCGCTGGGTTGCTTGCTCCATCATTAAAATGGTCCTTCTCCGCTTGTCTCACTGTGAGCAAGCTGTTGCAAAAGTTCAGTGTCTTGGCTTCATCCTTCGACGGGCTCAGGATGAGGCCGAGTGTTTTCAGCGAGCCATTCTCATGGTGAGCCTGTCAAACCATGGGCAAGTCAGCATCCCGCTAGCGCCACGACCGGGCGAGCTTCCAGGCGTCGCTTGCGAGCCCCCTCATACCGCGCGTTTTCACAAAGGTGCGGATGATGTCGCGCTCTTTGCTCTTCTTGTCCTTGCCATCGACGCGCAAAAACGCTTGGGCGGCCTTCGAAACAAGTTCCGGATAGGTGCCGAACAAATGCTGCTTTGAAGAATGCAAGAAATCAGGCAGCCGCTTGTATTTCTTCAAGTCCTTCATCACGAAGGATTTCTCGATCATTTTCTGGTAGAGAGAAAGGTTCTCGGCCGACATCTCGTCTCTGCGGGTCTTGATCTGGAAGATTGCTTCCGCCGCAAGTCGGCCCGTGGTCATGGCGAGGTTGGAGCCCTCCCGGTGGACAGCGTTCACGAACTGCCCCGCATCGCCGACGATGAGCCAGCCATCGCCGTAGAGCTGCGGTACCGCTTTGTACCCGCCTTCAGGAATGAGATGCGCTGCATATTCCTTGACCTCTGAGCCTGCGATCAGCGGCGCAACGGCAGGATGGCGCTTGAACGCGTCAAGCAACTCGTAAGGCGCGGCCCCGGTTTCGGTCATATCGGAAACGAGGCAGCCGATGCCGAGCGAGATGCTTTCCTTGTTCGTGTATATGAAGCCCGTCCCGGCCATGCCCTTGGTGATGGTGCCGGCGGCCTCGATTACGACGCCCTCGTCGCCCTTCAGATTGAAGCGCGCCTCAATCACCTCGCTCGGCAGGAAGTGCATCTCCTTCACCGCCAGCGCGACCGTGTCGGGCTTCGGAACCGGCCGCAAGCCAGCCTTCGAACCAAGCAGGCCATTGACGCCTTCGGCCATGACGACGACGTCGGCGAGCAGCGTTCCGCCCGCGCGGTCGGTCTTGACCCCGATCACCTTGCCCCCACTGAAGCAGAGATCGGTCACCGTCGTCTCAAGGATCAGGAGCGCGCCAGCCTCCCGCACTCGCCGCGAAAACCACTTGTCGAACTGCGCGCGGATGATGGTGTAACGGTTCGGCTTTTCCTCGTTGAAGTCGTCTGAGCGGTACTGGACCCCCGTATAGGAAGTGTCGTTCATATACCAGGCGCGCTGCTCGATGATATGCCGCTCCAGCGGCGCATCTTCCCGGAAGTCGGGAATGATCTTCTCGAGCATGTCGGCGTACATGATCGCGCCCTGGACGTTCTTCGAGCCGGGATATTCGCCGCGCTCGATCTGGAGCACCTTCAGGCCGCGCTTGGCGAGAGTGTAGGCGCAGGAGTTGCCAGCGGGTCCGGCTCCCACGACGATGGCGTCAAATTTCTCTGCGGGCATGAGAGTTCTCCTTCAAAACCTTTGGTTGCGGCTCACCCGACAAGCCGCGAGCGTATGTTCGGTTGAATCCGCCGGCGGACTACCTTGGACAGCGCCGGCAGGAGCCGCACGGCATCCGTGACGAGGCCGACATGCGCAAACTCGAAGATTGGCGCGTTCTTGTCCGTGTTGATCGCGAGGATGAGATCGGCGCCTTCGACGCCGACGCGATGCTGGATGGCGCCGGAAATGCCCGCCGCGATATAGAGCTTGGGCCGGATGGTTTTGCCGGTCTGGCCGATCTGCCGGTCGGCCGGTATCCAGCCGCGCTGAACGAGAGGGCGCGAGCCGCCCCATTCGGCGTGAAGGGCCCTCGCGAGGTCCTTCACAAGCTGATAATTTTCCGCGCTGCCGAGCCCGAGGCCGCCCGCCACCACGATATCGGCGTAGGCGAGGTTGGACTTGTTCGAGTCCCGGTCGGGAATGAACTGGAGGATCTTGGTGACAATGTCCTCCTCCAGCATCTTGAAATCATGTTCGATGACAGGCCCGCTGCGTCCCTCTTGCCGCTCGGGCAGACGGAAAACGCGCGGGCGGACCGTCGCCATTTGCGGGCGGAAATTCAGCGTGTAGATCGTGCAAAGCAGGCTGCCCCCGAATGTCGGGCGCGTCGCGGCGAGCGAGCCATCCGCATCGACCGCGAGTTCTGTACAGTCGGCGGTCAGCCCGGTCATGAGCGTCGTTGCGACCGCGCCTGCCAGGTCGCGTCCTAGCGTGGTCGCGCCAAGCAGCAGAATCTCCGGCTGATAGGTATTGACGAGCTCCGTCATGCAGCGCGTGTACGGCTCGTTGCGGTAGTCGGCGAGGATCGGGGTTTCGACGAGATAAGCGACATCGGCGCCATAAGAAAAAGCGTCCTCAACCGCCTCCCGCGTGCCCATGCCCGGCCCGCCGAGCACGACGCCCGCGAGTTGAACGCCGAGCTTGTCGGCGAGCTTGCGGCCCTCGCCCAGAAGCTCCCACGAAACAGGGTGAACGTGACCGCGTTCAAGCTCTACGAACACCCACACATGCTTGTAGGACTTGAAGCGCTCCGGCAGTTCCTTCTTCATCCCGGCGCGGCCGCCCGCGGCAGGTTGGGGAGCAGGTTTTGTCGTCATGAGATTTTCTCCCTCTGTGCCTTAGCTTTGCGACAGCTGCGTCAGTTCCTTCTCGAGAGAAGGCAGCCGCTTGAAAACGTCTTCGAGCGCGTTCGCCGCCATCTGGTCGGGGGAAAGCCCGGTGATGTCGATCTGGAAGGCTTTCTCTGAGCGCGGCGGGGGCGCGAACACGCGCTTGACGACGGTCGGCGATCCCTTCAGTCCGCATTTGATCGTTTCGGTAATTCCAGCCGCGGCGGCATTCCAGGTGATGATCTCGGCTCGGGCGGCGCGCAAGGCGATGTCGATCGATCCGCGGCGAAGCTCGTTCGTCCCTTCGAGCATGGTGATGAGACAGGGGAGCTTCGTCGAAAGCACCTGGACGCCGCCTTCGGCCCTGCGCTCTACCGTGATGGTGCTTTCCTCAAGGTTCGCCTCGCGGATCGCGGCCACATAGGTGAGCTGATTGAGGCCCAACCGCCTGGCGATGCCGGGGCCGACCTGCGCGGTGTCGCCATCGATGGTTTGCTTGCCCGTGAAGACAATGTCCACGGGTCCGAAGGTTTCGCCGACCTTCTTGACGGCCTGTGAGAGAGCAAAGCTCGTCGCCAGCGTATCGGAGCCCGCAAAGGCGCGGTCTGTCAGCAGCACGGCGCGGTCAGCGCCGAAGGTAAGCGCGCGGCGGAGGCTATCCTCGGCCATGGGCGGCCCCATGGTCAGCACCGTGATCGTTCCGCCATGAAGATCGCGAAGCCGCAACGCCGCTTCGAGCGCGAACAGGTCATACGGGTTGATGATCGTCGGCACGCCTTGGCGCATGATGGTGTTGGTCACCGGGTGCACACGGATTTGCGCGCTGTCTGGAACCTGTTTGATGCAAACCACTGTGTGCATGATAAATCCTTCTTGGCGCGGTCAGCGGATGATCGTGAGAGAGTCGAGAGGCACGAATGCCTTGCCGGCCGCCTCGGCAGCCTTCCCTGGCCGGTTCGGGTCGTGGTCCTGAAGAACCTTGAAGACGCGCTGGTCGATGGGACGCGAGGCGACGAAATCCTGGTAGGCCCGGGCAAGCGTCTCTTGCGCGCTCGCAAAAATCAGGTCTTCGGACGCGCCGGTGAAGTCCCTCCCGTCAAGATACTTGCCCATCCGCTTCAGGATATGCAGCCGGCACACCCGCAAGACTTCAGGGTCGTAGTCAATCTTGAGGTAGGAAAAAAAGTCCTCGGCCGCGTGCAGCTTTTCCAGGTCGGAGAGAACCTTGCTCATGCCGCGTTCCTTTCGAGTTCGAGTCTGTTAAGCGAAGCTCCAAAGCCCGGGCGCGGATCTTCGGACGGCGCGACGTGGCATTCGCTTCTTTGATTGATGAGGGCGTCTGCAAGCCGGACCAGAGTGAAGGGGGGGACTGACGTTTTGTGGCGTTCCGAATAGCTGCGGATGGCGGCGAGCAGCTGGCGCTCTTCGTCCCCGGTCAGCTGCAGGCCAAGATAAGCGAGCTCATGACGGAGGCCGGACAGGCCCGAATGCTTTCCGAGCACGAAACGGTGTTTGCGCCCGAGTGTCTTCGGCGACAGCGCCTCATAGCAGGCGCGGCTTTTCAGGATGCCGTCGACGTGGATGCCCAATTCGTGCGTGAACACATCCTTGCCCACGATCGGCTGAGCGCGTCCGACCTCGATGCCGCTGGACCTCGCCACGAGGTCGCTCAGATGCCTCAGCGCGGGCAGATGCAGGCGATGCGCACTGTCGAACAGGCTGTCGAGCGCGACGGCAACCTGCTCGAGCGCTGCGTTGCCCGCCCGTTCGCCAAGTCCGTTCACCGTCACGCTCGCGGCGGCCGCCCCTGCCTCTATCGCCGCAATGGTGTTGGCCGTCGCAAATCCGAGGTCGTTGTGGCCATGAAATTCGATTGCGAGGTCGGTCATTTTCCGGACCGTCTCGATGGCCACGCGCGTCGCGACCGGATCGATCACGCCAAGCGTATCGGCGAAACGGTAGCGCGTGGCGCCAGCCCTGGCCGCCGCCTCGAGGATCGGCTCCAGGGTCTCGCGGCTCGCCCGTGAGGAATCCTCGCCGCCGAATGCGACTTCGAGGCCTTTCGCGCGTGCATATCCAATGACGTCCCTGGTCGCCGCTATGACAGCCCCAAGCGAGCCGCCGAATTTCGCTGCGATCTGCGGATGCGAAACAGGTGCAGACAAATTCACGATGCTCACGCCGGACGCAATGGCGTCGTCGACATCGCTGCGGCGCATGCGGCACCAGGCCATCACGCGGACCGGAAGGCCAGCGCGCGCGATCCGGCGGATTGCCTCCTGCTCGTCCGCGCCCATGGCTGGTGTGCCGGCTTCGATCTCATCCACGCCGGCATCGGCAAGCGCAGCCGCGATTTGAAGTTTCTCGGCGGCCGTGAAAGCGACGCCCGGCGTTTGCTCGCCATCCCTCAGCGTGGTGTCATTGATGGCGACACGGCGCTTAAGTTGGCGGCGCGGATAGAGGGCGCCTTCGGCCGGACGCCGGAAATCTCCGGCAGCGCCGCCTTCATCCTGTTTCAACTCTGGAAACGTATCGCGCATAAGCGCTCCATGTGGCAAATCTTGCGCTCTTCTCAGCAGGAACTCGTGCCAAACGGATAAGGCCTTAAGATAGAACGATAAAATAGGATTTTTGGACGCTGTAGCAATCCCAACACATGTCGACTTTGCGACATGCCGGCGGCCTGAACCGGCCATTTTTCAGGAAGCGAAAGACAGGGCGTCTGGTTGTTTAGCGCGGCATGGCAAAATCGGAAGCGGTTGCGGGGCGCCGAACGCGCCGAGGCGCGTTCCGGGCGACGATCACGATGACGCCCGCATCCGATTGAACGCGGGATGCTTTGAGGCTTCGCCAATCTGCCCATGCCATCCGTGACGGCGCTCTCCGCACGCCTAGAGCACGTCATCCCGGAACGACGCCTGCGTCGTATCCGGGATCGCAACAGGCGCTTCGATTTGTAACGGCCCCGGATATGCGCTGAGGCGCATTCCGGGGTGACGATCATCGGGACGCACGACGCTCTAAAGGTAAACCGTTCGTCAACCTCCCGTAAGCGTTAATACAACATGGTTAACAGGAGCGCGCCGGATTTATTTCCGGCCTGAGTATGCTTAAGAAAGCGTCTATCGGCCGCGAAAGGAAGAGCGCCGCGCCTAAGGATGGCCGTAGACGGGATCGTCTAACACTCTGAAAATAAATAGCTTTCTGTCTTCGCTTGGTCGCCATTAAATAGAATTTAATGCCGGAATTTTGGCATTAAGTCGGCTCGCAAAAGTCCGTTAAATATGTTTGCAATTTCGCGCGTTAACGCTTTCGCCAGCTCGAAAAGCTGCGGCGCAGGCGGCGGCGATGGCGTCCCGTTCGGTATTTTCCCCTTATTTAGCAAGGGTTGGAGCGGGGTCACGCTGCGTTAACCTGTCCGCAAGGCGATATCGCCGAAGATGCTTCAGAATAAGAAATGCGGACGAAATCGTCAGGGACAGCTTGACAAGCAGAGGTGGCTTTGCGCAACTTGCATACAAAAATGCATCCAGACGCCCGCATCCGATTAAAGGCGCGATGCTCTAGCCGCTGCCGCCGAACTGGGCGGTTGGTCCTTGCGGAGCCTGCCGCGGGGGCGCCTGCTCAAACTCGAAGATTTGCCGGAGGAAGCCCGGCGCCAGCATTGAAACGGGGTTCACAATGACATCCGGGTTCGATGTTCTCCCCTGAACAGCGTAGGTGATCCCGAAAACTCCTTCGTTATCGCGCCCTTTCAGGAGATCTCCGAGAAGGGGGACGACACCGAGCACGGAGTTGACGCCATAGAGAGGAACATAGGTGCCGGAAAGCGCAAGCGTCTCGTGTGCGAAGTCGATGCGGCCGCGCAAAGTCGCTCCGAGCAAAGGTCCGTTGATGGCGGCGTCGCGCAGCAGGAACTGGTTGGCCCCCACCGAAAATGGAACGACCATCCGGTCGAACTGCAACGTCTCCCCGGACACGACATGCTGTGCGCTATTGCGCGCCTCAGGCTTATAGCGGGCGCCCTCTCTTTCGGCCTGCGAGATAACCTTGCCGACGACCTGGTCGCCGGTAACGACAAACCTGCGGACATCGAGGACGCCGGTCTTCTCTGCGCCTCCCGAGCCGTCGAGGTTGACGCGCAGATTCATGGTGCCGCCTCGCATGGCTGGGTAGAAGCCGACAAGGCGGAAGGCTGCGCCCGCGTCGGTCGCATCGGAAACCAGCATGCGCTCACGCCCGCGCTGATCGACGTGAACGGCGACCGGGGCTTCGCCATTGAGCCGGCCCGCGATCTCCAGATAGGTGAGCTTGCCGCCGCGGCGCTTCGCGTCGATGATCACCGACTTAACGGCGGTGTCGTAATAGCCGGCCAAGCTATCGATTTCGGCATTGAGGTCGAGACCGGGCTCATCCTTCAGCGGCAAAGGCTCTGCGTCGGCGATTTTGCCGGCGTTCAACAGCGACCGGAAAAATGATCGCCCATCATAGGACTCGCCCTTCGCCTGCACCTTCAACACATTCTGAGACGTCAGCTCTCCGCTCAGGGAGAGCCGTGTCAGCGGATTCGTCGAGAATTCCGGAAAATTGAAACCGGCGATTCGATGCCTGTCATTCAGAAGCATATGACCGTTGATGTTCATACCATCCCCGGTCATGGCGAAGTTGTCGAGTTGCAGATAGCCATCCTGCCGCTGGCTGAGGTCGAAATTCAGGGATGCCCTCTGTCCAGGCGGCTTTCGCCATCCGATCGCAGTCAGGAAAAGATCCGTGTTCGTAAGATTGGCCTCAATGAAGACCTTCGGCTGGCTGTCTCTTTGCATTGTGACGGCGAGCGCGATGGGAAGTTCGCCTTTCACGATGTGATTGATGTTCAGCCCTAGTTCTTCGCGGCCCTTTTCGTTGAGGACGGCGGCAAGGCGCAGCGTGGGCTGCTTCTCAGGGGGCGCGTCGAAAAAGCGTTGCCACAGGAGCGACACGGGCAGGCTGTTGACCTTGACTTCGCCAGCCGCGCTGATGGCGTTTCCCGACACATCGAAATTCACCGCGCCACCGTTCACGAGAAGCCCGGCGGGCAGCCCATTCGATTTAAGATCGGAGACGCGGGCCTTGCCAGAAATATCGATTTGCTTGAATTGCAGGTCTGGCACGGTCGGAAACTTGACTTGGAAAGCGGTCTGGACCTGTCCGTTGAGGAGCGTGGGTTTGAAGCCGACCGCCTTCACATAGTGGAGCGGCGGCTGATCGAGCAGTTCCAGAACGCTCGTAACATCGCTTGCGCTTTTGAAGCGGACTTCGGCATCCGGGAAGTCCGGATGGAAATTCTCCACGAGAAACTCGCCGTCTGAAAATGATATCGATTTTCCGCTCGGCACATCGATGCGGGCATCGCCCGGTATGTCGTAAACAAACCGCCTTGCATTCATCCGCGCGACGGAGCCTTTGGTGACGATCGGAGGCAGCCCCTTGATGTGATAGATTTGAGCGCCGGAAACTTGAAGCTCGATGGCCACCGCTGTGTCGGGCATATCGCCACCCTTGCTCAGCTGTGCGACATCGGCAGCGGACAAGTTGATGGACAGGGTTCCGGTGTTGATTTGTGCGGTTGGCACGTTGAGGCCGACCCACTCACGCGTTCGCGTGAACATGAAAGGAGGCCACGCGGCCTCCAGGAGGGACAAGGGCATCGCGGAAGCTGTGCCATGGACAACGACCGGGCCGCTCGAACTGATCGCGGAAGCCTGGGCCGAAAACGCAATCCGGGCTGTTCCCGCCTGAATATGGAAGTCGTCCAGGACAACGCTGTCTTTCGTTCCATTATACGAGCCGGCAATCTTGAAAGCGTCTAGGGCAATCGGCTTCACCGCGAATTGCGATGCGGCCAGCCGTGTCCCGTTCCCGTTCAAATCCACGGACCAAAGGGACTGATTCGTCGCCGGATCGTTCCTGTGAGAAATCGAGCCGGAGATCGTAAGAAGGCTATCGTCCCAGTGCAGTTCGAAAGGCTTTATCTGAATCGCGTCGCTGGCCCGGTCGTAAAGAGCCTTGAGAACGCCGCCGTCGATCGCCACGGGACGCTTTTCGTCGAAAGGCGTGAAGATGCTCCCGCTCCCAAGCTTGATCTCGGCTTCAGCGCCAAGGAGCTTTCCATCGTGGCTGACATCGAAGTGCGCCTCGCCGCTTACCGGCAGGTCGGCGAGCTTGAGGGGCTCCAAGGATGCAAAGCTGTGCCAGATCGCGCGAGGCACGATGTCGTGCACGGAAGCTGTCACGGCATAGAGTTTGTTCTCCACGCGGTCGACTGCGCTGAAGGATGCCCGCCAGGTGCTGTCGTCGTGTCGAAGCGCGATCTCTCCGCGCAACACCCTGGAGCCGTTTCGGTCGTCCAGGTCGAGGTGCAAGTCAGCGACTTTCCAGGTTGAGACGCCCTTGTCGCTCGCGAAATAGAAAGTGGCGTCCTTCAGGCCTATGCGTTGAAGCGCTGATGCGCCACCCCGCTGCTCAACGGCCGCGAACAAGCGCGCCAGGAAAGGCGTTGGATCGAACGGCGGAGAGGATGGTTGCGTGTTCAAAGCCTGACGCGCCATCCCTCTCACGCCTGCAATTTCGCGTGGTTCTTGAAGAGGCTTCGAGCCGGACGAGTTTGCGAGGACCATCTCGCTCGCGGTCCATGCCGTGGCCGCAGCGGTGGCGGGTTCGGGAGATGCGGTCAGCGTCAGCCCTTTTCCGGGCAGATTGAATATCAGAACCTTGGGGCCGATAAGATCGATCTGCGAAGCCGCGAGCGAAAGCGTAAGCAGCGACCGTTCGCTGATGTCGACAGCCGCCAGGGGCGCTTTGGCGATCTCCTGATTGTTCTCGTCCACGACGCTCACATTCGCGAGCCGGAATTCGAGCCCCCAATCATCGGCAAGCCTTAAGATGGCGTCGCCAACGCGAAAGCTATAGCCTTTGAGCTGTGCGTTCAGCCGTTCCTCGACTGCTGGCGCAAGAAAAGCGAACGATATCGGGCCGGTGAGCAGACGCGCGTAAAGCGCGCCAATCGCGACGAGCGCGCTTATAGCCACCAATGCCGTGGCGCGGCTGCCGAACCAGAAGGAGTGCCGCGATGCGGTCTTGACCGGCCCAGGAATGGCGTCGACAAATGCCTTACCGTGCCGAGACAATCGCTCAAGCTGCAACTGCACGTGAGAACGTCTGGCCAATGCACGGCCTCGCTTTGAGAGAACAAGCGCCCGGCGCGTGTCTTTCGAAAAAGAACGGTCATCCATGGCAGTTTGTCAGCGGCAGGCCTGGGACGCCCTCAGGCCGCCCTTGGTATGCTCGCTTTCCCCAATAGCGTAGCTCCGCAACCTTGCCCCGCGCGTTTCATCCCTCCGGCGCCATAACATTCTTGTGCTCATGCAACCGGTTGCAGATCGCGTCCCATTCAGGCATTCCGCTTCTATAGACTTCAAAAGAAGACAAAAGGAAGGCTTAACCATGCTCCATGACGGTGATAAGGCCCCTGATTTCGCTTTGCCGGATGCAGATGGAAAGATCAGGAAGCTGAGTGATTTCAAAGGCCATTACAAGGTCGTCTACTTCTATCCGAAGGATGACACTTCGGGGTGTACGAAGGAGGCTCAGAGCTTTACGGAGCTGAAGTCGGAATTTGCCGATCTCAAAGCGGAAATCATCGGGATCTCTCCGGACAGCTCAAAATCGCATGCGAAGTTTCGGGATAAATACGGCCTTCAGGTGACGTTGCTCGCAGACGAGCAGAAATCCGCGATCGAAGCCTATGGCGTGTGGGTAGAAAAAAAGATGTATGGCAAGTCATACATGGGCGTCGAGCGTTCGACCTTTCTCGTCGGGCCGGACGGCAAGATCGTTCAAGCCTGGAGGGGCGTCAAGGTTCCCGGCCACGCCGCCGCTGTTTTCGAAGCGCTGAAGAAGCAGCAATAGAGTGGAGTGAGAACACGGCGATCACCCTGCGCCCGAAAAGCCACGGGAGCCCGAAAAGCAATATTGTAAAACTTTACACATCATATCGGCGGTATCATCGGCGTTGAATTAGCGTGGGCTGTGCCCTAAGAACAAGGGCGCTCGCCCCGCATCGCTCCGGAGACGCGCCGATGTTCAGTAAGAAGCCAGAGACCGATATGAGCAATTTTGATCAACAAAAGCCGATAACGAAAACCACAAGCAAAGCAATTGGCGGTCAGCCCGGCACGGTGTCGGGCAATTTGATGCCGATGGGAGCGCCGGTTCCGGCGCCTGCTCCGAGCCAAACCTCATATGCACCAAAGCCGCCAGTCTTCAGAGGACCAGATCGTATGGCGCCATCGATAATCGGAGAAGATCTCACTGTAACCGGTAATGTGCTCTCCAGGGGCGAGGTTCAGGTGGATGGCCAAATCCAGGGCGACGTTCATTGTTCGTCGCTGATCGTGGGCGAAAAAGCTCAGATCACGGGCGGGATCGTTGCGGAGGATGTCGTCGTCCGCGGGCGCGTCATGGGCTCCGTGCGCGGAAATCGCGTAACATTGCAGGCGTCGAGCCACGTGGAAGGCGACGTTTTCCACAAGTCTTTGGCCATTGAGCAGGGCGCCTTCTTCGAGGGCAAGTCGCGCCGTTCGGAAGACCCTATTGCAACGGCCCCTCGCCTGGACGGCATGAATACGCAGGCTGCTCAATAGGTCGCGGAGTTCGTCTCTGGCAGTAAGGAGCGTACGGTTTCGTGCGCTCTTTTTGTTTTTTCGACTCCGCAGCCAAGCGCGGGCCTATCCCGAGTTTTCGTTAGAAAAGAGAAGCGTCGACAGGCCGATTTTGGAAAGAACGACGAGAGCGACAACCAGGGCGAGGGCTATGACCTTCCCAGGATCGTCATCGTCAAACGAGATGACGCGCTTCGTACCGATCCAGGATGCGCCGACGTCGATCAGGATGCAAATCACGCTAGCTGCTTTCAAGAGCAGCACCGGCGCATCGTCGGCATCGATGCTCCAGATCACCCGGCTTCCAATCACAAAAGCGACGACGATCACGGTGACGACAATCCCGAAGGCGAACTGACCCGGGTTGATGCTCGGATGAGTGGGCAAGTCGAAGAAGTCTGTGAGCCCCCGGAATGTCGTGTACAGGTTCCAGATTGCGGGGCCCAAGAGCGGGAGCGCAAGCAATTGAGCATTCATCGTCGTTTCTCCCGTTGCTGCTTCCGCGCCTCTGTAATCCTTCAGGACCTGCGCGAGGCTTGCGATGAGACCAGATCAAGCCTCAACGGAGGCGCTTCCTTGATCGGACTTCGCTGAAGGCCATTTGCCTTTCCCACTTAACACTTTTTCGATAATTTTTCGCAAATCGGCAGAGGTCTCGCTTGCAAGGCCCTTCTTCCGCCTCAGGTGTTGAGCGATAGAATGCAGCTCCATTTGCTCAGGAAGGCGTCCATGTTCCGTATCGATGAAAGCCTGCCCTTCAAGCCCGTGCGGATCGCCGTCCTGACCGTATCGGACACGCGAACTCCGAAGGAAGACAAGTCCGGGGCGCTGCTTGCCGAAATGCTGCAAGCGGACGGTCACGAGCTCGCAGTTCGCTCCCTGGTGAAGGACGACGTGGAGCAGATCCGCAATCAGATCAGACCCTGGATTGCCGAACCTTCTATAGACGTCATCATCACCACCGGCGGGACAGGGCTCACCGGGCGCGACGTAACGCCGGAGGCGATGCGGCCGCTGTTCGAGAAGGAGATCGACGGTTTTTCCGTGCTGATGCATATGCTGAGCTTTCAGACAATCGGGACTTCCACGATCCAGTCCCGCGCCTTGGCCGGTGTCGCGGGCGGCACGTATATCTTTTGCGTGCCCGGCTCGCCCGGCGCCTGCAAGGACGCATGGACGCTCATCCTGCGCCATCAATTCGATTCCCGGCATCGCCCCTGCAACTTTGTCGAGATCATGCCGCGCCTGATGGAGCATATCGAGCCTTAAGCGTTGCGCTGTTGCATGTAGCGCCGGTAATCGGCTTCCGTATCGATATCGAAAAGCGTTGCGGCGAAAGCGACGCGGTAGGAGCTGAGGTTCTTGAGCGTGTCGGCGAGCGCGGAGGCAGAGGACCAGCGAACATTCTCGAACGGCGCAACGCGCTTCGGTCTGCGGCGCAGGCCCACAAGCCAATAGCCGCCATCTTCCGCGCGGCCAAAAACAGCGTCGGCGCCGCGCAATCGGCGGAATGCGTCCGCGATCATTTCGCGCGTTATGAACGGAATATCGGTCCCGACAATGATGAGCGGCCCTTCGCCAAAGCGATCGAAAATGCGCTGCATGCGCTGTCCGAGACCGCCCCGACCCTGCGGCATGCACCAGCCATGGAGGAGGGAGCCGCCCCTCATCCTGTCCTTCTCTCCGTCGAACTCGTCTTGGCGAGTTCGCAATTGAAAAGGACCGCATCCGCGAGCGGATGCGGTTGGAAGAAGGGACGCCTTTGTAACGGCCGCGCTCTTCTCCCTCTCCGATTGCGGAAGGGGACCGGGATGAGGGGGAGGAGCGGCCGCCGACCTTTGGGAGCGCGCTACTCTCCATGCCATGAAAGGCGAACAATGTGTCTGGTCAGGCGATATTGCCAGGATCGTCCGGAAGCGCGGGTCTCCTGCAACTTCGCGTAAGAATCCCGCCGTCAGTGTGCGCGCCAGGCTAGCGGCGGCTACCACCCCAATCCCGTCGGCAAGCCGTGTTTTGACTGCGCCACAGACGGGCGCCCTCGCCATGATGACAAGAAGCGGCGGCTCATGCATCCGAAGCCGCCGCCTGCCGCGCCTAAAGCGTAGTACGCTAATCCGGTGCGGGCCCTCGGTACGCTTTTTTGCAGGCACATTGGACCTCACTTTTATTCCCGGATTGGGTTTCCGCTTGCGTTTGCGTCGCGGATCTTCTTTGAGTGAGAATTGTACGAGAAAGCGCCTTGCCTGGAAGTTAATGGATAAGTCGTTGATATTGCTGCGGAAATTACAGGATGAACAGCGCTCCCGGCGCAGCGGCCGGCTGACTTCGGCGCGGTCATGGTTAACACGGGAATCTGAGATTATATTTAACGGACTTTTCAGCGTCCATTTAATGCGAAAATTCCGGCATTAAATTCTATTTAATGGTCCAGCTTGGGGTAAAAAAGCTGTTCACTTTCAATGCGTTGGAACCGCCTGTCTACCGCCGCTCGTAGGCCTCGTCTGCGCCGGATAAAGACATTGTTAAGCCTAATCAAGCGTAAATTGGACCGGAAATAAATCGGCGGCGCTCTTGTTAACCAGTTTCAGATTAACGCTCGGCGCTGCGAACGAACCGTTAACACGGCGGGCGCCGTCGGAGAGGGCAGCCGCCGGACGGGCGAGAAGCAATCCAGCATCCAATCGGACGCGGGCGCGGGGCTAAGCTTGCGTCGCTACGGCGCCGAATTTTCCGCACGCCGCGCGAAGCAGAGTTTACCGGACCCGCCAACGGGTTGCCGCCGCCGTCATCCCGGAAAGGCGAAGCCTTATCCGGGATCGCATAGATTGAAGCGCTTGGTTTTTTTGCGATCCCGGCTCGCGCTTCGCAAGACCTGGATGACGAAGGGGAGCAAGCGGCGTCTGCAATGCATCCGTTGGCCGGGTTGGCGAAGTTTGCCTAGCCATAGCGCTCGGCGAGGATCTCAGGCGGAACTCCGCGGTAATACGCCATGAGACAGGACAGGTTGCTGAACGAGCGCCGGAAATAGCCGTCGCGTTTGAAGCGGTCGGCGCTTGTAATGGCGGCGGTTTTTAGCATTGTGATGCGCTGCCGCCCGAGCTTTTGGACGATGTCGACATCCTCCATCAAGGGGATGGGAGCAAAGCCGCCAACGGCGTCATAGAGCTGTCGCGAAATGAGGAGGCCCTGGTCCCCATAGGGCAGCGCGAAAAGCTTACAGCGAAGCGCGACGGCGGATTCGAGAAGCCGGGGCTGAAGGCCGCTATCGGCGAGGCGGAAGCGGAACGCGGCGGCGACGTCTTTGCCTTTCTTGATGAAAGCCTCGGCTTCCTCTACCCAGCCTTTTTCGAGCGCCGTGTCGGCGTGAAGGAAGAGAAGCCAGGGCTTTCGCGCAGCTTCGGCTCCTGCCCGCAACTGCCGGCCGCGGCCAGCCTCGCCTACGATCACGGTCGCCCCGGCGTCCTCGGCGATTTCGCGCGTGGAATCGGCCGATCCGCCATCGCTGACGATGACCTCGCTCACATATCCTTCGACGGCCGCGTCGAAGATCGACAGGAACGTGGCGGGTAGGCGCCGGGCCGCATTGAGCGTTGGAATAATCACAGAAATCATAAGCTTTGGTAGCGCAACCGGCGCAGGCTGAAAAGCGCAAAATGTTCTTTATATGTTCTCATGGACCGGCTAAATTGCCGCAATGGCATGGAAAGAAGCGAGACGCGCCACCGGAAACGAGCATGTCGCGGATGGCCGCCGCCGAGGGCGCGGCGCGGTTTCAAACGCCGCAGGCCGCTTCGAGCCCGAGCGCCGCGAGCATTTCGACGATGGCTGGGAAAGCCTTGCGGATCTGGGACCGTTCAAGACCGAAGTCCGCGAAGAAACAGCCAAAACCATCATCGCGACGAACGATTCGCCCGACATCGCCTTCGACAGGTCGATCAATCCATATCGCGGGTGCGAGCACGGCTGCATCTATTGCTATGCGCGCCCAAGCCACGCCTATTGGGGGCATTCGGCGGGCCTCGATTTCGAGACGAAGCTGACAGCGAAGGTGAATGCGGTTGAGGCGCTGGAGCGGGAGCTATCGAAGCCCGGTTATACGCCCGCGACGATCATGATCGGCAGCAACACGGACGGCTATCAGCCCCTTGAGCGCGAGCGGAAGTTGACGCGCGGCATCCTCGAAGTTCTGGACCGCTTCAGCCATCCCGTCGCTCTTGTCACGAAATCGGCGCTCGTCCTGCGCGACATCGACATCCTGGCGCGGCTTGCGAGCCGTGGTCTGACACGGGTAGCCATCTCGGTCACCACGCTCGACCATAGGCTGGCGCGGCAGATGGAGCCGAGAGCCTCGACGCCTGCGCGGCGCATCGAAGCAATCAGACGGCTCTCGGCAGCCGGAGTCCCCGTAGCGGTTATGGCTGCCCCGCTTATCCCGGCGCTGAATGACAGCGAGCTGGAGCGCATCCTGAACGCGGCCGCTGGCGCCGGAGCCACCGAGGCGGCCTATGTGCTTTTGCGCCTGCCCCTGGAAATCAGCCCGCTTTTTCAGGAATGGCTCAACGCCGAGTTCCCTGGTCGCGCGAAGCATATCATGTCGTTGGTGCGTTCCATGCGCGGGGGCAAGGATTACGTTTCCTGTTTTGGCGAGCGCCAGCGAGGGGCCGGGCCATACGCGGACCAGATTGCGGCGCGCTTCGAACTGGCGCTGAAGCGATATGGCCTCAATCAAAGAAATCTCAGTCTGCGCCGCGATCTCTTCCGCAAGCCGCAAGCGGCTCAGCTCACCTTATTCTGACTGGCAGGCTCCATTGCGCCGACGCGCGCCTCTTCCAGCGCTGCCGGGCGGCTGCCGCCATCCACCTGCCGCAATGACCTGGCATACGGGCGCGAAAAGCCCCCCACAGAATGGAGAGTGACAAAATGCTTAGAAATTTGGGAATTTCGGCGTTGTTGGCTTCGGCTCTGGTGATGCCGGTACAAGAGGCGGCGGCTCAGGATGTGTTTGGCGGCGCCCTCTTTGGCGGGGCGGCCGGGGCCATCGTCGGCGGAGCCCTCGGCGGAGGCCGCGGTGCGGCAATCGGGTCGATCATAGGGGCGGGGACGGGGGCAGCCATCGCCGCTGAGGGCGAACGGCGCCGGAACGGCTATTACTATTACCGCGACGGCTGTTGGCTCCAACGCCCCGACGGGGCCTGGGTTCGGGTGCACCCGCGCTATTGCTACTGAGCACGCATTCACCATGAAGCGACGCTCCTGGACTCTCATTGTGATATAAAGCGAAGCGACGGCGGATGGGACCAGGGTCGGCCCGGTCAGGATGGTTTTCTTAAGCTTGGGAAAAAGCTGTTGTTTCGCTCCTTCTAAGCTTGATTGCGCGAGCTTGGCGGTTCAAGAACAGCCCATGCCGCCCGCCCCGCGATACAAACCCACGCGCCGTCCCGATCTCGCCCTCCAGCGCAAATATGGCGGGCTCATCGCCGGCGTCGACGAGGCAGGCCGGGGGCCTTGGGCGGGGCCGGTCGTCGCCGCCGCCGTTATTTTCATTGGGAAGCCGCCAAGCGGCATTAACGACTCCAAGCAACTCACAGCCGAGGCGCGCGCCGCTCTCTTCCCGAAAATCCATGCCGTCGCCCATGTCGGCGTCGGCATCGCAGCGGTGGAGGTGATTGACGATATCAATATCTACCATGCGACGCACGCCGCGATGTGCGAGGCCATCAAGAACCTTGCCTCAGCGCCTTGCGCCGTTCTCGTCGACGGAAACCGCTACCCGAAGCTCGACATGCCTGCGGAGGCCTTGGTTGGCGGGGACGCGCTTTCGCTTTCCATCGCAGCCGCGTCCATCATCGCGAAAGTTACGCGGGACAGGATGATGTGCGATCTGGCTGGCCTCTTCCCTCACTATGCCTGGGAGCGAAACAAGGGCTACGGAACCCCCGAGCATGCCGCCGCCTTGACCCTGCATGGCGTAACCTGCCATCACAGGCGGAGCTTCCGGCCCGTGTGGGAGCGCCTGATGCTGGAAGCATCCGCTTGAGCCTGTCGATAATGTGCGCCCCGGGGGCGTGAGGCAGGTTCTGTTCACATTTGGCCGATTATGTTGTACCCACTGTAACCCATCGCATGATCCTCTCTTGCCCGTTTCAAGGATTTCGCGTTCTCAATCCAGCCTGGAGCCAGTTGTGCGCAAGTTCATCGCCTGGGCTTTGACCTGGGCCGCAATCGCCAGTCTTGTAAGCCAAGCCCCGCGCGCCGCGTTCGCTCAGACGCCTGCCATAGTGACCATCGATGAGTGTCGAAACCTCAGCGATACAGATGTTCGCGACCGCATTCGGGAGCTTGCTGCGACGAGCCTGAAGACTGAACTCACGGCGATCGATTACACGGCTCTCGTCAACACCTACTGGGCCAAGGCTGACGTGAGTGTGCGGATCGACCGGGAAATCGATGACGCGGTTGCCGCTGTGCGCTCGGATACGAGCTGGGCCGACCGCGCCTACTCCACTGTCAGCCGTTCGACGGCCGCCCGCTATGCGACAGCCGTCGCCGACAAGGCCTACAATTCGGAAGGATTCAAGGACGCGCTGAGCGAGGTCGCCACCGGCGTTGCAAGGGATGCGGGCGCACAAATCGAAAAGGCGACGGCAAAAATATCGAACCCCATCATCGCTTGCGTGCAGACGGCGCTGCAGTCGCGGTATGGCAATGCGATTGCGTCGGTGTTCGCCCAGGAAAGCGAGAAGAACCTTGAAGCGAATACCGGGCAGGCTCCGGTCAAGATCGATACATCCGACCTCGCTCTCAACAATGCAGCCTCCATCTCGGGCTTGGTCCTTATCGTCACCCGCCGTGTCATCGGCCAGGTCGTGAAAAGCGTCGGCACACGGATCGCGGGCATTGTGGCGAGCGACATCGTGGCGTCCGTCGCCGGGCTTGTGGGCCTGGCCCTTATCGCCAAGAATATTTATGACGCGGGCGACGGCGTTTTCCCGATTATCGCCGAGCAGATGAAGTCGGAGGAGACCAAAATCCACGTCAAGGAGGAGATCGGGAAGACGATTCAGAACGATATAAGCCAGCAGGTCGGTACGATCGCAGACGAAACTGCCGAGAAACTTTATTCAAACTGGCTCGACTTCAAGCAGAGGTATAATCGCCTGCTCGCATTGAGCGAAAAGCACCCCGCCTTCGCCGATTTTCTGAAAGACCGCCGCCTCGACCAGCTCCGAAAACTCTCCCAGATCGTGGATATTCTTTACGGCACCGAAGGCGAGCAGAAGGTTCTCGAGCGGGTCGCGAACGGCTCGCTGAACAAGGCGCTCCTCGACCTTACGGACGCCGGGCTCCAGATTGCAGAGGAGCAGCATTCTGTCGACAAGGCGCTGCGCTGGACCGCCATTGCGGGCAAGGATTTGCCGCGCGTCGTGGATCTCGGCATCTACCGCTGGCTTCCGGTGGAGGGCCTGACATCGGAGAATCTGCAGAAAATCCTGTCCATCAATGACAAGATCGCAGTGTCGCGTATCGCCAACCTGGACCCGCAGGCCCGCGATTTAATCCTGAGCCTCCCCGCTGACGAGATGCGGGAGTTCGCCCGGCGCCTCAACGACAGGCAGCTCGCCGCCTTCGCCGATTACGAACGTAACCTGGAACCCCACGCGGCAAGGCGGCTGCTGCGGGCGGTCGCGGACGATCCTTCCGTCATGCGGGAACTTACGGCCGAGGGTCTTCGCGATGCGATCCTTGGAAGCCGCGACCAGCTCGCGGCCTTGAACATGATCGTCCACGACAACGCCGGCTTATTGCCAGACTTGATCGACTACACGCAAATCCTGAGGGATGCGAAGCTTGTCCAGAGCGGCGCCGTGAGCTTCCGGGTGTTCTGGGAACGTTACTGGGCGGCGGTGCTGGTCGCCGGTTTTATTGTGCTTGTCTTTCTATCCTGGCTCCGAAGGCTGTTGTTCGGCCGCCCTCAAATCATCATAAAGGAAGGCAAATCACGTTCGCGCTAATCCTTCGGAGACTGCGATGCAGCTTTATACGGTTGAGAGTCTCACGGGACGCCGCATCAAGGAGGGCGAGCTTCTCTATGCGAGCACCGTGCTCGCGGCCAATCTGCTCCGCGATGCGCGCGAAGCGATCACCAATGCGCTCGGCGGAAAAATGTTGCGTTATGAGCGTCTCCTCGACCGCGTAACCGATCAGGCGCTCGGCATCCTGAAAGAGAGAGCCCTTGAGAAGGGCTACGATGGCATTGTGGCCGTGCGCATTTCGAACCCCTTCATGATCCAGGGCAGCGCCGCCATCACGGTTTATGGCACAGGCTTCAACTTCATCCAGGACGAAAGCCACCCATGAAGCTTGGAAACGACATCGCGGCCATTGTGACGGGCGGCGCCTCTGGACTGGGCGGCGCCACAGCAACAGCGCTTACCGGGGCAGGGTGCAAGGTTGCGATTTTCGATGTGAACCGCGAGATCGGCGAGGCGTTGGCGAGATCCATCGGCGCGGTTTTCTGTTTCTGCGATGTGACGAGCGACGCCTCGGTCGCCGAAGCGCTCGGCAGCGCGCGCGCCGCCAATGGTCCGGAACGCGTTCTCGTGACCTGCGCCGGGATCGTTATCGGCCAGAAGACCGTGAGCCGGGACAAGACGACCGGCGAACCGGCGCCGCACAGCCTCTCCGCGTTCGAGAAAGTGGTCGCCGTCAATCTCGTCGGAACGTTCCGCATGGTTGCGCTTGCCGCCTCTTCAATGGCGAAGCTCTATCCAGTCACGCCAGACGGGGAGCGCGGCGTGATCGTTTGCACGGCCTCCATCGCGGCGGAGGATGGCCAGATGGGGCAGGCGGCCTATGCCGCGTCCAAGGGTGGCGTGGCCGCGATGACCTTGCCGGTCGCTCGCGATCTGGCTCGCGACGGCATCCGGATCAACACGATCCTTCCTGGCCTCTTCAACACGCCCATGTTTGCCGGCTTTCCCGAAGAGGGGCGGCGCGCTCTTGAGGCGACGGTGCCATTCCCGTCACGGCTCGGCGAGCCCTCTGAGTTCGCGGCCCTCGTGCGCCACATCTGCGAGAACGGCATGTTGAACGGCGCGCTCCTCCGCATCGACGGAGCCTTGCGTCTGGCGCCGCGTTGATTGCCGTCGCCTTTCACATGGCAGGCCTTCGCGGCTTGATCAACCGAATGTCGGCAGGCTGATTTCCGAGTATGACCGCTGCTGGAGGATGAGCCGCCGCCGGGCAGCACACCCTCGAGCTATCGGACATTAACGCCCAGCATCGGAGCGCCTTTTCATTGGAGGCCGAGTCCGAGGTTCTTCAAGCCCCACTCTGATACCTGCGCATGAAATCGCACGCAGACACGGGGCTACTTAACCTCAATAGTTGCCGGTTTCGGCGGGCTGATCGCATTACTGAGCTTCTCGGCGACCAGGGAGAATTTCAGTTTCATCTCTTTGTCGAGGGCAACCCCCTTATAGGTTTCCTCCCCCACGCCGAAATCGAGGCGGTTGACTGGCGCCGCGCCCCTCAGGACGGGCGTTCCCTCCTTGATCTGGACAAGGAGACGCAGAGGCACGGGCTTCGTCACGCCTTTCAACGTCAGTTGCGCATCCATGATGTATCTGCCGTCGCCATTTGGCTTGGCGCCGCGCGCCGTCAGCACGGCGGTCGGATGGCGGGCCACATCGAGAAACACTTCCGACAGGGCCACCTCGTCCGCGGCGCTATATCCGGTCGAAGTGCTGCGCATGTCGAGTGTCAGGAGGATAGAGGCTTCCTCCGGAGCGTCGGGGTTGAATCGGACGACGCTCTCGTAGTCTCTGACGCTGCCTTCAGCGGTATAACCGCCTGCGCCCGCCTCGAAGGCGACATCCCTGTCCCAGGGCCTGATGCCATCCTGATTCCCTGCAAGCAAAACAATGCCCGCGACCGAAGCCAAAATCGCAAGGACAACCGAATTGGGGCGGCGCTTCATGATAGACATTTTCAATCCTCAAAAACGGGCGTGCGCGACTTCCGGAGTCGACGCCGCGTGACGACTATGATGGAAAAAAGCATATATGAGGCGAATTCTGAATGATAATATCGCCATCGGACGGCGAGTTGGGGTCCGTGCCTGTCTTCTGGTCCCGCTTCCACATTTCCGATCCTGGCTCTCCTTTGAAGGGTCCCACAAGCTCGGGTGTCACCAGCCGCCATAAAACCGGCCCAGCTGCCGTTTGCTTCGCCAAGGCGGTATTCGGGCAAGACTTTTCGTTCTTTGTCCATGTTTTTGCCAAATATTCGTCATCCCCCGCTAAATTAGTGCCTGCCATCGGCGTTGAAGCAAGGCATAGGCAGCTTGGCGCCGCGGGCTGCTGCAAAGCAAGGAGGCACATCGATGCCAGTTCCACAATCCCTGCCGGAGCGCCAGGCGTCTGCTATTGCGGACAGGAGGCTCTTCGCCGCTAACGGATTTCTCATGCTCGCCATCGGGCTTATCTTGCTGGCTGTCAGCCTGTCTGGCGGCGCAATCCAGGCGGCTTTCCTGGGCGCTGCTCAGTTTTCATTCATGAATTCAGGGCTGGCCATAGCCGGGATCATAGCGTCTATTTTCATCTTGAACGGGCTTGTCGTGCTGCAACCGAACACGAGCCTCGTCTGTCTTCTTTTCGGGAGTTACGCCGGCACCTGGAAGCGAGCCGGCTTCTGGTGGGTGAATCCTTTCAACTCAAAGAGAAAGGTATCCCGGCGGCTCGAAACGCTCGAATGCGGGCCGCTGAAGGTAAACGACGCCGTCGGCAATCCGATCGACATCGGCGCTGTGATCGTCTGGCGGGTTCAGGATGCCGCAAAGGCCATTCTTGAGGTCGAGTCCTATGCGTTTTACGTGAAGGCGCAGAGCGAGACGGCGCTCCGCCGGATGGCGAGCGCCCACCCTTACGATCAGGTTGAAGTTCTGGAGGCCGAAAAACTCGACAAGGAACGAGCCGCGGGAGGCAAAGGCACGCCGCTTCCGGCCGTCACATTGCGCGACGGCGGCGACGCGGTGAGCGAGAGCCTGCTTTCGGAACTCCGCAAGCGCATGGAAACGATTGGCATCGCGGTCGACGAAGCCCGCATCTCGCACCTTGCCTATTCGTCCGAGATTGCAGGGATCATGTTGAGGAAGCAGGCCGCGAGCGCGGTCGTGGCGGCGCGGCGGCTCGTCGTGCGCGGCGCCGTCAGCATTGTGGAGGAAGCGCTGGGCGAACTGGAAAAGAAGAAAATCGTCGGGCCTCTCGATGCTGAGAGGAAGGCTGCCATGATCTCAAACCTGCTGGTGGTTCTTGTGGCCGACCGCGAAGCGACGCCCATCATCAACACCGGGGCTTCCCATCCTTAAAGATAGGACCCGATCAGTATTGCGGATACCACGCATCGTGGTAGGCGACCGTCTTGGGGTCCCTCAGCCATGGCGCCGAATGCGAGACCCAGATGTGCTCCGATGGCCGAACGCCTGGATCATCGTCCAGCGTGGCGACCCTTAGCATGACATAACGCCTGTCCGGGTATTCGGAGATGATATGAGAGCCGCAGGTCGAACAGAAGCGCCTGAATTTGCCGGGCGACGACTCGTATGAAACGAGCCTGTCTTCGCCTGAGATCCATCGAAAGTGGTCGCGGGCGATTCCAGCAGTTGAGGCGAAGGCCGAAGCCTGCGCCTTGCGGCATGTCACGCAGTGACAATGGCGGATCGGCAAATCGATGCTGTCGATTTCATATTGAACCGCTCCGCACAGACAACTTCCCCTGAGGCTCACTTCTCCAGCTCCAGTTTCCAACTGAAGCCCCGGCCAAGCCCTCACCGGTCATTAGGCCGCGGCTTCATCCTCCTCGACGTAGGCCATGTCCCACGATGGATAACTCTCCTCTACGAGATAAGGTCCGCCGCCCTGATTGGGTCTCGATGAGAACAGCACAAATCTGCTCACAGAGAAGGGCCCCGCAAAGAATCCGCCGTGGCGGTCGAGATATTCCGCCGCCGCATAAGGGCTCACATTCCTGAGGCGCGCCAGCGTGATATGCGGAATGTAGTTGCGCGTTTCTGGCGGGAACCCTACAAGCCTTGCCGCGCGCTCATGAGCCTTTTGCAAAAGTTCGAGCGCAGGCGAGGGCTTGACCGCAGCCCATAACGATCTGGGCTTGTTGCCTCCGAAACTGCCCAATCCCCTCAGCTCGAGGTCGAAGCTGTCGAAGCGGACATCTGCGAGCGCGTCGGCGAAAATGTTGGCTTGAGCATCTGTAATGTCGCCAATGAAGCGCATTGTGATGTGGTAGTTTTCTGGATCGATCCAGATTGCGCCGTTGAGCCCCGCTCTCAACATGGACAAGTGCCGAACGAGGTCTTCTGGCAGCTCGATCCCGGTGAACAATCTAGGCATGGGTTCACCTCCTTATTATGTCAGGGGCTGGTGAGGATTATGCCTCACCTGCCTAGGACAATAGGGTCAGTGTGGATCATGTTTTAATCAAGGTCAAAATTGTCGCGCTTATGGTTAACTTTTATTTAACTATACACGCGTGGCTGAGTTTAGAGGCTTCCGCCCTCTCACAGAAGGGCGTTGCTATCGCCTTGATGTTCAAAAGATTGTGTCAGCGTCTTCGCATCTCAAGGCGCGGGTCCCGTTAGCCGGGCAGAACGGGGAAGGACCCTTTCACACTCGCATCAACCTCTCAGTTCGCCGCCGGTTGCTTTCTTCACCTGCGCCACAACCTTCTCGGAAACTTTCTCGATTTCCGCTTCCGTCAGCGTCCGGTCGATGGGTGTGAGCGTCATCTCGATCGCGAGCGATTTCTTGCCCGCGGGCACGCCTTGGCCCTCGAAGACGTCGAAAACGCTGACGCGCGAAATAAGCGTCTTCTCGGCGGCCTCCGCGGCCTTCACGACCGCCGACGCCTCGACAGCCTTGTCGACGAGGAACGCGAAATCGCGCTGGACGGGCTGATAATCGCTCGCAACCAGCGGACCCTTCGCAGTCCCCTTGCGGCGAGGCGCGGGGATGCGATCCAGGAACACCTCGAACACGGCAATCGGCCCGGTCACGTCCAGGGCTTTGAGCGTCTCTGGATGGAGTTCGCCGAAATGGCCGAGCACGGTCTTCGGCCCAAGCTGCAGAGCGCCCGACCGGCCGGGATGATACCATTCCGGCGCATTTCTGGTGATCTGCACCTTGTCCGCGGCAAGCCCGAGAGCTTCGAGCACGCTCAGCGCATCGGCCTTGGCGTCGAAAACATCCACCGCCTTCGCCGCGCCATCCCAATGCCGGCCGCCGCCGGTCAGACGAGCGGCGCCGGCGCGGATGCCGCTTGCCGCGTTGCTCTGGTCTTCCGGCTTCTCGCCCGCAAATATCTGCCCGACTTCGAAAAGCGCCGCATCCTGTAAGCCGCGGTTCGCGTTGGCGCGCGCCGCCGCAATCAGCCCCGGCAGGAGGCTTGGGCGCATGTCGGTCATCTCGCTTGAGATGGGGTTGGCAAGCCGGAGAGAGGCTTGTCCGCCGCCGAAATGCCGCGCCTGCGCCTCGCCGATGAAAGACCACGTGACGGCTTCCACAAGCCCGCGCGCCCCGAGCGTGCGGCGAGCCGACAGAACGCGCTTCTGGCTGGGCGTCAGAACGGCGCGCGTGACGCCCTCGTCCTTCGGAAGCGGCGTCGAGGGAATGCGGTCGGCGCCGGAAAGGCGGACGACCTCTTCAACAAGGTCGGCCGCGCCGTGGATGTCGGGCCGCCATGAGGGCGTCGTCACGGAAAGGGAAGGCGCGCGCCCTTCAACCGTGCAGCCGAGCTTCTCCAGCGTGGATACGATTTCCTCGGTCGAGAATTTCGCGCCGGCCAGCTTTTCCACGCGCGCCGGATCAAAGGCGATGACCCGCTCCCCCTCGGGTTCCTTCCCGGCCACAACCGCGGCGCTGGGTTCGCCGCCGCAGAACTCCAGGATCATTTGCGTCGCGAGATTGAGGCCCATCATTTCCGAGCGCGGGTCGATGCCGCGCTCGAAGCGATAGCGCGAGTCCGAGTTGATGCCGGTCTTGCGCCCGGTCGCGGCGGTCCGCGCCGGATCGAAATAGGCGCTCTCGATGAAAATATTCGTCGTCGCTTCCGTGCAGCCGGTCGCCTCGCCGCCCATGACGCCGCCAAGGCCCAGCACCTGGGCCTGGTCCGCGATCACGCACATGGTCTCGTCGACCTCATAGGTCTTTCCGTCCAGCGCCAGGACGCTTTCGCCCTTCTTGCCGAGCCGCGCCACGATCGGGCCGTGAAGCTTGTCGGCATCGTAGACGTGCAGCGGGCGCGCGCGGTCGTAGGAGATGTAATTGGTGACATCCGCCGCGGCATTGATCGGGCGAAGGCCAATGGCCCGCAAGCGGCGCTGCATCCACTCCGGCGAGGCTTTGTTTGCCGCGCCCCGGATATAGCGCCCGGCGAAGATCGGGCATGCGTTCTCCGCTCCCTTCGGGAACGGAAGCTCGATGCGGATGGGGGAGTCGAACTCGCCTTTGCCCGCGTAGCCATCGGACGCGTTCTTCAGCGCGCCAAGGCCAGCCGCCGCCAGATCCCGCGCAACGCCCCGGACGCCGAGGCAGTCGGGCCGGTTGGGCGTGATCGCAATATCGATGACAGGGTCGCTCAGCTCCATGGCGTCCACGAAGCGCTCGCCGATGTGCTTTTCCATGCGCTCCGGCAGCTCGATGATGCCGCTGTGCTCGGTGGATAGCTCCAGCTCGCGCTCGGAGCACAGCATCCCCGCCGACTCGACGCCGCGAATGCTCGCCTTGCCGAGCGTCACCTTGAGGCCGGGCACGTGTGTTCCTGGCGCCGCGAAGACGCCGATCAAGCCCTTCCGCGCGTTCGGCGCGCCGCAAACCACCTGCACGACGCCGGAGCGTGTCTCGACCTTGCAGACGCGAAGCTTGTCCGCGTTTGGGTGCGGCTCAGCCTCGATCACCCGCGCAATGGTGAAATCCTTCAGCTTCGCGGCCGGGTCTTCGATGCCTTCCACCTCAAGCCCGATCAGTGTGAGCTTTGCCGCGATCTCATCGAGCGAAGCATCGGTTTGCAGGTGGTCTTTCAGCCAGGAGAGCGTGAATTTCATGGTCGCGCCAAGGGACAGGAGGTTTTCAAGGAAGAGAGAGGCAATGCTTTGTCACGATCCTGAGGCGGAAGCAACAGCTGCAGCCAGCCGTTGAACAGGTATCACTCTATTCCTCGAACTGAGGAGTTGTGGTATTCGCGGCATCGCGCCCTGAGGGGCAACGCTTTCGGGGCACGGAATGGCATTCGACACTTGGCTCGCATTCGTCGCGGCGACCGTCATCCTCTTTGTGATACCCGGCCCGACCGTCCTCCTGCTCATACGCGCTCGGCCAAGGCAGGCGCGCCCCGCGCCCATGGCGCTCGGCGTTTCTTGCGCCGACCTGACAGCCATGACGCTGTCCATACTCGGCCTCGGCGTTCTCTTGAAAACGTCGGCGACCTTGTTCACGATCCTGAAGTGGGCCGGCGCCGCCTATCTGGTTTGGCTCGGCATAAAGCTATGGTGGGCAGGCGGCGCGCTTCATGCGACGCCCCGCAAAGGCGAGGCGCGGCCCCTCAAGATGGCGGCCCACGCCTGGCTCGTGACCTGCCTCAGCCCGAAAGGCATCACGTTTTTCGTGGCGTTCCTCAAGCAATTCGTGGACCCGAACGCCGATTTCCCCGCACAGATGGCCATCCTGATCGCCACGTTCGTCTCGCTTTCCTTCACCAGCAGCATGAGCTGGGGGCTGGCGGCGGGACACGCGCAAAGCTTCGTGCAAAGCGGCAGGACGATGAGCATCCTGAATAAGGCTGGCGGCGCCCTCCTGATCGGGGCGGCGGTTGCGACCGCGGCTGTGCGGACGGCGCAAAACTGAGCAGGCTATGGTCCAGGCTGGAGTCTTTCGATCATGTCCCTTTGCGGAGTTGCCGAGAATGACCCGCGAAATCGCGGAGTCATTGCTCATTTCAAGCCGAAGCCCGTTAGCGTCGAGAGCGCCCGAGAGATCCTAAGACGGGCGATGCCTCGTGCGTCTGTTGAAGAGATCGAGGCACGCGTCCGGGAACTGATAAAAAAAATAACGCAGGGTCCGATCAAGGCACCCGCCCCGCTCAGCCAGTCGCTTCACGATGTCAAGGACCCCCATTACGACCTGGGCGCTCATCCGGATATTATCGCCACCCTGTGGAAGCTTGACAGCACATTGCCCCAATCCTGCCGGTGGGTGTTCTGGGGCTTTCCGGCGCTCGTCCACCCTGACACGGGCGTTGTTTTCTCCGTCGGCCAGGGGACTGTCGGCTATGTCATGCGATTGCCTCCGCATGTACTGGCCGCGGCCAAGCCCGAAGACGCGCTCGTTGCCGTGCGTGGCAACCCCGGCCAGACATTCGAGATCGGATCCGCTGGCCCCGAATGGCGCTTCATCCGAAAAGGCGCACCGGCCAAGGAGTGGGCGCGTGCGGTCTACGACTTTGCCGGGGAACCCGCAGCCAGCATCTGAGTGCGATTCGCGCCCACGACCGGGTGCAGTCTCCGCCATGCCTCTTCCGCATTGCCAAGCCTGGGGACAGTTATAAGCTTTGTTATGTGTTTGTTATGAGCATCGGGAGTCTTCAATGCGAAATTTCATTATCGGTTTTGCAGCCGTGGCGGCATCTGCCTCCGCATCTGCTGCGGACTATGCCCCCCTTGACTGCCGTCAGGCCAACGATCCGGCGCTGTCTGCGATCTGCAGCAATTATTCCCTCGGCCAGGCCGAAGCGCGCATGGCGACGCTGTACGGGATCGCTGCGTCGCTTGTCGCCATGGGGCAGCGAGGCGAACTCGTCGACACGCAACGCGAATGGCTTGACGAGCGCGACCGGTGCGGCGACAACATCGGCTGCCTGCACGAGGCATACGCTCGCCGCATCCGGCATCTCAACAGGGTGATCGAAGACATCGCGTCGCGCGGGCCGTATTGAGGTTTCAGGCGGCGGCCCATAACTCAAGCAGCGCGACTTCGCTGGATTGGGGCGATGGCGTCTTCCGGCAGACCGAACATGAGATGCACGAGGCTTGCCGCGCGTCGCGGCGCCGGACGCGCAAGCGGATCACCGCCTCTGTTGTCATCCCGGAAAGGCGGAGCCTTATCCGGGATCGTAACAAATTGAAACGCTTGCCTTTTTACGACCCCGGCTCGCGCTTCGCTTGGCCTGGATGACGAAGTGGAGCAAGCTCAGTCTGCAATGGCGTCCGTTGGCCAGGTTGGCGAAGTTTACTTAGCTCAGGACACGCGCCCATGCCCCAGTACGGCCTGGATCTGGCCCTCTATAATTTTCTGCCGGTGCTGTTGACCGCCCTGGCCCTGTTCTGGATCGCCCGCGTGGCCCGCGCCCTGGCGCCCGCGAATGAGCCGATGGCCCTCTCGGGGGCGGCGCTGGTTGTGCTGGGAGGCCTGTGCAAGGCCTCCTGGAAACTGATCCTGGCGCTCGGCGGCCCGGACCTGCCCTGGCTGGCCAATGCCCTGTTCCCGCTGATGGCGCCGGGCTTCACGCTCCTGGCGGTGGCCTTGTGGCATGCCCAGCGCAACACCTTGGGACCGCCCCGGCGGCCCTGGCTCATGCCGCTCGCGCTGATCGGCCTCAGTTACGGCGTCGCCGCCCTGCGGAACTGGGGGCTGACCGTGGAACGGGGCTGGTTCCTGCCACTCATGACGCTCGCCAGCCTGGCGAACCTCACGCTGACGGCCCTGTTGCTGCGGGAGACCTGGCGCCGCCGGGCCTTGTGGCTGGCGCCCCTTTTCCTGGTGAATCTGGCCATGGTGTTCGCCTTGCAACGCATCGCCCGCATCGAGCCCATGACCCTGTCCCTGCACTGGCTGGAGCAGAGCCTCACCGCGCTCGGCGCCGGGGCCTTCGCCTTGGGCGCCTGGCTGCTGTACCGGCGGGCGCGACCTCTTCCGCAACGATACAGGCTGCCTGCATGAGGCATACGCTCGCCGAACATTGCCTCGAATAAGGCTACGGTCTACGGCATAGGCCACTATCGAGCAGAATAGCGGCATCGGTTTTCCCGCAAAGAATGACGCTGCCGCGCTTTGCTCCCGTTTCGCTTGATGAAGGAGCTGAAGGGTAGAGTTCGCTCATTCCGTAGCGTTCCACGCTTGGGGCTATGTATTCCGCGTTCAAGACATTAGCGCCACCGTAATCGTCATAGCCATAGCCGGCATCGTCAGGGACCTCAAAATCGTCGATCATTACGACCGGCCGCGCGCACGCCGCAAAGATGATATCCAGTTCCTCGGCCAATGGGAGATCAGCATTCCAATGAGCATCCAAATAGAAGAAAAGTGGATCCTGCAGTTTGTCGCTCAGAGCCGTTCCTAAAAATTGCCGGAGGCCCGCGCGGCTATCCCCCTCGAGCATTACAACATTGTCGTAGCCACGAAGAAGTTCGCGTGCAAAGCCATAAACTCTTGGGTTATATTCTACGCTATATACAGGCAATCCGGTTTCGGCAAAATAAGACGCTGTTCTTCCTCGAAAAGTTCCTGTTTCCACAATAGCCTTAGGACTTACGTTGTGTAAAATGCCTTCGAAAAGCTCCTTGCGCCTTTTTTGCCCATTGAATGGTCCACCCCAACCATTTCGCCAGTTTGGAAAGAGATAGTATTCCAAACGCCCTCTCCAACGCTTGGCTGGCTTTACAAGGAATGTTGGCTCATAGATGGTCATATTAGAAAACCTTTTTTATAGCAGAGTTAGAAATAATAAGCTGGGGTTCACTAGCGCAGCTCATGCTAGAATCGTGCGAAAGCGGCAATCTGAAGTAGTAAGAGATTGTGAAAAGTTCATGGCTGGCAAAGAGACAAATCGTGACCCCTAAGGGCAAGAGGCTGCGGGCAGACGCAACGGCGGCTTAAACTCCGGGGAGATCATGGCCTCTCTTACAAAAAGGGAGCCACCATGAATGTGAACGATCAGGCGGCGCGGCCTGCTTCGCCAGCCGATGGCGTCTTCCACCACGTCGAACACTAGCAGTGTGAATGCCTGCCGAGCCTTATGGTCGCGCACGATTTCGAGGATGGCGAGAACGCTCCAGCGGCTTGAAGGCGGCTTCCCGCCTTCCGAGGATGCGCCGCATCTTAGCGCCTGCCTCAAGCAACTCGTCCGTGGCTGATCGGAGCCGCTGGATCCGCCAAATGATGAACAGTTTGTTGCCGCCGACCAAGCGTTAACCCAAGTTGGTTAACAGCCGCACGCAGGGATTTATTTCCGGTCAGAGGTTGCTTAATAAAATACCAAGAAATGAGAGCGGTCCGCGTCCGGCCGGCGTAGGAAAGATGTTCAAACCATTGAATAATAGGACTTTTTCGGCCTTGATGAATAAGGTAAAGGGAATGTATTTTTGGACGAAAGTGGACGCGCAAAAGTCCGTTAAATATGTTTCCAATTCGCATCGTTAACCATATTCGCGCCTTTTCGCCGCCGCGCAGCGCAAGCGCTGTCCAAAATATTATCTTTAATATCAATGGCTTGTTGCGATTAACGCCTCAGTAAGGCGCTTTTTTATAAAGTGCACGCTCACTCAGAGATAAGCGCGAGCTGGTCCGAAGGTTCCAGCAAACTGGTCAAAGGTTCGAGTAAGATGCCGCCTTTCGCGACGAATAGACAAAAAGCGGGGCCCTGTAGGATTTCTCAGAGCCCGAGCTTCAGGCGGCGCGCCGTTTCTCGATCTGCTCAATGGCGTCCTCCACCGCGTCGAACACGAGCAGCGTGGAGGCGTGGCGGGCTTTGTAGTCGCGAACGATTTCGAGGATGGCGAGATCGTTCCAACGGCCTGATGGCGGCTTCCCGCCCTCCTTCAGCATGCGGCGCATCTGCGCCCCGACAGCGCGCAGCTCATCGGCGGTCGAGCCGACGATATTCGCGCCCATGACCGCCGCCGAGGTCTGCCCGAGGAGGCACGCGCGCACATCCTGGGCGTAGTCTGTGACCGTGTCGCCCTCCATCTTGAGGCCGACCGTGATGCGCGATCCGCAGAGCTTCGAATGAGCGCTCGCCGTCGCGTCCGCGTCCGCCAGGCGCCCCGCTCTCGGCATGTTCGCGGAAAGTTGAAGCACCCTTTCCGAGTAAATGTCTTCCAAATCAGCCATTGCTCCGCTTTCGCTCAGGCGCCGCACTTGCCCCGCAACTCCCACCTCTTATATGCTCTGAAGTCTTGGCCCTTGCAATTGTTCGGCTGTTCGTCTTGCAGGGACAAAAAGCACCGCCGCCCTTAAGTCGGGTACGCTTAGGTTAAGCCGGCGCGAGGGGGCTTCTTTAATCTCAAGAAGGCGTAGCGACAGCCACGCGGCTACGAGTTCTTAGCGCCTGCCGAAAGGGTATGTTCCCATGGATACACGAGCTTCAATCACGGGGCCGATGACGCACGAGCGCCAGAACGGGCATCGGGCGCCTGCGCTGACGAAACGGCCCACGCGCGAGGAGGCCGAGGCGGCGGTGCGTACGCTTATCGCCTGGGCGGGCGACGACCCCTCGCGTGAGGGCCTTCTCGATACGCCTGGGCGCGTGGTGGAAGCCTATGAGGAGTTCTTCGCGGGCTATGACGGCGATCCTTACGACGCCCTCGACCGGACCTTCGCGGATGTGGCGGGATACGACGATATTGTAATGGTGCGAGATATCCGCCTCGAGTCCCATTGCGAGCATCATATGCTGCCGATCATCGGCGTTGCGCATGTGGCCTATCTGCCGAGCGGGAGCGTGGTGGGCATCTCGAAGCTTGCGCGCGTCGTCGACCTCTATGCCAAGCGGCTGCAGACGCAGGAGACCATGACGGCGCAGATCGCCAACGCCATCGAGGAGGTGCTTAAGCCGCGCGGCGTTGCGGTCATGGTCGACGCCATCCACGAATGCATGACCACCCGGGGCGTGCATAAACCCGGCACAACGACGATCACAACGCGGTTCACGGGCGTTTTCAAGGACGACCCTGGCTTTCGCGAGCGGTTCATGCAGCTTGTCAACGGCGTCCGGCCGGTCGGGATTAAATGATCATGGGAGGCTTGTTCGAATCGCCTTCCTCCAACAAATCCGAGTTTGAAGAAGGGGCGGCGTTCACGCCGCGCTTTGGATGCGTGCGGCAATCGCCTCGTTGTGCAGGAACCCCTGACAGACTGCGACCAGGACGTCATCCGGGTCAAAGCCCAACTGAGCGGGGAGGCTGCGGGCCACACGGGCCAGCCTAGCTGCTTTTACAGGCGCATCCGCAAAGAGGGGTCGTCATCCTTGAATTTATTGTGAAGGGAGAGCGCGCATAAGTTGCGGGCTTTTATCAGAACCCTATTGCGGCTGCATGATAGACTCAGATTTCGTTGCCGCGCAATTTTGATAGTTATTTAAAACCCCGTACGAGCCGTCACATGGCGAAGGCACTCATCGGACTTGCATTAGGCGGCGGCGCGGCGCGTGGGCTCGCTCATATTGGGGTGATCGAAGCTCTCATCGAGGCGGGCCTCGAGCCGGATATCATCGCAGGCACCTCCATCGGCGCGATTGCGGGCGGTTTCTATGCTTGCGGCAGGCTGGATGCTCTGCATGGTCTTGCCCGCGAACTCACGATGCGAAAGATGTTGCGCTTCCTGGATGTCAACCTTGCCGGGTCGAGCCTTGTATCCAGCAAGCGCCTCGAAAAAACCATCGCTTCCCACATCGGCGGTGTAAACATCGAGGCCTTGCCAAAGAAGTTCGTGGCGATCGCGACGGAGCTCGGCACCGGCCAGGAAGTCTGGCTGACGAGCGGTTCTCTCACAGCGGCGCTCCGGGCCTCCTACGCCTTGCCGGGGATTTTCAAGCCTGTGCGCCTTGGCGGCCGGTGGCTGATGGACGGGGCGCTTGTCAACCCGGTGCCGGTGACGGCGGCGCGCGCGCTTGGAGCCAACTTCGTCATCGGGGTTACCTTCCACACCGGCCAATACGTTCGCAACACGCTTTTCCCGATCGAGGCGGAAGCCGCGCCCGATCCAAAGCCCGAGCGTGCTTACGACGAAGAGGGGGAAAAGAAGAGCCGGTTTGCTCTCGTGAAGCGGCAAATGTTCGGGGGGCGCCGGCGAGACGGCGCGCCTGGAATCCCGCGCGTGGTGCTGGAAGCTTTCAACATCACCCAAAACCGGATCGCGCGCTCAAGGCTTGCGGGAGACCCGCCGGATGCCACGGTTCAGATCCATCTCGATGGCGTCGGCCTATTCGACTTCCACAAGGCCGAATACGCCATCGAGCAGGGCCGCACGGCCATGCGGCGCTTCATCAACTCGATCCGCCGAGATGGAGTCGCACTGCCAACGGCGGATTTCGAAATCCGGAGGTAGGGAAAAGTGACGCGCGAGGGCTAGATCAATCCGCCTTTAATCGGAATCGATTGAAGGCGGAAAAGTTGATCGATTCTAAAGTGCTAGAGCGGCTTATCCGCGTCCAAATGGACGCGCGCCGCTCTAGCCCGCGGAGAAATACTGGCGCATCTGGGCAGCTTCCAACTCGGCAAGCGCAAGCTTCAGCTTCACAACGTCACCGATCGAGACGATCCCAGCCAGCCGCCCGTCATCCGTAATCGGGATGTGGCGGAAACGATGGTTCGTCATCTCATTCATGACCCAGTCTATGCTATGATGCTCCGAGCATGTCGAAACCGGATGAGTCATATGCTGGCTTACAGGCTCGCTGAGGGCGGCTACGCCGCGCGTCGCCAATATCCGCACGATATCGCGTTCTGATAAAATGCCCAGTACGCGGTGCTGCTCGTCGACGACCACCACGGCGCCGATCCGGTTCTTCTCAAGGAGGCCTATGGCTTCGGTAACCGGCGTGCCAGACATCGCGCTCACGACATGCCGGCCCTTATCCTTTAAGATCCATGCAACGGTCATTCTTGTCCTCCCAAACGAAACTCTCACATTCACGCCGTTCGCGGTTTTTCGCGGCGGCCGCGCAACTCGGTTCTAAAGCCTTTTATTAATGATGCGCGTAAATAGACTTTTGCGCAACTGAGACGCAGGATGTCGGGAGCGCAAATTTCTCCTCGAAATGGAACGTAACGGCGTGGCGCCGGTTAACAAATACGAACGCTGTGGCGCGGCCTCCCTTGCCCCCATGTCCCGTCCCGCCGGGCCACAGCGAGGCCGGCGCCGGATAGCGCCGGCCTTTTTCTTTGCGAGGCTTGCAGAGGGCTGGCAACGCCTCGGAAAAAGCAAATCCCGCGTAGTAAGAGAAAAATTACTTGCGGTGAGAGGGTACGCTGCCGAGCCGGGTGTGAGAGTCCAGTGTCAAACGCTCCGCACACAAGTTCGCATGCTGTAGAGCTTGAGGTTTCTCATGAGTGGTCGTCTTCCTGATGGATGACGCCTGGATGGACTTCGGATCGAACGCTATAGAGCCATGCTGAAGAAATTACCGCACATGTCCAGGTCGGAGTAACGACATCAATCGAAGCAGCGCGATTTTATCGCCTCAGTGAAGATGAATGCCTTGCAATCGTTAGAGGCGGCGGCGTAAAGCACAAACGCGCGCAGAAACCGTGCTGTAAAGGCTAGGTATTTTTGGGAGGGGTAAAATAAAGCGAGCGCCCGATCGCTGCGTTTTCATACACTCTGTGCTCGAATAGCATCGGCGCTCGCTTGTCCTTGCTGGACAACTATTAGGCTACGCCTTTGGTTAATAATGAGAAGTTGACAGAATGACGCAGCTAGGCGACTGCCTTAAACAGGGCAGCAGCAGCTTGACGGGCCACAAGCGGCCATTTCCGAAAGCCACTGGCGCAGGCAGAACTTAAATGTCGCTCTCTGAGAGCTGAGTGCGGAAGCGGCGGGCAGTCGCTACATAGTGGTGGGCGGAGGCGCGAAAGCTCTCGATTTCCGCTGGCGAGACCGTACGGATGATCTTTCCGGGAGAGCCCATCACGACCGACCCCGCTGGGATAGTCTTTCCTTCAGTGATGAGCGTGTGAGCCCCGATCAGGCAATTATCGCCGATCACCGCGTTATTCATGATCGTGGCGCCGATGCCGATCAGGCAATTGTCGCCGATCCGGCAACCGTGCAAAAGGGCGCGGTGCCCGATCGTGCAGCCGCGGCCAACTTTGAAGGGGAGGCCCTCGTCGGTGTGGAAGACGCAATGTTCCTGAATGTTTGTTTCGTCGCCGACTTCGAGAAGCTCGTTGTCGCCGCGAAGCACCGATCCGAACCACACCGAGACGCCAGAGCCCAGGAACACCTTGCCAATCACATACGCATCCGGGGCAATCCAGAAATCGCCAATGGGAGGAAGCTTGGGTGAAACGCCGTCGAGAGCAAGGATTGGCATGCGACCCCTCTAGTCTTTCAGATCGTCCGCCAGGATCGCCATTTGAAACTGGTAGGTGACTTCATTGTCCTCGTCATCCTTGTAGATGACGCCGACGAACTCTTCCTTCACGAACACCTCGACGGAATCCTGCTTCCTCGCTCTTTTTCTGACCTCGATGGCCTCAAGGTCGAATGTCTTTCTCAAATATTTTTCGAGGCTCTTAATTTCTGCGGGGGTCATGATTCGCCTGCCGGTTTGAATGTTTCAGGTTTGCCAATTTCCATTCCCTTCAGGAGCTGATCCATGGCGCGGGATGGCTGGCTGCAGCCCGCTTCGCCTACCACCCGAGCCGGCACCCCCGCAACTGTTGTTCTCGGCGGAACGTCCTTGAGCACGACGCTTCCCGCAGCAATCCGCGCGCAATCGCCGACGACGATGTTCCCGAGGATCTTGGCGCCGGCCCCGATCATGACGCCGCGTCCGACCTTGGGATGGCGGTCGCCGGTCTCCTTGCCGCTGCCGCCGAGCGTCACATTATGAAGGAGAGAGCTGTTGTCTCCGATTTCCGCCGTTTCTCCGATCACGATGCCGGAGCCGTGGTCGAACATGATGCCGCGACCGATCTTCGACGCCGGGTGAATGTCGATGCTGAAGACGCGCGAGGATTGGCTCTGCAAGTAAAGCGCAAAATCCTTCCGCCCGAGATGCCAGAGCGCGTATGAAAAGCGTTGGGTCTCGAGCCCGTGAAAGCCTTTAAAATACAAAAGCGGATCGATCAGCCGGTTGCAGGCAGGATCGCGGTCGTACACGGCGGCGAGATCCATGCGAAATATTTTTCCAAACTCAGGATGGTTTGCAAGGATGCTCAAAAATGTCTGACGGATGAGGTCGGCGTCCACGTCATCATGGCCAAGACGCTGCGCCAGCCTGTGGCAGACGGAGTGCTCGAGCTGGCTGTGATTGAGGATGTTGGCGAAAATGAAGGCTGTGAGCTCGGGCTCCCGGTGCGTAACATCCTCGGCCTCGGCGCGAATTTGCTCCCATACCGGGTCATAAGCCGAGACTTCACTGAAATTGCCTCGGCGTTTAGTACTTAACATTGTTACGCAGTCTCCGGGGTGTGGACGAATTCGGCGAGTTTAACCGAATAAATGTTCAATTGCAAAGATTTGGCGCTCATGGCCTGCTTTCAAGAAAAGTGAGAACGCCCTCCTTGAAAACGCGGTCGCCCACGGCTCTCATGTGGTCGCGGCCTGGAATATCCAGTGCTTCAGCTCCCGGTATTGTCTCGGCCAGCAGCTTCGCCGGGCCTGCCAACGCATCCTCAGTGCCAACGGCGACCAGGACAGGCCTCTGGAAAGTCGCGATCCTGTCTCCAGGAATGCGGTCGCGGGCGGCCATGATGCAGGCGGCGAGCGCCCGGCGGTCGCTTTTCGTCTGATCGGCGAAGATGCGAAAAGCCCGCGCATTCGGGTCGGCGATAAGCGAAATGTCTTGGGCTAGAAGCGCCGCAGCAATCGGCTTCGGGTCGCCAATGCCATAGACCATGTTCGCGCCAAGCCCCGCGAACACCGCGCTTCGCACGCGATCGGGATGTCCGAGGCCAAGGAATGCCGCGATCCGCGCCCCCATGGAGTAGCCTAGCACATCCGCACGTTCGACGCCGAGATGATCCAGGAGTCGCCGCGCATCTTCCGCCATTATCGGGCCGGTATAGGCTTCCGGATCGTAGAGCTTTTCGCTGGCGCCATGGCCGCGGTTGTCGAAGGCAATCACCTTGTAACCGTTCGCAGCAAGCAACCTGACCCAGCCGGGGCCGTGCCAGTTCGTCTGCATGTTCGAGGCGAAGCCATGAATGAGCAGGATCGGATTCCCCTCGCCCTCGATGGAAAAAGCAATCTCCACACCATCTGAAGAGAAGAATTCCATTCCGCTTTTTCTCCCGCCGCCGCCTCTATGTCGGGCCTTGCCGGGAGGAAGTAAAGCATTCGGCGCCGGCGTCCCGCCGGCCGGCGATGAAAAATGATTGATTGGGCCTCCATCAAACGAAAAAGCCGGGTATGCTGGGCTGCAAAGCGGCGACAACGATGCACGGACACAATCATAACCATAACCATCAAAGCGGGCCGGAGGACTTCCGGCTGGCTTTCGCCATCGGCGCCGGCTTGAACATCGCCCTTGTCGGCCTTCAGGCGGCCTATGGCGTCATCGGACATTCGGTGGCGCTGCTGGCGGATGCCGGGCACAATCTCGGCGACGTGTTCGGCCTGCTCTTGGCCTGGGGCGCGAGCGCCGCCGCGCGCAAAGCGCCAAGCTCGCGCTATACTTACGGGTTTCGATCCACCTCGATCCTGGCCGCGCTTGCCAACGCGATCATCCTCCTCATCACGGTGGGCGCCATCGCGCTGGAAGCGGTGCAGCGTTTCGGCTCCCCTGAACCCGTGGCGGCGAAAGGCGTCATGATCGTCGCCGCCATCGGCATCCTCATAAATGGCGCAACTGCCGTGCTTTTCATGCGAGGCCAGCAACGCGACCTCAACATCCGCGGCGCTTTCCTGCATATGGCGGCCGATGCCGCGATCTCGCTGGGGGTGCTGGTCTCGGCTTTCGCGATCGTGATGACGGGCTGGATGTGGCTCGATCCGCTCGTGAGCCTCATCATTTCGGCCATCATCGTGCGCGGCACGTGGGGGCTCTTGCGCCACTCGTTCGATCTTGCCTTACACGCCGTGCCTTTCGGGATAGACCCCGCCGAGGTTCGGGGGCGCCTTGAGCGCCTGGAAGGCGTCGCGCGCATTCACGACCTACACATATGGGCGATGAGCACTACCGAAACGGCTCTCACCTGTCATCTCGTCATGCCCTGCGGTCATCCGGGCGATGCCTTCATCGCGCGAACGGCGGCCTCGTTGCACGAACAGTTCGGCATCGAGCACACAACGCTGCAAATTGAGTGCGGCGACGCCGGAGCATGCGCTCTCGCCCCCGATCACGTGGTGTGAAGCGAACCGCCAACAGCGCAGGGAGGTGATTTACCACTCGCGCTGTTCGCCACGGCGGAAGAAGCCGCCAGAGGGGCCGTCCGCCGATATCGACACAAGATCTGCGATTTCGCGAGCGGGCTCGGAAGGATCCCGGGCCGCGTCTGCGCCGCCCATGTCGGTCCTGACCCAGCCGGGATCGAGGCTGTTGACCTTCACAGGGCTGTTCTGGCCGAGTTCAGCGGCGAGGATGCGGGTGAAGCCGTTCAAGGCAAGCTTGGCCATCCGGTAGGAGGGATAGCCGCCGCCCATGTCGGTGATGCCGCCGAGACCGGACGAGATGTTGACGATGCGTCCATAGCCGCGGGCTCGCATTCCGGGCACGACGAGTTGGCACAGCCGGATGGGACCGGCGAGGTTCACGTCCATGACGCGCCGCAAGTCTTCCTCTGAGAGTTCGAGAACGGAGGTATTGGCGTCGAGAAGGATGGCGGCGTTGTTGATCAGGCCATCGATGCGGCCATGTTCGCGTTCCGCCTTCACCACAAACGCCTTGCAGCTTTCCGTGTTCGCCGTATCGAGCGCCAAAACTGTGACGCCCTGGATCGGCGGCATTTTCTGAGGCTCCCGGACGCCCGCCACGACCTTCGCGCCGCGTCTTTGCAACTCATTCGCCGTGGCGAGCCCGATGCCTCTGTTCGCGCCCGTAATCAGAATGACTTTCCCCGTGGCTGGTTCGATCGGCAGCGGCATGATGGCTCCAATGCTTGAAATGATGTCGTGGGCGATAAACACGCCGGAAAGCCCGGGGTGCGCCTGCGGCGCCTCTCTTCATTTCGGACCGGCTTCTCGCTTGCGTTTGCGTCCGGCATTCATGCAAGAGTTTAGGAAACGGTGCCTTATCGATAGGTTAAATTCTGGCAAGTCATTGATATTAAGGTATAAAATGGAAGACCGGATCACGTCCCGGCATGCGCGACGCGCCAACGAAGGCCTCGAATGTGGTTAACACAGGAGAAAGTAGAAACATATTTAACGGACTTTTGCGAGTGGAATGCGCCGCGGCAGCTGCGTTCGTCCTCCTTGTTGCCTCTCCTGGCTTTGCGCCTGCACTTGCGCGAGATCAGGCGATCACTGAAAGGTGAAGAGTTTGGCAAATAAATACGCACCGCACTTCGACAGTGTTCCCTGGGGAACAGCCCATAACGAAGCCAGGGTCTACTTCTATTGGAGAAGGTCGAAGAGATCGACTTCCCAACCCCAGGAGATCACCATGTTACTCAATCTTTCCAAGACGTTCTTGACGTTTTCAGTAAGCATGTTGCTTGTGGCGGCTTCCGTAACAGCTTCGGATGCAAGGTCGCATGCCAAGCGGGAAGCCCCAACTCAAAGCCAGCCCACCACCTACGATCAGGAGCACAGCGGAGATTGCCCGATATTCCACTGCGCCGTAAACGGCGGTTGAGCGTCGTATTAAACCGCGCCTTTCCAGGCGCGGTTCTTATCACTTTCTGGCGCATGGAATCGTATGTGAAAGGGGATTTGCCAAGCCGCAGCACCTATCGCGTCATGGCTGGACTTGACCCGGCCATCCTGTTACCCTCTGAAAAGCCTCGTTCTTTCTGGATGGCCGCCTCGGAAGGGCGGCCATGACGTGGAATTGGCGGAAACACCCAGGTAATCAAGTTCCGGAATGACAGAGGCGGCGATCCGTTGGCGCGTCTCTGCTTTAGCGCCGGAACACGAACCGGCGCCGTTTCTTCCTTGGCATTCAGCGCCGAGCTGAGCCGGAACTTGTTTTGCCGGGCTTGCGTTATTTCGAAGACGGTCGACATAATGGTTCGCGGGGATAGGAAGCGCGCCGTGATCGCGCCGGTGCAAGCTGTTGGAGTAGTGCGTATGGCTCCCCGTCCGTATTGGAAAGGTTATCTCAAGCTTTCGCTTGTCTCGTGCGCGGTCGCGCTTTTTCCCGCGACCTCGAGAAGCGAGCGCATCTCTTTTCACTGGCTCAACCGCGAGACCGGCAACCGGCTCCGCCAGCTGATGACCGACTCCGACACGAACGCGCCCGTGGAGCGCGAAGACCGCGTGCGCGGCTACCAGGTTGCGAAAAACGATTACCTCGTGATCGAGGAGCAAGACCTCGATGCGGTGGAAATCGAAAGCTCGCACACGATCGAGATCGAGCGCTTCGTGCCCCGGAGCGAGATTGATCCCGTCTATCTCGATAGCGCCTATTACCTGGCTCCCAACGACAAGGTGGCCGAGGAGGCCTTCGCGGTGATCCGCGACGCGATGGAAGGGCAGGGTGTTGTCGGACTTGGCCGCGCGGTGATTTCAAGGCGCGAGCGCCTTTTCGTGCTGGAGCCGCGCGACAAGGGGATTTTGGCGACGGCGCTTCATTACAATTATGAGGTGCGGGAGGATCACCCCTATTTCGATGAGATTCCCGACGTCACGATTCCGGCTGAGATGCTGGACCTCGCCAAGCACATCATACAAACGAAGATGGGCCATTTCGACATCACCAAATTCGAAGACCGCTATGAGAACGCTCTGATCGAGATGATCCGCGCGAAACAGGCCGGCCGGCCCATTGAAGCCGCGAGGCCGCAGCAAGCTACGACCGTCGTCAACCTCATGGAAGCGCTCAGGAAATCCATCGCCGAGGAAACAGGCGGCATGAAGGCCGGTGAGGCCCCGGACGCAAGTGCGGAAGAAAAGCCGAGACCGGCCAGAAGGGCGGCGAAGGCTCCCGCCAGCGAAAGCAGGCGCACGAGAGCCGCTGCGGCGGCAAGGGCCGAACCGAGGCGCACCGAGCCTACGAGAGCTGACGATGTGGATCGGCCTTCGCCTCCAGCCGTGGAGAAGCCAGTCCGCAAAACCGCCGGGCGCCGTTGATGCCGCGTGCCGCTTCGCCAGCCCCGCCAACTCGAAAGAGTCCTCCGTCCGGCAGGCTGGCTGAGGCCAATCAAAACCCGGCGACGGCGGAAGGCGACCTCAGCCGTTACCGGGAGATGCGGGATTTCTCCAAGAACTCCCGAGCCAGGCGGCGTTCGCAAGGAGCCCGGCCCCGATCTGCGCTTCGTCATCCAGAAGCACGCGGCGCGCAGGCTTCATTACGACCTTCGTCTCGAACTCGATGGCGTCTATAAGAGCTGGGCCGTCACGAAGGGGCCGAGCCTCGATCCGCAGGTGAAGCGCCTTGCCGTCCATGTCGAGGATCACCCGATGGACTACGGCGATTTCGAGGGGATCATCCCGAAAGGCGAATATGGCGGCGGCGCCGTCATGATCTGGGACCGCGGCTTCTGGCGGCCCGAAGGCGATCCTGTGAAAGGCTACGCCAAGGGCCATCTCGCCTTCGACCTCGACGGCGAAAAGCTTCATGGCCGCTGGCATCTCGTTCGCATCAAGCCGCGGCCGGGCGACAAGAAAGAGCAATGGCTTTTCTTCAAGTCCGACGATGACTATGCGCAGCCGGAGACGGAGGAGGATATCCTGGAGGCGGCGCCGGACTCGGTGGCGACACACCGAAGCATCGATGAAATTGCGGGCGAAGAGAGCGCCGTGTGGTCCTCTGCCGGGGGGCTGGTGCGGGGCGATCTTTCGCCGGCGCAAAACGTGACGCGGGCGCAGCGCGCCTCCGTCCTCCATGCGAAACCAAATTCAGTCAAAGGAGCGAAGAAGGCCGCCTTTCCTGGATTTGTCGAACCTTGCTTTGCGCTTCCGGTGGAGAAACCGCCCGCGGGCGACGGTTGGCTGCACGAAATCAAGTTCGACGGTTATCGGCTCGTGGCCTCGATTGAGGAGGGAAGCATTCGCCTCTTCACCCGCAGCGGCCTGGATTGGACAGAGCGCTTCCCCGGAATTCGGGACGCTCTCGATGACTTCCCGGCGAGGTCCGCAATTCTGGACGGTGAGGCGGTAGTCGAAGATGAGAACGGCGTCTCAAGTTTCTCCGCGTTGCAGGAAGCGCTTTCGGAGCGCAACGGCGCGTCCGCGGCCATTTTTTTTGCCTTCGACATCCTTTATCTGGGTGGGTTCGACCTCCGCGAGGCTGCACTTGATGACCGGAAGGCTGCTCTTGCCCAGCTTCTAGGCTCGCATCGACATCCCTCCTTGCGCTATTCCGAGCACGTCGTCGGAAGCGGGCAATCCATGCTGGAGCACGCCTGCCGTCTCGGCCTCGAAGGCATTGTCAGCAAGCGCCGGAACGCGCCCTACCGTTCGGGCCGCCACGGCGAATGGGCGAAGAGCAAATGCACGAACCGCGAGGAGTTCGTGGTGGGAGGATATGCGCCGTCCACCGCAACCCGAAACGCGATTGGATCGCTGGCGCTCGGCGCTTACGACGGCGGCAAGTTTATCTATGCAGGCCGCGCTGGAACCGGATTTACGCAAGCGTCGGCGCAGTCGCTTCATAAAGCGCTGCAACCTTTGCGCCTTCCGAGGTCGCCATTCGCAAATGCGCTTTCCGCGGATGAACGGCGCGGCCTCGTATTCGTTGAACCGCAACTCGTCGCGGAAGTCGAGTTTCGCGGCTGGACGCACGACAAGCGATTGCGTCAGGCCGCGTTCAAGGGCTTGCGCGAGGACAAGCCCGCTTCGGAGGTGCATCTCGAAATGCCACGCCAGCAAGCCGGGGCCGACGGCGCCCCTCCAAAAAGGGAAGCATCGACAAAGCGGAAAGCGAGCGCTTCCGGCAAGACGACAACGGGCGGAGACATCGAGTTTGCGGGCATCAGGTTGACCCATCCCGACCGCGTCCTTTGGGAGGGCCAGGGCCTTACGAAGCTCGGCCTCGCGGAATATTACGCCGAGGTCGCTGATTATATCCTCCCCCATATCACGGGCAGGCCGCTTGCGCTCGTTCGATGCCCGAACGGTGATAGCGGCGACTGCTTCTTTCAGAAACATTCGTTTGCGGGGCTGACGGACGCGGTGGAAATCGCTCACGTTCAGGAGGAAGATGGCAAAGCCGAAGAAGCCATCGTCATCCATGACCTTCGCGGACTCATCAATCTGGTGCAGGCCAATGTGCTGGAAATTCACCCCTGGGGGGCTCGCATCGAGGATGTCGATCATCCCGATACGCTGATTTTCGACCTGGACCCCGGCGACGGCTTGCAATGGGGCGATGTTGTCAATGCAGCCCGCGAGGTGCGCCAGCGGCTGATAGACCTTGGTCTTGAAAGCTACGTCAAGACATCCGGGGGAAAGGGCCTGCACGTGGTCTCCCCGCTGGAACCCTCGGTGGATTGGGACGAGTTGAAGGCATTCGCCCACGGCATCGCCGTTGCGATGGAAAGAGACGAGCCGTCGAAGTACGTTTCGACCATGGCGAAGAAGGCGCGCGGAGGGAAAATTTTTGTCGACTACCTGAGAAACGGGCGCGGCGCGACCGCCGTCGCGGCCTATTCGACGAGGGCTCGTCCTGGGGCGACCATTTCAACTCCGGTGAGATGGGACGAGCTTGGACCCGCAGTAACGTCAACCCGGTTCACCGTCGAGAACATCGGCCGCCGTCTGGCGGCTCTGAAATCCGACCCCTGGGACGGCTATTTCAGGCGTCCGCAAAACATTCGCGACGTGATCGGCGCCTCAAAGGCAAGCCTTGCGGCGGCGCGCCGGCCAAGGCCGAAGGCGCGCTGATCCGCGTCAGTGAGAAACCCCCGCGTAACGCGTCGGCGTCGGGCTCTCGATCACTGAGTTCCTGTGGCTGCGGCTGATACATCTGGATGATGCCGGCGGCCCCTGTCCCATCCTTTGCGTCTGCGGCAAGTTCTGGGTCGAAAGGGCTTTGCGGAAAGCCCATGGGGGTCGCGCTCAGTTCCGACAGGGCTTTCGATGTTCCGGATATGGGCGCGCCTTGCTTGCTGACAGGCTGAGCCGGAGAGGCCTTCAAGGCGCTCGCAGCAGCAGCGGCAATCGCGGAGCCTTCCGGGCTTTCCCCACTGATAAGGATATCGCTTGTCACGGCGGAGTGAGTTGAACTCAGTTCCTGGACGATGAAAGCGTTGGCCTCAAGAATTTCGATCGGTTGCGCCTCGGCGCGGGCCGTCTCGAACATCTTGCTTACCCAGACCGTGTCATCGCCCATCGCATTGCGCCGCGCTATCGCGAGCAGCCCCAAACCGTCGCCCGCAACGCGCTTCACGCCATCACCCCCGCGCCAGAGAAGGTCGCCGAGGAGCGCCTGGGCCGGGGCGTATCCCTTCCGGCTTGCGTTCAAGAGCCACTGTGCCGCGGCGCGTGTGTTCTTCGTCACGCCGTCACCGCTCATCAGGAGCTTTGCGAGCTCGAATTGAGCGACAGGGTCTCCGAAATAGCTGGCGGCGTGATGAAGAAAGCTGAAAGCCTGGGCCGAATTGGGATCGATATTGGCCTCAGGCACGCCAAGCTTGTAAAGCCGCGCCATCTCCAGATAGGCCGCCGCGACGTATGGACTGCGTTTGTCGTGGGCGCTGATATTTTCGTATTCGCTTATGATCCCGCGGAAGTAGGAGATCGCATTGCCTTCGCTTTTCTCCACGCCTCGCCCTTGGGCGAACCGGCGGCCCATCTCCACACGCGCTGCCAAATTGCCTTGGCCGGCTGCCTCCGACAGGTCCGCCACGCTCACAATTGGACCTGAGACCGCATCGCGCGCCACAGCTAAAGGCTGCGGAGAAGCGGCGCTTGCCCTTTCGGTCTGCCGCTGAATTGCCGTCTGCACAGTGACCAAGCCGACAGCCACCCCACAGAAGAGAAGAGGAATGGACAAAGCCCTGAACACAGAAGTTTGCTTATATTTTAGCATGGCACAAAAATTCTACCGTTGCCCACGCATGCGTAACGGCTCCAAGCCCCGCCGGCCTGCTTGTTGCGCATACTTCCATAGTGCCCCGGACAGGCGCCCAACCTCTGACGCAGTCCGGTTTTTCAGATGACGGGCGGGTTCGCCTTCTATCAATTCAAGAGCGAACATACCCGTTTGTTGAGAGATCATATCATCATACGAAGCGACGAAGTTGCGGCCACATTCTGTTTCTGGCGGGGCAGGCTGAAATACATCAGCGAGTGTGGCATCGATGCCACCCAGCCTGCCGGTGCAGACCGAAACTCGGCGTGCCACCCGGCCCGATGCGTGCAGAGAGCTTTTGTTGTCCTGAGACAATTTGCCGCTAGCCTTCCGAGCGGCCATTTCGCCGTTGCGATGACTGCGGAGGGCGTCAGCAAAAGTCGAGCGCAATGCCGGCAAAGCGCCACGCTGGCGTTGCTCACTGGCCGCACTGCAAGAGCGACAAGGCGCATGGCGAAGGCCAAGGGTCACTTGGCGACTCGGCAAACGCAACTTATCGAGCTTCCAAAAGTCCAAAACAGCACCCTCCACCGGAAATGCATCCCGGTTTCTGCGGAGATATGATTTCATCGCCTGGAGAGAAGCGCCGGCATACTCAGACGGCGGCTTCGATGGCATGAGCCTCTTACACGCTGCGCCGGAAACGCCTGGTTACCGGCGAGGGGATGGTGTTCCGGTTTTATGGCCTAAACGGGGCAGGAATGCCTCAGTCCGTGCCGTTTTGGCAACAGAGACATCGGAAGCGACAAGCCTCAGCCGCGGTTGCTCTCGGAGTGAGCAAAGGGTCAGGAGCGGTAAAACGGCAGGAAAAGACGGCCGAGCGCCTCATGACGCTGCATCGGCTTCATCTCCGTCTTGGCGAGGCTCAGCCAGTTCAGCGTCGATGGGCCAAACAGCCTGAACCCTTCCTCAAACAGGGCTGTCGTGATGAGCGCGTCGGGAGCGCCCGTGAGCGCCTTCGTAAGGGACGCATTGCTGACCCAATCGGCGAGCGCGCGCAGGTCGGCCCCTGAAAAGCCGGCAGACCTGCGGGCGATTCGGTCAAAGGCGACTTTGTCCGCGCCGGGAATGCTCGATACCGCCTCTGTCAGGATTCGCTTCCGGGCTTCCAGCGCCGGCGGCGGCACGAAAAGGAGGCGCTGGAAGCGGCCGGCGCGGAAGAGGGCGTGATCGAGAGCCCATGGGGCGTTGGTCGCCATGATGGTCAGGACGCCGCCATTGTTGCGTTGCGTGCCATCCAGCTCGAACGCGAAAGCGGCGATCAAGGCCGGGGCGGCTTCCGGCGGCAGCCCGGCGCGACGGAACGCCAGCACATCGAAATCGTCGAAAAAGAGAATGGACGGCGTGTCCGACCGGGCCTCATCGAAAAGCATGTGAAGCCGCTTTTCCGCCTCGCCCGTGTACCGGTCGATGATGTCTTCCGGATTGACCGAGATGAAACGGGCATCGCTCTCGCCGGCTGTAGCCTTCGCAATCAGGGTCTTGCCGCAGCCGGGCGGCCCGTACAGGAGGATGTTGCCGCCAGCCTTTTGCTTGTAGCGGTCGAAAAGGCTTGGCTTGAGGTAGGGCAGCACGATGCGGCGACGGATTTCAGCCTTAATGTCGTCGAGCCCGGCTACGTCGCCAAATGTTACGGCAGCTTCTTCGAAATCGTCGATGAAGCTGTCGGCCGGTGCGTCGCGGCGGTCCTGTTCGGTCCTGTTCTCGCGTTTGTAAGCGTATGTGCTGAGTGGGATGATCTTGGCCGCGGTGGGCGGGATGTTCAGGCTGGGACGGATCCCCAGCAGACGCTCGATGTCGCGGTTTCGAATCGCCGGGTCCTGCGCAATCGCCTGCCGGTAAACCGCCACCGCCTCCTGCTCGCGGTCCAGTCCGTGCAACGCGCGCGCCCGAAGAACGCGGTCTTCCGGAAGCTCCGAGGCGCGGGTCAGCCGGTCAGCCAGGTCATAATCTTCGGCGGCAAGGCAGAAGTGGCAAGCTTTGCGGCGAACCGGCGCGAAGTTGTCGTCCGCGAACGATTCGGGCGAAAGGGAACTCAGCAGCTCCAGCACGGCGGCCTGTGCCTGGGGCCCTTCTGCTTCATCCATGATGATGGATAGGAGATCGGTGCTTGCTCGCGCCCTGTATACCTTGATCAGCGCTTGCAGCGTCTCGTTATCCATATGCGCGGAGCCCCTCACAGTGAGGGCACGCCCGCGATGTGTCGCATTATGAGCGCCATTACCGATACCCCGTCAGTTGCGCCAGATAACAAATGCCCGAGATCCAAAACGCAAGAGCATCACGTCAAATGCAAGGGCCAACCGGGAGATTTCCACCTATTCGTGGCCTAGGGGCCACAGCAATTCGGCGATATTACTCTCCCTTAGCAAAAAATGATTTTCCTTTCATGAAAGTGTCGCGGTCAAGGCGGTGAGCCGGGACAAATCCGCACAACTCACGCCGCCACAGCTCTGTAGCCGCTCAAGCGCAGCCTTCAGCCTGTTGGCTGCAGCCTCAAAATCGGCTCTCCGCTCACGATTCTCCTCGACCACCTCTTCGGGAGCCTTCGCCATGAATTGCTCATTGGCGAAGCGCGCGTCGATCTTGTCGATTTCCTGTTGCAGCTTGCCGATCTCCTTCGACAGACGCTCTCGCTCGGCGGCCAGATCGATCACATTCGCGAGGGCCAGAGCCATCGTTGCCTGGCCAAGCACAAACTGCGCGGAGCCTTGAGGCGGCGTGTCGGCGAATGCGATATCGCCGAGCCTCGCAAGGCGCATGATGTAACTCTCATAGCGTTCCGCGCGCGTTCTGGTTTCCTCATCGGCGCCGGACACGGTGAGAGTAAGCTGCGACGCAGGCGGCACGTTCATCTCGGAGCGCAGCGACCGGATTTCGCTGATCAGGTCGATCACCCAGTTCACCTCGGCTACCGCCTTCTGATCCACCTTGCCCTCGGCCTTCGGCCACTCGGCGAGGCAAAGAAGAGTTTCGCGCTTTGGCCCCGTTTCGCCGAGCACCGCCCACAGTTCCTCAGTGACGAAGGGCATGAAGGGATGGAGAAGCTTCAGGATTTCGTCGAGCGCCCAGGCCGCCATCGCCTGGGTTTCCTCCTTTGCCGCGTCGTCCGTTCCCATGAAGACAGGCTTGGCGAATTCGACATACCAGTCGCAGAACCGGTTCCAGACGAAGCGATAAACCTCGCTTGCAGCGTCGTTGAAGCGGTAGTTTTCGATCGCCTCCGTCACGGCCGCGGCAGTGGCGTTCGCTTCGGCGTAAATCCATCTGTTCAGCGTCGTTTTCGCCTTCGCGGGATCGAAATCCGCGCGGCGGACGCAACCATTCATCTCGCAGAACCGGGCCGCATTCCAAAGCTTCGTCGCGAAGTTTCGATAACCTTCGATGCGCTGCATGGAAAGCTTGATGTCGCGCCCTTGCGCCGCCATCGCCGCCATGGTGAAGCGCAGCGCGTCCGCGCCGTAATCCTCCATGACATGGAGCGGATCGACAACGTTGCCCTTCGACTTCGACATCTTGGCGCCCTTCTCGTCGCGGACGAGCGCGTGGATGTAGACGTCGTGGAACGGCGCCTCCTTCATCAGGTGCATGCCCATCATCATCATTCGGGCGACCCAGAAGAAGATGATGTCGAAGCCGGTAACGAGCACGGACGTCGGGTAATAGCGCTTTAGTTCCGGCGTCTCGTCCGGCCATCCCAGCGTCGAGAAGGGCCATAGCGCCGACGAGAACCACGTATCGAGCACGTCCTCGTCGCGCACCAACTCGACATCTTGGCCGTAGTGCTTTTTGGCAAGCTCGTTAGCTTCTTGCTCATCATGGGCAGCAAAGATGTGCTTATCGGGTCCATACCAAGCCGGAATCTGATGACCCCACCAAAGCTGGCGCGAGATGCACCAGGGCTGGATGTTCTCAAGCCATTGGAAATACACGTTGCGCCAGTTTTCGGGAATGAACTTGGTCTTGCCCTCGCGCACAACCTCCAGCGCGGGCTGCGCCAGGGTCTTCGCGTCGACATACCATTGATCGGTCAGGAACGGCTCGATGACTTCGTGAGAGCGGTCGCCGTAGGGAACCTTCAGGACGTATGGCTCGATCTTCTCGACGAGTTCAAGCGCTTCGAGGTCGGCCACGACCTTCTTGCGCGCAGCAAAGCGATCCATCCCGCGATAGGCTTCGGGGACGGTGTCGTTCAGCTTTCCGGTTTCCGTCAGGATATTGATGAGTTCGAGGTTATGCCGCCGACCGACCTCGAAGTCGTTGAAATCGTGCGCGGGCGTGATCTTCACCGCGCCGGTGCCCTGCTCCGGATCGGCATAATCGTCGGCGACGATCGGAATCTCCCGCCCGACGAGCGGCAGGATCACGGTTTTGCCGACATAAGGCTTCCAGCGCTCATCTTTCGGGTTCACAGCGACGGCGGTATCGCCCAGCATCGTCTCGGGACGAGTCGTCGCCACAACGATGAACTTCTTCTCAAGCTCGTCCGCATCCTTGATCGGATATTTGAAATACCACAGATGCCCCTTCGTCTCGACGGCGACGACTTCGAGGTCTGAGATCGCGGTTTGCAGCTTCGGATCCCAGTTCACCAGGCGCTTGTCTTTATAGATAAGGCCCTGGTTATAGAGATCGACGAACACCTTGATGACGGCGCGCGACAGCCCCTCGTCCATGGTGAAGCGCTCTCGAGACCAGTCGCAGGACGCGCCGAGCCGCTTCAGCTGGTTGATGATCGTGCCGCCCGAATGCTCCTTCCAGGCCCAGACGCGTTTCAGAAACTCCTCGCGTCCAAGCTCGCGCCGTCCGGGCTGCTGCTTCTCCGCCAACTGCCGTTCGACAAGGCTCTGGGTAGCGATGCCGGCGTGGTCCGTGCCAGGCTGCCAAAGCACGTCGCGCCCGCGCATGCGCTCGAATCGCGCCAGCACATCCTGCAGCGTGTTGTTCAGCGCATGGCCCATGTGAAGTGAGCCCGTCACATTCGGCGGGGGAATCACGATCGAAAATGACTCAGCTTTGGGGTTCACCGAAAGCGCTTGACCCGCCCGGAAGGCTTGCGCCTCCTCCCAGCTTTTCGAGATGCGCGGTTCGATGTCGGCGTGATTGTAGGTTTTTTCGAGCATGACCGATCGAAAGGAAAAAGAGCGACGATTGCGGTAGATTTAGAAAAGCGGCTGCCATCCGGCAACCGCTAATGCAACCACGGCGTGGGTAGCCGCCAGTTGTTCCCTGTTATTTCTCTGTTTTGGGTAAAAGCCCGCGCGTCGCGATTTCCTCACGGATCGCGTTCTCGAGGATACGAGGCATATGTTCGTTCAGCCACTGCATCATGAGAGGCCGCAACATATCCCGAACAGTATCTTCGAGGCTTAGACCGGATGGCGCGGGACGAGCAGGTTCAGCCTCAGGGGACGCGGCTGCGACCGTGGGTATATTTTGCACGAAAGTCTCAATCGTCCTTGAACGCAACTCGTTGCGCGCCCAAGGCGCGGGCTGGCGGCTTTGAGGGCTTTGCAATGCTATCTCCGGGGCGCCCCAATGCGGGAAAGCGTGCTCGTTCGCCTTCTCGTCATCTTCCCGGGCGGAGGCGGATTCCACGGGCTGACCGGAGTCCTCGGCCGGTTCCTCGTCCGCCACCGAATCCCGAATGAAGTCCTGGCGGAACACCTCGTCGAGCAGGGTCGGAAGCGGGTTCTTATCGCGAGACCCGCTCTCCCGTTGGATTGCGTTTGCAAATGTTTCGGTCACCTCGGCTTTTTGCTCATCGCCAAGCCGCGAAAAATCGACGTCCCCTGCTGTTGTAAGCTCATCCGAATGCATGGCTCCTGCGGCTGACCGCGCCAGGCTCTCGGCGAGGGCTGCAACCGCGGCCTCTTCTCTCTCGCCCAAACCATTCGACAGCGCAAACTCGCTCTCGGCTTCCACCTCTTCAGCGGCTTCCGCTTCACCCCGTGACGCATGGTCCTGCGCTTGCGTCTGACCCGGGATCAGCGAGACAGGTCCCCGCTCCGGGATCGGCATTTGAATGTCCTGAGCCCAATTCCTTTGCGGTTGCCTCGCTGCCGGCGCCGCCTCGTATCTCGGGACGGCCCCCGCAACGGGCGCAGGCGAACCCGGAAGATCCCGCCGCGACCAAACCGGCCGTGACTCGGATGGCGCCGGGCGCGATAGGTCCTCGCGGGAGCCGGTGGGAGGTTGCGGCAATTCTGGCTGCCGCGGAGTATCCCCCGAACTCTCTGTCGTGGCTACGGCGGCGTCCTGTTGCGCCCGAGGCTTACTCTCCGCGGCCGATTCCTGGGAAAGCGCGGCAGCGTCATCGCTGCGCGAACTCACGCTTGATGGCGGAGCGGCGGAGGCAGGTTGTTCTTCAGGAAGAAGCGCATCCGTCAAATCAAGCACGTCCTCTTCCGGCAACGCACTGAGCGAGGCTGGCTCCGCCCTGGACGGCGCGGGGCGGCGCAGATGCTCGTCCCTTTCGGGGAGGGCCTTCTTTGCGTCGTCCGAAATGATAAGCCGGATGGACGCAAGGATCTCCTCCATAGTGGGCTCGGGAGCCTGGTCTGTTCGGTTCATTGCATCTCACCTCGAACAATTGCGCGCAAAGGCAAGCGCGCCATGAAACCTGCGAAAGCCTACAGCGGGGGCAACTCGGCTGAGCCGCAGGGTCAGGTTAGTGATATCGGGTGCTGCGCGCTACCCCTGGACCGGCGGATGCAAGGCAGTTTCTGGGTATAAGCCGAACCGCCGGTCGATTTTTGATCAGGTGTGTCGCTGCTTTGTATCAGGGAATCTGGGGCAGATACTGGGTATAAGCCGGACCGTCCGTTGATGTTTGCCAAGGTGTGCGTCCTTCCTCGGTGACGGGAGCCACGCGAGGATCCTCCTCACTCTCGACGGAAGCGCCCCATCCGAACCACGAGTCCTTGACCTCGGCATAGTAGCGGGTGGGATCGTAAAGTTCAGCCTGCACGGCGATATCGGAGGCGGTAAGCCGGCCCATATAGGCAAGCACGCCATAGGACGCCACAACGAGGTCGCGCTGGAACGAAACGAGGTTCACTTGCGCATTTAAATATTGTTGCTCCGAATTGAGCACGTCGAGGATGGTGCGCTGGCCGACGCGCTCCTCCTCCCGCACGCCCTCAAGCGCGATTCGGGTGGCTTCCACGGCCGATTTTCCAGCCGCGACGTTGCCCCTTGCCGCGATGACCAGACCCCACTGCGAACTTACATTCTGCCTCGCAAGCTCGCGTTGCTCATCGACCTGCTGGCGGCGCTGGGACAGCGTTTCGATCGCCTGGCGAATCTGCGCGGAGACGCTGCCCGCCTCATAAAGCGGCACGGTAAGCTGACCGAACACGCGCGTATCTTCAAGATCTGTAACATTGGGCTCGCCGAACGGCTGGGCGGCTCTCGTATAACTCGCATTCAAGCTCAGGCTGGGCAGAAGCTGGCCCTTGACTTCTTTGACCTGATGCTCTTGCGCCCGCTCGCGGAAAACCGCGCCGAGGATGCCGGGACTCTCCGCCTCGGAGACATCGATAACGCCCTGCAAGGTCTTCGGCAGCAGTCTTTCGGGCGGCCCGGGATCGCGCAGAGTGCCAGGCGGATGGCCGATATATTGGGCAAAGAGCGCCTGGTCCCCATAAAGCGTTCCCTGGGCGATGCTCAAATCCGCCTGAGACTGCGCGAGCCCCGAATTCGGCCTGGGCAACGTCCGTGCGCGTCACTTCACCGACCTTGAAGCGGTCTTGCGTCGCGCGCAATTGCTCAGCCAGCACCTTCACGTTGTTCTGGCGGAGGTTCACGATTGCCTGGTCGCGGACGACGTTCATATAGGCCGTCGCGGCGTTGAGGAGGACTGTTATCTCTGAATTGCGAAGGTCCTCACGGCCCGCCTCGACCGAAGCCTCTGCCGCTTTGATGCTGTTATAGGTGCGGAAGCCATCAAAAATGTTTTCCTGGAGCGCGATCTGCGCCTGTCGCGGATTCGCCTCGCCGTTTCCGACGGCGCTGCTCGATGCCAAAGTGCTGAGCGGAAGGCCTGTAGTGGTGCCGTTGCAGGCGCCGCTGGTGCCGATTGTTCCAGAGCAGACCGGGATTTCCCCTGTCGATGTTCCACTTTGAATTTTCGTGCGGACGTCTTCGTACCCATACTGGAACTGGGCGGAAATCGTCGGCCTATATCCTGATTTGGCGAGCGGCACCTGATTATCGGTTGCGCGCAATTGCGCTCTTGCGGATTTCAATGTAGGGTTGTAGAGGTAGGCGGCCGTCAAAGCTTCCTTCAAGGTCTCGGCATGGACAGAGCTGCCCAGCGCAAAAACAAGCAGCGCTGCCGAACAGCAGGTTCGTAGCATTGGCCAACGAGGGAAGGGGGTTTTGATTTTTGGCGGCACGGGATGTTTCCGTTTTCGTAGATTGCATCTACTATACGCACACCCATACTTCGAACCACATATATCCGACTGCAAATTAACTGCTTACGCGACGAAGAAAAGGCAAAACGCTCGCAACTGGTATGAAGCTTGATTTTTTGCTTCGGCCCGTTGCCAAATTGCCTCGTGGTTAGTGCCTTCGCTAAAACACGAAATGCGGCTGCTTCTCAAAACCAGGAAGATATTCGGCCGCGGCGTCGAAAATTGGCCGGCCCGAGACTGCACCGGAACTCTTGGTAAAAAGATAAGCGTGCCCGAGCCAGCCGCGCCTTACGATGGCGACAAGGCGCCCTCCCTCGGCCAGCCCGCTGAACAGCTTTTTGGGCTCTTCAGCCACGCTTCCATTGAGAAGGATGAAATCATAGGGTTTCATGCCCTCCAGCCCCTGATTGAGCGCTCCGTGATGAACGGTAACATGCTGCTCCACGTTTGCCGCTTTCAGGTTCCGCCTCATAGATTCAGCGAGGCCTTCGGACGCTTCCAGAGCTGCCACATTCGAGCAAATCTGAGTCAATATCGCAGCCGAATAACCCGTTGCCCCGCCGATATCGAGCGCATGGTCGGATTGAGAGAGCGATGCACATTGCAAAAGCCTCGCGAGGACCATCGGCGGCAAAAGATAGCGAGCCGGGGATTCACCGGCGGCAGGAACCGCCAGCACCGCCTCATCCATATAAGCGAGCGCTTTCTGGTCGTCCGGGACGAACGCTTCTCTAGGTGTGGTTGCGAACGCATTCAGGATGAGTGGATCGCGCACTCCGTTTGGCCTGATCTGCGATTCCACCATCGCGAGCCGTGCCGCCTGAAAGTCCATAGGTTCGCCGTTTCCTCAAAATCATGTTCAGCGGAGTTGTCCTAACAAGATTCCTGCTGGCTGGCCAGGGGAAGTGCACAGCTGCACCGCATACCCGCTTTTCATGCGCCAACGATCATGATACCACATCATCCGAAGGCCACGTGGCGGAGTGGTGACGCATCGGACTGCAAATCCGCGTACCCCGGTTCAATTCCGGGCGTGGCCTCCAACAAAATCAATGAGTTAACAGCGATTTACTAGGCCGTGTAGACGCTTTTTTTGCCAGTGTAGACACTTTTGTTCACTTAACGTCCAATTTGGCTTTGACCGCTTCGGCCCATTAGATACCCTTTTTTCGGACATGCAGACGCTCGGAACTGCCAAACTTGACGACATCATTTGAGTCTTTGCTCGCCGCCGTTACGATCGCGATCTGTCGGCTTTGTCTGCATAATGGGCGGCGATGCGCGAACTTTTCTGTCCTAGTCGCTAAGATATTGCTTTTGCTTTTGCCAGCCGGCTCGGACAGTTCTACACCTACCGCTCGATGCCGCGGCGGCTGCCGCTACCCACAAGTCAAGCCAAAATCGCGAATTGGATGGTGAATTTGTCGGAACGGCGGATGGCGCGGGCTGAATTCCAGAAAAACGAATTCGATGGCTTATAACGGACGGGGAAAAGCCGGCGAAGCTCAGGCCGCGCGGGCGGGTTGAGATTGCGAGAGCCGACGCCGCAATTCGTCAACAGGGCGCCCGCCTCCCTGTGAAGGCTCTTGCAACCGGTCCGGGTTTGGCCTATTTTCCAGTCAGCTCAAGATCATCTCGGATTAAAGAGTGGGCCTCCCGGTCCGCTCTTTTTCTTTATCTGGCGCACGCTTCGCTGGAGAACCGGAGTGCATGGAAAACGACCCGTCATCGGCGGATATTGAAAGCTCAGCCCCTGCGGCGCCGACCGAACGCTTCGTTCGGGAGACAGGCCCTGCTGCCGAAATTGCGGCGCTCGTTGAGCCGGTCCTCGAGGAACTGGGCTATCGCCTCGTGCGCGTCGTAATGTCCCGCCGCGACGGCGGCACGATCCAGATCATGGCGGACAAGGCTGGCGGGGCGATCAACGTCGATGACTGCGCCAGCATCAGCCGGCGCCTGTCGCCGCTGCTCGACGCTCATGACCCGATTGAAGGCCGTTATTACCTGGAGGTTTCATCGCCGGGTATTGACCGCATTCTGGTCCGGCCGTCCGATTTCGAGGATTGGGCGGGGTTCGAAACCAAGGTGGAGACGAAAGAGCTAATCGACGGCCGCCGCCGCTTTCGGGGCCTGTTGGAGGGTTACGAAAACGGCGAAATGCTGCTGCAGGTCAGGCTCGACGAGAAAAGCGAGCCACAAACGATAGGGCTGCCGGTCGATCTCATTCATGATGCGAAGCTTGTGCTGACCGACGAACTCATCAGGGCTTCCCTCGCAAAGGCTAAGTCCGCCGGCAAATGGGCCGAGGGCGGTGAAATTGAAGAAAACGACGTAAAGGATTCGGAGTTGGACGATGGCGCAGATCGGAATTAGCGCGAACCGCCTGGAGTTGTTGCAAATCGCGGAAGCTGTTGCGCGCGAAAAGTCGATCGACCGCACGCTCGTGCTTTCTGCGATGGAAGACGCAATCCAGAAGGCTGCGAAATCCCGCTACGGAAGCGAAAATGAGATCCGCGCGGAGATCGATCCGCGCACTGGTGAGATCAAGCTGTCGCGGCTCCTTGAAGTTGTAGAGAAGGTGACGCTGGACGCGACCGAAATCAGCCTCAAGGATGCGAAAAAACGCAATCCGGAAGCCGAGGTGGGTGATTTCATCGCAGAGCCACTGCCGCCTCTCGACTTTGGCCGTGTTGCGGCGCAAAACGCCAAGCAGGTCATTGTGCAGAAGGTGCGCGAGGCCGAACGCGAGCGTCAGCACGAAGAGTATAAGGATCGCGTGGGCGAGATTGTGAGCGGCATCGTGAAACGCGCGGAGTACGGGAACGTCATGATCGACCTGGGCCGGGCCGAGGCGATCATCCGCCGCGATGAGACCTTGCCGCGCGAGAACCACAAGCTTGGCGACCGCGTCCGCGCCTATGTGTACGACGTTCGGCGCGAGAATCGCGGCCCGCAAATCTTTTTATCGCGCACACGCCCGGAATTCATGGCGAAGCTGTTCGCGCAAGAGGTGCCGGAAATTTACGACGGAATTGTCGAGATAAAATCGGTCGCTCGCGATCCTGGAAGCCGTGCAAAGATCGCGGTCGTCTCGAAAGATACGTCGGTCGATCCGGTGGGCGCGTGCGTCGGCATGCGCGGCAGCCGTGTGCAAGCCGTTGTGAACGAACTGCAGGGCGAAAAGATCGACATCATCCAATGGTCGGGAGACGCCGCAACCTTCATCGTGAACGCACTCGCGCCTGCTGAGGTCGCCAAGGTTGTGCTCGACGAAGAATCCGAGCGCATCGAGGTTGTCGTGCCGGACGAGCAGCTTAGCCTCGCCATCGGCCGCAAGGGCCAGAATGTGCGCCTGGCATCGCAATTGACGGGCTGGGACATCGACATTCTGACGGAAGCCGAGGAGTCAGAGCGCCGCCAGAAAGAATTCGCCGAACGCACAAGCGCCTTCGTCGCAGCCCTCGATGTGGACGAGATGATCGCGCAGCTCCTCGTGTCGGAGGGCTTCACCACGGTCGAGGAACTCGCCTATGTGGACGAGCAGGAGGTCGCGAGCATCGAGGGTTTTGACGAAAACACCGCAGGCGAGATCCAGGAACGCGCTCGTGAATTTCTCGAGCGGCAGGAAGCCGAACTGACCGAGAAACGCCGCGAGCTTGGCGTCCACGACGAGCTTACAGAAGTCGAGGGCCTGACCACGGCGATGCTTGTCACGCTTGGCGAAAACGGGATCAAGACCTTGGAAGATCTCGCGGACTGCGCAACCGATGAGCTTGCTGGATGGCAGGAGCGCGCCCACGGGCAAACGAAGCAGCACCCCGGCATTCTGCAAGGCCATGACCTCAGTAAATCGGACATCGAGCAGATCATCCTGAATGCCCGGGTCAAGGCCGGGTGGATCGAGCCTCCCGCGACCGAGGAAGCGCAAGAGGGTGAAACGGCCGATGTCGAGAGTGAAGGCGGCCAGGATGCAGATCGCGAAGAGAAGGCGCTCTGAGCCTGAGCCCATACTGGAATTTCCGGAAGCGGACACACATATAGCGGAGGGCGAGCAAGGCGGAAATCCCATCAGAACCTGCATTGTGGAACGCGCGAGAAAGGAAAGGCCTTTTCTCCTGCGTTTCGTGCTTTCGCCGCATGAGGAAGTCGTTCCCGATATCAAGGGAAATCTTCCGGGGCGAGGTGTTTGGGTAACCGCCAGAAAAGAGAGTGTAGCCGAAGCAGTGAAGCGCCGGGCTTTCCAACGGGCGTTTCGGAAGCAGGTTTCCGTCAGCGATAGCCTTTCTTTAGAAGTGGAACGGCTTTTTAAGCGATCTGCATTAGAACGGTTATCGATTTGTAATAAGGCAGGGTTGTTGGTCGTCGGATTCTCAAAAATCGAAGAAGCGCTGAAGCGGCGTGAAATTGTGGCTCTTCTTCATGCGGATACCGCGGCAGCCGACGGAAAGGCCAAGCTCGACAGGAAGCTCGAAGCCTTATTTGCAGGAAAAGAATATATCGCGCCGAAAAATTGCTTCACATCCGCCGAAATTAGCTTGGCGGCAGGAAGCATAGGTGTAATACATGCGGGAGTAAGAGAAGGCGGGGCAACCCGCGCATTCTTGCAGGCTCTCGATCGTTTAAGTGCCTATTGCGCAAGGGAAGCTGACGTTGCTTCGCTGCGTCAGGATAGAGAATGAGCGAAACGAAAGAAACGGACCATAAAACGGCGGGCAGCCGCAAGACAATGTCGCTGAACGTGAAGCGGACAGTGGAGCAAGGCCACATCCGGCAGAACTTTAGCCATGGGCGCTCGAAATCCGTTCTTGTCGAGACCAAGCGCAAGCGCTCGGGTTCCCCGGGCACGGTTCAAGAGGAGCCGCAACAGCAGAAGCCCGCGCCCCAGAAGCCCGAGCCTCGCGCTTTCCAGAAACCCTCTCCCGAGCAGGATAAGCGTCCTCAGAAAGTGCTCCGCCAGCTTTCGGCGGGCGAGGTGGATGCGCGAGCGCGAGCGCTGGTCGAAGCACGCAAGCGGGAGGATGTCGAAAAGCGTGAGCGGGAAATCGAAGAGGCCCGGCTCCGCGAAGAGGCGCAAAAGCGCGCCATAGAAGATCAAAAGCGCCGCGTTGAGGAAGAGGCCGCCCGCAAGGTTGCGGATGAGGCTGAAAGGGAGCGCGCAGCAGAGGCTGCCAAGGCGAAGGAGGCTGAGGCTGCTGTAGCGCCAAAACAAGAGGAGGCAGCTCCGCGCGTCGTGGAGCGTCCAGCCGAACTACCGAGGCGAGCCGGTCCGGATAGCGTTCGCGTTGTCCCGCGTCCCCAAGGCGAGGATCGCAGGCCGCAAGTCGGCGCATTCCGCTCAGGAGAAAATGGGCAGCGTGGCCCCGCACGAGATGGAGCCCGCGAGGGAACGCGTCCACCGGGCCGTGAAGGATTTCGAAGCGACGGCCCACGTCCAGGCGGCGGAGCTGCGGGAGCCCCGCGGCCGGGTTTCGGAGCAAGACCCGGACCTGGCGGAAGTTCGCGGCCTGCGTCTGCACCGGTTTTGGAGGTTGCACGGCCCGAGCGGGTTCGTGAGGGGGACGTTGCCCTCCGCGCTCGCACCGTGGAGGCTGAGGAGGAGGATCGCCGGGCGAAACGTGGCGGCTTGCCTGGCAAGGCGCCCGAACGCGGCGCTACGCCGGTCAAGAAAACGGCTGTGGACCAGCGACTTGGTCGTCAGCGGCTGACGCTTTCCAACGCTCTTGATGAGCAACAGCGCGAGAGAAGCCTCGCCTCACTCAGACGTCAGCGGGAACGCCAAAAGCTACAGGCTCTTGGCGGCGCCCGGCAGGAACGGGTCAAGATCCAACGCATGGTGCAATTGCCAGAAGCAATCACAATTCAAGAACTCGCCAACCGCATGGCGGAGCGGGCGGTCGACATCATCAAGTTCCTGATGAAGCAGGGGCAGATGTTGAAGATCAACGACGTGATCGATGCCGACACCGCGGAACTCGTCGCAGCGGAGTTCGGGCATACGGTGAAACGCGTTTCCGAGGAAGATGTCGAAGAAGGCTTTATCGGCGAGGTCGATGCCACCGAGACATTGAGGGGGCGCGCCCCGGTCGTCACGATCATGGGGCACGTCGATCACGGTAAGACATCCTTGCTCGACGCCATTCGCCAGGCCAACGTCGTTGCCGGCGAGGCCGGCGGGATAACACAGCATATCGGCGCTTATCAGGTCACCACGCCAAACGGCGATCCGGTAACTTTCATTGATACTCCTGGCCATGCCGCCTTTACGGCCATGCGGGCCCGGGGAGCAAAAGTTACCGATATCGTCGTGCTCGTGGTTGCCGCCGATGACGGTGTCATGCCGCAGACGGTGGAAGCGATCAATCACGCCAAAGCAGCCGGTGTTCCGATTATCGTCGCGATCAATAAGATCGATAAGCCGGATGCGGAACCCTTGCGCGTTCGAACCGACTTGCTCTCTCACGATATCGTCGTGGAAAGCATGGGCGGCGATACGCTCGAAGTCGAGGTTTCCGCAAAGCAGCGGCTCAATCTCGACAAACTGTTGTCCGCGATTAACCTGCAGGCCGAGGTTCTCGAGTTGATGGCGAACCCTGACAGGCCTGCCGAAGGCATAGTCATCGAGGCCAAGCTCGAGCGCGGGCGTGGGCCAGTTGGCACCGTTCTCGTTCAGCGCGGAACGCTGAAAGTCGGTCAGCTCATCGTGGCAGGCCGCGCCTGGGGCCGCGTCCGTGCCCTGATCGACGACAAGGGTGAAAATGTGGTCACCGCGGGCCCATCCACGCCTGTGGAGGTTCTGGGGCTTGATAGCGCGCCGGAGGCGGGCGATCAGCTTGCCGTCGTCGAAAGCGAAGCCCGCGCCCGTGAATTGACGGAACACCGCGTCCGCAAGCTGCGCGATGTACGGGCGGTTGGTGCTGGAGCCCGCAGTTCGCTCGAGCAGATGATGAAGCAGGCTGCCAAGGGCGGTAAGAAGGAGTTCCTTCTTATCATCAAGGGCGATGTGCAGGGTTCAGTCGAAGCGATCAACGCAGCGCTTGAGAAGCTCGGCACGGACGAAGTCGAGGCGCGGATCATCCACTGGGGTGTGGGCGGGATCACGTATTCCGACGTGGCTTTGGCCGAGGCTTCCGGCGCAGTCATCATCGCCTTCAACGTTCGCGCGGATGCCCAGGCCAAGCAGCAGGCTGAGCGCGATGGGATCGAGATCCGCTACTATAACATCATCTACGACCTTGTGGATGATGTGAAAAAAGCGATGTCCGGCCTTCTGGCGCCCATCACCCGCGAAGAATTTCTTGGCAATGCGGAGATCCTCGAAGTGTTCAACATTTCGAAGGTTGGAAAGGTCGCAGGCTGCCGCGTCACCGACGGCAAGGTCGAGCGCGGAGCGAATGTGCGCCTGATCCGCGATCATGTGGTTATCCACGAGGGCAAGCTTTCCACCCTCAAACGCTTCAAGGACGAGGTCCGTGAGGTGGTCGTTGGTCAGGAATGCGGCATGGCCTTCGAGAATTTCCAGGATATGAAGCAGGGCGACGTCATCGAGTGCTTCCGCACGCATATCGAGACGCGCACCCTCTAACAAACGCGTCCACGCTGAGTGTGGGCGCAAATTCCGCTTTGTTCTGCGTCAAGCGGCGCACGCCAAAGTGTTTTCAACCGGCCCGAGCGCCGGCGCGCCGAAGCGGCTTGATTTCGGCGTGCCAAGGGATCATTCTCCGGCGCATTCACCATCGCTGCGTTCGCTTTCGTTTTCTCAAGACGTTCCGTTACTGGTGGCGTTTTGAAAGCGCTGCGGCTTTTCATTGGCAGGAGACATGTCAAAAGAAGAACTTCTGGAATTCCCTGGCCTTATAACGGAGCTTCTCCCGAACGCGACTTTTCGCGTGAAGCTTGACAACGGCCATGAGATCATTGCGCATACAGCGGGCCGGATGCGAAAGAACCAAATCCGCGTTCTAGCTGGTGACAAAGTTCTAGTCGAGATGACGCCCTATGATCTTACCAAAGGACGCATCACTTATCGCTTCAAATAGGATGGCGGCCGTCCGCCCCCTGAAGTCCGATGATGAGCGTATTTCCTCTGTCGGTGTGCGATCGAGTGCGCAAAAGCTGCTTGTGCTCGCCAGCGCCTCAGTACGGCGACTTGCGCTGCTGGAGCAGATTGGCATCCAGCCCGATGCGCTTCGGCCCGCTTCGATCGATGAGACACCTCGAAAGGGGGAGCAACCGCGATCCTATGCGCAAAGAATTGCGCGCGAAAAGGCGGTCGTCGCGAGGCAACGCCTTGAACGCGAGCCTCACCTGGCTGGCGCCTTCGTGCTTGCCGCCGATACCGTTGTCGCCGTCAGCCGAAAGATCCTAGGCAAGCCGGAATATCTCAACGAGGCCGCCGAAGCGTTGCAGACGCTCTCAGGGCGCTCTCATCGTGTCTACACTTCCATATGCCTGATCGCGGATACGGGCGCAGTAAGAATGCGAACGGTTGAGACACGCGTGCGCTTCAAGCGCCTCGCACCCGAGGAGATGGATGCTTACCTCGCATGCGGCGAGTGGCGCGGAAAAGCCGGCGGCTATGCGATCCAGGGGATCGCCGGGGCATTCGTACAGAAAATCGTTGGCTCCTATTCGAATGTGGTTGGCCTGCCTTTGATCGAAGTTGTGCAACTTTTGACCGGCGAGGGGTTTCCCGTTTACTTTAACTGGCTCAATCGCGCAGAAATCAATTCCATTTGAGATGACAGGTCAGCCAAAAGACGCGAAGCCCGAGGTCGAACGTGCGCCCTTCTGCGTCATTTGCGGCATCCACCCGCAAACCGGGCAATACCGCCCTTTCTGTTCGAAGCGATGCGCGGATGTCGACCTGCATCGATGGCTCGGCGGCGTTTACGCCATCCCGGGAAAACCCGAAGAGGAAGAGGACGGGTCCCCACGGGTGGGCTACGAAGCGTAAGGGCGAAAAGAGGGCGTTACTCGCCGTCGACCTTCAGAACTTCCGGGGGATCACGCGAAAGCAAGTCGCAATAGAGTGCTTGGGCTTCGCTTGGGGGCCCGCGGCGGTGGCCGATGGCGCGGACCTCAATGATGCGCACTCGGTCATTAAGATTGGCCGTTAAGACGTCGCCACATCTGACGCTTGTTGCTGCTTTGACGACGCGCTGCCGGTTCACCCGAATGCAGCCTTCCTCTATCAGCTTCGCGGCAAGGCTGCGCGATTTCACGAACCGCGCGTGCCAAAGCCACTTATCGAGGCGCTGCTCTTCGAATGAACTCAAATTCTAATCCTGCGTCTGCAACTGTTTCTCCAGCCGCTCCTTAAGCTGGCTCAGTGCGGCGAAAGGTAATCGGGGTCCACGCCGCCAGGCGTGCGCTTGGGGGCGGCGCTCGCCGCGATTGGCTGCTTGCCCTGCGGGCGAGGCGACCGGGTGTCACGACCCCGATCATGCGAGCGCTCGCTGCGGTGATGCTGCGGCGGCCTGTTCTGCTGTTGCGTGCTGCTGACAGGCTTCTGATCGGCAGTCTCGCCCTTGGCGGTCAGGTTCGCCGCTGCTGGGGGCGCTGGCTGCCGCGCTCTGTCGCGGTTGCGATTACCGTCATGCTGCCTGTGGCGGTTCCGATCCTGGTGACCGCCTCGGCCATGGCCCTGCTCATTCCCATGCCTGTGCTCTCGATGCCCAGGGGATGCTTGATCCTTCGGCAGGTCTCCATGTGCCTGCCGCTGTTCGCCGGACGGTCCGGCAACGGGATGACGACTGCGGTCGTGAGGAGGCCTGTCCCGCTCTCCGCCCGGACGGCGCTGATGGCGCCTTTCTTCGCCTTCGGGGCGATCGAATTTTGGCTTCGGTCTCCGAAAACGCCAGATTTCTTCAAATTCAGGTTCAGCGTCCGCGGTCGGAGCGGTCTCTGCCGCCTGCTCGGTCTCGGCGACCGGTGGCGTCGGCTCAGCGACGGTTTCTCCCGCAACAGTCGCCCCGTCTTCAACCGCTGTAATTAATGCCGGGGCCTCGCTCTGCTCCTCCTCAACGGGCTCGGCCGTTACGGAGGCCCCTTCGGCCAATTCCGAGGCTTGTGCTTCGGTCGCGATCTCCGAAGCTGCCAACTCCTGCGATCCATTCAGCTGAGCGAGTTGCTCAACATTGTCGTTGGCTGCCTCGCTCTCCTTCGCTTGTGGCGCCTGCCGCCTTGCTGGGCGCTTCTCCCTGCGGAATCCGAGTGACTCAAGGATCGCGCCGAGTTCCTCGCCCGAGCAACCCATGATGGACATCATCTCCGGCCTGATCTTGAACGCTCCGCCGCCAGCCGCTCCCAGCGGCGGCTCGGTATTGCTCTCTGTAGGCTTCCAGGCCGTCAACGGACGGATGATGTCCGCAAGCCTCTCCAGCATGTCGACGCGTACGGCGCGCGGGCCGCACACCCCGAACCCGGCTGCGCGATAGAACTCTTCGGGCGCCGCGGCATTGCGGGGCACGGAAGTGAGGCCCTGGCGCGGCGATTCCGAAATCGACGCGGGCGTGAGAGTGTGCTCGCTCCCATGCTTCAAAAGCCAGAACAGCAAGAGGAGGTCTGCCGCCGCCGGTTTCAGGAGCAGCGGGAAATAAATGTGATGGGCGCCGAAGCGCACGCCATATTTCCGAAGTTGAGCGCGGCTGTCCTGATCCAGGGATTTGATCTCATCGGCAACCGTGTCGCGCTTCAGAACCCCGAAATTCTCGCGGAGGCGGAAGGCGATGCCACGAGCGAGTCCGGTAATCTCTTCCGCCTTCGCAATCTCGACAAGCGGCTTCAGGCGCACTTCGATGTGGTGAGCGAGCCAGGTTTCTATGCGCTTGGTGATGTTTTCCTTGTCGATTGCGGCAAGGTGTTCGTCCGAAAAGAGCGCGAAATTCGGCTTGAGCGGGTCCTCACCCGCGGCAAGCCTGCCGATCTCCTGGTTCTCCCATATAATTTGCCCTTCGCGTGTCAGGGTGAAGGCGGTGTCGGGCGCCGCCGCGAGGCGGTCCGAGCGGGCGGCGAGTTCGTGGACGAGCACCTTCGCGGCTGCGTTGCGCGCCGCCTTTCCATGGACGCCGGCGGCCGCCAGATCGGGAGTGAAGCAGAAACCCTCGAGCTTGCCGACGTAGTGCTTCTCGACGACAACGCGGCCGTCCTTCTCGATTTCCGCGAACAGGCTCTCCTTGTCGCGCATGCTCTTCATAAGCACGCTCGTTCGCTTGTCGACGAAGCGTAGGGTCAACTGTTCATGCAGCGCATCCGATAGTCGGTCTTCGATCTCGCGCGTCTTCGCCTGCCAATGGTCCGGATCTTTAAGCCATTCGCGCCGGTTGGAAACGAAAGTCCAGGTCCGGATGTGGGCGATGCGGTTCGACAGCGTGTCGATGTCGCCGTCGGTCCGGTCGGCTTGCTCCACCTGGCCCGCGAACCAATCCTCCGGGATCAGCCCTTCGTCGCTCATGATATGCTGATAGAGCGTCGCAACGAGCTCCGCGTGAGTGGACGATCCGACTTTCCTGTAATCCGGAATCTGGCAGACTTCCCAGAGCCGCTTGACCGCAGCGGGCGCCGTCGCGAGGCCCGCAATGCGGGAATCGTTGGTTGCTTCATCGAGAGCGTCGAGATCGTCCGCCGACCTCGCCCTTGCAAGCCGCGCGTTATTCGGCACCTGGCGCAGGCTATCCTTGAGGCGGTCGAGGCTATCGAAGTCGAGTTGTGTGTTGCGCCATTGAAGCACTTTGACGGGCTCGAAATCGTGGTTTTCGAGTTTGTTGACGAGTTCCTGATCGAAGGGCTCGACATCGGCGGTGACGCCGAACGTGCCATCGTTGAGGTGCCGCCCTGCGCGGCCTGCGATCTGGGCAAGCTCGGCGGGCGTCAGATCGCGGTGCGTCCGGCCGTCGAACTTGCGGGTCCCGGCGAAGGCAATGTGATCCACATCGAGATTGAGGCCCATGCCGATCGCATCAGTCGCAACAAGGAAATCGACTTCGCCCGCTTGATAAAGACCGACCTGAGCGTTCCGCGTCCGGGGGCTGAGGGCGCCGAGCACGACAGCAGCTCCGCCGCGCTGCCTGCGGATGAGTTCTGCGATCGCGTAGACGTCGTTGGCCGAAAAGGCGACGATCGCTGACCGGCTTTGCAGCCGCGTGATTTTCTTCTGGCCCGAATAGGTCAGCTTCGAGAGCCGCGGCCGGGCGATGAAGTTGGCGCCCGGTATCAGCTCGCGGATCGCATCGCTCATGGTCTGCGCGCCGAGGAGCAGCGTTTCGCTCATGCCCCGTGCGTGGAAAAGACGATCCGTGAACACGTGGCCGCGATCGGGATCGGCGGCGAGTTGAATATCATCAACCGCCAGGAAATCCACATCAACGTCGCGCGGCATGGCCTCGACCGTGCAGACATAATAGCGGGGCCGCTCAGGCTTGATCTTTTCCTCGCCCGTGATGAGCGCCACGTCGTGCGGTCCAATTCGGGCGACGATCTTGTCGTATATTTCGCGCGCAAGCAGCCGCAGCGGCAATCCGATCAGCCCGCTTTCATGACCGAGCATTCGCTCGATCGCGAGGTAAGTCTTGCCTGTATTCGTCGGCCCCAGCACCGCCGTTACATGCCGGGACTGGGAGGGCTTAATGGTAGCCGTCTGCATTGCTGCGCTCATTAGCGGACTTTCTGTAAAAACCGCACGCTTCGTTCAATTCTTTCAGGCTGTGGCGCGGTAAACATACGAAGAGGTGCGCCTGCGGTCATAGAGCGAGCAGGTCTTTCACATCGAAGACCGCTCAGCGTCTTATTCACTCGCGATAGAGCCTCGGTTGTTCCCCTCTTCAGTCGGCGAGCGCGTGACGCCCCGTTGGTGTCTGCACATCGAACTTCGCCGTCACCATGGATGCCGTCCCTGCGGGGGTCGGCACATGAATATAATACGGTACTATTAAACCCGCTTCCGGCACTGGGACAAGCCAAACTTCGATGCCTGTGTTCCCGGATGCATAATCATTCCCCATTTTGTGCCCGGCGATGGGTACAAAGCGCACGCTGCAAACATAGGCGGTTCCGCGCAGGTTACCAGCGGAACCGAGGTTTCGCGTGCCTTTTGGGGATAAAATCAGATCATAGCGGATTTTCCCATCAAAAATCGGCAGGCGCTTGTTGCAGGCTTCGCCGCGGTTCAGCCGCGCTTGCGAAAGAAGGACAATAGCGCTCAAGGGATCGACAACGTTCTGCAAATGCGCCGCGGTTATCGGCACGCTCCGGGCGCCTGGATGTTGCGGAGGATTTATGAGAATGTCCTGCACCATCTTTTTCTGAAACTTAAGCTCGACGCTTTCCCGTCTGTCGCTCGTCGCATACTGGAACCGGTAAGTCTGCGGAACTGGGCCGTTGGCCGTCATCAACCCCGAGCTCGTCGTCGCGCCCTGCCAGCTGAACGCGCCAAAGAACACGCTGAGTTCCGCATTCGCCTGCAACGAATATTGCCGCGTCGTGATCGAGGACTTAATTCTGAAATCGCCGATATGCGCGCCGAGCCAGCTGATTTGGTAGACGGCGTCAACCGTGGAAGCGCGCACCGCAAAGTCGCCAGCGTCTTCGGCTTTTGGCGAAGGGTCTTTCGGTTTCTCGGCCTTGGCCGCTGCTTTGGTCTCTTTTGATTCCGCTGGCTTCGCGTGCGCCTCTGATTCGACCGGTTTTGCAGGCGCTGGCTTTGAGGCCACCACTGGCGCTTGCGGCTTTTCGGCTTTTGGCTCTGCTGTGGTGACTTCGGGCTTCTCCTTGGCGGCCTGTTCCGCCGGCTTCTTGACTTCCTCGGGCGTTTTTTCTGCCGGTTGAGGCGTCTTCTCGGGCGGCTTCGCACTCTCGGAGGCGGGGGGGCCGGAGGCGGCGCCTTCACCCTCGCCAAAAGCGCGGGTCGCGTAGAAATCGGCGGACACTATCAGCGAAAGGAAAATTGCGGCAGCGGGATTGACCCAGTTGCCGCGAAGCAACGGACGCTTTGCCATCAACAGGGATCTTCCTTTCGAAGCCGGAGCTTGTCACCTGACTGCCGGTAGAGGCGGATTTCGTCAATTATGTGTTACGGTTTGCCACGCACGGACGAAACGGCGAACGAACAACAACTCATTGTTTCAATATCGGCAATTTATTAAAAAAGTGCCGCCCGCCCGCCTATCCGCGGCCCTCGTTTATCAGATCGAGGGCGAGCTTGGCGTCGAGACGGCCATCATAGAGGGCGCGCCCCGCAATGGCGCCAGCGATGATCGCGTAGGCTGGAGAAAGAAGCCGCTTCACGTCCTCGATGCCGGCCAGACCGCCCGACGCGATGACCGGGATCGAGACCGACCGCGCCAGATCGGCCGTTGCATCAAGATTGAGGCCTGTCAGCATTCCGTCGCGGGCGATGTCGGTGTAGATGATCGCCGCAACCCCGACATCCTGCAGGCGGCGTGCAAGATCGGTCGCGTAAAGCTCCGAGGTCTCCGCCCATCCTTGAACCGCGACCCGGCCATCCTTGGCATCGATGCCAACGGCGATCTTGCCCGGAAACGCGCGCAGGCGGCCTTGACGAGTGAGGGATTGCGCACCGCGGCAGTTCCCAAAATGACGCGGGACACGCCCCGGCTGAGCCAGAGGGAAATGGCTTCGAGCGTGCGAATGCCGCCGCCAAGCTGGACGGGGATGGAGACCGCCGAGAGGATCGCCGAGACCGCGTCCGCGTTGACGGAGCGTCCTTCGAAGGCGCCGTTGAGATCGACAACGTGAAGTGCGGAGAAACCCTGCTCAGTAAACTGGCGGGCCTGATCCGCGGGGTTCTCGTTGAAGACCGTCGCCTGGTCCATCAGGCCCTGGCGCAGGCGCACGCATTGACCATCCTTCAGATCGATAGCCGGGTAGAGGATCATCGATTTATCCCCATGTAAATCGCTGGATCGCAGAGCGTAGCTCCAGCCGCAGCGTACTGCAACGCGTGACCTCGCCTCAGGCTAAGGCCGCCACTGCAAGAAATTCGAGATGAGCTTTTGACCCAAGTTTCTGGCTTTTTTCCGGGTGGAACTGGCTTCCGCGATGTTTCCGCGCGCGACAAGCGCCGTGATCGGGCCGCCGTAGTCCGATTGCGCAAGCACGTCCCCCGGGTCCGTCGGCCTGAACTGATAGGGATTGCACGAAATAGGCGTGCCACCCATCGGGGCCATCCGGAATCCCTTCGGTCAAGGCGTGGCTTCTCGTGAAAGACAGCGTATTCCAGCCCATGTGGGGGATTTTCAGCGACGGATCGGAGGGCCTGATAAGGTCCACTTCTCCGCCGATCCAGCCGA